>VMTE01000036.1 GCA_013791775.1 Hyphomonas sp.
ACCCGTTTCCTCCGCATCCGGAACAATATCCACTTCCGCCGCTACTTTGATGCGGTGCATCCGGTGTTCTGGCCGGTTCTCTTCTGGCAGCTCGGCCGCTTCTTCAAATGGATGCGCGCCGAACAGCTCAGCGAAGTCCTCTTCGAAATCACCTGGTGGGGCGGTGTCCGCATCCACATCATCGGCGACAAGCTCACAACCCCGAGCCCCTTCGCCCCCACCAAACCCCGCTGGGATGACCCCGTCTGGGCGAGCGACATGCCCGCTTCGCTGATAGGGCTGAATGAGCTATCCGCCTGGCACGCCCTCATTCTCCCCTGCGTGAGCGGGGGCTTCCCGGGATCAGAAATCGCACCACGATTTCCCCGGGAAGGAATCAGGGACCAACTCCCCAACACTTCCTAGTCTCCGCTCACCCCGGAATACCCACCCCTCCGCAGGCACCTGCGGAGAGGGCGCGCCCAATCTCAAATCAAGCACCCGGCCAGCCCCCGCTGCGTCCGGACGCACGCGCAGCCTCACACCGGATCGTAGGGAAACACGCTAGCCGATGCGCCGAGGCTGAAGAAGCTGCCGTTCATCGCCGGGAAGCAATGTTCGATCAGCGTGTCCGGCGTCCAGCCTTCGAGCCGGGCCAGTGATTTCACCGGGCGCGGCTGGTCGAACAGGATCACTTCATTGCCCCGTACACCGAAGATCTGCCCACTGACGTGCGCGGCGGTGTCGGCGCACAGCGCCACGCCGAGCTGCGCCACCTGGTCGGCGCGCATGCCGTTCTTCATCCGCTCGACGCGTTTCGCGCTCGCCTCGTCCTTCACCGGGATCGAGGCGATCATCCGGGTCCAGGCAAACGGCGCGATGATGTTGGAGCGCACATTCTTCGCGGCGCCTTCCATGGCGACCACGCGGCTGAGGCCGGCGATGCCGAGCTTCGCCGCCGCATAGTTCGCCTGGCCGATATTGCCGATCAGGCCCGAGGTCGAGGTGAACAGCACGAACGAGCCGTGCTCGTTCTCGCGGAAATACTCGATTGCCGCCCGCGTCACGTTGAACGAACCATGCAGGTGAACGTCGATCACGCCCTTCCAGTCGGCTTCGCTCATCTTGTGGAACATGCCGTCGCGCAGGATGCCGGCCGGGTTAATGATCGCGTCGAGCCGGCCATAGGTGTCCAGCGCCTGCGTCACCATGCCCGCGACCGCCGTATAGTCGGTCACACTCTCGGAGTTGGAGACCGCCTCGCCGCCGGCCTTGCGGATTTCCGCAGCGACAGCTTCCGCCGGTCCGGCCGAGCCTTCCTCGTCGCCTTTCAGGCTGCCGCCGAGATCGTTGACCACGACCTTCGCGCCCTCGCGCGCCGCCAGCAGCGCGCATTCCTTGCCGATGCCGTTGCCGCCGCCGGTGACCAGCACCACTTTTCCGTCCAGAACGCCCATGATTTCCTCCTTAGTGTCTCGGGGCGGGACACTACTGTGCCTGCGGGGCCTCGCAAGGGCAGGGGCCGGAAAAAACAAGGTTTGAAATGCCGCGGCCAACCGGCTAGCTACCGGCCCATGTCACGTACCTTTCAAGCGATCATCTGGGATTTCGGGGGGGTGTTCACCTCCTCGCCCTTCGAAGCCTTCAATCGTTATGAGGCCGAGCAGGGCCTGCCGCCGGACTTCATCCGCACCGTCAACGCGCTGAACCCGCTGGACAACGCCTGGGCCAAACTTGAGCGCTCCGACGTCGATGCCGCGCAGTTCGACACGCTGTTCCGTGCGGAGTCCCTGGCGCTGGGGCGCGAAGTGCCGGGCCGCGATGTGCTCGGCCTCCTGTCGGGCAGCCTGCGCCCGCGCGTCGTCGACGCGCTGAAGGTCTGCAAGGGCCATGGCAAGGTGGGCTGCATCACCAACAACGCGCCCATCGGCAAGGGCGCCTCGATGACCAGCGATGATGCGAAAGCCCGGGAGCTTGCCGCCGTGTTCGACCTGTTCGACCACCTGATCGAAAGTTCCAAGCTCGGCATCCGCAAGCCGGATCCACGCATCTATGCCCTGATGTGCGAAGCCCTCGATGTCGATCCGGGGGCCTGCGTCTATCTCGATGATCTCGGCATCAACCTGAAGCCCGCCCGCGACATGGGCATGGCCACCATCAAGGTCACCAGCGAGGCGCAATTGCTCGCCGATCTGGAAGCTGTGACCGGCTATGCGCTCAGCTAGTCTCGCCGCCCTCATGGCAATTCTGGTCCTCGCCGCGTGTTCGCAGGCGGAGCCGGAGGTCGTGCTGCCGCTGCCGCCGGTGCCGGATGAACGCCTCGCCCAGCCGCCGCTTCTCCCGGCGGAAGTGGAGATCGCCGAACGCGCCGCCCGGACCCGCGACGAGCTTCTGCTTCAGGCGAGCCGCGGCTCCCTCAAGGGACTTGCCGCCCTGGCCGCTCGCAATCCGGACTTCAAGTCGAATCTCGGCGGACAGGACCACCAGCAATTCTGGGACCTGCTTCGCCGCACGGGGGTCGATCCGAACCGCAAGCTGCGCGACCTGTTCGACCAGCCGGCCGGCCTGCGCGAGATCGACGGCGAGCGCTGGTATGTCTGGCCGGACCTTGCGGCGAAAGATGCGGCCGACCTCATTCCCGAAAAGTTGACCTTCCAGGAGCGCCGCCGGCTGGAGGAGCTGATCGGCGACGAGGGGATCGAACGCATCCGCGCCGGTGAAGGCTATCCAGGTATGCGCACGGCAATCTCGGAAGACGGCGTCTGGATTTACTTCGTACTCGGACAAGACGGGGAGGAATGACCATGGCCGCACAGATCGGCGCCGCCGCCGCGCTCAAGGCGTTGAAGGGCTGGACGAAAGCTGAAGGGGAGCGCGACGCGATTCACAAGGCCTACAGGTTTGCCGACTTCAAGATCGCCTTCGCCTTCATGTCCGGCGCGGCGCTGAAGGCCGAGCAGATGGATCACCATCCCGAATGGTTCAATGTGTACAACAAGGTCGATGTGGTCCTGACCACGCATGACGCCGGCGGCGTCACGCAGAAGGATCTTGAACTCGCCGGTTTCATGGACCAACTCGCCGCGCGGCTGGGCTAACTCTTGTTCCACGCCACGCGGTAGAGATCGAAGCGCCGGTCCTTGAGGTTCTGCACGGCGCCGGACTGGCGGGCAGTCAGGAGATCCGACAGGGAGAGATCCGCGAGCGCGACCGTTTCAGTATTCGGCGCGGCGTCGGCGGCGATGCCGTCACGCGAGAAGGGGAAGTCCGACGGCGTCAGGATACAGCTCTCGGCATAGTGGATGTCCATGTTCTCGACGTTCGGCAGGTTGCCGACGACGCCCGACATGATGACATAGCACTGGTTCTCGACCGCGCGCGCCTGGCAGCAATACCGTACACGGAGATAGCCCCGGCGCTCGTCGGTGCAGAACGGCACGAACAGCATCAGCGCGCCCTGGTCCACCAGGTGGCGGGCGACTTCCGGGAACTCGCTGTCATAGCAGACCATCACGCCGATCGGGCCGCAATCGGTCTGGATGACGTGATTGCCCTCGCCGCCCTTGATGTTCCACCAGCTGCGCTCAGACGGCGTGGGATGCAGCTTCTCCTGCGTGTGTACCGAGCCGTCCCTGAGAAAGACATAGGCGACATTGTGGATGTCGCCGTCAGCCATTTCGGAGGGATGCGAACCGCCGACGATATTGATGTTATAGCCCACCGCGAGCTTCTCCATGAAGGCAATGAAGCGCGGTGTGTATTCGGAAATCCGTTGGATCGACTCGACCGGCCCCAGCGGCTTGCTCTCCAGCGAGAGCAGTTGCAGCGTGAAGAGTTCCGGGAAGCAAACGAAATCGGCGCGGTAGTCGGAGGCGATGTCGACGAAGTATTCGACCTGCTGTTCGAAATCGTCGATCGAGTTGATGCGGCGCATCTGGAACTGGACGGTGGCCACGCGCACGCGCTCGGGCAGGGAGGTGTTGCCGGAGCCGGGCTTTGGCTTGATTGTCTCCTGCGCCAGCGGATTGCGCCACAGCATCTGGGTCGCATGGGTTCCGGACTCCAGGTCCTCGGCCATGTAATTCCTCAGCACACCGATGACCTCGAAGCTCTGGCGCAACTGGAACGTGAGTACGGGATCGCGCAGCTTGGACTCGCGCACGGCCTCAACATAGTCGGCAGGGTTCGGATACTGCCTGGCGTGGCGGTGATAGCCGGGGATCCGGCCGCCGAACATGATGCCTTTCAGTTCGTGCCATTGGCACAGGTCCTGGCGGATCTTGTAGAAGCGCTGGCCGATCCTCAGCCGGCGGAAGTCCGAATCGACCAGAACATCCATGCCGTACAGCATGTCGCCCTCGGGATCGTGGCGGGCCGCAAAGCCGCCGCCGGTGATCTCGTTCCAGGTATGCTGGGCCATCGCCACGCTGGAGGAGATTATGAAAGTCACGCAGTGGCCGACAATCCGGCCTTCGAACTCGGCGACGAACTGGCCGTCCGGAAAACGGTTGATCTGTCCGGCGATCTGGTCGGCGGTATATCCGAGGCCGGCGCCGTAAGCCTTCTCATACAGCGCCAGCAGGGGCTGTATGTCCTTCGGCGTGGCATTGCGGATGACGAGTTTCGATTTGGTTGTACTCACGCCTGCCTCCTAGCGCGTCTCTGTCGGCACGCGCAAGACGGCGCGCAGTCCGCCGAGCGGGCTCGAGGTCAGGCGGATGTCGCCGCCATGGGCCCGGGCGGTGTCGCGCGCGAGGGTCAGGCCGAGGCCGGTGCCCGGCTCGTTCTGGCTGCGCGCGTCGTCGAGGCGCGCGAACGGGCGGAAAGCCTCCTCGCGGCGTTCGGGGGCAATCCCGGGGCCGTCATCATCGATGACCACCTCGGCCCAGTGCGGCCCGTCCACCAGTGTCACCCGCGCCGAGGCGGCGTATTTGACGGCGTTGGAGACGAGGTTCGTCACGGCGCGCTTCAGCGCCAGCGGGCGCCCGGTGACCAGGATGCAGGCCGGCCCGGTAACCGGCGCCTGCAGCCCGAAGCCGGCCGCGACGTCGCGCGTCATTTGTCCGAGGTCGAACAATTCCGCCTCGTCGCCTTCCTCGCCGCGGGCGAAGGCGAGATACTCGTCCAGCATCATCGCCATGTCGTCCAGGTCGGCCTTGGCGGCGCGGATGTCCTCGCTCTCCTCCATCATTGCGAGCGCCAGCTTGAGCCGCGTCAGCGGTGTGCGTAGGTCATGGCTAACCCCGGCCAGCATGGCTGTGCGCTGGTCGGCGAAAGCGGTCAGGCGCTGCTTCATGTCGATCAGCGCCCGCGCCGCATCGCGCACCTCGATGGCGCCCGAGGGCCGAAACCCGGGCAGGTCGCGCCCGCGCCCGAACGAGCGGGCCGCTTCCGACAGGCGCAGGATCGAGCGGACCTGCTGGTTGAGAAAGCCGATCGCCAGCGCCACCATCAGCAGCGAAAAGCCGATCACCCAGACGATGAAGATGTGCGAGTTGATCATGAAGGCCCGCTTGCGGTCGATGATGATTTCGCCGGTGCCCTGCCGGGTCGGAAACCGGATGTGCACCCGTGCGTCGCCCCGCGACAAGCCGATGAACAGGGGCGCGCCCAGCCGCCCGGAAAGTTCCGATCTCAGGATATCATCATACGGAAACTGCTGCTTCAGCGCATTTTCCGCGACCGCATTCTGCGGCAGCTCGCAGGTGAAATAAGTCTCGATCTGGAACTGGATGCGGGTGTGATCGCCCTGGTCATAGTCCGTGTTCTGACAGGCCGCGCGGATCAGGCTGGCATCACGGGCAATCGCCTGGCCGAGCTTGCGGTTCACCTCGGCAACCTGGTTCGAATAGTAATACCAGGTCATCAGGCTGAGGATCAGCAGCACCGGCACCAGCAGCAGGAGCAGGGTGCGGGCATACAACCCGCGCGGTGTGAAATCCCGGAGCCGTGGCATGGCCATCTCAGTCCGGCATCAGACGGTAGCCGATGCCGCGCACGGTCTGGATATGCACCGGCTCCTTCGGATTGGGTTCGATCTTGCGGCGCAGGCGCGTGACCTGTACGTCCACGGAGCGTTCGAGACCGGCCGAAGTCAGCACGGCGAGGTCTTCGCGGCTGACCGGTTCACCCGGATTGCGGGCCAGCACCGTCAGCAGCTGCAGCTCGGCATCGGTGAGGCGGATGCGCTGGTCGCCGGATTTCAGTTCGCCGCGCGCCGCATTGAAGACCAGGCCCGACATCTCGACCTCGTCCGGCGGCGGCGCGGATTTCGCCGAACGGCGCAGGATCGCCTCGCAGCGCAGCACCAGTTCCTCCGGCTCGAACGGCTTGGCGAGATAGTCGTCGGCGCCCGCCCGCAGGCCCTCGATCCGGTCGCTGGTCTGGCCGCGCGCCGTCAGCAGCATCACCGGCGTCTCGCGGGCCGGCCCCTTGCGGATCGAGGCGAGCAGGGAGAGGCCGTCTTCGCCGGGCATCATGATGTCGAGGATCGCGAGGTCGAAATTCAGGTTGTCCATCAGCCGCCGGGCCGAGGCGGCATCGACCGCGCCGCTGACTCGGAAACCCTTCAGCGTCAGGAAGCGCTTGGTCAGTTCGCGGATGCGGTCGTCATCGTCGACGATGAGAATGTGGGCGGGCTGTTTCATCGGGCGCTCACTTCACCAGCGATTCCAGCAGCGTGCGCACCCCGGCCGCCGCTTCCGGCCCGCTGGCCCGGAAGGCGAGGCGGAGGCGCTCGCGCACCTCGATCGCAATCGGCGTGGTCAGCGTCACCCCGGCATCGGACAGGGTCAGCTTGCGCCTGCGGGCATCGGAGGTCTCCCGGGCCCGCTCGATCAGGCCGCGGCTATCGAGTTGGCCGATCAGGCGGGCAAAGGTCGGCACGGTCATGCCGAGCGCGGTACGCAATTCGCCGACCGTCTGGCCGGGGCGGTAGCGTACGGCCATGAGAATTTGCAGCTCTGGCTTGCTCAGACCGGCCTTCTTCCGGGCCGATTCCCCCGCCTTTGCCAGCGCGTTGGCGCCTGCCAGCAGCAATCCGGCCGCGCGGTCCAGCTCCTGGTCCATCAGGAACAGGCGGGGGTCAAAGGGACGGTTCAGGTTGACGGGCACGGCCATAAGTCGGAAATGAACCTGAATACGCAGAAAGTTCAAGCGAGGAGCGTTCCAATGGCTGCCATCCCCTATGATGACCGCGACGGCTACATCTGGATGGACGGGGCTTTTGTGCCTTGGCGCGACACCAAGGTTCACGTGCTGACGCATGCCTTGCACTACGCTTCGGCGGTGTTCGAGGGCGAGCGCGCCTATGGCGGCAAGATCTTCCGCTCGCTGGACCATTCCAAGCGCCTGCACCGCTCTGCCGGCATCATGGGCTTCGACATTCCGTTCAGCGTCGAGGAAGTCGAGCAGGCCAAGACCGAGGCGTTGGCAAAGTCGGGCCTCGAGAGCGCCTATGTGCGGGCGATTGCCTGGCGCGGTTCCGAGATGATGGGCGTCTCGGCCCAGAACAACACGATCCACCTGGCCGTCGCCGTGTGGCACTGGGGCGACTATTTCGCTGACAAGATGAAGGGCATCCGCATGAACCATGCCCCTTGGAAACGCCCGGCGCCGGACACCGCGCCGTGCGAGGCGAAGGCGGCCGGCCTCTACATGATCTGCACCCTGTCCAAGCATGCCGCCGAAAGGGCCGGCTACCAGGATGCGCTGATGTTGGACTATCGCGGCCAGGTGGCCGAGGCGACCGGCGCCAACATCTTCTTCGTGCGTGACGGCGCGCTGCACACGCCGACGCCGGACTGTTTCCTCAACGGCCTGACGCGCCAGACGACGATTGCGCTCGCCAAGGCGCGCCAGATCGAAGTGGTCGAGCGCGCGATCTTCCCGTCGGAGCTGCCGACCTTCTCGGAATGCTTCATCACGGGCTCGGCGGCGGAACTCACCCCGGTCTGCGAGATCGGCGAGCACCGCTACAAGCCGGCCGCGATTTCCGAGGCGCTGGTCAATGACTATTCGGCGCTCTGCAACGGCAAGCTGGAAATGGCATTGTGAGCGGTTCGCCGGAAACAATCGAAGCCTGACCGGCAAGATTTTTCCGTAGATTCCCGAATTGAATTGAACGTCAGGCGCTCTTATTCTGAACGTGGGCGGAGGGGCATGTGTCAACATTGCAACTCTGGGAGATTCACAATGCGTACTGGACCGCTTGCTCAGTTTCGGAGCCATGCGCCGAGCCAGAATGGTCACCACGACCCCTTCAACTCACTAAGGGGTGATCTCGGCGACATCTGGCAGCAGTTCTTTGATTTCACACGCCAGGTCGAGCCCGACGCTTTCTCTCCGAGCCTGGATATCAACGAGACTGCCAAGGAAGTCATCATCAAGGCCGATCTTCCGGGACTGACCGAAGACCAGATCGATCTGGAGATCGTCGGAGACGTGCTCTCACTGAAGGGTGAGCGCAGCGAGGAGCGGAAAGACGAAACCGAAAGCCGCCGGATTGTCGAGCGGTCCTGGGGCCGGTTCGAGCGCAGCCTGCGGCTGCCGTTCGTGCCAGGCGAAAAGGACCTTTCCACATCCTTCGCCAACGGCGTGCTGACGATCAACGTGAAGAAGCCGAAATCTCTCGAAACGGCGCGCCGGAAAATTCCGATCGGCAAGGCAAGCTGAGGCGGCAGGGACGGCAAGGCGTCTCGTCCGTGCAGGGGTCAGGTCAGGATATCGCTCGCGGGGATTTTCGCTTCGCGGCGGCTGACGAAATGCGTCTCGAAGGCGACGACGAGGCAGGCGGCGATGATGATCGCGGCCCCCGCATAGACGCGCCAGCCGGGGACCTCCTGGAAGAAGACATAGCCGAGCAGGGCCGACCAGATGAGGCCGGTATATTCGAACGGCGCCAGAACCTGCGCCTTGGCCCGGCCGTAGGCGAGCGTCATCAGCCACCAGATGCCGATGCCGAGAAAGGCGACGAGGCCCATCATCGGCCAGGCATCGGTCTCGGGTGTCCAGTCCGCAAACAGCAGCATGAAGGGCAAAAGGAAGAGCGCCGGGAAGACGTTCATGAAGGTGACAAGCGTGAGGCTGTCTTCCTCCTTCGTCCGCAGCCGGAGCAATACGATGTTGAGGGCGTAGAGCACGGCGGAGACCAGGATCGCGGCGGTGCCATAAAGCCGGTTGCCATCGGGCGGCCCGCCTTCGGTGTGCGCCGTGGCGGCGAGGGCCGCGCCCGCGAAGCCGACGAGCGAGGCCCCGATGGTGACCGGGCTCATCTTCTCGCCGAGCACGACGCGCGCGATGGGGGCGATCATCAGCGCGGCGGTAAAGCCCATGACGACGGCTTCGGCGAGCGCGATCTGGGTGAGTGAATAGAAGAAGGAGAAGGCAGAAATCACCTGGGCCAGCGAGCGCAGGGCGTGGAAGCGGATGGCGGGCAGGGCGGGGATCGGCCGCCGGGTGCTCGCAAACAGCGCCAGCATGATGACGGATCCCAGGATATAGCGCCAGGACGTCGCCGTCAGCACGCCCGTGCCGCCGAGCATGATATGCTTCATCACGGCATCGACGCTGCACCCGAACGCAACACCGAAGCAGACCAGCAGGATGGGATGGGGCAGGCGCATGGTGGCGGATCGTGTGGCGCTGCGCCCGTCCGGCGTCAAGCGGCGTTTCGGGACAGGGCGGGCGGCAGCGCGGCGATCCTTCGCGGCAGATGAACAGACATGAACCGCGCATTCAATGCCGGTTCAGTGCCGGGCCGTCATTCCTGTGCGTGTTCGAGCGCCGCTTCCTTGAAGGCGCAAGACGCAACCCAGGAGTTTGGACAATGAAACATCTTCTTTCGACCGCTGCCGCTGCAATCATGTTCCTCAGCCTCGGCGCTGCCCATGCGGATGTCCGCAACCGGGTGCGCATCGACCAGTCGGGCTATGCCAATGGCGCGGCCGTTGCGCAGCAGGGTGACCGCAACGGCACGGTCGTCGTGCAAGGCGGACGCGGCCAGTATGCCCGCGGCGTGCAGTCCGGCTACAACAACTTCCTGCGCATGGACCAGTATGGCACGCGCAACCGCGTGGAGACAGCCCAGATCGGCGAGGACAACTTCGCGGTCACCGGTCAGGAGGGCCTCAACCTTCGCGCCAGCACATTGCAGACCGGCTATGGTAACGTGTCGGGCATCGCGCAGATCGGCACCAACAATACGGCCGTGGCCGATCAGGACGGTGTGAACAACACGTCCGGCATCATCCAGGTTGGTAACGGCCAGGACGTGACGGTGCGCCAGCGCGGTGACGGCAATATCTCCGTGGTCGTGCAGAGCGGCTATAACTGAGGCCGGTGCGGGGAGGCGGCTCCGCCTCCCCGTGACGCCCCTTGCTGAAGGAGCAACGGACATGATGAAACGACTGACCCTCGCGGCACTTGGACTGGTTGCAGCCTGCGCCGCCCAGCCGCGCAATGATGTGTATGCGGAGTTGTTGCCTGCCACTGCACCGGGCTTTGCGGACATCGCCGCCTGCGACATCCGCGAAACGCCCACGCCGCAGGGCGTGCGGATCGAAGCCGTCGCACAGGCCGGCGAGGCGGTGCACGGCGACTATGAATTCGTCATCTCGGCCCGGGGTGCTGGCGGCGCGTCCGACGTCACGCAAGCCGGTCCGCTCGATCTGGCAGCGGGCGAAGCCGCCACGGTCGGGTCCGCCGAACTCCCGCAGGGCCATTACCGTGCCACGCTGACGCTCCGCGATGCGGCCGGCGAGCTCTGCCACCTTGAACGCAGCGCCTGAAAGGAACTCCACCATGACCCACCGCATTCTGTATCTTGGCGCCGTCCTGCTGATGGCCGTTTCAGCCGCCGGCACCGCCGCAGCAGATCAGGGACGTCTTCGCAGCGGCGCGCAACGCGCCGCCAACGCTGCCGTCACGGTCCAGCAAGGACGCGGCAACGCCGCGGGCATCGCCCAGACCGGCGCCGGGAACACGGCAGGTCTCGTCCAGCTCGGACACAACAATACCGGCGCCATCCTTCAGGCCGGCTCGGGCAATGAAGCCTGCCTCATCCAGGCGGGCCGGAATCTCGACGGCGGGATCCAGCAGGTGGGCGACAACCTGACCACGGGCGTGCTGCAGAACCGTTGGGGTACAGCCGACATTCCGGTTGACGTTTGCGCGACGGCGACGACCCGGCGGGATCTTGCCGCCTATATGCCCCAGCGTTCGGAAGAGTCGTTCCGTGCCCGAAGGTTCCGGCAGGATCGGATCGAACCGTAAGATACGCCCGGGCGCTGGCGGTTCAGGTCCGCCGTCAGACGCCGGCGTTCAGGCCCAGCCAGCCGACATAGGCGACGTAGCCGGCCAGCATCGTCCCACCTTCGAGCCGGGTGATCTTCCAGCGCGACAAGGCTACGATGAACAGCAGGACGGTGGCGGCCAGCATGACCCAGACGTCGAAATCCGCGATCTCGGCCGGCACATCGATGGGCTTCACCATGGCGGTGACGCCGAGAATGCCGAGCACGTTGTAGATGTTGGAGCCGACGATGTTGCCGAAGGCGATGTCGCCATGCTTGCGCAGGGCCGCCATGACAGAGGTGACGAGTTCGGGCAGCGAGGTGCCGACGGCAACGATGGTGAGGCCGATGATGGTCTGTGAAACGTGGAATTGTGTGGCGATCTCGATGGCGCTGGAGACCAGCAGCCGCGCGCCAAGGATGGTCAGCAGCAGGCCACCGGCAACGAACACCAGGTCAACGAGGATCAGCGCTGCGGAGGGTTTTGGCGCATCGGAGACCGCCGCGCCGGAGGCCGCATCGGCCGCCGCGTTGCTGCGTCGCTCCTGCCAGAACGCAAACAGGATATAGCCCGCCAGTGACAGCACGAACAACGCGCCGATCCAGGGTGTGAGCCGGCCGGCCAGCACTGCGGCGACGCACATCAGGGTGGCGGCGGCGAGCACGATGCCGTCGCGTTTGAAGGTTTCGCGGGCGATGACGACCGGGTTGATCACGGCGGCCGCGCCGAGGATGAGCAGGATGTTGGCGAGGTTCGAGCCGACGACATTGCCGACCGCAATGCCGGGTGAGCCGGCAAAGGCGGCCTGCACGCTGGTGACGAGTTCAGGCATCGACGTGCCGAACCCGACCAGGGTGAGGCCGATCAGCAGCGGCGAGATACGGAATTTCTGCGCGAGCCGGACCGCGCCCCGCACAAGCAGTTCGCCGCCGGCGACCAGAAGGACAAGGCCGAGCGCCAGGAGTAGGAGGGTCATGAAACGTGTTCCCCGGGGCACCGGCCCCACGGATCAAGGATTTGGCCCAACCCGCTGTCCGGGGAAAGCGGGTGCTGCAAAAATATTCCGCGTGCGGTGGACTTGACCTAGGCCTTGTTTGGCTGGGGGGTCAGACGCAGGTACGGCTTGAGTGCCTTGTAGCCTTTCGGAAACAGGCGGGCGATTTCGTCCTTGTCCTGCAGGGAGGGGACGATGATGACGTCGTCCCCATCCTGCCAGTTGACCGGGGTGGCCACCTTGTAGCCATCGGTCAGTTGCAGCGAATCAAGCAGGCGCAACACTTCATCGAAGTTCCGCCCGGCGCTGGGCGGGTAGACGATGGAGGCGCGGATCTTCTTGTCGGGATCGATGACGTAGACCGCCCGGACCGTGACCTTGGCGTCTGCATTGGGGTGGATCATGCTGTAGAGGGTCGCGATCTTGCGGTCCGGATCGGCAATGATCGGGAAGTTGACGGCGGTGCCCTGGGTTTCCTCGATGTCAGGCACCCAGGCCTTGTGCTGCTCCAGCGAGTCGACCGAGATCACCAGGGCCTTCGCGCCGCGCTTGGCGAATTCGTCCTTGAGTTTGGCTGTGTAGCCGAGTTCGGTCGTGCAGACGGGTGTGAAATCGGCCGGGTGCGAGAAGAATATGACCCAATCCTTGCCCGCCCAGGTATGGAACCGGATCCGGCCTTGTGTCGTCTCGGCCTCGAAGTCCGGGGCGGTGTCGCCGAGCAAAAGGGTCATTCGTGGGTCCTGTCTCTTGATTTCTGCTGTGAAACTAGTGCCTAACGGGCCCCGAACAACCACGGCTGCCTGAAGCTGCCGATGAGAAATCCTCAAAGCCGCCGGGGTCCGGTCCGCCCATGAAACGCCTCGTCCTGATGCGCCACGCCAAGACCGAACCCTGGTCTGAAGGCATCGACGATTTCGGCCGCGCGCTGACGCCGCTCGGGCACGCCGATGCCAAACGCATGGCTGAAGAGCTGGTGGCCCTCGGCTGGAGCCCGGAGCGCATCCTGGTGTCCAGCGCGCGCCGGGCCCGCGAGACCTGCGCCGAGGCGGCCCTGGTATTCGCCGGCGAGAAGGTCCGCCCGATGGAGTCGCTCTACCTGACCGGAGTGCGCGGGCTGAGCGAAGCCGTGTCGCAGAATGACGGCGCCGTGACCCTCATGGTGATCGGTCACAATCCGGGCCTGCATGATTTTGCGCTGACCATCCTGCGCGAAAGCGGCTCCCTCGACCACCGGGCCTCCTCACGGCTGAACGAGAAGTTCCCGACCTGCTGCGCCGCCCTGTTTGAAGCCGACGAGGATGGCCCCTTCGTGCCGATGCATTTCCGTCTGGTACAGGTGCTGCGCGCCAAAGACCTGCGCGACGGCGACGCGGCCTGAGGCCGGACCCCGGACCTTAAAGAAAAACCGCCTCCGTCCTGGGGGACGAAGGCGGCTGGCTGCATATGCCACGGCAGGTGAGTGAGAGGCGGGCGCCGTGGCAGGGCAGTTGTCAGGCTCAGTCGCGATTGGCGTGAACTTCGCTGAGATTGGCGTTGCCGATGGCACGGACCGTGTTGGTCAGTGTGCGGTCAATGCAGGCGTCGACGGCGAATTGCTTGCCGTATTTCACGTCTGCCAGTTCGCCCTCGCAGCGGTCGACGACCTGTTGGCTGATTTGGGCGTATTCCTTGGCGGCGCTGGCGGGGGTGGCGAGGTTGGCCTTGGAGTATTCGACCTCCATGCGGAACGTGCTGGAGGCGGCGAAGGCCGGCGTTGCGAGGGTGGCGACGGCGAGTGCGGCGGCGATGAGGGGGCGGTACATGAGGGGGTTCCTTCCTGGGAATGAGTGAATGAGAGAGAGTTGAAGCACCGCCGGATCAGGGGCGGCCGGCGGTGCTTCGGGCTCGCTACGAACGTTGTTCGCGGCGAGATTGACGGCGGCGGCGGCGGGCCAGGAGATCCATCCGGTCCACTGCGACCGTGTCGTTTGCCGGCTGGTACCGGACAGGGGCAGATCCGGTTGGGCGGGCAAGCGCCGCGACCGGGGCGAAAATCTTGGCTCCGAGGTCGCTGAACTGGGCGCGGGGGGACATGATCTATTCTCCTTGATGCTGGTTTTCTGTTTCGTTGTGTCCTTGGCGGGCTCATCCCGCTGCCGACACCCATGAGATAGCGCAGCTCTTATCGTTTTTCAATATTAAATTATCGAAAAAAAATAAATACTAGAAAAATCAAGGCATTTTCCGCATTGAAAAACGATAAAATCGACCAGAACAAGGCCTGGGCGGTTATTATCGACTGTCAATATGGGCTGGGCGACCGGCCAAAGGCGGCGAATCGGGGGCGTCGTTCAGGAAACGTGCGACAGGCCGAGATCGAGGCTGAGCTGGCGGGCCGGGGCGGCGGCAAGGTCCGGCCGGTTCTGGGCAGACCGCCGGCGCGGGCCCGGGGCGCTGGTGCCGGATCGGCGGCGGCTGAACCGGGCCGGGATGTCGTCGGCGGCGCTCTGACCGGATTCGCGGCGCAAGGCCGCGATCCGGCTGCGGGCGACGTCGGCCGCTGCCAGGTGATCGACCATGCGCATCGGATAGGTCTGGCCGAGGACCACGCCGGCGGCCGAGAGAAGTTCCGGCGGCGCTTCCCAGGGGGCGTGCAGGAAAGCGTCCGGCAGGCGCGCCAGCTCCGGCACCCATTGGCGGATGAACACGCCGGCCGGATCCAGCTCGCGGGACTGTCTGACCGGATTGTAGATGCGCGGCGAATTGGGGCCGGTCGTGCTCGACTGCATCTGGGCCTGGGCATAGTGGATGCCGGGCTCGAAATCGGTGAAGCGGGCGGCGAGGCGTTCGGCCGGCACTTTCCAGTCGAGCCAGAGATGATGGGCCGCAAAGCCCATCACGATGGCGCGCATACGGAAATTCAGCCAGCCCGTCGCCTTCAGCGAGCGCAGGCACGCATCGAGGAAAGGAAAGCCGGTGCGCCCGTCGATCCAGGCTTCGAGCGCCGGGTCGCCCGCCCCTGCGCGCGGACGCAGGCCGTCATAGGCGGGATGCAGGTTGCGGCTTTCCAGCGAGGTCTGGTCCTCGAGCTTTTGAATGAAGTGGCAATGCCAGTGGAGCCGGGAGATGAAGCTGTCGATCGAGGCGGCAAAGCCTGCATCGCCTGCGCCGGACTGGAGGTCGCGGGCGCGCCGGGCCGCCTGCCAGGCTTCCCGCAGCGAAACGGTGCCGAAGGCCAGGTGCGGCGAGAGGCGCGAACAGGCTTCGGCGCTGGCCAGCGGGCTCGACATGACGGCGTGATAGTCGCGCCCGCGCGCTTCGAGGAAAGAGCGCAGGCATTCGACCCCGGCGCTGCGTCCGCCCGGCTGGCGGGCCGGGCAGTCGTCCGCGCCGAGGCCGAAATCTTCCGCGATGGGCCAGTGCGAGACGGGAAGGGGCGGCGAGGTCACCGCCTCAGGCGCCCGGACGCGCGGCTCGGCCATGCGCCGTTGCCAGAGCGCGGTCCATCCGTCTCCTGACTTCACCGCGCGCACCACGCCGTTCTGGGGTTGCTCGCGCAGGGCGATGCCGGCATTGCGGGCCCACCGGCGCATCTGGCGGTCCCGGTCGAAGGTCCATTGCTGGCCGGTCTCCTCATGCGCGTGGATCGCGTCGAGGCCGAACTCGCGGTGCAGGGCGCTGAACACATCAACGGCGGGGCCCGTGCGCACCAGAAGGCGGCTGCCGCGCGCCTCCAGCGCGCTGTCCAGCTCCCGCAGCGATTCCGTCAGGAAGGCGAACTGGCGGCCGGAATGTTCCGGCAGCGCCCAGTATCCGGGCTCGAAGACATAGAGCGGGATGACCGGCGCGCCGCTCGCCACCGCCGCAAGGAGCGGGGCGTGATCGTGAACCCTGAGGTCCCGTTTGAACCAGACGACATGAACACCGAACATGGAACAAACATAGAACAAATCTCCACAGGCAGCAAGAGCGCCCTGTGCAGGACGCGCAGACCCCTGCGGGGCACGGAATTGTTATGCTAGAGAAATGACTTCAATCTCAGGTTTGTGGAGAAACCTGTGGGGAAGCTGTGGGTTTCCGGGCATGGGCGCCGATAGGGATGGCTTTTTCGAACGGGCCGGGATGTCCGGGGTGCAGCGGCTTGTGGAGCCGCCGCCGGACCGCCGGCTGGCGCACGCGGCCGCGTTCGGTCTTCTGTTGCGCGCGCCTGGAAAATCCGCCGCGCATACGCTGAGCTCCGGCCAGCGGCGGGCCTTACGGCAAGGGTTGACGGTTCTGGGTCTCGCCGGCCTCGCGGCGCCGGACCTGTGAACCGGCCTGCTCGGACTGCTCGGCGTCGCGGTGTTCGCGGCGGTCCTCGTTTTCCGGACCGCGCTGTATGTCCTGGGCGCATTGTCCCGGCCCAAGGCTACCAGCCCGGAGACGGAGCTGGACGATTGGCCGGTTTACACCTTGCTGATCGCTCTCAAGGACGAGGCGGAGACGGCGGCGCAGCTGGCGGCCGCGATCCGGGCGCTCAATTATCCGGCGTCCCGGCTGGACGTGAAACTGCTGATCGAGGCGGGTGACGAGGCGACGGCGTATGCGCTGCGCCGGCAGCGATGGCCAGACCGGACGGAGCTGCTGGTGGTGCCGCCGGGCCTGCCGCGCACCAAGCCGCGGGCGCTGAATTACGGACTGGCGCGGGCGCGGGGCACGTTCGTGATCTTGTATGACGCCGAAGACCGTCCGCGGGCGGATCAACTGAAGGCGGCCGTCCGGGCATTTCATGCGGCGGGGCCTGACCTGGCCTGCGTGCAGGCTCCGCTGGCCGGGGCGGGCGGCTGGGATGCATGGTACGTGACCGAGGACGCAGACCTCGGCCTGCGGCTCGCCCGCGCCGGACTGCGTGTCGGCATGATCGCGCCGCCGACGCGTGAGGCGCCGGCCGGGCGAGGCGGCGGGCGAGATGGGGCTCAGAGGCTTTGTGCCGATGCAGCTGACTCTGGGCGCGGCGATCCTGTCGGCGCTGGTGCACGGGCCCTGGGCGGTGTGGCTGGCGCTGGGTTTCGCGGTTCCAGACTTGCGCGTGGCGCCGGTGTTCCTGATGCTGGCTGCGGTCTCCTACGCGGCCGGGATGCTGATGGCGCTGGCCGCGCCGGGAAAGAGGGACTGGCGGCGCGTGGGACTGGCGGCGACGCTGCCGCTCTATTAGCCGCTGCAATCGGTCGCGATGGCGCGGGCGCTCTACGGCCTCGCGAAGTGCCCGCACTTCTGGGCGAAGACGCCGCACCGGGTCTGACGACGGCGCGGCACTATGTTCGGGCTCCGGTCAAGGCTGAGGGCCTTCCGATTGCGGGCTGGTTCTGACGCCGCGTGACCGCTTGGCGGATGCGGAGGTGCGGCATAGGATGGATCCGGAAAAGCCGATCATACGAGGGAGTGAGCCGATGGCCTACGATACTGCCGAGCAACTCGAAGCATTCCGCCTGGAAACGCGCAAATGGCTGGAAGCGAATTGCCCGCCCTCGATGCGCACACCGATGCCGGACGACGAAATTGTCTGGGGCGGGCGCAATGCCACCTTCAAGAACCCCGAGTCCAAACTCTGGCTCGACCGGATGGGCGAGAAGGGCTGGACCTCGCCGCAATGGCCCAAGGAATATGGTGGCGGCGGGCTCAACCGCGAGGAAGCCCGCGTGCTGGAGCAGGAGCTGCGCCGCATCAAGGCGCGCCCGCCGCTGTTCTCGTTCGGCCTGTGGATGTTCGGCCCGGCGCTGCTGGAATTCGGCAACCATGAGCAGAAGCTGCGCTTCATCCCGGATATCCTGAAGGGCAAGATCCGCTGGTGCCAGGGCTATTCGGAGCCGGGCGCGGGCTCGGACCTCGCCGGCCTGCAGACCCGCTGCGAGGACAAGGGCGACCATTACCTGATCAACGGCCAGAAGGTGTGGACCTCCTACGCCGACAAGGCCGACTGGATCTTCTGCCTGGTGCGCACCGACACCTCGACCAAGCATGAAGGCATCAGCTTCATCCTGTTCGACATGAAGAGCCCCGGCGTCGAGGCGCGCCCGATCCAGCTGATTTCCGGCGAGAGCCCGTTCTGCGAAACCTTCTTCACCGATGTGAAGGTGCCCAAGGATCAACTCGTCGGCCGGGTGAATGGCGGCTGGGAGATTGCCAAACGGCTCTTGCAGTTCGAGCGCTCGTCGATCTCGGCGGGCGGATTTGGCGGCACCGGCGGCTCGGGCATCCTCGGGCCGGACGATTATGCCAAGCAGCATATCGGCACCGACGAGAGCGGACGCCTGCTGGACGGCGACCTGCGCGGCCGGATCACCGATCACAAGATGTATGTGAAGGCGTTCTCGCTGACCGTGCAGCGCCAGACCGAGCAGGCGAAGGCGGGCCAGGCCGTGGGTCATACCGCGTCGATCCTGAAATACGCCGCCGCCAAGATGAACCAGGACCGGCACGAGCTGCTGATAGAGGCGCTCGGCACCGAGGGGCTCGGCTGGGAAGGCGAGGGCTTCGATAAGAATGCCAAGAAGGTCACCCGCCAGTGGCTGCGCTCGAAGGGCAACTCCATCGAGGGCGGCACGTCCGAGATCAATCTCAACGTCATCGCCAAGCGCGTGCTCGGCCTGAAGGATCATCAGTAGTCCGATGATCGAGTTCTGGTTCGAGTTCGCCTCAACCTATTCCTACCCGGCAGCCATGCGGATCGAGAAGGTCGCGGGCGCTGCGGGGCTGGGCGTGGTGTGGAAACCGATGTTGCTCGGGCCGCTGTTCAACAGCCAGCAGGGGCTGAAGGACAGCCCGTTCAATGCTTTCCCGGTCAAGGGCAAATATATGTGGCGCGACCTTGAGCGGACCTGCATCGATGAAGGCCTGCCCCTGCGCCGGCCGGATATCTTCCCGCAGGACGGGCTGAAGGCGGCGCGCATGGTGCTGGCTCTGCCGGATGCGGCACGGCCGGATTTCGTGCGCGCGGTGTACAGGGCGAACTTCGTTGAAGGCGCCATTATATCCGACGACAGCGTTCTCGCGGGGATTCTCGCCCGCTTGGGACATTCGCCGGAGGCTGTGTTCGCGAAGGCGGCGACCGATCCCGTGAAGGCCGAACTGAAAAAGAATACCGAAGAAGCAGCCGCGCGCGGCGTGTTTGGCGCGCCGACTTTCTTTGCGCCGGACGGCGAAATGTTCTGGGGCAATGACCGGCTGGAACAGGCCGTGCGTTGGGCCCGCAAAGTCAAGAACCAATCAATCGACACAAAGGTGGACGCGTCATGAGTTTTATCCTCACCGAAGACCAGGAAATGCTGCGCGAGACGGCGATGGCGTTTGCGCAGGGCGAACTGCCGATCTCGCACCTGCGCGCGCTGCGCGACTCAGGTGCCAATGGTGACGATCCGGCCTCGCGCAAGAAGCTCGCCGAGCTGGGTTTCTTCGGCGTGATCATTCCGGACGAGCCGGGCGGGGAGACGTTCGGGCTGACCGGCCTCGGCCAGATCCTCGAAGCGCAGGGGCGCACACTGGCGGCCACGCCGCTGATGCAGACAGCGCTGATCGCGGCCTCGGCCCTGCAGCTCGGCGGCACGCCCGCGCAGAAGGCCGAGTGGCTGCCGAAGATTGCGGCCGGCGAGGCGACGTTTGCGCTGGCGCTCGACGAGTCGGCACACTTTTCGCCCTACGCCGTCGCCACCGAGGCCGAGCGCGACGGGAAGGGTTTCACGCTGAACGGTCTCAAGAAATACGTGCCGGATGGTCATTATGCGGACGTTTTCATCGTCGCGGCGCGCACCTTCGGCGAGGCGGGTGACCGGCATGGTATCAGCCTGTTCCTGGTGCCGCGCGGCGCCAAGGGCGTCACGGTTGAGGCGCTGAAGACGGTGGACAGCCACGGCGCGGCGCACATCAGTTTCGACGACGTGCACGTGACCGATGCGGCGCTGCTCGGGCCGGCCGATGAGGGCGCGGACATCCTCGATCCGGTGCTTGACCGCGCGGCGATCGGCATGGCCGCCGAGATGCTCGGATCGGCGCAGGCGGCGTTCGACATGACGCTCGACTACCTGAACAATCGCAAGCAGTTCGGCCAGCTGATCGGTTCTTTCCAGTCGCTGCAACACCGCGCGGCGAAGATGTTCGTGGAGCTGGAAATGACGCGGTCCTGCGTGGCGGCGGCGCTGGATGCGGCGGATGCCGGCAAGCCGGATCTTGCCGAGCTGGCCAGTCTCGCCAAGGCGAAGGCGGGCGAGCTGGTGCACATGGTGTCGAATGACTGCGTGCAGATGCATGGCGGCATCGGCATGACCGACGCCGCCGAGCCCGGCTTCTACATGAAGCGGGCCCGGGTGCAGGAAGCGCTCTACGGCTCGGCCAGCTGGCACCGCGACCGGTATGCGAAGCTGAACGGGTTCTGATCTCCGAATCCACTTCAAAAAAATCGCCGCCTCGGTTCAGCCGGGGCGGCGATTTTCGTTCGGGAAAGGGGGGGATCAGGCCGCTTTCAGCGCGGCGGCCTTCTTCAATTCCTTGGCCACGAGATAATAGACCACGGGGCGATGTTTCGCGCGCACCGCGCGGCCGTATTTCTCAACTGCGGCCTTGAGGGCGGCGTGGCCTTTCGCTTCGTCCGTGACGCCGAGCTTCTTCACGATGAAGCTGGTCCGTACACGTTCCATCTCGTCCTTGTTCGATGCAGCAACCGTAGCCGAGTCGGATTTGTAGATGGAGGGGCCGCTCGCCTTGACGCACGCATCAAGCAGCGCAAGATCCGGCCTTGCTTCACCGACCTTTTCCTTCAGGTCGGCGATGTACTTCTCGACAAGCAGTTCCTTCGCACTGGGCGCTTTCGCCATGGGGTGTTTTCCTTTTCTGGTTTGTCTGCCGTGGCTCCGTAAAGGAGCGTGACAATGCGTTGGGAGGCGGAGCGATCGCCCCGCCTCCCCTTAAGACGCCAGTTTGGCAAAAGGATCAACCCTTTTTGACCAAGCGAAGAAAAACAATCCGTATAGGGATTATTACTGTTCGATCTTGTAGATCATGCAGACGCTGGAGGAAACGCCTTGCGTCTTGTCATCCGAAGGCAGGTTCAGCGAGTCGATGTCGGCCTGCGTGATGGTGACCTGCCGGCCGTCGATCATGCCCGAGGCGAGCGGGGCAGGCGGCGGCGGGGGCGGAGGCGGCGGGGCCATCGCGTAGGCGGCCTTGTCGTAGTAGTCATAGTCGCTGCCCGCCATTGAGGACCAGCCGCCGAGGCAGGGACCGGAGCCTTCCTGCACAACCATCAGCTTGCCGAGCTTTCCGCCGCTGGCCGCCGCCGTTGCCTTGGCGCGCGCGGCGCCGTCCTTCACAGCGGCTTCATAGGCTTCGCGGTTGAGCTCTGTCGTGCGTTCGAGATAGGTCGAGAGGCCCGAGGCGTTTTCCGGGCCGAGCGCCAGCGCGCCGGCGCGGGCGGTGCCGGCTTTGGAGACATCCTCGACGGTTACGCTGAGTGAGACGCGCGCCTCATAGGCGCGGATCTTGTCGGAGCGCTCGTTGTCGATGCGGTTGCCGTCTTTGTCCTTGTACTGCTCATACAGCGCCGTGACATTCACCGAAGACTGGATCACCGAGTCCTTGCCGGCGGCCTTCTTGATCGTCTCGTAGGCAAGGCGGCCGCGCTCGACGGCGAGTTGCATGGCCTTTTTGGAATCCTTGTCGGTTTCCAGATAGGTGACGTTGAACGCCGCGCGGTTCGGCATCACCTGCATGTCGGCGCGGCCCATCACTTCGATCACCGGCACGCGCGTCCAGTAGGGCGTGGTGAAGGCCTGGTCCTGGAAGTCAGGCGCGCCCTGGGCGAGCGCCGGCAGGAAAGCGGCCGCCGCGCAGGTCGCGGTGAGGCCGGCCGTGAAACGGGTCAGGAAGGTGCGATGTAGCATGTGTATCCCCAAAAAGACTTATATCTGACGGTTGCCGCGCCGGGCGCGGCAACGGGGAAACTATCGTCGTCTCAATGTGTCGGCACAATGGCCAGCGCGGGGCCTTATGCGTTCGCTTCGGCCTGGAGCAGCGTGTAGCGCTCGATTCCGATCCGCTCGATCAGGGAGAATTGCGTCTCGAGGAAATCGACGTGTTCTTCCTCGTTGTGGAGGATCTTGCCGAAGAGATCGCGGCTCACATAGTCGCGCACCGTCTCGCAATGCTGCATCGCGTCGCGGAGCAGGGGGATGGCGATGTTCTCCATCTTGAGGTCTGCGGCGAGTATCTCCTCGACACTCTCACCGATGTACAGCTTGCCGAGGTCCTGGAGGTTCGGCAGGCCGCCGAGGAACAGGATGCGCTCGATCAGCCAGTCGGCGTGGTGCATCTCCTCGATCGATTCCTCGTGCTCCTTCTTGCCAAGCTTCGAGACGCCCCAATCCTTCAGCATCCGGGAATGCAGGAAATACTGGTTGATGGCCGTCAGCTCGTTCTTGAGGGCGAGATTGAGGAATTCGATGACTTTCTTGTCGCCTTGCATGGGCGCGCTCCTGTCGGCTGGGAGTTACGGAGAAGTACGTAACCTTATAGGAGAATCCGCCGGGCGGTACAATAAAATCCCCAATAAAATCAAACATATATGCAAGTGCGACACACTTGCAAACCCGCCGGCGCGGGCGCGAAGGGCTTGAATTGAAACGGTTTTGGCCGGGGCGGGCGGCCTATTCGGCCGCCAGGACGTTCATCTGCGGAGCGCAGCGGTCCATCTGTTCGGAGATCATTTCGCCGAGGGTGGTCGAGCATTTCCCGCAATTGAACTTGCAGCCATGGTGGGCCTGCACGGCATTCGGGCTGCGCGCGCCCGACGCGACGGCCTCGCGGACCGACCGGCAGTTGATACGATTGCAGACGCAAATGATCATGAGAACCATTTGCAAGACTTGAGAATGAGTGTCAATCGAAGTTTCAGGTTAATCCCTGCGCCGCCGCGCCGCAGGTCTCAGGACTGCGGCGGGCCCTGCCAGCCGAACACGGATTCGACGTCGGTTCCGAAGATCCGGGCGATCCGGAAGGCGCTTTCGAGGGAGGGGGAATACTTGCCGAGCTCGATGGCGATCACCGTCTGCCGGGTCACGCCGATGGCGCCGGCGAGGGCGGACTGGCTCATCTGCCCATGCTGCTCGCGCAGCTCCCGGATGCGGTTGGTGATCGGCGGGGGCTTCGCCATGGCTCAGACGCCCCGGCGGTAGAGGACGATCTGGAAGACGTATTCCGCGATCTGGCCCAGCATCAGGCTGAGGAAGACGAGGTGGAACAGCATGTTGCCGTCGTCGTTCACCGCATAATGCCAGAGCGCGCCGAGGGCGGGCACAACGATCACATAACCCGCCCAGTTGCCGGCCTTGTCGCCGATGATCTTCTCGCGCTCATCGGCAGGCGCGCCGGCCTCGCGCGGCGAGGCGGCGGCGAGGGCGGACATGAGCACCACCGAGGCAATCACGATCACCACGACATAGGCGATGACGAAGCCGATGAGCGGCGGCGCCGTCTGGCCGAGGGCGCGCGAGGCGCTGACCATCATGTTGAAATAGAAGGCGGCGCCGCCAATCAGGATAAGGGCCATCGCCCAGGCGGTCTTCTCGCGGAACGGCATGTTCCGGAACACGGCGGCGGGGGACATGGGCGAACTCCTGACCTGTCAAAAATACTATACATCGACAGATAGTCGAAGATTTTTGACGTGTCAAATATTTTCGACATGTTATATTTGACGTACCCAACCATGATTGAAGATGCTAGAGGTTGCGCCGACACCGGCGCCGAATCGCGTTCTCGTTGGCCGCAGCCGGGTGAGCTGTGGAGCCTATGGAAGCTTATGATCCAGTACGAGATACCCGAGTTTGTTGAGCTGGGCGAAACTCTGACGGAAGTCAGGGAACTGTACGTCTATAGCAAAGCCATGGGCGTTATCGATGACAGCAAGAAGTCGGAAGTGTCGGTGGCTATCAGGGCTATGTCATCACTTGCCGCCAAGATGAGAATGCGCGCCTTGGAGAACCAACTCGACAGATATGAAGCGAACGTCCCCTACACCGTTGAAGCATGGGATATGCTGGTAGACAGCTTTATGTCCAACATGGAAACAGCGGTGCTGTTCCTGGTGCCGACTGATCGCCAGAAATTCTTTGAAGATAAGTCCCCGTTCGGCCGCCCAGTAGAGTTGAGCTTCAAGCCCCTTCTTGATGAAATCGAGTGCGCCAGATTGTGTTTGGGGTACGGTCAGCCCACCGCTTCTGTGTTCCACATGATGCGCGTTATGGAGGGAGCCGTATCGCTCTTGGCCAAACAGCTTCAGCTTCCTGATACTACTCTGGAGTGGGGGAAACTATTGTCGGGTATCGACGCCAAAATCAAGGACATGGCTAAAGACGACGACCGAAAAAAGTGGAGCGAGCGCCGAGCCCACCTTTGGCACGTCAAAGAATGCTGGCGGAACGACACGATGCACCCAAGGCGCTCGTACTCGCAAACTCAAGCCGAGGAGCTATTCAGCGCGGTAGGCGTCTTTATGCGCTCGCTGGTCATTTTGACTCCAGAGGGTAACACCACGGTCGCAAAAATACTTCGTGAGGCGGCTGGCGAAGATTGAATAAAAAAAGCCGCCGGGCTGGTGATAGCCCGGCGGCTCTCTGGGAAGGCTTTGGTCTGGGCGGCTGATCGCTAGGCGGCTTCGTTTGCACCTTGCTCTATGTTTTCTGCCCGCTCACCGGCCTCTTTAATGGCCTCGCCAATCTCAAAACCGACGATAGTCCAACGCAAATCTTGCTGCAGGTCAGGATTTTTTCGTTGATTTGCCAGCTCTTTTGCGGAGATTGGTTTGTGTGGGTTTGGGTCTAGTCTTTGTTGGCTGCGCATCTGGAACCTCCAGTTTCATTATGAATGACGGATTCGCCTCGGTAAACGCATATTTTGTGATGCTACCGATAAGTTGATACAACGTGTCAGACGGGCGTTCGATCCGTTTGAAAAGCTCTTTTGCCTCGTGTTCGTCAATAATGAAGTTATGGGCGGGGTAGCCAGATACCAAGGTTTGAACTGCACCCGGTTTGACGTTTCCGCCTTTGTTGGCCAGCCGCTCACCGTACTCAGATGCCACAATCAGATCCCGATAATCGCTCCCTAGGGAGTCTGGATCAATTTTTCCCAAAACAGGTGTGACCATCGCGGCGGCCATTGTCGCTGCCAACTGGGCCGCAACATCAAAGGTGACGGCGCCACCGCTTTTTGTCTTTATCCCCAGCATGAAGCGCTCAAAAATGGAGAAACTGATGTCGGTCATTGTGTCAAATGCTGCTCGTGACACCAGACCGGACTTTCGGCTGCCAATTTCGTTGGGTTTGGGCAGCTGAACATCCAGCGGGCCGAGTTCGGCAAACTGGTCTATGATCAGCCTGTGGGCTCCGAGGGCCAATAGTGTCCCTGCGCTATAGCACTCGCGCGGAACGTAGAGAAAATGCTGCTTGAACGTGCCCTGCAGCAGTCTTGAAATCTTGAATCCCGCTGTCGCGTATCCGCCGTTTGTTGCCACGATCATCAAGGCATTGGGATGCTTCCGAGTCTTGGCAATTTCCTTTATAAAAGCGCCGTAATTGGTATCAGTAATTCCCCCTGAAAACAGGAACACATCTGCGTCATACTCTTTGTTGACGGCGGCAACTTTTGTAAGCGCTGTTTGGAGCGGGTCTGCCAAATTTTTCTCCCCGGTTTCTACCGATGACTAGTAGGGAGCGGCAGCATCAACTCAAGCGAGATCGCGTAAGAGGCGAGATTTATTCAGCGTTGCCAGTAGCCCTTGAACACCCGGTGAACCGGGGTGGCCATCGTCATCCAGAGCGCTTCTTCGCCTTTGGCACCACTGCTTTAAACGCCCGCTCAAACGCAGTCTTTTCTTCGCCTGCCTCGACTTGCTTTGCGGTTTCTAGAAACCTGTCGCGCTGAGATTTTTCGCCCTTCGGCTTTGGCTTTTTTCCGGGCATTCCTACCGTCCTGAACGAGCTGTTTCATAGGTGAGTCTCTTGCCAGAGATACCACACACGATGGCGCTGGCGCGAGCGACATCATCCACGCCCAGCGCAATACGGTTGTTATAGCGGAAATCGAACTCAGCGAGGTAGCGGTGAAGGTGTTGCTTGCCGCAGTGCTGGTAGGTGCCTTTCATGCCGCGCTTGAACACGGAGAAGTAGTTCTCGACGGTGTTGGTGTGGACGTCCGGCTCGGACTGACTGACATATTCGCCGGTTGCGTGGTTGACGCTCTTGTGGCCGCTGAACTCCCGACCGATGCCTTTGTAGACATTAGCTTGGTCAGTCAGGATGCGAGCTTCCTGCGAGACGTTCTCTTTGACGACAGGCCAGATAGTTGAGCGGGTCAGATCATCAATGACAACTGAGCGGGCCTGCTTGGTGTTGCGGTCGATCAGTGAAAGGACTTTCATCTTGTGGCCAACGCCTTGCTTCTTGATCTTGCCGGGCTCGGTGCCAAAGAAAGTCTCATCGACCTCAACGCTGCCACCGCCGCCGCCCATCGGGGCAAGGCCGCCAGTGCGCATGGCTTCACGGATGCGGTGCCCCATGAACCAAGCAGTTTTCAGGGTGACGCCAAGGGTGCGGTGAAGCTGGTTGGCGCTGATACCTTTCTTGCTGGATGCGATGAGGAAAATAGCCTGAAGCCAGAGATGCAGCTTGACCTTGGAGTCATGGAAGATGGTGCCGATCTTCACGGTGAAAGGCTTGCGGCAGGCGTAGCACTTGTACACGCCAATCCTGGTGCTCTCGCCGCCCAGCTTGCCGGACTTGCCCACCACGCCGCAGTGAGGGCACGACCGGCCATCGGCCCAGACGCGGGACTCAACGAAGGCGTAAGCGGCTTCTTCGTCATGGAAGTGCGGGGAAGTGAGGTACGACATGGGGAACTCCTATGCCGTCAATGTACTAGCTCGTGCTGGGTACGTCAAGTATAATATGTCGAATATTTTGGACATTCCCCGAACCCCACTCGCTTGACGCGTTCCGGTGTGGCCTCTAGGCCCGGGCGCACTGACAACCCATAAGATCGACGCGGACCATGACCGACTTTTCCGTTCTCGCCCAAACCGCCAAGGCCTGGCCTTTCGAACTTGCGCGCGCGCTGGAGAAGCGGGTGGCGGAGCAGGTGAAGGCCGGCGAGCGGACGGCGGAGGCGCCGGTGATCTTCGAGACCGGTTATGGCCCCTCGGGCCTGCCGCATATTGGCACGTTCGGCGAGGTCGTGCGCACGACGATGGTGCGCCATGCGTTCGAGGTGCTGACGGCCGGCAAGTATGCGACGCGCCTGATCTGCGTGTCCGACGACATGGACGGCATGCGGAAGGTGCCGGACACCGTGCCGAACCCGAAATCGCTGGAGCAGTATCTCCAGATGCCGCTGACCGTGGTGCCCGATCCGTTCGGCACACATACGTCCTATGGCGCGCACATGAATTCGCGCCTTTGCGCCTTTCTCGACCAGTTCGGCTTCAAGTATGAATTCCTGTCGGCGACGGACTGTTACAAGTCCGGCCGGTTTGACGCGATGCTGCGGCGCGCGGCGGAGAAATACCAGGCGATCATGGACGTGATGCTGCCGACGCTGGGCGAGGAGCGGCGCGCGACCTATTCGCCGTTCCTGCCGATCAGCCCGAGCACCGGCCGCGTGCTGTATGTGCCGATGAAGCATGTCGATGCGGCGAAGGGCGAAGTGACGTTCACGGATGAAGACGGCCGCGACGTGACGCTGCCGGTCACCGGCGGCGCCGTAAAGATGCAGTGGAAGCCGGATTTCGGCATGCGCTGGGCCGCGCTCGGCGTCGATTTCGAGATGTTCGGCAAGGACCACCAGGCGAACGCCCCGGTCTATTCGAAAATCGCCCGCATCCTGGGCCACCGCCCGCCGGAACAGTACGTCTACGAACTGTTCCTGGACGAGAAGGGCGAGAAGATTTCAAAGACCAAGGGCAACGGTATCTCGGTCGAGCAATGGCTGGCTTATGCGCCGGACGAGAGCCTTGCGCTCTACCAGTTCCAGAAGCCGCGCGTCGCCAAGAAACTGCACTTCGACGTGATCCCCAAAGCGGTCGATGAATACTTGACCTTCCTCGAGAAGTTCCCGAAGGAAGAGCCCGCCGCGCAGATCGAGAACCCGGTCTGGCATATTCATTCCGGCGCGCCGCCCGCTGCCGATGTGCCGGTCTCGTTCGCGCTGCTGATGAACCTCGTGGCGGTGGCGAACCCCACCGATACGTCGCAGCTCTGGGGTTTCATCCAGCGCTATGCGCCGGGCACGACACCGGCGACCCATCCGCTGCTCGACGAGCTGGCCGGCTATGCGATGCGCTACTACCGCGACTTCGTGCTGCCGGCGAAAACCTACCGTGCACCGACGGAGCACGAGCGCGGCGCGATGGCCGAGCTCTCGGCGCGCCTGAAGACCTTCGACGACGCGCCGACCTCGGACAACCTGCAGACGCTGACCTTCAGCGTCGGCACCGATCACGGTTTCGAGAACCTGCGCGACTGGTTCAAGGCGCTCTACGAAGTGCTGCTCGGCCAGAGCCAGGGTCCGCGCTTCGGCAGCTTCGCGGCGCTCTACGGCCAAAGCGAAACCGCCGCGCTGATCGATGAGGCGCTGGCGCGTGGCTGAATCGTAAGCAGCGGGTAAGGCCTGTCGGCGATATAAGGGGCAATTCTCCGGGAGACTCCTCGCCCATGCGCCCATTCATCATCGCCGCAACGGCGCTCACGCTGCCGCTCGGCGGCTGCCTCGCCACCAAGATCGTGACGGTGCCGGCCGGCCTTGCGGTGGACGCCGTGCAGGCGACGGGGAAGGGCGTGATGTATGTCGGCGGCACCGCTGTGCGCGTCACGGGCGACGCCCTCGACGGGCCGGACGAAATGGTCCGCCTGAAGGTCACCTACAAGAAGGGCAAGGGCACGCGCACCAGGGAGCGCACGGTCAAGGCGAAGTATGTCGAGCGCGAGATCAAGGACATGAGCAAGGACGGCAAGGTCCTGGACGTCGAAGTCTCGTCGCTGGATTAGGGTGAATCGTCGCTCGGCGCCAACTCTGGTGGGATACCCGGATCTTCGATCCTTCCAATGAACAAGATTGCCCCGGTCGGTTTGTGGCGCAGGATCACAAGAAACGGATGCGTCGCGTGAAAGGTAATGGGATCGTGCGGCAGCCGTCGTGCGCTTGAAATCGTTACTCCGATCGCGGTTGCGGCGGCAGCTTCTGTTCCCTTTTCATTGATTTCGAGGAAGGTTTTGTGAACCACGTTGGAGACTGCATAGGGATGCTCGCTCGAGAACAGGCCGCCCAGCTCTGCTCCACGCGTGAAAACCTGACGCATCCCGAGAGCCTGCAGCGGCGCCGCAAGCTGGTAACTCGCAGAAGCCGTGACTTTCGGAATTTTCAGATCCACAAGCACAGGCTCCGCCGAGGCCAAAGCATCCAGCGCACGGCCAATCCTGCCTGTGGCCAAATCTGCCTCAAGTTCTGGCAAATCCTCGGGCGCCTTCGGCAACAGAATTGCCAGCGCAAATTCGTCGCCAGAATAGTCAAGTTCCACTGCATGGAATCTGGAGGAATCATGGTGACGCAATCTCGGTAGGCTATTCATGTATAGTGCGGGAACTTTCCGGCCATCGCGTCCGAGAAATTCACCTTTCCGGGTGCGTGCAGCGTTAAACGGCTGTGCCCAGTCCGCCTTGAACCAGACAGCGTTGACCAGCACGAGGTTGGTAAGATCGGGGTCGATGAACTCTGCAGGTATAAGATTTCCGATACGGTCATTGGTGTAATCGAGAACCCAGTCGTTGATCGTCTTACGGGCTGCTTCTGCTCGGCTGAAGTCAATGCTGCGAATTTCGGCGGCCATCTTTTCCTGGATCGCCGTCAAGTAGTCCGCAGACAGTTTCTCACCGGTACGTACCCAGGCCGAATTTGCGATCCGCAGCTTCGCTGTCTCGTCATCGGTTTCCAACTCTGCGTGAAGTTCGCCCATGGCGCCAGCAAAGTCAGCGCTTTCCTCAAGCGTGTAACCCATGACCGAAGCGATCTCGGCCGCTGTGTTGCCCTCTGCACCGGGGTAGAGGAGGCCGAAAGCCGTAGAAATCGAGACCGGCGAGAAGAAGAGATTGCCGGGCTCGTGAGACAGTTCGCCATACAGGTTTTCGGCGAAGGCGTTGCTCCCGGAAACGAGCGCAGCTTGCGCCTCAGGTTGTGGAGGAAGTTTCGGCGCGGTGGAACAGGCGCCGAGACCAAGGAGCGTGGCCGCCAAAAGATATCTCATGCCCGGTCCAGTTCAGACTTAATTCCCATGAGCTACAGTCTACCGATGGTTGGGATTCGTTCCAATCAAAAAAAGCCCCGGAAGCGGATCAGCGCGACCGGGGCAGGTGGTCCGGGGGAGAAATACTCTACTTCGCCGCCGCCGCAATCAGCGACGTTTTCGACTTCGGCAACTTGCCCATCGGCCAACCGGCCCAGAGCTCGGCTTCGCGGACCTTGGCTTTCTCGGCGGCAGCTTCCTTGATGTGGCCAAAGCCCCGGATCTCGTCCGGCACCCGGGCGATCTCGACCGCCAGCGCATGGTTGGCTTCGGTCAACTCGCCGGCAAGCTTGCCCATGTTGTCGAGATAGCTGTCGCGCAGGCCGCGTTCCATCCGGCGCTCCCCGGTATACCCGAAAAGGTCGAGCCGGGTACCGCGCAGACCCTTGAGGCGGGCGAGGATATGGAAGCCGGTCATCATCCAGGCGCCGAAATGCTTCTTCTCGAAATGACCGTGTGCGTCCTTCCGGGAAATGATCGGCGCGGCCAGCCAGAACCGCAGCTTGCCGCCCTTGAACTCGCCGGCGAGCTGCCGGGCGAACTTTCCGTCCGTATAGAGACGGGCGACCTCGTACTCGTCCTTGTAAGCCATCAGCTTGTAGGCATAGGTTGCCGCCGCCCGCGTCAGGCTCTCGCCGAGGCCGGCTTTCGTCTCGGCGGCGCGGATGACGGCCACCGTTGCGCGGTAGCGGTCTGCATAGGCGGCGTTCTGGTACGCCGTCAGGCGGGCCGCGCGGTCCTCGATCAGCTCGTCCAGCGTCTTCGGATCCACATGGCCGCGCGGGTCCTGCTGGGCGGCCAGGCGCTCCGGCGCAGCCGCGGCGATGCGGCCGATATTGAAGGCCGCCATGTTGTCCTCGACCTTGGTGCCGTTGAGGCGGATCGCGCGGTAAAGGCCGCGCAAGCTGACCGGCACCTTGCCCTTCTGCCAAGCATAGCCCGCCATGATCATGTTGGTGTAGATCGCCTCGTGCAGATAGCCCACAGCGAGCGCTTCGGCATCAAAGGCGCTGAACTCGGCGGCTTGCCGCTTGACGCGCGCAGACAACAGATCGCTCTCGAACCGCTTTGACCGGTTACGGATGAATTCCGAGGTCGGCGTCACGTCCGAGTTGGCGTAGGCGGCCGTGCGTGCGGTGTCCATCAGGTTCAGCGCGTCGCCACCGGCGGCCACGACGAGGTCGCAGGCGATGACGACATCGGCGCTGGCGGGCGGCACGCGGCCGGTCGAGATCGTCTCCGGCTCGCGGGCGAACCGGATATGGCTGAGCACCGGGCCGCCCTTCTGGGCCAGGCCGGTCATGTCGAGCGAGGAGGCGGCATTGCCGTCGACATGCGCCGCCATTGCCAGCACGGCGGCCACCGTGGTGACGCCGGTGCCGCCGACGCCGGTGAACAGGATGTTCCAGGGCTCCGCGAGGCTCGGCGTTTCGGGCAGCGGCAGGCCGTCGGCGTCGAACATCTGGCGCGGCTGGTCTTCCCAGGCCGCTTCGCCGTCCTTGATGGTCACGAAGCTCGGGCAGAAGCCCTTGAGGCAGGAGAGGTCGGTGTTGCAGGTGGACTGGTTGATGCGGCGCTTGCGGCCGAGGTCCGTTTCCACCGGCTCGACCGACAGGCAGTTCGACTTCAGCGAACAGTCGCCGCAGCCTTCGCAGACTTCCGTATTGATGATCGTGCGTACACGGTCGGGCTGGATCATGCCGCGCTTGGAGCGGCGGCGTTTCTCGGTCGCGCACATCTGGTCGTAGATGATGACGGTGACGCCCGGCGTTTGCCGCAGTTCCATCTGCACGTCTTCGAGGTCGTCGCGGTGATGGATCCTGACGCTGCGGGGCAGGCCCTTGACGCCGGCATAGCGGGTCGGGTCTTCCGTCACGATGCGGATGGTCCTGACGCCTTCGGCTTCGACCTGCTGGGCGATCATTGCCGGGGTCTGGCCACTCTCGACATGCTGGCCGCCGGTCATGGCGACGGCGTCATTGTAGAGGATCTTGTAGGTCATGTTCGCGCCGGAGGTCACCGCCGCGCGGATGGCCAGGCTGCCCGAGTGCGAATAGGTGCCGTCGCCGAGGTTGACGAAGACATGGTTCTCGTCGGTGGCCCAATGCTGGCCCACCCAGCTGATGCCTTCGCCGCCCATCTGGCTGGTCATGTCGGTTTTCCGGTCCGGCATGAAGTTGGCCATGTAGTGACAGCCGATCCCGGCCAGCGCGCGGCTGCCTTCGGGCACGACGGTCGAGGTATTGTGTGGGCAGCCGGAGCAGAAATGCGGTGAACGGACGGTGGGCGAGGCGTTGGTGCGGGCCGCTTCGCCGGCGCGTCCGACGCGGTCGAAATAGGCGGTGGCGCGCGAGGTGTCCCAGCCGGCGGGCAGGGCATGCATCAGGGCGCCGGCAATTTCCGGAATGGTCAGCGAGGCGATGTCCGACAGAAGCGGCGCGCCGGTCGCATCCCGCTTGCCCTCGATGATCGGGCGTCGGCTTTCGGGAAGGTCGTACAGCGCGGCTTTCAACTGGGCTTCGATCAGCGGGCGCTTGTGCTCGATGACGATGACGCGCTCAAGGCCGGCGCAGAATTCGCGCACGCCTTGCGGCTCCAGCGGCCAGGGCATCGCCACCTTGTAGATGCTGAGACCCAGCGCGCCGGCTTCCTGCGGGCTGAGGCCAAGGGCGGCGAGCGCTTCGAACACGTCGCGGGCGGCCTGTCCGGTGACGATCAGGCCAAGGCGCGGGCGCGGCGAAGGCAGGATCACATGGTCGAGCCGGTTGGCGCGGACATAGGCCTGCGCGGCCGGCAGCTTGATCTGGCGCAGGCGCGCTTCCTTGCTCAGCGGCACATCGCCCCGGCGCATGTGCACGCCGTCTTCGGGTAGCACGAAGGACGGACGCTGGAGGGCGAAGCGGGCCAGATCGACATTCACCACCGCGCCGGAATCCATCGTGTCGGCCAACGCCACGAGGCCGACCCAGGCGCCGGAGAAGCGGCTCATCTCCCAGCCATGGATGCCGTAGTCGAGTACGTCCTGGATCGACGCGGGGTTGAGTGTCGGGATCTCGGCGTCCTGCATCGCGTATTCCGACTGCGAGGGCAGGGTGGACGACTTGCAGTTATGGTCGTCGCCGATGACGGCGAGCACACCGCCCAGCGCCGAGGTGCCGGCGGCATTGGCGTGCTTGAACACGTCGCCCGTCCGGTCCACGCCCGGCGCCTTGCCGTACCAGATGCCGAACAGGCCGTCGAACTTCGCGCCGGGAAACATGCCCAGCTGCTGAGAGCCCCAGACGGCGGTGGCGCCGAGGTCTTCGTTCAGGCCTTCCCAGAACTGGATGTGATGCGCATCGAGCCATTTCTGCGCCGCGCGCAGTTGCTGGTCGTATCCGCCGAGCGGCGAGCCGCGATAACCGGAAATGAAGCCGCCCGTGTTGTGTCCCGCAGCAAGGTCCAGTCGCTTGCGGTCAAGCGGCAGGCGAACGAGCGCCTGGATGCCCGTCATATATGCCTTGCCCTCGACAAGATCGTATTTGTCGTCCAGCGTGACTTCGCGGTGTTTCATGAACGTCGGGCCCTCGAATTCATTCAGGGTAGTTTATTGGGCAAATCGCACGAAATTGCTTGCCTAACTTGCGCAAGTTTTGCTATTTTCGGGTATATAATTTCAAAAACATCTGAAATGGCGAATAATTGTCCCAAGAACTTGATAGCGTCGATGCCCGTATCCTGGACCTGATCCAGCATGACGCGAGCCTGTCCGTAGCCGAGATCGCGGACCGGGTCGGCCTGTCGTCGTCCCCCTGCTGGCGGCGGATCAAGCGCATGGAAGAGGCCGGGTTCATCCTCGGCCGGGTGACGCTGATCAACAATCACGCCCTCGGTCTCGACTTCGAGGTGATCGCCAGCGTCAAGCTCGCCTTGCCCAGCCGGGAGAACCTCGAGGCATTCGAATCGCTGGTGCAGGCCTGGCCGGAAGTGATCGAATGCATGACGGTGACCGGCGCGGTCGATTACATGATGCACATCGTGACCACCGACATGCACGCCTACGACAATTTCCTGCGCGACAAGCTGCTTGGCTCCAAGCTCGTCTCGGATGTCCAGTCGCGCATCGTGATCCGCGTGTCGAAGAAGACGACCGCCTTGCCGCTCGGCCTCGTGCGCCAGACGACAAAGATCCACGACTGACGGCCGGTCAGCGCAGGTCGAACGCGGAATAATCGGACACTTTCACGCCTGGAAAGACGCTTGAGCCGGCGCCCTCGTGCGCCGCGATTCCATTGCGCAGGGCTTCGCCGATGTCGGTCTCCGGATCTTCCGCCGCCGTGAGGATCATCGCAATCGGCCGCTGCGGCGCCGACACGTCCGGACAGGGCGCTTCGCCCTCCGGGCACACCACGTCCTGGCGGTTGTAGCCGAGGTCCAGCACGCTCGTCGGCACGGCGCCGGGCTCGCAGGGCAGGTTCTCGGTGATCGCAAATTTCAGCGCATGTCCGCGCGCGTGTGACAGGAACGTGTTCTGCGCCGATGTCCCCTCCACCGACGCCGCACCCACCGAGATGACGCGCGACAGCGCGCAGATGCCGGCGCCGAGCTCGAGCTTGTCGAACGCGGTTTCGACCGGTTCGCTGAGGCCGGACGCGAAAATCGCATCGGCCCGCGCATAGGTCCAGGTCTCGTCGCCCACAAGGACATAGGCGGTGAACTCGGCGCTGCGGCCGGCCGTATCGGTTCCGGTGAAGCGCGCCGTCTCGCGCCAGCGCACGTCCGAGAACAGGGGTGGGGGCGGCTCAGGCGCAGGCTCGGCGGCGGGCTCCGGTTCGGAGGCAGGCACTTCGGCTTCCACGACGGGCTCCGGTTCCGGCTCAGGCGCGGCGGTGGGGACCTGCGCCAGCGCCTGAACAGGCGCGGTCGATTCGGCCCTCAGTGACGTGGTCGACAGCAGGGGATCCTGCGCCAGCTCGCCGGGTTTCAGCCGCAGCGACCACGCGGTGGCGGCGAGCGCCAGCAAAAACAGCAACAAAAACAGCAACAGAAGCAGCCAGAGACGATCCCGCTTCTCCTTCGGCGGCCGCGCGGGCAGATCGTAATAGTCGGTCATGGCCCCAGTCCTCTCGTTCCGCGCTCACCCTAGCGCAATTTTGCGCTCCTGTGATGACGTCGATCAACCAGGCGCGTATCAGAGCCCGGAAACGTGCGTGACATGGCCGTCCGACCGCAGGAGGCGCCGCTCGCCACCGCCCGGCCAGACTTTCAGGTACGTGATGAACTCGTTCGGACCGATGCCCGTCTGTTCCGGTCCCTGAAAGAAGGCGGCGGGTTCGAAGCAGAGCCAGGCGAGCGGGCGTTCCGGTGTCGCGGCGGCGCCCTCGGTGTGCAGCGTACGGATCAAATCCCGCCGGATATCGGCCGGCGGGTATTGCAGGAAAACAGAATGGTAGACGACCATGAGGCCCGTTTCCGGCCGTGCCGCGAGCCGCGCTGTCAGCCAGTCTGCAGCGTCCGCCTTTTCCACTTGCGTGCCGGCCGCCACCGCCAATGCGACGGCGGCGTCCAGCCGGGCGAGGCGCCCGGGCTGGTCCGGCCAGACATAGGATTTCAGCCGCAGGGCCGCCGCCGGGTCTGATACGTTGATGGGGTTCTGGTCGCAGGCGGCGCGGCTCGCGACCGCGAGGGGCGCGTCCAGGTGTCCGGGCGGCGCGCCCTGCCAATCGGTATCGATCACGACGCCGCTGGACCCGGCGCGCGACCAGCCGGGCGCCGCGTAGCCGAACTTGTCCCAGTTGAGGTTCAGGCCGGCGCTGGCGCCGAGTTCGAGCAGGTGCATGGGTCCGGGCAGGCGCGCCGCAAGGTCAAGGAAGCCCGGCAACAAGGCAATCGACCGGCGCACCTCGTTGGTCTGCGGCGGCGAGGCCATGAAGGCGCGCGCCGCGGCGCCGTTCCCGGTCAGCCACGCGGCGGCGACCGGCCAGACGCGCGCCATGGTCCAGTGTTCGTCAGCCCCCGGATAAACGCCGGCGAGATCACCGGCCTGCCCGGTCAGCACACAATGATGTAGGTAGCCGGCAAGGCGCAGCGACAGGGCGTCCCGCCTCGGATCGCCCGGCCAATGCGCCGTCAGCGCCGCAACCGGCCCCCCCGTTTCGATATCACGCGCCATCGCGGTGCAGAGCGCCGCCATGAAGGGCGAGCCGAGAGACTCGCAGAATGCAGCCTGTTCGCGGAAGTGGGCCAGAAGGGCATCGGTGGACGCGGGCAGGGTCATGGTGTCGCCGAGGTGTGGAGGGTGGGGATGTATCCGGCGCGCAGCGCCTCGCAGGTGATGCGCGGTGTCAGGCGCAGGCCGCGCGCGTGCAGCGGCTGAGGCGGGCCGTATCCGCTGAATGACCAGGGCCGGGCAGCCTGCCCGGTCTTGAGGTAGGCCCGTCCGTCTGCGGCGTACATGGCCCCGGCGGGCAGGTCTGCGGGATCGACCGCCTCGCGGCTGCGGGCGCCGGTGAGAACCTCCTGGATTTCACCGGCCGTGTGCGCATCGAGCGCGCTGACGGTCTGGCCCGCCGCGAGGTGGCCGCGCGCGATGAGGCCGGACCGGAACGCGGTTGCCTCGGCCCTGCGACATTCGAAACAGGGGCGATGCCCGGCCGCCAGCGCGGTGGCCTCATCCAGAAAGAAAAGCTCCGTGTACAGACCGGGTTGCATCAGCGCCCGCTTGCGGTCCTTGAAATCGAGCACGCAGATGATCCACTGGCGGCTCGTCCAGCGCCGGTCTTTCAGGCTCTGGTCGTCCCGATGAAAACACCCACCACGATTGCCCATGAACAGGCCGCGATCGGGCACGGCATGCAGGAGGCCGAAGGGGTCAACCCGGTTCTGGAGCGGCATGGTCGCCAGCGCTGGGGCACCTATTCGCGGGAATACGCACTGCGATTGGCGCCATCGAAAGCGGCCTGAACTGAGGCAGCACTTGCTGAAATCTTTGGCCGGATCCGCAGGGGCAGAGATCCTTCCGCCCTAGTTTTTCCACGAGTTCCTTGTCGCCGTGCACGAAGCGCACACCACGTTTCACTCTGGTCTCTGAGTTGAAGCCCTTACGCCGCTTCGAGGTGACCTCGAAAGGACGGAAGTTCGTCGAATGATCTGGTCTTGCGTGCCATGACACCCTCCCTGTTTGCGTTGGGAGGGCGTCATACCCACAAAGGGTTGGCACCGGCAAGATCAAACCCGCTCGACGGCCATCGCGATGCCTTCGCCGCCGCCGATGCAGAGCGAGGCCATGCCCTTCTTGAGACCGCGATCTTCCAGCGCCGCAATCAGCGTGATCAGGACGCGCGCGCCCGAGGCGCCGATCGGGTGGCCCATCGCGCAGGCACCGCCATGCACGTTCAGCTTGTCATGGCTGATGCCGAGCTCTTTCATGGCGATCATCGGGACGACCGCGAACGCCTCGTTGATTTCCCAGAGATCGACGTCCTCGACCTTCCAGCCCGCTTTGGCGAGGGCCTTCTTCATGGCCGGCACAGGCGCCGTGGTGAAATTTTCCGGCTCATGTGCATGGCTCGACGAGGCCACGATCCGGGCGAGCGGCTTCAGGCCACGCTTCTTGGCTTCGGATTCGCGCATCAGCACCATCGCCGCCGCACCGTCCGAAATCGCCGAGGCGTTGGCGGCGGTCACGGTGCCGTCCTTCGAGAAGGCGGGTTTGAGCGTCGGGATCTTTTCCGGCATCGCGGTGCGCGGCAGCTCGTCGGTGTCGATCACCGTGTCGCCCTTGCGGCCCTTCACCGTGACCGGCGTGATCTCGCGCTTGAACTTGCCGTTCTTGGTGGCGTTCTGGGCGCGGGTCAGCGTTTCGAGGGCATAGGCGTCCTGCTGCTCGCGGGTGAACTGGTATTCGCTGGCGACCTTGTCGGCGAACACGCCCATCGGGCCCTTGGCATAGGCATCGGTCAGGCCGTCCAGCGCCATGTGATCCTCGGCGCCCATCGTGCCGTACTTGTGGCCCTTGCGCACGTTCAGAAGGTGCGGCGCGTTGGTCATCGATTCCATGCCGCCGACGATCACGATGCTGGCGTCGCCCGCGAGGATCGCGTTGCGGCCCATCACGGCGGCCTGCATGCCCGAGCCGCACATCTTGTTGATGGTGACCGCCTCGAGGCCCTTGTCTTCGCCGGCCTTGATGCCGGCCTGGCGGGCAGGGGCCTGGCCCTGACCGGCGGGCAGGCAGTTGCCCATGATGATCTCGTCGGCTTCGCCCGGTTTCAGCTTCGCTTCGGCGACCGCAGCCTTTACGGCCAGCGCGCCGAGTTCATTGGCTGAAAAGCCAGCCAGGTCGCCGAGCAGGCCGCCCATCGGGGTGCGGGCCATACCAACGATGACAACTGGATCTTTATCGGACATGGGGGCATTCCTTCCTCAAGTTTCTTAGCGGGTGCAATAAAGAGACTTAGGCGCTGCCTGCGCACGTTCGTCAAGACCGGGCGGGGTGGCTTCAGGTCGGCAGGCCGAGGTTTCCGGCCACCGTCAACCCGGCAGACAAGGCGAGCAGCATCCACCCGGGATGGCGCGCGCGCGTCGCCCAGCAGTTGGCGACGACGCCATAGGCATATCCCGCGCCGACAAGCAGGCTGAGCGCGAGTCGGGCCTGCGGTTCCAGCCACAGCGCCGCCACGATGAGCGTCAGCCCACCGATGAGCCAGCTGAAGGTGCTGTACTGAAGAACCGATGCAACCAGCATGCGGATTTGGCGGGAAACAGCGCCATCGCGTTTCAGCCTGCGGTCCACCGGCGCGACCATGAATTTCTGCATCAGCACGCCGTGGAGGATGGCCGTCCCCGCGCCGATCACTCCAGCTGCAACAAGGGCAGTGTCCTGCAGGTTCATCGGCTTGTGCCTTCCATACATATATGTATGGATATGTGACAGGCCGCTTGGGCGGTGTCAATACACAGGTGTATGGACAGGATGGACGACCGGCTGACAAAGGCAGAATGGATTGCGTGCGGCCTGGATACGCTCAGTCGGGAAGGGGCGTCTGCGCTCAAGGTCGGGCCGCTCGCCGTGAAACTGAACGTGTCACGCGGGAGCTTCTACTGGCATTTCAAGGATATTGCGGCTTACCGGGCGAACCTGCTCGCCCGTTGGCTTGAACAGTCCACGGATCAGGTGATCGAGACGCTGGAAGGCGAGCCGGATGCGCCCGATCGCCTGAAGCGATTGATGCGCCGCGCATTCAACCGTCAAAGCCCGCTGGAACGCGCCATTCGCGCATGGGCGTTGCAAGACGGCGAAGTTGCCTCCGCCGTCGCGTCGGTCGATGCCCGCCGGGTCGCATACATTGGCGTCCTGCTTCGATCTGCCGGCGTGAGCCCCGCGAAGGCTGCGAGCCGGGCCGCATTTGTCTATTGGGCCTATCTCGGCCAGGCCGCCATAGTGGGGCCGTCCCCTGCAACCCTCACCAGTGCCGCCCTGGACGACATCAGCCAGCTGATCGAAAGCCGGACGGGCGTGCGGGACTAGATCAACGGGCTGACGATCTGAACCAGCCCGCTGTTCCGGCAGGCTTGCCGGAGCGCGTCAATCATTTCTTTTTCTTGCCGTGGCCGTTTCTCTCGGGCGCGGCATCGATTTCGAACGTCATCTGCATGTTGACGCGGTACAGATCGATCTTGCCGTCCTTGATCGTCGTGGACATCGAATTGACGTGGCACGAGGCCAGTCCGCGAACCGTCTTCGAGAACCGGCTCACGGCAGACTGTATGGCATCCTCGAATGATTTCGAGGATTCCGCGAGAATCTGTTCGGATTTCATGATGGCCATGCGGCACTCCCTTCCTTGGCGTGATACGCAAGGATCAGTGAGCGCCGTTGGCGAATTTTTGGCAAGCCTGCTCGCGCGGGAGGCGAGCGGCGAGCCTATCGGCGGAGGCGCAGGCCGACTTCGGAATTTTTTTGCCAGATCACGTCAGCTACCCCTTCAAGACCGACGGAGCGGGCCGACAGCGTCACGGCAGCGGGCAGGCTCTCATTGGTGGGAAAGCGCATCCGCACGCCAGCTTCGGTGACGTCCATCACCACACCCTTGCGGCGATAGCCGGACTCGTAGGTGACATAGGCTTCGCGGTACACGGGCGAGCGGACCGGGCGGGCACTGTCGGGTTCGGCTGTCACAACCTGGGAAACCCGGGCGGTCTGGACAGTCGGCTTTTTGGTACCAAAGAGGCGCGGCAGGAGGGACATCGTATTCAAGCTTCCGGCGAGAAAAGTGGAACAGTTCGCCTGAGAGGATGCATAAACCGGGCCAGTAAAGAAAAAATTGCGGCCGCACGCCGGTTTTCCGGGGCATGCGGCCGCATTTTCAGGCTTCGTTCTGGTTACCAGATCCGGATGCGTTCTTCCGGCGGCAGGTAAAGCGCGTCATCCGGGCCGACACCGAACGCGTCGTACCATTCATCGAAGTTCCGGACCACGCCGTTGATCCGGTATTCCGGCGGCGAGTGCGGGTCGGTCAGCAATTGCTGGCGCGTGGCTTCGTCGCGGTACTTGGCGCGCCAGACCTGCGCCCAGCCGAGGAAGAAGCGCTGGTCGCCGGTATAGCCGTCGATCACCGGGGCCTGCTCGGCCTCGCTGACAAGCCCGTCGCCATCCGTATCCAGGCTCATCTGGTAGGCCTTGTAGGCCATCGAGAGCCCGCCGACATCGCCGATGTTCTCGCCGAGCGTCAGGCGGCCGTTGACGCAGGTCTTGCCTTCGTCGAGCGGGCAATACGTGTCGTACTGGGCCGCCAGGGCGTCGGTCAGCATACGGAACGCGGCCTGGTCGGTATCTGTCCACCAGTTGCTCAAGGCGCCGAGCGCGTCGAACTTCGCCCCCTGGTCATCGAAGCCGTGACCCATTTCGTGACCGATGACGCCGCCGATGGCGCCGTAGTTGATCGCCGGATCGGCCGACAGGTTGAAGAAGGGCGGCTGCAGGATGGCGGCCGGGAACACGATCTCGTTGAAGCTCGGGTTGTAATAGGCGTTGACCGTTTGCGGCGTCATGAACCATTCGGTCTTGTCCACCGTCGTGCCGAGCTTGGACATGTTGTCCTTGAAGGCCCATTCGCCCGCCGCAATCGTATTGTCCAGCGCGTTGGAGCTGACAATCAGCGTGTCATAGGTCTCGAACTCGTCCGGATAGCCGATCTTGGGATTGAAGCTGTCGAGCTTCTCGACGGCCTTCACCTTCGTCTCGTCGCTCATCCAGGCCAGTTCGGCAACGTTGGCACCCATGGCCTTGCGGAGATTGGCGACCAGCTCGTCCATCGCCGCCTTGTTCTCGGGCGGGAAATAGCGGTCCACGAACACCTTGCCGATGGCTTCGCCCAGCACGTTTTCGGTCTCGCCCACCGCGCGCTTCCAGCGCTCGCGCTGCTCCGGCTGGCCGCGCAGGGCGGTGCCGTAGAAGGCGAACACGGCATCGTCGATGTCCGACGGCAGGACGGCGGCCTGGTCGATCAGGAAGTGGGCCTTCATGTAGGCCTTCCAGGTGTCCAGCGGGGTCTCGGCGCTCAGCGTGAAGATGCCTTCGAAGCCCTTGCCGAGCTTGGCGGCGTCTTCAGCCGACAGGCCGGCTTCGGCCAGTTCTTCATCCGTCGGCGGAATTTCCGTGACGAGGAAGGCGTTTTCGCTGCCGACACCGAGCGTGTCGAGCACCAGCTGCGCCGGGAAGTCGCCGGCCATCGCGACGAGCTCTTCGCGGGTCAGCTTGTTGTAGGTGATCTCGGGATTGCGCGAGAGGGTGCGGTCCCAGTCGAGTTTCGCGATTTCGGTTTCAAAGGCCATCACCTTCGCGGCTTCCTCAGCCGGATCGGCATAACCGGCCTTGCCGAGCATGTCGGTCAGCAGCGCCACATATTTCGTGCGCAGGTCCACCGATTTCTCGTCATCCTTGAGATAATAGTCGCGGTCCGGCATGCCGAGGCCGCCGAGCGACATCTGGAAGATGTAAGTTTCCGGGTCCTTGTCATCGACGAACACGAAGCCGTTGACCGGGGACGCATAGCCGACCGTGGCGGTCAGCGTGGCAATATCTTCGAGGCTCGAGACCGCGTCGATCCGGGCGAAGTAGGGCTGGGCCGGCGCCAGGCCGGCGGCGTTGATTGCGTCGGTGTCCATGAACGCATTGTAGATCGCGCCGATCTTGCCTTCCGGCGTATCCACGGCCGGCGCAGATGCGGCCAGGTCGTTGATGATCTTCAGGACACGTTGCTCGGACTTTTCACGTAGCAGGTCGAACGATCCATAGCGTGATTTGTCGGCCGGGATTTCAAAGGACGAGATCCATGCGCCGTTGACATAGGCGTTGAAGTCTTCGCCCGGCTTCACGGCGGCGTCCTGGGTCGTCAGGTTGATGCCCCAATCGCCCCAGACGTCGGGGGACGACAGCGTGAGTTCTTCGGTTTCCGCCGGCTTCACCGGTTCCAGTGTGGCCGCTTCCGGCGCGGCAACGTCCTTGTGGTGGGCACAGGCCGTGATGAGCGCGAGCGAAGCTGCGCCGAGCAAGAGTCGTTTCATATGGATACTCCCTGTATGTCCCCGGCAAGCAGGCGCGGGGGGTGTGTGAAATCAGAGTCTGTTACGGACCTATTCCGCCGGAGACGGCCGGGCAAGAGGCTCGCCGGCGCTTGTGCCAATCAGTTCGTCTTCATCGATGGACGCATGACCCGAATAGCTTTCGCCAATCTGGCGATACGGCTTGCCGCCCCAGGTCCAGCGGAACACGCGCCCGACCTCGACGCCGATCGCATAGAGCGCCGGCACCATCAGCAGCGACACGAAGAGGGCGAACATCACGGCGTAGGCGAGCGACACGACCATCGGCATCAGGAACTGCGCCTGCACCGACTTCTGGTACAACAACGGTGCCAGGCCGACAAAAGTGGTCAGCGAGGTCAGCAGGATCGGACGGAAGCGCGATACACCGGCATCCACCAGGGCCTGCACGGCGCCGGCGCCTTCGTCACGCCGCTTGTTGACGTAATCCAGCAGAACGAGGTTGTCGTTGATGACGACACCGGCCGCCGCCGCGATCCCGAAGAAGCCGAACAATGCCATCGGCGTTCCGGTCAGCGCCAGGCCGAAGATGGCGCCGCAATAGGCGAAGGGCAGGGCCATCATCAGCAGCACGGGTTGCGAGTAGGACCCGAAGCCGATGGCCAGCAGGATATACATCGCGCCGATGGCGATCAGAACGAGGCGCTGGATATCGGCAAAGAATTCCTGCTCCTGCTCGAAGCCGCCGGCTTCGCCGCGCACGACATCCGGGAATTCCTGCGTGAACTGCGTCCAGAAGTCCGCCTCCATGGCGTCCATGATCCGGGCCCGGCCGCCATCACCGAGGATTTCGGCCGACACCGACACCGAACGGACCCGGTTGCGGCGCACGATCCGGTTGATGCCCGGTGCGAATTCGAAGTCGGCAACCTGCGTCACGGGAATTTCCCGGCCGTCCAGTGTCCGTATACGGATCGAGCTGAGGCTGTCGAGATCCCTGCGGTCGGCTTCCGGCAGGCGCACCCGCACTTCCACGTCCTCGCCGTCACGCGGCAGGCGCTGGGCAAGTTCGCCGAAATAGGCCTGGCGCAGCTGGTTCGACACGTCCGCGAGCGTGATGCCAAGCGTTTCGGCGCCGGGCTTCAGCGTGATCTGGATCTCCTCGGCCGCCGACGACAGGTTGTCGGTGATATCATACGCCTCGGTATAGGTCGCCAGGTGGGCTTTCACATAGTCGGCTGCAGCGCGCAGACGGTCCAGGTCCGGGTGACTGAGGGCGAAGGTCACGCCTGAGTCCTCGTCGTTGAAGGTGAAGTCGAAATTGATTTCCTCGGCGTCCTGAATGTCGCCGGTTGCCTTGCGCAGCGCTTCGGCAAGGTCCTTGGAGCGCACATCGTCGGGGCGGTCTTCCGGCGGCACCAGGCTGATCCAGGCCTGGATCCGCGTGTTGCTGGCCACGATGGAGGCGTCGCGGATCAGGCCGCCTTCGATCTCGGGATGCTGCTTGTCGGTGGCTTCTGTCGCGCCGACGACACCAGCCTGCAACTGGTCGCGCACTTCCAGAACCCGCTCGAACGGCGTGCCGTCCGGCATCTGGATGCTGACCTGGATGAGATCTGCCTCGATTTCCGGCATGAACTTGAACGGCACGATTCCCGCCGACTGCAGCGCTATGGCAATCGCGAACAGCGAGAAGAAGAAGGCCACCGTGGCGTAGCGGAACCGGATCGCGAATTCGAGCACCGGCTTGTAGATGTTGTTGGCAAACCAGATCAGGCTGTCGGCGATCCGGCGCTGGAAGCCCATCAGCTTGCCGGACGGGCCGTCAAACCTCTGCTTCTTCATATGGGCAAGGTGCGCCGGCAGGATCAGCAGGCATTCGAGGATCGAAATCGACAGCGACACCACGACCACGAAGGTGATCTGCTGGGTAAACATCCGCGTTGGTCCGGACACGAAGGCCCAGGGCAGGAAGGCGATGATGGTCGTCAGCACGCCGAAGATGATCGGCTTCATCACCAGTTGCGTGCCGATGATGGCGGCATCGACGCCTTCGCGCCGCCCGCTTTCCACTTCCCTGTGGATATTTTCGCCCACCACGATCGCATCGTCCACGATGACCCCGATCACCAGAAGGACAGCGAAGGTTGACAGGATGTTCCACGACACGCCGAGCGACGGAAACAGCAAGATGCTGCCGGCGAAGGCCGTGAAGATGCCGGTCGTCACCCAGAACGCGACGATGGGCCGGAGGAACAGGAGCAGGACCAGCATCACCAGCAGGGCGCCGGAAAGCGCCGACGAGGTGATCAGGTCCATTCGCGCCTGGAAGGTTTCCGAATCGTCCCAGAGTTTGTCGATCTTGACGCCTTCCGGAAGGAGGCCGTTGGCCGGATCGTTGGCGCGCTCGATATAGTCGCGGACGCCTGCGGCATACCGCGTGATGTCCATCTTGTCGGGCTCGGGGATCATCACGAACGCCGTGGTGCGCCCGTTGAAGCTCGCGCGCAGCTTGTCGCTGACAAATCCGTCGACCACGTTGGCGACGTCATCGACCCGGACGGTGCCCTGTTCGCTCGTCTGGCGGATGATGATCTCGCCAAACTGTTCGGCAGTGTCGGCGAGGTTGCGGGCGGTCAGCGACACGTCGCCGACCGGCGACTCGATGCGTCCGCCGGAGGAGTTGAGAGAGGATTGGCGCACGGCATTGGCGACATCCGACAGGCTGAGGCCGAACCGGCGCAGCGCTTCCTCGGACACCTCGATGCTCACCTGTTCGTCGAGCGTACCCTGCAACACAGCCAGCTCGCCGCCGGGCAGGGCCGCGACCTGGTCGCGCACCTTGTCGCCGATCTTGCGCAGCGTGCGCGCGTCCACGTCGCCGTGCACCGCAAGGCCCATGAACCAGTTGCGTTGTTCCCAGCGCTGGACCTGCGGCTCGAAAGCCGCTTGCGGCAGGTTGTTGATCTGATCGACGCGCAACTTCACTTCATCGAGGAAGGTGTCCATGTCGACATCGTCGCGGCCGCGGATGTTGACGACGCCGACGCCTTCACTGGCGATCGAGGTGATCCGGTCGAGGCCGTTGATATCGGCTACCGCTTCCTCGATCCGGGTGACGATCTGGTCTTCGATGTCGCGTGGGCTCGCGCCGGTCCAGGCGACCGAAACCGAGGCGCCGGAGACTTTCACGACCGGGAACATTTCCCGTTCCATCGCGGAATAGCCGAACACACCGCCCGCGAAGAAGATGAACATCAACAGGTTGGCGGCAACCGAGTTGCGCGCAAACCAGGCGACAATGCCGTTCATTGGCTGGCTCCTTCGTCTCCGCTGGTTGTTTCAGCGGCGGCCACTTCCGTATCGGTCTTCGCCGCGCCGCTCTTTTCGGGCTTCGGCGGGTTGAGAACCTTCACGGTGCCGTCTTCCATCCGCTGCATCACCGTCAGGCTCATGCCGTCGAAGGGGGCCTGGATCGGGCTGGTGATGGCCAGCTCGCCGGGCTCTGCGCCTTCGTGGAAATAGGCGCCGTCGCGGTCCGAGAACTCGACATCCACCGTCCGGATCGACAGCTTCCCGGACTCCGGATCGCCGATATAGAGATTGTCGTTGCCGCGCAGCGCCGAACGGGGCGCCACCAGGACGCGGTCAAGGCTGCGTCCCTGGATCTGTGCGTTCACGAACAATCCGGGTGCCATCGGCGCGCCGTTGTCTGCGCCCTTGCCGAACGGGTCTTTCACTTCGGCGATCACGTTGATCTGGCGCGTCTGGGAATTGACGGCAGCGCCGGTGCGCACGACCTGCCCGCGCCAGGTGCGCGGTTCGCCGCCCACGTTCGCGGTGAAGATAACCTCCGGTCCCGGAGTCTCCTTGCTGTCGGCAAAGGCAATCGGCAGGCCGAGGCGGCCGAGTTCGGCGTCCTTCAAGGGCAGCGAGACTTCCACCACATCATTGCCAAAGATCCGGCCGAGCGACTGGCCCGGTGCCACCACCTGGCCGATGTCCACGCTGCGTTCGCGCACGCGGCCATCGAAGGGGGCAATCACGGCGGTCCGGGCGAGCGCCAGTTCGGCGTCCTGCAGCTGCGACTTGGCGGCTTCCAGCGAAGCCTGCGCTTCGGCCAGTTGCGGCTCGCGGCGGGCCAGCGGCGAAGCGTCCGACATGCCGAGGTCAGCCAGGTCCTGCTGGGCCAGTTCGGACTCGGCCAATTCGCGGGCGAGACGCTGCTCGGCGGACGCGACGGTCGAACGGCCGCGCACCACGCCCAGTTCGTAATCCTGCGACTCGACCCGCACCAGCACCTGGCCCTTGCGGATGAAGCCGCCATCAATGAAATCCGGCGACACATAGGCAACCCGGCCCGACGTCTGCGGCGCCACGACGATCTCGGTCTTCGGGCGCACTTCGCCCTGCGCCTCGACCGTCAGCGTCAGCGCCACTTCGCGCACCGGCTCGGCAAACACGTTGAGGCCGGCGCGGGGCTCTTCGCGCTTTTCCGGCTCGGGCTTCATGGCGTTGACGGCGATGAAGCCGCCCACGCCAAGCACGAGGATGATCAGGATGGGGGCGATGATCGCTATGAGGCGTCCCATGATTACTGGCTCCTGCCGTTTTCTTCGGCGTCTGGTTCGTTGGAAACGATATTCGCGGCGAGGACGGGCACGCCGCCGCCAAGCGCAAGGTGATAGGATACCCGGTTTATAGCACGACTGGCGCGCGCCGAGACCAACTGGCTTTCGGCCGTCAGCCGGCGCGTCTGGGCGTCGATCAGGTTGAAGATGGTGATCGTGCCGCTGACATACTGGCGCTCGGCCAGCTCCTCGGCATAGCGGGCCTCTTCAAAGGCCACGCCCTGCGCCGCTTCCTGCTGCGCCAGCAGGACATCGGCGGTCAGCGCGTCTTCCACTTCGCGCCACGCCGTCAGCACGCCGCTGGCATAGTTGGCCACCGACGACTGGGCCTGCGCGATGGCGGCGTCCTGCTGCGCCTTCAGGCGCCCGCCGGTAAACAGTGGCTGCGCGAGCCCCGCCACCAGCCGCGCCGCCACCAGTGCGGGGTCCACGATATCCTTCAACTCGGTCGAACTGGTCGAGGCCGACCCCGACAGCCGCAGCGAGGGCAGCATGGCGAGGCGCGCTTCTTCCGCCCGCAGGCCGGCGGCCACAACCCGCGCTTCCAGCGCCGCAATGTCGGGACGCCGCGACAGCAGAAGGGCAGGGTTGCCCTCGGCTTCCAGCGCCGCCAGTTGCGGCAGGGTTCCGTTCGAGGTGAGTTCAGCCGCAGGGTAGCGGCCGAGCAGCACTTCCAGCCGGCGGGAGGCTTCGGTCGAGGCCTGGCGCCGGGCGGCAATCGTGGCTTCGGCACCGGCCAGCGTGCTGCGCGCGGTGCGCAGTTCCAGCGGCCCGGCCACGCCCGAACGCACCCGGCGGTCGGTGATCGTCAACACGCGGTCGCGCGCTTCGTAGGACAAGAGTGCGATCCGCTCCTGTTCCAGCGCCTCGTTCAGCCGGATCCAGGCAATTGCGGTCTGGGCCGTGATCGACAGCTCGGCCGCCGCCAGATCGGCTTCGCTGGCCGCATAGTCAGCCTCGGCCTGGGCAACGCCGTTCGACACCCGGCCCCAGAGGTCCATTTCCCAGCTCGCCTCGATGCCGAGGCCGTAGAGCGGATCGTTGAACCGTTCGTCCGAGCCGGCGACGTCCAGGCCGGTCGATGTGCCGCCGGCCGAGGCCGACGCCGACAGGCTGGGCAGGCGTGCCCCGCGCGCAGCGCGCGTCAGGGCCTCGGTGGCGCGGGTCAGCGCCGCGCGGGATTCCAGCGTCGGGTTGGCGGCCAGGGCCTCGGCGACCAGCGTTTGCATGACCGGATCGTTGAACTGGCTCAGCCAGTCGCCCGTCGGGGCCTTGCCGGCCACGCCATACGCGGCCCACTCGGCCGGCGCGCCCGCCACCGTCTCCACCAGCGCGTCGCGGTCATCAATGTAGCGTTCGGCCGCGTCAGGCGACGTGGCGCAGGCCGCGAGCATCGCGGAACCAAGGAAGAGAAGCGATTTTTTCATGCCCGTGACGAGATCCACTGCGTTTGGCGACCGGATACGCCGCCTCATGTCGAGCGTCAATATGAAATTATCGAATTTCAATAATTTTCAGCGCGGGCGTGACCTGTCTGCCGCACGGCCAGCAGGGGCGGGACTTGGCAGACGCCGGGGCGCGGGGTAGCGCCAATGGTCGGCGCCCCTTTCCGGAGCGGGTCAGGACCAGAGTCTGCAGGTGAAACCTTGAGCGAAGACACAAGCCGCCGGTCGATGACGCGCCGCACGCGCGACTTTACCGTGCTCATCGGCACCACGGGCACCGTCTTGCTGCTCCTGGCTGCAACCGGCGCCCTCGGCCTGATCGAAGCCCTCAGCGCGTTCGGGGTCATCGCCTCTGTCGCCGTGGCCTATTTCGCCGGCTCGGCGGCGCGGGTTCCGCGCGCCTTCAACGAACCGGCGGCAGACCCGCAGGCTGCCGGCCCGGTCCATGCCAGCCCTGCCTTGCTGATGGCCTTGCCCCTGCCGGCGCTGGAGATCGGCCCCGGCCAGAAGATCGCCGCCTACAACCGGGCCGCCGACGACCTGTTCCAGCTGACCAGCCTGCCCTTCGCGCGGGCCAGCGCCGTGATCCGCTCGCCGGTCCTGCTCGCGGCGATCGACCAGGCGCTCGACCGCTCGCTGCCCGGGCCCTTCTCCGCCGAGCTGGAAACCGGCCCGGACGAAACCTGGCGTGCCCATGTCAGTCGCATTCCGGCCGGCCGGAACGTGCTCGTCCTCCTTGAAGACCTCACGCCGGTGAAGCGCGCTGCCCGCGCCCGGGCGGACTTCCTCGCCAATGCCAGCCACGAGCTGCGCACCCCGCTGACGGCCATCTCCGGTTTCATCGAAACCATGCGCGGCCCGGCGAAGGACGACACCGCCGCCTGGCCGCGCTTCCTCGACATCATGGCCGGCGAGTCCGACCGGATGAGCCGCCTGATTGCCGATCTTCTCTCCCTGTCGCGGATTGAATCGTCCGAACACGTCCTGCCGCGCGGGCGCGAGGATTTTTCCGAAATTGTCTCCGCCGCCGTGGCCGCCCTTCAGCCGATTGCCGCCGAGCAGGGCATCCGCCTTCACCTGGCTGACGCGGCGGCGCCGCTTCCAGAGATCACCGCGCACCGCGACGAGCTGATCCAGGTGGTCGAGAATCTTGTCTCCAATGCCGTGAAATATTCAAGGCCCGGCAGCGAAGTCTCGGTCAGTTTCGGGGCGTCGCCCTCGCTCGCCGAGGCGCGCGTGCGCGCGTCGCAGACCTGGGAGCTCAGTGGACGGATGACCTTGCTGCAGGCGCTCGCCCGCAGCCAGTTGCCGGAGCCTGCCGTCTGGCTGCGCGTCGAGGATCAGGGCCCCGGAATCGAGCGCGAACACCTGCCCAGATTGGGAGAGCGCTTCTACCGCGCCGACCAGTCGCGCGGCGGCAAGATCACCGGCACCGGCCTCGGCCTCGCCATCGTCAAGCACATCATGGCCCACCACCGCGGCGGCCTCGCCGTCGAAACCCGAATGGGCCAAGGCACTGCCTTCGGCGTCTGGATGCCCGCCGCGAGGGAGTAGGCCTTGGTTGAACGGGGTGCATGAAGCTCGTTGGTCGGAAGGCGGCGTAGCACGTTGCGGTCCAGGCCGGGCGGGAAAAGTGACCAGGCTCGCAGCGTCCGGCATCAATCGTTCACGGCGGCGTCGGCACGCCCGCTCTCAACTGGTCGATCTTCGCGCGCGAACGGGCATCGACAAGGCCTCTCAGGATATCTGCGCGTGCGCCGAGCCAGGCCAGTTCTTCGGCGGTGATGGTGTAATGCTCGGAATAGCGGGCATCGACATAGGCGCGCTTGAGCAGCTCAAACAGGCGGCGGTGCTCCTTGGTGTCGCGCGGCCAGACAGCGATCAGGTTCGGGTCGATCTGTTCGGCCAGGGCACGGAGGAATTTGATGCTGTGGGTCGATGGCGAGTAGTTCGTCTCGACAAGGAGTAGGCAATTGCAGAGTCTTTCGACAGCTTGATGGAGCAAAAAGGCTGCATCTCTGAAGACTTGGTCTTCGACACTGTCTTTTGAAAGTTTCAGAGAATGCCGAGCAAGTGGCATCCAGAAATCGTAATGTTTCTGCGCGGTGGTGAACGCTTCTTCCGGGGTCTGCGGCTTTGGTGTGATGAAGGGGGTGCTGCCCTTCAGATCGTAGAGCGCGATGCCGTCCTTGATGATGTCGGAGAAGAAATACTGACCCATCGCCAGCGCGTTGTTCACCTCGTCCAGCGTGTGGACAATGAAATTGACCGGGGTCTTGAGGCCGGCATCATGCATCAGCTTGTCTTCGGCGTGATACCAGTAGGTGGCAAAATCGACGACGCTCTGCTGGTTGACCACGATGAGCAGGTCATAGTCGCTCAGGTAGCCTTTGGCCGTGTGCGGCTCGTCCACCCAGCCGCCCCGCGCGTAGGATCCGAACAGGACAATCTTGAGGATCCGGCCGTCCTTCTTCTTGGCCGACGAGGCGTTCTTCATCGCATCGGCAAACTCGGCAAACAGAATGTCCGTCACGCGTTGAAGTTCGCGCTGCTTGCCTGGGGGGAGATGGTCGAGATCGCTTCGCATGGCGCCCATATTAGGCAAGCGCGCACCTTATGCAAAGCATCGCCGCTTGCAGGGGAACGGCCGACGGGCTGGAGCCTAAAGTTGACGCCCCGGGGGGGGGGGGGCTCTGACTGGACCGCCCGTCAATCGGTTTGTCCCGGCGCCCGCCGGGTACGTGCGCTTCCAGGGCCTTGGGGGCGCCGTCAGCCCAGAACCAAAAGGCCCCCGAAACATCTCTGTTCCGGGGGCTTCCTGGTCTTTGAGGTTCGCGCGGCGTTAGCCGGCAATCCGCCGAACGTAGTCGTATTCCGTTTTGCGCGCTTCGCGCTTGCGGGCCGGCTGGAAGGCGACCTGGGCGTGTTCGGCGCAATAGGGGCCGCAATCGGATTTGCGGCCGCAGAAGGCGAATTTCGGGTCGGCGGGGTCGCCGATCGGCCATTTGCACATCGTGTCGCGCAGGGTGAGGATTGTCGCCGGGGTGCCGTCCACCAGCAGCGGGGGCAGGGGCGCAATCGCCGTGGTCCGTTCGATGGCCAACGCGGGCACCGGCAGGCTGGGCGCGGCGGCCGGCGCGGCTGCGGCCGATCCATCCGCCAGGAAACGGGGCTTCGGCCGGGCCAGGCGCGGCGGGCGCTTCACCGGACGCGATGGGGTGGCGCGGCCTGACAGGCCGAGGCGGTGGACCTTGCCGATCACCGCATTGCGCGTGACGCCGCCCAATTGCTTGGCAATCTGAGAGGCCGAATGGCCTTCCGCCCAGAGTTTCTTGAGGGTGTTCACCCGCTCGTCGTTCCACGACATGTTGGAAGTCTCCCGCATCCCAGGGCGCGCCTCATCGCTGAGGTCACGAAACCCTATATGTTGTTTTGGCTGTACGCGCCATCTGTCCTGACACCTAGATATCGTATCAGCGGCGAAACGAAACACAACATGCGGCACCGGCTTTCCACAGAGTTCTATATCTTGTGGCCTCGGATTGTCGCGCGGATGCCCCTCGCAAGTGCAGGCTGCATCGCTTATGTGCAGTAGCCATGCAGACGATTCCTCCGGCCGATCAATCCCGCACCCTGCGCCAGTATGGCGCGTTCAACGGCCTCGGCCTGTGGACGCTGTACCAGCGGGAGGTGGGGCGGTTTTTGAAGGTGTGGATGCAGACCGTGTTTGCGCCGATCGTCACGACGCTGCTGTTCATGACCGTGTTCAAGCTCGCGTTCGGCGACCGGGGCCAGCTGACTGGCAGCTTCGAGGGCCTGCGCTACAACGACTTTCTGGCCCCCGGCCTGATCATGATGGCGATCCTCCAGAACGCCTTTGCCAACACCAGTTCCAGCCTCGTGCAGGCGAAGTTCAACGCGACGCACGTGGATTTCCTGATGCCGCCCCTCTCACCGCTGGAGCTGACCCTCGCCTTCCTCGGCGGCGCTGTGACCCGGGCGCTGCTGATCGCGCTGGTCTGCGGCGTGGCGATCCAGCTCTCCGGTCTCGCCAACCTGCCGATCCGGCACCTCTGGCCGATCGTCTGGTTTTCGTTGACCAGTTCGGTGATCCTCGGCGCCCTCGGCATCCTGGGCGGCATCTGGGCCGACAAGTTCGACCACCTCGCGGCGGTCACCAACTTCGTCATCGTGCCGCTGACGTTCCTGTCGGGCACGTTTTACGACGTCAAAGTCATGGTCGAACCGTTCGAGGCCATCGCCCACCTCAATCCGATTTTTTACATGATCGACGGATACCGCTACGGCCATATCGGCGTTGCCAACGGATCGCTCGGAATCGGTGTGGCTTATACAGGATTGCTCGCCCTAGCCTCGGTCATTGCCGTGTGGGCAATGTTCCGCAACGGCTACAAGCTCAAGACCTGATTTCTCCCCTCACAGGCGATCTGTTGATATTTCGCCACATTTCGCCGCCAATCGACACAGGCGGAGGGCGAAAATGCTCCCGGGTTTAGGGTGATGGAGAATCCACATGAAGATTGCAAAGATGTTTTCCGGCGGGCTGGTGCTTGCTGTGTTGAGTGTTACGGGCTGCATGAACGTTCCCAGCGACATGACCGTTGCGCAGTATTGTGCCAACCCGAACAAGGCGAGCGAGAATGTTTGCCGTCTGAAAGTCGAGATCGATGGTCAGTCCACGGCCCTCGCGAATACCGACATGCGCCTTGCCGATGCGTTCAAGCTGACGGCCGACGCCCAGGCCACGGCGGACAGCGCGAAAGCCGACGCCGCCGCGGCCATGACCACGGCCCAGGAAGCCCTGGCGAAGAACGACGCCCTCGTCTGCGAGACCACCACGGTCCAGAAAAGCACGACCGGCACCTGCCGCGAAGGCTTCACGCTGACCAGCTGCACGCAGACCCGCTACACGACCCGCGCCGGCGGCCCGTCGATCCTGCGCGAAATCAATGACGAGCAGTGCCGTTTCAACGACCGCGTCCTCGAGATGCAGGTTCGCTGCTGCGGTACGGCCAGCTCGGTGCCGCAACCGGTTGACGAACTGGTCACCGCCGAAGAGGCCGCGCCGGAAGAAGAAACCGTGCCGGCCGAAGTGCCGGAAGAGACCCCGGTTCCGGTTTCGCCGTAACCCTCCCTTTCCTGTCCAGGGAAGTCCACAAACCGTCCACAGCCCGGCTGTGGACGGTTTTTTGATGCGCAAATTTTGCCCATGTCGCGCCGACCCGTGCCGGCGCTCGGCGGCGAGGCAATGGCCCCACCTTTGACCTTCCCTGCACCGAGCGGCGCGGCGCATGCGGGGAGGCGTCGCCGAAAGTGACAGTGACGGAGGGAGGGGTGTGCGTTGCTGGGTGGAGGCCCCGGGTCAGTCGCTTCGCCCTATCCGGAATGTCTGATTCAAACGAAGAAAGGCGCGGCGCCTTTTGAGGGCAACCACGCCTTTCCGGGTGTTTCGAATCAGACTACCGAGACACTGTGCTAGCACTCGTGAGCGGTGGTTCGAAGATCACCTGGAGCTCTTTCGGGTTCGCTTCTGAGGCGGACCTTCCATCACCCCTCCCGCAGTCCGGACGTTCGCCTTGGTAGGCGCACGCTCCGTATGCGGTGCCTGATCCCGCGCTCTCCCGGGGGGGAGTCGCTTGTTCAGGGCTTGGCCGCCGCCTCTGCTTGCCTCAGGTCCCTTGCGGGCTTCGGGTTGCACCTCTCCAGTCCCTGTACCTCTCGGCACACAGCTTTCCTGGCGTCCCTCTCGGGACTTTCCGGTCTTGGCCGCCATGTTTCGGATTGCGCTCCGGTCACGGCCTACAGCTGCTCTCTTCGCGGCTCGAGTTCCGCGTCGTGAGTCCACCGCCTGTTTTTATCCCGGTTTTCCTGCTGAGCCCTTTGCGCGGCCGGTCTCCCGGCTCTGCTCCTGGCCCGGCCACCTGTCGGGGGCGATGGGCTTCGCCTCCGCTCCGTGGTTGGGTTTTCTCCCGCCCGGATTTCGTTGGCTTGACGAAACGATCTCACCAAACCTCGCCTGAGTCGAGAGGGTGATTCGCTTTTCCGGGGAGAAATTTCACAGATTTAAGACGGGGTGTGGAATTGTTGCGGTGCGGTGGGTGATCCGTGGGCGGATCAACCGGGGGTCCACCCGAACAGGTCCAGCGTCTCGTCGCTGGCGCGTTTGCCGCGCAGGCGGTCGAAGCAGGGGTGGGGGAGGAGGCGGCCGGAGGGGAGGACTTCGCAGACGGCGGTGCCGCCGCGCTCGGGCCGCATCACGCGGATCGGCGCGCCGCAATGCGGGCAGCGCTCATCCCATCCCTGGGGCGGCGGGCCCTCGGCCGTGTCGGGGCGGTAGTAGACCGTGGCGGCGACCTTCGAGCGCTCCGGCGCGCTGCTGGCATTGCGGAAGTGTTCCTTGCGATGGATCCACATATGGGGCCTCCCTCGGGCTGACGCGCTAGGGATAGCAGGGAGGGGTTAAAGGAGGGTGTTAGGTGCTTTGCGATTATCCAAATCGAAATTGGTGTTCTGAGCTTTGGGAATCGATTATCCTCAACCTAAAGGAGCCAACATGTCAGGCTTTTTGGAGATCGATTTCTGGAGCGTTGAGGCTGACAAAAGTGGCGATGCGATATCGTTACGTTACCGTGAAATTGGTGTTGATCACATCATCGTGGTGGACGGCGGGTTTCAAAAAACAGGAGAGTCGCTGGTCGAGAACATTCGCGAGGTCTACGACGACCCTGACTATATAGATCACGTCGTTGCAACTCACCCCGATGGTGACCATGCCGGCGGCCTGAGGGAAGTGTTGCAGAATTTCAGCGTCGGGATGCTTTGGATGCATCGCCCATGGTTGTAGGCTGAGCAGCTGCTCCCACTCTTTCCAACTTACAATTCGGTTGAGCGACTTCGAGCCCGATTCAAAGCAATATACCCAAACTTGGCAGCGCTTGAAGAAATTGCCGAAGAAAAGAGTATTCCCATTGCCGAACCGTTTCAGGGGGAGATGATCGGCCCACTGATGGTGACAAGCCCAACAATAGATCACTACGTCGACTGCTTAATGGAATCCGATCGCACACCTGAGGCCGCGACGCCAACAGCAGGCCGAACTAGTGGCGTGTTCGAAGCTATCAAGGCAGCGTCAAGAGAGCCAGTTCGCTCTTTGGGCGGCCAACGGACTAAATCCCCAAATCCTGTTCTCTCAACCGTTTCAATTCGTCGCGAAGTTTCGCTGCGTCTTCAAACTCCAAATTCGCGGCCGCTTCGCGCATTTGTTTTTCGACGCTGGCGATGACGGCTTTGAGGTTGTGGCCGGATTCACCTGCAAGTGGCAAGGGTTTTGATTCGGCGACGCCGCGTTCGCGGGCGCGGCGGGAGCGGCTGGCGGAGGGTTTGTCGCCGAGTTCGCCGAGGATGTCGGAGACGTCGCGGATGATCGTGGTCGGCGTGATGCCGTGTTCGAGGTTGTAGGCGTGCTGTTTCTCGCGGCGGCGGCTTGTCTCCTCCATCGCGCGCTCCATCGAGCCGGTGATCCGGTCCGCATACAGAACAACGCGGGCCTCGGAGTTGCGGGCGGCGCGGCCGATGGTCTGCACGAGCGAGGTTTCCGAGCGGAGGAACCCCTCCTTGTCGGCGTCGAGGATGCCGACGAAGGCGCATTCCGGGATGTCGAGACCTTCGCGCAGCAGGTTGATGCCGACGAGGACATCGAAGACGCCGAGGCGCAGGTCGCGGATGATCTCGATGCGCTCGATCGTGTCGATGTCGGAGTGCATGTAGCGCACGCGCACGCCGTTCTCGTGCAGGAAGTCGGTCAGGTTTTCCGCCATCTTCTTGGTCAGCGTGGTGATCAGCGAGCGGAAGCCGAGCGCGGCAACGGCTTTCACTTCGGCCATCACGTCGTCGACCTGGTTGGCGCCGTCTCTTGACACGGGGCGGACCTCGACGGGCGGGTCGATCAGGCCGGTGGGGCGGATGACCTGCTCGGTGAAGACGCCGCCGGTGCGCTCCAGCTCCCACTTGCCGGGGGTGGCGGAGACGTGGACGGTCTGCGGGCGCATGGCGTCCCATTCCTCGAACTTGAGGGGGCGGTTGTCGATGCAGGAGGGCAGGCGGAAGCCGTATTCGGCGAGGGTGGACTTGCGGGAGAAGTCGCCTTTGAACATGGCGCCGATCTGGGGGATCGTCTGGTGGGACTCGTCGGTGAAGACGAGGGCGTTCTGGGGCAGGTATTCGAACAGGGTTGGCGGCGGCTCGCCGGGCTTGCGGCCGGTGAGGTAGCGCGAATAGTTCTCGATGCCGTTGCACGAGCCGGTGGCGGCCATCATCTCGATGTCATACTGGCAGCGCTGGGCGATGCGCTGGGCCTCGAGCAGTTTCCCGTGCTTCTCGAAATGCGCGATGGTGGCCTTCAGCTCGACCTTGATCTGCTCCACCGCCTGGGTGAGCGTCGGGCGCGGCGTGACGTAGTGGCTGTTCGCATAGATCTTGATGGCGGGCAGCTGTTGCAGCTTGCGGCCGGTCAGCGGATCGAACTCGGTGATGGATTCGAGCTCGTCGCCGAAGAAGGAGAGCTTCCAGGCGCGGTCTTCGTAGTGGGCGGGGAAGATATCGAGGCCGTCGCCCTTGATGCGGAAGGTGCCGCGGCCGAAGGCGATGTCGTTGCGGGTGTACTGGTTGGCGACGAGGCGCTCGGCGACCTGCTTCATGTCGATGCGCTCGCCGGCCTTCAGCGTGAAGGTCATTGAGGTGTAGGACTCGACCGAGCCGATACCATAAAGGCAGGAGACGGACGAGACGATGATCACGTCATCGCGCTCCAGGATGGAACGGGTGGCGGAGTGGCGCATCCGGTCGATGGCCTCGTTGATCGAGCTTTCCTTCTCGATGTAGAGGTCCGCGCGCGGAACATAGGCCTCGGGCTGGTAATAGTCGTAGTACGAGACGAAATACTCGACCGCATTGTCCGGGAAGAAGGACTTGAACTCGCCGTAGAGCTGGGCGGCGAGGGTCTTGTTGGGGGCGAGGATCAGGGCGGGGCGCTGGGTCGCCTCGATGATCTTGGCCATGGTGAAGGTCTTGCCGGTGCCGGTCGCGCCGAGGAGGACCTGGTCGCGCTCGCCGGCGGTGATGCCTTCAACGAGTTCGGGGATGGCGGTGCGCTGGTCGCCGGCGGGCTCGTAATCGGCCTGCACGCGGAAGCGGCGCCCGCCTTCGAGCTTTACCCAGTCGCGGTCCGGCCGGTGGGGCGTCCATTGGTCGGAGGGCAGGGCGCCGGCGGCATCGAGGGCGAAGCCGTCAAAGCTGAAGGCGGCGGAGGCGTCGGCGACGCCGCGCGCGGGGGATTTGGGGGATCGGGCCATGGCGCCAGATATGGGCGGCGGGGGGTGGCGTGTCCAGAGTGTTCTTGTTTTGTGCGGTGTTTTGCTCCAGCTGACAGTTTGGTGCCTCGGCCCCCTCAGGCAAGCGGCTTGGGTGCGCGGCTTCGCATCTTCCGTACATAGCTCCGGACAGTCAAAGCCGGTCGTCAACCGATTGATTGATCTGTTCAAGGATGACACTCAGCTGGTCGACCTCTTTGCACAGAAGTTCCGTCTCGGCGGCGCATCGGGCGGCTTGCTGATTGAATGTGTTCTGGTGGGCTGCCGTGAGCTCGGCGGCGACTTTGTGGCGCGCGAAGACCTTTTTCAGTCCCCAGCCCAAGCCAACGACCAGCAGTACGGCCATCGCGGCTGAAAAAATCGACAAGGCACCGCCCTGCAAGGCGTTCTCAGGAACACTTTGCAAAAAGCCCCACGCAGTGGATGCTGACACATCTGCAGTGTCAGTGCCTGTCATCGGATCTGCCTCCTCAAAGGCGGCTCAGGATCACCCTAACGTTATTTGCATCTTCGCGCAATGCGGGAACGCGAACCTCTCGCAAAATGTCCGCCTTTTGGCCGTGTACGGAATGAGCGGAAAAGGGCGCGCGAGAAGCGCTCCCCGAATAATTCTCGTTCAGGTCGGAACCTTTCGCGCCTCACGTGCATAGATTAGCCATGACTGACTCTGGATCTGACCGGGAAATTGTGCCGCAGGCTTTGGGCGGACGGAAGGAAGCGCGGCTGGTATCCGTGTTTACCGTTCGCATCGTGTGGGTGGACATGAGTTATTCCTGCCACGGGCGGCTGCGGGACGTGTCGCCGGGCGGCGCGCGGATCGTGGCCGAGGGCGGGGAGAAGCCGCGAGGCGACATCCACCTGCTTGCGAACCTGCCGGGCGAGGCCGAGCCGCGACGGATCGACGCCAAGCTACGCTGGCAGGTCGGCGAAACGCTGGGTGTGCGGTTCGAGCCGGCGATCACGTTGGAGCTGCTCCATGCGCTCGCGGGGCTCGACGGGCCGCCGCCGAATTAACGCTGCCTGAGCCGGCAGATACGCGGGCGGCGAAGGTTTACGCGGCGCGGCGGCGGACGGACGGCGGAGCGTCCGGTGCGGGGCCATCGGCTTCGAGGCTTTCGATCAGGACAGCGCGGGCGCGGTTGACGCGGCTCTTCATGGTGCCGGGCGCACAATTGCAGGCGGCGGCCGCCTCTTCATAGGAAAAGCCGAGGCCGAGGACGAGGCGGATGGCGTCGGCCATGTCCGGCGGCAGGCGGGCGATGAGGGCGAGCAGGCCGGCGCCCTCGGCGGCGTCTTCCGGCGTGTGAGTGTCGATCAGCCGGCCGGCGATCTCATCGTCCGGCATCGCGGTCAGGCGGCGGTCGCGGCGCAGGCGCTGCAGCCATTCATTACGCAGGATACGGAAGATCCAGGGACGGAAGGGGCGGGCGGTGTCGAAGCCGGCGAAGGCGGAGAGGGCGCGGATGCAGGCGTCCTGCACGCAGTCGTCGGCGAGGTGAGGGGCGCCGCAGAGGCTGCGGGCATAGGCGCGCAGAGCCGGCAGGCAGTCTTCAACCAGGGTAGCAAAGAGAGCGTCGCGCGCAGGGGCATCGGGCGCCGGTGCCGGGGTGGACCGGAACGCTTCGGACGGAGGGCACGGCGAACGCTCGGTGTCGTCCATGTCGGGGGTCTCTTGTGCGATTAACCCAAAAGATGGGCTCCAATGATTAACAAAGGGTTGGCCGAAAGTCGCAATGGTTGGCGCCGGCGAGCGCCGGTGCGGGCAGCGGGGGTGTTGCAGCCACAACAGATGCGCGGGGGCTGAGGGCGGCGGGCGCGCAGGGCGGGCGGCGGCGGGGGCGTTAAGGATTGGCGGGGCGGGGATCGTTGAAATTTCACGGTTCGTGCAAACCGTACCTCCACGCGTTTGTGTCAGAACGGGCCGTAACGAAGTGGCACGGCGCCAGTGCGGTGTCCGTGCACGGATCAGACCTGAAGGGTAAGACCATGGCCAAGACAATTCTCGTGATCGATGATGATCCGACCCAGCGCCGCCTTTTGCAAGCCGCAGTCGAGAAGGCGGGCTTTGCCTGCCGCACGGCGCCGGATGGCGAGACCGGGATCGCGATGTCGTGCGATGCGCGCGAGGCGATTGACGTGGTGCTGCTTGACCTGACGATGCCGGGGCTTTCGGGCATGGAGACGCTGGACCGCCTGGCCGAGCGCCGCAACGAACTGCCGGTGATCATGCTGACGGCGACGAGTGGGATTGACACGATTGTCCAGGCAATGCGGCGCGGGGCGGTGGACTTCATCGTCAAGCCGGCCAACCCGGAGCGGGTGGTCGTCAGCATCCGGAACGCCCTGAAGATGCAGAGCCTGACCGGCGAAGTGAAGCGCCTGTCGCGCAAGGCTGAAGGCGGGATGCGGTTCGAGGACATGATTGCCTCGGCGCCGTCGATGCGCGGCGTGCTGCGGATGGCGGAGCGGGCCTCGTCCTCGGATATCCCGGTGCTGATCCTCGGCGAAAGCGGTGTGGGTAAAGAAGTGATGGCGCGCTGCATCCAGGGCGCCAGCGCGCGGGCGGGCAAGCCGTTCGTGACGGTCAACTGCGGGGCGATCCCGGAGAACCTGGTTGAATCCATCCTGTTCGGCCACGAGAAAGGCGCCTTCACGGGCGCGGTGACGAAATCGCTCGGCAAGTTTGCCGAGGCTGATGGCGGTACGCTGTTTCTCGACGAAGTCGGCGAACTGCCGCTGGACGCGCAGGTGAAACTGCTCCGTGCGCTGCAGGAAGGCGAAGTGGATGCCGTGGGCTCGCGCCGTCCGACCAAGGTGGACGTGCGGATCATCTCGGCAACCAACCGCGACCTCGCCGGCCAGGTGAAGGCGGGCACATTCCGCGAAGACCTGTTCTACCGGCTCAACGTATTCCCGCTCGACATGCCGTCGCTGAAAGAGCGGCGCGAGGACATCCCGGCGCTGGTCGAGCATTTCATCGCCCGCTTCAATGCGAGCGAGGGCGCCAAGGTGACCGGCGCGGCGGCCGACACGATGCAGATGCTGCATGCGTTCGACTGGCCGGGTAACGTGCGCCAGCTCGAGAATGCCGTGTTCCGCGCCGTGGTCTTGTGCGAGGGAGAGCTGCTCCGCCCGCAGGATTTCCCGCAGATTTCAGGTCAGATGCCGGAGGTCGCAAGCCTTCCGCCGCTGCCGGAGATGCGTCCGGCCGTTCCTGTGGCCGCCAACGATGCGGGCCCCGCCGAGGCGGCAAGCCCGGTGGCGATCAAGGACCAGGACGGCGAGATCCGCAGCCTGCAGGATATCGAACGCGATCTCCTTCAGTATGCGATCGAGTTCTATGACGGGCACATGAGCGAAGTCTCGCGCCGTCTCGGCATCGGCCGCTCGACACTGTACCGCAAGGTGCGCGAGTATGATCTCGAGGTGCGCGGCGAGCGCGAAGCGGGCTAGTCGCTGGCGCCGCGAGACAGGGTCAGGGGCTTCGCCCTGTGGACCAGCACAAGGCCGGCCAGCGTCACGATCACCATGAGCCAGTAGAGCCGGGTCTGCGCTTCGATGCCGCCGGGCGCGAGGACGTCATAGGCAAAGCCGGTCGCAAGCCCGGCAATCGCCATCGCCGGGCCGAAGATCAGCGCGCCGTTGGCCGAATAGGCGAGGGGCAGCTGGTCGTCCGGCAGGGCCGCCTGCAGGAAGCGCATCGTGCCGAGATGCGTCAGCGCGAAGCTCGCCGCATGCAGCGTCTGCAGCACATAGACCGCTTCCACCGGCAGCACGAAGCCGGCCGCCGTCCAGCGCAGGAGCGCGCCGAAGCCGCCCAGCCAGAGCAGGGCGTAGTGGCTCGTGTTCTTCAGTAGGCGACGTGAGACCAGCAGCAGCAGGATTTCCGCCGCCACGCCGGTTGCCCAGAGCGCGCCGATATGGCCGCCGCCGATGCCCTGCGCGATCCAGATGTTTGACGCGAAGGAATAGTAGGCGGCATGGCTCGCCTGGATGAAGGCCGCCGCGAGAATGAACAGGAACACGCCGTCCACGCGGTAGAGACCAAAGGCCTGCGAAAAGGTCGACCCCAGTGACCGGCGGGTGATCACCGTGCGGGCGCCGCGCTGGGTGAGCAGGGGGCCGATGGCCGCGATGGCGGATGCCGCGATCAGATAGATCAGCACCCAGTCCGGCCCCCAAGCGCCGAGGATAGCGCCTCCGGCCAAGTTGGCGAGAACGAAGGCGGCCGACGCCATCGCGCGCGCTTCGCCGTAATCCGGGCGCCCGTTGCGCGTGCCGTAGACGAGGATGGCCTCGAACAGCGGCCCGACGAGGTTCATCGCGCTGTAAACGAGAACGCAAAGGAAGAAATCGACCGAGCGCGGGGAGTCCGGAACAAGCAGGACATAGCCGGCCAGGACAACCATCATCACGGTGGCCAGCGTGCCGCGCAAGCCGCGATCCTGTGCGATGCCGGCCGTCAGCGGGCCGGCCACGATGCGGATCACGATCGCGATGGTTCCGGCGCCGGCGATCTCGGCGCCGGACATGCCGGCCACCTTCTCCATCCAGACGGGCATGTAGGGAAGGTTGGCGCCCAGCACGAGGTTGACTGCGCCGGCAGCGATGGTGGCCCGCCATGAGTTGCTGAGCTGCATGTGCGTTGCCGTCCCCCTCCCTTCCTGTCCCGGCCTAGAGCCCCGGGCGATTAATTTGCGTCAGCTGATGGCTGTATCGCGGGGTCTGGCCAGGCGCGACCGGAGCCTGATGTGATCATCAGGCGAGGATCGCAACGCCGCCAGGCCGCGCGAGACGGCCAAGCCTGCGCCAGTCAGTACGCCACCCTTCGGGCCACCGTCTTTTCCGCCGTGGCCGCGTTGCTGTCCTTGACCGGGCCTCGGCCCGCTCTGCGGACCGCGCCTTACCACACCGAAAAATCCGGCGGTCAGCGGGCGCAAATTAATCGCCCGGGGCTCTAATAGTCCAGACCCAGGGCGCGCGGTAAGCCCTGCGGGAAGAATATTCTGCGGTGTTGCCACGGGGACGCGGGGCCGCCGGTCAGGTGTGAAGGGCGGTGCGCGGTTTCAGTTGGTCGCGGACGAACTCGCCCAGCTGGCGGGCTTCGGCCGCGCGCGGGCTGCCTGCCTTCCAGGCGATGCCGACCTGGCGCCCGACGATGGGCGTCACGAAGGAGCGGATGGCGACGTCGGGTCCGAGCGCGAGCCCGTTGTCAGCGGCAAGGCGGGGGATCAGCGATACGCCGAGCCCGCCGGCTACCATGTTCACCAGCGTGCCGAGCGAGGTGGCGGCGACCTGTTCGCGCCCGGAGCCGGTTTTCAGGCGGCAGACCGAGAGCGCGTGTTCGCGCAGGCAATGGCCGTCCTCGAGCAACAGGACGTCCTCGTTCTCCAGATCGTCCGGCGACAGACCATTCTTGCGGGCGAGGGGATGGCCGGTGGGGGCGGCGAGCAGGAACTCGTCATCGAAGAGCGTCATCGTCTCGATGCCGGGCGCTTCCCAGGGCAGGGCGATGAACGCAGCGTCAAGCGTGCGGGCCCTGAGCTGGTCAACAAGGCGGCTGGTGCGGTCTTCGGTCAGGTAGAGTTTCAGGTCCGGATACTTTTTGGTCAGCAGGCTGACCGTCTGCGGCAGGACGAACGGTGCGATGGTCGGGATGGCGCCGAGGTGGAAGGGGCCGGAGAAGACGGCGCCGGCCGTGGTGACGGACTGGACCAGCGCGTGCGCATCGCCCAGCAGGGCCGACGCCCGGGCGGCGGCAATCTCGCCGGCATGGGTGAGCGTGGCGCCGCGCGATTCCCGCTCGGCAAGGGAGACACCGAAGAGATCCTCGAGTTCCTTGATGCCGGCCGAGAGGGTCGGCTGGGTGACGTGACAGGCCTCGGCAGCCCGCGAAAACGAGCCGGCTTCGCCGAGGGCGACGAGGAACTGGAGCTGGCGAAGGGTCGGGAGAATCATAGACTTACTCTATACCTTCCAGTGAAATAATCAATTTTCCTTATCTGTTGCGCTGCACCAATTGTCCAGATGGCTCATCGCCACCGTGGTGAGTCGCCATCCCTTTTCTTGTTTCCGTATCAGGAGTCCTCCCATGCTTGGCATCGGCCAAAAGCTGCCCGAATTCAAAGTGACCGGCGTGAAGCCGAAATTCATGCGTCACGAGGAGAACGGCGAGAGCGCGTTCGAAACCATCACCCAGGACAGCTTCGCCGGCCTGTGGAAAATCATCTTCTTCTATCCGAAGGATTTCACCTTCGTCTGCCCGACCGAGATCGCCGAATTCGCCCGCCTGGTGCCGGAATTCGCTGACCGCGACGCGGTCGTCCTCGGCGGCTCGACCGACAACGAGTTCGTGAAACTCGCCTGGCGCCGCGAGCACACCGACCTGAAGGAACTTGCCATGTGGCAGTTCGCCGACACCAACGGTTCGCTGGTCGATGGCCTGGGTGTGCGTGAACCGGAAGCCGGCGTTGCCTACCGCGCGACGTTCATTGTCGATCCGCACAATGTGATCCAGCACGTCTATGTGACCAACCTGAACGTTGGCCGCAATCCGCAGGATACGCTGCGGGTTCTGGATGCGCTGCAGACGGACGAACTGTGTCCGTGCAACCGTCCGGTGGGCGGCAAGACGCTTGAACTGGCCTGATCGGCCTGACCCAACGCCATCCGGTTCCGGCTCCGGGCCGGATGGCGCCTTTTTGATCCTGCTACGGAAGCTCAGTGCGCCATGTCGCTCGAAACCCTCAAGACCCTGATCCCGGACTACGCCAAGGACATCCGGCTGAATATCGGCTCGCTGGCCAATGAGACGATCCTGACGGAACAGCAGAAGTATGGCTGCTTCCTGGCCTGCGCCCATGCGGCCGGGGAGGTCGCCACATTGCGGGCGGTGGACGCCGAAGTGCGCGCGTTCCTGTCGCCGGAAGCGGTATCCGCGGCCAAGGCGGCCAGCGCCATCATGGGCATGAACAACGTATATTACCGCGCCACCCACCTTGTTTCGAACACGACCTACCAGACCATGCCGGCCCGTTTGCGGATGAACGTGATCGGAAATCCGGGCGTGGCGAAAGCGGATTTCGAGCTGTGGTCGATGGCGGTGTCGGCGATCAACGGCTGCGGCATGTGCCTCGACGCGCATGAGGCGGAGTTGCGCAAGCATGGCATGACCAGTGAACAGATCCAGGCGGCGCTGCGGATCGGCGCGGTGGTGAATGCGGTGGCGTGCGTGGTGGCGGCGGAGACGGCGCTGGCGGGCGAGCCGGCCTGAACCTTCCTCCGATGGCAGACAATCGGCCCCCGGATCATCGGTCCGGGGGCCTGCTTTTTGGGCGGCGTTGCATTGCAAACCGGTAAGGTTTTGTGCGCGCTGGGGTAGTCGCAACGCTTGTGCGGCGACCGATGCGGCATCGCAACACACAGCTGCAAGGTCCGGAAAAGGTTAAGAAAATTAATCTCCTCCCACGCGAGCCCATCGTCCGTGTTCCCCTGGTTCCGCAGATGGGCTCTCTTTGTTCCTGAATTGGACTTATGTGGAAATCCTGATTCGCATAGGGCGCCCATTGAGGCCCATACTCGCCCATGATAGTCCAATTTTACACATGGCGTGCCCATGGCGGGGTTGAGGCAAATCCAGATAAGGACGAGCGGGTGTTTTTTTCCACCTATGAGGGCGCTATTGACGCGAAAGGACGGGTTTCGATCCCGGCGCCTTTCCGTGCAGCGCTTGGCGGAAACACCCGCGTTTTCATCTGGGTAGCGCCTGACGGATCCGGCGCGCTCGAAGGCGGCGGGGAGGCGTTGATGGCGCTGTATGCCGAGACGCTGGCCGAGCTGCCGCTGCAATCCCCGGTTCGGGAAGCCTTCGTTACGGCAGTGATTGCCGGCTCTGCGGATCTCAAGATCGACGAGACAGGCCGGATCAAGCTGCCGGACGACTTCTGCGAAGTGGCGGGCCTGTCCGGCCGAATCCGGTTCACCGGCGCAATCGAGAGCTTCAAGATCTGGGATCCGGCGCGGTTCGAGGCGCACCGTACGCGGCAAGCCGGCATCGCCCAGCGCGCCGACACGCTGGAAGCCTTCCATGCGGCCTATAATCAGGTGCGCAAGCGCCGGGCGGCGGCGCAGCGCGGGGAGGCCGAATGATGGCGGCCCACACGCCTGCCCGTCCGCCGGCGACGCCTGGCCACCTGCCCGTCATGCTGGACGAGGTGCTGCAGGCGCTGGCGCCGGCCGGCGGCGATGTGATTGTCGATGGCACGTTCGGGGGTGGCGGATATTCACGCGCCATCCTGAAGGCGGCGGACTGCACCGTGATCGGGATTGACCGCGATCTCGACGCCATCGTGCGGGCCGAACGCCTCGCGGCGGAGTTTCCCCGGCTTGTGCCGCTGCTCGGCCGGTTCGGGGATCTGGACACGCTGCTGGAGCAGGCCGGGCGCGCGCAGGTGGACGGCGTGGTGCTGGATATCGGCGTGTCGAGCTACCAGATCGACGAGGCCATCCGGGGCTTTTCCTTCATGAAGGATGGCCCGCTGGACATGCGCATGGGCGCGGCCGGGCCGTCGGCGGCCGATGTGGTCAACCACATGGCCGAGCGCGACCTGGCGAACATCATTTTCCGTCTTGGCGAGGAGCGCAATGCGCGCCGGATCGCCCGGGCGGTCGTCGAGCGGCGCACGGAGGCGCCATTCCGGACGACGGCGGATTTCGCGGCCCTGGTGGAGACGGCGGTGGGTGGGCGGCGCGGGGCGCGCATGCACCCGGCCACCCAGACCTTCCAGGCGATCCGGATGTACGTGAACGACGAGCTGGGCGAACTGGCGCGCGGCCTTGCGGCGGCCGAAAAGATGCTGAAGCCCGCCGGACGGCTGGTCGTGGTGACGTTCCATTCGCTGGAAGACCGGTTGGTGAAACAGTGGCTGCGGGAGCGGGCGGGCGGTGTGCCGGCCGGCTCGCGCCACCTGCCCCTGATGTCCAAACCGAAGCCGCCGAGCTTCGAGCAGATCACAAACAAGGCGCTGCAACCTTCTGAAAAGGAAGTGGAAACCAATCCACGCGCACGCTCTGCAAGACTGCGGGCGGCGATCCGGACGGAAGCTGCTGCCTTTGGCGGTCCGGCGGACGATGGAATGGACCTGCCGCCGATCTCTGAAGTGGAGGTATCGCGATGAGCCGGCGCGCATTTTTCTTCGGGCTGCTGGTAGCCGCCCTGCTGGTCTTCAGCCTGTACCGCGCCAAGTATGGCGCGCGGGATACGGCGGCTGAATTGATGGCCGTCGAGGCGCAGATCGAAACGGCGCAAAAGGAAAAGGCGCTTCTCGAGACCGAGCTGGCACACATGAGCCGGCGCGACTGGATCGAGGAATACGCCCGCAAGAATCTGGGCATGTCGCCGCCGAAGGCGGACCAGATGGCGTCGGAAGACGATCTCGACCATCTCGTCGGGCCGCCGGTTGACGGCGTCCTGCCACCGGATGATCCGCAGGCGGAGGCAACGCCATGAGCGAAGCCTCGCGCGACCGGACGCGGCTCGCAGGGCTCGTGCTCTGCGGGGTCTTCGTCGTCATGGCCGGGCGAGGCGGATATCTTGCGCTGTCGGGAAAGCCTCAGAGTGACCGGCTGACCCTTGCGCAACAGGCCGCGCCGAGCACGGTGCGCGCCGAGATTCTGGACCGCAACGGCGAGTTGCTGGCCAAATCGGTCGAAAGCTATTCCCTGTGGGCCAACCCGAGCCTGATCTGGGACGCCGAGGAAGTCGCCCTTGGCCTCGATGCGATGTTTCCCGAGATCGGCCTCGATGTCCTGAAGTCCAAGCTGTCTGATCCCAAGCGCCAGTTCGAATGGGTGAAGCGCGGGCTGACGCCGCGCCAGCGCGAAGCCGTGATGGCGCTCAGATTCGAAGGGCTCAACTTCCGCTCCGAGATGCGCCGCGCTTATCCGCTGGGGGAGCTGGCGGGTTCTGTGCTGGGCCAGGTCGATCTCGACGGCAAGGGGATCGCCGGCGCCGAGCGCACGTTCAACGACGCGCTGAAGGCCGGCAGGCCGGTGCAGCTGACGCTCGACATCGAAGTGCAGACCGCGCTGGAGGCCGAACTTGCGGCGGCGGCGGCCAATTATGACATGCAGGGCGCTGCGGCGATCCTGATGGACACGCACACCGGCGAAGTGCTCGGCATGGCCAGCTGGCCGGCCTACGATCCGAACCGGCCTTCCGACTTTCCTGCCAATCATCCGGCCCGCGTCAACCGCGCCATCGGCGCCGTGTACGAGCTGGGCTCGGTGTTCAAGCCGCTGACCATCGCCGCTGCGCTGGAAGCCGGCGCCGTGCGCCCGGAAAGCCGCTTCAATGTCAGCCAGCCGATCCGGCTCGGCAAGTTCGAGGTGAAGGATACGCATGCGTTCGCGCAAAGCGCCAATCTGACCGAGATCATTGTGCAAAGCTCCAATATCGGCACCGTTCATGTGGCGCGCGAACTGGGCATTCCGCGCCAGACGGCGTTCCTGAAACAAGCCGGCCTGCTGGACAAGGCGGTGATCGAGCTGCCCGGCAGCGAAGCGCCGATCAAGCCTGACCGGCTGAGCGATGTGTCCGCCGCGACCATCTCCTATGGCCATGGTATCTCGGTGACGCCGCTGGCTTTCCTTTCGGCCTTTGCCGCGCTCGGCAATGGCGGCGAGATGGCGCCGCCCACGCTGCTGCTCGATCCGGAGCGCAAGGTGGAGCCGGTGGTGCTGATGTCGGGCGTCACCGCCGAGATCGTCACCCGGATGATGCGCGAATCTGTCCTGCGCGGCACCGGCGATACCGCCGATGTCGAAGGCTACCGGGTCGCGGGCAAGACAGGCACCGGCGAAAAGCCGCTGAATGGCGGTTATGACAAGAATGCCAACATTTCGAGCTTTGCTGCGGTGTTTCCGGCAGACGGCCCGCAATATGCCCTGATTGTGACGCTGGATGATCCGAAGGCCCGGAAGGGCCGCGGTGCAACGGCGTCCGGAAGTTCCGCGCCCGTGGCGGGCAGGATCATCGAACGCGTCGCCCCGATCCTCGGGGTCACGCCGCGCTTCGACGATATCCGCCCGGTGCGGACGGGCCGCTCCGAACCGCCTGAGGAAAGGAGCGCTCTGTGAAGCTGAAAGACCTCTTCCCGCTCGCCGGGAATGGCGAGACCGAGATTCTGGGATTGACGGCGGACAGCCGCAAGGTCCAGCCGGGCTGGCTGTTTGCGGCGCTCAAGGGAGCGGCGCACGACGGCAGCCGGTTTGCGGCCCAGGCGATTGCCCAGGGCGCCGCCGCGATCCTCTCGGACGGCAGCGCTGACACCGGCGACACGCCGCATGTCGTGGCCGACGAACCGCGCCGCGCCCTCGCGCTTGCCGCCAAACGTTTCCACGGCGCACAGCCGGCAACCGTGGTGGCCATCACCGGCACCAACGGCAAATCCTCGACGGTCGATTTTGCCCGCCAGATCTGGAGCCGGGCCGGCTTCAAGGCCGCCTCGATGGGCACGCTTGGCGCTATCGGTCCGGACGGCAAGATCGAGGTCGGTCACACGACGCCGGATCCGGTCACCATCCACCAGACGCTGGAAGCGCTGGCCGGGCAGGGCGTGACACATTGCGCGATGGAGGCGTCCAGCCACGGCCTTGAGCAGCACCGGCTGGACGGGGTCGCCCTGTCAGCCGTCGGCTTCCTGAACTTCACGCAGGACCACCTCGACTATCACGGCACGATGGAAGAGTACCTCCGCTCGAAGCTGAAACTGTTCCGCTCGCTGGCGCCCGCCGGCATTCCGGCCATCATCAACGCCGATAGTCCGCAGCGGGACGATTTCGAAGCGGCCGCCAAGGCGGCGGGCCTGACAGTCGTGTCCTTCGGCTGGAAGGGCGAGGATCTGTGGATCGACGAACTGATGCCGAAGGCAACCGGTCAGACCCTGTTCCTTTACTGGCGCGACACGGAACAGAAGCCGGTCGAGTTGCCATTGATCGGCGAGTTCCAGGCGCTGAATGCGCTGGCCGCCGCCGCGATCTGCCTGTCGCTCGGCATGGACTTCCCGGCGGTTGCCGACGGGCTCGCCCATCTCAAGCCGGTCAAGGGCCGGCTCGAATTTGTCGGCAAGACCGCAGCCGGCGCCGCGGTGTTCGTGGACTATGCCCACACGCCGGACGGGCTGGACGTGTTGCTGCGCGCGGTGCGTCCGCACACGGCCGGACGGCTGAAGGTGATCTTCGGCTGCGGCGGCGACCGCGATGCGCGCAAGCGTCCGGTCATGGGCGAGATTGCTACCCGGCAGGCCGATGACGTGATCGTGACCGATGATAATCCGCGTTCGGAGGATCCCGCGAAGATCCGGGCTGCCATTCTTGGCGGCGCAAAGGGTGCGCGCGAGATCGGCGACCGGGCAGAAGCGATCCGGACGGTGATCGGTGAACTCAAGAAGGGCGACACGCTGGTGATTGCGGGCAAGGGACACGAAACCGGCCAGATCATCGGCAACGATATCCTGCCCTTCTCGGACCAGGAAGAAGCGCTCGCCGCGATCCGGGGAGGCGCCGCATGAGCGCGCCGCTGTGGACCTCGGACGATATCGAGCTGGCCACCGGCGGCGCGGCAACACAGCCGTTCACGGTGACCGCCGGCGTGTCGATCGACACGCGCACGCTTCAGCCGGGTGACCTCTTTGTGGCGCTGACCGACCAGCGTGACGGGCACGACTTTGTCGAAGCCGCGTTCAAGGCGGGCGCTGCCGGCGCATTGGTATCGAAGCCCGTCACCGGCGGACCCGCCGTGCAGGTGGACGATGTGCTCGAGGCGTTGACGGCCCTCGGCATTGCCGCGCGCATCCGCAGCGGCGCCATCCGGACCGCCGTGACGGGGTCGGCGGGCAAAACCTCGGTCAAGGAAATGCTGGCGCGGATCTATGCCGCGTTCGGGCCGTCGCATTCGAACGCCAAGAGTTTCAACAATCACTGGGGTGTGCCGCTGACGCTGGCGCGCATGCCGGAAGGCACAAGGCGCGCCGTGTTCGAGATCGGCATGAACACGCCGGGCGAGATTGCGCCGCGCAGCCACATGGTGCGCCCGCAGATCGGCCTGATCACCTGCGTCGCGGCGGCTCACCTAGAGGGCCTCGGATCGGTCGAGGCGATCGCACGCGAGAAGGCGGACATCTTCGCCGGGCTGGAAGCGGGCGGCACGATCATCCTTCCCGCCGACGATGCGTTCGTGGACTTCCTCGCGGCGCGTGCGCGCGAGCTCTGCCCGACGGGCAATGTTGAAACCTTCGGCCGGTCTGACGAGGCGACCGCGCGGATTTCCGGCTACGAAACAGACGGGCGCACCAGCCGGGTCTCGGTGGATGTGGTCGGGCAAACGGTGTCGGTTTCGGTCAATGCCGTGGGCGAGCACTGGGCATCGAATGTGGCGGCCGCGCTGCTGGCAGCCAGCCAGACGGGAAGGTCGGTGGCCGACTGCGCCGAGGCCCTGTCGGGCTATGCGCCGCCGCCGGGACGCGGCACCGCCGAAACGCTCGGCCTGCCGGATGGCGGAAGTTTCACCCTGATCGACGATGCCTACAACGCCAACCCGGCGAGCATGCGCGCAGCGCTCAAGTCACTGGCGCAGCGGACGGGCGGGCGGCGCCTGGCAGCGCTGGGCGACATGCGCGAAATTGGCGCGTCTTCGGCCGAGGAACACCGCACGCTGGCAAGTGCCGTCGCCGAAGCGGGCGTCGCAGGCGTGTTCCTGGCGGGCAGCGAAATGCGCCACCTTGCCGAAGCGCTTCCTCCCGGTTTTCCGCAAGCGTCTGCTCCGTCAGCGGATGACTTGTGGAATCAGCTGCAAAAGGCGCTGAAGGACGGTGATCTGCTCTTGATCAAAGGGTCGAATGCCTCCGGTATGGGACGGTTAGCGGACCGCCTGCGCCAATGGAGCGCGGCGGCCGGATTGGGCAAGATGGAAAGCGGTCCAGAAGGGGCCGCGAGGACAAGCTGATGCTGTACGAATGGCTCGCCGCGCCGAGCGGTGCCCTCAATCTTCTGAACTACATCACCTTCCGCACGGGGGCGGCGGTGGTGACGGCGTTCCTGATCACCGTCTTCTTCGGCGATGCGATAATCAACACATTGCGCGCGCGCCAGGGCAAGGGTCAGCCGATCCGCGACCTGTCGCTGGAAGCGCAGATGTCGAAGAAGGGCACGCCGACCATGGGCGGCTTGCTGATCTGGCTCGGCCTGATCGTGGCCGTCGCGCTTTGGGGCAACCTCAGGAATCCCTATGTCTGGGTCACGTTGTTCGTGACGTTCTCCTACGCGTTCCTTGGTTTTCTGGACGACCTTGCGAAAGTGACGAAGCAATCGACCGACGGTGTGTCGGCGGGTGCGCGTCTGATTGCCGGGTTCGCCATTGCGGCGCTCGCCTGCGCCGTGATCATGGGCCTGCACGGCGCTCATACGCCGGCCGGTCACGCCGAGTGGGGCGCGCTGAACCCGCTCGCCGAATGGATTGCTGACTTCGCGCCGAAAACCTCCGTCCAGCCAGCGGATCCGGATTTCTCCGGCGGTGTCGCCGTGCCGTTCGTGAACAACTACTTCCTCCCCCTCGGAGGCTTCTTCATTCTGTTTGGCATGATCGTGATCGTCGGAAGCGCCAATGCCGTGAATTTCACGGACGGGCTGGACGGCCTCGCGATCGTGCCGATGACCTTTGCCGCCGCCGCTTATGCGATGATTGCCTATCTCACCGGCAACTTCGTATTCGCGGAGTATCTGGGCATCCAGTTCGCGCCCGGCGCCGGTGAGCTCGCCGTGGTGCTCGGCGCGATGATCGGGGCGGGCATGGGCTTTCTCTGGTACAACGCCTACCCCGCAAAGGTGTTCATGGGCGATACCGGCTCGCTCGGTCTCGGCGCCATGCTGGGCGTCGTGGCGGTGGCGACCAAGCACGAGTTTGCGCTCGTCGTGATCGGCGGCCTGTTCGTCATCGAGGCGGTGTCGGTGCTGACCCAGATCGGCTGGTTCAAGATCACCCGGCGCCTGACCGGCGAAGGCAAGCGAATCTTCCTGATGGCGCCCCTGCACCACCACTTCCAGAAGAAGAACTGGCCCGAAACGCGGGTCGTCGTCCGCTTCTGGATCCTGTCTGTCCTGTTTGCCCTCGCGGGCCTCGCCACGCTGAAGCTGAGGTGATGGACACGCGATGATCCGCATCTCCGAATATTTTGCACGAGACGTTGCTGTGTATGGCCTCGGCCGCACAGGTCTCAGCGCAGCGCTGGCCCTGAAGGCCGGCGGCGCGCGCGTGCATGCGTGGGATGACAATGAAGAAACGCGGGCCAAGGCTGAAGCGGCCGGCATAGCCCTGTCCGACATCAACAAGCGCGACTGGCAGACCTTTGCCGCGCTCGTCCTGTCGCCGGGTATTCCCTACAAGTTTCCGCAACCGCACCGCCTGGTGCGGATGGCGGAGATGACCGGCGTGCCGGTGATCGGCGACATGGAGCTGTTCGCGCGCGCCGTGCAGGCGATGCCCGAACGCAGCCGCCCGAAGGTGATCGGCATCACGGGCACCAACGGCAAGTCCACAACGACGGCGCTGATCGGGCATATCCTCAAGGAAGCGGGACGCGACGTGCGTGTTGGCGGCAATATCGGCACCGGCGTTCTCGACCTCGCCCCGCTCCACTCCAATGCGGTCTATGTTCTGGAGCTCTCCTCCTACCAGCTCGACCTCGTGAAGAGCCTGCACTGCAATGTAGCGGTGATGCTGAACCTCTCGCCAGACCATCTCGACCGGCACGGCGGCATGGACGGCTATCAGGCCGCCAAGATGCGCATCTTCCAGAACCAGACCCCGCAGGACGTCGCGGTCATCGGCTTCGATGACATCTACACCCAGTCCATGGCGATCGGACTTGGCGGCAGCGGCGTGCAGAAGGTGACGCAGATCTCATCGACCTACACGCTCGGCAAGGGGGTCAGTGCGGTCGAAGGCCGCCTGTACGACAACATGAGCGGCAAGGCCGAGTTCATCGGCAAGCTGGAAGACTGCCCGGCGCTGCAGGGCCGTCACAATTTCCAGAATGCGGCCGCCGCCTACGCCGCCTGCCGCGCGATCGGCCTCGACCCCGCAACCATCATGGCAGGCCTGAAGACCTTCCCGGGCCTCGCGCACCGGATGGAGAATGTCGGCGCACTCGAAGGCGTGCGTTTCGTCAACGATTCCAAGGCGACCAATGCGCAGGCGGCCGAACAGGCGCTGCGGTCCTTCAGGAATATCTACTGGATCGCCGGAGGCGTGGCGAAAGCCGAAGGCATCGCGCCGCTGGCGGCCTGCTTTCCGAATGTCACCAAGGCCTACCTGATCGGTCAGGCGGAGGAGACGTTCGCCGCCGCCCTGCAAGGCAAGGTGCCGGCCCAAGTTTGTGGCACGCTCGAGCGCGCCGTCGATGCGGCGTTCCGGGATGCGAGGGCGTCGGGCGATCCCTCGCCGGTCATATTGCTATCGCCGGCCTGCGCCAGCTTCGACCAGTTCAAGGACTACGAGCACCGCGGCGACGTGTTCCGCGATCTCGTCTCGGCGATGATGCCAGCACCGATCAAGGAGTCGGCGTGACCCAGTCCGCTGCCGGGCCGCTGCTGCCACGTTCGGATTCGTCCTGGTTTACCGAATGGCGCCGCACGCTCGACTGGGGACTCGTTGCCGGCGTGATGCTGCTGGCAGCCATCGGCCTGCTGATGTCGCTGGCCGTGGGCCCGTCGGCGGCGGCCCGGATCGGCTACGCAGACCCCTATCACTTCGTTTACCGGCAAGCGCTGTTCGCGGTCATCGGCATCGGCCTGATGCTGACCGTCAGCCTGCTTGACCGGACCTGGGCCCGGCGCCTGGCGCTTGTGATATTCGCCGCCGCGTTCCTCCTGATGGCCGTGCTGCTTCTGGTCGGCCGCGAAGTGAACGGCGCGCAGAGCTGGTTCCGGTTCACCAGTTTCTCGGTGCAGCCCAGCGAACTTGTGAAGCCGACGCTGATCGTGCTGTGCGCCTGGCTCCTGGCGCAGCGTGAGCGCTATCCGGCCGCGCCCTGGTCGATCATCGCCTTCGCCTTCTACGGGGCGACGCTCGGCCTGTTCATCCTGCAGCCGGACGTCGGCGGCGCCGCACTGCTGACGCTGGCCTTTCTGACCGCGTTCTTTGTCAGCGGCCTGCCCAAGCGCTGGATCATCGGGTTTGCAGCGGGCGGCGGCGCGCTGGCGGTGCTGCTCTATAACCTGCTTCCGTATGTGAAGGTGCGGGTCAACACGATCCTCAATCCGAGTTCCGTTGACACGTTCCAGATCGAGAAGACGCTGGAGGCCATCGGGCGCGGCGGCCTGTTCGGAACCGGCCCGGGCGAGGGGAAGGTCAAGATCCAGATCCCCGAAGCCCACACCGATTTCATCTTCGCCGTGATCGCCGAAGAGTTCGGCCTGATCGCCATCGTCGCCGTGATGGCGATCTATGCCCTGATCGCGGTGCGGGGGTTCCGGGCAGCGTCCCGGATCGAGGACGGTTTTGCCCGCACGGCAGCGGCCGGCCTGTTCGCCCTGCTCACCCTCCAGGCGGCGGTGAACATCGGCGTGAACCTCGCCGTGGTGCCGCCGACCGGTCTGACCCTGCCCTTCATCTCCTATGGCGGCTCGTCGATGGTGGGGATGGGATTGACGCTCGGCCTCGCGCTTGCTCTCGTACGCGGCGAAGGCACGAGGAGCCGTGGGCCGTATGGCTGAACTACCCCGAGAGAGGCTCGTCGTGATCGCCGCTGGCGGCACGGGAGGCCATATGTTTCCGGCGCGCGCCTTTGCCGACGAGCTGCGGGCGCGCGGCTGGAAGACCGCGTTGATCTCGGATTCGCGCGGGCTGCGCTATGCCGCCGATTTCCCCGCAGACTGGAAGGAAGAGATCGAGGCCGCCTCGCCCAATTTCCGAAAGCCCTGGACGCTTCCCGGCGCCGCGCTGAAGATCAATGCCGGGATCGCCAAGGCCTCGCGCCTGCTGAAGCAGCATCGCCCGGCGCTGGTTGCGGGTTTCGGCGGCTATCCCGCCTTTCCGGCGCTGGCCGCTGCGCGCCGCCGGGGCGTGCCGATCCTCATCCACGAACAGAACGCGGTGCTGGGCCGGGTGAACCGTCAGTTCGCCAAGCATGCCAAGCTGGTGGCCAGCGGCTTTTCCCGGCTCGACTTCCTGCCGCCGGGCTCTGCGCACCTTGCCGTCGGCAACCCGGTGCGCGCGCCCATTCTGGCGGCGGCCACCCGGCCCTTCCCGCCAACGGACGGCGTGCTCAACATCTTTGTCACCGGCGGAAGCCAGGGGTCGCGGATCATCGGCGAAATGGTGCCGCTGGCGATCGCCCAGCAGCTGCCGCCGCCGCTGATGGCACGCATCAAGGTGGTCCAGCAGGTGAGGGAAGAGCAGGTCGAAAGCGTGCGGTCCGTGTACCGGGTCGCGAAGATCGACTGCGAACTGGCGCCGTTCTTTTCCGACATGCCCGACCGGCTTGCCGAGGCGCATCTGGTGATTGCCCGCTCGGGCGCGGGAACGGTCAGTGAGCTGGCAGCCGTCGGGCGGCCGTCGATCCTGATCCCGCTCGCCATCGCCATGGACGACCATCAGGCGGCCAACGCCGAAGCGCTGACCGAAGTGGGCGCAGCGGACATGCTGCTGGAGTCGAATGCGACCCCCAAACTGCTTGGCGCGCTTATCGCGGCCCGGTTTTCCGATATGGAGGAGCTGCGGGCCCGCGCGGCGGCGGCCAGGTCGGCCGCAAAGCCGGACGCGGCCCGGGAACTCGCCGACATGGCGGAGAGGATCGCCGAACTATGACCCGCAATTCCGCGCTGTTGGCGCTGCCCTATGCTGCGGTGCTTGTGCTGCTCGACCTCGTGCTGCTGTCGCAGGGCGGTCGGGCGATGGCGCTGGCGATTGCCGGCCTCATCTGCGCCGCAACGCTTGGCTGGGGCGGTGTGCGCACGCTCAGCCAGGGCTCGTCCCGGCTGCTGTCGGCGGCCTGGGGCGTTGCAGTCGGCGCGTTCTGGATGGCCTTCTTTTCGCACACGCTTTCCCTCAATGCCGGCGCACCATCGCCCTATGCGGGCGGCATGCTGGGGGACGGTCTGCTGACGTTGGTGTTCGGCGGCCTGCTCGCCGCTGCCATCGCCGGGCTGGTGCTGTCGCTGTCCCGGCGATCGATCTAGGAGTTCGCCCCGCGCCATGTCGCCCCCCACCCCATTCTCCGTTGGACCCGCCCACATCGTCGGCATCGGCGGCATCGGCATGTCCGGGATTGCCGACGTGATGCTGACCATGGGCTATGAGGTGCAGGGCTCCGACGTTGCCGACAGCGCCAATGTGGAGCGATTGCGCGCGCGCGGCGTCAAGGTGTTCATCGGCCATGCCGCCGGAAACGTCGCCGGCGCCGGAACGGTGATCATTTCGTCCGCGATCCGGCGCGACAATCCGGAAGTGCAGGCGGCGCGGGCCGCCGGAATTCCGGTGGTGCGGCGCGCCAACATGCTCGCCGAGATCACGCGCCTGAAATACACGGTCTGCATCGCGGGCACGCATGGCAAGACGACGACCACGTCGCTGGTCGCCTGCCTGCTCGACGGCGCCGGCATCGACCCGACCGTCATCAATGGCGGCATCATCCACGCCTACGGGTCGAACTACAAGGCCGGCGAAAGCGACTGGATGGTCGTGGAAAGCGACGAGAGCGACGGCACCTTTGCCAAGCTGCATCCGACCTGCGCCGTCGTCACCAACATCGATCCGGAACATATGGACCATTACGGCACCATGGACCGGCTCCGGGAAGCCTTCGACACTTTCGTCGAGAACCTGCCTTTCTATGGCTTCGCGGTGCTGTGCACCGATCACCCCGAGGTGCAGGCGCTTGCCGCCCGGGTGACCGACCGGCGCCGCATCACCTACGGTTTCAACCTGCAGGCCGATATCCGGGCGACCAACCTGCATACGGACCTCAATGGCGCACACTTCGATGTCGAGATCCGGCGCGCCTCCGGCGGACCCCGGATCATCAGTGACCTGACCCTGCCAATGGCGGGGGAGCACAATGTGCAGAACGCGCTCGCGGCGATCACCGTCGCGCTGGAACTCGGCGCCAGCGACGCGCAGGTGCGCAGCGCGCTGGGCAAGTTCGGCGGCGTGAAGCGGCGGTTCTCTGCGGTGGGCGACTGGGTACCGGTGGCCGGTCAGGCGCCAGTCAGGATCATCGACGATTATGGCCACCACCCGGTGGAAATTGCGGCCGTGCTGAAAGCCGCCCGCGCGATGCAGGGCACGGGCACTCTGATCGCGGTGTGCCAGCCGCACCGGTACACGCGCCTGCGCGATCTGTTCGAGGAGTTCTCGACCTGTTTCGACCAGGCCGATCATGTGCTGGTTGCGCCAGTCTATGAAGCCGGCGAGGCGCCGATACCGGGCATCACGAGCGAGGCGCTGGTCAATTCCATCCGCCGTCACGGGCACAAGAGCGCAGAGGCGTTGCCGAGCTTCGCCGCATTGCCCGAGCGCGTGCGCGCACTTGCCGGGCCGGGCGCGATGATCGTCTGCCTCGGGGCAGGGGACATCACCAAGTATGCTGGAGAACTGGCCGGTATTCTTTAGTTTGTTCCGGAGACCGGCAACGCGATCGTGCGCTGATCGACGATGACCCGGTCCTGCGCCAAGCCGAGCGTTTCCGGCCTCGCGGCGAGCAGCTGAACCTGGACGGGGCCTTTGAGACGCCGGAGGTTCCAGTAGGTCGAACTTACGCTACCGGCGCACATCACGGCTGACTGGCCGGCGCGGACGCTGCGTTGCTTGATGCGGGGTTCACGGGAGAACCGCTGGCCGTCCGATGTGCGCAATTCGACGACATAAGCCTGCAGGAGTTGCGTGTGGTTCTCGGCGGTGACGCAGACTTCCAGTTCGCCGACCGGCGCCGCCGTGATCTCGAGCGCGGCGATGCGCCCGCCCGCTTCGCCTTCATAGGCATGGGCACCGAACGTGTTGTCGACCATCGAGAAGTAGAGCCCTGCCCGGGCGCGGCACAGGGCGCCGGTGGCGGATCCATCGCTGCGTCCCGCCGCGCAGATGTCCATCATCTCGGTGCGCATCCGGTCGTCGCACCAGGACTGCGTCTGCTCGCGCAGTTCATAGCAGGCATCATGGCGTTCGCAGGCGGGCCGGAACGGGCCGTCAAGCGCGGGTCCGATGAAGGCGACGAGCGATTTCGGCATATGGTCGGAGATGAATTCCGGTCCGCACCGGTCAGACGGCTTGCTGGCGCCCGTTTCCCGCACGGCATAGGCCGGATCGAGCGCCACTGGCCGGTCGATACCCGGCGCCGACGCGCAGGCAGCGATCAGCCAGACAGAGGCCAGCGCGATGCACGATGAACGCTGCATGTGGCGGCTCCCCTTGGGTCAGTGTGTGCAAAGTGCCGGAAGCACTTCCCCTGACGCTGCGAATAACGCAGTCTCGAACCCGATGAAAGGCGCACCAGACGCCAAAAGGACAGGAAACGCATGGAAACGGCGATGGGAGAGGCGGCTGCTGTGGCAGCCGTTGGGGAGTTCAAACCTCGTGTCGAGGTCGAGGGCGGACCTTTCGGGATCAAGGGGATGGCCTGGGCGATCTTCGAAGGCGCGCGCAACCCCTACTACAACCTGATCGTCATCTACATTTTCGCGCCTTACTTCGCGTCGGTGCTCGCCGGCGGCGGCGCTGAGGCGCTCAGCCTGTCCGGGATGACCATCACCATCGCCGGGATCATTACCGCGCTGACGGCGCCCTTCCTGGGCGTGATCGCGGACAAGGCAGGACGGCGCAAACCCCCGCTGGCTTTCTTCATCGGCCTGATGGCCTGCTGTTCTTTCCTGCTCTGGTGGGCGCGGCCGGAAGGTCCGTTGACGATGTGGCCGACGATGGCGGTGCTGGCGATTGCCTATTGTTGCTATGGCTATTCCGAAGTGCTGCACAACGCGATGTTGCCGTCGGCGGGACGCCCCAGCGCGCTGCCCTATATTTCGGGTCTCGGGCTTTCGACCGGAAATCTCCTCAGCGTCGGCATCCTCATCTTTTTCCTCTTTGGCCTCCTGCTGCCGGGGTCCGGCTTTCCGTTTGCGGCCGATCACCAGCTGATCGAACTCGACCGGGCCACACACGCGCCGCAGCGGTTCGCCGGGCCGTTCATCGCGGTCTGGATGCTGCTGCTTGTCATTCCGTTCTTCTTGTTCATGCCGGATGGCTTGCCCGGCGGATTGAGCTGGAAACGGGCCACCTCAGATGTCTTGTTCGGCGAGGAGGTGGAGGGCGCCTTGCGGCATACGCTGCGTGAGCGCGCCGAGGTTTTCATTCGCTACCTGAAAGGTCTGTTCAAGGATCATCCGCAAACGATGCGGTTCCTGATTGCGCGGACGATTTACGCCGATGCGATGTCGGCCCTGCTGACGCTCGGCGCCGTGTTTGCCAGCACGTTCCTTGGCTGGACCGGCGAAGAGATCCTGTTCTACGGCATCACCGGGGTCTTGTTCGGGGCAGTGGGCGGATTTGTGGGCGGCTTTCTCGACCGGCTGCTCGGACCGAAAATGGCGCTGGTCTGGGAAGTATCGGCGCTTGTGATCCTGTTGCTGGCCCAGTTGTCGATTACGCCGGACGCACTGCTGTTTGGCCTGATACCGGGCGGCACGCCGGTCTGGGAAAGCCCGTTCTTCGCAACCCTGTCGGACATCACCTATTTCCTGTTCGTGATTCCGGTGGCCATCGCCGTGGTCGCGTCGATCTCGTCGAGCCGGTACATGCTGGTGCACATCGCGCCGCGCGAAAGGATAGGGGAGTTCTTCGGCCTCTACGCGATCGCCGGCACCGTGACGGTCTGGATGGGCCCCGGCATTGTCAGCCTGCTGACATGGGCAACCGGAAACCAGCGCATCGGGATGGGCGGGATCGGTTTCATGTTCCTGATCGGACTGATCGTGCTGTGGAAAGTGCAGGCACCGCGGCACGCGGACGTAAACCGCTGATGCGAAACCGGACCTTCGGGCAGAGCTTCTAACTTGCTGGTCCGAAGCCGGTCTGGCTGTCGCCGTCGGTCGTGCGGTTGATCGTCGTGACGCGGCGAGGACGCAGGTAGAACACATCCTTCAGGGTGCGCGAGGTGCTCAGCACCAGTCCGATCGAGCTTTCATATTCGAACTCGACTTCCGCCACGATCACCGAACCGGGTGTCGTCACGAGACCGGCAGGCACGGTGATTAGGGCGTTCGCTGTATACGGCGCCATGTTGAAGCCGTCGGACCAACCCACGCGCGTGATGCCGTCGCCATTGTCGACCACGGACGTGATGCGCATGCTCGCAGCTTGGACAGGGTAGGGCTGCATGATCACGGCGGCGGCGCTGTAGAGTTCCTGCATATCGGCGTCGGTTGCCGTCACCAGACGGGCGGTCAGGTCGCCGAGGCTGGAGGCGGTGGACGTCACCCGGCGGTCGGCGCGCATCAGCAGGCTGAGCTCGATACAGCCGAAATAGATGAGGATCATCACAGGCGCGATCAAAGCGAACTCGACAGCCGAGACGCCTTTTTCATTGTACCAGATGCCCTGGATTCCGCGCCAGCGTGTGCGGCGCGTCAGGCTTGCCAGGATGGATCGAGGGGACATTGTTCAGCTCCCGAACGGTTCGTTGCGGAACACGGCGTTGGCTTGCAGCAGGTGCCGGTTGCCACCCATGTTGCGCAGGGGCTGCGAAATCAGGGGGGTGATCAGGTCCCACTCGTAAAAGACGCGAACGGCGACGACGTCGTTGGCACCGCCTGGTTCGTAAACGAAGTCGTCAACGACTTCGCCGTCGCCATCCAGCGGCGAGCCGAGGGACGAGGAGGCGAAGTCCGAAACGGTGCGAACATCGATGTAGAGCTTTGCATCGCAATCGAGCACGCCGAACAGCTGGTCGCAGACGGCCTGGCGGAACTGCGCCTCGGTCATGCCGGCTTCCTGGGCTTCGCCGGTGCGAAGCGGGCGGGCGGCTTCCGACACGGCGTGCTCCATGATGGTGGACATGATGAAGATGAGGCAGACTTCGAGCAGGCCGAAGGTCAGGAAGAAGAACGGCGCCGCGATCATGGCGAATTCAACGGCCGTGGCGCCGCGCCGGTCCTGCGTGAACCGGGCCCAGCGCTTCGAGAGGCGTACTGCGAGGCTGAAGTCCTGAGCGCCGGCCATTGATCGGATCCCCTTTGAATCAGAGGCTTTGGAACTATCACAGGCCGGTTTGTGGGCGGTTTAACGGATCAATGAAATTTGACCGACCCGGGCGGCTGAGCCCCGCAGGTTCCGGCTTTATTGCCCGTCGGTCAGTGTCTGAGTTTGCAGTTGCTGGTCGATCAGGGCCGCGAAGTGATCCGGCTCGTCACCCACGCTCAGGACGGCCTTGCAATTCGGCGAGCAGTCATAGGTGTAACTCTGGCCGGCCCGGTTGATGGTCACGAGGTTCGATGAACTTGTCGTCACCAGGACATCCGAGCTGTAGATCTGGCGGCCGGTCTTGTCGAACACGAGAAGGTTTGTGGTGCCGTAGCTCTTGCCGGTGACAAAGAGCAGCTGCTCATTGTGTACGGCGACATCTGCGACATTCTTGTTGCCGATAACGATGCTCGAAGCGGCGCCGTTGATCCGGACCGGGATGGTCTTGCTCGCTTCAACGAAGAGCTGCTCTGCGAAAGCCGCGGACGCGAGGGAGAGGGCGGCAGCGCCGAGGACGGCAGCTTTCTGGCAGATCGTCATGATACGGACACTCCGGCTAAGGGGGATGCCGCAATATTCCAGCTTTTGGTTTACTGAATCCTAACCGGGAACCAATGGCCTGCTGCCGGCATAGGGGGAGTACGCGCCATGCGCCCGGTTCGGTCGGCCGGAAAACGCACTCTATAGTGTAGGCGCGTCAGCGCCCCGGAGGCGGGGCCAAGGGGCCTTCACGATTGATTCGGGCGCAGTAAACGAATCACTCATACGACTTCACGACTTTTCTGAATTCTTCAATCAGATCTGAACTCTGCAAGCGTATACCTGATTTTGTTCCGGGAAGAAAAGTTCATGCCGGGACATGTCAAAACGCATGATGGGAGTTTCCAAATGTTCGCACGTTTCCTGAAAGACGAGTCCGGCGCCACTGCAATCGAGTACGGCCTCATCGCCGCCCTGATCGCTGTTGCCATCATCGGTGGCGTTACCGCCCTCGGTACGCAGACCGGCAACACGTTCAACGTGGTTGCTGCCGAGATCGCAGTCTAATCGACTGAAATCGGTACACTGAGAATGGAGCCGCCGGGGATTTCCCCGGCGGCTCTTTTCGTTTCGCGGGTTGGCGGAGCCCGGCCCGAAAGGCTTCGTTCAGCCTTTTGGGGCAGCGTGCCCGGGTCTTGCGAACCGGAGTCCAGGTCATGCTTCTCATCCTTCTCTCGGGCCTTTTCCTGGCCCTCTGCCTTTTCGCCGCCCTTCACGATGTCAACCGGCTGACCATTCCCAACTGGCTGAACATCACGCTGGCTGTGTTGTTCGTTCCGGCTGCGCTGGTGTCCGGCCTGCCGCTGGAGATGATCGGCGGGCATCTGCTGGCCGGCGCCCTCGCGTTCGTGATCGCCTTCGGCCTGTTCGCTTTCCGCATCTTCGGGGGAGGGGACGCCAAGATGATCCCCGCGGCGGTTCTCTGGATGGGGCCGTCGGCCGCAATTCCCTTCGTTTACTGGATGGCGATCATCGGCGGCGCCTGCGCCCTGCTGCTGGTTATCGGAAGACGCAGCGTTCCGGTATCGGCCGTACCCGGATTCATGCGGGCCCCCTTCGAGCCGAAGGCCGGGGTCCCTTACGGTGTGGCCATCGCAGGCGGGGCGTTAATGGCCGGCGCCGCGTCGCCGCTCCTCCGGAGCTTTTATGAAGCGATCGGCCTTGGCGGTTAACGTTCCTTTAGGTGGCGCATGCGAATTTCGCGCTGAATGAAAAGGCTTGCCGTGTCCTGCGCAGGTCTGACGACTTCGAGTAAGAGGAGTGGCGCCTGATGTCGCCGATGCGTATCATCATCCTTCTATTGGCGCTGGCGGCCGCTGGGGGCGCTGCCTTCCTCGTCATTCAGCTGAGCAAGCCCCAGGTGGTGACCGAGACGGTCACGAAGGACCAGCTTGTCATCCAGCAAACGGAAGTCTCCGAAGTCAACGTCCTTACGGTCACCCGTGACTTTGCGTCCGGGGAGACGGTCAAGGCGGAAGACCTGAAATGGTCGCCCTGGCCCAAGGCGAACGTGGTTGACGGCTTCTATGTCGAGACCGCTGCGCCGGCCTCGATCGAAACCCTGACCGGCGCTGTCGTGAAGACGGCGCTCTACAAGGGCGAGCCGCTGCTGCCGCAGAAGATCGCCATCAAGGGCGAGCAGGGCCTGCTGTCGGCGATGATGAACCCGGACATGCGGGCGGTTTCGGTGGAGATTTCGGCCGAATCGGCTTCGGGGGGCTTCGTGCTTCCGAATGACCGGGTCGATGTGATCCTCACCTACGACCAGAAGGCCCAGCCGGAGCGCGGCATTGTTGAACGCGCAATGGCGACGACCATCATCAAGAACGTCCGCGTTCTGGCCATCGACCAGAACTTCGCCGCCACCGAGGAAGGTGAAGTTGCCCGTCTCGGCAACACGGCGACGCTTGAAGTCTCGCCCAGCGAAGCCGAACTTCTCGCCATGTCCCAACGCCTGGGCGAAGTCTCCCTGTCGCTGCGCCCGCTCGACCAGTTTGTCAGCGGGACCAGCCGTGATCCCCGCACCGAATTGCTTGAAGGCGATGGCGGCAGTTCCGGCGCAGGTATCACCATCATCCGCAACGGCCAGCCTGCACCCGCCGGCGTGGGAGGCAACTAATCATGCGCACACTGAAAGTTCTCGCCGCCGCCGCGATCCTCGTCTTCGGCCCGACCCTGCCGCTGCCCGCGCAGACAGTTCCCAACGGCATGGGCACGGTGATCACCTCGGCCGGTAACAGCAACAATTCCCGCAGCGTTACGGTCGGCGTGAACAAGTCGGTCATCATCGAGCTGGAAGCGCCGGCATCTGACGTGGTCATCGCCAATCCCGAAATTGCCGACGCGGTTGTCCAGACATCGCAGCGGATCATCTTTCGCGGCGTGAAATTCGGCCAGACCAGCGCGCTGATCTTCGACCGTTCGGGTAACACTTTGCTGGACCTTTCGCTGCACGTCGAAACCGACATGGCCGCGCTTGAGGAAACCATCGTCCGCCATGTTCCGGATGCCCGCGTCAAGTTGGAAAGCCTCAACGGCAGCATCGTGATGACCGGTTCGGTCGACAGTCTCGCGCAGTCCGACCAGGTGCGCAAACTGGTCGCCGCCTACTTCCCGACGGGGGAGGGCGCGCCGCAGATCGTCAACATGATGAACATCCTCGCGCCGGACCAGGTGCTGCTGGAAGTGCGCATTGTCGAAATGCAGCGCAACGTCATCAAACAGCTCGGCATCAACCTGTCGGGCATGCCGACGATGGGCAATTTCGAGTCCTCTGTCATCAGCCCGGGATTTTCCACGGCGGCCTCCATCGCCGGCGGCCTTGCCTTTCCGCTCCAGGGCCGGTCGATCGGCGGCATGACGACCGACTTCCGCTACACGAACTATAACGGCACCAACTTCCAGTCGCGCGTGGGCGGAACCATCAACGCCCTTGAACGCATCGGTGTCGTCAAGACGCTGGCCGAACCGAACATGGTCGCCGTCTCGGGCGAGAGCGCCAAGTTCCTCGCCGGCGGGGAGTTCCCCGTGCCGGTGGGCCAGGACAACCAGGGCCGCATCACGGTCGAGTTCAAGCCTTACGGCGTCGGTCTCGGTTTCACGCCGGTGGTTTTGTCCGAAGGCCGCATCTCGCTGAAGGTGTCGACCGAAGTTTCGGAACTGACATCGCAGGGCGCGTTCCAGGGCGAGCAGCAAACTCGTATCGACGGCGATGGAAACGCCGTCCTCGTCGAAGGCGTCACGCTTCCGGGCCTCAGCGTCCGCCGCGCCGAATCCACCATCGAGCTGCCCTCCGGCGAATCGATGATGATGGCCGGCCTGATCACCGTGAAGGACCGCCAGAATCTCGACCAGGTTCCAGGGCTCAAGAAACTGCCGATCCTCGGGGCGCTGTTCCAGTCCCGCGACTTCCTGTCGGAAGAAAGCGAACTGGTGATCATCGTGACGCCCTACCTGGTGAACCCGGCTGCGAAATCCGAGCTGGTCACGCCGGCCGACGGGTATGCCAACGCGTCGGACTCCAAGACGTTCTTCTTCGGCAAGCTCAATGAAACCTACGGCCGCGACGGCGCGCCGGTCAAAGCAAACGACTACAAGGCCCCTGTGGGCTTCATGGAAGAGTAGGGGATAGAGGAATGACCATCGCCTCCAGATCGCACGGTGCCTTTCTGGCCCTCAGCGCCAGCCTTATGACCCTCAGTGCCTGCGCGAGCCACGCGCCGACCGCCATTTCTCCGGATTACCTTGAAGGCTCGGCCTTGAGCCGGAACGAAGTTGGTGTGTCGAAACGCACCGAGTTCCTCGAGATCGCCATTTCGCCGGACGCCAGCGAGCTGTCGAACACCGACCGTGCCCGTATCAGCCGCTTCGTCGGCGTCTATGCCCAGAAGGGCCATGGCCCGCTCGTGCTTTCGCTGCCTGAAGCCAGCGCCAATCCGCAACTGGCGGTGACGGCCCTCGCGGAAGCCCGCGCCATCGCCTGGGAAAAGGGCGTCCAGTTCGACGAACTCTCCGGCGCCGCGCACGGCGCTGGCAGCACGGTTTCGCAGCCCCTGATCCTCGCCTTCCAGGTTTACGACGCGGTGCCGCCGGAATGCGCTTCGAAAGCGACCCAGGACTTCGGCGACGTCGCCTCCAACAACAATCTGCCGACGCTCGGCTGTTCGGTGCGCACCAATCTGGCCGCCATGATCGCCGATCCGGCCGACCTGCTTGGCAACCGTCCGCTCGAGCCCGGCGACGCGGCGCGGCGCGATATCATTCTCGACAAGTTCCGGAAGGGCGAAGTGACGGGCGCTGCGCGTTCGGATGACGAATCCGGCGCCATTTCGGATGCAGTGAATTAGGCCGGAGGACCCGGCAACAGGAGTACGCTTACCATGGGCAAGGAAACCGCACTGTTTGAGGACGACTTCGGCACGGAGTTCGAAGACGTCTTTGGTGAAGGGATGCTGGCTGGCGCCAACGACACGGCCCCGGCCGATCCATTCGGCGCTGACGCCCCGCAACCGGTCCAGCCTGTCGCGGACTTCTCGGCAAAGCCGGTGTCGGCCGTGCCATTTTCCTTTGCGCCGGTAGAGACGGCGGGCGGCGATGCCATGTTGCCGGCCATCTCGATCAAACTGTTCTATGAGCGCGAGGAGACGCGCGCCCTGATGCAGCTGTGCGCGCATGACCGCCGCATGGGCCGCGCGACGGTAGAGTGCATGCCGGGCGGCATTCCGGCCGCCATCGCAGACCTCCGGGCCAATCCCACGCCCAACCTGCTGATGGTCGAATCCTCGGCCCAGGCCAGCCAGGTCCTGCACGAAATCGATTCGTTGGCGGAGCATTGCGACGAGCACGTCAAGGTGCTGGTCATCGGCGCGGTCAACGACATCACCCTCTATCGCCAGCTGGTGGCGCGGGGTGTTTCCGAATACCTCGTCCCGCCGTTCCAGCCGCTGCAGATTATCCGGTCGATCTCGAGCCTGTTTGCAGATCCCGATGCGCCGTTCCTCGGCAAGCAGATTTCGGTTGTCGGCGCCAAGGGCGGGGTAGGGGCCTCCACGATTGCCCACAACCTGGCCTGGGCGCTGGCCGAGAATACGCACGTCAACACCACGCTGGTTGATCTCGACCTCTCGTTTGGCACCACTTCGCTCGACTTCAACCAGGACACGCCGCAGACGATCGCCGATGCCTTGTTGGCCCCGGAACGGGCGGACAACTCGGTCATCGAGCGCCTGCTGACCCGCGCCACCGAGCGGCTTTCGCTGTTCACGGCGCCGGCGAACATCAACCAGATCATCGATATTCCGGACGAGTCCTATTCGATGGTCATCGAGAGCGTGCGCCGCAATGTGCCGTACATGGTGCTCGATCTTCCGCACGTCTGGAGCCACTGGGTCCGCAACATGCTGATCGCCTCCGACGAGGTGGTGATCGTATGCCAACCGGATCTTGCTTCGCTGCGCAATGGCAAGAACATGATCGACCAGTTGAAAGGCCACCGCGTCAACGACCACGCACCGCGCCTTGTGCTGAACATGTGCGGCGTGCCGAAGCGTCCGGAGATTCCGGTGAAGGATTTCGCGGCGGCCATCGGCGTCGAGCCGGACGTCATCGTTCCTTTCGAGCCGGAAGTGTTCGGCATGGCGGCCAACAATGGCCAGATGATTTCAGAGACTTCGCCGGCGGCCAAATCGTCCATTGCGATCGACCATCTGGCCTGCGCCCTGACAGGGCGTGCGGTCCAGCACGTTGAAAAATCATTCATCAAGAAACTTCTGGGCAAGTAAGCCGGGTTCGATTGATCGGGTAGGAATATGGCTTTCGGGAAACGCTCCGGCTCATCGGTGACAACGCTGCCCCATGCACCGGCAGCGTCCGCGCCGGCACCAAAACCGGCCGCGCCCGCTGCGCCGCCGCCGGCCGCAGCGCCAAAACCCGCACCATCGGCAGTGGGCGCGCCTGCGCCAGCCGTGAAGCTGAAGACGCCCGAGATCAAGCCGGAGCCGGTTCGCAAGGTCAACCAGCATTCCGACCAGTATTACACGACCAAGACAACGATCTTCAACGCGCTGATCGATACCATCGACCTGTCGCAACTCGCCCAGCTCGACACAGAGAGCGCGCGCGAAGAGATCCGCGACATTGTCATTGAAATCATCAGTATCAAGAATGTCGTGATGTCGATCTCCGAGCAGGAATACCTGCTGGACGATATCTGCAACGACGTGCTCGGCTATGGCCCGCTTGAGCCGCTTCTCGCCCGCGACGATATTGCCGATATCATGGTCAATGGAGCTGACACGACCTATATCGAGGTCAACGGCAAGATCGAACGCACCAACATCCGCTTCCGCGACAACGCACAGCTGATGAACATCTGCCAACGGATCGTGAGCCAGGTCGGCCGCCGCGTGGATGAAAGCTCGCCCATCTGCGACGCCCGACTTCTTGACGGGTCCCGTGTGAACGTGATCGCGCCGCCTCTGGCGATCGACGGCCCCACGCTCACCATTCGTAAGTTCAAGAAGGACAAGCTGAAACTTGAGGACCTCGTGAAGTTCGGCTCCATCAGCGAGGCTGGCGCCGAAGTCCTGCGCATCATCGGTCTCAGCCGCTGTAACGTTCTGATTTCCGGCGGTACCGGTTCGGGAAAAACGACGCTTCTAAACTGTCTCACGGCGTTCATCGAACCTGGCGAGCGCGTCATCACCTGCGAAGACTCCGCCGAACTCCAGTTGCAGCAACCGCATGTGGTTCGCCTCGAAACGCGCCCACCCAACATCGAGGGCTCTGGCGAAGTCACGATGCGCGAACTGGTCAAGAACTGTCTGCGTATGCGTCCCGAGCGGATCATCGTCGGCGAGGTTCGCGGACCTGAAGCGTTCGACCTTTTGCAAGCGATGAACACAGGCCACGATGGCTCGATGGGCACGCTGCACGCCAACTCGCCCCGCGAAGCCCTGAGCCGTGTGGAATCCATGATCACCATGGGCGGCTTCTCGCTGCCGGCAAAAACCATCCGTGAAATGATCGTCGGCTCCATCGACGTCGTCGTCCAGGCCTCGCGCCTGCGTGACGGCTCGCGCCGCATCATGTGCATCACCGAGGTGCTCGGCCTCGAAGGGGATACGATCGTGCTGCAGGACATCCTCAAGTACGAGATCGATGGCGAGGACGAGCACGGCAAGATCATCGGCCGTCACCGCGGCATGGGCATCGGGCGTCCGCGCTTCTGGGAGCGCGCATCCTACTACAATATGGAACGCGAACTTGCGGCAGCGCTCGATTCGCTGAACGGCGCATAATGAACCAGACCCTGATCATCGTTCTCGTGGCTGTCCTCGCCTTTGTTGCGATCGCCGGCGTCGGTTTCACCTTCACCGGCGGACAGGACGACGCCGCCCGGAAACGCGCGCGGGAAATCGGGACAGGCCGGTTGGTTCCGAACGCGAAGGCCAACGGCAAAGCCGCTGATGATGCCGTGCGCCGCCGCGCCAAGACCCAGGAAATGCTGGATAACCTCCGGCGCCAGGACAAGGAGCGCCGCAAGACGAGTGCGGCGCGCGACATCGGTTCGAAGCTGACCCAGGCCGGTCTCGAATTGCCCATTCCGATGTTCTGGGTCATGTCGGTCATCGCGGGCGCAGTTTGCGCCGGCGTCGTCTGGATGTCGGGCGCGGATGGCCTCGTCATCAGCGGCATCAGCTTCAAGAGCCGGCCCATCCTTTGCGGCGCGGCGTTCTTCGCCGGCACATTCGGTCTTCCCCAGTTCATCCTCAACACGATGATCAAGGGCCGCCACAAGAAGATGATCAACCAGTTCGCCGATGCGCTGGACGTCATCGTGCGCGGTGTGAAGACCGGTCTCCCGTTGGCCGAGTGCATTCGCATCATCGGCCGGGAAAGCCCGGAGCCGCTGAAGAAGGAATTCCTGACATTCGCGGACAACCTGGCAATGGGCTCCGGCCTCGATCGCGCCCTGGCCCTGCTTTACAAGCGCATGCCGCTGCAGGAAGTGAACTTCTTCGCCATCGTGCTGATGATCCAGGCCAAGGCGGGCGGTAACCTCTCCGAAGCGCTCGGAAACCTCTCGACCGTGATCCGCTCGCGCAAGATGATGCGCGAGAAGGTGAACGCACTGTCGTCGGAGGCCAAGGCCTCGGGTTTCATCATCGGCTCCTTGCCCTTTGCGGTCGGCGTCATGGTGTTCATGACGACGCCGGATTACATCATGGAACTCTTCCGTACCGAGACGGGTCACGTCATCCTCGCCATGGCGGCCGGCATGATGGGCGCAGGTATTACGGTCATGCGCAACATGATCAATTTCGACATGTAGGGGCGGACCGAGCGTGTATGAAATCCTCCTGTCCTTCACGAAGCCCGAGACGCTGGCGGCCTATCTTGTGGCTGCGGCTGTCTTCGGCACGTTCCTGACGATTGCCTTGCCTTACCTGCAGGGCAACAAGCTTGAAACCCGCCTCAAGGCGGTCGCAACCCAGCGGGAAAGGCTGCGCAAGCAAAGCCGTGCGGCGCTCGAGAAGAAGGGCCTGCGCCGCAAGGACGATTCGGTCGTCGGCAACATTTCCTCGAAACTGAATCTCGCCAAGGCGCTTGAAGACCCCAACGTGGTCAAGCTGATGAACCAGGCGGGCCTTCGCGGCCCCGGCCCGATCTCGGCCTTCTACTTCTCACGCATGGCCCTGCCGTTTATCGGCGCGATCGCGACCTTCCTCTACATCTTCTTTGTCAACGATCACGGCCTGAACGTGACGATGAAGTATGGCTCGCTCGCCTTCGGCGCGGCGGCCGGTTTCTATGCCCCCAACCTCTATATTTCCAACATGGCGCAAAAGCGCCAGAAGTCCCTGATGCGGGCATTTCCGGACTCGCTGGACATGCTGCTCATCTGCGTCGAGGCCGGCATGTCGATCGAGATGGGTTTCCAGAAGGTCAGCCAGGAGATCGGTTCCGCCTCTCCGGAGCTGGCCGAGGAATTCGGCATCACGGTGGCTGAGCTGTCTTACCTGCCGGATCGCCGCCAGGCGTACGAGAACCTTGCCATCCGCACCGGCCACGAAGGCGTGAAGGCTGTCTGCATGGCGCTCGGCCAGGCCGAACGCTACGGTACGCCGCTCGGCGATGCCCTGCGCATGATGGCGAAGGAAAACCGCGAGATGCGGATGTCGGAAGCCGAGAAGAAGGCGGCTTCGCTGCCGGCCAAGCTGACGGTTCCGATGATCCTGTTCTTCCTTCCGGTCCTGTTCCTTGTGGTGCTCGGCCCGGCCTATATCAAGTACCAGAAGATGCAGAACAAGAACGACGTGGCGCCCCAGGTCACCGAGCGCATCACCGATACAAGCCACGACTACGCCTGAGCGCGGGCAGAGGGGGCTTTCCCGGCGGGCTGACCCCCGTTAGACGGAGGACATGAGCCTCAAACCCCTTGCCGCCGCCACGTTGGCCCGTTTCGGCTTCGCGCCAGCTACCGCTGGTCCGCTGGCCTGCCGAACGCCGCTCACCGGCGAAACCCTCGCGCATCTCGACGTGGATACGCCAGGCGCCGTCGACGACGCCATCGCGGCGGCGGTGATGGCGTTCGAGCATTGGCGCGATGTCCCGGCGCCGCGCCGCGGCGAACTGGTGCGGCTGCTGGGGGAGGAACTGCGCGCCGCGAAGGACGATCTCGCCACGCTCGTCACGCTGGAGGCGGGAAAGATCCCGGCCGAGGCCGAAGGCGAAGTGCAGGAAATGATCGACATCTGCGACTTCGCCGTGGGCCTGTCGCGCCAGCTGCATGGCCTCACCATCGCCTCTGAGCGTCCGGGCCACCGGATGATGGAAACCTGGCATCCGGCCGGCATCACGGCGATCATCACCGCCTTCAATTTTCCGGTCGCGGTCTGGGCCTGGAATGCCGCGCTCGCGTTGGTTTGCGGCAATCCCGTCATCTGGAAACCGTCGGAAAAAACGCCGCTGACGGCGCTGGCCGTCTCGGCGGTCTTCACCCGCGCGCTCCGCCAATTCGGCAATGCACCGGACGGCTTGTCGGCCTGCCTGATCGGCGGTCCCGGCATCGGCGCGGCGCTTGCCGCCGATCCGCGCATCGCGGTTGTCTCCGCCACCGGTTCTACCCGGATGGGACGCGCCGTGGCGCCGGTGGTCGCCGCGCGCTTCGGCAAGACAATCCTCGAACTTGGCGGCAACAATGCCGCCATCGTCTGTCCCTCGGCGGATATCGATCTGGCCGTGCGCGCCATTGCCTTCTCGGCGCTGGGCACCGCCGGGCAACGCTGCACCACGATGCGCCGCCTGTTCGTGCACGAGACGGTCGCGGACCCGCTCATCGCGCGCCTCAAGACAGCGTGGGCGTCGGCCCGGGTCGGCAATCCGATGACGCCGGGGGTGCTGGTCGGTCCGCTCATCGATGCCGCAGCGGGGGAGGCGATGACGGCGGCCTTGACCGAGGCCGCTTCCGCCGGCGGCGAAGTCTTCGGCGGCGGCGTGGTTGACTCCGGCGGCGGTGTCTATCGCCGCCCTGCGCTGGTCGTGATGCCTGCCCAGACCGGACCGGTCCTGCGCGAAACCTTCGCGCCCATCCTCTATGTCATGCGCTTCGCAGACCTCGGCGAAGCGATTGCACTCAACAACGGCGTCGCGGCGGGCCTGTCCTCGTCGATCTTCACGACCGACCTGCGCGAAGCCGAGCGCTTCCTGGCGGCGTCCGGATCGGATTGCGGAATCGCCAACGTCAACATCGGCACCTCCGGCGCCGAGATCGGCGGCGCCTTCGGCGGCGAAAAGGAGACGGGCGGCGGCCGGGAGTCCGGCTCGGACGCCTGGCGCGGCTACATGCGCCGCGCGACCAACACGATCAATTATTCAAGCGCCCTCCCGCTGGCACAGGGGATCCGCTTCGATACGCCGGAAGCGGATTAGGGTTCATGCGCGATCCGATCGGCGGCTGCTTGCCAAGAGCGGTTGCTGACCGCCTCCAAATGAACGCTCCTGCTTGCCGGAACAGAACTGAGGCTTCAGAGAGCCGAGCCCAAAAAAGCAAGTTGCGCTACCTCTCGAATAACTGACCTGGAATGTACGTTTCACGAATGGCGATAGCCTCATGCCCATTTACGCCAGATTGACCATGAGCCACCGGGACTGGCTCGCAATGAGCCGGCAATCGGGCTTATCAGCCTTTGTCAGCGCCGGTTGTCCGAGCGGTTTTCGGAGGGGTAGATCGAGGCGACGGTTGCGCCGGGGCGGGACAAGGCGTCCACGACCTGGGCGCGTTGCTCGATAGCCAGCCACAGACCGTGCGCTTCAACATCCACAATCCGCCAATCCCCGCCGCGCTGCAACAACCGCATGCGCATGATCATTGGATCACGGTAGGGAGTCGATACACGCGTTGTCACGATGGAATCAGTTTCGCTGCGTTCCGCAGACGAGAGGATCTCGAGCCGTGCAGAGCTCAGCTCTTCTGTCCGCTGACCGAGGAAATCCCGGAGAAACGACTCGAGGCGTACGGTGAACAGGTCCGCTTCCTCCTGACTGATCTGGCGGCTGTACTTGCCGAGCACGAAGCGGGCGATCCGCGGCATGTCCGCGTCGTTGAGAATGGCCTCCGCAACAGAACCTTCCGGATCCTGATGGATGGTCTCGATAAGCGCCTGAATGTGCGCTTCAGACTCGGGGTTGGCGAAGGCTGCGGCCGGACAAAGCCCGACCAAGCCGACAGCGGCGACGAGTAATCTCTTCATGGTTTTTCCAAGCTTTTGAATTTGCTGTGTCGATCTTCAGTGCATGTGCTTGCGAACGATTTCGAGATCGGCGGCAATCTCCGCGCGGCGTCCCTCATCTGCGACTTCCCGGCCCGGGCGCGCCTTGGCCATCGCGGCGCGCTCGAGATACTCACTGGCCAGCGCGTAGTCGCCCGCGGAGATCAGGAAGTCGCCATAGAAATAGTTCGAGTCCAGACCGTCCGGGTTCGTCGAAACCGCTTTTTCAAGATAGGCTTTTGCCTTCTTCTTCGAGCCAAAGCCGATCGGCGCACCGGGCACTTTGGCATAGAGCGTGCCGAGGCTCGCGTAGATGGACCCGTTGAGCGCCGTCGGGTTGATCTTCTCGGCTTCCTCCAGGCGCGCCTTGGCTTTCTTGGCGAGGCCGAGCGCGCTGAGCCCCCCTTGCGTGCCTGCCTGTGTGCTGAGGACGATGCCCGACCAGATTTTAGGCTCGGCGCGGTCCGGATAGGCAGACACGAGCGCATCAGCCTCGGTCGCGAGCTTCTCGAACCGCTCAAGCTTCGTGTCGCGGTCGGCAACTTTGTAGTTGATCTGCGCCCATTCGGACTGGAGGTGCGAAATCTGTGACTCCAGTTTCGTCTCGTCGGCTTGAGCTGCGCTGGCGAACGATAGGGCAAGAAGTGCAGCCAGGGTAATCTTTTTCATGGTGGTGTCTTTCCTACGATTTGGGAAGCGTCAGGGGGTGGGAATCCAGAAACAGCGAACGGGCCAGATCGTCGTTCTTGCGCAAAGCGCCGTCGACGATGCGGGGCAGAAGGCCGTTCAGGCGGACGAAGAAGCTCTCGGGAAAGCCCAGATAGACGTCCTTTCGCCCATGGATGAGGGCGGTCACGATGCGGCGGGCAACGCTTTCGGGCTCGTCCATTTTCATGCCGGTCAGCGCGGCATATTCGAGAACTTTCTGCGTATTCAGAGGTGTACGGACGGCGCGGGGTGCAACGTAGCTGACTTCGACGCCGGAGCCGGAAGTCTCGCGTCTCAGCGCTTCGCTAAAGCTGCGCAATCCGCTCTTTGCCGAGGAATAGGTGGCGAAGTGGGCGAAGCTGATCGATCCGAAGATGGAGCCGACATTCACGATCTGGCCTTTGCCAGCTTCGATCATGGCGGGCAGGACGGCGCGGGTCAGCAACACAGGTGCGACCAGGTTGATCGTGTAACCTAGCGAAATGGAACTGTCGGATTGATCCGATAGCGGACCAAAGTATTGGACGCCGGCGAGGTTGATCAGAACGTCGGGCCGAAGCGCTGTAAGTTGCCGGGCAATGTCCTGGATCCCGTCGAGGGTGGACAAGTCGCCACGAATGTGCTCGGCCTCGAAGGGCAAGGTCTCCGTCCGGTCGATCACGACAAGACGGGCGCCGCGGGCAATCAGGCGTTTGGCAATGTGTGATCCGATGCCGCCACCGCCGCCGGTGAGGGCTACAATCTTTCCCTTAACTTTCATGCATAAGCTCCGTATCGTGAGGAATTGAAGCGAAGACGTTTGCGAAAAGCACAAACATGCGCTTCGCCATGTAGATGATTGCATCCTGATCTTCCGAAGACTTCACCTGGCCCATCAGCGTCGCGAGGAAGTTCATGTGCTCGAGATCGAGTGCGCCGTGAGAAAACAAGTAGGTGAAGGCAGACCGGGGCAGGTCGAGCGAGGTCATCACTGCATCGGCGCCCTGGCACGCGAGTTTCGTGCTGGTGCCTTCGAGCACGAAGACCATGCCGAAGAAGCCGAGCGGATTGATACGCGAGATGTAATCGTAGGCGTATGACACCATAAATTCGGTTGCGGGTAGCGGTTCGCTTATTCGCACCGCATCGGCATCGCCGCCTGCGGCCCTGATGTCATTCAGGATCCATTCCTCGTGTCCGGATTCTTCCGAGATGTATTCGTCCAGAGCGTCCTGGAACTTTATGGCACTCGCCGGCAACCAGGCCTTGGTCCAGCGCATCAGCGGCACCGTGTGCTTCACATGATGATAGGCTTGGGTCAGGTATGCGATGTACGTTCTGCGAGATATTTGACCGCGCAGGCCGTCCCGGATTTGGGGTACCGACAAGAGCAATTTCTGCTCGTCTGCAGTGTCGCGCACCAGGCGCTCGAAGAAGGTCGTGGTCGTCAGGCCGGGGCTCATGTCGTTGGGCATTTCAGGAATTCCTTCAGGATAACGTCCCGACGCAGCCGGCCCGTGCCGGTGAGCGTCTTGTTGGAGATGGAGAATGGGGCAACGGCGTGCCAGTTCTTGATCCTTGCGTATTCCGGTAGTGACTGGTTGGCGCGCTCGACCGCATTCGCGAGGGCCGAGTTCGGAATGCCCTGCAGCGATGGGACGATCAGTGCACTGAGCGCAGGGTCTCCGTCGCCATATGCCAAAGCCTGCCGGATCTCGGGTTGGGCCAGGAGCTCGCTCTCGACCCATTCGGGCGCGACGTTTCGGCCGAAGCTCGTGATGAGGGTGTTCTTTTTCCGGCCGTTGATGAAGAGAAACCCGTCGGCGTCGAGGCCGCCGGTATCACCGGTGGCCAGCTCGCCCTGGCGGCGGCTTTGCCCGACATAGCCGAGCGTCGCTGGATTGGAGATGATTATTTCGCCGTCCGCCTCTACGCGGAGGTCAACATGCGGCAGCACTTTGCCGACCGTACCGGAGCGGCTCTCGCCAGGAGTGTTGAAAGCGACGACAGATGCCGCTTCGCTCAGACCGTAGCCCTCATGGACCGGAAGACCGAGAGATTTCGCGCCCTCAAGGATGCTCGGGGCGAGCCGGGCGCCGCCCACTGCGACAAGCTTCATGTCCGGCAGCCGGCTTCCGCTCGCGGCAAGCGTGAACATCAGGCCGCGCAAAAGTTCGGGGACGACGATGATACTGGTTGCTTTGCTCTTCTGCAGGCAGGCGATCAGCTGTTTAAAGTCAGGTTGAAAGGCTGATGCGAAGCCGATCTGGGATTGCGGCAGAAGCACAATCGCTCCCCCTGCAATGAGGGTTGCGTAGACGCCGGCTACGTTCTCAAGCAGCACCGCGAGCGGCATGACCGAGACATGGGTTTCGGCGTAGGCGCCGCCGATGGCGTCCACGAGGGAACTGGCGACGGCCTCCAATCCCGCTTGCGAGAGGCACACGCCTTTAGGATCGCTCGTGGTGCCTGACGTGTAGGTGATCTTGGCGGTGCCGGGAGGAAGCGTTGCCGATTCAAAGGGGATGTGCCTGAAGGTCAGGCGTTTGTTTCCGATGGTGATCGCCGCGCAGCTCGCGCCTGACGGCGCAATGCCTTCAAGGATGCCGACTGCGCCTGCGTTGCGCAGGGCGTGTACGGACTGATCGGTGGTGAAGAACGGCGGCAAAGGGATGATCGGGCGGCCCAGAAGCACACACGCCAGATCGAGCACAACCCAGGTTGGATCATTCTCAATCCGGATCGCGATCGGGCCGGAGCCAGGCAAAATGCGCTCCAACTGCAGGGCGGCATCCGCGACCAGCTGCGTGAGTTCGGCATAGGAAACAGACGTCTCCGCGCCGATGAGCGCGCGCTTTCCGGGATCGACCGCCGCATGCCGGGCGATGGCTTTCAGAACCTGGCTCATACCGGAAATCCTGGGAGTTGCTTGAGAGCGGTAATGCTGGAGGCGAAGGCGGCCAGACGCGCCGAAGCTGTCATGATGTCGCCTGCAACAACTTTCGGATCGGTGCCGTAGTACGTGCCCCAGCTCGCTCCGCTGTCGGCAAGCCGACTTGGGTCAGCGGGTGCGATGAACCGGGTTTCCATTCCCAACGATCTGAAGCAACGCAGCAATTTCTGCGTGCTGGTGGCGACCGCGTAGCCAGCCCCGGCGGTGTGAAGGTAGCGGGCCAGTTCCGCAAACAGACCGACGATGTTTGCACCGGTTGACGCAAAGCTGCCCATCTCGACGATCTGCATGCGTGCAACCGGTTTGCCGATCACACGGGCCACTGCCGTTTCCACGGGCTCGTCGAGGTATTGCTGCAAGAAGGCATCGTGGTGCCGAAGGAAGCGGAAACCGATGACGGCGCTAAGTCGCCCGGTCTTGTCGCGGGCACACAGGAAATGTGGAAAGTGCGACGAAAGGCGTGCGCCATACTTTTCGGCGTAGATCCGGTTCAGGAAGGATTCGACTTCGTCTCGCTCCGGACCATCTGTCCACACATGGCTCAGCTGCGGTGCAACGTCACGTATTTTTGAGGCGGGCAAGCCGGACGCGAGCCGTGCGGCGCCGTCTGGTGTGTCATCGGGTCGCGGATCGGTCAAAGTCAAGTTGTGCGCTCCATTCGGTCTTCCAGCCGGGCTTTCCGTTGGAGGATTCGCCTGCCATTGAGAGAAGGACGCCGCCGCAGGGCAGTCACCTCCGCAGAATTGAAATTTTTTTGCAATTGGGAGGTTGCGCATCCGGGGCGGAACAGTGCTGTTTCCGTTTCAGGGAACGAGATGACGATGGACGCGACCGACGACCGCTGGGATTCCGAGACGACTGCGCGTGCCGACCTTCTGTTGGTCTATGCGCAGCGCCGCGCGGACCTGTGCCGGTTTTTTGCCGTCAGACTTCGCAATACTGCCGAGAGCGAGGACCTCGTCCAAGAACTCTATTTGCGGCTTCAGAATGCGAACTTGCCCGCCGAGATCAGCAATCCGGTCGGTTTCGTTTTTACTATGGCGTCGAACATGGCCTTCGATCACCGCCGCAGCGGCGCACGGCGCAGCCGGCGCCAGGCAATTTGGGGCGACGTCAATTACGATGTGGTGGCCGGCCAATCACGCTCGGACGATCCGACCCAAGAGGATGTCCTGTCGGCGCGCCAGCTGCTGGCCCGGATCGACGAAAAGCTGAACTCGTTGCCCGAGCGGACGGCGGCCATTTTCCGTCTGCACAAGTTTTCCGGTCTCAGCTATGCGCAAGTGGCGTGCGAACTCGATATCTCCAGCAGCACTGTCGAAAAGCACATGATACGGGCATTGCAGCATATCATGGGCTTGCGTCAGGAGGATACATCGTGAGCCGTCTGTACCGCCTCTTTGCGGCACGTTGCGATTTTTTCATAAAATTGTACGGCACTTGAGGTTCCGTGACGTCTTTGAGTTAACAAGGTGATTTTCAACACGACATGAGTTCCGGCGCTTCATCCTCTTCAGTGCTCAAACGCGAGGCGATTGCCTGGCACGCCCGGCTCAGCGCGCCGGATGCGACGGCAGAGGATTGGGCGGCGTTCACCGACTGGCTTGAGGCGAATCCGCTCGGAAATGATCTGTATGACGAGATCGAGTTCCTGTCGCGCAATCTTGGCCGCAGCCATGCGATCCTCGATGCGGCGGACGACGTTTCGCTTCCGCCGCCGGCGCAACCCGCCGAGAATATCACCGTTTTGAGACCACGCCGCACGCGCGCACCGTCCGGTTGGACCTGGCTTGCGGCCGCCGCCGCCGTAGCGATTGCGTTCGTGGCGGTTCCCAATTTGCGGGACGCCGACGGGCCAGACCCACAATATGCCTGGAAAACTTACACCGCCCCCGCCGGCCAGCGCGAAGAGATCAAGCTCGCCGATGGCAGCACCGTAACTCTCAACTCCGGCTCAAGCATTTCGGTCGCCCTGATGGCGACGGAACGCCGTGTCAAACTGAGCGACAGCGAAGCTTTCTTCAGCGTGACCCACGATGCGGATCGCCCCTTCATCGTGGACAGTGGCCAGTCGCAGGTGCGCGTTCTGGGCACCCAGTTCAACGTCGTCAGCAAAAGCGGCCGCCTCGAAGTGGGCGTTCAGGAAGGCCGTGTCGAAGTCTCGCTCACCGACAAGGATGACACGAAATTTGTGCTCACGTCTGGCAAGGAACTTGTCCGGGCGGGAGTTGGAGCGCAGGCGGAAGTCCGGGACATCGACATTGCGACTGCATTCGCCTGGCGGCAAGGCTCGCTGATCTATGATGACGTGCCATTGACTGAAATAATCTTGGACGTGAATCGCAACTTCGCTCGTCCTGTTGTATTGGCGAGCGACGTTGACGGGACAATGCGGTTCTCGGGCGTCCTGGCTCTTGGCTCAGAGGAAGATGTCGTTGACGCGCTCGTCGCTTTCCTCTCACTCGAAGCTGAAGCGAGCGATCAGCAAATCACGTTGCATGCGCGCCGATAGACTGGTTGCAGCCTGCATCGCATTCGGCGCGCTGGCCCCCTATTCTGCGGCGCAAGCCGAGTCCGTCTTGTTCGAACTTCCCTCTGAACCTTTGGCACAAGCGCTCATCTCGTTTGCGGTTCAGGCGCGTGTGTCGATTTCCATTCCGCGCGATGACCTTCCAGCCGGCATGAAGAGCGCGCCGGTCAGCGGACGCATGAACAGCAAGGACGCGTTGATTGCACTGTTGCAGGGGACCGGGCTGAGCGTCGAAGAAGTCAACGCCACGACATTCAAACTCGTCAATTTTCCGGCGGCCGGCGAGACCGACCCGATTTTCGCGGTACCTACCCAGATTCATCTACCGCAAGCGCCACCGGATTCCTTCGAAATGGACACCATCGACAGGCTCGCGCCCGTCATTGTCACGGCTGTGCGCCACCCCGCCGCACTGATTGACCTGCCATATTCCGTCAGCCAGGTGGATAATTCGCGGATTGAGCGGATCGGCGCGCGGACAGCCGACGATATCGGGTTCGAGACGGTTGGTTTGCTGACAACCAATGTGGGGCCGGGGCGGAACAAGATTATCCTTCGCGGCCTGTCGGACGGCGCGTTGACCGGACAGGCAAAATCCAATGTGGGCGTCTATCTTGATGACACGCGCTTGACATTTGCGGCGCCCGATCCCGCGCTCGAGCTGGTGGATATTGCCGCCGTCGAGGTGCTTCGCGGCCCCCAGGGTACGATGTACGGGGCAGGCTCGCTTGGCGGCATCTTCCGCATGGTCACCAACGCGCCGGATCTCAACTTTGCGTACGGCTCGATCCAGGCGGGCGTTTCGACAGTTGGCCAAAGCAACCTGACCGGTCGATCACTGGAAGGCGTCGTAAATCTGCCGCTCGTGGCGGACCGTCTGGCCGTTCGGGCCGTCGCTTACACAAGAAAATCGGCGGGCTGGTTGGACAATTTGTCGATCGGCGAAAGCAATACGAATTCGACCTTGAAAGTCGGCGGCCGGTTGGCCGTTGAGGCGCGGCTGGGAAACAGCTGGACTGCGCGCTTGACCGGCGTTGGCCAGAACATCGACACTGAAGATGCTCAGTATGTCGATTCTCTGCTGGACGAAACTGTCCGTACAGCTCACCTGCTTGAGCCGCACGACAACAAATTCCTCATGTCCAGCTTTGCTCTGCGAGGGGCTACACCCTTTGGAGAACTTGAAGCGTCCCTGTCGGCGCTAGGGCACCGGATGGACGATGAGGTGGACGCCACTGGCGCCCTTACCTCGCTCGGTGTCGATCCGTCTGCCGTCGCGGTGGACCGGAAGCAGGACGATATTCGAATTCTTGATCAAGACATTCGGTTGAGAGGCGTCGCTGGCCGGTTTCCCTGGAGCGTCGGGATCTTTGCGTCCGAGGTTGAAAAGGACTCGACAAGTCGGGTAAGCAAAATCGAAGACGGAACCGACATCTACGCAAGCCGGCGCCGCGAAGAAGTCTATGAGTATGCAATTTATGGCGATGTGACCTGGCCAGTCGCGACCTGGCTGGATGTATCGGTCGGCGGACGCGCCTTTATTATAGACACAACAGCGCACATCCAGCGGTTCGAGCCTTTGCTGGGGATATCAGACGATACCACGCGCGGTGTCCGCGACGAAGGACTCGCACCGCGCCTGTCGTTTACGGTCCAGGCGAGTCCGGATGTAATGGTCTTTGCATCGGCGTCTGAAGGCTATCGGCCCGGCGGGCTGAATGCGACCGGCCGAGTTTTCAGCGATGCGCATGCGAGATACGCCGCCGACGAATTGTGGAACTACGAACTCGGCATCAAAGCTGCGCTGGCCAATGACCATGTCAGGGTTCGCGCGGCCACGTTCGCCCAGACGTGGGAAAACGTTCAGACTGACCAATTGCTCGACAACGGCTTTGTGTTTACGGGCAATGTAGGAAATGCGCGCAATTTGGGATTTGAAGCGGAAGCCCAGGTGTTGGACGTTTTAAACTCCGACTTGGTTTTGAATGTCACAACCATCGATCCGGAAATCGTAACACCGTCGGCATCATTGCCGGTCGCTTCCGACGCTTTGCCGGGTGCGCCTCATATTATCGTTGGCGGATCAATTTCGAATGATTGGGGTCAGCTCTTCGGCTTCGGGATCCGGTCCCATGTCGCCGGACAGTTCATCGGACAGGCGAATTCATCCTTCCTCGGGAGTGCGGCAACAGCAACAGACGACTATTCCGTCTTGAACGTCTCCCTTCAGGCCCGGCGTGATGCCTGGGCAATAGATCTTTATGCCGACAATATTCTCGATGCCGAGGCATCCACGTTCGCCTATTCAAATCTCGTGCGGCCAGGCGCATCGGCCAATGTCACGCCGCTCACACCCATCGAGATCGGGTTGCGTTTGAAACACAGTTTTTGATTTCAGTCGCAGCCGCGATGATCTAACTGTTGGCGGATTGGGACGAGGCGTGATCACGCACGGTCGAAAGCCCCAGAGAATCCGATATGAATCGTCCTGGAGTTCAAAGGTACGTTCCGGAATCGGCGAACGATCATTCTATCGCTGAACTCTCGCCGGTAAAAGAGGGGCCAAAGCGCGCCTTGCGGAATGGGCGCGGTTCCTAGTTCCGCAGTCGCAGGGTCCGGGGTGGTGCCGGTTCGGTGGCGCCGTCTTCAACGGTGTTTGCGGGCGCTGCAGCAGGAATTTCGACAGGCGCGTCCAGCGCCGCCACCCGGGCGGGCGCCGGTGTGTCCGAAAGGGCGTCCCAGCTGCGGGCCGGCTGGATCAGTCCGCGCAACAAGGCCGCGTTCTGTTCGACCAGTTGCGCCGGCGCAGCGGCGCCGCTGACCGTCTTCATCTCGTCGAACTTGCCTTGCAGGCCGAGCACGAGCGCGAGGTTCTCGGTCACGCGTGCCCCGGCATCGGGATTTGCGGCGGCGAGACGCAGCTTGGCTTCTGCGCCGGCGAGATCGCCGGTCAGGACCAGTGACAATCCGTAGTTGGTCAGGGTAGTCGTGCGGCTGGGCTCGAACTGCAGCGCATGCTGGTAGGAGGTTTGCGCCAGACCGTGGTGTCCCTGTTGGTCAAAGGTCGTGCCCAGCGCAGCCCAGGCTTCGGCGCGCTCGGGCGCGACTTCGGTGGCGCGGTGGAACGCACGGCCGGCATTGACCACATCACCGCCCGCCATCTGGATCCGGCCGAGCAGCATCAGGGCGTCCGCGCTGTCCGGGTGGACGATCAGCGCCCGCGACAGGATGTCGAGTGCGCGTTCCTGGCTGCCAATCTCGCGCAAGGCGCGGGCAAACTCGAGCGATATCGCCAGGTCCTCGGGATCCTTGGTGTTTTCCTTGGCCCAGAAATTGGCGCGCGTCAGCGGGTCGGCGCGGTTGGCGGCTGCGCGCTCTTCCGGCGTCGCCGGTTCGGTCGCGCCGGCAAGTGCGCGCGCGGCGTCGGATCTTGCGGCTTTCTCCGGCGACGTGGCACAAGCCGTGGTTGAGGCCGCAAGGGCAAAGGCAAGCAAGGCCAGAGACGTTTTGGCACTGGACATCATCAGGCTCCGTGTATGTATCGGCAGCATCAGGCCACAGTTTCTGCGAACGGGGTCAAGGTTCGGTTAACGCCGCGAAGGCCGTCCTTAACCTCGGCGCAGACAGGTCCGCCCACAGGAAAGAGCCCATGCACAAGAGCTTCACCACCACGGCTGCCACAGCCGCCCGCATTTACCTCTACTCCGCCCGTGCCTTCGAGGCGCTGGAGACCGATCCGTTCGCGGGCGCGCGCGCTATTGCCGCCGCGCAGGCGTTCACCGGCGCTGCCGGGCAAACTGTGCTGGTGCCGGGGGCGGACGGGCGGACCGAGTCAGTGCTGTTTGGACTGGGCAACGGACGTGACGCGCTCGCCGTTGCGGCGCTCGCCGGAAAGCTTCCGGAAGGAGACTACGAGATTGTCGATGACGGCGGCCAGCCGTTCGCCCACATCGCCGCCGCCTGGGCCGACGGCGCTTACCGTTTCGAGCGGTACAAGACCGAAAAGTCCGGGCCGCCCCGCCTGAAAGTGCCCGGCGGCATGGAAGGTGAACGCCTCGGGCGCGAAGCCGACGCGGCGGCGCACCTGCGCGACATGGTCAACACGCCGGCCTCTGACATGACGCCCGCCGGCCTGCAGGCCGAGATGTCCGCGCTGGCCGAAAAATTCGGTGCGACGTTCAAGGCGATGGTCGGCGACGCCTTGCTCGCCGGGAATTTTCCGATGGTGCATGCCGTTGGCCGCGCCGCGACGGAAGCCCCGCGTTTCCTCGAACTCGAATGGGGCAAGCCCGGGGATCCGAAGGTCGCCCTTGTCGGCAAGGGCATCACGTTCGATTCCGGCGGTCTCAACATCAAGGCCGGCGACGGCATGCGCATCATGAAGAAAGACATGGGCGGCGCGGCCCATGCCATCGCCCTGGCCGGTCTGGTGATGGGCGCCGGGCTTCCGGTACACCTCAAGCTCTACGTCTCGGCCGCCGAGAACGCGATCTCCGGCAATTCCTTCCGGCCGGGCGACATTCTTTCCAGCCGCAAAGGTCTCACGGTCGAGATCGACAACACGGACGCCGAGGGCCGTCTGGTGCTGGGCGATGCGCTCGCCCGGGCCAGCGAAGACGATCCGGACCTGCTGATGGATTTCGCCACCCTCACCGGCGCCGCGCGTGTCGCTCTCGGCGCTGACCTCGCGCCGCTCTATACCGATGATGAAACACTGGCCGCCGATGTGCTCGCGGCCTCGGCCCGCACCGGCGATCCCGTCTGGCGGATGCCGCTGTGGGATCCTTACCTCGCCGACCTGAAAAGCCCCGTCGCGGATCTGGTGAATTCGGGCGGCAGCTTCGGCGGCTCGATCACCGCAGCGGTTTTCCTGAAACAGTTCGTCGCCGCCAAAAGCTGGGCCCACTTCGACATCTGGGCCTGGCGCAAGGCGAAGTACGGGCGGCCCGAGGGCGGCGCGCCGTGCGGTCTGAGGGCTGTCTGGTCGATGCTGGAGGCACGCTACGGCGCCTGATGGTGCAGGCTATTGCGGCACGCCGTCTTCTTCGGCGACCCGCATGGCCTCGCGCACCCGTCCGCGCACCAGCAAGGTGTCGATATTCTTCGGATCGGCGGCCATCGCGGCTTCGACGTCGCGCAGGGCGAGGCCGTATTCTTTCTTGTTGAGGTGAACTTCGGCGCGCAGCTGGTGGGCCGGGCCAAAGCTGGGTGAATTGGCGACGGCAAGGTCAAGGTCGCTCAACGCCTTGTCCCAGTCTTCGGTCATCATGTAGGCGCTGGCCCGGTCAACCAGCAGGTCCACGGTGCCGGGGGCCAGTTTCAGCGCGTCCGTGAAGGAAACAACCGCCTGTTCCGGCGCGCCGGCCATGATCCACGCCTGGCCGGCCTGTGACAGATAAACGGCGCGCTGTTCCATGGTGCCGCCATCGGTCGAGCTGGCCAGCATCTGCAGGCGCTGCGCGCCGGTCTCGTAATTGCCGAGTTCGATCAGCGCCAGCGCGGTGCACTGACGCGCGCCGGGGCGGTTACCCTCGAAGCTCCAGGCCAGCGCGTCTTCATAGGCGTTCTCGGGATCGACCTCGATTTTCGCGACACACGCTTCGAGGCGGGCCTCTTCGGCCCGGGCCATCTCGGCGCCGGCCGATTGCATCATCAGGGCGGTGCCGGCAGCGAAAGCGATCAGGAACATGGGCAGGCGACTCCGATCCGTCTATGCAAGCGCTTTTGGCAACGGCGCTCCCATATAGGCAAATGACAACCCGGCAATCTCTGCTTTTTGTTTTCGGACTTGGCTATAGTGCCTTGCAGCTGTCGGCGCGGCTCAAACCTGCCGGCTGGGCGGTTGCCGGTACCGTGCGGACACCGGCCAAAGCGGCCGGGCTTCAGGCGCAGGGGATTGATGCACAAGTATGGGCGGGGGAGGGCGCGCCGCGCGTTCCGCCCGGGGCGCACTGGCTGGTCACCCTGCCACCGGACCGCATGGGTTGCCCTGGGGCGCGGGCCGCCGGGGCGGTTGCGAAGGATGCCGCGTCCATCACCTATCTTTCCACGACCGGCGTTTATGGCGACTTGAAAGGCGGCTGGGCGTTCGAAGGGTCGCCGCTCAATCCGGGCTCGCCGCGCGCGGCCGCACGCGTGCGGGCGGAAATCCAATGGCGCGGTGCCAGCGAAGGCCGTGCCCGGCTGGTGCGTCTTCCCGGCATCTATGGTCCAGGCCGGTCACCGTTTGATCGCCTTCGGGACGGTACGGCGCAGCGCGTGATCAAGCCCGGACAGGTCTTTTCGCGCGTGCATGTCGATGACATCGCCGGCGGACTGGCCGCCTTGCTGTCGCAGCCGGCGGCCAGCGGTGTATTCCATCTCTGCGATGACCTTCCGGCGCCGCCCCAGGATGTGACGGCTTTTGCCGCCCGGCTGCTCGGTCTTCCGGTTCCGCCGGATGTTGCGATCGGCGAGGCGGGTCTCAGCGAGATGGCGCTCAGCTTCTATGCCGAGTGCAAACGCGTCTCCAATGCCCGCGCAAAAGCCGCGCTCGGTTGGCGCCCGGAATATCCGACCTACCGGGAGGGCCTGGCCGCCATTCTCGACGCGGAAGGAACACAACGGTCCGGCACGTAATCTCCTTGATTGTTCTTGCTTCCGCCGGATTCGCGCCCCGTTGGCGCCGCCCGGTTCCTGTGTAAGAGTTAATGCAGAGTAGGGAGGACGTGTTCATGTCGGGATTGGTTCGTGGCCGGTCGTGGGGCTTGCGTGCATTGGCAGCCGCAGCTTTCTTGTTTGTCGCCGCCTGCGGCGGATCGCAAACGACACGCGAACCGGGTGAGGATGCCGACGCCCAGGTCCTCGTCGAACGCTCCCCGGCCGACGAAGTCGCCGCCCGCAAACGCGAAGAAGCCCGCCAGCGGGCCCGTGAGGCCGCTGAAACCGAATTTTCCTACTTCCGCTACCGCATCGACACCTCCACCGAACAACCGCTCGCCTGTTTCGTCTTCTCTGCCGCGCTTGATCCGAAAACGGACTATTCGCCCTATGTCGAATTCCGTCCTGCCTTCCGGGCGGCTTTGTCGGTTGAAGGCCGCGAGCTGTGTGTTGGCGGCCTGACCTTCGGCACCACGCGTACCGCCACCATTCTCGCCGGCCTGCCGGCCGCAGACGGGCGTACTCTGAAGCGCGCCGAAACCGTTCCGGTCGACTTTGCCGACCGCCCCCCCTTCGTTGGCTTCAAGGGCACCGGCGTCATCCTGCCGCGCGAGAATGCCGATGGCCTGCCCATCGAAACCGTCAACGTGGACAAGGTCCGCGTTGTCGTCAGCCGCATCAACGACCGGGCGCTGGTGTTCAAGAACATCAATGCCGGCACGACCACGGGCCAAGGCCAATGGTCCTGGATGTGGGGGCCGGATTCGCCGGAGGACGTCGCCGAAGAATTGTTCACCGGCACGATGGATGTGGCCAACACGGCGAATGCGCCCGTCATCACGGTCTTTCCCTTGCAGGATGTCGTCGGCCCGATGAAGCCGGGCGCCTATTTCGTCAGCATCACCGACGCCGCCGAACTTGGAGACAATGAAGGCCCGCCGGCTTCGTCCGGGCGCTGGATCCTGCTCACCGATCTCGCGCTGACCGCCTATCGCGGCGAGAACGGGCTTGATGTCACCTTGCGCTCGCTGAGGGACGGCAAGATCGTCAAGGGCGCGACCGTCCAGTTGCTCGCCGCCAACAACGCCGTGCTCGCCGAAGCCGAGCCCAACGACCAGGGCCGCGTGACGTTCGATGCGCCCCTGATGAACGGGCAGGGGACCATGGCCCCGCGCCTCGTGCTCGCCACAGCCGCGAATGGCGAACTGGCCGCGCTGGATCTTGCCCGCGCGCCGGTTGATCTCTCGGAAGACGAAGTCGGCGGGCGCCGCACGCCCGGCCCGGTCGATGCCTATGTCTACACCGACCGCGGCATCTACCGGCCCGGCGAAAGCGTCGAACTGACGGCCCTGCTGCGCGACCGTGCCGGCCGTCAGGTCTCGGGCCGCAATGGCCATCTGATCATCTACCGCCCGAACGGCCTCGTGGCCTCCAAGACCCGCTTCACAGATCCGAAGCCCGGTGCCGTCCTGTCAACATTTGCCCTGCCACGCGGCGCGTCGCGCGGCGAATGGCGCGCCAGCATCGAAATCGACGGCATTTCCGCGCCCGCCGGCGAGGTGCGCTTCGCGGTCGAGGATTTCGTCCCGCAGCGTATCGCGGTGGATATCACGGCTGATGAGACCCGGCCGCTGAAAGCCGGCGGCGTGCGCGATGTCGAGATCGCCTCGCGCTTCCTCTACGGGGCGCCCGGCGCGGGCCTGACGGTGAAAGCCGAAGCCCGCCTCGAAGCTGACCCGTCACCCTTCAAGGCGTTCAAGGGCTTCACGTATGGCCGCCATGACCAGACCTTCGAGGAGCAGATCCTCGAATTCGATGACACGACCACCGATGGATCCGGCAAGGCCGTGGTCCGCCTCGCGCCGGGCACGGCGGGCTCGAATTCCGGCCTGCCGCTCCGCCTCAACACGGTGGTCAGTGTGCTCGAGCCAGGCGGCCGCGCCGTCGCCGAAAGCGTCCGCGTGCCGTATCGCCCGGAAGCGCTCTATGTCGGCATCAAGCCGGCCTTCGAATCGAGCGTGGAAGAGGGCGGCGAAGCCAAGTTTGAAGTCGTCGCCATCAATGCCGACGGCCAAGCCGTGGCCCAGCGCCTGAGCTGGAAAGTCCTCGCCATCGACTACCACTACGACTGGTACCGCGACGGCGAACAGTGGACCTGGCGCCGGTCGCGCACGGTCACGAAGGTCAACGAAGGTGTACTGAATACACCCGCCGGCGGTGTCGGAGAAATCAAGGCGCCCGGTCTCGACTGGGGCAGCCATGAACTCGTCATCGAGGGCCAGGGCGCGCTGGCCAGCGTCGGCTCCAGCACGTCCTTCTATGTCGGCTGGGGCGGCTGGACGAGCGAGGACGGCACCGAAGCGCCGGACCGCGTGAAGGTCGTCGCCTCAGAGAAGTCCCCGAAAGCCGGCCAGAATGCCGAACTGACGATCGTCCCGCCGTATGACGGCCAGGCTCAGATCGTGGTCGCAACCGACCGTGTGCTGACGGTCCAGAACATTGCGGTTGCGGCCAAGGGCACCAAGATCACGCTGCCGGTCACGGCAGAATGGGGCGAAGGCGCCTATGTCATGGTCACGGTCTATTCCGGCCGCGACCCGGTCCTGCAGGCAAAGCCCCGCCGGGCGGTCGGCATTGCGCATGTTCCGGTGGACATGGCCTCGCGCACCTTCAAGGTGTCGATGGACGCGCCGGACATCGCACGCCCCCTCACCGAGCAAACGGTCGAGGTGAAGATCGAAGGCGGCCCGAAAGAGCCGGTCTTCCTCACCCTCGCGGCGGTCGATGAGGGCATCCTGCAGCTGACCAAGTTCAAGTCGCCGGATCCCGTCGCCCACTACTTTGGCCGCAAGGCGCTCGGCGTCGAGCTGCACGATGACTATGGCCGCCTGCTCGATCCGAACATGGGCCTGCCGGCGGAAGTCCGGGTCGGCGGCGACCAGCTCGGCGGCGAAGGCCTGACAGTCGTGCCGACGAAGTCGGTCGTCCTCTTCTCGGGACTGGTCGAGGTCGGCCGCAACGGCAAGGTCAAGATTCCGCTCGCTCTGCCGGAGTTCAATGGCGAGCTGCGCCTGATGGCCGTGGCTTGGTCGCAGACCGGGCTGGGCTCGGCCGAGCAGAAGATGAAGGTGCGCGACCGTGCGCCGTCTGACCTCGTGATGCCCCGCTTCCTCGCCCCGGGCGACGATGCTGTCATCACGGCGTCAATCGACAACGTCGAACTTGCGGCGGGTCAGTTCACCGCGAAGGTGGCCGGCGGCCAGCAGGTCAGCGTTGCCGAAGCGATGATGACCCGTACCCTCACCCAAGGTCAGCGCGCCGACATTCCGGTGCGTGTCTCGGCCCGGAGCGAAGGCATCTCGCCTTTGCGTCTCGAAGTGTCCGGTCCGGACCGCTACTCGGTCACCCGGTCCTACGAGATCCAGACCCGCTCACCTTACCTGCCGGAGTCCCGCGCCACCACGCAGCTGATGCGGCCGGGCGATGCCTTCAGTGTCGGCAAGGACCTGCTCACGGGTTATGTGCCGGGTTCGGTCGATGTGGCCGTCGGTTTCTCGCCGATCCCGGTGGATCCCGCCACGCTCTACGCCTCGCTCGACCGTTACCCCTATGGCTGCACCGAGCAGATCAGCAGCCGGGCCCTGCCGCTTCTTTATGCCGAGCAGCTGGTGTCGATGGGCGCGCGCGGCGCGCGTGACAACGCCCGCGACAAGGTGCAGGTGGCGCTCAACACCGTTCTCAACCGTCAGGGTGCGGATGGTGCGTTCGGCCTGTGGCGGGAAGGGGATGGCTATGCCACGCCCTGGCTCGGCGCGTATGCGACCGACTTCGTCTACCGTGCCAAGCAGGCCGGGTACTCGGTGCCGGATGAAGCGCTGACGCGGGCTTACGGCGCGCTTCGCAGCGTCGCCAGCGGTGATGCCTGGCGGGTCTATGGGTACGACACGGATGTTTATGAAGGTCCGTACTCGTCCGATTCCCAGCGGCAGATGATGTACCGCTCTTCGGCGTTTGCACTCTACGTTCTGGCCAAGGCCGGCCAGGCGGACATTTCCCGCCTGCGCTATGTGCACGACCGCGAACTCGACAGCATCGACAGCCCGCTGGCCCGTGCCCATATCGGCGCCGGACTGGCCTATCTCGGTGACCGGGCCCGCGCGGCGTCAGCCTTCAAGTCTGCCGAATCCAAGCTCGGCTACAAGAATTCCGGCGACTATTACCAGACGCCGCTGCGGGACCTTGCGGGTTTGCTCGCCCTCGCGGCGGAAGCCCAGCTGCCGGATACGGTGGCGCGCCTCGCCACCCGTCTCGGCAAGGATGTTCCCGAAGCGTCCAACCTGACCACGCAGGAGAAGTCCTACATGCTGCAAGCCGTCAACGCCCTCACACAAGGCGAAGACACGCTGCAGGTGGGCGTCACCGGCCTCGGCGCCGGCAATGACAACCAGCGCCAGTACATGTTGAGCGAAGCGCAGGCCGCCAGCGGCGTCAGCTTCAAGCTCAACGCCAAGGCGCCGGTCTTCCGCACCGTGCTCGTCAGCGGCGCCCCCTCGTCCGCGCCGCCGACCGTGTCGTCGAAACTGACGGCCGAAAAGCAGTTCTACACGATGACCGGCACACCGGTGAAACTCGACCAGGTCCGTCAGGGCGACAAGTTTGTCGTCGGCCTCACGATCACGCCGGAAGAGCGCCGGCTCAACCCCGTGATCGTCGCCGATCTCCTGCCGGCCGGCTTCGAGATCGAGACGGTCCTGCGGGTCGCGGATGCCCGGATCGTCGAGTATGACTGGACGACCGGCAACGACAAGGTCCGGGCCGGCGCGTTCGATTTCCTCGGCGAGATCACGCAGGCTCAGACGGCGCAGGCGCAGGATGACCGGTTCGTCGCCGCCGTGGACGTCTATGACCAGCCGGTCACGCTGGCCTATGTCGTGCGCGCGGTCACACCCGGCAGCTTCGCGATGCCCGGCGTGGTGGCGGAAGACATGTACCGGCCGGAAGTCTTCGGACGCTCGGCGCCGGGCCGTGTCACCATCCTCGCCGCGCAGGGCGCCGCCGGCGGAAAATAGGGGACCAGCGCCGTGCGTCTGGCCGGATACGGGGCCAAGTACTGGGCCAGGCTCAAATCCGTCACCGGATCTGTTGTCTGGCCGCGCCGTCTGCTCGCTGGTCTTCTGGCTTGCCTCGCGGCGGTGCTGATCCTCGACGTGGTCTTTCCGCCGCCGCTGACCCGGGCGCACGTCAACTCAGTGCTGGTGACCGACCGGCTCGGAAAGCCGCTCCGGGCCTTCTCCGCACCGGACGGCCGCTGGCGCTTCGCCGTGCGCCTCGAGGAGATCGACCCGGCGTTCATCGACGCGCTGGTGCGGGTTGAGGACAAGCGCTTCTGGTCGCATCACGGCACCGACTGGTCCGGCATGATGCGCGCCGTCATAGACGGCGCAGCGGCAGGCCGTGTTGTTTCGGGCGGCTCCACGATCACCATGCAGACGGCGCGGATGCTGGAGCCGCGTAGCCGCAATGTCGGCTCGAAGCTGATCGAGATGTGGCGCGCCAACCAGCTCGAGCGTCGCTTCACCAAACCGGAAATCCTCGAGCTCTACCTCACCCTCACGCCCTACGGCGGCAACCTTGAAGGCGTGCGCGCGGCCAGCTGGAGCTATTTCGGCCACGAGGCGGACCGTCTGTCCTCGGACGAAATTGCGCTGCTCATCGCCCTGCCGCAATCGCCTGAAGTGCGCCGTCCGGACCGCCGGCCTGCTCAGGCGAAGGCGGCGCGGGACTGGGTGGCCACCAAGCTCGCCCGGTACGGCGTTTTCCTGGCCAGCGAGGCCGAGGAAGTCGCGGCGCTGCCCGTGCCGCCGCGCCGGCTCGATTTTCCGGGCCGCGCCTGGCACGGCGCGGACGCAGCCCTGTCCAGCGGCCCGCGCGAAGACGTCCGGTCAACCCTCGATGCCAGCCTGCAGGCGGAACTGGAGCGGATTGCGCTGACACGCGCCGAAACGGAAGGCGCCGACGTGCAGGTCTCTGCCATCGTGGTGCACATTCCCACCCGCGCGGTGCGCGCGCTCGTGGGCTCGGCTTCGCGTGACCGGGCTGGCGGCTGGATCGACCTGACGAACCGCGCACGCTCGCCCGGTTCCACGCTCAAGCCCTTCATCTACGGCCTCGCCTTCGATGACGGCATCGCCTCGCCGGATACCCGTGTCGAAGACGTGCCGCGCACCTTCGCCGGCTACCAGCCCGAAAACTTCGACCGGATGTTCCGGGGCGACGTGCGCATTTCGGACGCGCTCCAGCATTCGCTGAACATCCCGGCCGTGCTGATGCTCGAACGGATCGGCGCGGAGCGCTTCTCGGCCCAGCTCGCCATGGCAGGCGCGCGTCCGCGTTTTACCGGCGGGGGCAGTCACGCAGCTGGTCTGGCGCTCGCGCTGGGCGGCGCAGGCCTCACGGCGCGAGAACTTGCCATCCTCTATGCAGCGCTAGGGGACGGTGGCGTCGCCAAGCCGCTGGTCTGGCGGGCCGATGAAGAACGCGCCAGCTACGAGGATCCGGGCCGCCGCCTGATGGGCGAGGCGAGCGCTGCCGAGATCCTGCAGATCCTTCAGGGGTCGCCTGCGCCGGCCGGACGGATGCCCGGCAGCCTGACGCGCGACGCCCCGCAGATCGCCTTCAAGACCGGCACGTCCTATGGCTTCCGGGACGCCTGGGCCGCCGCTGTTTCGGGCGACCATGCGATCATCGTCTGGATCGGCCGCGCCGACGGCGCGCCGCGTACCGGTGTCACCGGACGCGACAGCGCGCTGCCCGTCCTGTTCGAGATGGCCGACCGCGTGTCGCACCACTTGCGTGACGACGGCGAATCCCGCGCCCGACTGACCACCGAGCCGCTCCGGAAAGCCAAGGGCGCGCAGCGCAATCTCTCGAAAGACCGGCCGCCGGAAATCCTGTTTCCGCCCGAGGGGGCCGAACTCTGGGCCGGTCCTGTCAACGGCAAGCCGGGGCGGCCTTTCGTGCTCGCCGGACGGGGGCAGGGCGCCCTCAGCTGGTTTGTGGACGGAACGCCCACCGACCGGGACGATGCGGGCGCGCCGATCTGGCAGCCCCGCCAGCCCGGATTCTACCAGGTCACTGCGGTCGATCCGGAAGGGCGGGCCACACGCGTAAGAGTCCGCGTACTGACTGAAGACCCTGCTTAGCGGTGTATTTCGGTCACATAGGCGTGACATTTGCGCAATCTCTGCCCTCCGGGACTTCTTTCCTCCCCCATCCGCAACTATTTCGCCATACGAACATTGTAGTTTGTTTCGTTCCGAGTGTGAAAGTAACGCGTGTCGATGAAAAACCCTGCCATCGTGATTGCCCTGACCGCCGGCCTTATGGCCAGCGGCCTCGCATTCTTCTCCAGCGCGGGGGCGGAAGACCGTCGTTATGACGATCCGCCGGCGCGCGTGGCAACGGCGGTGTTTGCCGGCGGGTGTTTCTGGTGCGTCGAAGCCGATTTCGACAAGGTTGACGGTGTGATCGAGACGGTGTCCGGCTACACCGGCGGCGCGGTCGAAGACCCCACCTACAAACAGGTGACGCAGGGGACTACCGGCCACTACGAGGCGGTGAAGGTCACCTACGATCCGTCTGAAGTCTCTTACGACGAACTCGCCGCTTACTTCATCCGGCACATCGACCCCACCGACGCCACCGGCCAGTTCTGCGACAAGGGCACGAGCTACCGGTCTGCCATCTTCGTGTCCGGCACGGGTGAGCGCCAGTCTGCCGAACTTGCCCTGACCGCAGCAGAAACGACGCTGGGACAGGACGTCGCCACGCAGATCCTTCCGGCCGCCACCTTCTGGCCGGCCGAGGACTACCATCAGGATTATCACATCCGCAGCGCCGTGAAGTATGACTTCTACCGGTCCGCCTGCGGCCGGGATGTCCGCATCGAGGAACTCTGGGGCAAAGCCAAGGGGTCCTGATCCCGGCTGGTCTGAGGCGGCTTAGTCCTTCGCGGGGCAGGGCGGCTCGGCAAACTCTTTCTGTCCATCGAACCGGGCTTCCCAGTCCGCAGTCCGCTCCGGCGGGTTGTAATCGCTGGCGATGTAGAGCTGGAACACACGGGTGATCGGGCAGCCATTGCCCCGCACGCCGAGCGGAATGCGGATCTGGCCCGCCGGTTCGAATGTTCCAAAATCGCTGCGCAGGCGCGGGCGCATGCCCGGATGGAGCGAAGCCACCAGCACGCGGCCCGCCGCAGCGCCTTCGAGCGGCACACGTTCCGAGAAACTCTTCGGTCCCTGATAGCGCCGCCACGAGATCAGCGGCACACTCCGGCCGCGGCCGTAGAAGTCGAGGCCGTGCCAGGCTTCCCGCTCGTCGACCAGCACGGCCGTCGCGCCAACCCGTCCGGCTTCGGCGAACAATTGTTCTGCAGCCTGGTCCCATCCGCGCGTGCGTTTCAGGGCATTGTCGATGCCGAGCGCGCGGGTCTGCCCCACCGGAAGCATCGGCACGACGAGGAAGAACAGTGCGATCAGGGCATTGGCCCCGATGCTGGCCCGGATCAGCGCGTGGCGGCTGGCAAACCAGCCCGCCACCAGCAGGCTTGCACCGGGATAGGCGGTGGCCGCCCAGTTGGCGTGGGCGCGTGACAACACGGCCTGTCCGAGAATGAAAACCAGCACCGGCACCACGAAACACAGCAGCCAGCGCGCCGGGGCCTTGTCGCCTGCAGCCGCCGTCCGCCACCCGGCGAGGCCGGCGGCCAGCAGTCCGAAACTGACCGGCCCGAAAACGCCCATCTGGTCTAGGATGAACGTGATCGCATTTTCAGGATGAAAGAGATCCCCGCCCAGATTGGCATTGTCCACCGTGTGGCCGACGGTCTGGAAGTCGTTGGCGGCGTTCCAGGCGAAATGTGGCGCCACCAGAAGCGCCATGACACCGGCGGCCAGGGCGCCGCCCCGAGATGCCACCGCCCGCCGCATCGGTGCATCGGCCAGACAGGCCAGCGCCAGCCCGATGAGGAAGTAGAGCATGGCGTATTTTGACAGAATGCCGAGGCCAAGTGCAGCACCGAGCGCCGCCGCCGTGGCGAGTCCGCCGCCTGCCCGAAGCCGCCACGCCAGGTAGAGCCCCGCGCACCAGAAAGGCATCAGCACGCCGTCGGTCGAAAGCACGCTCGATGACAGTGTCACGGCAGGCATCAGCGCGTAGAGTAGCGCTGCATAAAGCCCTGTTTTTGCGGTAAACATCGCGCGGCCGGCCAGGAACAAAAAGCCGGCCGCCACGGTGTGGAGAAACGGCGCCGCGAGCCGCACCGCCCACTCGGTATCGCCGAACAGCGCAGTCATCGCGTGGATAATCCAGGCGATCATCGGTGGCTTGGAATAGTAGCCCCATGCCAGCTCCTGCGACCAGCGCCAGTACTGTGCTTCATCCGCATACAGATTGAGCGGTGAGGAGAGAATCGCGATGACCCGCAGAACCAGCAGCAGCGCCAGGATCGCCAGCGTCAGACGAGCTTCAGGGCTTCGGGGCAGGAGGAGTGTGCGCGTCATGACCGATTCGGGTTGAATGCGCCCCTTATGGCGGCGCGGCGCACACAAATACAGCTCACAATTCAGCTTAATAGGGCAGAGTCTGCTCACGGGCGTGTCATTTTTGCATCGCAACGAAAAAACCACACGTGGTTTGGGCGGTGCAGCAGAACCTTCAATTGTCTGTCACTGATCTGTCATGTAGCGGGACTAAGGGCGAGCCTGAACCGGTGCGGCACGAGGGCGTCCCGGAAGCGGTCGACAATGTCGGGGAAGACAACATGATCAAGAATTTCTTTGCGCGTAGCGCATCCATCGTGGCGATCGCCGCGATCCTGCCGGTTGCGGCGGTACATGCCCAGGTTACCTCATCGAGCGTGCGCGGGGTCGTGACCGACTCGGCCGGCCAACCCGTTGCAGGCGCCACGGTCACCATCGTTCACGAGCCGACGGGCACGGTCACCGTCGCATCGACCGGCCTCAACGGCCAGTACACGTCGCAGAACCTGCGCGTCGGCGGTCCGTTCAGCTTCACCGTCACCGGTGAAGGCGTCATGTCCAGCCGCGTCGAGAACGTCTACACCAGCCTCGGCGACACGTCGGTCGTCAACATCGTCACCGCCGCGATCGACGACACCGCCCGCCTCGACACGGTTGTCGTGACCGGTTCCTCGATGGTTGCCCAGGTCGCCACGGGCCCGTCCTCGACCTTCAATCTCCAGACCCTGGAAAATTCGCCGGCAATCAACCGCGACGTCAAGGACATCATCCGCCTTGACCCGCGCGTCTACATCGACCCGAACGCTGGCGGCTCCGCCGGTTCGGACGGCGTCCAGTGCGCCGGTGCCAGCACCCGCTTCAACTCGCTGACCGTTGACGGCGTCCGCCTCAACGACAACTTCGGTCTCAATGCCAACGGCTACCCGACCGAACGTATCCCGTTCTCCTACGACGCCATCGAGCAGGTCTCGGTCGAACTTGCACCGTTCGATGTCAATTATGGCTCGTTCACCGCCTGTAACATCAACGCCGTCACCAAGACGGGCACGAACGAAATCCACGGTGGATTCTTCTACGACTACACCAGCGATTCCCTGATGGGTGACAGCACCGATGGCATCGAGCGTGACCTCGGTGAGTTCGACGAGAAGCGCTACGGCGTGCATGTCGGCGCACCGATCATCAAGGACCGCCTGTTCGCTTTCATCGCCTACGAAAAGTTCGAAGGCGCCAACATCTTCGGCCAGACACCGGAAGATGTCGGCCTGTCCCCGGCACTCTACCAGAGCGTCATCGACACGGCTGTGAACCAGTATGGCTACGTGTCCGGCGGCCTGCCGACCTCGCTTGCGGTTGAAGACGAAAAGTTCTTCGCCAAGATCGACTGGAACATCACCGACGAACACCGCGCTGCGTTCACCTACACCTACAACGACGGCTTCAACTTCTCGGCTTCGGACGCCAGCTCGTCGCAGATTGCAGACGGCAACCACTACTACGAGCGGGGCGCGAAGCTCGACTCCTACACAGCCGCCCTGTTCTCTGACTGGACGCCGAACTTCAACACCGAGATCCGTGCGTCGTCGCTCAGCCTCGACAACCGGCAGATCCCGGTCGCTGGTCTTGACGGCTTCGGTGAAGTCCAGATCCGCGTCGCCCGCGATCTCTTCCCGGGCACCACGACTGTCTATCTCGGCGCCGATGATAGCCGTCATTCGAACAAGCTGTCGTACGACCTCGTGAACTACAAGGCCGCCGCCAACTACCAGCTTGGCGACCACCTCCTGACCGCCGGTGTCGAACGCGAAGAATTTGAAGTGTTCAACCTTTTCATCCAGCAGTCGCTGGGTGAATGGCGCTTCGCCAACCCGGCCGCCTTTGCGGCCGGTAACTACAACTTCTTCAACTACACGAACTCTGCCGGCACCAACAACGTCAACGACGGTGCTGCCGACTTCGGTTACGAAATCACCACTGGCTACCTCCAGGACACCTGGAACGTAACCGACTATTTCGATGTCACCGCCGGCGTTCGCTACGACTATTACACGACCAGCGACAAGCCGGCCTTCAACCCGGCTTTCCTCGCACGTTCGGGCTTCCGCAACGACGAGACGCTTGACGGCACGGGCATCGTTCAGCCGCGCATCGGCTTCAACCTTGAAGTCAACCCGGACATCAAGTTCCACGGCGGCGTCGGCCTCTTCGCGGGCGGCAACCCGAACGTCTGGCTGTCGAACAACTACTCCAACAACGGCGTCGTGCTGGCAGACTATGTCATCACCTCGGGCAACGTGAACACCGACGTTTATCCGTCGGGCGGCAGTCCGTTCGTCGACGTTCCGCAAACGGCCATCGATTTTGTCACCAACGCCTCGGGCGCTGGCAACGTCAACGCCCTCGACCCGGACTTCGAGATCCCGTCCGAGTGGAAGTTTGCGTTCGGCGGCGTGTTCAACATCGACACCGGCCTGCCGGTGCTCGGCAACGACCTGCGTGTGCAGGCCGACCTTCTTGCCTCGAAGACGAACGAGTCGGCGGTCGTGGTTCCGCTGGGCTATGTCCAGTCGGGCGTTGGCCCGGACGGCCGCCCGATCTATCGCGGCACTTCGAACACGAACGACTTCCTGCTGACCAATGCCGAAAACAAAGGCAGCTCGAAAGTTCTCTCGCTCGCGATCTCGCAAGAGTATGACAACGGCATCGACTGGTCGCTCGGCTACGCTTACACGGACGCCAAGGACACCAACCCGATGACTTCGTCGGTCGCGTTCTCGAACTTCGCGAACTACTCGACCTTCGACCCGGTCAACATCGTAACCGCGACGACCGACTACGAAATCGCCCACCGCTTCACGATGAAGATCGACTACGAGAAAGACTTCGTCGCCGATTACACGACCCGCGTGTCGCTGTTCGGTTCGGCCAACGAAGGTGCGCCTTACAGCTACACCTTCTCGCGCAACACGCTGTTCGAGCCCAACTCGTTCGCCAACAGCCGTCAGCTCGCCTACATCCCGACCGGTGTGAACGATCCGCTGATTGCAGCCACGTCCAACGCGGCAGCTGTGGCAGCCCTGAACGCTTATATCGCCAGCCACGAAGTGCTCGACGAGTACCGCGGTCAGATCGCACCGCGCAACATCGCCACAGACGACTGGTGGACGACGTTCGACCTTCGCTTGTCCCAGGATCTCCCGGGCATCCGCAAGGACGACCGCACCCAAGTCTACGTGGTCATCGAGAACCTCGGCAACCTGCTGAACGACGAATGGGGCATCCAGCGCGAGCACGGCTTCCCGGGCAACGCAGAGCTTTACACCGCCACGATCAACGGCTCCAACCAGTACGTGATCAGCGCATTCAACTCCGCCGCCGACAACGACGCGATTATTGTCGATCCGTCGCTGTGGAAAATCCGCTTCGGCCTGAAATACAAGTTCTGATCCAACTTCAGGCTCAGAACTGAAAATGCAGGGGGCGGCCTTTCGGGGCCGCCCTTTTCCTTTGGGTGAACCTATGGCAAGGCCCGCAGCAACATGACCGGTCTGAAAATCAACCTCGCGCCCGAATGGGCCCCCCATGCGGCCCTCTGGGCCGGCTGGCCCCGTCTGGCGGACGAATGGGGCGGAGATCTTGCCCCGGCCCGGGCCGACATAGCCGCCTTCATCCACGCGGCATCGGCGCATGTGCCGGTCAGGGTCGCCATCGGTTCGGACGAGGCGATGGCCTCGGCGCTGGCAGCTGTCGGCGGCGCGGCCGAACTGGTGCGCCTGCCGACCGGCGACATCTGGCTGCGCGATACCGGACCCATCGTTACGGGGCAGGGCGCTACCCGTCAGGCGCAGGTCTTCCGCTTCAATGGCTGGGGTGGCAAATACCTGATGGACGGCGACACCGAGACCGCCGCTGCGGTTGCGGCGCATGAAGGCTTGCCGCCGCGCCTGCACGATCTCGTCCTCGAAGGCGGCGGCATCGATGTTGACGGGGAAGGCCGGCTGCTGACCACACGCCAGTGCCTGCTCAACGCCAACCGCAACCCGCAGTTCAGCCAGGACCAGATCGAAGGCCACCTGCGTGCGGCGCTCGGCGTGGAGGACATTCTCTGGCTCGGCGACGGGCTCGCCAACGATCACACCGACGGCCATGTCGACAATATCGCGCGCTTCATCGCGCCCGGCCATGTGCTCTGCCAGCATCCGGCGAACCCGGACGATCCGAATACGGACGTCCTGGGCGAGATCGAGCGCAGCCTCGTGGCGGCCGGGCTGATGGTGTCCACCATCCCGTCGCCCGGCTTCGTCCATTTCGGGGACGGCGTGCCCGTGCCGGCCAGCCACATGAACTTCACGATCACCAACGGCGCTGTCCTCGTGCCGGTCTACGAGGAGCGCTACAGCGCCGTCGCGCTGGCGGAGCTCAAGGCGCTGTTCCCCGGACGTCAGGTGATCGGCCTGCCGGCGCGCGGCATCCTCGCCGGCGGGGGCAGCTTCCATTGCATGACCCGCGAAATCCCCGCCTGACAGGAGGCTTCCCATGGCCCGCACGCTGACCCTCGCCGCCATCCAGTTCGCGCCGTCCGATGACGTGCAGGCCAACATCGACCGCGTCGCCGGTTTCGTCCGCGAAGCCGCCGCCAGGGGCGCCGATGTCGTGCTGCCGCCGGAGCTGTTCTGCGGCGTCTATTTCTGCAAGACGCAGGAAGAGGAACACTTCGCCCGCGCCATGGAATGGCCGGACCACCCCGCCGTGCGCCAGCTCTCGGCGCTCGCCGCCGAGCTCGGCGTCGTCATCCCCGTCTCGATCTACGAGAAGGAAGGCCCACTCTATTTCAACTCGGTCGTGATGATAGACGCCGACGGCACGCCCCTCGGCGTCTATCGCAAGAGCCATATTCCGGACGGCCCCGGCTATCAGGAAAAATTCTACTTCCGCCCCGGCGATACCGGTTTCCGCACATGGTCCACTCTGAAGGGCCGCCTCGGCGTCGGCATCTGCTGGGACCAGTGGTTCCCCGAATGCGCCCGCGCCATGGCGCTGATGGGCGCGGACGCGCTGCTCTATCCCACCGCCATCGGCGCCGAGCCCCAGGATGCGGGCCTCGACACCGCCGCGCGCTGGCGCCGCGGCATGCAGGGCCACGCTGTCGCCAACGTCATCCCGGTCGTCGCGGCCAACCGCGTCGGGGATGAAGGCGGCCAGGTTTTCTACGGCACCAGTTTCATAACCGATGAGACCGGCGAAATCGCCTGTGATTTCGCGCGCACGGAAGAAGGTGTCCTGATCGCCACTTTCGATCTCGACAGAATCGGCCAGGCCCGCGCCGCCTGGGGCTTCTTCCGCGACCGGCGGACAGACCTCTACGATATCCTGCTTTAAGGTGCATCCAGCGGCCGGAGTTCTCCGTCCAGCACGACGCCCCATATTCCGATATCGGACCAGGCGGCGCCTGGCATGTCGAGCGGATTCGCCTCAAGGATCGTGAAGTCCGCCCGCTTGCCTGGCGCGATGGAACCAATCTCGTTCTCCAGGCCCAATACGCGGGCCGCGTCGAGCGTTACGGCTTCCAGCGCGTCGTACGGACCCAAGGCATTCCCGGGCTCATAAAATCCGCCTTCGCGAGTGGCGCGGGTGATGTGGGCGCCGGCAGCGCGCAGCGGCTGGGGCGGTGCCAACGGTGCATCCGAATGCAGAGCGACCACGGCGCCCGCCGTTGACAGGCTGCCGAGCGGCGTGATCCAGCTTGCCCGGGCAGGGCCCAGCGGCGACGCGTAGGCTGAGGCCATGTAGAACACATAGTGGCTGGCGGCGGATACCATCGCGCCGAGCTTGCCGGCCCGGGCGACCTGTTCGGGCGAAAACAGGCCTCCATGCTCAATCACAAAGTCTCCGGTGAAGCCGGCTGCCCTGAGGGTGGCTAACGCGTCGAGCGTGGATGTCTGCGCCGCATCACCATTCGAATGTATGTGAACAGACAATCCGGCATCGGTGTAAGGCTGCATCGTATTGGCGATCTCGCCTTCCGGAATAACCCAAAGGCCGGGAGTGCCTCGGGATTGTCCGGTAAGATAGCCGGGCGGCGACAGGCGCATGGTCTGCGAGTAATAGGCCGCATCGGCAAAGAACTTCACGCGTGGCAACACCGGCGCTGCGGCCGGACGAGCCCCGCCTACCATGTCGAGCACCGCCTGCGGCGCGCCGGCGCCAAATTCCCGCTCCATCGAACGGAATTCCGGAATCAGGTAAAGCCGGAAACCGTCGTCCGCCAAAGACCAACTGGCCGCGATGGTCTGGTCTTCCAGTGCCAGTCCGAACACGCCGTAGCCGAGGTCCGCCGTGGTGGTCACGCCCGCATTACGCACGATGTCGAAATACCGCTCGATCCCCGCGCTGAAGCGGACGGGATCGAACAAGACGTCCTTCGCCCGGGCGAACACCACCATCGCGGCGTCTTCATAGATGCGTCCGGTGAGCGCGCCGTCCGAGTCGAGGTCCACGCCGTGGAAGGTGTCCGCCAGCGCGGGCGTTGCGCCGATCATGTCGAGGGCCGCCGAGTTCAGATAAAAGTCGTGCCCGGAATAATGCCAGACGATCATCGGCCGGCCGGGCGCGATCGCGTCCAGGGTGTGCCGGTCGAGATCGCCCTGCACCAAATTGTGGAATCCGTACACCACAACCGGCGAGCCGTCCTGCGGCGCTTCGGCGACGATTTCCGCGAGACGCGCCCGGAAGGCCTCGGGGGAGGGGTAGCCCGCTGTCATGCCTTCCGGCGTTGCCATCGGCCAAGGCGGCGCAAACGGATGCGCGTAGAGCATGCCGCCCAGCAGCACGTGCATGTGCGGATCGATCAGGCCGGGCAGGATCGTCTTGCCACGGAAGGTTTCGTCGATGCGCGCGCCGGGATACGCCGCCTGCAAAGCATCAAGGTTGCCCACATCCCGGATCAGCCCGCCTTCCACCGCAACCGCTTTGGCCGTCACGCCCTCGCCGGTCATCGGGATGACGTCGGCGGCGACAAAGATTGTAACATCGGAGGTCGGCGCGGGCACAGGCGCAGGCGGCGCCGCGCAAGCCGCAACACATGAAATCGCGGCGGCGAGCCACAGTCGGCATGTCAGCATGATTTCCTCCCCTCGGCCGGATTGGTGTCGACCCTCGTGCGAAAGCTAGCCCCATGCGCCGCCCGGCGCCAGTGGGACTAAAGCACGCGTCCGGGAGAGAGGTGGCTTGCCGCCGAGACGATGGCGTCCGCATCAATCTGGAAGTGGCGGTACAGGTCGCGGATCGTGCCGGTCTGACCGAAATGCTCGACGCCGAGCGGCGTCACTGCATGGCCTTTCACCCCGCCGATCCAGGCCAGCGTGGCCGGGTGGCCATCGGTCACGGTGATCAACTGGCAATGCGGCGGTACGCCGTCCATCAGCCGTTCGATCTGGCTCTTGGCATTGCGCTGCCCGCGCGCGCGGGCCCGCCGCGCGGCCGTCCATCCTGAGTTCAGTCTGTCTGCGGAGGTTACCGCCAGCACACCGATATCACGCCGGCCCTCGCCGATGCGTGCTGCGGCCTTGATCGCTTCCGGTGCGATCACGCCCTGATAGGCAATCACGACTTCGGCATTCGGGCCCGGTTGGCGCAGCCAGTAGCCGCCGTCGATCACGCCTTGCCGGAAGGCGGCGTCGTCGCGCTTCCAGACGCGCACCTGTTCCAGCGGCCGGGTCGAAAGGCGCAGATAAACCGAGCCGCCGGTCTCGTCGCGAAGCCAGGTGCGCTCGTCGGGGTCGCCCTCGCCATTGCGCTGCAGATAGTCGAAACTCCAGTCCATGATGATCGACAATTCATCGAGGAACGCGGGCTCGAACGAGACGAGCCCGTCCTGGCTCATACCGATCAGTTGCGCGCCGATCGACTGGTGCGCGCCGCCCTCGGGCGCCAGCGTCACGCCGCTGGGCGTGCCTGCAATGATGAAGCGCGCGTCCTGGTAGCAGGCATAGTTCAGCGCATCGAGGCCGCGCGCGATGAATGGGTCATACACCGTGCCGATGGGGATCAGCCGCTCGCCGAACAGCGAATGCGACAGGCCAGCCGCGCCGAGCAGCAGGAACAGGTTCATCTCCGCGATGCCGAGCTCGATATGCTGGCCCTCCGGCGAGAAGCTCCACTTCTGCGCCGAGGGAATCTTCTCGTCCCGGAACGTGTCCGCCACCTTCTCCCGCGCGAACAGGCCGCGCCGGTTCACCCAGGCCCCGAGATTGGTCGAGACTGTCACGTCCGGCGAGGTCGTCAGGATACGGCGGGAAAGCTCCGTATCGGTCTTGGCGTGGGCATCAAGGATCTTGCCGAAGCCCGCCTGCGTCGAGAGCATCTCGTCGTCGAGGAAGACCGGGCCAGGGGAGGCCACCGCCGGCGATGCGTAACGCCGCGGCCCCGCCGCGAAGAAGGGCACGTTGCGCAGGAAAGAGCGCATGGCGGCGGGATCTTCGAGGCCGGCCAGCTTTTCCCATTCCTCGCCCTCGGCGACGCCCATCCTTGTCTGGAACTCGGCCATCTGCGCCTTGGTCATCAGGCCCGAATGGTTGTCCTTGTGCCCGGCCAGGGGTGTGCCCCAGCCCTTGATCGTGTAGGCAAGGAACACCGTCGGAGTTTCGTCCTGCGCCCGGTCAAACGCCTCGCACAGCGTCTCGAGGCACTGGCCGCCGAGATTGTTCATCAGCGTACCGAGTTCTGCGTCGGTCCGCTTCTCGATCAGCGCCGTCACGTCGCCCTGATCACCGATGTCGTCCAGCAGCCGCTTGCGCCAGGCGCCACCGCCCAGGTAGGTCATCGCCGAATAGAGCGAGTTGGGGCAGGTCTCGATCCAGTCTTTCAGGCGCGCGCCGCCTGGTTCCCTGAAGGCTGCGCGCTGCAGGGCGCCGAAGCGCAGCACTTCCACCCGCCAGCCGAACGCCTTGAAAATGGCCTCCACCCGCGCCCAGAGGCCTTCATGGACCACGCCGTCCAGGCTCTGGCGATTATAGTCGATCACCCACCATGTATTGCGCAGGCCGTGCTTCCAGCCTTCCTGCAGACATTCGTACACGTTGCCTTCGTCCAACTCGGCGTCGCCCACCAGCGCAACCATGCGGCCCGCCTTGCGCGCGCCCGATCCAAGCTCCGTCCACGGACGGGCGATCAGGTAGTCCTGGATGATCGACGCAAACGCCGTCTCCGCCACACCGAGCCCGACCGAGCCGGTCGAGAAATCCACATCATCGATGTCTTTCGTGCGGGAAGGGTAGGACTGTGCGCCGCCATAGCCCCGGAAGTTTTCCAGCTTCTCCCGCGTCTGGTTGCCCATCAGATAGTGCATCGCATGGAACACCGGCGCCGCATGTGGCTTCACCGCCACGCGGTCTTCGGGCCGCAGCACATGGAAATACAGCGCCGTGAGGATCGACACCATCGAGGCGCAGCTGGCCTGGTGCCCGCCCACCTTGACGTCATCCTCGCGCTTCTCGCGCAGGTGATTGGCATTGTGCACGGTCCATGACGCCAGCCACAGCAGGCGCTGCTCGAGGAGCTTCAAGTGTTCGAGAGGAAGGGTCATGCCCCGGGGTAAAACAGGGGCTGCCGTCTGTCCATGGGGTCCGGATCAGGAAAGACCGCCGGTTACACGCGGGCGCGCTGGGCCTTGTCGAACATGTCGGTCAGCGACGTGCTGGGCAGGGTGTGCATCTTCTGCACCCAGCTCGGAAGGCCCTGCAGGATGCCCGCTGTGTCCGACCAGCGGCGCACATTGGCATCGGCCGCGCGCTGGAAGGCTTCGCGCATGAAGTTCTCGTCAGCGCCATCGAATCCGTCCGACAGCGTGATCTTGGAGAGGCTGACCATGCCCTTTTGCATCGTCAGCACTGCGTCCAGCGAGGCGGCGGTGATCGTCGTATAGGTCCGCCAGGAATTCAGCCAGAAGTCCATCATGTCCTGTTTATCCATCCGTTCAGCCTCCAAGCTAGTCCGCGATTGTGCGGTGCACAACAAGTTTTGTGCCAATTGTCATGCGCCTGCCGCTGGCCGGCCCTGATTGCGCCAGAACCGAATGTGCTTAGATTCTCCCCACAGATGAGCGAACCGATGCCCTTCACCTTCGAGCCCTCACCCGCAAGGGGGCGCGTTCTCGTGTTCGATTCCGGCGTCGGGGGGCTCACGGTTGCCGGCGAGATCAGGGCGCTCGGGCCGCGCCTGTCGGTTCACTACGCCGCCGATACGGCGTTTTTCCCGTATGGGGACAAGTCCGACGACGCCTTGCGTGCGCGCCTGCCCGAGGTTGCCCGGGCGCTGGTGGATGCGGTGCAGCCGGATGTCTTCGTCATCGCCTGCAACACGGCGAGCACGTTGGCGCTGGCCGAAGTCCGCGCCGCGCTCGACATTCCCGTGGTCGGCACTGTGCCCGCCATCAAGCCCGCCGCGAAGCTGACCGAGACCGGCACGATCGGCCTCCTCGCCACGCCCGGCACGATCCGGCGCGCCTACACCGCGCGGCTGATTGAGGAGTTCGCGGCCGGCAAGCGCGTCATCCTGCATGGCAGCCTGGAACTGGTGAAACTCGCCGAGGCGCATGCGCGCGGCGAAGATGTCCCGCCTGAAGCCTTCGCCGCGGCCCAGGCGCCGCTGTTTGAAGCTGAAGGCGGAGACCGGATCGACACGGTCGTGCTTGCCTGTACGCATTTTCCGCTGGTGCGCGGCCAGCTGATCGCCACCGCCCCGCGCGCCGTTTCCTATATCGATTCAGGCGCCGCGATTGCGCGCCAGACCATCCGTGTCCTGCCGGAAAATACTCATTCCGGCGGGCAGGGAGGAACAGCCTCCCTCACCAGCCCGCCGGAAGAGACGGATGGTATCGCGCGCGTCCTCAGACGCTACGGCTTTCCGGACATTCAGTTTGTGGCTTTAGAGCCGAACGCGACGACTTCGGCCGACGCCGCACCGTAAAGGCTCGGCCAGGGTGCATCCTGCACGGCCAGCGTCTCGGCCTCACCGAAGCCGTTGAAGCGGGTCGCCATCGCGCGGCCATAGGCGCCGATGTTGCCGAATTCGATATAGTCGCCTTCGGTCATGCCGGCCGGCAGCCAGACCGTCTCGGCCAGCTTGTCGGTCGAGTCGCAGGTCGGTCCGTACACGGTGTACTCCACCATGCGGCCCATCTTGCGGCCATCGCCCGGGATCGCCCGGATCGGGAATTCCCAGCGCTCGTGCACCGCGTCGTACAGCGAGCCGTACGAGCCGTCATTGATGTAGAGCGTGTTACCCTTCGCCAGATCGACGCGCACGAGAAGGCTCTCGGCTTCAGCGGCCAGCGCACGGCCGGGCTCGCACCACAGCTCGGCGTTCTCGAGAACGAACATGTTCTCGAAGGAACGCATCACCATGGCGACATAGTCGTCCATTTCCGGCGGGGCCGTGTCGGCATAGATCGCGGGGAAGCCGCCGCCGACATCGACGATGTCCACGGTCACGCCGGCATCAATGATGATGCGGCTGGCATCCGCCATCGCCTGCGCCCAGGCCGAAGGCTTCATGGCCTGGCTGCCCACGTGGAACGACACGCCGACTTCGTCCGCATGACGGCGGGCGAGGCGGAGGATTTCCGCTGCCTCTTCCGGGCCGGCGCCGAACTTGTTGGCCAGCGGCAGGGCCGAGCCATCGCAGGACACGGCAATCCGCACGAGGATCGTCAGATCCCTCGCGTGGCCGGTCGCTTCGAGGATCTTGTTGAGTTCCGCAACCGTGTCGGTCACGAAGATGCGTACGCCGTAGTTCTCGTAGGCGCGCTTGATCGCGTGACGCGGCTTCACCGGGTGCAGGAACGCAATCCGCGCACCGGGGAACCGGCCGTGGATCAGCTGGATCTCTTTTTCGGAGGCCGCGTCAAAGCTGCGCACACCGCCTTCCCAGAGGGCATCGAGGACGTGCGGGGCAGGGTTCGCCTTCACGGCATAGAAGGCCTGGGCCGGGAATTTTTCCACAAACCAGCGCGCAGACGCCGTCACGCGTTCCGGACGGAAGCAGTAAACCGGCAGCTCCGGCTGCAGATTGCGCACAATATTATACGGGGTCGCGTAAGTGTGCATGACACCTAACCTCCAAAGGGCTTCAAACCAGCTTTGGGCGTTAGTACAGGGGGCCCCCCTTTTTGTCGGGTTAGCCCAGATGTCCGCCACATCAATTTCGAGGGTGCATTTAGGGGGTAATCCCCGGACGTGCAAGAAGAAATTTTGGCAACCCGCCTTTTGTCGCAAAACTGTCACTTTTAATCACAGCAATTGTCACATGCGGGGCGTATGGCGAAGGCGCGAATCCTCCGGTAATCCGGCCTGACAGAGTGGAGAAGACAAATGTTCAAGGGTTTCATCAAGGCGGCCTTGCCGGCTGCGTTTTTCTTGGCAGTCGCCGCCTGCGGGCAGAGCGACCTGTCGAAACTCGAAGATGATTCGGCCTCGGGCGCCGGCCCCGTTGCGGGCACGGCGGCAGCCGAACAGAAGATCAAGGTCGTTGGCTCTTCGACCGTCTCTCCCTTCTCGCGGACGATAGCCGAACGGTTCGGCGCCACGACCGGGTTTTCGACGCCGATCGTCGAGTCGACGGGCACCGGCGGCGGCTTCAAGGCCTTCTGCGGCGGTGTTGGCCCCGACCAGCCATCGATTTCCAATGCGTCGCGCCCGATCAAGGAGTCTGAGCGCGATCTTTGCACCTCGGCGGGTGTCACCAGCATTACCGAAATCCCGCTCGGTTATGATGGAATCGTCATCGCCAACGCCAAGGAAGGCCCGCAGTTCGACCTGACCAAGCAGGAGCTCTACCTCGCGCTCGCCAAGGACATTCCGGACGGCCAGGGTGGCTTTCAGCCGAACCCCTACAAGAACTGGAATGAAGTCGCGCCCAACCTTCCGGCCAAGCCGATCCTCGTGCTCGGCCCGCCGCCGACCTCGGGCACGCGAGACGCCTTCGTCGAACTCGGCATGGAACTCGGCGCCCTTGAAGTGCCGGCACTGACCGCGCTGAAGAAGGCCGACGAGGAAGCCTTCAAGAACTATGCCCACACGATCCGCACCGATGGTGCCTGGGTCGATTTCGGCGAAAATGACACCGCCATCGTCCAATCGCTGGTAAAATCGCCGGACGCCATCGGTATCCTCGGCTTTTCCTTCCTCGAGCAGAACGGCGACCGCGTGAAAGGCGCCCGTCTCGGCGGCATTGATCCGACCTTCGAGATGATCACGGCCGGCCAATACGGCCTTGCCCGCGTGATGTACTTCTACGTCAAGGACCAGAACCTGCCGCTGGTGCCCGGCCTTGCCGAATTCGTCGTCGAATCGGTCAGCGACGGTGCCGCCGGTGAAGACGGCTACCTGGTCGAGAAGGGCCTGATCCCGCTGCACGAAGCTGAGCTGGGCAAGGCGCAGGACGTGGCTGCGTCCCTGAAGTCTTCGGCAACGGTCACGCCTTAAGCGAGGTTCTAGGCGCCTGAACTGATATCCGGGGGCGGCAACGCCTCCGGTTTAACCTTTCTCCTCCGGATACGGATCTTGTGCCAGAACCGCCGGCGTTGCGGTGGGGGCAGGGGCTGCAGGTTCTCGAGGAAGACTTCCGCGCAGGACCGCCAGCTATAGGTCTCGGCATGGGCGCGGGCCGTCTCGCGGCTGAGCGTCAGGCAGTCCACTGCACCTTTCGCCAAGTCGCCGTCCAATGGTGTGATCGTGCCGGCGCCGGAGCCCGGGATCACATCGCGCGGCCCGGTCGCGTCATACGCGGCCACGGGCGTGCCTGCGGCCATCGCCTCCAGCACCACAAGCCCGAACGTGTCAGTCAGGCTCGGGAACACGAACACGTCTGCGCCCGCATAGCAGGCGGCCAGATCGTCGCCGAACCGGGCGCCGAGGAACACGACATCCTTGTACTTGCGCTTCAGCTCTTCCAGCTGCGGGCCGTCGCCGACAATCACCTTCGTGCCGGGCAGGCTCAGCTCCGCAAAGGATTCGATGTTCTTCTCCACCGCGACCCGCCCGACATTTAGGAAGATTGGCCGCGCCAGGCCGGCGAACGGGTCACCCGGCGCGCCGTCCGGCACACGCTTGGAGGGTGAGAAGGTGTCGGTATCGACGCCCCGGCTCCAGGCCACGAGATTGTTGAAGCCGTGGTCTTCCAGTTCCTTCATCAGTGACGGCGTCGCCACCATCACCTTGCCGGAATACTTGTGGAACCAGCGCACGAAGGCATAGCCCCAGCTGACCGGCACCGGCAGGCGCGCCGAAACGTATTCCGGAAACCGTGTGTGATAGGCGGTCGAGAAGGGGTGTTTCTCGGTCAGGCAGACGGCGCGCCCGGCCATGCCCAGCGTGCCTTCGGTGGCGATATGTACGGCGTCGGGCTCGAACTCGTGGAAAATCGTGCTGATCAGCGGACGCCCCCACAGGCCCAGCTTGATCTCGGGATAGGTCGGCAGTGGCATGGTCATGAAGCCCGCGCCCGGATGCACGATTTCCCAGACATGACCCATCGCCTCGGTCTCGGCGATGATGCGCTTCATGGTGCGCACGACGCCGTTGACCTGGGGGTCCCAGGCGTCAGTGATGAGCATGATGCGCATGGCATCTCCCATTGGACGGTTCTATGGGGCCCCCCGCGGGCCGTTGGCGCGCAACATGGCGGGCTTGCTTCAGGCCGTAAAGGTCCAAACACGCTTGCCCGCTTCACGCCCCGTGCATTCGTTGCGGCGATATAGGCGTGTCGCGGGGCCATGTGAACCGGGCAACGGCACGGATGCCCGGGCCGGCGCGGTGGTTAACGCAGAGGTAGATGTTGGCAGGGCAGCCTTCAGCTAATCCTTAAACAATACCGGGCATCCTGCCGGAGATGGAACAGGCACGCCCCTTGATGGAAATCGACTGGACATCGCGCGGCCGTGCCCGAGTCTGGGCGTTGATGGCGCTGGGCACACTTGTCTGTATCGCAGCCGCCTTTGCGATCGACAGCTACGACGTCGCAACCGGTGGATGGCGCTGGGGCAGTGATCCCGTCAACAACTTCGTGATCCCGGCGTTGGTGGCGCCGCCGTTCTTCTACTTACTCCTCGACAAGATGCGCCAGCTTGCGATCGCTCACAACGAACTGATGACGGTGGCCACCACCGACGGCCTGACCTCGCTGTTGAACCGGCGTGCCTTCACAGAGCTGGTCGATGGATACCTGAAGCGTGTCAAGGAATCCGAATGGCAATCGGGCGGCGCCCTGCTGGTGATCGATGTGGATCACTTCAAGGCGGTGAACGACCGATTCGGCCACCAAACGGGTGACGAGGCGCTGAAACTCATTTCCAGGACGATCCGCGAGACCGTGAGAGACACCGACCTCGTCGGGCGTATCGGCGGCGAGGAGTTCTGCGTCTTCATGCCGGGTCAGGCACCCGACAGCGCATCGGCCCTCGCGGAGCGCATTCGCATCGCGGTCGCCGAATCCGAGTTTGCGCCGGGCGGATCCCGCCACGACCTGTCGGTCAGCGTCGGCGGTGTCGCCTTTGACCACTTCTTCCCGTTCAGCGAGCTTTACCGCAGCGCTGATGAACGCCTCTACGCGGCCAAGCACAACGGCCGCAACCGCGTCGAGTTCAGGCTGCAGGCCGCAGGCGGACACCAGCCGGCCATGCACTAGGGCCCCGGCGCGCAACGAGGGCGCGCTCCTCAAATTCCGCTCGCTCCCCTCGCCGTCCACAGGTATTATTGTGCTTCGCGTCCCTCGGCGGACGCAAAACTATTCCCTTTTTCTCGTGAGTTGAACAATTCCCATGCCTGATACCCTTGCCTCGCTCCCGGTCGAATGGGACGCGCTCGACGCCCTGAAGTTTGCCGACGAGGAGGCGCTTCTGGAAGGCTTGTTGAAGTCCGGCGTCCTGACCGGCCCGATCCGCGACGGCGCCGTGCGCCGGGGCCGCGAACTCGTGATGCTCGCCCGGGCGCGCGGGCGCCGCAAAGGCATGATGGAGAGTTTCCTCGAAGAGTTCGGTCTCACGAATTCCGAAGGTCTCGCGTTGATGTGTCTCGCCGAAGCGCTGCTGCGGGTGCCGGACGCGGCCACGCGCGACGACCTGATCGCCGAAAAGATCCGCTCCGGAAACTGGGGCGCACACCAGGGCCAGTCCGACAGCTGGCTCGTCAACGCGTCCACCTGGGGCCTGATGCTCACGGGCCGGGTGATCGGCGCGCCGGAAAGCGCCCGCAAGGGACCGGCGGCTTTCGTCGGCGGGCTGATCCGCGACAGCGGCGAGCCGGTGATCCGCGCAGCAATGATGCAGGCCATGCGCATCATGGGGGAACAGTTCGTCCTTGGGCGGACGGTCAGCGAGGCGCTGAAGCGCGGGCGCCGCATGGTCAAGGCCGCCGAAGCGGCCCATTTCAGTTTCGACATGCTGGGGGAGGGCGCCCGCACCGCCGCCGACGCCGAGCGCTATTTCAAGGCCTATGAAAACGCCACCGCCGCCGTTGCGGCCGACAAGGACGCTGCCCTGCCGCCGGAACGCGCGAACGGCGTCTCGGTGAAGCTCTCGGCGCTGCATCCGCGCTACCAGGCGATCAAGGAAGCGCGCGTCATGGCCGAGATGTACCCCCGTGTGCTGGCGCTCTGCCAGCAAGCCGCGAAGGCCAATATCGGCCTCTGTCTCGACGCCGAAGAAGCCCACCGCCTTGTCATCAGTCTCAAGATCTTCGAAAAGCTCGCCCGCGAAACCTCCCTCGAAGGCTGGACCGGTCTCGGCCTTGCCGTGCAGGCCTACCAGAAGCGCGCCCTCGCCGTCATCGAGCGGCTCTCGACGCTCGCCCATGTCACCGGCCGGCGCTTCATGGTGCGTCTCGTCAAGGGCGCCTACTGGGATTCAGAAATCAAGAACGCCCAGGTCGAAGGTTATCCGAACTTCCCGGTCTTCACCACCAAGCAGGGTACGGACGTTCACTATCTCGCCTGCGCGAAGGTCATGCTCGCCGCCTCGCCGGCCATCTATCCCTGTTTCGCCACGCACAACGCCCACACGCTGGCCGCAATTGATCTTCTCGCAGGGGAGGTCGGCGTCACCGGCTTTGAGTTCCAGCGCCTCCACGGCATGGGCGAGCCGCTCTACGAAGCCGCCGAAGCCGGCACGCGCGTGCGCGTCTATGCGCCTGTCGGCGCACACGAGGATCTCTTGCCCTATCTTGTCCGCCGCCTTCTGGAGAACGGCGCGAATACCAGCTTCGTCCATTCCTTCCTGAACGAAGACATTCCGCCCGAACAGGTCGTCACCGATCCCATCGCCCGCATCGAGGCCGGCCCGCGCCGGCATCCGCGCATTCCCACGCCGCCGCGCCTGTATGGCAGCACCCGGAGGAATTCGATGGGCCACGATCTCAGCCAGCTTGGTGTGCGCGGCGGCTTTGCCGCTGCCGTCAAGGCGCTGGACGAAGGCCCGGCCATTGCCGCCGGCCCCATCGTCTCCGGCAAGGCCGAAACCGGCGGCGGCGACTTGGTGCGCGCGCCGGCCGATCAGTCCCGCGCGCTCGGCACCGTGCTCGAAGCCAGCGACGACGCCTGCAACCGCGCGCTCGATGCCGCCCGCGCCTTCCAGCCGGCCTGGGACGCGCTCGGCGGCGCCAAGCGCGCCGAATACCTGCACGCCATGGCTGATGCGATGGAGGCCGAGGCTCCGCGCCTCATCGCGCTGATGGCCCGCGAAGCCGGCAAGACCCTCGCCGACGGCATCGCCGAAGTGCGCGAAGCAGTGGACTTCTGCCGCTATTATGCCTTGCAGGCCGCCGAACAGTTCGCCGCGCCAACCCGTCTGCCGGGTCCCACCGGCGAGACCAACCACCTCTCCCTCCACGGGCGCGGCGTCTTCTGCTGCATCTCGCCCTGGAACTTCCCGCTCGCCATCTTCACCGGTCAGATCGCTGCGGCCCTTGCCGCCGGCAACACGGTCGCCGCCAAACCGGCCGAGCAGACGCCGCTGATCGCCTTCGAAGCCGTCCGCCTGTTCCACAAGGCGGGCCTGCCGGTGGACGCGCTTCACCTGCTCCCCGGGCGCGGCGAAACCGTCGGCGCGCGCCTCACCGCAGACCTGCGCGTTGCCGGCGTCTGCTTCACCGGTGGCACCTCCACCGCGCGTCTCATCAACCGTACGCTCGCAGGCCGGGACGGCCCGATCATTCCGCTGATCGCCGAGACCGGCGGCCTCAACGGTCTGTTCGTGGACACGACCGCCCTGCGCGAACAGGTCATCGACGACATGATCACATCTGCGTTTGGTTCAGCCGGCCAGCGCTGCTCGGCCTTGCGCATCGCGTTTCTCCCGAAGGCGACCGCCGACACGCTCATCGAAGGCCTTATCGGCGCGATGAACGAACTGAAGATGGGCGACCCTGCACTGCCCGAGACAGATACCGGCCCTGTCATCGACGCCGAGGCGCGCGGCCTCCTCGAAAGGCACATCGCCCGCATGAAAGGGGAGGCGGCGCTCCTCCACCAGATTGATCCCGGCGACCTCGCCACGAAAGGCACCGGCTTCGGCCCGGCCCTCGTGGAGCTCTCCTCCCTCGATCAGATCACGGAGGAAACCTTCGGCCCCGTCCTCCACGTCCTGCGCTACGACCCGGACAATATCGCGGCCGTCGGCGCCGCGCTCCATGCCAAGGGGTACGGCCTTACGCTCGGCATCCATTCCCGCCTCGAAAGTTTCCATGCCGCCGTCCGGGCCGCCATGCCCGCCGGCAACACCTATGTGAACCGTTCGATGATCGGCGCCGTCGTCGGCGTCCAGCCGTTTGGCGGGGAAGGCCTCTCCGGCACCGGCCCCAAGGCAGGCGGGCCACAATACCTCCCTCGTTTCGCCGTCGAACGGGTGGTAAGTGTCAACATCACCGCGCAAGGCGGCGACGCCGAACTCTTGAGCCTCTGAAGGATACCGCCCCATGCTGCGCCTGCTTGCGACCGCATCCCTCGCCGCCCTGATTCTCGCGGCCTGCACGCCGCCGCCTGCTGAACCGGCCGCCGGAACTGACCTTGCGGCCGCAGAGGATCCGGCCGCCGAGCCCGCCAGCGCCGAAACCCCGCCGCCCGCCGTCCAGCCGGAAGGCTTCCAGCTTGCCTACAAGCTCGAGACCGAAAACTACGAAGTCAGCGCCGGAATCGACCCCGCCATCCTGGCCTTCGACCCGCCGCTCGCCTGGAAACTCTGGACCGATGCCAGGGCCGCACTCGACGAACTCGGCGCCACAGCCGACGCTGACCGCAAACAGGCGGACGCCGAGCAGGTCTCCAGCGGCGAAAACTGGTTTCGCGGCTACACGCTCGACATCACCTACCGCGCCACCGCTGTCTTCGACGACGTGATCTCCGTCAGCGAAACCTACAGCACCTATACCGGCGGCGCGCATCCCAACTACGCCCTCTCCGGCAGCGTCCACCGCAAGGGTGAAGCCGGCGCGCTCGGCCTCGCCGCCTTCGTCACCGATTTTGCCGTCTTCAACGAGATGGTCATCCAGGCGCTGGTCGAGGAAAAACTGGCGCGCGGCTTTGAGGCTGCCGCCCGCGACTCCGTCGAAGCCGAAATCCGCGAAATGCTCGCGCCGTCGCCGGAACGTCCCGAACTCTACAAGGGCAATTTCGTGCTTGAGCCGTCCACCGAGCCCGGCAAGGCCGGCGGGATCACGGTGTTGTTCTCGCCCTACGATGTCGGCGCCTATGCCGAAGGCAGCTACGAGGTCACCCTCTCCGCCACCGACCTTCTGCCCATCCTCACCGAAACCTGGTCCGGCCGGTTCGGCGGGGAACCCGTTGTGGTGGAACAATAGCCTGTCCCGGCTCACGCGCTTCACGCTGGCCGGGAAGACAGGCTCTCAGGTCAGCACTTCCTGAATTCCCAAGTGACGGGCCGCGCGCCGTTCAGCAACGAGATCGTGGCGGTCATCTTGCTGCCCTTGCGGGCGTAGACGATGCGCTGCGGATAATCATGGGCGCCGTTCTCGAAGGTGACCGTGTTCTTGGCGCGGCTCGCTTCGGTGAATTCCGATGGGCCGAAGCCGCTCGGATAGGCGTTGAATACCGCCGGCGCGCCGCCATCGATGCGGCTCTGTTCGAAATAGGCCGCAGCGCCGTCTTCATAGGTGATCGAATAGCCGAACAGGAAACCCGATTCCGGCTTCGACCAGACTTCCTTGTACGACTTGTCCTTGGTCTGCCAGCAGCCGCTCATCCATTTCAGGCCTTCATCGGCATGGGCGGCGGGCGCGGCGACGGCCGAAGCCGCCAGCATCGAGAGGGCAAGAAGGGCGTGTTTCATTTTTCCACCAATGTGCAGCCGGTCCCGGGACCGGTGTTTCGGGCTTCCGACGAGACGAGACCGCCCAGCACACTTGCGCGGATGGCGGTTTCGGTTTCCTCGAAGGATACCATGGAGATGTCGGTCGTGAAGTCTGTCAGGCAGCTCTCCATCGGCCGGGCAGCCACAAATCGGCATGAACAGACCATTTTGGCGCCGTAAGCGGTCGCGATTCTCGCGTAATCCACCTGGCCTTTCAGCCAGAATTGCCAGACCAGACCGCCGATCACGGCGAGACCCAGCGCGGCGATGCCGATGGCTTTGACGATCTTCATGGCAAGGTCCACAACAGTTGGCGGCAACATAACGAAAACAGGGGAGGGCGCCAGCATGGGCGGAAAGATTCTTAGCGGACTGGTCTCGGCCGTCCTGTTTGCATGTGCGGCCGGCGCGCAGGACCTTGCCCCACTGCCGCCGCAGCCGGACGGCCTCGCCTGGCCCACCGCCGGCTGGGAGACGGGCGATCTGCCCGCCGGATCGAAGGCCGACATCGAAGCCCTCGTCGCCGAAGCGATGAACAAGACCGTCACCGACGTGATGGGCGAAACCCGCGGCCTCGTCATCATCTGGCGCGGCCGGCTGGTCGCCGAAGCCTATGGCCGGCATTTCACGCCCGAGACAAAGCAGCTCTCCTGGAGCATGGCGAAGTCGGTCACGCAGGCACTCGTGGGCGCCGCCATCGAAGCGGGCGCCGACATCCAGCTCGATGCGCCGATGCCAACGCCCTTCACGCCCGGCAGCACCGAAGCCGCGATCACCTGGCGCCAGTGGCTGAACGCCGTGGACGGGCTCGATTATCACGAACTGGACGGCGACCCGGACCTGACCAAAAACGATGTCGTCCAGTTGATGTACGGACACGGACGATTTGACGCGCTGGCCTATGTGCTGCGCGCCTTTCCGCTCGTCCATCCGCCAGGCACCCACTGGAACTATTCGACGCCCACCTTCCACATGATCGGCCATGCACTTCAGGTCACGCTCGGTACCGAAGGCATACCCGAGGAAACCAAGGCGGCGTTCGACCGCCTCCTGTTCGCCAGGCTCGGCATGAACACCGTGGTCGAGTTCGATCCCGCCGGTACCTATCTTGGCGGCTCCCTCGTCTGGGCCAGCGCGCGGGACTTTGCGAAGTTCGGCTACCTGTATTTGCGCGGCGGGGTGTGGGACGGCCAACGCCTGCTTCCCGAAGGCTGGGTCGATTTTGCCCGCGCGCCCGGACCCGCCGCCAACACGAATGTCTACGGCGCCGGCTGGTGGATCATCCCGCCAGAAGGTCCGCTCACGCACCGGCAGAACGCCGATTCCGATCCGCGCGACGCTTTCCACGCCGGCGGCCATGAAGGCCAGACCATCTGGGTCGTCCCCAGCCGCGACCTCGTCATCGTCCGTCTCGGCCTGATGCCGAACGAAGGCGAGAACTGGCCCGCCCTCTACGAATGGAACCAGCGTATCGCGCGGGCCTTTCCGCCCGTGGAATAGCCCAAAACGCGCGCCGGCTCAGTCCGCCGCCACCATGAAATGCGCCATCAGAGCCGTCACCGGCTCGGCGCGGTTCTCCTGCCATGCTTCGGCGCGGACGGACGCCATCCGGCGTCCCATCTTCAGCACATAGGCCCGCGCGTAGAGGTCCTTTGCGTGGCCTTGCCGGAGATAGTCGATGGTCAGGTTGATCGGTTTGGGTGGGCGCGGCATGTCGGACACGAGGAAAACCTGCAACATGGCCGTCAGTTCAAGGAAGGAGGCAATCGCGCCGCCATGCAGCGCCCGGATGGCAACGTTGCCGATCAGCTTCTCCTGGAAGGGCAGGATCGCGGTCATCTCGTCGCCCAGCACTTCGCAGCGCATGCCGAGCGTCTGCGCGAAGGGGATGCGCTTCAGGATGGTGTCGATTTCGTCCGCCCTCGGATTGGTCAGCTGCGGGTTCATTTTTTGCTCCCGCCGCCGAGGCGCGCCTTGTTGATGGCGAAGGTGCCGGCCGCGGTCGCGATCAGCTTGTCGCGTGTCTCGTGATAGGCCCAGGCGCGCGTGAAACAGACCGTCCGGGTCAGGTGGTAGCATTCCGCCTCGCCGATGATGTCGCGGCCCTTGTCGGCCGGGCGCATGTAGTCGATGCGCAGGTCAACCGTGGCGACAAAGCGCATCTCGGTCATCGCCGAGGTGCAGGCCATGCCGCACAGGTTGTCGAGAAAGGTCGTGATCACGCCGCCATGGATGACGCCGGAGTCCGGGTCGCCGACCAGATGCTCGGCCCAGGGCTGGATGCCGAAGACATGGCCCTTCTCGACCTTGGTGACCCGGAAGCGGGTCTCGTTGGCCCAGGGCACCACATCGCGCATCACGTTGATGTTCTCGTTCATGATGGCCGCAATGTCGTATTGCGTCTTCGGCTTGTCGCTCATGCAGTCCGGCCCACTTTCCGTGTTTGACGCCCAATTGAAGCCGGATAACATCGCCGGGGACTCATGGAAACGGGTTCGCGCAAGGGAAGGATACAAGGGTCATGGCCTTTGACGCTGCGGCAAAGCCGAAAACCTGCATCATCGGGGCAGGATGTTCCGGGTTCACGTTGGCGAAACGCCTCAAGGATCTCGGATTGGCCTACGATTGCTTTGAAAAGTCGGACAACATCGGCGGCAACTGGTATTACCAGAACCCCAACGGGGTCTCGTCCTGCTACCAGTCGCTGCATATCGACACGTCGAAATGGCGCCTCGCCTTCGAGGACTATCCGGTGCCGGAGCATTGGCCGGATTTCCCCCACCATGCCCAGCTGCTGCAATACTTCCACGATTATGTGGACCATTTCGGCCTGCGCGAGACCATCACGTTCAACACCTCGGTCGAGGACGTGGCGGACCTGCCGGACGGGCGTTACCGGGTTCGGCTGTCCACCGGAGAAACGCGCGAGTATGACGCCGTCTGCGTCGCCAACGGCCACCACTGGGACGCGCGCATGCCCACCTATCCGGGCACGTTCAGCGGCTACCAGGTCCATTCGCACCATTACCGCGACCCCTTCGCGCCGTATGATTTCCGTGGGCGCCGCGTGATGATTGTCGGCGCCGGCAATTCGGCGATGGATATCTCGTCGGAATTGTCGCAGCGCCCGCTGGCGGAGAAACTATTCATCTCGATGCGCCGGGGCGTCTGGGTGCTGCCGAAATACATGAACGGCCTGCCAGCCGACAAGGCGGTGCTGCCTGCCTGGATGCCGGCGAAGGTCGGCCGGGCGCTCGCCAAGGCGACGATCCGCAAGACCATCGGCAACATGGAAGATTACGGCCTGCCGAAGCCGGACCATGACCCGCTCGACGGCCACCCGTCGGTATCCGGAGAATTCCTCACCCGTGTCGGCTGCGGCGACATCACGCCGAAGCCGGGCATCGAACGCCTCGACGGCGACCATGTCGTGTTCACCGATGGCACGCGCGAGCAGGTGGACGCGATCATCTGGGCCACCGGCTACAACACGACCTTCCCGTTTTTCCGGCAGGACGAACTGACGCCAAAGGACAACGTGTTCCCCTTGTTCAAGCGGATGGTCCAGCCAGGCCGGGAGACGTTGTTTTTCCTGGGCCTCGCGCAGCCGCTGCCGACGTTAGTGAACTTTGCAGAGCAGCAGTCGAAGCTGGTCGGTGCGGCCCTGTCCGGCGCCTATGTCTTTCCGTCTGCGGACGAAATGCGGCGGATCACCCGGGCCGACGAGGAAGCCCATCTCGGCCACTTCTACGACAGCCCGCGCCACCGGATGCAGGTCGATTTCAACGCCTATTGCAAGGACCTGACGAAAGAGATCGAACGCGGCGCAAAGCGAGCGAAGGTTACGGCGTGAACCTGCGCATTGCCGGCCTCGGCCTTCTGTTCCTCGCGCTCGGGGCCTGCGCCACGCAGCCTGCACCGGTCATCGTGTATGGACCGCCGGTCGACTACGGTCCGCCGGGCGACGAACGCAATCCGCCCCAGGGGGCGTTCCAGCCGAACGCCTTCCTGCGCCAGTGCCTTGGCCTCGGCGTGTCGAACAGCCCACCGGTCGACGGCGAACACTGGGTCGTCGATTTCAAGCCGGTGATCGTGGTGGGGCAGGTGGTGCTGGTGACGGCGCCGGTGAACGATGTCTGTCTCGCCTCGGGATTCGGGCCGCGCAATGGTCGACCACATGACGGCATTGACCTCACCAGCAATCCGCCGGGTACGGTCTATTCAGCGGCGCCGGGCCGTGTGATCGAGGCGCGCTGGTCGTCCGGCTACGGAAATCAGGTGCTGATCGATCACGGGCGCGGCGTGTACACGCGCTATGCCCACCTCGACACCATTGATCCCGCCGTGCAGCTTGGCGCGGCCATCGGGTATGGCCTCCCGGTGGGCCAGATGGGGGCGACGGGAAACGCCGAAGGACCGCACCTGCATTTCGAGATCCTGATGGGCAACTATGACAATCCGCAGGCCTCCAAGGGGCTCGCGCCGCAGGACCCGTTCAGCTTCCCAGCCTACGACAATCTGGGCTATTGAGGCACAGGGAGGATCTGGACATGCCCCGCCATTCGAGGAAGGCCGCAGCCCGCCGGCTGGCCGTAATGCTGGTCGCCGGCCTCGTCCTGACAGCCTGCGCCTGCTTCCCCTTGCGATCGCAGCCGTCGGGGCCGACCGCCGCGCAGGCCGAGACCTTCGGCGCGCTGGCCGGCCTCGCCGGCAAGACCTGGCGCAGTGAAGCGGTCGGGGCAGGGGAAGCCGGTCCGGCAGACATTTCCGCCTGGAGCTGGGCACTCGGCGGCCGGGTCATGGTCAACCACCATGCCCTCGAAGACGGCTCTTATGGCGGCGTCACGCATGTGTACGAGAATGCCCAGACCGGCAGTCTCGAATATGTCTACGTCACCAGCGCCGGCTTCCACACGACCGGCAGCTTCCTGCTCGGCGAAGATGGCAGTTGGACCGCCGAGGAGGCGGTCAGCGGCCATGACACGATCACCCGTGTGCGCTCGACGGGGCGGATGACGCCGGACGGCCGGATGGCGATGACATCGGATTATTTTGCCAATGGCGAATGGTCGCCGGGACGCAACGTGGTCTACGTGCCGGTTGTCGCAAAGATCCCCGAGATCACCGGCAAGCTCGCCGAATGAAAGGGCGATTCCTTGATCCGTCCGAGATCGCACGGGCCTATCGCGATCCGCTCTCCTGGGTCAGCCTGGCGGTCGACCTGCTCCCCGTCGTGGCGGTGTTCGCGTTTGGCTGGGCGGCGACGCCCTTGGTCGCGCTCTATTGGCTCGAGAACCTCGTCATCGGCGTTTTCACGGTCCTGCGGATGGTGGGCACCGCCATCGCGTCCTCGGTCAGCTTCGTCATGGCGCTGTTCACGGTGCCCTTCTTCTTCTTCCACTACGGCCTGTTCTGCTTCGGGCACGGCGTATTCCTGAACGCCTTCGCGACCGGCGGAAACGGCGGATCGCCCGACCCGCTCGGCCTCATCCGCTGGGCGTTCGGAACGGCGCCGGAGATGTGGTGGTTCGTCAGCGCGATCGCGGCGGTCAGCAGTATCTACCTCCTGGTCGATTTTTTTGGCCGCGGCGAATACAAGACCAGCAATCCCGGCACGGAGATGTTCGCGCCCTACGGACGGATCGTGACGTTGCACATCGCGATCATCCTCGGCGCAGCCGTGGCCTTCACGATGGACGAGCCGCTGCTCGGCGTGCTGCTGCTGATCTTTATCCGCGTCATCTTCGGCGTGATCGTCACAGTCATGCGCCGGCGCAAGCGGGACGCCCAAGTGGCCCCAATCGGCGCGCCATGAACCCCATCCTGATCCTCGACTATGCCGGCATCGCCCTGTTTGCAGCGACCGGCGCGCTGGCGGCGTCGCGCAAGCAGCTCGACATCATCGGCTTCCTGTTCTTCGCCGGCATGACGGCGGTGGGCGGCGGCACGGTGCGCGATCTCATTCTCGGCGTGCCGGTGTTCTGGGTGGCCAATCCGGCCTACCTCATCGTCTGCGCGGTGACGGCGGTGGTCGTGTACCTGACAGCGCACCTGTTCGAGTCCCGCTACAAGCTGTTGCTCTGGCTCGATGCCATCGGGCTCGCGGCCTATTGCGTGTTCGGCGCGTGGAAGGGTCTGGAGGTGACCGGCTCTCCGGTGGTGGCGATCGTTATGGGCGTGTTGACGGCGACCTTCGGCGGCGTGCTGCGCGACCAGCTGGCGGGGGAGCCTTCGGTCCTGCTGCGGCCGGAAATCTACATCACCTGCGCGCTGGCCGGCGCGGCGCTCTATACCGGGCTCCACTTCGCCGGCCTGGCGTTGATGTGGGCAGCCGTGCCGGCCGCGTTGGCCGCTTTCGCCATCCGGGGTGGGGCGTTGCGGTTCGGCTGGTCCTTTCCGCCCTACAAGGCCCGGCCCGGCCGAAAGCCGGAAGACATTCCCTGAGCGAACAAAGTTGACGCTTGGTGACGCCCGGTGCAGGGTGATTCTTTATTAAGTTCAGGGTACAAAGCATGGCGGACATTGAGGCGGACACGCACGCAGGCGGCAAACGGGCCAATACCAAGGCGGCCAACCGCCGGGCAATCCTGACGGCGGCCCGGCGCATCTTCGCGCTGATCGGCTACGAAGCCACCACGGTGCGCGACATCATCCGCGAGACCGATCTCGCGTCGGGGACGTTCTACAACTACTTCAAGTCGAAGGAGGAAGTCTTCCAGGCGATTGCCGAAGATTCCACCCAGCGGTTCCGGGCGCATCTGTCCGATGTGCGGGCGCGGGCGAATGCGCTCGAAGACTATATCCCGAACGCCTTCAATGCCTATTTCAGCTTCATCGCACGCGAGAATGAAGAGGCCATCCGGGCCGGCGCGCCGCATCTGGCGCTGATCGGCGTGCGGGTCGACACGCCGGAAATGCTGGCTGTTGCCGAGGAGATCCGCACGGATCTCGAGCGCGCCCTGACCGATGATGCGGCAGCGGGCCTCGATCTCGAATATCTCACGGCGGCCGCTATCGGCATCGCCCGCGAAATGGGCGACTACATGCTGCAACGCCGGCCCGTGGATGTGGAGGGCGCGACGCGGTTTGCCTCGAACCTGGTGCTGGCCGGCGCCCGGGACATGATCCGCCGCTGAGCCTGCCCGCGCCATTCTAACCGGCGCCGCAGCACCCCTTGGCGGCGCACGCGAAGCGGACCATCATCATTACCAAACCCAGAAGGAAATTGTCGCCATGAGCCTCCAGCGCTTCCTCGCGAGAGCATTTGCCAGCCTGCCCGGAAACCTGATCGTCAAGATGACGGGCGGTACGCCGATCACGGTCGAAGGACGCACGCTGGAGCCCCAACTGCAGCTCGCGGCGTGGAACGGTCGCAACGCGCCGCCCCTGTCGTCCATGCCGGCCGAAACGGTGCAGGAGGCCATGAAGGCTCAGTTCGCCTTGCTGGCCGATGTGCCGAGCGAAGGCGCGAGCGTCACCGAGCTGACGATCCCCGGCCCGGATGGCAACGCGATTCCCGCGCGGCTGTACCGGCCATCGGCTCAGGATCCGCGCCATCCGCTGATCGTCTACTTCCATATGGGCGGCGGCGTGATCGGCGATCTCGACACATGCCACGCCTGGTGCGCCATGCTGGCACTCGGCGCGCAGGCGCCGGTGCTGTCGGTCGATTACCGGCTGGCGCCGCAGCATGTGTTCCCGGCGGGGCTGAACGATTGCATCGCGGCCTACAAGTGGGGCGTGGCCAATGCGCCCCGGTTTGGCGCCCCGGGCGGCAAGGCGGCCGTGGGCGGCGACAGCATGGGCGGCAACTTCTCGGCCATCATCAGCCAACTGATGAAACGCGAGGGCGGACCGTTGCCCGCGTTGCAGCTGCTGATCTACCCGGCCATCGACATATCGAAGGATTACCGCTCCAAGAAATCCTTCGCGAAATCCTTCCCGCTCGATGTGGACACGATGGACTGGTTCATGGCGCAATACCTGCCGGCGGGCACGGACACCACGGATCTGAGGGTCTCGCCGGGGCAGGAGAAGGATCTCTCCGGCCTGCCGCCGGCCGTGGTGATCACTGCCGGGCATGATCCGCTCTCGGACGAGGGCGACGAGTATGCTGCGCGCCTGAACGCAGCCGGGGTTCCGGTGGTTCACAAACGCTATGACAGCCTGGCGCATGCCTTCACGTCGTTCACCCTGATCTCGCCCGGCTCCCGCGCAGCCTGCCACGAGATTGCCGAGATGGTGCACGATGTCTTCGCCAGGGCCGCGCGCGCCTCCGCATGAAGGCGCTGGTCTGCAGCGCGCTGCAGCCGGACTATGCCGGTGTGGCGCTTGAGGAGCGGCCCGTTCCGGAGCCCGGACCGTCAGAGGTCCGGGTACGGATCAAGGCGGCGAGCCTGAACTTTCCGGATCTCCTGATGACGGAAGGCAAGTACCAGTTCAAGCCGGACCTGCCTTTCGTGTTGGGCATGGAGTTTGCCGGTGAGGTCGACGCGCTGGGTGAGGGCGTGACGGATTTTGCGCCGGGCGAAGCGGTGGTGGGCGGCAACAAGATCGGGGCGTTCTCCGAATTTGCCGTCGTGCCGGCGGCGGTGGTGCGCAGGAAGCCGGCGTCGATCAGCTTTGCGGCAGCGGCCAGTTACAGCGCGGCCTACCTCACCGCCTATGTGGCGCTCATCCGGCGCGGCAACCTGCAACCGGGTGAAACACTTCTGGTGCACGGCGCGAGCGGCGGTGTCGGCCTCGCGGCGGTCGATGTGGGCCGCCTGCTGGGCGCAGTCGTGATCGCAACGTCGGCCTCAGCTGCCAAGCGCGACATCCTCAAGGCCTACGGCGCCGATCATGTCCTGCCGGAGTCCGGCTTCCGCGAAGCGGTCAAGGCGCTCACCGGCGGGCGCGGCGCGGATGTAATCTTCGATCCGGTAGGCGGCGATGTGTTTGACGAAAGCGTGCGCTGCATTGCGTTCGATGGCCGGCTGCTGGTCATCGGGTTCGCCTCGGGGCGCATTCCGTCCGTGGCCGTCAACATGCCGCTGATCAAGGGCTTCTCGGTGGTCGGCGTGCGCGCCGGCGAGTATGGCCGCCGGTTCCCGGAACGCGGGCGCGAGAACATGGCGGCGATCTGGAAATGGGCAGAAGAGGGCAAGGTGCATCCGCGCATCCATGCCAGGGTGCCCCTCAGCGACTGGCGCCGCGCATTCGACATGATGCGCAGCCGCGAAGTGGTCGGCAAGGTCGTGATCGAGATGTGATCAGAGCCGGTAGTTGATCGACTTCGACGCATCGCAGAATTCCTCCAGCTCGCCGAGCGCGATGCGCTCCATCTGCGGAACGACGATGTCGAGCGAGGCGCCGCGCTCGATACGGCGTTCGATTTCGGCAATGTCCTCACGATAGCGCACGAAGCGGGCGGCGGAAGGGTCCGTCAGCGACGCATTATCGAGCACGGTCTTCGAGATCGACAGGACGAAAGCGGATATGGCGAGGAAGTCCACCCAGGCGCTGATCGGCATGCCGGGCACGATCTTGGCGAGCAGCGACAGCAGCACGAGACAGGCCCCTGAAAAGTAGAGAATGTCGGCGGCCGAGTGGAAGGCGCGGCGGTTTTCCCGCAGGCGGTGCAATTCGGCGGCCGCGAAACGGTCCTGATAGAGCAGGCGCAGCTCGCGGTAGGCTATCGTCGCTTCACTGATGATTGCGGGGTCGGCCGGGCCCGGGCCCGGCTCCGGCACCGCGACACATTTTTCAGGCACAAAGGCCTCGAAGATCGAGATACCCATGTTGAGCTCGCTCTCGAGCTTGGCGAGTTCCTCGGCGCTCAGCTTCCGGGTGCGGGCCGCGAGGTCGGCTTCATCCGGTGCCGTGGCGGCGAGGCTGTAAGCCTGGAACTTGATCGAGCGCAGGCGTTCGCAGGCGAAGCGATTGACCAGCCATTTGCTCTTGAGCTGGGCGATCAGAGAGAAGACCTGCGCGGCGATGCCGACAGCGGCGGCAACGGCCGCAGCCATGCCGATCGCCGGATCGGCCCCGCCCTTGAACAATAGCGCCTCGGCAATGGTGTATATCGCGCTGCCACCGATCAGCACCATTGAGACGAGGCCGAGCCGGTGGAACATCTTCTTGCCCGCGATCGACAGCGCCTCATGCCGCGAGAATGCGGACTCGACGGCGTCGTTCTTCAGGAGGGGCGTGATGTTGGCAAAGCGCTCAAGCATCGCGGGCGTGGGAAAGACGTCCCGGTTCGGTTCCTGCATACTTTACCCCCCCCGTCGCAGCGCCCTGTTTATACGGTCCGCTTGGCCTTGTCCTGTGCGTTCGTGGCTTCGATCGCGGCGCGGGCAGCGGCCCATTGCGCGTCGTCCCAGGCGGTGAGCATGGAGAAGTTGCCGCCGGAGGCGTTGTACATGGCGCCGTCGATCGCGATGGTCTGGCCGTTGATGTATTCGGCGCCGGGCGCCATCAGCAGCACGGCGAGGTTCACCAGTTCGTGCATCTCGCCGACGCGGCCCATCGGGTTGGCCACGCCCCGGTCCATGCTTGAGCCCATGTCGGCGTCCGGCGACAGGCGTTTGGACATGCCCTCGGTCGGGAAGGGACCGGGCGCAATCGCGTTGAAGCGAAGGCCGTAGCGGCCCCACTCGACGGCGAGCGATTGGGTCATGGTGTTGACGGCCGCCTTCGACATCGCGGAGGGCACGACGAAGGGCCCGCCATTCCACACCCAGGTCGTCAGGATCGAGCAGACATTGCCGCGCGTCTTGCCGGCGATCCAGCGCTTGCCGATATCCTGCGTCATGTAGAACGTGCCGCGGAAGACGATGTTGGAGATGGCGTCGAAGCCGCGGATCGAGAGGTCCTCGGTGCGGGAGATGAAATTGCCGGCAGCATTGTTGATCAGGCCGGTGAGGGGGCCGTGCTTTGCCCAGATCTCGTCGTTCATGTCATGGATCGCTTCGGCGACGCGGATGTCGCAGGCATGCGGCACGACCTTGCCGCCATGCTTGTCCATCAACTCGCGGGCGGTCTCCTCGCAGACCCCGCCGCGCCGGCCGCAGATGTGGACTTCGGCGCCGAGCTTCAGGAAGCCTTCGGCCATTTCCTTGCCGAGTCCGGTGCCGCCGCCGGTAACGAGAATACGCTCGTTCCGCATCAGCCCGTCCTTGAACATCAGTTTTGACGTGTCCATCCGTTCCTCCCTGTCGATCAATCGCCTATAACGAACCATAACGTCGCTTTTGGAGGAAGCAGCCATGAATCGGTTGATCGTCGCGGTTCTCGTTGCGTCAGGCCTTTGCGGCGCGGCCTCTGCGGACACCAAGGATGTGTTCGGCACTTTCGCCACGGTCGATGGATCGTCCCACATCGTGATCACCGATTGCGGTGATGGCAGCCCGTGCGGACGGGTGGTCTGGTTCGATCCCGTCAAGCTGGAGTCCGGTGTCAGGGTTGAGGACGCCCGGGACGCCAAAGGCAACAAGATCCTCGGGCTGCTTCTCCTGACCGGCTTCTCGGAAAAGTCATCGGACTGGCGCGGTGGCACGATCTACGATCCGGAAGACGGCAAGGTCTACGCCTCGCGCCTGAAGCGCCGGGGTGACGGCAAACTCGAGGTCAAAGGGTGTATCGGCCCGGTCTGCCAGACCCAGATCTGGAAGCCGGTCTCCTGATGGCGCGGCAGGTCTCCGCTATCGGCGGAAAGGCAGGCGGATAAGCCGCCAGATCGCCCAGACCGGCAGTACGATTACCGTGCCGGCGAGGGCGGGTTTCCAGAAACTCTCGAAGGCCCAGCCGAGCGCGGTCAGTGCGCGGTGGATGATGGCGGTGAAGGCGCCGCCAGCATCGAACGTCGCGCCGCCGGGTGCATAGTCGAAGGCCAGCACGAAAAATCCGGCCAGTGTGCTGAGGGCCAGAAGGCGCAAGGCCTGGCCGGCGGACAGGCTGAAGGCGCGCACGTACCAGGGCCTCGGCGGCGTAGCGGCCTCCGCGGCAGGAACTGCGGGCGCCGGCGCCTCGGGCGCGGCGTCCTCCGGCGGCGGTGTCTCAGTGGGCTTCGTCATCAGGCAACACCTCGCCGCGTTCCTTCATGCGCTGCTCGGCTCTCAGCGCCATGCTGCGGGGATCGTCCACCTGCACCTGGTGCGGATAGGGGATCGAAATCTTCTCGCGATCGAAGGTCTGCTTCACATTCTTGTTGAGGTCGGCGCGGACCTGGATGAAATCGGTTGTGGGGACCCAGGCGCGCAGGCGCAGCTTGACGCTCGATTCGGCGAGGGCATGCACACCCACCCAGGTCGTATCCTTGTTCTGTACCAGAGGATGGGTATTGGCGACATCCTGCAAGACGCCGAGCGCGTGATCGATGTCGTCATTGTAGGAAATGTCGAAGTACATATCGAGCCGGCGCTGGGGCTCGGCCGTGAAATTGATCAGCGGATCACCCCAGACCTTGTCATTGGTGATCGAGACGATCTTGTTGTCGATCTGGCGCAGCGAGGTGGTGAACGGCGTGATGTTGGTGATCGTGCCTTCGAGGCCCGCGACGCCGACATAATCGCCGATGCGGAACGGACGGAAGATGGCGAGCATGACGCCGGCGGCGACGGATTTCAGCGTGTCCTGAAGGGCAAGGCCGATGGCGAGGCCCGCCGCGCCGAGCACGGCGGCCAGCGAGGCGGCCGGAAATCCAAGCTGGCTCAAGGCGAACACGAGGGCGATCGCGAAGATGATGTATTTCACCAGCGAGGCCGAGAAGGCGATCAGCGTGTCGTCCGCGCCGGAATGGGCATGCGCGCGGGCGCCGAACTTGCGCAGGGAGCTGGAAATCGAGTTCGCCACAACAACCGCGACGACGAGCACGGCCACCGCGCCGAACACGCCCGGGCCGTATGTGTTGATCAGTTCGCGCCAGTCGAAACCGGCAAGCCCGAGGGGCAGGGGCAACAGGATGAAGAAGGCGAGGAACCGGCTGACCGATGCTGCAAGCTGCCAGGATGAATTCTCGAAATCCTTCTGTGTTTTTGACAATCGGCGGCCGGTGAACAGGATCACCTGCTTGATGACCCAGGACAAGGCCAGGATCAGAATGGCCGACGCGGCCACCAGGCCCCATTTCACGGTGGCCGGCCACAGGGTGGCAGCCCAGGCCGGCCAGTTGGACGTGTCGATGGCTAGCAGGAGCTGCCCGGGCGGCGGGATCACAAAAGTTGTCATGCGCCCGATTTACGGCGCTTTGCGCCCCGCGTCACCCGCAGGAAGAGGATTGTCGCAGTTCCGATGCCTGCCATGATCGCGATCCCGTGCATTTCGGTGCGCAGCCAGTTGTTCAGGGCGATACCGGTGAGCCCCCAGCCGAGCGCCGCGAAGAACCACGGGCTGCGGCTGATGCGGGCGGCAAATATCCACGATGCGGCAGCGGCCACCGCCACGGCAATCCAGAACATCGGCCAGGGAAAGTCTGTCGGACCGAGCTCCGTGACCGTCCGGATCGTCAGCGGAACGGAAATCGCCGCCGCAACCGATATCCAGCCCGCGAGCAGGCCCGTCGCCGCGTCGGCGATATGGAACGCCGCGCCGGGGCGAGGCGTGCGTTCGGCGTCCAGGCGCGCCGCAGCGATCCAGGCTGCAGCGAAGATCGGACCGAGCAGAAGGAAATTCACCAGCTGAAGTCCGATCAGCTGGGCGCTCAGCATCCACACGATGTTGGCAAGGCCGGCGAACAGCATCGGCGCGCCGACCCGGTCAAACCAGGCCGGTCGTTGCCGCAGGCCCGACAGGCCGAACCCGGCATAGGCCAGGAAGATGACGCCCCAGATCGAAAAGAACGCCGGCAGGGGCTGTTCCGGTGCATCCGTTCCAGCGGTCGCCGCGCCGATCGGCGTTCCGATCCCGAACGCCGGCGCAAGCGCGCCGGAGAGCGGCTGCAGGACAGCCAGAAGCAGGATCAGCCAGGGAAGGGCGCGGGTCATGGTGGTCCGGTCCGGTGCCCCTATTTGCAGGCCTCGGGCTCGGCTTCGCACAGGGCGATCACGGAGTCGATCCATCCCGTATAGCCCTGCAGGTTCGTGTACCGGCCGTTATAGTCGCCGGCGCAGAACTGGCCGGTTGCCTTGTTCTGTTCGACCACGGACAGAATGCCGACCACGGTTTTGGTTCCGTCGGCCTCGGTAACGTAGAGCGGGCCGCCGGAATCGCCGATACAGGGTCCGGCGCCGCCCTGGCTGGCGACCGTGATGGCGGCAGGGCCGACCGCGGTGATCTTCAGCGGGGTCATCAGCAAGTCGCTCGACAGTTGGCCGCCGAAGCGGGTGAGGCCCCAGCCGGCCATTTCCGCAGAAGGATAGTTGGCCGGTGCCAGCGGCTGGCCGGTGGCGCCGATGCGGGCGACCGGCACATTGGCGAAGGCGGCAGCCTGCTCGGCGCTCATGCGCACGAGGGCGATGTCGTTCGCGTAGCTATTGTCCGTACCCAGATAACCGCCGTGGCAGATGGCGCCTTCGGCGGTTGTCGTGCGCGCGTCGGGGCTGCGCAGGTTTGCCGCTTCGCCGATCATCCGGATTTCATCAAACGGCTGGTCAACGCAGTGGGCCGCCGTGACAAACCAGTTGGCGCGGACCCGCACGGCGCCGCAATGGCCGCTGGAAACGAGGCCAGTGTCGTCGGTGCGGCGCGGTTCGAGTTTCACGATTCCCGGAAAGGCTGACAGGGTTGCGGCCAGCGCGTTGACCGCTTGTGGCCCTGCCACCGGCTCCTCGAGTTGAGTGGCGCCGGCAACCGCCGCCACGGTAAGTGTCGGCGGCGCGTCCTGGGGAAGCGCGCAGCGGGTTGCATTATAGAGCGCAAGGTCGGTCCGCGCCGCGCTGGCGGTCTCAGCCGCCGGATCAGCCGCCGCCTCCGGCTCGGCGGCATCGCGGTCGACCGTCGGGGTTTCGGCGTCACCGGCAGGTTCGGCCGCAACCGGCAAACCGGTTTCGGCAGCCTCGAGGTTCGCGTCGGCGTCCGGGGCCGTGTCCGTTGTCCCGGCTGCGGGTTCGGGGGCCGCGCTATCGATGCCAGGCAGGCGAACCTGATCGCAGGCTGAAAGCAGGGCGGCGAGACCGGCCACGGCCAGCAAGTGGGCGCGTTTCATCGAGAGCTTCCCTTCTGAAAGTCAGCCGCATTAACGCTGCCGCGAGGCGCCGGGTCAAGCGCAGCAGCGTGGATCAGAGGTCATGCAACTGCCGCCGCAGGCTTGCCCCGGAAGGCGGCATGCCTATTCTGATCCGCAAACCCCGGGAGTCCTGTCACGATGCGTAATTTCCGCGCCGCAGTCGCTGCTTTTGTCCTGTCCTGCCCCGGCCTGGTTGCGGGCGCCCAGGAGGGCGGCACCACCGAGGCGATGGAGATGTCCCTGGCCGCCGGTTGGAAGGCCGCCTTCATCTGCTCGGGCACGTTCGTGGCAGGCCAGACATTGCCGGAAATCGAGCGCAACGAACTCTCCGGCATCTATCCGGATTTCCAGCGCGCCTATGACCAGCTGCCGGCTGCGGAGATCGACGCGACGCGCAAGCTGGTCTCGGTGACCTATTCACCGGACATGCCGCCCCGGATCGCGGCGTTCCGGCCGGGCTTCGGCTGCACTCAGCTGCCGACTGGCGCCGGTGCAGAAGCCCTCGGCTTCCTGCCGCGTTTTGCCTCCTGGCCGGCACCGGCCGTGCAGGACCGGGGCAGCGCGATCGGCTCGGACGTCAAGCTCGAACTGAAGATCGAAGAGGCCGAGCGTCTCGATCCGCCGGTTTCGGCGGCGTTCGACGAGCTGACCTATGGCAGCGGCACACGCACCGCTGCGGTGATCGTTGTCCGGGACGGGCAGATCGTGGCGGAGCGGTATGACCGCGGCATCGACAATGAAACGCCGGTACGGACCTGGTCGGCGGCCAAGTCACTGACCGCCACCCTGATCGGCGTCGCGCGCCGGCAAGGCAAGATCGACATCGACTATCCGGCGGTGATTGCCGCCTGGAACAGCGGCGCCGACCCGCGCCGGGCCATCACGCTGCGCCATCTCCTGCAGATGGCGAGCGGGCTTGACAGCGGCGACAGTGGTTCGCGTACGGACCGGTTGTATTTCGGCGGCGGACGGGTGGTCGATCAGGCGGCCTCCAACCTGCTCGAAGCCCGCCCGGGAACGCGGTTCAAGTATGCCAACAATGATACCGTGATCGCCATGCGCGCGCTGCGCGAGGCGCTGAAGGACGACACCACCTTCCAGCGTTTCCCGTACCAGGAACTGTTGCACAAGATCGGCGCCCAGCACACGACGCTGGAGATCGACTGGAACGGCGATTTCATTTCGTCCAGCCAGGTCTGGGCCACGGCGCGCGATCTGGCCCGCATCGGCCAGCTTTACCTGCAGGACGGGGTGTGGGCCGGCGAGCGGTTGCTGCCGGAAGACTGGGTGGAGTTTGTCAGTTCGCCCGGCCCGGCCCAGCCCGCAGACGGGCGCGGCTACGGCGCGCAGTTCTGGCTCATGGACAAGGCGCAGGGCGTGCCGGAAGACACCTTCTACGCGGCCGGCAACCGGGGTCAGTACGTGGTCATCGTGCCCTCGATGAACACGGTGATCGTGCGCCAGGGCTTTGACGTCATCGGCGGCGCGAGCTTCGACATCGAGCAGTTTACCGCCGACGCGCTGACGGCTCTCACCGCCGCCGACGCGGTGCGCGCGGCTGAACGCGCGGCGGCGGAAGCAGTCTCAGCCGCAGAAGCGGCAGCCGAAGCAGCACGCCGCGCCAACCGCCGCGTCGTCGGCAAACCGAACTAGGGGCGCAACGCTCCCCCATCCGGCATCCGGATCCGCCCCGCCAGACCGGCGGCCATCACCGCGTGCCGAAGCCCGATTGCGGCAGGGGCGTCAGGTTCGAGATCTTGCGGAATTCCTTCTGGTTGATGGACTGCATCATGGCCGAGCCCTTCAGATCAAAGGTGAACGAGTCGATATAGGTGCGCCCATCCGGCAGAGGTTTGCAGGCCACCTTCATCGTCAGCTTGTCGATTTTCGCAACGGCCATCGGCTTGAAGGCCTTCGGCGAGGCCATCTCATAGGCGAGGATGGCGCCCGTCGCCTTGTCGATCGTGGCGGACCCGTTGAGGAACTTGTAAGCGCTGGCGGACTGGGCATCGGCCTTGCCGGGAAGCGGCGTGAAGCTGTAGGTCGCGCTCGCCTGCGTTTCCGAAACGCGCTTGGCATCGGCCGGAATGTTCTCGGCAAAATTGCTGCACCAGATGTCACCGGCTGTGAGTTTTATCAGTTGTTCGGCTTTCTTGGCGGCGGCGCCCTTCAGCGTGGCAACGTCCGGGGTAAACTTGATCACCCGCTTGCCGGCCGGCTTGCTCTGGTCAACGGTCAGACGGAACTGGTCCTCGCCGTCATCGACGTCCAGGTCGAACGCATACAGCAGACCCTCCTTCGAAAAGGCCTGGGCTTTGGCGAGAACCGCGTCTGCCGATGCCGGCAAGGCCGCAGCGAAGATCAGGAGAGTTGCAGTGACAAGGGGACGCATCTGGAAATCCGGGGGTTCGGGGTGTCTGGGAGAAAACTGCATCGAAGGTGCAAGAAGGAAAGAGGGCAGGCGCAGGTTCTTGCTTTAGTTTAATGAAATCCATGGCCGATACTTCGCCGCCCGCCTTTCGCCTGCCGCCTGCCTTCGAGGCCTGGTTCGGCGCGCGTGGCTGGACGCCGCGTCCACACCAGCTGGCTCTCGCCGAAGCGTCGCTGCAGGGCGACAGTGCGTTGCTGATTGCGCCGACAGGGGGTGGCAAGACCCTCGCCGGTTTCCTGGGCACTTTAGTCGAACTGTCTGAACGCGGCGCAACGAACTCCGCCATTCCCGCGCTGCACACGCTTTACATCTCGCCGCTCAAGGCCCTGGCGGCGGACGTACAGCGCAACCTGATGACGCCGGTGACCGAAATGGGCCTCCCGGTCCGGATCGAAACGCGCACGGGCGACACGGCCACGCATGTGCGCCAGCGCCAGCGCAAGACGCCGCCGGACATCCTGCTGACCACGCCCGAACAGCTCGCCCTGCTGATCGCGTCAGATCATGCGGCGGCCTTCTTTGCGGATCTCAGGTGCGTGATCATCGACGAGATCCATGCGCTCGCGCCTTCCAAGCGCGGGGACCTCCTGTCGCTCGGTCTCGCAACGTTGGCCGAATGGGCGCCGGCCTGCCGCTTCGTGGGCCTGTCCGCAACCGTGCGCGACCCGGAGGACCTTGCGCGCTGGCTGGATGTTCGTAAGCGGAGGGAAAGTGAGCCAGAGGTTCTTTCAACCCCTCTCTCCTCCAAGGGGCGAGGGGCAGGGGTGAGGGGGCAGCCCAGCAGCGCAGCTTCTGTGGCAGCCCCTCATCCCGAACCCCTTCTCCCCGAAGGCGGGGAGAAGGGGTTAAGCCCGAATGTCCGTATTCTGACCGCCGCCGGCGGCGTCAAAGCCGATGTCGACATCCTGATCTCCCGCGAACGCATCCCCTGGTCCGGCCATTCCGGGCGCTTCGCGGTCGCCGAGGTTTACGAGGCGATCCAGCGCGCCAAGATGACGCTCGTGTTCGTCAATACGCGAAGCCAGGCAGAGCTGATGTTCCAGGAGCTCTGGTCAGTCAACGAGGACGGCTTGCCGATCGCGCTGCATCACGGCTCGCTGGTGCGCGAGCAGCGCCAGAAGGTCGAGGCGGCGATGGCGGCCGGGCAACTCAAGGCGGTCGTCTGCACCTCGACGCTCGATCTCGGGATCGACTGGGGCGAGGTGGACCTCGTGATCCAGATGGGCGCGCCGAAGGGCGCCGCGCGCCTGATGCAGCGGATCGGCCGGGCAAACCACCGGATGGACGAGGCCAGCAAGGCCATCCTTGTACCGACGAACCGGTTCGAGGTGCTCGAATGCCGCGCGGCCGAGGCGGCGGTGGAGGCGGGCGAGATCGACGGGGAGGGCGTGCGCACCGGCGCGCTCGACATTCTCGCCCAGCATGTGATGGGCCGCGCCTGCGGCGAAGGCTTCCGGCTGGACGCCCTGTTTGACGAGGTGCGCCGCGCCGCGCCCTATGCAGGTCTTGACTGGGAGGCCTTCGAACTCATCGTCGATTTCGTCGCCACCGGCGGTTACGCCCTGAAGACCTATGACCGTTTCCACCGGATCGTGCGGCAACCGGACGGTCTGTGGGTGGCGCGCACCGCGCGCGACAAGCAGGCCCACCGGATGAATGTCGGCGCAATCGTCGAGGCGCCGATGCTCTCGGTCAGGCTCGCGAGCTTTGCAGGCCGTGCCGGTTCTCCTCCCCCGCCTGCGGGGGAGGTGGCCGCGAAGCGGACGGAGGGGGCGGCGAGACGCAGCGCTGCTTCTCCCCTCCGACAGCCGGCTTCGTCGTCCGCCACCTCCCCTGTGAGTGGCAGCGAACGCCGCGCCATCCGTCCCGGCCGCAAACTCGGCGAGATGGAGGAATATTTCCTCAGCCTGCTGACGCCCGGCGACACATTCCTGTTCGGCGGCGAGATCCTGCGGCTGATCGGCATCGACGGCATGGACGCGCTGGTGATGCGCGCGCAATCGGACTCGCCGGCGATCCCGACCTACAATGGCGGCAAGTTTCCGCTGACCTCCTTCCTGGCCGACCGTGTACGGAAGATGATCCATGATCCCGCGCAATGGACCGGCCTGCCGGATCCGGTGCGGGAGTGGTTCGAGATCCAGGCCCTGCGCTCGGCCATCCCGCCGCCCGACCACCTGCTGGTCGAAACCTTCCCGCGCGGCGATCGGCACTATCTCGTCTCCTATCCCTTCGAAGGACGCCTCGCGCACCAGACGCTGGGCATGCTGGTGACGCGGCGGCTGGAACGGATGGGCGCCAGGCCCTCCGGCTTTGTCGCCAGCGAGTATGCGATGGCCGTCTGGGGCCTCGAGGACATGCGCGGGCTCGACATGGACGCGGTGTTCCATCCGGACATGCTGGGCGACGATCTCGAGGAATGGCTCGCCGAGAGCGCGCTGATGAAGCGCACCTTCAGCCATTGCGCCATCATCTCGGGTCTCATTCATCGCAATCTTCCGGGGTCGGAGAAAAATTCCCGGCAGGTCAGTTTCTCGGCCGATCTCGTCTATGATGTGCTGCGCAGCCACGAGCCGGACCATATCCTGCTTCAGGCCGCGCGCGCCGACGCCGCCACCGGCCTGCTCGACGTGCGCCGCCTGTCGGACATGCTGACGCGCATCGAGGGCCGCATCGTTCACAAGCAACTGGCGCGCATCAGTCCCTTTGCCGTGCCGGTCATGCTGGAAGTCGGCCGCGAGCCGGTGTTTGGCGCCTCCGCCGTCGAAGCCGTGCTGCGCGAAGCGGAGGAAGACCTCGTGCGCGACGCGATGGGCTGAACGGGCAGAAGCCGATTGACCCGGCGCGCGCATCCGCCCCATTCTCCCGCATGACCGCCGCCGCAACCCAGCCGAAACAGACCTTGCTCCACCTCGCCGGTGAGCTGCTGACCCCTCTGCCGGACGGCGGGCTCTGGTGGGCGGCGCGGCGGCTGCTGGTCGTGTCCGACCTGCACATGGAGAAGGGCTCGAACTACGCGGCCGCCGGGCAGATGCTGCCGCCTTACGATACCGGGGCGACGCTCGCGCGGGTCGAGAAGCTCTGCGCCGCGCTGCGCCCGGAAACGGTGATTTCCCTCGGCGACAGTTTCCATGACCGCCAGTCCCCGGCGCGCCTGCCGGCCGCCTATGCCGACCGGGTCCGGGCGCTGACGGGCGCGCATGACTGGGTGTGGGTCGAGGGCAACCACGATCCCGACCCGCCGGCCCACCTCGGCGGCCGGGCGGCCAACGTGCTCCGCATCGAGGGGCTGGTCTTCCGCCACGCGCCGGAAGGGGAGGCCGGCGAAGTGGCGGGCCACCTTCACCCGGTCGCCAGGGTTGCCGGGCGCGGACGGTCTGTACGCCGGCGCTGTTTCGCTTCGGACGGCGCCCGGCTGGTGATGCCCGCGATGGGCGCCTTTGCGGGCGGTTTGAATGTGCTCGACGCAGCGTTCGGCGCCGTCTTTCCCGAAGGCTGCATGGCGTTCGTCATCGGCGAGGCGCGCGTGTACGGCGTAACCCGGAAGAGCCTCCTGCCCGATGGCAACGGCAGCGGCGGTCCGGTCTGGCGCGAGTGACCGCGAACCGGCACCCGGCCGGTCACTTCCGGTGGACGAGTTGCAACTGGACGTCTCTGCCAGAAAATGCACCAGTCAGCACGGCAGGCACCGGCGCAAACCGCCGGGCACTGAAACGGGAGCAAAACAATGCGCAGGCAGAATTCATCTCGCGGCGTTGCGGCGATCCGGCACGCCCTTGTGTGCGCCCTTGCGATGGGGACTGCAGGCGCCGCCGCCGCTGCGCCCGACAGGCCGGTGACCGCCGCAATGGCGGACAAGGGCACCGGCTGCCTGGTCCGCGACGCGGAGGGCAACTACGCGCTCGATCCCGAGTGCACCTGGCACAATGTCGCCCGGCGCGGCGCAGATGGCGCGCTGCTCGGCTACACCTATCAGGACAATGGCACCTTGCCCGAGGGCGCGCCGGCACCGGTCAAGGCCATGAGCTTCCGGGACGAGATCGCGGCCTGCAACACGGGGAGCAAGGAGACCGTCACCCCAAGCGGGGCGTACGCATCGAACTGCCACTTCAAGGCCGAATAGGCGGGCGTACGGCGCCAACTGCGAATCCGGCGCATTGCGCGGCGTGGAATTTTCTTCTATCGAATCCATCCAGTACGGACGCTGGCCCAATGCCCCCGCCCGCCAGCGCACATGAAACCAAAACTGCTCACCACGCTGCAAAGCTATAGTTGGCCGCTGTTCGCAGCGGACGTTTTTGCTGGCGTAACGGTGGCCATGGTGGCCTTGCCGCTCAGCCTCGCCATTGCCATTGCCTCCGGCGCGGATCCGGCCACGGGCCTGGTCACGGCGATCGTCGCGGGTCTCCTGATTTCGCTGCTTGGCGGCAGCCGGGTCCAGATCGGCGGGCCGACCGGCGCCTTCATCGTCGTCGTGTACGGGGTGATCGCGCATCACGGATATGACGGGCTGGTACTGGCGACGCTGATGGCGGGGGTCATCCTGCTGATCGGAGGGTTCTTCCGGGCAGGGGACCTGATCCAGTTCATTCCGGAAGCGGTCGTCAACGGATTCACGATGGGGATCGCGGTGATCATCGCGACCAGCCAGCTGAAAGACCTTTTCGGGCTCCAGATCGAGAGTCTGCCGGCCGATTTCCTGCACAAACTGCCCTCGCTTTGGAACGCCCGCGAGACGATGACCCCCTATGCGCTCGGTATTGGCCTGGCGACCATCGGGCTGATCGTGGTGTTCCGGCGGCTGGCCCCCAGATGGCCGGGGCTGATCGTGGCTGTCGGACTGACCTCCGCCGTGGCGGTCTATTTTGCCTGGCCGGTGGAGACGATTGCGAGCCGCTTCGGCGCCTTGCCGGATCACCTGCCGATGCCGCGTGTTCCCGACATCAGCCTGGCCCGCCTGCAGGAGCTGCTGCCGTCGGCTTTCGTCATCGCCTTCCTCGCGGGTGTGGAGTCGCTGCTCTCCGCGATGGTGGCGGACCGGATGATCGAAGGGCGCCATCGTCCGAACGCGGAGCTGATTGCGCAAGGCGCCGCCAATATCGGGTCCAGCCTGTTCGGCGGCCTGCCGGCGACCGGCGCCATTGCACGGACGGCGACCAACGTGAAAGCCGGCGGCAAGACGCCGGTGGCGGGCATCGTCCATGCGCTCACGATCCTGCTGGTGATGATCGTGGCGGCGCCGCTGGCGGGCAAACTTGCCTTGCCCGCCCTGGCGGGCCTGCTCATTCTGACCGCCTGGAACATGAGCGAGCCTCACAAGTGGCGGGAGTATGCGAAAATGCGCCTGGAAGACCGCATCCTGCTCGTACTGACGCTCGTGCTGACCGTGCTGGCAGACCTGACGGTGGCCATCGGTGTCGGGGTCGGGCTCGGTCTTGCGCTGCGCCTGCGCCGGCGCGACGTGCCCCCGGCGGTCTGGGATCCGCCGGAGCGTTGACGATAGGCTATAATTCCTAGTATGGGATTATTTCCACACGATCACGAGGCCGCTGATGCAGCACAAGGACATCTGGCGCGGGCTGGACCTGCTGGCCGCGCACAACGGTCTCTCCGCGTCGGGGCTGGCCCGGCGCGCGGGTCTTGATCCGACAAGTTTCAATCCGTCGAAGCGGGAAGGGCCGGACGGCAGGCCGCGCTGGCCCACGACCGAGAGCCTCGCCCGGGTGCTCGACGCTGTGGGGGCGGGGTTCGATGATTTCGCGGCCCTGGTGGAAGGCCGCCGGGGCGGCTCGGCGCCGCTGATCGGGTTCGCGCAGGCCGGCCGCGACGGTTATTTCGACGATGCGGGCTTTCCGGCCGGTGCCGGCTGGGACGAAGTGCGCTTTCCGGGTCTCGGTACGGAGACCGTCTATGCCCTGCAGATCAGCGGCGATTCGATGGAGCCCGCCTACCGGGCGGGTGACCGGATCATCGTGGCGCCGGGCGCCGATGTGAAACCGGGCGACCGGGTCGTGGCGAAGACATCGCAAGGCGAAGTGATGGCGAAAGTTCTGGCCCGCAGGAATTCCCGCCTCATCGAGCTCGCCTCGCTCAATCCGGATTACCCCTCCCGCGAGTTCAAGCCGTCCGAGATCGCCTGGATCGCGCGGATCCTCTGGGCGAGCCAGTAAGGCCGCGCTTTGCTGATTCGGGCCGGCCTGACGACCGCCGGGACGGAACCAGCCGTTCCGGACCTTCCGCGCCGCAGGGCCGAAAACCTCGGCGTAGCCCCGCAAACACGGCGCGCGGGCGCTTCCCCGCCAGGCAAATCGCCGGCCCCGGCGGCTTCCCGCTTGTAGCTTCGCAGAGGAGGCGTCAAAAGACTCCATGGATTGGGGCAAGCTCAGATCGTTTCACGCTGCTGCCGAAGCCGGAAGCCTTACGCTTGCCGGTGAACGGCTGGGCATTTCGCAATCCGCCGTTTCGCGCCAGATCGCGGCGCTCGAGGAACAGCTCGGCGTGTCGCTGTTCCAGCGCCACGCGCGCGGCCTGGTCCTGACCGATAGCGGGCATACGCTCTACCGGTCGACGATGGACATGGCAGCGGCGGCCCTCTCGGCCAATACCGCCTTGAAAGACCAGCAGGAAACGCCGCAAGGCGAGTTGATCGTGTCGGCGCCGGTCGCCTTCGGGTCGATCTGGCTGGTGCCGCGCCTCGGCAACTTCATCCGCCGCCACCCCGACCTTCACCTCGATCTGCGCCTTGATGACCAGTACGAGTATGACCTGCTGAAGCTCGAGGCGGAGTGCGCCATCCGCCTCTGGGCCGCCGACAAGGCCGACCTGATCCAGCGCAAGCTGGGCACGGTGGCCACCAATCTCTACGCCGCGCCAGAATACCTGAAGGCGCACGGCGTTCCCCGCACGCCGCAGGATCTCGACAATCACCGGATCATTGCCTACGGCGACGAGTCTTCGCCGCTGCAGGAAATGAGCTTTGCCTGCCGGGTGGGACGGGATGACGCGCCCCCGCGGCCCGCCACGCTGAAGGTGAACAACGTGTTCGCGATGATGCGGGCTGTCGATGCCGGGCTCGGGATTGCCGATGTGCCGGACTATATGGCGAGCACGTTGCCGCGCCTCGTCCGGGTGCTTCCGGAGATCACAGGACCCACATTTGATTTGTATTTTATCTATCCGAGCGACCTGCGCCGGTCGAAGCGGGTGGCCGCGTTCCGGGACTTCCTGACGACGGAGACCGAACCGCTCCGGAAGATGTCCATGCGTTAACGTTTCAAAAAACTGGAACGTGCATGCGAAAATGCATATGTGACCTGCTGCCCCGCATGTTGCAATGCAGCGTAACGGTCTTATGTACAACGCATGCCATGGGTCCTGGGCATAACCCGATCATTCCTCCGATTGGGCGTTTCCTCCCCCCTAACAGGACCCCACTTTAGCCCGGCGCGTCGCAAGATGCTGCCGGGCTTTCTTTTTTCAATTGGAATCAGGGCCTGACGCTTCGGAATATCCACCATAGCACATAGGCCAGCCGCCCGGCCAAGCCTTGTGTTGGCGTGACGCTTATGGTGTCTCGGTATTGAAACCGGTGTGGCGGCGAAACATGCGGCGCATTCTTCTTGTGATCGTCCTTCTGGTGCTGGCCGGCGCAGGCGCGGGCACTGCCTATTTCGTGTTGCAGCCGAAGCCGGCGAAATATCACCCCCAATACGGAACCGACTGCGTGCAGCTGCTGACGCCGGCGACTGTGAATGCCGTCGAATGTGTCCGCGTGCTGTTCGGCACCAACCGCGAAATGGTCCTGAAAGGTCTGGAGCCGGGTCTTGCCCAGGAACAGGACGTCCGGGAGGTGCTGCCGGGCGATGCCAAACGGCTTCAGTACGGGCGCGCCGACATCTGGTTGCCGAAGCTGGTGGACGAGGGCGGCTCGCGGGATCGCGGCGAAACGCCGATCCTGAACGGCCCCATTCCGGAAGATCCCGGCGAGCTGGCCAAGTACGTTTTCCTCACCCGGATCACCAAGGCCGGCAGCGAGGCCTTCCTGGCCGAGATGGACCAGGCGCTGCAGAGCCGGGGCTCGGACTCGGTGTTGCTGTTCGTGCACGGTTTCAACACGCCGTTCGAGGACGCGCTGATCCGCTCGGCCCAGCTGTCTGTGGACCTGTCGCGCCGGGGCATCTTCGATGTCGGCGTGCCGGTCCTGTTCAGCTGGCCGTCCGCCGGGAATGTGTCGCTGGAGGACTACCGGGGAGACCAGGACCGCTCACTCGCGGCGGCGCCTTACCTGGAACAGTTCCTGGACGTCATCACGGAACACGCGGAAATCACGCGCATCAACATCGTCGCCCACTCGATGGGCAACCGTATCCTGACGAAAGCGCTGGAATCCTATGCGGCGGACTATCTCGAACGCCACGGGCGCGAGGACCTCGAATTCCGGATCATCCTCGTCGCGGCCGATGTTGACCGCGACATCTTCGAGGCGACAACCGGCATCCTCGACAACCTCAAGGCCAACGTGACGATCTATACCTCGGACGCCGACCGCGCGCTGCATGTCTCCGAGATCGTCAACAGCAAGCTGCGCCTCGGCGACACCAACGGCGACAAGCCGTTCATCCGGCCCGATCCCTTCTACCAGACCGTCGATGCCACCGGGATCGCCACCGAGCTGTTCGGGCTGGGGCACAACTATTATTCCGACAATCCCTTCATCCTCGGCGACATCGTCTGCGCGCTGGCCGAAGCCAATCCGGAGCTGCGGGCACTGGAACGCCGGCGCTACGGCAACGTGCCGGACGGGCTCGAATACTTCCGGGTCAACACGGCCGTGAGGCCGGCCAACGCGGACTGTTCGCTGTACCGGAATGCGTTCCCCATTGCGGACGTGCGCGATGCCGGGGTGGGCCCGGTTGAGCCGTCGGCTGCGCCGCGCCGTCTGCCGGACGCCGTGGAAAGCGCGCCGCCGCCGGAGACGGAAACCGAAACGCCGGGCCGCGCGGCGCCTGCGCCGGAACCGGAGCTGGAGTCCATGCCCGCGCCCGTGCAATCCGCACCCCCGCCGCCCCCTCCGCCGCCCCCGCCGATGGTGTCGCTTGCCCCCGCCACGATCGTCTTCTGGGTGGAGGACCGCGACGCCTTCGTCTCGGAGGCGCAGTACCGTGAGCGCCTGGTGCCCGCGCTCGGCGCCGGCCCGCTGCAGGAAATTGTCATCCATGCGCACACGGACAGTGTCGGCGACGCCGGAGAGAACCGCGTGATCAGCCGGCGCTGGGCCGTTGCGGTGCGCGATTGGCTGGTGATGGACGGGGTCGATCCGGCCATCATCACGGCCGAAGGCTTCGGGGAGGACCGGCCCGCCGTGGCGACGCCGGACGAAACCCGCGAGCCGCTCAATCAGCGGATCGAAGTGACCATCCGCTATCTGCCGTAACCCGGCCGGACGCCGTTCAAACTAAGCGCCCGGGGCTCTTAAAGAGCTCAGCCTATGACAGCGCGGCGCAGAAACGCTGGATACGGACCAGCGCTTCCTTCAGCACCGCGTCCGAGGTGGCATAGGAAATCCGGAACGTGCCCGGCAATCCGAACGCCTCTCCGAAAACCAGCGCCACCTTTTCGCTCTCCAGCAGCTCGCTCGCGAACGTCTTGTCATCCGCGATCACGACGCCGGATGGCGCCGTCTTGCCGATCAGGCTGGCGCAGGAGGGATAGACATAGAACGCGCCTTCGGGCTTCGGGCAGTGCAGGCCCACGGTCTTGTTCAGGCCCTCGACCATCATGTTCCGGCGCGCCTGGTAGGCGGCCCGGAAGCCCGGCAGGAAATCCTGGGTGCCGTTCAGCGCCTCGACGCTCGCCCACTGGCTGATGGAGCAGGGGTTGGACGTCGACTGGTCCATCACCTTGCGCATCGCGCCGATCAGCTTCTCGGGCCCCGCCGCATAGCCGATGCGCCAACCGGTCATGGCATACGCCTTCGAGACGCCGTTCATCGTCAGCGTACGGTCATACAGCGCCGGCTCGACCTGGGCGATGGTCGAATATTCGAAACCGTCATAGACAAGGTGCTCGTACATGTCGTCGGTGAGGATCCAGACGTGCGGATGGCGCACCAGCACATCCGCCAGCGCCTTCAGCTCGGCGCGCGTATAGGCGGCGCCGGTCGGGTTCGACGGCGAGTTGAGGATCAGCCACTTGGTGCGCGGCGTGATCGCGGCGTCCAGTTGTTCCGGCAGCAGCTTGTAGTTCGCGTTTGGGCCACAGCTCACCGTCACCGGCGTGCCGCCCGCCAGCAGGACCATCTCGGGATAGCTCACCCAGTAGGGCGCCGGGATCACCACTTCGTCGCCGCCGTTCAGCGTGGCCATGAAGGCGTTGAACAGCACCGCCTTGCCGCCCGGCGAGACGTTCACCTGCGACGGCTTGTAGCTCAGCGCGTTCTCGCGCGCGAACTTGGCGCAGATCGCCTCCTTCAGTTCCGGAATGCCGTCCGACGGCGTGTACTTCGTCTTGCCCTCGCGGATGGCGCGGATGGCCGCGTCCTTGATGTTTTCCGGCGTGTCGAAGTCCGGTTCGCCCGCGCCAAGGCCGATCACGTCGAGGCCCTGCCGCTTCATCTCGTTCGCCTTGGTTGTCACGGCGATCGTAGCGGAGGGTTTCACGCGCGAAATGGCGTCGGAAAGCTGGATGTCGGCGACCATGAGCGGCAAATCCTTTGTGCTGGAGCGGCGGCGCACGCATACCGGCGCGCACCCGTCTCCGCAAGGCGCGGCGACGCCCGGGCGGTGAATGGGTTTGGTTTCCCCCGGATTGCGCCAACCCGGTCAATTTTGACCGGACAATTGGCCGATCCGTAAAAGAAAGCGCGCAGAATCGCCGTCTGGGTTGGGAACTTCAGGCCATTGGGCAGGCCGGGAGACTCAGAATGGACGCAGGTATCTGGAAGGACCGGATCGATTCCACGCTGACCAGGGTGGAGCGTGACCTCGGCGATATCGCCGCCGGGGCCAGGCACTACTTTGCCCGCCTCGATACGGCCGAGCGGATGGTCTTTCTCGGCCTGCTGGTGATTGGCCTGTTTTACCTGTTGCTCCGCCACTTCCAGCGCCCCGAGGACGGGGAAGAAACGGACGGGCAGTTTGCCGGCTTCCTGTTCGTCATTGTGGCTGTAGCGGCCGGTTTCGGCTGGATGGTCTCGGGCCAAACGGCATAGCGCCCTTCCAGCGCCGCTCCGGCTCGCCTATCTGATGCGCCATGAGCGAGAATCAGACCGGCGCGCCGATGCGGGGCGTTGACGTCATCAAGGACAACCTGACGCGCCTGCCGTCCAGGCCGGGCGTGTACCGCATGTTCGGCGATGCCGACGAGGTGCTGTATGTCGGCAAGGCGCGCGACCTCAAGGCGCGGGTCTCGAACTATACCCGCATGGGCGGCCACACCCAGCGCATCGCCCGGATGATCTCGCTGACCCGGGCGATGGAATTCGTCGTCACGGAAACCGAAACCGAGGCGCTGCTGCTTGAGGCCAGCCTCGTCAAATCCCTGAAGCCGCGCTTCAACGTGCTGCTGCGCGACGACAAGTCGTTTCCCTACATCCTGATCCGCCGCAACCACGAAGCCCCGCAGATCAAGAAATATCGCGGCTCAAAGCAGAACGAGGGCGACTATTTCGGCCCCTTCGCCAATGCCGGCGCCGTGATGCGCACCCTCGACACGCTGCAGAAGGCTTTCCTTTTGCGCACCTGCGAGGACAGCGTCTATTCCGCCCGCACGCGCCCCTGCATGCTGCACCAGATCAAGCGCTGCGCCGCGCCCTGCGTCGGGCTGATCTCGGCCGCCGACTATACCGGACTTGCCAACGAGGCGGCCGATTTCCTGCGCGGGAAGGGGGCTGACCTGCAGAAACGTCTCGCCGCCGAAATGGAGGCCGCCGCCGAGGCGATGGAGTTCGAAACCGCCGCCCGCCTGCGCGACCGGATCCGCGCCCTCGCGCATGTCCGCTCCACTCAGGACGTCAACCCCGACGGCATCGAGGAGGCCGACGTCTTCGCCATCGCCATGGAGGGCGGCGTCTCCTGCGTGCAGGTCTTCTTCATCCGCGCCGGCCAGAACTGGGGCGCGACGGTTCACTTCCCGCGCCATGAGCGTGATCAGGGGGCGGAGGAAATCCTCGCCGCCTTCCTCGTCCAGTTCTACGACAAGCGCCCGCCGCCGCGCCTGATCCTCGTCAATGAAAAGCCGGAGCAGGCCGAACTGATCGAGGACGCCCTCGGTCTCAAGGCGGGCCGCAAAATTGAGCTGCGCCGTCCCGAACGCGGCTCGAAGCGCGACCTGCTCACCCAGGCCGAACGCAACGCCGCCGAAGCGCTGACCCGCAAGCTCGCCGAGTCTGCAAGTCAGGAACGCCTGCTGCTCGAAGTGCAGAAAGTGTTCGAGCTGCCGGAAGTGCCCGAACGGATCGAGGTCTACGACAACTCGCACATCCAGGGCACCAACGCTGTCGGCGGCATGGTCGTCGCCGGCCCCGAAGGCTTTCGCAAGGCCGCCTATCGCAAGTTCAACATCAAGGACACCGAGATCACACCCGGCGATGATTTCGGCATGATGCGCGAAGTCATGCGCCGCCGCTTCGCCCGCGCCCTCAAGGAGCGCGAAGCCGGGCAGGACCAGGACTGGCCGGACCTCGTCCTCATCGATGGCGGCCTCGGCCAGCTCAATGCCACCATCGAAACCCTCGCCGAACTTGGTCTGACCCCGGACGATGTCACGCTTGTCTCGATCGCCAAAGGCGTTGACCGCAATGCCGGCCGCGAGCAGTTCTTCCGCCCCGGCCGCGCCCCCTTCAAGCTGCCGGAGAATGCCCCTGTCCTCTATTACCTCCAGCGCCTGCGCGACGAGGCCCACCGCTGGGCCATCGGCGCCCACCGCCAGAAGCGCGCCGCCGAAGCCGCCCGCTCACCGCTCGACGAGATCGAAGGCATCGGCCCGACCCGCAAGAAAGCGCTGCTCCACCATTTCGGCTCCGCCCGCGGTGTCTCGCGCGCCAAGGTCGCGGACCTGATGCAAGTCGAAGGCGTCAACGAGGCGCTGGCCGAGCGCATCTGGGGGCATTTCAACAGTGGCTGAGGCGGGACGACGGACCGGAACGCTGGCGGCGGACCTGATCGACGCGGCCGAAGCCGTGATCGAGGCCGAAGGCATGGAAGCCCTGTCCCTGCGCGCCCTCGCGGCAAGGCTCGGCGTCACCCATCCGGCCGTCTACCGGCACTACCGCGACCGCGACGCGCTGCTGGCCGCTGTGCTGACGCGCGGCTTCGAGACCGTCCGTGGCCTGAATGCCGGCATTTCCGGTCCCGATCCGCGCAAACGCCTCGAAGACTATGCGGCGGCCTATGCCGGCTTCGCGCTCGACCACCCGAACCTGTTCCTTGCGATGACCGGCCCCCGGATCAACATGGACAACCGCTACCCGGAACTCGAAAAGGCAATTGAAGCGAGTCTGGCTCCGGCCGTGGTGGCGGTTTCGGAGATGCCCGGCGGGGCAGGGCGCAAGCCGATCGAGAACCGCGCGCGCGCGACCGTGCTGTTCGCGGCGCTGCAGGGCGTGCTGGCGCAGGCGATCTATCGCCGCCTCGGCCTCAAGCCGGCCCGGCGCGAGGCGTTCATCCGCGACACGGTGCACCGTCTCGTCGCGGGCTTTGCCGCTCAGGACTGAGCGAAGGCGAGCATGTCGTTCAGCACGCGCGGCGGATCTTCCAGTTCGGGAAAGTGGCCGAGATCGTCATAGGTGATCGCGGTGACCGGTCCCCTCGCATGTTCGCGCGCGGAATCGTGCCGTGTCGTCGGGTGCGAGCCATCCTTCGCGCCCCAGAGAAGGAGCAGGGGTTGGCGCACCTTGTGCGGCAGGTCCGGCGTGTCGGTGAGGTAGTTCTGGAAGGCGCTTGCAAGGTCCCACCCAGCCCCTTCCTCGATTGTATGCTGCGCGCAGCCGCACCAAGGTTCGATACGCTCGCGCCGGCCGACGGCGAGGCCGAGCCAGAGCGGCGCGCGCGAATGCTTCAGCTTGCGCATGGCGAGCTGGCCGATGATCGGTTTTGACAGGATGCGCTTCGGGTCGCGGGTGTATTTCCAGCGCACTTCCTCTTCCCATGAGGGCGTCTGTATCAGGATGATTTTCGAGATAAGATCCGGCCGCTCGGCTGCGATGGCGAGCGAGCTGAGGCCGGCGACGCAGGAGAAAGATGTGATGGCGCCCGGCCCGGTGACGGCCTCCATGAAGGCGATGATGGCCGCATTGGTCTCCGCGAAGCTGAACCCGTAGGACCGCGAGGCGACCGAGAAACCCATTTCGGGCGCCTCGAAGATCACGACGCGGAAATGTTGCGAATAGAGATCGAGCAGTTCGTCATAGGTCTCCAGCGTCACCGGCGGATCGGCGCAGAAGAGCAGCACCGGGCCGCTGCCCCGTTCGCGGTAGCGGAAGAGCACGCCGCCGGTCTCCACGAAGCGGATATCGGCGCGGCTGGTGGCCGGCCAACCGGCGCGGAACCGCTTTCGCCGGGCCGGGGCATCGAAAGTTGTGACAAGGGTCGAGAGTTTCATGGTGGGACTCTGGGCTGAGAAAAGTTACCAGTGGTAACAAATGGCGGCGAACTGCGATGGCGTCAAGAGTGGACAGTACCTGACGCAAGGCGAAGCGGCCTTCCTGACGTGGCGAGAGGATTGCGCCGCAGCGCGGGCAGCGGCATGCTCGCGCCACAGGAAAAGGGGCAGGCCCATGCATCCCACGCTCGACCAGGTGAACCAGCGCATCGCCTACCAGAAGACGGCCCTGCCTTTGATGTATGGCGACGTCGATTTCTCGGTGACGCCGGAACGCTATACCGGCGACATCTCGGTCTCCTCAATGGCGGCCTATGCCGGCAAGTTCCCGCCGCCGCCTGCCGACATGGTGGCCCGCGTGCGCGCCTACACGATGCTGGGCGACGTGACCGCCGATGCCTATGCCGCGCTGATGCCGAAATATGGTTTCAAGCGGCTGGTGGGCATGTTGCAGGAGGCCTGCGACAAGGGCGTCGAGGCGGTGCCGGATGCGCCGCCCCAACTCGTCGCCCTGATCCGCGAGATGGAAGTCAAACCCGCCTGGCTCAACATGGATCTCGTGCGCAAGGGCGGTGAGCTCAACCGCCTGCCGATGGCGATCTTCGCGCCGTGGACCATTCGCGGCGCCTTCCTCGCCACCTTCATGAACAAGTACACCGCGCTTCCCATGGCGCTGACCGGCACGCTGTCGAACGCGACCGCCGCCAAGCGCGTCAACGAGACGGCCACCTTCTTCACCGTCACCACGCTGCCCGGCGCGCTGGAGCCGCGCGGGGAGGGGTTCAAGGCCGCCGCCATGGTGCGCCTGATGCACTCGATGGTGCGTTTCAACGTGCTGCGCGGCATGAATATCTGGGACAAGTCCGTCTACGGAATACCGATCCCGCAGGTGGACCAGATGCCCGCCGGCCTGATCGACGTGTTTCTGCTGGCCTACAAGATGAAAGAGGAAGGCCGCACCGAGTTCACCGCCGACGAGCGCGCCCGCGTCGAGTTCAGCCGGTATCGCTGCGTCCTGCTCGGCCTGCCGGAAGACCTGCTGATGGATACACCCCAGGGCATCATCGACATTATGAACGCCCGCAGCGCGTCCATCCGCCAGGATTTTGACGACGCCACCTGCGGCGCGCTGGTACGCGCCACCATGGCCGCCTTCCTGCCGCCGGACCGCTCGCTCGCGAGCCGCATCCGCAATGCGCTGGAGGGCCGTGTCGCCAAGCTCGTGCTGGTGAAAAACTTCCTCGGCGGCAATGCGCAGGCCGCGCGCGACATGGGCGTGCCCGTCGGCCCGCTGGACTATGCCGTTGCCCTGGCCATCCTGCCGCTGATCACGCTGAAGATGGCGCTCTACGATCTCGCGCTGAAAACGCCCGGCCTGAAGGCCATGGCGGACCGGCGCCTCGTCGCGAAGATCCACCGCCTCCTGAAGCGCTACGGCCACGCCGATTTCACCACCGATGCCGGGTCCTACCGCCCCGCAGCGCCGGTCGCCGCCGCCGCCGGGCCAACCGGTTAAGCCCGGTTAAGGATTGAAGGGCTTACACCCGCGCCCCGGATCGCCTATATTGGTCTGGTCTTCGGACTATGGCGATAAATGCGCGTGTAATAAGCGGCTCGGACCCGGGGGCGGTACCCGGCAGCTCCACCAAAAGACGGCGATGTTGGCCGTTTCCTGATGGGGCTGAAATAGTGTCGACGGACGTGTAAAGACGAGGCTTTCGCTCGCTTGAGCTGCGTTAGAAGCTCAAAAGCAAATAGTTGCAAACGACAACTTTGCTGAGGGCGAACTGCTCGCCGCGTAAGCGGTGACGGTTTTTCCGACCTAAGTCCTACGGTTTCAGACCCGTAGGCGGGGCCCGGGGGCGCCTGGCAACAGAAGCCCCCACTTTTCTCCGCTCCGAAACAACTTGCGCCCGGTTTGATTCCGTCCCTAGCTCTGCGTGAACCCTTGAGGGGTACATTGCCGGAACCGGGGAATGCGCCGATGGCCAACACAACGCTCACGCAGTTCGTCAAGGAATCGCTGGACAAGGGGCAGAGCCGGCCCCTGATCCGCTCCGCCCTCGTGGATGCAGGCTGGCGCGCCAGCGAAGTCGATGACGCCCTCAACGCCTTTGCCGAAGTTGTCTTTCCGGTCGCCGTGCCCCGCCCGCAAGCCTATCTGTCGGCGCGCGAGGCCTTCTTCTACCTGCTCTTTTTCATCCTCCTGTCGATTGTCGCGTTCAATCTCGGCTCACTACTCTTTGCTCTGATCGACCGGGCCGTGCAGGATCCGCTCGCCAACGGGAACTACTATTTCGGCAGCGTCGAGAGTCAGATCAACGGCGCCGTCGCCGGCCTTGTCGTTGCTGCGCCCATCTTCTTCTGGCTCGCCCGCATTCTGTTGAAGACTCGCCGCATCAATCCCGCGCTCCAACGCTCGCGCATCCGCAAATGGCTGATCTATGTCAGCCTCGTGATCGCGGGCTGCGTGCTCGTCGGCGATGCGATTTCGCTCGTCTACAGTTTCCTCAGCGGAGAGCTCAGCACGCGCTTCGTGCTGAAGTCCGTCGTCGTGGCCGCGATCTCCGGGGCGATCTTCGGCTATTTCATAACCAACGCGGAGCGGGACGAAGCCCATGGCATCTGACCGCCACACGCTCCTCGCGGGCACCCTGGGCGCCGTCATTCTCGCCGCCATCATCGCGGGCATCAGCATTACGGGCGGGCCCGGCAAGGCGCGCAAGCTGAAGGAAGACGCGCTGCGGCTCGACGCCGTTTCGGACGCAGCCCGTGCGCTCGCCTGTTACTTCCAGGCCAAGGGCGATATCCCGGAAGATATGTCGATCGTCGATGCCGAACTCGCAATCGCCAACGCGGACGTCCATACGCCGGAAAATTGCTGGGACTCAAAAGTCGCGACAGACCCTGTGAGTGGAGAGCCTTTCGGCCTGCGCCGCGAAGGCGGCACTGTAACCCACATCTGCGCTGTCTTCGCCACCGGCAATTCTGGCGACAATGGTTACCATCACTTGGTTACTCGCGCTGTTCCCTCTCTCTACGAACCCCGCAAGTCCGGCGGTGAGCACTGCTTCGGCATCAACCTGAATGCCAAACTCGACTGACAGGTTTCGCGCCTGCTAAAGCAAGATCGTGCCCTTGCCGTCCTTTTCCATCGCGCGGATGTAGGACGGATACTCCCGCATCTGCTTGAGGAACCGGTGGCCGTTGGGAAAGCGTTTCTCGTCCATCCCGGCGCGGTGCGCACACAGCTCCATCGAATAGCCCATCACGATGTCGGCCGCCGTCAGCTCATCGCCCGCAAACCACTTGTGCTTGCCCAGCGCCTTTTCGATCTCGCCCATCAGCGCGTTGAGGCGCGGCCCGAAGAAGCCCGCATCCAGCGCCGCCACCAGCGACTTCGCCACCGGCCGCACCAGGAACGGCGCGCGCGTGGTCATCGCCATCATCACGAACTTGTTGGTCAAGAGCGGCTGCAGGCTGCCCTGCGCCGTGTGGAACCAGAACAGATAGGGCGCCCGCTCGGGCGTGCCGGCTGCCGGCCGCAGGCGCCCGTTGCCGTACTGGTCGAGAATGTAGTCGATGATGGCGTTCGTCTCGGCCAGCGTCACATCGCCGTCGGTAATCACCGGCGCCGTGCCCAGCGGGGAGACCGCCTTGTAGGCCGCCGGCGCCAGGCGTGTTTTCGGATCGCGGTCGTAGAGCTTGATCTCGTACGGCGCGCCGAGCTCCTCCAGCAGCCAGAGAATGCGGATGGACTGGGATTTTTCGAGATGGTGCAGCGTGATCACGGGTCGGTCCTCCGGAGTCAGGTTTCAGGGAACGGATATAAGCCGGTCCCGCGCGCCGGCGAGGGGGCGGTCACTCGCCCCCCAACACGTCCTGCAGGAACAGCGTCTCCGCCTCGCGCTGCGCTTCGCGGTTCGCCTGCTTGCGGAAGCCGTGGCCCTCGTCCATTGCCATCATGAACCAGGCCTCGACCCCGTTTTGTTTCAGCGCGGCCAGGATCTGCTCGGCCTCGGTATAGGGCACGCGCGGATCGTTGAAGCCCTGGATCACCAGCATCGGCTTGGTGATCTTCGCAGCATTGCCGAGCGGCGAGATCGCCTCGAAGAAGGCCGCGATTTCCGGATCGCGCTCGTCGCCGTATTCGGCCCGGCGCAGGTCCACGCGGTAGCCCTCGGTGTTCTCGAGGAAGGTCCTGAAGTCGGAAATGCCGACAATATCCACCGCGCCGGCCAGCCGGTCGGCGTAGTCGATCATCGCGGCGAGCACCATGTAGCCGCCATACGAGCCGCCATGCACCACCACCTTGCCGGCATCGAGGTCTGCCTGCGCTTCGGTCCAGTCGAGCAGCGCGCCGATATCCTCAACCGATTTCTTCCGGTTCAGGCCATTGTCCAGCGACACATAGGTTTTTCCGTACCCGGAAGATCCGCGCACGTTGGGCACGATCACCGCGAGCCCCAGCTCATTAGCCCAGTACTGGTAGGTCGAGGAGAATCCGGGCCGCGACTGGCTTTCCGGCCCGCCATGGATCGAAATGATTACCGGGTGCGGGCCGGCGCCCTCGGGCCTGAAGATGAAGGCCGGAATGTCCATGCCCTCGGCATTCTTGTAGGTGAACATCTCCGGCGTGATGAAGCTTTCGGGATCGAGCCCGCCGGTCTCCGCCTCGGTCCAGCGCGTCAGGTTCAGCGTCGCGACATCGAACGACCAGGCATCCGCCGGGCTGGTGGCGCCGTTGAAGGTGAAGCCTACCTGGTTGCCGCCGGGCGAAAACACCAGCCCGCTGGCAATCCCCACCGGCAGGGTCGGTCCCGGGCGCACCTGGCCGCTCTCCAGCTCCAGCAGGCGGATCGTGCCGAGCCCCCCTTCGTTGACCGTGAACGCCGCTGTCTTCTCGTCGGGCGACAGCGCCCAGTCGGAGACGTCCCAGCCGATGTCGGCGGTGAAGTTCGTCAGCGTGCCGTCCGGCGCGATGCGCACGAGGTTCTGGAACTCGCTGTCCTTGTCGGTCACCGTCAGCACCGAACCGTCCGGCAGCAGCGCCGCGCCGGAATAGGCCACATCGTCGCCGGCATTGATTTCGGTCAGCGTGCCGGTTTCGACGTCGAGGCTGAACAGGTGGCTCTTGGCGATCGACTTGTAGCGCTGCAGCAGCAGCGTCTTGCCATCGCCCGACCAGTCCACCGGGCCAATCGCGCCTTCGCCTTCCAGCACGACGCGCATACTCGCCGGATCGGCCGGGTTGGCCAACAGGATATCATTGTTCGGGTCGCCCGCCAGCGTGCGGGCCCAGGCGACCTGCGCGCCGTCATCCGACCAGAGGCCGCCGCCATTGCGCGAGCCGGGATCGGAATACTGGGTCACGCCGCCAGTGGCGAGATCAAACCGGTAGGACTGGTAATACTCGTCGCCGCCGCGGTCCTTGGCGAACAGGAAGGCGCCGCCTTGCGGGCTGACATCGGCGGTGTTCACAGGTTCCTTGTAGAAGGTCAGCTGGCGCCGCGCGCCGCCAGGAAACCGCACTTCATGGATCTGGTTCACGTCTGCGAAGCGCGTCGATACCAGGATGCCGCCCTCGCCGGTCCAGTCCTGGAAACCGTGGCCGCGCACGTTCTCGTAGCGCTCCAGCCGCGCCACCAGTTCCGGCGGCGCCTCCGGGATGTTCTCGGTCACCAGATTGCCGTCGGTCTTGCGGGCGGTCTCCGCAGCCGGCGGCGCGGCGTCCGGCGCCGGCGCGGCATTCACCGCGCAGGCCCCCAGTGCAAGGGCAGCCATCGGCGCAAGCAGGGCAGGGTGGCGGATCATCAGTCTCTCCCGGTCATTCAGGTGTTTCTTTCCCTCAGGTTTTAAGGCGTTTGCCTCCGGCGTCATCCTTTTTTCATCGCCCGGGCTTCACACAGGCGCATCATTTGGCGTCTAACACGCGCCACGACTCAAGCCGGCAAGGAACACGCTCATGGGCAGGATCAGACATTGGGCTTCGGCGATGGCCGCGCTGCTTCTCGCCGCAGCCTGTGTACACGAGACGCCCGCGCCGCCGCCCGCTGCTCCCGTGGCCGAAGCCGCCGAGTTGCCCGCCGCTACCCCCGCCGCGCCGCAAAGCGTCCTGCTGATCGGCCTCGACGGGCTCAATCCCGCCCTCCTGAAAGACTGGGACGCGCCCAACCTGAAAGCCCTCGCCGCACGCGGCGCCCAAGCCGAGGCAATGTATCCCGTGATGCCCAGCCTCACCTTCGTGAACTTCTACTCCCTCGCCACCGGCCTCTATCCCGAACATCATGGCATGGTGACCAATTACCCGTTCGATCCGCCGTCGGGCGAGATCTTCGATGTCGCCACCGGCCCGCAGCAGGAGAAGTGGTGGCAAGGCGAGCCGATCTGGATCACCGCCGAGAAACAGGGTCTGCCCACCGCCATCATGTTCTGGCTCGGTTCGGAAGTCGCCCATGACGGCGTGCGCCCCACCGTCTGGACGCCCTACCAGCACACCAAGCCCTACCAGGAGCGCGTCGACGAAGTCCTCGCCTGGTTCGACAAGCCCGAGGCCGAACGCCCCCGCTTCGCGGCCGTCTATTTCGACCGCGTCGACACCGCCGGCCACTATACTGGCCCGCGCTCCGACAAGACGAAGGAAGCCCTCCTCGAAGTCGATGGTTATGTCGGCCAGCTCGTCGAGGGCCTGAAGGCGCGCGGCCTGCTGGAGACCACCAACATCATCATCGTCTCCGATCACGGCATGGCCTGGATCGAGCAGGAACAGGTCATCGAAGTTGGTCCGTTCATCGATCTCAAACAGCTCACGGTGCCGCAATTCACCGGCAAGTATGGCGGCTCCGCCCAGACCTTCATCCAGATTTATGGCGAAGGCGAAGCCCTTGAGACGGCCCATGAAGGCCTGAAGTCCGTGAACGAACATATCCATGTCTACCGCAAGGGCGAGATGCCGGCGCACTACCACATGAACCACCCGACGCGCGGCCCGGACCTGCTCGCCGTCGCCGATCCCGGCTGGACCATGCGCACCGCCGATGTCGGCGGCTGGAGCGTCCCCATCCCCGGCAACCACGGCTACGACAACCACGACCCCACCATGAACGCCACCTTCATCGCCGCCGGCCCCATCTTCCCGGAGGGCGTGGTCACGCCGCCCTTCGAAAACGTCAACGTGTACGGAATGATCGCCTGCGCCCTCGGCATCGACCCGGCACAGACGGACGGGGATCCGACCGTGGTGGAAGAAGTGACGGGCGGGAAGTGCCCGGCACCAACGAAGTGAAGCCCGCTCTATCCTTCGACTTCGCTCAGCGACTGATCGTTCCGCCAAGCCAACTGCCGCTCATCGCTGAGCGAAGTCGAAGGATAGGCCACACAAAGCAACGCCCGCGGGCTCGAAGTCGGCAGGAAGAAACGTGCGTATCGCCGAACGCCCCAATCGCGCTCAGCTTGGCGTATCGCGCGCTTCGAGGAACGCCTTGAGCAGTTCCGCCCCTTTGCTCTTCAGCGAGATGTGCAGAAGGTATGTCGCTGCCATCTCCTACCTCAACTATACCGCGCCTCCACCTTCGCAGCCGCCACCCCCGCCTTCACATCCGCCAGCGCCGCGCCAAGGTCGGCGAGATACGCGTCCGCCACCTCAGCATGTTTCGGCGACAGCATCAGGTGCAGGCTCTGCGGCTCGGCGGTGAACGAGGTGAACCAGCCCTTCGCCCGCATTGCGCCATACACCGCCAGCGAGTCGACCTCGGGATGCCGGAACGCCATCAGCCCGAGCAGCGGCTTGCCAAGCACTTCAAAACCCAGCGCCCGCACGCCCGCCTCGATTCGCTCCCGCGTCGCGCAAACGAGTCCCTGCTTCTCGCGGTAGCCGCTCACCCCCAGCACATTCATCACCGCCCAGGCCGCCGAGATCGCGCCGCCCGGCCGGGTGCCCGCCAGCGTCGGCGTCGTCATCGGCGCGCCCGACCAGTCGCGCATCGCGAACGGCATGTGCCTGTAGAGGTCTTCCGAGCGGAACAGCACGGTCGAGGCGCCCTTGGCGCAGTAGCCGTACTTGTGCAGGTCCGCGCTCATCGAGCGCACGGCTGGCACCTCAAAGTCGAACGCCGGCACCGCCACTCCGTTCATCCGCGCGAACGGCGCGAAATAGCCGCCGACGCAGGCATCGACATGCAGCCACACGTCTTTCGCCGCCGCGATCTCGCCGAGCGCCGCGATGGGGTCGATGATGCCATGCGGGAAGCTGGGCGCCGAGCCGACCAGCATGATCGTCGCCGCGTCCACCGCGCCGGCCATCGCGGCCGGGTCGGCCTCATAGCTGCCATCGCCCTTCAGCGGCACCCGGCGCACAGCGATGTCCATCAGGTGGGCCGCCTTGTCGAAGGCGAGGTGAGCCGAGCGCGGCAGCACGATATTGTGCCCGCCGTGCTGCCGGCCGGTCGCGCGGGCAAAATCCCGCGCCGTCTTCATCGCCATGGTTATCGAATCGGTTCCGCCCGAGGTGATCGCCCCGGTCGCCCCCTCCGGCCCGTGCAGCAGGCCGAGCGCCATGGAGATCACGTCCTTCTCCATCTGCGCGAGCGACGGAAAGGCGAGTGGCCCGAGTCCGTTCTCCGACATGTAGAGCGTATAGGCGTCCTGCTGGACATGGTGAATGTCCTCGCCGGCGTTGAAGACATAGACGGCCGTGCGGCCGCTGCGCCAATCGACGTCCTTGCCGCCGCGCGCAACCATTTCTGCGCGCACCTCTTTCCACTCGCGTCCCTGGGCTGGCATCTGCATGGTTACGGCTCCTCCTGTTCCCGCCAGCAGCGTATGCCGCGCACGCGCGGCTGGCCAGATGCCGGCCTCAAAGGCGCGCGAGACAAAAATAAAAGCTCGCGTGTTGCGCTAAGGCCGTTGCGGCCACCCTGCGGACTGCGTAATTTACGTTTCGATAACCTATCAACATCGGGAAGAGCGGCGCCAGGATGACGGACTACATCGGATACGAAGCGCTGACCCAGGCCGCCATGCGCGGCGTCGTGCGCGAGGCCCTGCGCCGCGCCAAGACAAATGGCGGCGTTCCCGGCGACCACCACTTCTACATCTCCTTCCGCACCCGGGCGCCCGGCGTGAAGATCGCCGACCATCTCGTCCAGCGGTTCCCGGAAGAGATGACCATCGTGATCCAGCACCAGTATTGGGATCTCGATGTCCAGGATGGACATTTCGAAATTGTCCTGAAATTTGCGGGCGTCCCGCAACACCTGTCGATCCCGCTGGCCGCGATCACGCGCTTCGTCGATCCGTCGGTGAACTTCGGCCTGACCTTCGAAACGCGCGGCCGCGATACCGGCGTGCTCGCCCCGGCCGAGGATATCGCGCCCGAGGCCCCCAAGGCGCCGGCCGAAACGGTCGTCAATCTCGACGCCTATCGCCGCAAGTAAGGCGCCCCGGATTTGACCGATGAGGCCAAACCCCGCGTCCCGGATGCCGAGATGCTGGCGCGGTTCCAGAACTCGAAGAAGCGCCCGCCCTGTTCGGATACGCTCGGCATGCGCCTCGCGGCCCTGAGCCAGGACGACAAATGGGTGCGCATGGAGTTCGACGTTCCGGTCGCCTTCGCGAATCCCACAGGCGCGGTGCAGGGCGGTTTCATCTGCGCGATGCTCGATGAAGCGATGAGCACCGCCGTGATCATCGCCTCCAACGTCACCATGACCGCGCCGACGCTGGAAATGAAAACCAGCTACCTGAAGCGCCTGATGCCCGGCAAGGCCAGCGTCGAAGCCCGCATCCTGCGGCTCGGCAAATCCGCCGCCTTCATGGAAGCCGATTGCTTCGACGCCAGCGGCGACCTCGTCGCCCGCGCCTCCGCTACCGCCATCCCGATGCCGTTCAAGCGGCTCTGACCTCCTGAAGTCCCCTCTCCCAAGGGAGAAGGAGGAAACGCCCCCCCCCCAAATCCTGACCCAACGGCACGGGGCGCCAGACCGTCCGATATCGGCTATGGTCAGGCCATAACAAGACGACTCCCGGGAGGAGACCCATGGCCGACGATCCGAAGGCGCCTGCGCAGATGCCGCAGTCGATCCTTGAGCTGTCCGCATTCAATCCGGTAGCGCGCGACAATCCGCACCCGCTGCTGAAATCCCTGCGCGAAACCTGTCCGGTGATGCGCGACGAGGCGGCGAAGGTCTGGTTCCTGTCGCGCTACAAGGACATCCGCGACACGGTCAACGACCGCACCTTCGTGCGCCACCCGACGAAGGCTGAAGCCGGCTCGCTCTCCGCCCGGTTTGCCGAAGAGGGCAGGGAGCGGCGCACCAGCATCCTGTTCCTCGACGATCCCGACCATGCCCGCATCCGCCAGCCGCTGGCGAAAGCCTTCTATGCCCGCATCAACCGGATGCGGCCTGAAATCGAGGCGATGATCGACGCGGTCATCGATGCTGCGCCGGCCGCCGGCCGTTTCGACCTGATGGAGAAGATCGCCGTCCCGGTCCCCGTCCTCGTCATCGCGCGCATCCTCGGCGTCGACGAATCCCGCCTTGGCGATTTCCGTCAGTGGTCGGAAGATGTCATCCTCGGCCTCAATCCCGTCCGCACACCGGAAGAAGACGCCCGCCTGATCTCCGGCGGTGAGGCGCTCGATGCGTATTTCTCTGAACTGATGGCCGCCCGCCGCAAGGCCCCGCGCGACGACCTCGTCAGCGACATGGTGCAGCTCCAGGCTTCCGGCGAAGCAGACATCGCCGACGATGAAGTGCGCACCAACCTCGAAGCGCTGCTGGTCGGCGGCAACCTGACCACCACCGATCTCATCGGCAACGGCATCTGGCTGCTGCTCACCCATCCCGCCCAGCTCGCCGCGCTGCGCGTCCATCCCGAACTCGGCGCCCAGGCCGTCGAAGAAGTGCTGCGCTACGAAGCGCCGGTCTCGGTCACCTCCCGCATCGTCCCCGGCGAACGCATCGTCGCCGGCTGCCCGATGCACGCCGGCCAGCCGGTCTGGATGTCGCTCGCCGCCGCCAACCGCGACCCCGAGGTGTTCGACACGGCCGAAGCGTTCGACATCACCCGCAAACGCGCCAGCCATATCGCGTTCGGGGGCGGGCCCCACATCTGCATCGGCGCCCCGCTGGCTCGGATCGAGGCGCGGCATGTGTATCTCAAGCTGCTCGAGAAATATCCCGCCCTCAGCCTGCCCAAGCAGGATCTCGTCTGGCGCGCACTCCCCTTCTTCCGCGGCCTCGAAACACTGATCGTCGAAACCTGATCTTGCCGGTTCCTGCACCGTTGGTTGCCCTGCGTCACCCTCAGACCGGCTGCGCCGGTCGAGGGTGACGCGGAAACCGGACGGATGGAAAATGAAATACATTCCGTCCACGAACCACTTACGCCTACATCCACGCCAAAAAATCTCCCACAAAACCAACCCATTGAAACAAAATTCCGGAAACTTGCACTACACAGCCAAACCCATGCCTATAATCGCCGCATGGACCAGGCCTTGCCCCCCGAAGACGATGTGCCAAACGGCCCGCTCATTGATGCGGGCGCGGGCCGTGCCCTCTGGCTGGTCAGGCAGATCCACCACCAGCTGGCCCAACCGGCCCGCGCCCTGGGCCTCGCGGTTCTGCGCCGTCTCTTCCGCCACTACCTGCGCCCTGCCGAAGCCGCCCTGCGCCGCGCGATCTACCTGATCGCCAACACGCTCCCGCCGCTGCCCGCCCTGAAACCTAGACAGCCCGCTCACCCCCGCGCAGGCGGCGGCCCCGACAGGCAGACTCCGCCCCAGCCCTGCACCCCCAGCTTCGCCCTCACCGAGCGCGAGCCCCGTCCGTCCACGAACTATCTCCCGCTTGCCCGGCGCCCGTGCGTTTCGGTGCCCGGTCTCACGCCGCGCCCAGCGCCGCCGGTCCCGCGCGCCGCGCCGGATCCGGCCCGCCTCGAACATCGCCTCCGCCGCCGCCTCGCGGCGTTCGATGCCGCTTTCCGCGATCCCGTCCGCGCCGCCCGCCGCCTGCTGCGCCGCCTCGCCCGCTGGACCCCCGGCCGCCTGGCGCTCGCCTATCACAATATCCCTGGCTTCACCGCCAAACCCCTCGACGCCCAGGCCCGCGACACCCTCCAGCGCCTCAACGACGCCATCATCGCCGCCTTCCAGCGCAACGCGGATACGTCCTGAAATCAAACAGGGCAGGGGACTGACATTACCGGAAGGCGAGGGCCTCTCCGGCCCTTCGTGCTGCCCGCTCCCAAAAGCCCCCTCTCCCAAGGGAGAGGGGTTCAAGGCTGGAAAGACGCGAAACCTACTCCATCGCCGTCGCCAGCATCCAGATCCCGTCGCGCTCGGCGCTCCGCCGCTCGACCAGCAGGCGCGCCACCTGATGGTCATCCTCGAACACATTCCCGCTCAGCGAATCCAGCAGGGCCTTGGCCAGATTGTCGAGGTCCATCCACGGGGCGTCGCCCCTGTGTTCCATGATGATGTGTACGCTGTAATCGCCGTATCCCGGCCGCAGCGGCGGGAAGTCCTTGCGGAAGAACTCCTTCAGCAGCGTCTTGTAATACTTGGTCTGCGTCGTCAGCCCGCTGCACGCCACCTCGAGCGCCCCGCTGTCCGTAATCCGGGCACGGACTTTTCCGGAGGAGATCCAGTCTGAGGTCACTCGGTTGGGCCTTCCGCGTCAGGCGGGTATTTCTGGCGCCCGTCGAATATGGGCTCTACATCCAGATGATAGGCGTCAGGCAGCGTATAGATCACGATCAGGGAAGTGCGCGGAACCACGAGTTCGCGGGTTCCCTCCACCCGGCCTTGCTTTCCGAGAAGCGGAAAACCTTCCAGCTGGGTGAGCGTTGTGAAGCGGGCCGTCAGCAGCCGGTCGAGCCCCTGCGGACTTCGAGGCTGAAGCCATCCGGCGAGGGCTTCGAGGTCGGCTTCGGCATCCGCCGAGAGCCTAATGTGCATCGGGCGTAAACCGGCGCACGACGTCGTCCAACGACCGGTAGGTCATCCGCCCTTCGGCCTTGGCTTCGAGCGTCCTGCGGGTCTCGGCCTGCATCCAGGCCTCGTGCTCTGGCGTCGGGGCAAAATCCGGCTCCAGCGCCCGGAAGGCATCCAGCGGGCCGTTCGAAGGAGAGGCGGTATCCGGCATCGCACCAGAATAGCTATGAAAGACCAGCCTGCCTAGGCCTCCCGGTCCCGGCCGTTTTCGGTCTGCCGGGAGAAGGGGCCTTCACGGCTTGATGGGGCGCAGACCGGGGGCTACACCGCGCGGCGACATCGCTTTGCAGCCCAGCCCAGGAGCCCCCTCATGGCCAAGACCCCCACCCGCACCGAAACCGATACGTTCGGCCCCATCGAGGTCGAGGCGGACAAGTACTGGGGCGCGCAGGCGCAGCGCTCGCTCGGCAATTTCAAGATCGGCTGGGAGCGCCAGCCCGCCCCGGTCGTGCGCGCCCTCGGCATCGTCAAGAAGGCGGCCGCCGAGACCAACATGGCCCTCGGCAAGCTCGATCCGGCGCTCGGCAAGGTGATCATCCAGGCCGCCGATGAAGTGATCGAGGGCAAGCTGAACGATCACTTCCCGCTGGTCGTCTGGCAGACGGGTTCGGGCACCCAGTCGAACATGAACGCCAACGAGGTGATCTCCAACCGCGCCATCGAGATGCTGGGCGGCGAGATGGGCTCGAAAAAGCCGGTTCACCCGAACGATCATGTCAACATGAGCCAGTCGTCGAACGACACGTTCCCGACCGCCATGCACATCGCCTGCGCCGAGGAAGTGAGCCACCGCCTGCTGCCCGCGCTGCACATGCTGCACGGCGCGCTCGACCTGAAGGCGAAGGCCTGGGCCGACATCATCAAGATCGGCCGCACGCACACGCAGGATGCCACGCCGGTGACGCTCGGTCAGGAATTCTCCGGCTATGCCCAGCAGGTGAAGAACGGCATCGCGCGCATTGAGATGACGCTGCCCATGCTGATGCAGCTCGCCCAGGGCGGCACGGCCGTCGGCACGGGCCTCGCCTCGCCGGTCGGTTTCGCCGAGAAAGTCGCCGAGAAGATCGCCGGTATCACGGGCCTTGCCTTCACCTCCGCCCCGAACAAGTTCGAGGCGCTCGCCGCGCATGACGCGATGGTGTTCACCCATGGCGCGATCAACACGGTGGCGATGAGCTGCTTCAAGATCGCCAACGATATCCGCTTTCTTGGCTCGGGCCCGCGCTCCGGCCTCGGCGAGCTGGCCCTGCCGGAAAACGAGCCGGGCAGCTCCATCATGCCAGGCAAGGTCAACCCGACCCAGTGTGAGGCGCTCACGCAGGTCTGCGCGCATATCCATGGCAACAATGCCGCCATCGGCTTTGCCGGCAGCCAGGGCCATTTCGAGCTGAACGTGTTCAACCCGATGATGGCCTATAATTTCCTCCAGTCGGTGCGCCTGCTTGCTGATGCGGCCGTATCGTTCACCGAGAACTGCGTCGTCGGCATCGAACCGCGCCTCGACAATATCGAGAAGGGCCTGAAAAACTCGCTGATGCTGGTGACACCGCTGAAGGAAAAATACGGCTACGACCGCGCTGCCAAGATCGCCAAGACCGCCCACAAGAACGGCACGACCCTGCGCGAGGAAGCCATCAAGGACGGCATCCCGGCAGAAGATTTTGACAATATCGTCGATCCGTCGAAGATGATCTCACCGGGCTGATCGGTCTGCCAGTTGAAGGGGACATGCTTATGAAAACACGGGCTTTCATAGTCTTCGTGCTGTTCGCCGGTTTCGGCGCTGCAGCCCGGGCAGACTGCGGCGCGGCGCAGGTTCAGTTCAATTCCGCGTCGGAGGCCCTTCAGGCCGCGTATTACCAGCGGGCGGGCGCCGCCGGGACCGCCGAGAGTGTGGCGCAGGATACGGTCGCTCCGGCGCTGGCTGGCGTGCAGGCGGCCTGTCCGGCCGAAACCGGCGCCGCCGCCGCGAATATCTCCGCGCAACTGACAGCGATGTTGCAGGATCCGATGCGTGAGCAACTGGTGGCATGCGACAAGGCAACCGTCGCCTTTGGCGAGAAGGTTGCCGTGTTCGAGCAAACGGTTGGCGGCCCCGAGATTTTGGATGGCGTGGTTCGCTTTGAAGTCGTGCCTGCTGCGACCCGCGCAATCCAGGCCTGTCCCCATGTTTCGGACATGTCCCAGCGCACGCAGGATGCCATCAGCGACATGTACGCCTACATCGACTGGGTTGCCGACAACGATTACTGAGCCGTTCGGCGGGGCTCCTGCACTACGGCCCGGGATATTCCGGGAGTGAAAGGTACACATCATGGACTTTAACAATCTGTTTTCGGTCAAGGGCAAGACCGTCGTGATCACCGGCGGCTCGCGCGGCATCGGCGAGATGCTGGCGGCGGGCTTCCTGGCGAATGGCGCGAAGGTCATCATCTCCTCGCGCAAGGAGGCCGCCTGCCATGAAACGGTCGAACGGCTGAAGGCCCAGTTCGGCGGCGAGATTTATGCCATTCCGTCCGATGTCGGCCAGATGGACGGCATCCTCCACCTCGCCGGTGAAATCGCCAAGCGCGAGGACAAGGTCGATGTGCTGATCAACAATGCCGGCGTCGCCTGGGGCGCCGCGCTGGACGAGTTCCCGGAAAAGGGCTGGGACAAGGTGATGGATGTCAACGTCAAGGGCATCTTCTTCCTGACCCAGAAACTGATGCCGCTGCTGCGCAAGGCGGCGAGCGCCGACAATCCGGCCCGGGTCATCAACATCGCCTCGATCGACGGCATGCACACCTCGCCGATGAGCGGCTACGCCTATGGCACGTCCAAGGCCGCCGTGATCCACCTGACGCGCTTCATGGGCTCGCAGCTGGCCGGGGAGCATATCCTCGTCAACGGCATCGCGCCCGGCCCGTTCCCCACCTACATGCTGTCCACAGGTGTCGGCTTCAAAGGCGAGACCGAAGGCGTGGACTGGGACGCCATCGGGTCGCGCAGCCCGGCCGGCCGCGTCGGCAGGCCGGAAGACATCGCGGGCCTCGCCATGTTCCTGTCCTCGAAGGCCTCGGCCTATATCAACGGCCACACGATCCCGTGTGACGGCGGCATCGTCTCGGCGAGCTGACCGCCACTGCGGCGGGCGTGCGCAATGTCCGCCTGCTGATCGAAAGCCGGGAGAGCGGCGCAAGCGACGCGGCCGGCGCGTTGTGTGCAGGATCAATGCGTATTATATATGCGCATGATCAATCCGCCGCAGGAGCGCGTTCATGGCCGCGAAAGTCCGGGTCAGCCTGACTATTGACGAAGCCCTCATCGCCGAGGCGAAAGCCGTCGGGCTGAACCTCTCGGCGGTGGCGGAGGAAGCGATCCGCTTGCGGACGCGCGCCGAAGAGATGCGGCTCTGGGCCGAACGCAACCGCGAGGCGCTTGAGGCCTGGGACAAGCGGATCGAGGAAGACGGTCTCTGGTCCGACGGGCTGAGGCTGTTCTGAGCCATGGCCGGCTACACGGTTCACAAGCTCAAGGGCGCGAAGCATCTCGTGGTGGTGCTGCAGTATCCGGGGCTTGAAACCGGGGCGAGCGTGCTCGTTGCGCCGCTCTTTCCGGCGAGTGAGCTTCCGGAACTGGAGGTTATCACGCCGCGTGTCACGGTGCGCGGGGCGGATCACCTGATTGCCGTCCAGCTGCTCGCCGCCGTGCAGCGAAAGGATCTCGGGCCGGCAGAGCAAACGCTCGAGGCCCACGAATACGCCGTCGCCGATGCCATCAACAGGCTTTTCTTCGGCATCTGAAGGGCGGGCGCACGGACTTGCTGACGGGGCGGCTGCGCGGGGCTAGGATGGGGGCCAGGAGAATCACCCCGCGCCCAGAAAGGCCCGCCCATGTCCAAGCCCCCCGTCGGCTCGAAAGCCAACCCCTCCCAGTTCGATGTGCTGCCGAAACTGGCCGAAGACGAGCCCTATTTCGTGATCCGGGCGCATGACCCGATGTCGTCGGCGCTGGTTGAGCTGCATGCCTATATCGGGGCAGGCCAGGCGGGCGCGGCGCACAACAAGCTCGCCGAGATCATGGCGCTGACCTCGCAGAAACCGCCGCGCCCGGCTTCCAGCCCGAAATACCGCGAGACCTTTGCGATCTCGCTGGCGATGGAACAGTGGCGCGACGCCAACAAGGACTGAGCCTTCCGTCATGCCGCTCGCCCCGATGATGCTGGAGAATGCCCACGTTCGCCTGCGGCCGTTCGAGCCGGAGCGCGACGGGCCGGAGCTGTACGCCCTGGCCAAACGGGCGCCGGAAATCTTCCGGCTCTGGTCGCACCGGGGCCCCGGTGACTGGGTGGGCGATTGGATCGAGGTCATCCGTAAGCGGACGTTGGACGGCACGATGATCCCCTTCGCGGTGACCCGGCCGGAGGATGGCGCCTTCATCGGCATCACCAGCTGGCTCGATCCGAACGAAGCCAGCAAGAGCGTCGAGGTGGGCATGACCTGCTATGCGCCGGAAGCGCAGGGCACCGTCGTGAACCCGTCTGCCAAACGCCTGCTGATGGGTCATGCCTTCGAGGATTGGGGCGCGCGGCGCGTGCAATACCAGGTCGATAACCGCAACGAGCGGTCCAAGGCCGCGGTGCTGAAACTCGGCGCGAAGCTGGAGGGCGTGCTGCGCAATCACAAGACCGTCTCGGACGGTTTCGTGCGCGACACCGCCTTTTTCTCGATCATCGACCGCGAGTGGCCGCAGGTGAAGGCCAGGCTCGACGCGCGCATCGCGGCGGCCGGCGCATGACCACGCCGATCAATCTCAACAAGGCCCGCAAGGCGAAGGAAAAGGCAGACGCCGAACAGCGCGCAAAGGAAAACCGCGCGAAGTTCGGGCGCACGAAAGCCGAGAAGAAACTCGAAGCCGCGAAGGCCGAAAAACAGGCGAAGCTGGCCGACGGCCATCGCCGCGAATCGCCAGAATCAAAACACGGTCCGAAAGACGGTTAAAAAAGCGTTGACACACGGCCCCGGCTTTGCACTTCGTCTCTGGCGTTGTGTCAGATCGGGAGTGCGGGGCCATGGTGAAAAACGTCTTGATGAAGACCGCTTTCAGCTTCGTCTCTTTCGGTGCCGGAATCATCTGGGGCATCGCCGCCGAAGCCAGCGCCGCCGGCCTGCCGCTGATCGGCGTGTTCCAGGGCTGAAGCGTTAACGCTCAACGCCCGCCGGTATCTTTCGCCCGGTCGATCAGGTTGTCCTCATAGCGTCCGCGTGACACGCGCTCGAGCGCGTCGAAGATCGCCTTGGCGTCCTTGTCCTTCAGCAGCGGTATGGCGCGGGCGAGTTCGGCGGCGCGAGCGTATTGCGAATGGGCTTCGGCCATGTCGCCGCGCGCTTCGGCGCAGGCGCCCCAGTTCGCCTGGATGCCGGGCGCATCAGGATACGCGGCCGCCAGTTCCTGCCACTGCGCGCAGGCGCCGATGAAATTGCCCTGCCGGGTCGCCTTCACCGCCGCCTCGAAACGCGGCTCGCCGGCTTCCTCGCCGACCAGCGGCTTGGTGACGATCTCTGCTCGGAAGCTGGTCATGTAGGGCGCGATGTCGAAGCGGAACTGGCGGACCGCTTCGGGGACGGCGTCGCGGATCAGGCCGTAGGGGGCATCGTAGGCACTGAGGGTTTCGTACACCACCGAGCCGACCTGACCGGTGGACTGGCCGGTGTCGGGATACTCGGCGAAGTCATAGCAGTCCTCGCGCTCGGCGGTGCCGCCCTTCACGGAGGTGAAGACCGGACGGTTCGTTGCAAGGTCGATGAGGCTGGCGCGCACTTCCACATCGACGATGTCCCTGACGCATTCCTGCTCGACGATCGCATGGTGTTCGCAGTCGAACGGCGCATCGTATTCGACGCAGCGGCGTTCCGCCTCGTGGCGGATTTCGCCGCGATAGCTGGTCACAGCCACATCGCCTTCATAGAGGCCCTGGGGCTGATCGGGATCGCGCACCTCGAACCAGGGCCGGCCTTCCAGTTCGGTGCTGCGGATCAGCGCCTCGAACTCGGCTTCCGCCACGTCGCCGGCGGGGCCCTGGAAGCGGCCGGCGGCCACGTCCGTATAGTTCAGCGCTTCCGGAAAACCGGGGGCGGCGCGGCCGGAATAGTCATAGCCCGGCGTCTGGCAGGCGGCCAGGAGCCCGAGCAGGCCGAGAGCCAGAAAGCGCGTCATGTTTACTCCTACTGATCCCACAGTTCAGACGTGACGCCCGCAGGCCCCGGCGTCAATGGTTGACGGCGCCGGTCCGGCCCCCCAATTGACGGCAAGCTGAAACAGGACACAGACATGACGCGCACCCTCTTTACCCCCTTCAAGCTGAACGGACTCCAACTGAAAAACCGGATCGTGATGGCGCCGATGACGCGCTCCTTCTCGCCGGGCGGCATTCCGGGCGAGAACGTTGCGGACTATTACGCCCGCCGCGCGGAGGCCGATGTCGGCCTGATCGTCACCGAGGGCACCACGGTGCGCCGGGGCGGCTCGTCGAACGATCCGAACGTGCCGAACTTCTTCAAGCCCGAAGCCCTCGCCGGCTGGGGCCGGGTGGTCGAGAAGGTGCACGCGAAGGGCGGGGCGATCGCGCCGCAGATCTGGCACCAGGGCATGGTGCGCAAGCCGGGCACCGGCCCGTTCCCGGACGCGCCGACCGACAGCCCTTCGGGTGTCACCCATTCCGGCAAGCAGGTGCTGGACGCGCCGACCACGGCGGAAGTGGACGACATGGTGCTCGCCTATGCGGACGCAGCCGCCGATGCCAAGCGCCTCGGCTTCGACTCGGTGGAGATCCATGGCGCGCATGGCTACCTGATCGACGAATTCTTTTGGGATGTGATGAACAAGCGCACCGACCGCTATGGCGGCAGCCTGCCGGAACGCGCGACCTTCGCGGCCGACATCATCCGGGAAATCCGTAAACGGACGGGTCCGGACTTCCCGATCATCCTGCGTTACTCGCAGTGGAAGCAGCAGGAATATACCGCGCGCCTCGCCACCACGCCGGACGCGCTGGAGGCCTTCCTCAAGGTGTTCGTGGACGCGGGCGTCGACTGCCTGCACGTCTCGCAGCGCCGCTACTGGGAGCCTGAGTTCCCCGAGATCGACGGCGAGAACGGCCTCAACGGCGCCGGCTGGGCCAAGAAGCTCACCGGCCTGCCGACGATCACGGTCGGCTCGGTTGGCCTCAACGGCGATTTCATCAACGCCTTCGCCGGGCAGGGCGCGCCGCAGCGCTCGCTGGATGACCTGGAAGCCCGCCTCGACCGGGGCGAGTTCGATCTCGTCGCCGTCGGCCGCGCCATCCTTCAGGACCCCGACTGGGCGACCAAGGTGAAAGAGGGCCGCGTGTCCGAACTCTCCGACTATGACGCGAAATCGCTGGCGACGCTGTACTGAGGCAGAGTAAGGCTGGCTTGAATGTAAGGCATTTTTGCCTTACATTCACCGCATGGGCATATTGAAGATCACGGCGAAGGGCCAGGTCACGTTCCGGAAGGACCTTCTGGAACACATGGGCGTGGGCCCGGGCGAACAGGTCAGTGTCGAAATGCTGCCGGATGGACGGATTGTCGTGCAGGCGGCGCCGTCCGCCGAGATTTCATCCGTGTTCGGTATGCTGAAAGGTGCGGGGCGCCGGCGACTCAGCGTAAAGGACATGAACGAGATCGCCCGGGAGGGCTGGTCGGGCCGCCGTCAGCCGTGAAGATCACGGCGGACACCAATATACTCGTCCGGGCGATTGTTGCGGATGATGCGAAGCAAGCGCGTCTTGCCCAGGCCCTGCTCGAGTCGGCGGAACGGATTGCGATCACGCCCGCCTGCCTCTGCGAATTCGTCTGGGTTCTGGCGCGGGGTTACGCCATCCCGCGCCCCGGGATCGCCGAGGCCATCCGGGGGCTGATGGACAGCGCCAAGGTCGAAGCCAACCGGGACGTGATCGCAGCGGGCCTTGCCGTCCTCGAAGACGGCGGGGACTTCGCCGACGGCGTGATCGCGCAGGAAGGCGCCGCGCTGGGGGGCGATGTGTTTGCGTCGTTCGATACGGAGGCCGTTGCCCTGATCCGTAAGCGTGGCGGGCAGGCGTTCGTCCCGGCGTGATGGGGCCGCTCAAACGGGCCTGTGCGGCCCGCTGCGGGATCCAGATCGGTGAGGTGACGCGCGCGTTCCGCCCTCTTCGGGATCGATGCAAGCCGTTGCCCTCCACCTCCGCTTGTCAACTTCTGATTTGGATATTAGCTATCGGGTGGACGGGTTGTGGAGGTCTTGGATGGCGCGGCGAATTAGAAGCAGGCAACCCGACGAAAGCAGCGCGGACACGCCGCGCGTCCAGTCGCCGGACGCCTTGCTGGAAGATGTTTCGCATGAACTGAAACTTCTCGACATCAAGCGCCGGTCAATACAGGAAACGACTGCACGACTTCCATGGCTGTATATCGCGGCGGTGTTTGTGGGAGCGTTTCTGGTGCTAAGTATCTTCGCAATTAGTCCATTGTTTATGTTTGTCTTTGGATCCCTCTTCGCCGGCGTAATGGCAAACATCACAGGGCCGATCGGCGCGTTGACGCTTCGCCGGAAAGCCTATCAGGAGGTGATGGATGTGCGCGAGCGCCTTTTCCCGATGATGGCAAAGTTGCCGGCAGAGATTTCACCCGTTCTCTTCGGTGTGGCCGACATCCGAATGACTGGATTGCAGCTGTCCAGCAGCACACTGAAATTCCGTGAGCTGAAGGAGTCCATGATGGATACCAAAGGTGGAATCGCCATTGGCTTCTACAAGTATGTTGGCATGGCGTTCCGGGGTTTGGATGGGCAGATTGACCTTGGCCACCTGGCGTTGCGGCGGCAGGATTGGCTGGTGCGTGCAAGATTGAAGGGTGTCAGTGACGCTCAGATCGTCGAGGCCCTCGGTTCCATCGTCTGAGCCTTGCCACGGTTAGCCGATGGTCATCCCTCGAACCGCGCGGCGCTGTTGCATCTTTCACTCATGCTTTTCCGTAGGCCTCTTTCAGCCAGGCTTTCACCTCGGCATCGAAATCCGCGGCGCTTTCGAGCCTGACCTTGTGGGTGCACATGGCGCCCGGCTTCTCGGGCAGCAGACGGTCCGTGCCCGGATGGCCCTTGAGATTGAGTCCAAGGTCGATGCGGGTTTTCGAGGCCGGTACGACATTGGCGAACTTCTTGTTGCGCCGGAGGCTGACGGCGGTCTTGCCGGGGTCGATGCCGACATCGGGGCCGAGCCCGGCGGCGTAGTGCGCGATGGCCTCATAGAGCGGGCGCAGGGTCTCCTTGCCCTTGTACTGGCCGTCCAGCATGTCGTTCGGGTCGGCCTCGAACCGGCCCTTGGCCGCCTGGCAGATGAAGCTCGCATGGCCGTGGCCAATGCCGTGCGCGGTTTTCAGCAGGGCGATCTGGTCGCTGAACTTGTCGAGGCCGCTCGCCTGGACGAGCGCCACCCAGTGCTCCAGCGGCTGGCCGGTCCTGGCCAGCAAGCCGTTCTTCATGCCGTCCATCAGCTCTTCGTCTGATTTTGCCATCGCATCCCCCTGTTTTTTGATGCCCGGGGAACCTAACACAATCGCCAGTCCCTGCTATACGTTCCCGATGAGTTCCAATCCGAATCGCCTGCCCATCAGCCAGATGGCCGCTGCGCGCGCGCCGGCGCCGCCGGCCGACGGCGCGGCCTACCTCTCGGGCCTGAACCCCGAACAGCGCGAAGCCGTGCTGCACACCGAAGGCCCGCTGCTGGTGCTGGCGGGCGCGGGCACCGGCAAGACGCGGGTGCTGACGGCCCGGCTGGCGCATATCGTGGCCTCGCGGCTCGCCTATCCCTCGCAGACGCTGACGGTGACCTTCACCAACAAGGCGGCGCGGGAAATGCGCGAGCGGGCGCTCGCCCTGCTGGGCGAGGCGGGCGAGGGGCTGCGCTGGCTCGGCACGTTCCACTCGATCTCGGCGCAGATCCTGCGGCGGCATGCGGAACTGGTGGGGCTGAAATCCACTTTCACCATCCTCGATACCGATGACCAGGTGCGCCTGTGCAAGCAGATCGTGCAGGCGGAAAACCTCGACCCCAAACGCTGGACCCCGCGCAACCTCGCCGGGCTGATCGACGGCTGGAAGAACCGCGCCCTGACGCCCGACAAGGTGCCGGGCGAGGAGGCCGAGCTGTTCGGCAACGGCAAGGGCATCAAATGCTACGAGATTTATCAGGCGCGCCTGAAGGTGCTGAACGCCTGCGATTTCGGCGACCTCCTGATCCACAGCATCACGATCTTCCAGCAGAACCCTGATCTGCTTCGGGATTTTCACGCGAAGTTCCGTTACATCCTGGTCGACGAGTATCAGGATACGAACGTCGCGCAGTACCTGTGGCTGCGCCTCTTGGCGCAAGGCTCGAAGAATATCTGTTGCGTGGGCGATGACGACCAGTCGATCTATGGCTGGCGCGGGGCGGAGGTGGACAACATCCTGCGCTTCGAGACGGACTTTCCGGGCGCCAAGGTGGTGCGGCTGGAGCGCAATTACCGCTCCACGCAGCACATCCTCGCGGCCGCCTCGGCGGTGATCGCGCACAACAAGGGCCGGCTCGGCAAGACGCTGTATGTCGGCGATGACAGCGCGGCGGCCAGCGATCCGGACGCGGCGAAGGTGAAAGTGCGCGGCCTCTGGGACGGGGAGGCGGAAAGCCGCCTGATTGCGGACGATATCGAAAGCTGGGTGCGCGGCGGCGGGCGGCATGATGCCTGCGCGGTGCTGGTGCGCGCCTCCTGGCAGATGCGGGCATTCGAGGAACGGTTCATCCTGTTGGGCATTCCCTACCGCGTGATCGGCGGGCCGCGCTTCTTCGAGCGCGCCGAGATCCGCGACGCGATGGCCTACCTGCGCCTCGTGCGCTCGCCGGATGACGACCTCGCCTTCGAGCGGGTGGTCAACGAACCGAAGCGGGGGGTGGGGGACACGACGCTCGCCAAGCTGCAATCCTATGCCCGCGCCGACGGGCGCAGCCTGTTCACGCTGACGCCGATGGTGCTGCAGACGGACGAGATCAAGGGCGGCGCCAAACGGGGCCTGACCGTGTTCATCGACCAGATCAACCTGTGGCGCGCCAAGCTGGCGAACGGCATGCCGCATACCGAGCTGGCCGAGATGATCCTCGAGGAGTCGGGATATACCGACATGCTGCAGAAGGATCGCAGCCCGCAGGCGCAAGGGCGGCTCGACAACCTCAAGGAACTCGTCCGCGCCATGGGCGAGTTCGACTCGCTGGCGGGCTTCCTGGAGCATGTGGAGCTGGTGATGGACGCCGCCTCCGGTGCCGGCAGCGATGACCAGGTGCAGATCCTGACATTGCACGGCGCCAAGGGTCTCGAATGGCCGGTGGTGTTCCTCCCCGGTTGGGAGGAGGAGGTCTTCCCCTCGAAACGGTCGCTGGACGAAAGCGGCCTGCGCGGGCTCGAGGAGGAGCGGCGCCTCGCCTATGTCGGCATCACGCGGGCCCGGGCGCGCTGCTACATCTCGTTCGTGGCCAACCGGCAGATCTATGGCCGCTGGCAGTCGGTGATGCCGAGCCGGTTCATCGACGAGCTGCCGCACGAGCACGTCGATGCGGTCTCGGAGACCGGCTATTCCGGCATGCCGGGCGCCGAGACGGCCTTCATCGGCACGGTCGAAGACCTGGGCGAGCGCTCGAACTATGAAAGCCCCGGCTGGAAGCGGCTGAAGGAGAATGCCGGCCGGCCCTCCGGCCCGCCGCCCGGCGAGGCCTCGGGCCTCAACGCCACCGCCTCCGGGCCGGAGACCTTCCGGATCGGTGCGCGGGTGTTCCACGACAAGTTCGGCTACGGCAAGGTTGCCTTCAGCGAAGGCAACAAGCTTACGGTCGATTTCGACAAGACCGGCCGCAAGAAGGTCATCGCGACCTTCGTGACGGCGGCCTGAACGTTTCGTTCCGAAGGTGAATTGCAACGCCGGAAGAGAAGAGGGGGACCCGCCTGAGGGGGCGGGTGGAGGGTCCAGTCCGCGCCGGCTCCGGGGAGGAGGAGGTGTCAGGGGCGACATCTGATCCGGCGTTGCAGGTGCAGACTGGCACGGCCTGCCTCAATCCAATCCGAACGAAGCGTTCATTTTGCAGTCACCTGGCGATTCGCCGCCGGCCACCGTGCAAGTCCGGGCACCCAGATCGTTAACAAAACAGGCCGGGTTGTTAACGAAATCGGAACGGTTCGTTCCTCCGGATATGTTGCCTGCAGGGGCGCGTGGTCCGCGACCCGCGATTTTTCAAGGCGCTCCAGCTCAGGGAACGAATCGTTCCGCTAAACTGTTACCTTCTCCTTGCTTTAAACGGGCGTTAACGGCACATGATGTATGGGGCTGAGATCAAACAAGTGCACGTTGCCGGACGGAACGGTCCGGACCGTATAGAAAAGAGCTCGGATTGTCCATGATTGGTAGCCTCCTCGGCCTGTTGTCCACGGACATGGCCATCGACCTCGGAACCGCGAACACGCTTGTCTATGTCAAAGGACAAGGCGTGCAGCTCGATGAGCCTTCGGTGGTTGCGTACATGACGCAAGGCGGCCGCAAGATCGTCTATGCGGTCGGCGAGCAGGCGAAGAACATGCTCGGCAAGACGCCGGTGAACATGGAGGCGATCCGCCCCATGCGCGACGGCGTCATCGCGGACTTCGAAGTCGCCGAGGAAATGATCAAGCACTTCATCCGGAAGGTTCACAACCGCCGGGCGTTCGTGTCTCCCCTCATCATCATCTGCGTGCCCAGCTCCGCCACCAGCGTCGAGCGCCGCGCCATCCACCAGTCGGCCCTGGCGGCCGGCGCGCGGCATGTCGAGCTGATCGAAGAGCCGATGGCGGCTGCGATCGGCGCCGGACTGCCTTACCAGGATCCGGCCGGCTCGATGGTCGTCGATATCGGCGGCGGCACGTCGGAAGTGGCGGTCCTGTCGCTTGGCGGCATCGTCTATTCTCGCTCGGTGCGCGTCGGCGGCGACAAGATGGACCAGGCCATCGTCAACTACCTGCGCCGCGAACAGAAAATCCTGATCGGCGAAATGTCCGCCGAACGGATCAAGAAGGAAATCGGCACCGCGATGCCGCCGGAAAACGGCACCGGCATGGCGCTGACCGTGCGCGGGCGCGGTACGCTGGACGGCGTGCCGAAGGAAACCGAGATCACGGAGGCCATGATCGCCGAAGCCCTGCGCGAGCCGGTGACCGAAATCATCGACGCGGTGAAACTGGCCCTCGAAGCGATGCCGCCTGAGCTTGCAGCCGATATCGTGGACCGCGGGATCGTCCTGACCGGCGGCGGCGCGCTGCTGCGTAACCTCGACACGGCCATCCGCAACCAGGCGCAGCTGCCGGTGATGATTGCCGATGATCCACTCAAGTGTGTGGTCAACGGGTGTGGACAGGTTCTGGAGAATTACTCCAAAATGAAAAGTGTCCTCTGCCCCGAAGTTTGAGACGCGGGCATTGCAGGTAGGCGAGGGAGCCTGAGCCATGGCACGATCCGGCCGCTCCAGTCAGAAATCAGGCGCCCGGCGGGTCACGCTGGGCATCCTGATCATTGGCGCCCTGGCCCTGATCGTGGCCCAGTCGGCGCCGCAGATCAGCAACTTCTTCGTGCCCACGCGCACCACCATCAGCGACCGCATCGGCGCGCCGGCCGATTCCAGTTTCTGGGCCCAGATCAGCGGCCAGTCTGATCGCGAGCGCCGCATCCGCGAACTTGAAAACGAAGTGCGCGACCTGGCGCGCTACAAGGCCGCCGCCATTTCGATGGCCGAGCGGATGGAAGCCTATGAGAGCATCCTGAACCTGATGGGCGAGCCGCCCGAACGCGGCGTGACGGCGCGCATCACCACGGTCGTCGATGGTCCGTTTGCGCAGACCGTGCTGGCGAATGCCGGGCGACTCCAGGGGGTCGAGCCGGGCGCGATTGCGCTCAATGAAGGTGGTCTCGTCGGAAGGGTGACGCAGCTCGGGGATCGCTCGGCGCGCATTCTCCTCGTCAGCAATTACCAGAGCCAGCTGCCGGCGCTCGGCGAAGTCAGCGGCGTGCGCGCCGTGATGCAGGGCAAGGACCGGGACCGGGGCGTCCTGAAGGACATGCCGGAAACGGCGGATTTCATCGAAGGCGAACGTATCCTCAGTTCGGGCGAAGGCGGCGCGTTTCCGCGCGGCCTTGTCGTCGGTACCGTCACCCGGCAGGGCAGCGAGTGGATCGTGAAACTGGCCATGCGCGAACATTCCAGCGGCTATGTCCGCATGATCGCGCCGCCGGAGATTGTCGAACCCCTGCCGGAGCCGGAGCTGCCGGATGTGCTGCCCGAGGACCCGGCCGCCAGCGCGTCGCAAGGAGCGCAGTGAGCGATGGCGAATTCGCAGCTCAACCGGAAGCGCCGCACACTCTGGAGCCAGTCCGGGCCCAGCCCGCGCTTGATCTTCGGCGCGGCGATCATCGCCATCGTCGGCGTCCTCGGCATGACGCCGAAAGAGTTTTTCGGCATTCCGCTGGCCTGGCCATTCGCGGCGCTGTGGGGCGCCATCGGCTGGGGGCGGGCCGGCCTGTCGCTGCGCCCGATGATCCTGCTGGTCATTTTCGGCTTGATGCAGGACATCATCTCGAACGCACCGCTCGGCTGCTTCGCCCTGATCAATCTGCTCGTGTACGGATTAAGCGCCGGAATCGCCGAACAGACGGACGGCATGCGCGATACCCTTGTGGCGTTTGCGGGTCCGGCCGTGTTGCTGGTGGCGGCTTTCCTGCTGGTCTGGGGATTTGCCAGCATCACGAGCGATCATCTCGTGCGGGCATGGCCGCTGCTGACCAGCTTCATCAATACCGGGCTCATCTATGCCTTTGCGAGCCGGATGTTTGATCTCGGGCGCCGGCCAGGCGAAGCCCCGGGGGGCAACTGATGGCACGCAAGCAGAGCCCCGACGCCGACTTCGACCGCCGCCTGCTGATCATGATGGGCGTCGGGGGCGCGGTCTATGCGACGCTGGTGGGCCGGCTGTCGCAGCTGCAATTCGTCGAGTCCGCCTATTACCGGGAACTCGCGGCGCAAAACCATATCCGTCTCGTGCTGGCGCCGCCCGCGCGGGGCCAGATCCTCGACCGGTTTGGCCGGCCTCTGGCCTCGCAGCGCCAGGCAGGCCGCGTCTCGGTGGTGCCGGAACGTCTCGATGATGCCGAGGTCACGCTGGCCCGGCTCGGCAAGCTGATCGACCTGCCGGATACGCGCCGGGCGCGCGTGCTGGAGGAGATCAAGGGCAACCGGACGCGCCGGGCGGGCTTCGTGCCGGTCACGGTGGTCCAGGAACTCAGCTACGAGGAATTCGCGCGCCTGCGGGTGCATGCCGTGGACATGGAAGGCGTCGATGTCGAGATGGCATCGACCCGGTCCTATCCGCGCGGCCGCGACTTCGCGCACGTGCTCGGCTATGTTGCGCGGGCCAGCGCCGACGACCTGACGCGGCTTGCCGAAGGCCGCTCGCCGGAAGATCAGCGTACGTTCGAGGAGTTGCTGCGCCACCCCGATATCCGCGTGGGCCGGCAGGGCATGGAGCGGTTCGCCGAGGACTGGCTGCGCGGCCGGCCAGGACGCCGCCGCGTCGTGACCAACGCCCACGGCCGCCCGATGCAGGAGCTGGAGCAGGATCCGGCGACTGCGGCGGTGGCGGGCAAGGATCTCTACATCACCATCGACGCCGAGCTGCAGCGCGTCGCCATCGAACGCTTCGCCGGCGAAAGTGGCGCGGCGGTGGTCGTGGATGTGTCGAACGGCGACGTGTTGTCGATGGTCTCGACGCCGGCCTTCGATCCGAATGCGTTCGTAAACGGAATATCCGGCAAGGACTATGCCGAGCTGCGCGACAACCCGATGGCGCCGCTGTATCCGCGCGCGCATGGCGGCGTCTATCCGCCCGGATCGACCTTCAAGATGGTGGTGGCGACAGCCGCGCTGGAATCGGGCGCGGTGAAGCCGACCGACACGGTACGTTGCAACGGCTACTACCGTTTCGGCAACCGGACCTGGCACTGCTGGAAGAAGGGCGGCCATGGCACGATGAACATGCACAATGGCATCAAGCATTCGTGCGACGTGTATTTCTACGAGACCGCCCGCCGCACCGGCGTCGACAAGATTGCCGAAGTCGCTCACAAGTTCGGCTTCGGTGAAACGTTCGTACTCGGAATGACAGGCGCGCGCAGCGGCCTGGTGCCGGATCCGGAATGGAAGCAGAATGCGCGCGGTGAACCCTGGTTCGAAGGCGAAACGCTGAACTTCGGTATCGGGCAGGGGCAGCTCGGCGTGACGCCGCTGCAACTCGCCCTGATGACGGCGCGGATCGCGGCCGATGGCGCGCCGATCAAGCCGCGCCTCGTCGGGCTTGGTCCGGAGTCGGAGGATGAGGTGACGCTCGATGCGCCGCTCGACAAGGATATCATTGGCATTATGCGGTCCGGCATGTTCGGCGTGACATCGGAGCCGGGCGGCACGGGGTACCGTTCAGGCGATCTGGGTCTCGGCGGCCCCCGCATGGCCGGTAAGTCCGGCACGGCGCAGGTCCGGCGCATCTCGCAGGCCGAGCGCGACAAGGGGATCCGCAAGGGCATTGGCATCGAGCGCGAGTTGCGCGACCACGCGCTGTTCGTCGCCTACGCACCCACCGACAATCCGAGATACGCGGTCTCGGTCGTAGTCGAGCATGGCGAAAGCGGCTCGGGCGCGGCGGCGCCGCTGGCGCGCGACATCCTCGCGGCCGCCCTCAAGATGGATAGCGGGCGCACACCGCTCTATTCGAAACGGGCCGCTGCGACGCCGCCGGGTACGGATCAAATCCCGGAAGGAGATCCCGCGTGAACCGCGAAGGATACACCGGCTTCACCCGCGGCGAGGCGCGCACGTCAACCGCGCGCACGCTCAATTTTTCGGGCTTCGGCCCGTTCGGGAAGATCGCGCGGCTGCCGTGGAGCATCATCCTGGTGATCGTTGCGGTGGGGCTCACCGGCGGGGCAATGTTGTTTTCAGTCGGCTGGGATCCGGTTGCGCAGGCGCCGTCGCCTGACGAGGCGGATCTCTGGCGTGACCACCTGACCCGTCTCGGGGCCGGCTTCGTGATCATGATCTTCCTGGCGCTGATGCCGCTCGGCATCTGGGCGCGCTTCGCCTGGCCAGCCTATGTCGGCGTCGTGATCCTGCTGATCCTGGTGGAGCTGTTCGGGGTGATGGGCGGCGGCGCGGCGCGCTGGCTGAAGGTTGGCCCGATCATCCTTCAGCCGTCCGAGCCGGCGAAGCTGGCCGTGACGATTGCGCTGGCAAGCTGGTATCAGCGGATGATGCCGACCGGCGGACAGAGCCCGCCGCTCTGGGTGCATGGCGGCGCGCTCCTGATCCTGCTGATACCTGCAGGGCTCGTATTCAAGCAACCGAACCTGTCGACGGCGCTTGCGCTGGCGGCCTCCGGCGCGATGATCATCTTCTTTGCCGGCATCGCCATGCGCTACGTGGCCGGCGCCCTTGGCCTGGGCGTGCTGGCCGTGCCGGCCATCTATTCCTTTGTGCTGAAGCCCTATCAGCGTGAGCGGGTCGATACGCTGATCGCCGGCATCACCGGCAAGGCCACCAACGGCCTCGGCGAAAGCTACCAGATCGAGCAGGCCAAGATTGCGATCGGCGCAGGCGGCCTCAGCGGCCGGGGCTACCTGCAGGGCATCCAGTCCCAGCAGGAATACGTGCCCGAACAGCATACCGACTTCATCCTGACGATCATCGCCGAGGAGTTCGGCTTCATCGGCGCGGTCGGATTGCTGACCGTGTTTGCCTTCCTGTTCGTCTGGTCGTTCCGGGTGGCGGCGCGCAACAAGAGCTGGTTCGGGCGCCTTGCCACGGTTGGCGCGACCTCGACGATTGCCTTCTTCGCCATCTTCAACAGCGGCATGGTGCTGGGCCTTCTGCCGGTGCTGGGCATGCCGTTGCCGCTCATTTCCTACGGCGGGACGGCGCTGATCACGGTCATGGCGAGTTTCGGCCTGATCCTGTCGGCGCATTTGCATCAGGACGAGAAGCTGTCCTCGCGTGGATTGTTTTAGTCTCTTTGGCCGCAAACCTCGTTGATTTTTGACCCCGCATGGCTAGGGTCCGGCCAAACATTGCCCCGGGGGAGCACGATTCATGGAACAGATTGGCCGCAAGACTGAGAACTGGAGCTCGCGCTTTGCCTTCATGATGGCGGCTGTCGGCTCGTCCGTCGGACTCGGCAATTTCTGGCGGTTTCCCTATACCGCCGGCGAGAATGGCGGCGGCGCCTTCATCCTGATCTATGTGCTTTGCGCCGCCTTGATCGCCCTGCCATTGCTGATGGCGGAGTACGCGATGGGCCGCAAATCCGGCATGTCGGCCATTGAAGGGGTGCAATCGCTCGCCCGCGCGGAATCCAAAACCCAGTATTGGGGCATCGTCGGCTGGGTCGGCGGGCTGACGGCCTTCTTCATCCTGACCTTCTACATGGTGATCTCGGCCTGGCTGCTCGCCTATCTGATCCAGGCCCTCGGCGGCAACCTGCATGGGGCGGATGCAGCGGTCTCGGGCCAGAACTTCCGCAATATCATCGGGGCCGGCGAACATCCGATGCAGTCGAAATGGTATATTCTGGGGCTGTCCGGTGCCTTCATCGCCGCCAACGTGGCGGTTGTCGGGCGCGGCGTCAAAGGCGGTCTCGAAACGGCCGCCACCATCCTGATGCCGGCGTTCTTCATCATGCTGCTGGTCGTGCTCGGCTTTTCGCTGATGAACGGCGATGTCGCCCGCACGGTCGATTTCCTCCTGAAACCGGACTTCAGCAAGGTGGGCTTCGGTACCTTCCTCTCGGCGCTCGGCCAGGCCTTTTTCTCCATCGGTGTCGGCGCCGGCCTGATGATCACCTATGGCGCCTATCTGGACCGGGGCACCAACATCCCGCGCGCCTCGGCGATCATCGCCGGATCCGATACGCTGGTGGCCGTCATCGCGGGCTTCACGATTTTCCCGATCGTGTTTGCCGCCGGCCTGCCGGAAGCCTCCGGCCCGAGCCTCTTCTTCATCTCGATGCCGGTGGCGTTCGAGGCGATCCCCTACGGCTCGGTCTTCGCGGTCGTGTTCTTCGCGCTGGCCTTGTTTGCGGCCTTCACTTCCTCGATCTCGCTGATGGAAGTGGGCGTGTCCTGGTTCGAGGAACGCCAGGGCATCACCCGGCTCGGCGCCTCCATCGGCATCGGCTTCGTGCTCTGGATGATCGGCGCGGGTTACGTCTTCGGCGGCGACTATCTCGACTTCATGGACTTCATGACCGAAGGCCTGCTGCTGCCGCTGGGCGGCCTGTTGTGTGCCCTCTTCGCCGGCTGGATCCTGTCGCGCGACATGCTCGTCTCCGAACTCGGCGAAGGGATGATCATGAACATCTGGCGGTTCCTGATCCGCTGGTTCGTGCCGCCCTTCATCGGCCTCGTGCTGGTCTTCGGCTTCATGGACAAGATCCAGGACCAGTACCATGTGCAGCTGCCGGGCGTGCTGGAGTCCCTGCTGGGGGCGAACTGGGCGCCGCCGCCGGTGGCGGAGTAGTGCGGGCCCCCGGCCGGGTTGATTGCAACGGGCGCTTGCCATTGCCGGGTCAAGCGTGCACGCGCGTTCGATGACCGACACCATCAACGCAATCGTCGACAAGATCCAGGCGCTCGAACTCGAGCTTGAAGGCGAATTCGCCAAGCAGCGTGCGGGCCTCCGGTACGGACTGGAGCACGGAAAGGTGTTGTTCGAAGAGGAAGTGGTGCGCCGTCACCGCGAACTTCGACTGGGCCTTGCGCGCTATCTCCTCAATGCCCGCCCGCTGGTGGCGCTCAGCGCGCCGGTCATCTACTCGCTGATCATCCCGTTCGCGATCGTTGACGCCTGGGTTTCCATCTACCAGGCGATCTGCTTTCGCGTGTATGGCATCCCGCAAGTGCCGCGAGGCCGCTACATGGTTTTCGACCGGGCCGGGCTTCGCTATCTGAACGCGCTTGAAAAGATCAATTGCGCGTACTGCTCCTACGTAAACGGCGTGATCGGCTATGTCAGGGAAGTCGGTTCGCGCACGGAGCAATACTGGTGCCCGATCAAGCACGCCCGGCGTATCCTGGGCGCCCACGCCCGTTATCACGGCTTTGAAGAATACGGTCACGGCGAGGATTACCGCGCGAAGCTGCACAGCCTGAGAGCCAAACTTGCGTCGGAGCCGGACGAGCCCCCACCCAAGGATGGCGTCTGAACGGGGCCTTACGCCTTCGAGCGAACGGTCAGGCGGTCGGCGAAATCATCCGTGGCCTGAACAAGCCGGTCGATGATTCCGGGCTCCATCGAGGAGTGGCCGGCGTCCGGAACGATGTGCAGGTCCGCTTTCGGCCAGGCTTTGGACAGGGCCCAGGCGGTCGACAGCGGTGTGACGACATCATAACGGCCATGCACGATGGTGCCGGGGGTGGACTGAAGTTTCAGCCTCGCTTGTTCCAGCAGCCAGTTGTCGGTCTCGAAGAAGCCGTCGTTGATGAAGTAGTGGCACTCGATCCGCGCGAAGGCATCGACGAAATCGTCTTCGTTGAAGCGGGGCGGGGTCGTCACCGGCCCCTTGATCGACAGCGTCTGGCCTTCCCAGCGCGCCCAGGCGCGGGCGGCGTCAATCCGGGCGACCGGGTCGCTGCCGGTCAGGCGTTTGTAGAAAGCGGTCACCAGATCGCCGCGTTCGGCTTCGGGGATCGGCGCGACATAGCGGTCGAACGCGTCGGGAAAGAGCCGGCTGGCGCCTTCCTGGTAGAACCACTGGATCTCGGATTTCGAGACAAGGAACACGCCGCGCAGCACAAGGCCGAGGACGTGCGAGGTATGCTTGACCGCATAGGCGATGGCGAGGGTCGAGCCCCAGGAGCCGCCGAAGACCAGCCAGCTCGACACGCCGGCCATCTTGCGAAGGGCCTCGATGTCGGCCACCAGGTCCCAGGTCGTGTTCTCGGCGAGTTCGGAATGCGGCGTGGAACGGCCGCATCCGCGCTGGTCGAACAGGAAGATCCGGTAGCGCTCGGGATCAAAGAACCGGCGCATCTCCGGGCTGGAGCCGCCGCCCGGGCCGCCATGCAGGGCGACGACCGGGATTCCTTTCGGATTCCCTGATTCTTCCCAGTAAATTTCATGTAACGGCGAGACGCGGAGGCGCCCCGAAGCATAAGGTTCGTGCCTGTGGTAAAGAATCCGGCGGCTCTGTCGTCTGTTCATGCACTCTTCACTTATGTTCGGCTAGCCTTTGACCAATGACTAGACTTCCGTTCTCCACACCCATACTGTTTTTTCAGTTCGGGGCCATAGCTGCTGGCGGGTGGCAATTTGATGCGTAGCGTTCTTCTTGGTGTATCCCTATGCGTTCTTGCAGGATGCGCAACCGTTTCGGTTGTGCCCGGAGAGGCGACTTTCGAGACATCACTCACCAAAAACCAGTCCGAACTTCGTGAGGCGTCGAATGCCTATTGCGAAGAAGTCGTGACATCTGGCTGGATCGACGAATCGGGCGGAATCGCCAGCCTCGCCGACACGCTAATGCATGGCAAAACCGAAGCGGCGGGCTCTGCCGGCTTCTACGCCACGCGCATCGGCGCCGAGACGAAGGCGCCGGCGCTCGTGCTGGGACGGATCGTGGCCGACAGCCAGGCGGCCCGCTCCGGGCTTGCCGAAGTGACGGGCGAAGCCGAAGCGCTCCTGCGCGGGCGCGACAAGACGGCCTCCAATCGCGGCGACGTGATGAGTTTCGAGCGGGCACTCGTGCGCGCCCAGATGGCCCATCGCGGCTTTCAGGAAGCGCTCGACCTCGTGTCGGTCCGGGCCGACATGGATGTTCAGCCGATCCTGGCCGAGATCGACTCCTTCGCCGTCCTGATTGACGATGCGCGCTCGATCGCCGACCGGCTGGCCGAGCGTTACATGTCGGACGGCGCTGCCGGTTCCTGATTCCCCTTTTGGGACGCGCCGAGGGCGAGCATCAGCCAACCGGCCAGCAGGCCGAGGCCGCCCAGCGGCGTGGCTGCGCCGAGGATGCGCGGCGCGCCGAGCGCCATGGCGTAGAGCGTCGCCGAAAAGATCGCCGCACCGAGGAGCAGCAATCCGCCGCCGCGCGCGATGTTTCCGCCCCGCCCGGATAGTCCGGCCGCCAGCGCCGCCGCTGCATGCGGCAGGGAATAGAGTGTCGCGGTATGCCACCAGTCTGCGCCTTCCGCCGTGAAGCGGTCTTCAAGCAGGTGGGCGCCGAATGCGCCGAGGGCGACGGAGACAAATCCGAACAGGGCAGCAAGGCGAACAAGCATGGTGGTCAGGCCTTCCGGGGCAACGCATACGTGACGATGGCATGGCTCGACGGCTTGTCGGCGCCTTCCACGCGGATATCAACCTCGATGACCGCGAGCGCCTGTCCCATCTTCAGGATGCGGCCTTCGGCGACGACGGCCGCGCCGATGCAGGGGCGCAGGAAGTTGATGTTCAGGTTGCTGGTCACCGTCATCGGCTCGAGGCCCGTCAGCGTCATGATGGCCATATAGGCCACGCTGTCGGCCAGGCTCATCTGCGTCGGGCCGGAGATATAGCCGCCGGGACGCAGGTGCGTGTCATCGACGGCGAGGCGCATGACGGCGAAGCCGGGCTCCATGGTCACGACCTGGTTCTGCGCGCCGCGGTTCTTGAAGCTGGCCGTCAGGAAGGCATTGGCTTCTTCGGCGGTGAACTTTGTCATCGGTCTTCTCCCGGCGGCACGGCTTGATTGTCCGCGACCCGCGCGCCAACCTACCCGCAATGACCCTCCCGCCAAGAGGTCACGCCAAGGAAGGACGACGCCATGCTCAGTGCCGGAGACGAGTATCCGATCCACCAGACGCCGGAACCGGTCGCCTTTGCCGGTTCGGACCGAAACTTCTACGACCGCTTCTTCTTCAATGGCTACAGCGCCGATGGGCAGACATTCTTTGCGGCGGCGATGGGTGTCTATCCGGCGCTGAACATCATCGACGCCTCGGTTTCGATCCTGCGCGGCGGCAAGCAGGCGTCGGTGTTCATGTCGCGTCCGCTCAACATGGAGCGGATGGACACGTTCGTCGGCCCGCTTTCGGTCAGCGTGGTGGAGCCGCTGAAGAAGGTGCGCCTGACGCTGAAGGAAACCGAAGGCCTGGCGCTGGATGTCGAATTCACCGGCCGCGCCTTTCCGATCGAGGAGCCGCGCTTCACGCGCCGGACCGGGTCGCGGATGATGATGGACCTGACCCGGATGACGCAGAACGGGCGCTGGTCCGGCACGCTGAAGATGGACGGCGCCGAGATTGTCGTCGATCCCGCCAGCTGGACCGGCACGCGCGACCGCAGCTGGGGTGTGCGCCCGATCGGCGCGCCCGATCCGCAGCCGGTGATCCCGGCCATGGCGCCGCAGTTCTACTGGATCTGGACGCCGACCAATTTCCCGAACCTGTCGATGTTCTTCCATGTCAACGAGGACGGGGCGGGCGAGGCCTGGAACCAGCGTGCGGTCCTGGTGATGGACGGCACGAAGCAGGGCGAGGGCATTCACCTCAGGAATCCGAAAATGGACGTGCGCTATGCCAAGGGCACGCGCCGGATGGAAAGCGCAACGCTGTCGGTCACCGATCCGTCGGGTCGTCCGCATACGGTCGAGTTTACGCCGCTCGGCACGTTCCTGATGAAAGGCATCGGCTATGGCCACCCGGTCTGGCGCCACGGCGCCTTCCAGGGCGACCAGCTGAAAGTGCAGCGCGAGGATTTCGCGCCCGCCCAATCGCCCTGGTCCACGCCGGAGAACCTGCACATCCAGGAAATCGTCAAGGCGGTCCACAAGGGGCCGGACGGCACGGGGTCCGAAGGCATCGGCACGTTCGAGCAGCTGTTCATCGGCCCGCACGCGCCGTCAGGCTTCAAGGAAATGCTCGACGGCGCGGCCTGAGCCTCAGGCGACCTTCGGCAAGGGCTGCATTCGTTCAAGAGCGCCGCGCAGATCGTCCATCGGTTTGCCGCCGTCCATCGCCGCGAGGCGTTCGGCCACGGTGGCCGTGTCGAAGCCGTAGGTGATGACCAGCCCGCCGCTGCTGCCGGCCTTGCCGCCGATGGCCTTGAACAAGCGCCGGGCGGGGCCGTTCTCATGCAGCGTTTCAGCGCTCAGGCGCGTGATCCCTGCGGCGAGGGCCTGGTGGACCACGGCCGCCATCAGCAACCGGGCGAGGCCCTTGGCGTGGTGGGCATCCAGAACGGCCAGCGCGAGGTCGGCCTCGCAGGTTTCGTTCCGCCGGATAGCGTGCACCACGCCCATCAGCGGGGCGCCGGGGGCGTTCAGTTCCAGCGCGCCCCAGGCGATGTGATGGTAGCCGTCTGTGTTGACCAGCTGGTCGATCACCCGGTCCGGCACGGTGGCTGCGCCGGTAAAGAAGCGCAGGTAGCGCGAATGGGCCGAGAGCCTTGAAATGATTTCAACTTCACGCGCGCGGTCCTGCCGCCCGATGGGGCGCAGATACACCGCTTCGCCGGTACCCAGATGGGTGGAGATGCCGAGGCCGTCCATGGACGCACTTTTGTGCACTGCACAATGGCGGTAATTGGGCACAAATACGTACTGCGGCGTTATGCCATTTTGCGGAAAGCAGGTGTTTTTTGCGGCGCAGCAGGGTAAAGGCCCGCCATGCTCGAGATCCGCAACCTGGACTACCGCGTCGAAGCGCGCCCGCTGTTCGAAGCCGCCTCGGCGCGGATCGCGGCCGGCTGGAAGGTCGGCCTGATCGGCCGCAACGGCACCGGCAAGTCGACCCTGCTGCGCCTGATCCGTGAAGAGATCAACGCACCCGGCAAAGACAGCCCGATCCGCCTGCAGAACGGCGCCCGCCTCGGCTGGGTGGCGCAGGAAGTCGCGCCGAGCGACGACACGATCATGGAGGTGGTGCTGCAGGCCGACGCCGAGCGCCACGCGTTGATGACCGAATCAGAGACGGCGACCGACCCTGACCGGATCGGCGAAATCCATGCGCGCCTCCTCGACATCGACGCCTGGTCAGCCGAAGCGCGGGCCGCCGAAGTGCTGATGGGCCTCGGCTTCAAGCATGCGGACCTGTCGCGCGCCACCCGGGAATTTTCCGGCGGCTGGCGGATGCGCGCCGCGATTGCCGGCGCGCTGTTCGCGCAGCCGGACCTGTTGCTGCTGGACGAGCCGTCGAACTATCTCGACCTGGAAGGCGCCGCTTGGCTGGAAGGCTACCTGCGGCGTTATCCGAACACGGTGCTGATTGTCAGCCACGACCGGGAACTGCTCAACCGTTCGGTCACCCACACGCTGGCGCTGGAGCACCGCAAGCTCTCGATCTCGCCGGGCGGGTATGATGACTGGCTGCGCCTGCGCGCGGCGAAACTCGCCCAGCTGGAGAGCCAGCGTACCAAGCAGGCCGCCGAACGCGCGCACCTGCAGGCTTTCGTGGACCGGTTCCGGGCGAAGGCGTCCAAGGCGCGTCAGGCCCAGAGCCGGGTGAAGATGCTCGAGAAGATGCAGGACGTGTCGATCCCGATTGCCGAGCGCACGACGCCCTTCCATTTTCCGGCGCCCGACTCAAGGCTCTCGCCGCCGCTGCTGGAGATCAAGGGCGCCGATCTCGGCTATGGCGAGGGCGCGCGCATCCTCAGCAATGTGGATGTTCGTCTGGACCCTGACGACCGGATCGCGATTGTCGGCACCAACGGGCAGGGCAAGACCACGCTGGTGAAATCCATTGCCGAGCGCCTTCCGCTGATGGCGGGCAAGCGGCTGGCACCGAAAGCCGTCCGTATAGGGTATTTCTCGCAGGACCAGCTGGATGAACTGACCGCCGGAGACACGCTGCTCGAGCATGTCATGCGCGCCTTGCCGAAGGAGACGCCGCCGGCGAAGCAGCGCTCGGTGGCGGCCCAGATGGGGTTCAGCCACGAGAAGGTCGAAACCAAGGTCGAGGCGCTCTCGGGCGGCGAGAAGGTGCGCCTCATCCTCGGCCTGATCGCACTCGAACGCCCACATATCCTGATCCTCGACGAGCCGACCTCGCACCTTGATATCGACAGCCGCGAAGCGCTGATCTACGCGATCAACGACTTCCCCGGCGCCGTCCTGCTGATCACGCACGATGTGTATCTGGCCGAGGCGACCGCTGACGAGTTGTGGCTGGTCAAGGACGGCCGCGTGTCACGCTATGACGGCGACCTCAACGACTATCGCACGCTCGTCCTGAGCGCCGACCGCGAGAAGGGTTCGTCTTCGAAGGCGGCTGCGGCCTCTGACGAGACGGGCGACAAGGCCGACCAGCGCCGCAAGGCCTCGCAGGCCCGCGAGGCCGCTGCGCCACTGAAGAAGAAAGCTCAGGATGCGGAGAAAACGATGGAGCGCCTCGCCGCGAAAATCGCCGCCCTGGACGTCGAGGTTGCCCGGCCGGACATCCCGCCGCACGAGGTGCGCCAGCGCCTGAAGGAGCGCGCGAAGTTCGTGGCGGAGAAAGATGCGGCAGAAGCAGTGTGGCTCGAAGCCAGCGAGGCCTACGAGGCGGCTGTGCGCTGAGCGCAGGTTTCGAAACTGCAAGCACCCTTCATTTCCCGCTCATCCCCGCGAAGGCGGGAATCGGGACTGGCAGGAGCCTCGCGAGATCCCCGCCTTCGCGGGGATGAGCGGGGTTGGGTGGGGTGGAGTCAAGCAAGGGTGAGGGCAGAGCCCCCACCCGGCATTTCGCAGGATGAGCGGAAGTGGGTCAGCCCCAGAGTTCGGGCGTGGGCGGGGCGATGTGACCGTCCGTATACGCCAGCCCGTCCGCAATGTCCTGCTCGAGCCAGAGCGGGCCGTCGAGGTCGGCCGCGTCGGCGAGGCCGGCGAGCAGCACCGCCGGCGCCATCGAGAGCGAGCTGGCCACCATGCAGCCGATCATCACACCCAGGCCGGACTGGCGGGCGGCGCGTACCATGGCGAGCGCTTCGGTGAGGCCGCCGGCCTTGTCGAGCTTGATGTTCACCGCGTCATAGGATTTCGCCAGTGTCTGGATGTCGGCGCTTGTGTGGGCACTTTCGTCCGCACACACCGCCACCGGACCGGGGCGGCGGAGCAGCGCGTCGTCCTTGCCTGCCGGAAAGGGTTGCTCGATCAGCACGACGCCGAGTTGCGCGCCGGCCCGGGCGATGGACTGAAAGGCCTCCGGCATGAGCCCCTCGTTGGCGTCCACGATCAGCCGCGCATTTGGGCGCGCCAGATGAACGGCCTGGATTCGGTCGAGGTCGCCGGCGCCGCCGAGCTTGAGTTTCAGGAGCTTGCCCGGCGCGGATCTGGCGGCCTCGGCCATGTCTTCGGGTGCGGCAAGGCTGATGGTGACGGCGGTTTCGACCGGCCGGGGCGGCGGAAGATCCGCGCGCTGCCAGACGGGCGTGCCGGTCTGGCGGGCTTCCAGGTCCCAGAGCGCGCAATCGAGCGCGCAGCGCGCCGCTCCGGCGGGCAAGGCTGCCTGCAGGCCGGCGCGGTCCAGACCGGCTTCGATCTCGCGGTGCACCGTCTCGAGGGCGGCGATCACGCTGGCTGCCGTTTCGCCGTAGCGCGCATAGGGCACGCACTCGCCGCGACCGGCGTGCGCGCCGTCCGTGAGGCGCACCCGAATGGTTTCCGCTTGCGTCTTGGCGCCGCGCGAAATGGCGAAGGCGGCCCGCAAAGGCGAGGAAACAGGGGTGATTTCGAGCTGCCTCTTTCGCATAAGTTAATCCTGCCGGGTGAATTGTGTTGGTCTGGCGAGCCCTGTGCTTAAGCATGTTTTGTTACAGAGGTCAGGCTCAAACGGAATATGTTGAACCCTGTCGCCCCCGGTTTCGCGCTTGAAAAAAGCGACGAAGAGTCGATCCTCCGCCTGACAGGCGATTGGACGGTGGCGACCTTGCACACAATCGAACACGAGATTGCTGCCCTCACGCTGGCGCCCGGCGTCCGGATTGACGTGTCGGGTCTTGGCCGTCTCGATACGGCGGGGGCCTTCCTGATCGACCGGCTGCTGCGCGCCGCCGGATCCTGGCCGCCGCGCCTGATCGGGGAGCATCCGTCAGCGACCAGCCTGTTGGAACAGGTGCATGCCGGTCCCGATCCGGTGGCTGCGGTGCCGGCGAAGTCATTCGGCGTGATCGACCTGCTCGAGCGGATCGGACGCGGAACGGTCGATCTGCTGAGTGAACTCGTCGCCACGCTCGCCTTCCTCGGCGAAACGGTCGCCACCATCCTGCGCCTTGCCGCCCAGCCCTGGAAACTGCGCTGGACTTCCATCGTGTCGGTCATGGAAGAAGCCGGCCTGAATGCGATGCCGATTGTCGCCTTCCTGTCCTTTTTCGTCGGCATGGTCGTGGCCTATATCGGCGCGACGACGCTGAGCGATTTCGATCTCGAGATCTACACGGTCGAACTGATCGGCTATTCGATGCTGCGCGAATTCGGCGTGGTGCTGACCGGCATCGTGCTGGCCGGGCGCACCAATTCCTCCTTCACCGCCCAGATCGGCACGATGAAGATGCGCCAGGAAATCGACGCGATGCAGACCCTCGGCCTGAAACCGATGGAAGTGATCGTCGCACCGCGCGTCCTGGCGATGCTGGTGATGACGCCGATCCTTGCTTTTGTCGCTACGCTGGCCGGCATTGCCGGCGGGGTGGTTGTTGGCTGGACCTCGCTGGATATCAGTCCGGGCCTGTTCATCGAACGCCTTCGCACGTCGGTCCCGCTTGACCAGTTCTGGGTCGGCATGGCGAAAGCGCCGGTGTTCGGCCTCGTGGTTGCACTGATTGCCTGCCGGCAGGGCCTGCTGACCGGCGGCAGCGTGCAGTCGCTCGGACACCGCACGACGACGTCGGTGGTGCAGGCGATCTTCGCCATCATCGTGCTCGATGCGCTGTTCGCGATCTTCTACATGGAGCTCGGCATATGACCGCAGAGCCCATCATCCGGATCCGGGATCTCAAGGTGGCGTTCGGGCCGGCGGTCGTACTGGAGCATCTCGATCTCGACATTCCGCGCGGCGAGGTGATCGGTGTGATCGGCCCGTCAGGCTGCGGAAAGTCCGTACTCTTGCGCGCCATCACCGGCCTCAAGACGCCCGAGAGCGGAAGTATCGAAGTGTTCGGCCAGCAGCTTGAAACGCTGCGCCGCGACGAACGCACGGCCATCGAACGCCGCTGGGGCATCATGTTCCAGGACGGCGCGTTGTTCTCGAACCTGACGGTGCGGGAAAACGTGATGGTCCCGCTGAAGGAACACACCAAACTCAGCCCGGCGCTGATGCGCGATCTCGCAGACATGAAGATCCGCCTTGCGGGCCTCAATGCCAGTGCGGGCGACAAGTACCCCTCCGACCTGTCGGGCGGCATGCGCAAGCGCGCCGCGCTCGCCCGCGCGCTGGCGCTCGATCCGGAACTCCTGTTCCTCGACGAGCCGACCGCCGGGCTCGACCCGATCACAGCGGCCGCTTTCGACGCGCTCCTGCGCTCGCTGCAGCGCGCGCTGGGGCTGACGGTCTTCCTCGTCACGCATGATGTCGATACGCTGCACGCCACATGCGACCGGATCGTCGTTCTGGGCGAGAAGCATGTGCTGGCGGTCGGAACCATTCCGGAGCTGCGGCAAGTCGATCATCCGTGGATCCAGGAATATTTCAGCGGCCCGCGCGGACGTGCGGCAGCGCCAGTAATTGAGCAAGAGGCTTAGACGAAGCATGGAAACCCGGGCAAACTACGCACTGATCGGCGGGCTCGTCCTGATCGCTGCCGGCGTGATCGCCGCCTTCGTTCTCTGGCTCGGACAGTCCGAGTTCCAGCGCGACTACAAGGCCTATGACATTGTTTTCGAAGGGCCGGTCTCGCTCGAAGAAGGCGCGGCGGTGCGCTATATCGGCGTCAAGGTCGGCGAGGTGGCCACCGTGCGGATCGACAAGGCCGATCCGTCGAAGGTGCGCGCGCATATCCGGGTCGCCCGCGAAACACCAATCAAGGAAGACTCGACCGCCTCGATCCAGCTTGCCGGGATCACCGGGATCACGTTCGTCCAGATCAGCGCCGGCACCGGCAAGCCGCTCGAAGGCCGGCCCGGCCTGCCCGTTCCGATCATCAGGTCCGAACGCACGCTGGTTGACCAGATCGTCGCCGGCGGCGCGCAGGCGCTCGGCCGCGCGAACCTGACCTTTGACGGCATCAACCGCATGCTGACCGACGAAAACATCGCCTCGGTGACTACCTCGATCAAGAATCTCGAAACGATCACCACAAGGCTTGCGTCCGATGACGGACTGATCAGTGAAGCGTCGGCCACGCTGAAGGATGTGTCGGCGGCGTCGAACGCGTTCGAGACAGCGTCGATTGATCTGCAAGGCTTCGGTAAGACAGCCGAGACCAGCGTTGCTGGCGCAGGCGAGGATATCAAGACGCTGGTGGCCGACTTCCGCACCGTGGCGAACGCCGCGACCGTAACGCTGGAGGAAAGCCGGCGCGCCGTGTCTGCCGCGACCGCCTTGATGGAAGGACCGGCGGCGGCCACCTTCGAGAACACCACCGCCGCCAGCCAGGACCTGCGCGTCCTGATCAACCGGCTCGACCGCGCGGTGCGCGAGATCGAGCGCAACCCACAGGGCTTCATTGTCGGCGAACCCCTGCCATATGAGGAGAAGCGTCGATGATCCGGAAACTGTTCCTGTGTGCCGCGTTCGCCTGCCTGGCGGGCTGTGTCAGCGTCCTCCAGCAGCCGGAGGCGCCAGACGCCTATTACCGGATCGGCCCGATGGAGCCGATGCACAAACTCAGCGCCACCGTGACCATCCGCGAGCCGGAGGCTTCCCGGATCTTTTCGGGCCGCACGATCGCGGCCGAGGACGCAACTGGCGCGCTGCGGATCGTGCGCGGCGTTCAGTGGACGGACAATGCCACCGAGATGATGCAGGGTGCCCTGCTCGATTCGCTGAGCGGCGAGGGCGCGTTTGCCGCCCTGCCGTCCGACTCGGCCGGGCCGGCGCAGTTTGAACTGAACTGGCGGATTTCCGATTTCACCCTCTCGGGCGATCAGGCGCGCTGCCGTCTGGAAGCCACACTCATGACCGGCCGTACCCGCACGGTTGTCTCCCAGACCAGCCTCGTCACCAAGGCGATCGCGCTGGATGGATCAAACGCCTCCCGGGCCAAGGCGCTCACCGACGCGGGCCGGGCCTGCGTCAGTGAACTTGCGGCCTTCATCGTCGCCGAAACGGCGAAGACGGCACAGGCGCCCGGGAGTTAGCCCTTTTTCATCGGGCAGGTGCTGATGCCCAGCAGGCTGTAGACCGGGCAGGTGCCGACGAGGCCGGTGATCAGCGGCACGAGGCCGACCCAGCCCCACACGGCTTTCGGTCCGACGAACACGAGGCTGATCAGCACGAGGCCGACGATCACGCGCAGGGCACGGTCAATGGTGCCTTCATTGGTCTTGAACATGGTGTTCTCCTTTGTCGATGACGCCACCCTAGCGGCCCCGCGCGGGCGCGTCGGTGACTTAGTCACCAAGCGCGCGTCATTGCCCGGCGGCCTTCTGTTTCAGGGCGGCCACGGCCAGCAAGGTCACCTTTCCGCGTGACAGAGCGACGAGGCGGGCCCGCTCGAACCGCGCGAGCTGGCGGCTCACCACTTCGCGGGCCGAGCCGATTTCGGCGGCCAGGGCGTCATGCGTCAGGTGAACGTCGCCCCGGGCATCGGCGCGGGCGAGCAGCGCTTCGGCCAGGCGCGACTCGATGCTGGCCGAGGCGAGCGATTCCACCAGATGTTCGAAATCAGCGAACCGGTGGGCGACGGCCGTGAACACGGTGCGCCGGAAGTCCGGGTCAGCCGCCAGGCGCCGTTCGTACTCGGCGGGCGGAATGAGTTCGCCTTTCAGCTCCGTTTCGGCGATGCCTTCCGCCGAATAGACCCGTCCCTCGGCGAGACAGGTGAAAGTCTGCAGGCAGACGCCGCCGGGATGCACCCGGTAGAGGACGATCTCGCGCCCGCCTGGACTGGTCAGCGACACGCGGATGCAGCCCTCGGCCAGCATCACGAATCCGGAACAGACATCGTCCGGACGAAACAGCACCGTGCCGGCCGGACAGGCGAGCGGCCGGGCGCCGGAAGAGAGCGGAGGCGTCATGGACATTCCCCATCATGGAAAAGGGCGGCCTGCCACGCAAGCCGCCCCCCGGAAAGTGTCCGGTCCATTGCAGGCGTCAGCCGGCCTTCATCTCGTCGAAGGCGAGATTCTTGTCGACGCGCACGTCCTGCGGAAGCCCCAGCACGCGCTCGGCGATGATGTTCTTCAGGATCTCGTCGGTGCCGCCCGCGATGCGCAGGCCGGGCGCCCACATGAAGCTCTGCTGGAAGATCGCGTCGCCCGGCATCCGGTCGGCCTCGGTGATGATGCCGAAATGGTCCTGCATCTCGATGGCCGAGTTGCAGATGTCCTGCAGGTGGTTGGCGGTGATGATCTTGCCGATCGAGTTTTCCGGGCCCGGCGTCTGGCCGCGTGACAGCGCCGTCTGTGTGCGGAACTTCGTCAGCTTGTAGCCTTGCGCCGCAACATACCAGTCCGCGAGCTTTTCGCGGAAAGCCTGGTCGCCCATCGAGCCGGTCTGTTTGGCATAGGCCATGATCTCGCCCCAGTCGGGACCTGGCGAGCCGCCCACGGCGAGGCGTTCGTTCATCAGGGTGACGAGGGCCACCTTCCAGCCGGCGCCGACTTCGCCGAGACGGTCCGTGTCCGGAATGCGCACGTCGGTGAAGTAGACTTCGTTGAACTCGCGGCCACCGGACGCCTGGTGGATCGGGCGGACGTCAACGCCGGCCTGCTTCATGTTGACGATGAACATGGTCAGGCCCTTGTGCTTGGGCACCTTGGGGTTCGTGCGCACCAGCAGGATTCCGTAGTCGGAATAGTGGGCACCGGAGGTCCAGACCTTCTGGCCGTTGATGACCCAGGTGTCGCCGTCCTTGACCGCCTTGGTCTTGAGGCCCGCGACGTCAGAGCCTGCCGACGGTTCGGAGAAGAGCTGGCACCAGATTTCCTCGCCGAACAGGGCTTTCTGGACATAGCGTTTCTTGTGCTCGTCCGAGCCGAAGGCGATCACGGTCGGGATGCACATGCCGAGGCCGATGGCGAACGGGCCGGTCGGTGCGTCGAATTTCGACTCTTCCTGGCCCCAGATGACGGCTTCCATGGAGGTGCCGCCGCGTCCGCCCCATTCCTTCGGCCAGGTGATCTGGGCGAACTTGTTCTCGGCCTTCGTGCGCTGCCAGTCCTTGGCGCGCTTCAGCGCGGATTCGCCGGAGCCGGCGCGCGGGCGTGCACCGGTTTTCAGCTCGAGATGTTTCGACAGGAAGGCGTGCGCTTCCTTGCGGAAGGTGGCTTCGGCGGGCGTGTCATTGAAGTCCATGTCGGTCTCCGTTGCTTTCAGGGGGCTGAAGGTTTGAGGCGGCGGGGCGCGCCGGCCATGTGCTCGTAAAAATATTCTCGTGTGAACGCTTGCTGACAAGGCGTTGCCATATTCCATCCCGAATTGGGGCGCCGTATGAGCATCGTGCGCCGGGGAGAAGAGCGATGGGCTCCCGCCCGCGGCGCAGTAGAAAGGGACACTCTCTCATGTCGAAGATTCTTGCGCACACCCGCCGCATCGCCGCGGCCTCGGCCGCCTCCATGCTCATCGCCGGTCTCGCGCATGCGGGCGTCGAGTTGAAGGTCGGCGGCGACACGGTCGCCGCGACCGCCGTGACGTTCAGCGTTTCGCAGCAGCCGGTCTATGATCCGGTCACCTACCTGCCCGTCGAGCCTGCCAGATCCACCCTGTATGCCGGTGGCATCTACGTGACCCGCAATTTCGACTCGTCCTCGGTCAAGGTGATCAAGCACATCGTGGGCGCCGCGCCGGTTCCGGCCGTCGAGATCACGATCACGACCGATGGTTCGGCCGACAAGCAGGTCTGGACCCTGACCGACGCGGTGCTGAACAACTACTCGACCTATACCGGCGAGAACGCACAGGTCGTCGAGAATTTCGACATCACCTACAAGACCGCGAAGCTCGAAGTGTACAACGGCGCCGCCACCAAGCCGACCGATTCGGTCACCTGGGAAGCGCCGGTTCCGGTTGCCTATACCGGCGAGTAAGTCAGCACATGGCGGGCGGCGGGAGAAATCCTGCCGCCCGATCCGTGCCCGGGGGAACGGCTCAGGCTGCATTCTTCGCCTCGAGCGCACGCACCAGTTTCTCTTTCCAGACCTTGGGCGAGCCGGCCTGCACCGCCAGCAGCTTGGCGCGGCGGTAGAACAGATGGCAATCGACTTCCCAGGTGAAGCCCATGCCGCCATGCGTCTGGATGTTTTCCTTCGAGGCAAACCAGAAGGCTTCCGATGAAGCCACGCGCGCGGCGGCGGCGGCCTCCGGCAGTTCGGCGGCATCCGTCGAGAGGGCCCAGGCGCCGTAATAGGCGTTCGAGCGGGCCACCTCGTTCTTCACGTACATATCGGCCAGCTTGTGCTTGATCGCCTGGTTGCCGCCGATCGGGCGGCCGAAGGCGTAGCGCTGCTTGGCGTATTCGTTGGCCATTTCCAGACAGACCGAAGCGCCGCCCAGCTGTTCGAAGGCGATCAGCACGGCGACCCGGTCGAGCAGCTCGGCGTTGAGGCGCTCGCCGTCACCCTTGGCGCCGAGGCGCTCGGCCGGCACGGCGTCGAACTGGATTTCGGCATGGCTGCGGGTCGGGTCGATGGTCTGCACGCTCTTGCGCGTGACGCCTTTGGCCGACAGGTCGACCAGCACCAGCACGAGCCCCTTGCCCTCCTTTGCCAGAACCACGGCATGGGTGGCGATGTCGCCATCGGTCACCGGGATCTTGGTGCCCGTGATCGTCTTGCCGTCGAATGTGGTGCGCAAGTTGGAGGCGTCCGGATGGCCCGGGCCTTCGGAGGCGGCATAGGCGCCGATCACTTCGCCCGCCGCGATGCGGGGCAGAATCGCAGCCTTCTGCGTCTCGCTGCCGGCGAGTTTCAACGCTTCGGTCAGGAAATAAGCGGTCGAGGCGAACGGCACGGGCGCAATGGCCCGGCCCATTTCTTCAGCCAGCACGCACATTTCCAGCATGCCGAGGCCGAGGCCGCCATGTTCCTCGGGAATCGCGGCGCCGAGCCAGCCCATTTCGCCGACCTTCTTCCAGAGATCCTTGTGGAAGGCGACCTTGTCATCATTGAGCACCTTGCGGACTTCCGATGTCGGGCTTTCGGCCGACAGGAATTTCCGGGCTTCGCCGGCAAGGTATTTCTGGTCTTCGGAGAAATCAAAATTCATGGCGCTCTGGCTCCCCATCGCCCTGAAGGGCGTTGCTTGTTATCTCGGATGACGGGGAGAATAACGCACTTTACGCGCGCGGAAAGCCGTTACCCAGCGGCAATGGGTGCGGCGTCATTCGGTTGAATTTCACTGGTCTTGTTCACCGCTCCGGCACGATCACCTGCGACAATGGAGATTGGTTGAGGAGACGCAGCATGGCCCGGGCCCTGTTCCACAAGTCGCAGCGCGTGTTCGTGAAGCCGGTGGGGACCTGGGCGGTGATCGAATCCGTCGTGCCGCACTGGGTGAAGGACGTCAGCGAGCCGCTCCGGATCACCTATGATTGCGGGCTGGGCCGGCCCTTCCATGCGCACGAGCTGGTGTCGGAGCAGGGCATGCTCAACCAGAACCGCCTGTCCGATGACGATGAAGAGATGATGCTGGAGTACTGGCACATCGACCGGCGGACCATCAGATGGCGCCCGGGCGATCTTGGCGTGACACAGGCCAATCCGGGCACCTATCCCGTGGTGGCGACGGATGAAGGCAACACCGGCGGCTGGCGCGTCACTGGCGGCGAATATGACCGCGATCCCCAGCGCATCGAGCACGAAGCCCGGATGATCGTCCATGCGCCCGACCTGATCCGCGCCGCGCGCCGGATCGCGGAGTTTGCGTCGCAGAATCCGGACGGGTTCCCGAACGAGCTGAAACCGGTGGCCCAGCACTGCGCGCGGATCCTGCGCAACGTCTACCGGCTCGACGAAGCGATCACCGTCGCCGCCGAGTGATCAGGCCCGCCGCGTGCGGGCGATGATCCAGATCAGGAGGACGCCCGCGCCTGCGCCGAGCGCGTTGGCGGCACCGTCGCCCCAGGAGCCTTCCCGCCCCGTCCCGGCCAGGGCCTGCGCGATTTCCAGACCGCCGCCGTAAACCGCCGTCATCGCCCAGGCCGCGAGCCGTCCCGGCCCGAACCACATGGCGACCGGGATGGCCAGCGTCGCATAGGCGGCAAAATGCCGGATCTTGTCCGAGATCTGCGGCGCCGGCGCGTCACCCGGCGGCACCAGCGAGAAATAGCCGATCAGGACGGCCAGGCAGACCGCGATGACCAGGGCGGCGCGCCGGACCACCGGCGGGTAGGGTACAAGGGCAGGGTTCATGGCCTCCCCTTTGCCAGTCCTCGCCTGTGCGGACAACGACTCTCGACGGCTTCCCTGCGCCCCTATATTCCTGAAGTCCCATCCCCACACACGTCAGGAGCCTCAGTCATGCGTACGGAAACCCCGGTGGCGGTAAAACTCCTCGACTATGCGCCGTATCCGTTCACGCTCACGGATGTGCAGCTGCACTTCGACCTGGGCGCCGAGACGACCATCGTGAAGGCAAGGCTGGCGATCACGCCGCTCCGCGCCGGCGCGATGCATCTCGATGGTGAGGCGCTGAAGCTGCGTTATATCGCCGTGGCCGAAGGCAGCGCGCCGGCTGCGCCGCTCGATCCGGCAGATTTCACCGTCGATGCGCGCGGCCTGACGCTGCACACCCCGCCTGCCGGCGAATTCGTGCTCGAAACCGAAGTCGAGATCTCGCCGAAGTCCAACACGGCGCTGTCGGGTCTGTATCTTTCCGGCGGCCGCCTGTGCACCCAGTGCGAGGCGGAAGGTTTCCGCCGCATCACCTATTATCCCGACCGGCCGGACGTGATGAGCGCGTTCCGGGTGCGGATGGAAGGGCCGATAGCCGAGTTCCCGATCCTCCTGTCCAACGGCACGCCCGGCGCGGCCGGCACGCTGCCGAACGGGCGCCACTTCGCCGAATGGGTCGATCCGCACAAGAAGCCCGCCTATCTCTTCGCGCTCTGCGCCGGGGACTATGACGTGTTGCACGATACGTTCACGACCCTGTCCGGCCGCCGCGTCGTTCTCGGCATCCACGTTGACAAGGGCGACGCGCCGCGCGCGGCCTGGGCGATGGACTCGCTCAAGCGTTCGATGCGCTGGGACGAGGAGACCTATGGCCGCGAGTATGATCTCGGCGTCTTCAACATCGTCGCGGTGCGCGACTTCAACTTCGGCGCCATGGAGAACAAGGGCCTCAACATCTTCAACTCGGCCTATGTGCTGGCCGACGAGGCGACGGCCACGGACGCGGACTTCGAAGCCATCGAATCCATCGTCGCGCACGAATACTTCCACAACTGGACCGGCAACCGCATCACCTGCCGCGACTGGTTCCAGCTCTGCCTCAAGGAAGGCCTCACGGTCTTCCGGGACCAGAACTTCTCCGCCGACATGCGCTCGCGCCCCGTGCAGCGCATCAAGGACGTGATCAAGCTGCGCGCCCGCCAGTTCGCCGAGGATGCCGGCCCGCTTGCTCATTCGGTGCGCCCGGACACTTACGGCGCCATCGACAATCTCTACACCGCAACCGTCTATGAAAAGGGCGCCGAGCTGATCGGCATGCTGCGCCGGATCATCGGCACGGACGCCTACCGCAAGGGCATGGATCTGTATTTCGAGCGCCATGACGGGCAGGCGGTCACCATCGAGGATTTCTACGCCTGCTTCGAGACGGTCACGGGCCGCGACCTGTCTGCCTTCCGCCGCTGGTATGCACAGGCCGGTACGCCGGAAGTGCGCGTCACAGAGACCTGGGACGCAACGGCGGCAACGCTGAGTGTACACTTCGAACAATCGACGCCGCCCACGCCGGGCCAACCGGTCAAGCACCCTGTCCCGATCCCGCTGCTGTGCGCGCTGCTCGACGGCAAGGGCGGTCATGTCACCCTGGGCGGGGCATCGGCCGAGCCGTTCCTGCACATCGTCGAAACGGAAGCCAGCACGCTCGAACTCCGCCTGCCGCCCGGCAGCGCGCGTCCGATGCTGTCCGTCGGGCGCGACTTCAGTGCGCCGGTGCGTATCACGCGCGCCTTGTCGCGCGATGAGCGCATCGCGCTCGTCAAGGCCGAGACCGATCCCTTCAACACCTGGGACGGCCTGCAGACCTTGATTAAGGAAGAACTGCTGGCGCTTTCCGGCGGCAGCCAGGCCAATCCGAACCACGAACTCGTCGAAGCGATTGCCAGCGCGGTGCGCGGGGCGATGGCCGATCCGGCTTTTGCGGCCCTGCTGACCCGGTTGCCGGAGGTGGGCGAGTTGTTCCTCGAGCGCAAGCCGGCCGATCCCGTCGCGCTCGCCGCCGCGCGCCTGCGCCTTCAGGGCGCCCTCTACAGCCAGTTGGCTAATCAGGTATCGGAAGTCCTGGGCGCGCCGGCCCCGGCGCCGTATCATCCGGGAGCGGAGCAGGCGTCGGTGCGGGCGCTGCGCACCGCCTTCATCGGCCTGCTCGGGGCATCGACCGCGCGTGACGCAGCCCCGGCGCTGTTCAATCTTTACGAACGCGCGCCCAACATGACCGAACGCCTGGCCACCCTGCGCGCGCTGACCTTCACCAAAGGCGGCGCCAAGATCGAAGCGCTGTCGCACTTCGAGGCGCTCTGGCAGGGCAATCCGATCGTCATGGACAAATGGTTCTCGGTGCAGGCCGCAACCGGCACCGCCGAAGACGTCAAACGCCTGATCGCCCATCCGGCCTTCGACCTGAAGAACCCGAACCGGGTGCGCGCCGTGATCGCGGCCTTTGCCATGCAGAACCTCGCCGCCTTCCATGCGCCGGACGGCTCGGGCTACCGCGCGGTGGAGGCGACGATCCTGGCGGCGGACAAGGTGAACCCCGCGCTCGGTGCGCGCCTGCTGACGGCGTTCGAACAGTGGCGCCTGCTGGAGCCCAGGGCGCAGGCCGAAGCCGAAGCCTGTCTCAAGCGCCTGATTGCCGCCGGCCTGTCCGAGAATGCGATGGACATCGCCGGGCGGGCGCTCGCGGGCGGGGGCTGAAAGCTGAAAAGCGTTAACAAACCGCAGGTTTCAGTTAACCATCCGGCAATGTTTGCAGCCGAAACTCCCATAGTCCGGGACTCCATCCGCCGGGCATGGAGCTATCTTGGCCAGACAGACGGCGCGTTCCAGCAAGGGTACACTTCCCGTTCTGGCGGATGACCCCGCGCTGGTGGCCGGAACCGGGCGCACCTGGGCGCTCATCCTGACAATCCTCGGCCTTCTCGCCCTCGCCCTTGGTCTGAAAGCCTGGGACGAGCGCCAGACGGCCGAGCGCACATTCCTCGCGCAACTGGATACCGAAGCCCGCATGCTGGCTGCCCGGCTATCGGCCCGCGCCGACGGCGTGCAGGTGGTGCTTCGGCTGGTCGGGCAGGAGAACCTGTCACGGTCCGAAGTCGCCTCCATTTCGCCGGGCATCGACGCGCTGGTTGCGCTTCACGATGCGGGCCAGTCGCTGCCCGGTTCGCGGCTGGGGGACGCCGCAGCCGCCGCCTCGAAACTTGCGCCCGGTCAGCCGGGCATCGGGCTCACCGGGCATGGCGACATCGTTCTCGTCTATCCGGTGCCCGAAAAGGACACGCTGATCGCTCTCTCGCCGGTTTCGCAGACTTTTGCCGAGCCGAAGGCGGCGCGGCTGACGCTGCACTCGCCGGACGCCCGGTTCAGCTTCGGCAACCCGCAGCTTGCGGATGCGGCCGCGCCCCTCCCGGCACACGGCCCTGCGATCCGGTCCGGACCGGGCATCGTGCGGGCGGGCACAGCCTGCGCCGGCGTCCCGGGCAGCGAGGTCAATATCTGCCTGACCGCTGCACGCCCCGCGTTCAGCGCTGCCGACATCGTCCGGCTGGCGATCTTCGGTTTGCTGGTGGCCGCGCCGGCGATGGCCATCTTCGGCCTCACCCGCAGCCTCTCGAAGCGCCAGACCGAAGTGCTCGCGCAGGCCACGCGCAACAGGGAGTCCGACCGCATCCTCGGCCTGGTCATGCGCGGCGCCCGGGCCGGATACTGGGAATGGTCGCACCAGAGTGACGCCATCTTCTTCAGCGAAGGCGCGGCCGGCATTCTGGGGCTTGGCGGCGGCGGCCTGCAGTCGCTGGCCGACCTGCTTGGCCGTGTGCCGGTCGAGTCCCACGCGCGCATCCGGGAAGCATTTGACTCCGCCCGCACGATTGGCTGGATCCACCTGACATTCCCGGCCTCGTCCCCGGCGGGGCGCTGGATCGAGATGCGCGGCAGCGTCTCGGAAGATCCCGCCAGCGGCAATCAGGTGTTCGGCGGCATGATGATGGACGTGACGGAGCGCAAGCAGGCCGACGACCGGATGAAAGCCGCAGAACGCCGCCTGCGCACCGCGATCGAAGGATTCAGCGGGCCCTTCGCCCTGTGGGACTCGCGCAAGCGCCTGCTCTACTGGAACCGCGCCTTTGCCCACGATTTCGGTCTCCAGGACACCCTCCGCCCCGGCATGGGGCATTCCACCGTGCAGATCGCCCGGGCCGGCGCCGTGCTTCTGGAGCGTCAGTCCACGGACGACAGCCGCACGACCCTGATGGCGCTGCGCAACGGGCGCTGGCTCAAGATCGTCGAACGCCCGACCCAGGATGGCGGCCTGCTGACGGTGGGCGTCGACATCACGGAAAACATCCGCAACGAGGAGGAGCTGAAGCGGCAGCAGGAGATCATGAAGCGCGCGGCGCTCGATCTCCAGCGTTCGGAAGGCAAGGCCGAAGCGCTGTCGCGCAAGTATTCCGAGGAGAAAGCCAAGGCCGAGCACGCGGCATTCACGAAGTCGGCCTTCCTGGCCAACATGAGCCACGAGCTGCGCACACCCCTCAATGCGATCATCGGCTTCTCGGAAATCATGACGAACGAGCTTGCCGGTCCGCTTGGCCATCCGTCGTACAAGGAATACTCGCGCGACATCCTCATGTCGGGCCAACACCTGCTCGACATGATCAACGACATCCTCGACATGGCGAAGATCGAAGCCGGCAAGATGACGATCTCGCCGCAACCGATTGATCCGGTCGATCCGGTCGATGCAGCGCTGCGCATGATCCGGCGCAAGGCCGAGGAGAAGGAGATCAATCTCGTCCTCGACGCGGCGCCGAACCTGCCGGATATTGATGCCGACCACCGTGCCATCCGCCAGATGATCCTCAACCTCGTGTCCAACGCGATCAAGTTCACCGATCCGGGCGGCAAGATCACCGTGCGCGTCGAACAGCGCGGCCCGGAAATCTATTTCGCCGTCACCGATACCGGCATCGGCATTCCGGTGGAGGACATTCCGCGCCTCGCCCAGCCGTTCGAGCAGGTCTCGAAGACCAAGGACCGCAACACCGACGGCACGGGTCTCGGCCTTGCCCTCACCAAGTCCTTTGCGGAGATGCACGGCGGCCGCCTCAACATCGCGTCGATCTATGGCGAAGGTACGACCGTCGCCTTCTGCCTGCCCATCGGCGGGCCCGGCTCGCTCGACTACCAGGTCACCGCGCGCGACGTCGCCTGATCAGGGCCGCCGGTTCCAGCCGAGAATGCGCGCGCTGCCGGCCGCGACCTCGATCTCGCCCCAGGCGCCGGTTTTCAGCTTGCGGTCGAGACCGGCGGGTTTTGCGTCCACCACGTCGGGCAGGAAGCGGGCCGTGCCGTTGCTGGTCACCACCAGCACGTTGGCGGTGCCGGGAAGCGCCGCGATCTCGCGCAGCAGCGCGGCCCATCCCTCACGGATGGACGCCGGATCGACGATCCAGCCCGGTGGCACGGCGCCGTCTTCGTCCCAGGCCTTCAGCGCGGCTTCGCCCAGCCGGGCGACCACCGCCTCCTCCGGCTGGTTTTCGTCCGCGCCGTAATCGATTTCGCGCAGGAAGCTGCGGATGAGCAGTGCCGGCGCATCGGTCCGTGCACCGAGGATCGCGCGCGCGGTTGCCCGTGTGCGCTCCAGCGGCGAGGCGAGGGCGGCGGCGAAGGGCGTACCTGCAAAATGCGCGGCGAGCTTTGCCGCCTGCGCTGCGCCCGACACCGACAGCGGCAGGTCCGTCCGCCCGCCGACTCGCGTGACCACGTCGCCTGCGTCAAACGTATTGCCATGCCGCACGACGAACAGGCGGGCCATGGCTCAGGCCTTGTCCGGATCGCCGTATTCGGCAACGAGGCGTTCAGCGAGCGCGATATCTTCGGCTGTGTCGATGCCGGGAATGGCGATACGCCCCGGCTCGACTTCGACCGCTTGCACCGTCAGCCCGTTCTCGATCAGCCGCAACTGTTCAAGCCCTTCAAGGCGCTCGTACCGGCTCTCCGGCAGCGCGCAGTAACGCTGCAAGGCTTCGAGCCGGAAGCCGTAGAGCCCGATATGCTGGAGCACCGGCGAGAGCGGGTTCAGCTTGCGCAGTTCGGCTTCCTTGCGCATCGCGGGCAGGATGATCTTGGAAAACCAGATCGCCCGGCCGGAAGGATCGGTCACCAGCGTCGTGCCGGAGAACGGCGTCTCCTGCTTGTGTGCCCTCAACCGGTCGAGCGCCTCCCAGCTGAGGCGGATGCAGGGCGTGGCGGCGTCGGTGCCGCAAGTCGCCAGCGCATCGACGATGGCCACGACATGCGCCGCCGGCGTGAAGGGGGCGTCACCCTGCAGGTTCACCACGAATTCCGGCTCGGCGCCGAGGCCTTCCACAGCGGCCAGCGCGCGGTCCGACCCGGACGGCAGGGCCGGGTCGGTCATCACGACCGGAATGCCCGCATCCCGGCAATACTCGAGGATGCGCATGTCGTCGGTCGCGACGGCATACGCGGCGTCCTCGAGCGCGGCAGACGCGCGCCGGGCCAGGGCGGCGACGCGGTCCACCATGGTGCGTCCGGCAATCATCGCCAGCGGTTTGCCGGGCAGGCGTGTCGAGGCGTAGCGCGCCGGAACAACGATCAGGGTTTTCATGGGCAGGGCCTGTTGCGGTGCGTCAGTTCTGGCTGTCGATGACCAGGCTGAGGGCGATGATCGGCCCGACCCATTCGAGCGCTTCATCCGACACGCCTTCCCGGCGCAGGAACTCGGTGAAGGCCGGAACGAACTCGGCCGTTTTCCCGCACTGGTCATAGGCGGACTGCAGCTCGGGAATGATGATGCGTTCAAAGCTCGAGGCGAACCGGCGCAGGTCGTCGGCCTTGGCCGCCAGCAGGATCGCCTGCACAGGGTCGATGTCCCCGTCCTCGCGCTTCAGGCGGCGCAGGTCCGTGACCAGATCCCGGTTCTCGACCGCGAAACGCCGGAGCACCTTCTCCGTGCGGTAGTCGATCCATTCCGTGGTGCAGGGCTTCGGCGACGTGGCGCAGGCGCCCACCGAGACGGCCAGCATCAACGCGGCGCAAAGGGCTTGGAGTTTCATGGGGCAGGCTCCCGGTCTGGTGGCTGCGCGCACCCTAACGGGTCAGGCTGCCTGCGCAAAGCGGGGCCTCGCAGGCAAAAAAAGACCCCGGCCGCGAGGCCGGGGCTGAAAGGGTCGAGATAGGGGCGTCTTTTTTATCCACCCTTGAGCGGGGTTTCGGGCGCTGCAGGGGTCTCGGGGGTTTCCGGCGCGGCGGGCGGTTCCGGAACTTCGACGTCCATGTCGATGTCGATTTCCATCTCATCGCCGCCGGACCGGAAGATCATCACGTTCTTGCGGCGCTCGCCCTCAGCGGCGGCGCGGAAAGCCGCCTTTTCGGCATCGGTGATGCCCGGATGGTTGCGGACGATGGCCAGCGCCGATTCGGACTTCATGTTCGCCCGGTCGCCTTCGATACAGGCCAGGCGGAAGGTTTCACCATCGGCGTCCTTGCGTTCGATGACCTTCGTTTCGCCGGTCGCCAGTTCGGCGACCTCGCAGGCTTCGACAAGGTCTTCGACCACCTGGGCCTGGGCTTCGATCCTGGCTTCAAAATCATCGCCGAAGCGCTCTTCCATGATACGTTCGATTTCGGCGCCGTTTTCTTCGATGCGGCGTTCAAGAACGATCATCTTGCTTTCGACATTGGCTTCGTGGGCACCGAGTTCGGCTTCACGGGCAGCCATCCTGGCTTCGATCGCGGCGGCCTTGGCTTCCAGCTTTGCGACCAACGCTGCGTGCTGCTCGGGGGTCATGTCCCCCTTCAAGCGGATGCGCTTGACGACACGGGTCTTGCCATCCTCGCTGACCGTTTCTTCGGCCATTTCCTGATGCAGTCCGGCCAACTCTTCCGCGAGGTCCTCGAATTCCTTCCAGTCTGCGCTTTCGTGCCATTGCATGATCGGACCCATCATTTCCGGGCCGGTCATTTCAGCGACGTCGATCTGGATCTGTCTTTCGAGGTTTGCCACTTCCGGCGGCACGGACGGCACGGGCATCACTTTCGCCATCGGGTCGCCGAGCAGGACGATCTGGCGGTCGCTGTCTTCGCCGCTGACCCAGAGCCCGCCGGTCTCGATGCGGAATTCGTGGGTCTCGGTGGTTTCCGGTTCGCTGGCGGCGGCGACCGAGGCGGTGATCGCCAGGGTCGAAGCCCCGAACAGGAGCGCGGCACCAAAGCCGATCAGGCGGCGGCGGGACGAAGGCGTGGGGTAGGCCATGCGGGTCAGTCTTTCCTTGAGGGCGTGAGTGAGCGGCAGCCGGGCAGCGGCCATGACGGGTTCGGGCAGGTGGAGGCGCGCCGCTTTCACCAGCGTCGAGCCGTAGGTGTGCGGGCTGGTTTCGCAGCGGCTGAGCACGTCCGCGTCGCAGGCGGCTTCCTGGTCCGTCCGGAAGGCGTCGCGGGCAATGTAGGCGAGCGGGTTGAACCACATCGCGGCCACGAACAGTTCCGACAGTTGCAGGGCCCAGAGGTCGCCGCGGCGCACGTGCATCAGCTCGTGGGCCAGCGCGGCGCGGGCCTCGACCGGCGTGTAGTCATCCTCGAACCAGGCCGGCATCACGACGACGGCACGCAGCAGGCCGGTGACGAAAGGCCCGCGCGAGATCAGGCTCGCCACGATCCGGGGCGGACGGCGCAGTCCGGTGTCGGCGGCAATCCGCGTGACGAGGTCTGACATCCGGGCCGACACGGGCATCGCCTCGCGTTCGACGGTCTGCATGAAGCTGCGGTGCGCGAGGATATTGCGCCCGGCGACATACAAGGCCCCGGCCACCCAGGCTGCCGCGCCGGCCATCAGGGCCATCGCCCACATTTCGTCCGGAAAGCTGGCGGCGGCGAACGGCGCAGCATCGACGGCCGATGCCGGGGCAGCCGTGAATGCGGGCTGCGCGGTCAGCAGGGCGTCCATCGTTTCCGGCGAGGGGTGGACGGTTGCGGCGATCGCGGCTGCGTCCGGCTCGGCGCTCGGGAAGAACCTGGCGAGTTCGATGTTCAGCAGGGAGACGGGGCTGGACAGGGGCGGCAGGAAGAAGCGCACCACTGGGATGGCCCACAGCAGGTAAACGACGCCGGCGCCGAACTGACGCGACACGAGCCGGCGCATCATCAGCACCAGAACGATCAGCACCGACACGGCCAGCAACGTCTCGACCGCGTGCGAAAAATCACCCTTCAGGATGGCATGGATCATTTCTTCAGTTCCCCCAGGAGCTTTTCGAGTGCGGCAATGTCGTCGCGTGTCAGGCCGCGGCTGTCGGCGAGATGGGCCACCAGCGGCGCGGCGCGGCCGGAGAAGACGCGGTCAATGAACTGCGTCGCGGCTTCGGCCTTATATTCGTCTTCCTTGATCACCGGATAATAGAGATAGCGCCGGCCATCCTCGACGGTCCGCAGCGCGCCCTTTTCGACCAGCCGGGCGAGGAAGGTCTTGACCGTCCGCACGTTCCAGTCGCGCCCGTCGCCGAGGGCGTCATGCACGTCGCTGGCGGCCAGGCCCGGACGCGCCCACAGCACATCCATGACCTCAAGTTCGGAAGCGGAAATCTGCGTCATGTTCAACCTGTCTTATGACTACATGCGTGGTCATATTATCGACTACAGGCGTGGTCAATAGATTGATTGTGAAAATCCCGTAAGCTGAACTTCCGCAGCCCGGGGGTGCGCGTGCCCTTCATTTCCGGGATTCGCTCCTGTAGGGTCATCGCTTGTTGCGTACACCGGCTCTGATCGGAATTGGGAGTTTGAAGCATGAAACCCGGCATCCTGGCGGCTCTGGTTCTTGCATTCCTCCCGGCGGGCTGCGAATCTGCGGGTGTCTACGCGCCGGTCCTCGGCTCCATCCTCACTGACCCGTCCGCGCCGCTGACCACCGCCGAGATCGACGCCGGTCTGCGCGAAGCGCTCACCGTCGGCACCACGAACGTCGCCGGCCAGCTCGGCCGCGAGAACGGCTATTTCGGTGACCCACGCATCCGTATCCCGCTGCCGAAACCCTACCGCGAGGTTCAGCGCAATCTCGCCGTAGTCGGGGCCAGCGGCCCGCTGGATGATGTCGAGCTGCGCCTCAACCGCGCCGCCGAAGCGGCCGTGCCGGAAGCCCGCGCGCTGATCCTCGGCGCCGTGCGCAACATGACCATCGAGGATGCCATCGGAATCCTGCGCGGCGGCGATACGGCCGCTACCGATTTCCTCCGTGCGCGGACCGAGACGCAGCTTACTGCCGCCTTCACACCGCATGTGCGCACCGCGCTCTCCCAATCCGGGGCCTTCAGGTCGATGGAAAACTATCTGTCCGGAATCGGTCTCGGCGGCACGACGTCCAGCGTACAGGCGGACTTGACGTCGCATGCGGTAAAGCTCGGGCTTGACGGCATCTTCCTCTATGTGGCCGAAGAGGAGAAGAAGATCCGGGAGAATCCAGTGGCGCGCACGACCGACCTGCTTCGCAAGGTTTTTGGAGCCGCCGCCTGATGCGCCGTTTCCGCGAGCCACTGAAGACCGGCGGCGAGATGGCCGGCATCGAGTTCGGCGATCCGATCAAGCCCTATGCCGCCGTCTGGCTGCACGCGACCGGCTTCAACGCGATGACCTACCAGTCGATGTTGGCGCCGCTCGGCCTGCGCGCCCGCGTCGCGGCGCTTGACCTTCGCGGGCATGGCCGCTCCACGCTTCCGACAAAAGGCCCGCTGGCCTCCTGGAACAAGTACCGCGACGATGTCATCGCCTTTCTCGACGAGGAAGCCCCGCACGGCGTCGTGCTGGGCGGCCATTCGATGGGCGGCTGCGTGGCGCTGCTGGTTGCCGGCAAGCGGCCGGATCTCGTCAAGGGCCTCGTACTGGCCGATCCGGTCATCCTGTCGCGCAAGACCTATTTCTGGAACCACGTCTTTCCGCCGGTCTCCTGGCTGATGGCGCGCAACGGCATGGCAGCGCGGGCGAAGAAGCGGCGCGCCGAATTCAACTCCTTCCGCGAGGCGCTGGAGGGGTATTCCGGCAAACCGGCCTTCAAGTCCTGGCGCGAACCTTTCCTCGCGGACTACCTGCTGGACGGTCTCGACCGCGCCGATGCCGGCCAGGCGGACGCCGAGACCCAAAGCTGGAAACTGCTCTGCACGCCCACATGGGAAGCCAAGACCTTCGGGGCGCATCGCAACCGGCCGTGGAGCGCGCTGCGCGTTGTGCGCAAGAAGAAGATCCCGATCGTCATCCTGCGCCCGAACCGGGACTCGGTAATTTCCGGAAAGGTCCGTGCCGAGATCATCCAGAAGAATCCCTCGCTGATGATGCGGGGCATCCGCGGCACCTCGCACTTCCTGCCGATGGAAGCGCCCTACGAAATCCGCGACCAGCTCTCCGCCTTCATCGCCCGCCTCGTCGAGCGTCTGACGCTGGAAGAAGACGCTCCTGTGTCTCGCAGCCTCGGCCAGCGCAGACGGCGGGCGGGGTAAAAGCCCCCTCCGTCAGTCCGCTACGCGGCCTGCCACCTCCCCCACTTCGTGGTGGAGGAAAGGCCTCACATCGTGGCGCGATATCTTTCCTCCCTCGCGTAGCGGGGGAGGTGGATCGCGCCGAAGGTGCGAGACGGAGGGGGCTCTCTCACCCCCTCACCACAAATCCCGCTCCGGCGAGGCCGCCTTGGCCAGCTTGCCCATCAGCCGGGCCAGCTCGGCCTGCTCGCGCTCGCTGAGCGCGCTGACCAGTCTCGCCTCTTCCGACAGCGCCAGCGGGACGATCAGCTCGTAGATGCCGATGCCGGCCCGGGTCAGCACGAGGTTTGACCGCCGCGCATCGTCCGTGGACGGCCGCCGCTCAAGATAGCCCATCTCGATCAGGCCCGCGACCGCGCGGCTGACGGCCACCTTGTCCATCTGCGTGCGCTGGCCGATCTCGGTCGCGCTGATGCCCGGCGTGTCGGCGGTCACCGCCATCACCCGCCATTGCCAGATCGAGAGGCCGAACTCACGGTCATACAGTTCCGCAATCCGCTGCGAGATCGCGTTCGACAGGACCGACAGCCGGAACGGCAGGAAGGTCGAAAGCCGGAGGGTGGCAGGGTGTGATTTTTCAGGCATTCTGTCCTCTTGTCTCGCTTGCAGGCGAAAGAGAAATTAGTTACATATGAAACTATCTCTTCCAGCCCAGCAAGACAGGAGCCTCCCACATGGCCGACCTATTCGACAACCCCGCCGGCCTCGACGGCTTCGAATTCATCGAATTTTCCGCGCCCGGGAAGGGCGTGCTCGAGCCTGTCTTCGAAACCATGGGCTTCACGAAGGTCGCCCGCCACCGGTCCAAGGATGTCGAACTCTGGCGCCAGGGCGGTATCAACCTGATCACAAACTACGAGCCGAACTCGGCCGCTTGGTATTTCTCGCGTGAGCACGGGCCTTCGGCCTGCGGCATGGGTTTCCGCGTGCGCAACGCGAAGCTCGCCTATGAACACCTGCTGAAGCAGGGCGGCGAGCCGGTGGAGGCGAAAACCGGCCCGATGGAACTGCACATCCCCGGCATCCGCGGCATCGGCAATTCGATCATCTACCTGATCGACCGCTATGACAGCGGCGCGGGCGAGCTCTCGATCTACGACATCGACTTCGACTACCTCCCCGGCGTGGACCGCAATCCCGTCGGCGCGGGTTTCAAGGTGATCGACCACCTGACCCACAACGTCTATGGCGGCCGCATGAAATACTGGGCGGACTATTACGAGACGCTCTTCAATTTCCGCGAGATCCGCTACTTCGACATCAAGGGCGAATATACCGGCCTGACCTCCAAGGCGCTGACCGCGCCGGACGGCAAGATCCGCATTCCGCTGAACGAGGAGGGCAAGGGCGGCGGCGGCCAGATCGAGGAATTCCTGCGCGAGTTCAACGGCGAGGGCATCCAGCACATCGCCCTCATCTGCGACGACCTCTATGCCTGCTGGGACGACCTGAAGAAACGCGGCGTGCCCTTCATGACCGCGCCGCCCGCCGCCTACTACGAGATGCTCGAAGCACGGTTGCCCGGCCACGGCGAAGATGTGCCCGGCCTCAGGACGCGCGGCCTGCTGCTCGACGGCACCACCGAAGGCGGCCAGCCCCGCCTCCTGCTGCAGATCTTCGCGCAGCCGCAGATCGGCCCGGTTTTCTTCGAGTTCATCCAGCGCAAGGGCGACTACAAGGAAGGCTTCGGCGAAGGCAACTTCAAGGCCCTGTTCGAATCGATGGAACGCGACCAGATCCAGCGCGGCGTGCTGGGGGTGAAGGAAAAAGTGTGAAACACAACGCGACTCATCCTGAGCGAAGTCGAAGGATGGGCCACAAGATGATACGTTCGCAAAACCCGCGCTCGCCCTTCGACTTCGCTCAGGGTGAGCGCTCAGGAGGACCGGAACCATGACCACCCCCAAACTTCGCGGCGTCCACCACGTCGCCTATCGCTGCAAGGATGCGAAGGAGACCGTCGAGTTTTACCAGAAGACGCTCGGCATGGAGTTCCAGCTGGCAATCGCCGAGGACCATGTGCCCTCGACCGGCGCCTATGATCCGTACATGCACATCTTCCTCGATGCCGGGAACGGCAACGTGCTCGCCTTCTTCGAACTGCCGGAGCAGCCGGACATGGGCCGCGACCCGAACACGCCCGAATGGGTCCAGCACATCGCGTTTCGTCTCGGTTCGCTCGACGAGCTGATGGCGACCAAGGCGCACCTGGAATCGCTGGGCCTGGACGTCCTCGGCCCGACCCATCACGGCATCTTCAAGTCGATCTACTTCTTCGACCCCAACGGCCACCGGATCGAACTGGCCGCCGACATCGGCACGCCGGAGCAGATGGCGCAGCTGAAGTCCGTCGCCGAGCCGATGATCGCGGAATGGACGGCGACGAAGAAAGCCCCGCGCCATGCGGCGTGGCTGCATGAGAAGATCAGGGAAGAAACGATGTAAAACGACGCGCAACGCCCTTGAACCCCTCTCCCCCTTCAGGGGGAGAGGGGCAGGGGTGAGGGGGCTGACCTCACCAAGCTTGCAAACAATCGAGAGGGCGCGCACCCTCACCCCCAACCCCCTCTCCCTCAGAGAGGGCGAGGGGGCTAGAAAGCGTGGGAGGGAACAGGAGATGGGTCAGAGACCTTTTCGCGGCGCCTCGTTAGTCCTCATTCCCGCCTTTCTTTTCCTGGCCCTCACAACTTTCGCCTTTTGGATGTCTCCCATGGGCATCGGCTTTTCTGATGGCGCGGGAAAGCTTCGGGAGCCACTGTTCTTTGCTTGGTTTCAGTTGGTCTACTGGCTTGGTCCGGTGGCGCTGATTGCAGGTCCATTCGCATTATTGACGTTCGATGTTTCCAGGCAAATGAGCGTGAGAACAATCGGTATTGTTTTCGCCGCGATCTTCCTGCTCATGTTCATTCAAATTGGTACGCTGATCTACATAAGCGGCTGAAACAAACGGGAGAAACGACACAAAATGAAACTCGCCACCCTCCGGAACGGCACGCGTGACGGCCGCCTCGTCGTCGTCAGCCGCGATCTCACGCGCGCCACGGATGCTGCCCGCATCGCGCCGACGCTGCAGGCCGCGCTCGACAAGTGGAGCATCTACGGGCCGGAACTCGAAACCCTCGCCCAGCAGGTGGAACTCGGCAGTGTGCCCACCTTCCGCTTCCACGAGCATGACTGCGAAAGCCCGCTGCCGCGTGCCTTTCAGTGGGCGGACGGGTCGGCCTATATCAACCATGTCGAGCTCGTGCGCGCCGCGCGCGGCGACACGGTGCCCGAGAGTTTCTACTACGACCCGCTGATGTACCAGGGCGGCTCGGACGGCTTCCTCGGCCCGCGCGATGCGATCCCCCTCGGCGATCCCGCCTGGGGCTGCGACATGGAGGGCGAGGTTGCGGTCATCACCGACGACGTGCCGATGGGCGTCAGCGAGGAGGAGGCGGGCTACCATATCCAGCTCATCATGCTGTGCAACGACGTGTCCCTGCGCGGCCTGATCCCCGGCGAGCTCGCCAAGGGCTTCGGCTTCTTCCAGTCGAAACCCGCCAGCGCCTTCTCGCCCGTTGCCATCACGCCCGACGAGCTCGGCCCCAACTGGCAGGACGGCCTCGTCCACCTGCCGCTGCGGGTCGATCTCAACGGCGCCCCCTTCGGCCGGGCGAACGCGGCGGTGGACGCGACCTTCAATCTCCCCCGCCTCGTCGCCCACGCCGCCAAGACCCGCAAACTTTCCGCCGGCACGATCATCGGCTCGGGCACGGTCTCCAACAAGGGCACCGATGGCGGCCCCGGCACACCGGTTTCCGAAGGGGGGCTTGGCTACTCCTGCATCGCTGAGATAAGGATGATTCAACAAGCGTTGAAAGGGGCGCCGGAAACCCCGTTCCTGAAGCCCGGCGATGTGGTCAGAATCGAGATGCACGACGACGCGGGTCATTCGATCTTCGGCGCGATAGAACAGGAAGTGAGCGGAGCCTGATGGCAAGCAAGGTCTATAAATCGGCGAAGGAGGCTCTCGACGGGCTCACCTTCGATGGCATGACGGTGATGGCCGGCGGCTTCGGCCTCTGCGGTATTCCGGAAAACCTGATCCTCGCGCTGCGCGACTCAGGCGCCAAGGACATCACGGCGATCTCGAACAATGCCGGCGTCGATGATTTCGGCCTCGGCCTCCTCCTGAAGACGCGCCAGATCAGGAAGATGATCTCGTCTTACGTGGGCGAGAACAAGGAATTCGAGCGCCAGTATCTCTCCGGCGAGCTCGAACTCGAGTTCAACCCGCAAGGCACGCTGGCCGAGCGCTGCCGGGCAGGGGGCGCGGGCATCCCCGGCTTTTACACGAAAACCGGCGTCGGCACGCTGGTGGCCGAAGGCAAGGAACACCGCGAGTTCAATGGCGAAACCTACATCCTCGAAACCGGCCTCGTTTCCGACCTCTCGATCATCAAGGCCGAGAAAGCCGACACGCAAGGCAACCTGATCTTCAACAAGACCGCCCGCAACTTCAATCCGCCGATGGCGATGGCCGGCAAGGTCACTGTCGCCGAGGTCGAGGAAATCGTCCCCGCCGGTGATCTGGACCCGGACCATATCCACCTGCCGGGCGTCTTCGTGCAGCGGATCATCAAGGGCACGTTCGAGAAGCGGATCGAGCAGCGCACTGTGCGGAAAAGAGAATCCCGATGATGCAATCCCTACCTCCGCTCACCCCCGCGCAGGCGGGGGCCCCGCGCGGCTCTTTCCCCAAATCCCTCAACCCGGTCCCCGCCTTCGCGGGGATGAGCGGAGTTTAAACGGACATGCCTTGGACACGCGACGACATGGCGGCCCGCGCCGCAAAAGAACTGCACGACGGATACTACGTCAACCTCGGCATCGGCATTCCGACGATGGTGGCCAACCACATCCCCGAAGGCATGGACGTGACGCTGCAAAGCGAAAACGGCATGCTCGGCATGGGCCCGTTCCCCTATGAAGGCGAGGAAGACGCCGACCTCATCAACGCCGGCAAGCAGACGATCACGACGCTGCCGCGCACCAGCTTTTTCGACAGCGCGACCAGCTTCGCCATGATCCGCGGCGGCCACATCCACATCGCCATCCTCGGCGCCATGGAGGTCGCCGAAAACGGCGACCTCGCCAACTGGATGATCCCGGGCAAGCTCGTCAAAGGCATGGGCGGCGCGATGGACCTCGTCGCCGGCGTCAAGCGCATCGTCGTGGTGATGGATCATGCCAACAAGGCCGGCGAGTCCAAGGTGCTCAAGACCTGCACCCTGCCGCTCACCGGCAAGGGCGTCGTGGGCCGCATCATCACCGACCTCTGCGTGATGGACGTCGTCCCCGGCGGCCTGAAAGTCATCGAACTCGCCCCCGGCGTGACGATGGACGAGGTGAAGGCGAAGACGGAAGCGACGCTGGTCCCTTAACACCTCTCCCGCTAGCGGGAGAGGAGGGGCCCATTGCGAAGCAATGGGAGGTGAGGGGCTTTGACCTTGCACAACTCCGCCTCAAAGCCCACGTCCACGCGCCCCGCGAAAACAAAAACTCCAACCCCCTCAACCCCTTAAAAAATAATCCGCCGCCGCCAATCCGGCAGGCTCCACACCCGGCGCAAACTGCGCCGCGCTGACCCAGCCGCGTCCGCATCCTGATTTCTGGTATCCCATCGCGCAGTTCCTCGCTGCGCTGCGCACGCTCTTGCGCGCCACCGCGCCGGAAGCGTTTGCAGGCATCGCGCTCGACGCCCGCGCGCATCTCGCCGCTCTCACTGCTCTCGTGCGCCGCTACATCTACGTCCTTGCGGCAGAATTCCTTCTGCCGCCGCCGCGCCCAAACCGTTCGCCTGCAAACGGACACGCCCCACAGCCGGCCAAAGCGCCGGGCAGGCGTGTCTACCGGTTTGCGCTGATCGAAGGGCCGTCGCGCCCCGGCGCCGCCAGCGAAGGCGAAGACCCGCCGGCGCTGCAATGGGCGCTGCTCCTGCAGGCCGCGGACCGCCTCGCCGGTGTGCTCGCAAATCCCGCGCCCCATGCCTGCCGGCTTGCCCGGCGCTTCGGCACGCTGCTGGTGCCCGGCCTGCGCGAACTACCGGTGCCCTGGCACGTCATCCGGCGAGCAGGCCCCCAGATCGACGCGCTGCTCATGCGCATCGACCAGGCCGCCCGGCCGCAGGCCTGGGCCGGGTTGGACACGTCTTGAGACCGGCCACAATTGTACCTGCCCGCACCTTCCCGCTTTGCCGGGGAGAACGCGCGCGCGTCCGCAAACAGTCGCCTTCAGCCCATGCCTTCCACGAAGATCACGCGGTAGTCGGCGGCCTGGAAGCGGTGGGCCTTGGCGGCGGTGTATTCGGGGCTCGTGTACCAGGCCTTGGCTTCGGCCATGCTGGGGAAGGAGAGGATGACGACGCCTTCGGTATCGGCGCCTTCGGTCACCTCGTGCGGGCCATAGAAGGCGAGCGGGGTGATCTTGTGGTTGCCGCGCGCAGCCTTGGCGGCCTCGCCGTAGCGGGCCATTGCGCCCTCGTCGCGCAGCTTCTCACGGATCAGGATCACGTATGCGGTCATGGCATGTCTCCCCGGTTGGACGCGGCCAGTTTCCGCGATCCGGGCGCGGCGCGCAATTGTCACCCTGCGGCACCTTCGCCGGCGGCGCAGGGTTCCGCGCTGCCGTAAAAACCGCTAGGTCTGCCGCCACGTTGCTGGAAGCTGTTTCATGTCCCACTTCTCTGTTCTCTCGACCCTGCCGCCGGACACCCTGCTCGGCCTGATGACCGCCTTTCGCGCCGATCCGCGTCCGGACAAGTTCGACCTCGGCGTCGGCGTCTACAAGGACCTCGCCGGGGAGACCCCGATCCTCTCGGCAGTGAAGAAGGCCGAGGCCCGCCTGATCGATGCGCAGACGACAAAGGTTTACGAAGGTCCGCGCGGCAACACCGACTTCTGCGCGCACATCGAGGACTTCGTGTTCGGCAAGGCGCATCCCGCGCGCGCCGAAGGGCGGACGACCTCGTTCACGGTGCCGGGCGGATGCGGCGCGCTGTATTCCGGCATCAGCCTGATGAAACGCACCGGCACGAAACGCGTCTGGGTGTCAAAGCCGACCTGGCCGAACCACCCGAACGTGGTCAAGTCGCTCGGCCTGGAGGTCAAGGACTATGCCTATGCGCGAGATGGCGAATTCTACCGGCTCGGCATGATGGCAGACCTCTCCGAAGCCCAGCCCGGCGACGGCGTCATCATCCAGGGGCCGTGCCACAACCCGACCGGCATCGATCCCACGCTTGAAGACTGGAAGGAGCTCGGCAAGCTGGCGAAGGAGAAGGGGCTGCTGGTGCTGCTGGATGTCGCCTATCACGGCTTCGCCCAGAGCCTCGACCGGGATATGGACGGCGTGCGGGCCTTCATGGACGAAGCGGGCGAGGCAATGATTGCCTATTCCTGCTCGAAGAATTTAGGCCTCTACCGCGAGCGGACCGGCTGTTTCCTCGTGCTTGGCGAAACGAAAGACGGCATCGATGCGGTCACGACCCATATTGCCGACAACGGCCGCGCCACCTGGTCGATGCCGCCGGCGCACGGGGCAGGGATTGTGGCGACCGTGCTCGGCGACGCGCAGCTGCGCGCCGAATGGGAAACCGAACTCAACGCCATGCGCACACGGATGAAGGGCCTGCGCGAGGATCTCTCCGATGCGCTGGTCAAGGCCACCGGATCAAACGCGCTGGCCGCGCTGAAATCGCAGAACGGCATGTTTTCCCGGCTGCCGGTCACGGCGGCCCAAACGGTGGAACTGCGTGAGAAACACGGCGTTTACATGCCCGCCTCGGGCCGCATCAACATCGCCGGCCTGAACCCGAAGGACATTCCGGCCCTGTCGAAAATCCTGGCGGGGTATCTTTAGATACCCAGCCCCCGCGGCGCGATCTTCTCCAGCTCGCCGATCATCTCGGGCGGAGCCTCGACCGCCTTGCGCGCGTCAAGGTCCAGCGAGATGGCGATGACTTCGCAAGTCGCCCACGGCCCGCCCGTCTGGGGGTCCATCACCCAGTGGACGAGATTGTGTGTCTTGCCGGCGACCTTGCCGAGCGAAGTGTGGATCACGAACTGGTCGCCCTCGCGGGGGAGGCGATGATAGCGCAGCCGGTATTCGAGCACAGCGGCGCCCATGCGGCGCCCGCCGGAATTTTCGCCGACACGCGTGCGCCAGTCGAACAGGAGGTTCGGAACCGAATCCGACACACGCCCGATGATCCAGGACGGCGTCATCCATCCGTGTGCCCCGCAATGGGCCGACGGCACGGCGCCAAGACCGATGCGCGGCGCGCCGACCGCCTCGACCCGAGCGAGCGTGATCTCGGCGAGCGGAAGGCCCGGCGCATCCGGATCGAAGGAGCGCGGTTTCGCCTCGTCCGGCGTGGTGTCCTTCAGGGACGCCAGCTTCGCGAGTACGCGGCGGGTCCACGGGAAGGCCTTGCCTTCGGCGGTGTCGAGATGGGCAATCCGTGTACGGAAGGCGGCGGACAGCGTGCCGTCCGCATGGCGCAGTTCCTGATAGATCACGGCGTCGCTTTCGCCGATCTCCAGTACGCAGCCCTTCATCATCAGGGGCCGGCCGGGCAGGACTTCCCGAATGAAGCGGATGTGCTGGTCAACCGGCGAGACGGTGGAGGGCGAGTTCGGCCGGAACGCGTTCGGCATGCCGGCTGCGTGGCAGAGCGCGACGAGACCTTCCAGTTGCTTCTCGACATAGACGCGCACGTTCATGTGCCCCATCTCGTCGCAATCCCACTGGTTGCAGCTGCCTTGCCAGAGGGGAATCATGCGGTGCAGTTCCGGCAGGTGCCGCGCACTTCGACGACGGCGCGCGTCATCCGGAAGCCGGCAGCGCGGGTCTCCGCCCTGAGGGCCTCGCTGGTGTCGGTGGCATGCAATTCCTCGGCTCCCTTGCAGGCGTCGCAGATCAGAAAGACGGCGGAATGACTGTGGCTGGTATGGCCGCAGGCTACATAGGCGTTGAGGCTCTCGATCTTGTGGACGAGACCGGCCTCCTGGAGAAAATCGAGCGCGCGGTAGATCGTCGGCGGTTTGGCCGCGCCTTCACCGTCGAGGTTCGCGAGCAGGTCATAGGCCTTCGCGGGCCCCACATTTTCCAGCAGCAGGCGCAGGACCTTGCGCCGGATACGCGTCATCCGCTGGCCCTGGCGCACGACCAGGGCTTCGGCTTCGTGCAGGAACGCCTCGGTGTCCTTCGGACTGCACGGCGTGTTCGCGGGTCCGTGCGTGTGGGGGTGGGAAGTGGCCATCCCCTTATTTCAGGTGTTTTGCCCAGAATGTGAAGGGGCAGGCGGCGCTGCGGGTCTGGACGGCCTTTGCAAATCACTTGAGATTCGCCTGAGACGCGACCGTCCGGCGGAAGCTGGCGGCGCGGTGTGGAGGCGTTGAGACATGCAGTTATCCGAACGCGGCGGGCTCGAACTCTGGCGCAAGGCGGTCACCGCCTCGGTGCGCTCGGACGCGCCGGACCTGACGGCGCGCCAGCAGGCGGTGCTGATGTCCGTGGCGCTGATGCCCGGCCCGCATACCGTGCGCGGCCTGGCGGAGCATCTGGGCATCGCCAAGCCGGCGATCACGCGCGCGCTGGACGCATTGGAGCGCCTCAACTTCATCCGCCGTCTGCCGGACGATTCGGACCTGCGGTCGATCTTCATCGAGCGCACGCCGGACGGCATGACCTATCTGCGGTCCTTCGCGCGCCTTGTTCTTGCCGCAGCGTCCGGCGAAGAAGCAGGCGGAAAGCCTGCAGCCAAGCGTTCCAACGCGGCCTGAGGCGTCCGCCTCGGAGGCTGTGGCCATGCCTGATTTCAATGACAAGCGCATCGCCCGCCCACAGGCGATGGGCCGGCTTTGCCAGGTGATCGACGGCGTGGTCGCCCTCCGGGAAGCACCGCACCACAGCGCCCGTCTCGCAACGCAGGCCCTGATGGGGGAAACCCTGTTCGTGCTCTGCGAGGAGGCCGGGTTCCATCTCTGCCAGCTGCAGCGTGACCGGTATGTCGGCTGGGTGTGGCTGTCGGGCATTTCGGGCGCGGTGACGGTCCCTACACACAAGATCACCGCCCTCAGCACGTTCCTTTTCCCGGCGCCGGACCTGAAGACGCCGCCGCGGGCCACGCTCAGCCTCGGCGCGCGCCTGGCGGTGACGGGCGAGCGGGACGGCGTGTGGGTCGAATGCCAGCCATCCGGCTGGGTGCACGAACGCCACCTCGCGCCGATCGACGCGCTGGAGACAGATCCCGCCGGACTTGCCGAGCGGTTCCTCGATGTGCCTTACCTCTGGGGCGGGCGCACAAGTCACGGGCTCGATTGTTCAGGTCTCATCCAGCAGGCCTTCGAGGCGTGCGGCGTGATCCTGCCGCGCGATTCGGACATGCAGGCCGCTTGGGCGGGAGAGCCCGTCGAGGACTGGCAGGCGCCGGGCGCGCTGAAGCGGGGCGACCTTGTGTGCTGGGACGGCCATGTCGGCATCCTGACGGCGCCGGACATGCTACTCCACGCCAACGCCTATCACCTTCAGGTCGAGCGTGAACCGCTGGCCGGCGCGATTGCGCGGATCCGTGCCGTGGCCGGTGAGGTGATCGGTGTACGCCGGGTATCGCTGCCCCCTGGCGGGCCGCCCGCATGGCTGACGGCCCCTTGAGCCGGGATCCACCACGCCTGGTGCGCGTCACCAGCCGTCGCAGCCGCGCCTTCCGGGACGCCTTCGCGGTCTACGAGACGGCCATCCCCCGGTCCGAGCAGAAGACGCGCGCGCAGATCGTTGCCGGTCTGAAAAATCCCGACGTCCATTTCTGGGCCTACGTGCGCCGGCAGGAAGTGATCGGCGTCGCGGTACTCTATGCTTCGCGGCATCAGGGCATGCTGCTGCTGGAATACCTCGCGGTATCGCCCGGCGTTCAAGGGCAGGGCATCGGATCGGACCTGTTCCGGGAATCGCTGGGTGCGAGCCAAATGGGGCCGGGCGCAGCGATGCTGATCGAAGTCGATTCGGAGCTGGACGAGGTGGACGCGGCGGAACGCACGATCCGGAAGAAGCGGAAGCAGTTCTATCGCCGGCTGGGCTGCCGGGAAGTGCGCGGCTTCGACTATATCCTGCCGCTGGAAACGTATGGTCCGGCGCCGCGTATGAGCCTGATGGTGACAGGCGCGGCAGAAGACGAGATCGACGTGGCCCGTCTCAGGCAGGCGGTCGAAGATATCTACGTGCACGTCTATGACTGCTCGCGCACCGATCCGCGCATCGCGGCGATGTTCGCGGCGCACGAGACAACCTTCAAGCTGATCTAGGGTCCAAACAAAAAGCCCCCGGCCGGCGGCCAGGGGCTGTCTGTGGGCGGAAGGTGCGGCCGGTCAGGTCGGCTGGACTTCCTCGACCGGAGCTTCGGCGGGAGCCACTTCGCCTTCGGCCGGGGCGGCTTCGCCCTCTGCCGGTTCGGCGGCGGCATCGGCCGGGACCGTTTCACCTTCGGCGGGGACGGTTTCGCCCTCGGCGGCTTCCGGTGCGGCGGCCATCGGGGCCGGGAAGGCCGGTGCGCCTTTCGTATTGGCCGCGAGATAGGCCATCACGTTGACGCGGTCGGTATCTTTTTTGAGGCCGGCAAACGACATCGAGGTGCCTTTGACGTAACCGCCCGGATTCTTCAGCCAGTCGTTGAGGTTCTCGTAAGTCCACGTGCCTTCGGCATTCGCCATGGCGCCGGAATAGGCGAAGCCGGCGAGGTGGGCCTTGTCGGCCCCGACGACGTTGTTCAGGTTCGGGCCGGTGCCGTTGGCGCCGCCGGGGGTGATCGTGTGGCAGGTCGAGCATTGACCGGCGAAGATGCGTTCACCGCGCGCAGCGTCTGCGGCGGCCAGGGCGGCGCCGAGGTCAAACACAGGTTCGACCGGGCCGGCGGCCGAGGTCGCTTCCGCGATTTCGATGCAGTAGTGGAACTTGCCGCACATCTGCTGGCTGAGCGTCAGTTCTTCACCGTGCTCTGCGCCGTGACCGGCACCTTCACCGCCGAACACCAGGCCCGGAAGCTGCAACAGGGCCATCAGGCCGAGTGCCGTCGCCAGCAAGGCGCCGAAGATCTTGTTGAGACCGAGTTCTCCCATCGGGGCAATCCTTCGAATCTATTCCGTTACGAACGTCTTGGCGGGCGCCTTTTGGCACGCTAACCGGGTGCGCACAATATAACGGGTACCTCCAGGGGGCGCTTCCCCCCGGCGTAGCGGCGATCAGACGCACGTTGATTCGGGGTGCAGGGCAAGGAAATCCGCAATGAAGCAGAAAATAGCCTACCAGGGCGAACCCGGCGCGAACTCGCATATTGCCTGTGGTGAGGCCTTTCCGGGCCATGTTCCCATGGCCTGCCGGACCTTCGAGGACTGTTTCAATGCGGTCGAAAAGGGCGAGGCCGACCTCGCCATGATCCCTGTGGAAAACACCATCGCCGGCCGGGTCGGCGACATCCACTACCTGTTGCCCTCCACCCAGTTGCACATCACCGGCGAGTATTACCTGCCGATCCGGTTCCAGCTGATGGCCTTGCCCGGCACCAGGCTGGAAGCGGTGAAGAAGGCCCGGTCGCACATCATGGGCCTCGGCCAGTGCCGCAACTTCCTGCGCAAGCATGGCATCGAAGCGGTGACGGCGGCGGACACGGCGGGCGCGGCCCGGGAAGTGGCCGAGCTGAAGGATGCGTCGGTTGCCGCGATTGCGCCCCGGCTGGCCGCCGAGGTTTACGGGCTGGAGATACTCGCCCAGGACATCGAGGACGCTGCCCACAACACGACCCGCTTTGTCATCATGTCACGCACCCCGGCGGACATCGACGCCGAGGACGGGCCGGCGAAGACCGCCTTCCTGTTCGAAGTGCGCAACATTCCAGCCGCTCTCTATAAAGGGCTTGGCGGGTTCGCGACCAACGGCGTCAACATGACGAAGCTGGAGAGCTATCTCACCGGCGGCTCGTTCGAAGCCTCGCAATTCTATGCCGAGATTGATGGCCATCCGGATGAGCGCCCGGTGCAGCTCGCGCTCGAGGAGCTTGGATTCTTCTCGCAATCCCTGAAAATTCTCGGCGTGTTCCCGAAGGCTGCAAACGCGCGGTTCTGAGACTCCGGAACGTCAGCGATGCGCTGTCTGCAGGCGTGAGAGACCGCAGGCCGCCGCGATCGACGGCTCGGCATGGTCGATGAACAGTTTGGCCTTGCCGCGCAGCTTGCCGGAGCTCCACACAGCGTGGATCGACAGGCTGGGGCCCATCCAGTCCGGCAGCACACGGACGAGGCGGATCTCGCCGGTGCATTCCGAGGCGAGCCAGGCCGGCGCGAGAAACAGGCCGAGCCCGCCAGCGGCGGCTTCCAGCAAGGTTTCGCCGGACGAGGCGCGGAACGGGCCATCGACGCGTGCTTCGAAGGTTTCAGTGCCGCTGCGCAGTTCCCAGGTCGTCTGGCGGATATGACGGAACACGAGGGCGTCATGCCCGGCAAGTTCCGAGGGGTGCTGCGGCGCGCCGCGCCGGTCGATATACGCCTGCGACGCCCAGATCACTTGCGAGGCTTCGCCGAGTTTCTTGGCCATCAGGCTGGAATCGCGCATCTCGCCGAGACGGAAGGCGATGTCGACGCCATCGGCCACAAGGTCCGTGAGCGCATCATCCGAGATGAGGTCCACCCGGATGTTGGGCCAGGCGGCGAGGAAGCCCGGCAGCATCGGCGCGATCACCCGCCGGCCGAAGGAGTGGGAACAGGACAGGCGCAGCAGGCCGACCGGCGAATGCTCGAAACCGCGCGCTTCGGCCTCGGCCTCGTCATACTCGGCGAGGATGTCGGCGGCGCGCCGGTAGAAGCGCGTGCCGGCTTCGGTGAGACTGAGCGCGCGGGTGGTGCGCAGGAAGAGGGTGGTGCCGAGGCTTTCCTCGAGATCCTGCACACGGCGCGAGACCGTGGGTTGACCAAGTTCGAGATCGCTGGCCGCGCGCGAGAAACTTCCCGCATCGGCCACGCGAATGAACAGGCGCATTGCATCAATCCGGTCAACCATGAGTCCTCGCATGCATATTCTGCATGAGCATATGACAGGCCGGCCGGTTGCGCGAGAGGCCGAGCGGACCGCCGTTCGGAGGCGGGCTCACGCAGGCGTGATGGCCGCTCACAAGGGCGTGCTTTGAGTCCGGCGCGGCGGGTGTGGCACAAGCGCCCCAAGGTGAGGACACAAAGATGATTGCCAGATTTCGAACTTATGCCCCGGCCGCGTATGCCGTGACCGCGTCCGCCGTCTTTCTCGACAGCCTGCGGTTCAAGTTCACCAACGCGCCCGAGACGCAGGTGATCTTCGGCCGGCTCGATGCCTGGGCGGCGGGGTTTGGCGGGCAGGGCCTGTTCGCGCAGACCGGTCTGTTCAGCCAGTATGTGATCGGCTCGGCCGAGCTGGTGGCCTCTGCGCTGTTGCTCGCCAGCCTCGTTCCGGCGTTGAAACGCCTGCGCGTCATCGGCGCGCTGATTGGCGCGGCCGTGATGAGCGGCGCGGTGTCGTTCCACCTGTTCACGCCGCTCGGCATCGATCCGAACAATGATGGCGGCGGCTTGTTTGCGATGGCGGTGGCCGTGTGGATGTCGTCCATCGCCGTGCTGGTGGCGGGGCGCGGCGTGCTGGTCGAACTGGCGCAGGCCGTGGCGGGCGTGCTCCTGCCGGCTGCGCCGGCGCCGCTTCTCAGGAACTCAGGACCACTGCCCACCCCAGCCCGGTCCTGACACTGGCCGCAGGCGCGCGTACGTCCCCACCAGCGCACCTGCGGCCAGGCTTCCCTTTCACGTCTCTATCTGGATACTGACAGCCATGAAACTTCGCACGCTCCTCGCTGCTGCCGCGTTTGCGCTCGCACCGGCCGTTCTCCTTCCGGCGCCGGCCATGGCCGAGCCGCCAATCTATACGGGGGCCTTCGACGACCTCGCGGTCCAGGGCTATGACCCGGTGGCCTATTTCACGGACGGCAAACCGGTGAAGGGCGTGAAGGACTTCTCGACCACCTACCTCGGTGCCACGTTCCGCTTCGCGAGCGCGGCCCACCGCGACACGTTCATCGCAAACCCGCAGGCCTACGCGCCGCAGTATGGCGGCTACTGCGCCTGGGCCGTGAGCCAGGGCTACACCGCGAAAGGCGATGCGCGGAACTGGAAAATCGTCGATGGCAAACTGTATCTCAACTACAACACTTCCATACAAAAGAAGTGGGAAGGCGACATTCCGGGATTCGTGTCTGCGGCGAACACGAACTGGCCGGGTCTGGTCGACTGATCAGCCAGGCCTGAACATCAACGGCGCCGGGGAGGGATTCCTCGCCGGCGCCGTTTCGATTCCGGGCAGGCTGGAAGGACGCAAGGTACATCGCGCAAGCGCCTCGGGACCGGCCGGAGCCAGCTGCGCCGCAGTGCAGCAAACCGTCGACCGCTCACCGGGCAGCGGGGACCTGGACGCAGGACGCCCCGGCGGCATTGGCGCAGCGCCTGGGGCGGTATCGCAAAATCCTTGAAATCACAAAAGAAAACGGGCGAACTTGCGTTCGCCCGTTCATATTGAAGAATGTCCGTAGACTTACTTCTTTTTTGCCGGCTTTTTGGCCGGTGCTTTTGCAGCCGGCTTTGCGGTCTTGGCTGCCGGCTTTTTAGCGGCGGCTTTCGGCGCAGCTTTTTTCACGGCGGGCTTCGCTGCCGCTTTTTTCACGGCGGGTTTCGCTGCCGCTTTTTTCGCGGCGGGTTTTTTTGCAACTGCCATCTTCGATCTCCTTTGAGTGGCACTGCAATAATATGCTGATTCGTTGGAATGCAACTCCCAAAATTCATTTTTCACGCGAGTTTCGGTATCCATCCGTACACGGTCAGTCGTCCCGGTCGGCCCAAACCTTCAGTATATGATAGGCAATTGCCGAAGGTGGCGGGCAAAAAAGCTCTGCATGTTTTCCAGCAAGAATTTCGCGCAATTCTGTCCGCGATACCCAACGCGCGCTCTCGAGCTCCTTCGAATCGATATGGATCTCGTCGGTTCCGGCCGTGAGAATGAAGCCCATCATCAGCGAAGACGGAAACGGCCAGGGCTGGCAGGCGACATACTCCGCCTGCGCAGGATCGCAGACGATGCCCGCTTCCTCGAACAATTCGCGTGCCGCGGCCTGTTCGATCGTCTCGCCCGGTTCGCAGAAGCCTGCCAGGCACGACATGAAACCGGCGGGCCAGAATTTCTGGCGCCCGATGAGCGCCTTGCCATCCTTCACCGCCAGCATGATCGCGACGGGATCCGTGCGCGGGAAATGTTCGGCGCCGCACAGCGCGCACTGCGCTTTCCAGCCGGCGTCCGTGACACCGTTGCGGCCGCCGCACTTCGCGCAGAAGCCATGCGAGCCGTGCCAGAGGAACAGGCTGCGCGCGGTCGAGGCGCAGTTGGCATCCATCGCCGGCATGCGCGCGGCGCCCTGACGGAAATCGGTGAACTCGCCGATGCCTTCGATCAGCGATCCGTCCAGTTCAAACCTTGGCGGCAGGTCGAGGGCGAAGACCGGCGCGCCGGTCTTGTCTTCGCCGAGGAACAGGCGCGGCGAGCCGGGCGAGACACGTGCCGCTTCCGGCCCCATCCAGACGAGCCCGCCATCGCGCGCGATCAGCGGGGCGCCGTCGCGCATCAGGAAAACCAGCACGTCGTCACGCTTGGCGGCATCTTCAAGCCAGGCCTCGTCGGTGCGGCGGTGCGCGGTGCGGTCGATGGGCTTGGCGGCGAGGGGTATGTCGTTCGAGTTTGTCATGGGAAGCGGACTAATCCGGTTCGGCGCCGGAGGGAACACGCGTCAGCCAACCGGGATTGCCTTTACTCCGCCCAAGTCTGGTGGCCTTACTTCGCGAAAGACAGGGAGGGGAGTTCCCATGAGACTGGTCCACGCCGCGAGCCTCGCGGCTTTGATGATGGCGCTGACGGCGTGCACGTCGCTGTATCCCTGGGTGCACGAACCGCAGGCCGAGACACTGGTGGAGACGGCGCCGGTGAACCGGTTTGAATCGGTTGAGCTTGCCGATGCGCAGACGCGCGTGCCGGCATATGCAGACCCCGCGTTGAACCCGTTGCGCTCGGCAACGCTGACGCGGTTCCGCAGCGAAAAGGAATTCCTCGACTGGTTGACCCTTGCGCGCGCCGCCGCGAAGGCGCGCGGCGTGTACGGCTGGCATGACGCGATGCCGATGATGGCCATGGCAGAGCCGGCAGAGGCCGAAGCGCCCGGAACAGAATCTGCGGCGCCGGTGGCAGACGGCGCGATGGAATCGGTCACCGTGACCGGCAGCGCGGTCGGTGAAAGCGAGACCAATCCCGAGATCACCAACAACCAGAAGGCCGGCGTCGACGAAGGCGGGATCGTCAAGCAGATCGGCAACCATCTTGTCGTGCTGCAGGACGGACGCCTGTTCGTCACCGACCTGATGCCGGGCGGAAAGCCGGGGCTGAAACTGGCCGACCGCGCGAATGTCTATCGCTCGAGCAACGAAGACACCTGGTATGACGAGATGCTCGTCGCGGGCCGCACGATTCTCGTCACCGGTTATTCGTATGCCGAGAACGCCAGCGAGTTTTCCGTTCTGACGCTCGGCGAAGACGGCAAGGTCACGCGCGATGCAACCTTCTACATCTCGTCGGATGACTACTATTCGGGCAGCAACTACGCCTCGCGGATGATCGACGGCAAGCTCGTCATCCACACGCCGATCTATACCTCCGGCCGGGGCTGGTGGGACACGTTCGATCCGCCGGAAATCCGCGAATGGCGCCGCGAAGGTCCGGACGGCGAGCGCGAGCATCTGCGCGGTCAACCGCTGTTTCGCGCCGAAGATATCTGGATGCCGGTCCAGCGCGTGCTCGAGCCGGTGATCCACACGGTGACCGTGTGTGATATTTCCGGCGTGACGGATGCATCGGCGCCGGCCTGCAAATCGACCGCCATCGTGGGCAGCGAGGCGCACGAATTCCTGGTGACCAAGGATGCGTTCTGGCTGTGGCTGAGCCCGTCCTGGTCCGAGCGCGCCTTCGAAGTGGACGAGGCCGCCGAGGCCGTCTGCACGGCGCGCAAGAGCCATGCGCCGTTGCGCGAGGTTGCGCCGTCCACACTCGTCAAACTACCCATCGACGGCACGCAGCCTTCAGTGCTGGGCGTGCGCGGCATGCCGCAGAACCAGTTCTCGATGGACATGGATGCCGGCACGTTCCGCGCCGTGGTCGATTGGCACTCGGACAATTGTGATGGACCCTACGGCGCGCCCGCGACCCTCACCTATTTCGACACGCCGCTGACCGCCCTGTCGAATACCCTGAGCGACGACGCCGGCGGGCGCTATGTGCCGCTGCCATCGCCCGGCACGACGGACTACGAGGCGCGCTTCACCGAAGCGCATCTCGTGTACGGCGCGCGCGAAGGCTGGGGCAGCTGGGCACCGGAAGAGGGCGAGGAACCGCGCGACGATGGCCGCGCGATTGTCGTACCGGTCGAGAATCCAACATGGCCCATCACGCTGACGGTGCCGCATGACGTGATCCGCGCTGAGCGCGCGGGACCCTACATGGCCCTCACCGGTTACCGTGACGCCAGAGGCCTGAGCGTGTCGCTGATCGACCTGCGCCTGCAGGAACCGAAAGTCTCGGGCACGTTCGTGATGGAGAACCGGTATGAGAGCGAGAACCGCAGCCACGCCTTCAACAGCCGGATCGGCGCGGACGGACAAGGCCTGATCGGCCTGCCGACGGTCAGCCGGTCGGAAGAGTCCGAGCGCTGGTGGTGGTGGTCGGCGAGTTCTGACCTCAGCTACCTCCAGAGCGACGCAGACGGAACGCTGAGCAAGGCGGGCGATCTCATCGCCGCGCGCCGGGATCCGAACGAGGAGAGCCCGACGGGCTACGAATGCGAAGTGTCGTGCGTGGACTGGTACGGCAATGCGCGGCCGATCTTCACCGGCGGACGCGTGCTGGCGCTGGTCAATTCAGAGCTGATCGAGGGCGAACTGAAGAACGGCACGGTGCAGGAAGTGCGCCGGATCGACCTGACGGCCAAGCCGGACTAGAGTCCCGGGCGTTTAATTTGCGTCAGCTGACGGGGCTGTATCGTGGGGTCTGGCCAGGCGCGACAGGAGCCTGATGTAGTCATCAGGCGAGGATCGGGGCGCCGCCAGGCCGCGCGAGACGGCCAAGCCTGCCGCCACCCTTCGGGCCACCGTCTTTTCAGCCGTGGCCGCGTTGCTGTCCCTGACCGGGCTAGCTGCGGCGCGAACCGGCGGCCCGGGCGTTGAGATGGTCGACCAGTTGCGGCGTGATCGTGCCGGTGATTTCGAGGCCTTCCATGCCCTGGTAGTCGCGGATCGCATCGGCGGTTTTCGGGCCGAGCACACCGTCGGGCGTGCCGGCGCCGAAGCCGAGACGGCCGAGCGCCGTCTGCACGGCCTGGACCTGGAGCGGGTTGCCCGTGTTCCAGCGCTGGGCGCCGAAACGTCCGTTGGCCAGCGCGTTCGGCGCCGAGGCTTTCCAGGCATCCGCTTGTTCGCGTGCGTCCATCGCGTCTGACATCGAGAGGCGCGTACGCAGGTTTGCGACTTCCTGTTCGGCGCCGGTGTCACCCGCCTTCGCGGCGACTTCGAACCAGTACAGCGCCCTGACGAGATCCTTCGGCACACCGATGCCTTCGGCATTGATGACGCCAAGATTGTACTGCGCATCGATGACACCGAGTTCGGCGGCTTGGGTGAACCAATCAACCGCTCCGATCTCGGACTTCTCGCCACCTTCGCCTTCGGCGAGGAAGAGCGCATAGTCGTACATCGCAATGATGTGTCCGGCTTCGGCGGCCTTCTGGATCAGGTTGCGCGCTTCGATGATGTCCCGGTCGACACCCTGACCGCGCTCATACAGCTTGCCGAGTTCATACTGGGCGGGGGCGATACCTTTCTGGGCCGCGCGCCGCAGGAAGGCGGCGGCCGTTTCCAGATCGCCCTCGGTCAGCTTCACCTGCGCGTACTGGTATTGGGCAACGGCGTTGCCGGCATTGGCTTCGGCTTCGACGGTGACGACGACCGGGATGGCCGGGAAGCTCGTGTCGCCGCGCGTCGCCAGCCGGACGGGTTCTGCGGCCGGCTGCGGGGCAAGGGTCGCCAAGTCCGGCTTGATCGACGGCGGCTCGGCCGCCTCGATCGCTTCTGCGGCCGTCACGATGGACTTGATCGCCGCTTGCTCGGGCGTCAGTTGCACCGCAGGCTTGATCTCCGGCTTCGGCGGCATGCGGCTGGCAGGTTTTGCTTCCGGCGGCGCGGGGCGCACCGATGCGATCACGGGAATGGGTTCGGCGACGGCCGGCGGCGCTTCTGCGGCGGCTGATTCAGCGAGCGCGAGGATGTCGCTGGCCGGGCCGTCCGGGCTGGCCGTCTCGGCGACCTCGGCGGCTTCGAACAGGTCAGCGGCGACGAGCGCGGTTTCATCTTCGAACAGCATCTGCTCGGCATCGGCGGGAACGGGGCGCTCGGCGGCGGCGGTGACGGTGGTGGCGGTGGGCACGCCGGTTTCCGGATCGACATAGGTATCGACAGGACCGGAGAGCGCCGGGGTCACCGGCTGCTTGCCGCGCAGGTAGAGAAAGCCGCCCACGCCGGCGCCGGTGATCGCCACGGCGGAGGCGGCGAGATACAGGGGAAGGCGCGAGCCGCCGCTGGCTTTTTCCGTGGCGGTTCTGGGCAGCGGCGCGGCGCGCGGCTTGGTGCGCGATGTGTTGGATGCCGCCGCCAGTGCGGCGCGGCGGGCGCGCGCGAGGTAGTCTGCCGTTTCTTCATCCTCGGCGGCGTTTGATGGCGCGCCGGGGAGCGTATCGGCGAGGGTGCGGGCGAAGTCCGGCTCGTCGTCGAAGATGTCGGATTCGCGGGTCTCGGTGTGGCTGCCTTCAAGGCTGTCGTCGAGATCGTTGAAGGCGTCGAGCTCCGAGATCGGATCAAAGCCGCGCGCGTCGTCGTCCGCGAAGTCGTCGGCCGGGATGTCGGCGATGTAGTTGTGCGTCCCGGCGGCGTCTGCGTGGGCGTGCACCTCGGGTGCGGACTCCGGCTCGGCATTGTCTTGCGTCATGCGCAGCGCCGCTTCGCGCAGCTGATCGAAGTCAGACTGGTAGGGGCTCTCGACCTTCGGGGTGTCCACGACATCCCAGCCGGAGAAGCCGGCTTCAAAGTCAGCCTCAAGATTGATTTCGGGCTCGGGACCGGCTTCGGTCTGCGATTGTTCGGCGGCCTCGAAGATCGGGGCCGGCTCCTGCTTGGCGGGCGCGGCAGGTGTGTGCACTCCGGCGGCCGGTGCGGCGAAGTCCGGTTGCAGGACCGGGGGTGGCACGGGAACGTGCGGCGGTGTCGTGAAGGCTTCGAGGCTTTCCAGGCGCGTGGCCAGCGCGACGATGGCGCGTTGCACGGGCGACAGCGACTCGGAGGATTGCGACTGGATCTGCTCGAGGCGTTCCGACACACCGGAGAGCGCGTCCGACAGGCGGGCGTCGGAGGCCTTGCGCATGCCGTCGAGATCCTGGGCGAGCGCCGTGATGGCTTCGTCCTGGCGCTTCTGCAGACGCACGGCGGCCACGGTGACTTGTTCGCCGACCTGTTCGATCGCTTCGGCGCTGCGCATTTCGCTTTCTTCGAGGCGGTCTTCGACATGCGCCGCGAGAGCGTCGATACGTTCGGCGACATTGGCGCCGAGGCGGCCGATCTCTTCCTGCACGGTTGCGGTCAGGTCGGTCGGCTCGCGCGCTTCGACTTCGGCGAGGCGGGCCCTCAGTTCACTGACTTCTGCCTTCAGGCGCTCTTCGAGTTTCTCGTCCTGGCCGGCGGCGGCCGCAGTGATCTCGTTGGCGAGTTCGAGGCGGGCATTGTCCACCGCGCTTCGCACGGAGCGGGTGAGATCTTCGAAGCGCTGCTCGAATTCCTGCTTCAGCCGTTCGGCCTGTTCGGGGTCGATCTGGCTGGCGACGGCTTCGATACGTTCGTCGAGATGCGCAAAAGTGGATTCGAGGCTCTTGAGCGCGGAGTCGGTGCTGGTCTCCGCGCGGTTGAGGCGCTCCTGAATCCGCAGCAGCGTCGATTCCATCGAATCGAGGGCGCCGGATACGTCCGCTTCGACGGCGCTGAGGCGTTCTTCGGACGGGGCCGCCTGGCTGAGCTTCTCCTCGAGCGTCGACATGCGTTCGGCGAGGCCGCGGGCGGTGCCCTCGGCGCGAAGTTCGGCCTGCTCGACGGCGCGTTCGACGCGGGCGGCAGCGTCCGACAGCGTCCGGTCAACGCGCGTTTCAATGCCTTCGACCCGGTCGGTGAGATCGGCAAACCCGGATTCGATGCGGCCCTTGATGGCGGCGGTTTCGTTCTGGGTCAGCTCGCCTTCTTCGTAGACATGGGTGGCGAGCTTGCCGAGAGCGCCTTCGAGCGCCCTCAGCGCTTCGATATTGCCCTGGCCGCTGTCGTCTGATTCGAGGCGGCGGACTTTCGATTGCAGCGCCTCATGCGTGGCGCGCATTTCGTCGATCAGGCCTTCGACATGGCCGGCGACGGCCACGGTGGTCTGTTCGGCATTCTCAAGGCGCGCGACGAGACCGAGAACCGTGTGGTCGATGCCGTTGATGGCGAGGGTGGAGCGCGCTTCGGTGGCCTCGATGCGGCGGGCCAGGCGGTCGAGCGTCGTGGCCGAATCCTGTTGCGGAGGCTGCGGGTGCAGCGACTGCTGCGATGGTGCGCCGGTACGGCGGGAGTAGGAGTAGGGCGTTTCGCTGGGTTGCGGCTCTTCCACCATGGTGAGAAGGCGGTTGAGGTATTCGCCGAGCGTGATGCCCTCGGCCATGGCGGCTTCGCGCGCGGCTTCGCGGGCCCGCCGGTCATTGCTGAACTTGTTCCACTGTCCAGTCTGGCTCATCTGCCGCTCCTCACGCCCGCTCTGCCTCCGCATGGTTAAGGAGAGCGGCTCATTTGTTTACACCCGACCAGAAATGACCCGGTGTCCGTTAAGGTCGGGTTAAAGGTAAGATTCCGCGCGAGTTTCGCGTGTCCGGAGTCCGGGAGCGCGCCTTTCCCTTCGCGTAAGCGGAAATTTACGTTGACGTTCGCGTAAGGGCAGGCTTACAAAGTCCATATAAGAAGTCTGCAGACTCGAACGGAGGATCCACGTCATGCAACATCGTACAATTTCGTCCATTTCCGCCGCCGATTCCCGTACCTACACGATTTCCGAGCTCGCCCGGGAATTCGGGGTCACGCCGCGCGCTTTGCGCTTCTATGAAGACAAGGACATGCTGCATCCGGCCCGCGACGGTATGATGCGCCTGTATTCCAACCGCGACCGTGCCCGGCTGACGATCATCGTCCGCCTCAAGCGCCTCGGCCTGCCATTGGCCGATATCCGCGAGATTCTCGACCTGTACGCCCTGAATGACGGCAAACGGGCCCAGACCCGCATGATGCTGGAGAAGTTCCGCAAGCAGGCCGCCGAGCTGGAAGTCCAGCGCGGCGACATCGAAACGGCGCTGACGGAACTCTATAAGGGCATCGAATGGCTCGAGGACCTGGTCGCCAATAATGGCCAGTCCGAAGAGACCAAGCGCCAGGCCGCCGCCTATGAACAGGTCGCGCGCAAGCAGCTCGACGAAGTTTGAGACGCGGCTACTGATAAAATTGTAGATAAACGGGCGTGTTGGAATGACTTTTCCAACACGCTTTGCCATTCAGGCTATCAAACTTTCCGTTTGCCAGGAGCCTATTGCCCATGCCCCGCTACGATGCCCCGGTCCGTGACATGCAGTTCGTGCTGCACGAGCTGCTGCAGCTGCAGAACTATTCGAACCTTCCCGGCTTTGCCGATGCCACGCCCGATGTGATCGACCAGATCCTCGAGGAAGGCGCGAAGTTCGCCAAGAATGTGCTGTTCCCGCTGAACGCTGTGGGCGACCGGCAGGGCTGCAAGCGCAGCGATGACGCCAGCGTGAAGACGCCGGACGGCTTCCCGGAGGCTTACCGGCAGCTGGTCGAAAACGGCTGGCCGCTGCTGGCCGCGCACCCGGAAATGGGCGGGCAAGGCCTGCCGCATGCGGTGAACATCGCCTGGACCGAAATGGTGTCGGCCTCGAACATGGCCTTCGGCATGTATCCCGGCCTGACGCACGGCGCCTACCAGGCGCTGATGGCCGGCGGTTCGGACGAACTCAAGGCCAAGTACGGCCCCAGGATGGCCTCGGCCGAATGGGCCGGCACGATGAACCTGACCGAGCCGCATTGCGGCACCGATCTCGGCCTGATGAAAACGAAAGCCGTTCCGAACGGCGATGGCAGCTACAAGATCACCGGCCAGAAGATCTGGATCTCCGGCGGCGAGCAGGACCTGACCGAGAACATCATTCACCTTGTGCTCGCCCGGATCGAGGGCGCGCCGGAAGGTATCAAGGGCGTGTCGCTCTTTGTCGTGCCGAAATACCTGGTAAACGCGGATGGCTCGCTCGGCGCGCGCAACGCGGCCAGCTGCGGCGGCCTGGAAGAGAAGATGGGCATCCACGGCAACGCGACCTGCGTGATGAACTATGACGGCGCCACCGGCTGGCTGGTCGGCGAAGAGCACAAGGGCATGCGCACCATGTTCGTGATGATGAACGAGGCGCGCCTCGGCGTTGGCCTGCAAGGCCTGTCGCAAGCGGAAGTCGCCTACCAGAACGCGCTCGATTTCGCGAAGGACCGCGTGCAGGGCCGTTCGCTGACCGGCACACAGGCGCCCGACAAGCCGGCCGATCCGATCATCGTGCATCCGGACGTGCGCCGCATGTTGCTCGACCAGAAAGCCTTCATCGAAGGCGCCCGCGCGTTCGCCTACTGGGCGGCGTTCCAGGGCGACCTGCAGCACAAGTCGCCTGACGAAGCGGTGCGCGAGAAGGCGGGCGACTACATGGCGCTGCTGACGCCGGTGGTGAAAGCCTACCTGACCCACAAGGGCTACGAGTGCGCAAACCTCGGCCTTCAGGTGCACGGCGGCTCGGGCTTCACGCGCGAGTGGGGTCTCGAACAGGTCGTCCGCGATTGCCGCATCACGCTGATCTATGAAGGCACCAACGGCGTGCAGGCGCTCGATCTGGTCGGTCGCAAGCTCGGCGCCAATGGTGGCCGGGCGGTGTTCAGCTTCTTCTCCGAAATCGACGAGTTCGTCGCGTCGGCGGAAGGCGTACCGGGGCTGGAGCCCTTCCTCGAAGGCCTGAAATCCGTGCGCGCCGAAATGCAGGACGGCACGATGTGGCTGATGCAGAACGGCATGAGCGACTTCAACAATGCCGGCGCCTCCAGCCACGACTACCTGCACCTCGTGGGCCTGACGGCGCTTGCCTACATGTGGGCGCGGATGGCGAAGATCGCCCTGGAGCAGAAGGGATCAGGCGATCCGTTCTACGCCGCCAAGCTCGCGACGGGGCGCTATTTCGTGGAACGGATGTTGCCGGACGCTGGTGCGCACCTCGCGAAACTGAAAACCGGGGCCGCAGCGATGATGGCAGTCAGCGAAGCGCAGTTCTGATAGGATCCTGACGCGGCGGCACGGCTGGAGAAACCGCGCTGCCGCGCGTACATGCTGACGTGAACGTAAGCGGCAACCCGCGTGCCGCGCCCGGCCTGGAGATTGCCTGATGTTGGAAAGCCCCCTGAACGTGCCCAAAGCTGCCTGGCGGCGGGACGAGGAGCTGGACATCTTCGCGGATGCGGTCGGCCAGTTCTTCGAAAAGGAATGCGCGCCGCATGTGCCGGCCTGGCGCAAGGCTGGTGTCGTGCCGCGCGAGATCTGGAAGAAGGCGGGCGAAATGGGCCTGCTCGGTGCCTCGGTGCCGGAAGAGTATGGCGGCGCGGGCGGGGATTTCCGCCACGAGGCCATCATCATCGAACAGCAGCAATGGAAGGGCATCGACGGCTTCGGCATCACGCTGCACAACGCCATCATCGCGCCCTACATCACTGCCTATGGCACCGAGGAACAGAAGCGCCGCTGGTTGCCGAAGATCTGCTCGGGCGAAATCGTCACCGCCATCGCGATGACCGAGCCGGGCGCGGGATCGGACCTGCAGAACATCAAGACGACCGCGAAGCTCGACGGCAATGAATACGTCATCAACGGCTCGAAGACGTTCATCTCGAACGGCCAAACGGCGAACCTGATCCTCGTCTGCGCCAAGACCGATCCGACCAAGGGGGCCAAGGGCATCTCGATCGTCTGTGTCGAGACGGACGCCGTGGAAGGCGAGGGCGGTTTCCGCCGCGGGCGCAATCTCGACAAGGTCGGCCAGCATGCGGCCGATACGTCGGAGCTTTTCTTCGACGAGGTCCGCGTGCCGGCCACGCACCTGCTCGGCGACGAGGCGGGCAAGGGCTTCATCCAGCTGATGCAGAAACTGCCGCAGGAACGGCATGTCATCGGCCTGCAGGGCATCGGCATGATCGAGCGTGCGATCCACGAGACGGTCGCCTATGTGAAAAGCCGGAAGGCCTTCGGCGGCACGATCTTCGATTTCCAGAACACGCAGTTCAAGCTGGCCGAAGCGAAGACCGAGGCGACTGTCGCAAAAGTGTTCGCTGATCACTGTACGGAGCTTCTGCTCAAGGGCGAGCTGGACGCCGCAACCGCTTCGATGTCGAAATACTGGATCACTGACCTGCAGTGCAAGATCGTCGACGAGTGCCTGCAGCTGCACGGCGGCTTCGGCTACATGGACGAGTACCCGATCGCGCAGATGTACGCCGATGCGCGCGTCCAGCGGATCTATGGCGGCGCGAATGAAGTGATGAAAATGCTGATCGCGAGGACGCTTTAGCGTGAAGTTGCGTTCGCCGCGATCAATGGCCCTGCTTGCCGCCCTGTGGCTGTTCTTGGGTGGCGTCTCGCAGTTTGTTATCAAGGCGCCACTTGAGAGAGCGCTATTCTTTTACGGGGTCGCATTGGTCTCGGCGATTATAGCTTTTGGCACATGGTATGGCAGCAGGGACAAGACCGATGCCTGACCGCCAGCTCCTCCGTGAAGTGTTCCCCAATCCCGCGCGCAGTTCGGTGTCGCTCGGCTTTGAGCTTCTGGAGCTTGATGCCAAGGCAATGATCACGCGCGTCCGGTTCAACGGCAGTCCCGATTTCACCAATCCCGCCGGCTATATCCAGGGCGGCTATCTCGTCGCCATGATGGATGATGCCATCGGCATGCTGACGACCGTCAAGGCCGGCAACTCGAAATATCCGTCTACGGTGGACCTGCACACGCACTTCCTGCGCCCGGTCCGCGTCGGCGTCATCGAAGTCGCCGCGCGCCTGCGCAATGTCGGCCGCGCGATGATCTTCGCCGAGGCCGACCTGTTCGACGCGCGCGGCAAGGAAGCCGCTCGCGCCACCGCCTCGCTTACCCTCAATCCGGTGAAGGCACCGGCGACCTCATCCTGATCCTCGAAAGGAGCTTTAACATGCACGAAGCCTATATCTACGACGCTGTGCGCACACCGCGCGGAAAAGGCAAGTCCAGCGGCGCGCTGCACGAGATCACCGCGCTGAGCCTCGGCACGCAGGTGCTGCAGGCCATCCGTGACCGGAACAATCTCGACACGTCGAAGGTGGACGATGTCGTGTTCGGCTGCGTCTCTCCGGTTGGCGAACAGGGCGGCGACATTGCCCGCATCGCGGTGCTGAACGCCGACTATGCCGAGACGACCGCCGGTGTGCAGGTCGACCGCTTCTGTGCCTCGGGCCTCGAAGCCTGCAACATGGCCGCCTCGAAAGTGATGACCGGCGAGGCCGACATGGCGATCGGCGGCGGCGTCGAAAGCATGAGCCGCGTGCCGATGGGCGCCGCCGGCGGAGCCTGGTCGACCGATCCGCAGATCGCGCTGAAAAGCTACTTCACTCCGCAAGGCATCGGCGCCGACACGATTGCCACGAAGTACGGCTTCAGCCGCGACGACGTGGACGCCTTCGCCCTCGAGAGCCAGCGCCGCGCCGCGCAGGCCTGGAAGGAAGGCCGCTTCAGGAAATCGATCGTGCCGGTGCGCGACCAGATGGGCGGCATCCGCCTCGCCCATGACGAGCACATGCGCCCCGACACGACCATGCAGACCCTCGCCGCGCTTGACCCGTCCTTCGCGGGCATGGGCGCCATGGGCTTCGACGAGGTGATCAAGCAGCGCTATCCGGAAGTCGAAAAGATCAACCACGTGCACCATGCCGGTAACTCGTCGGGCATCGTGGACGGCGCGTCGGCCGTGCTCTTCGGGTCGAAGGAAATGGGCGAGGCGATGGGCCTGAAGCCGCGCGCGCGTGTGCGCGCCATGGCCTCCATCGGCTCCGAGCCGGGCATCATGCTGACCGGCCCGACCTATGTGACGCAGAAGGTCTTGAAGAAGGCTGGCATGAACGTGGGCGACATCGACATCTATGAACTGAACGAGGCTTTCGCATCGGTCGTCATGCTGATGATGAAGCTGCTCGGCATTCCGCACGAGAAGATGAACGTCAACGGCGGCGCCATCGCGATGGGCCACCCGCTCGGCGCCACCGGCGGCATGCTGGTCGGAACGGTGCTCGATGAACTTGAGCGGACCGACAAGGAAACCGGCCTGATGACGCTCTGCGTCGGCGCCGGCATGGGCACCGCCACGATCATCGAACGCGTTTGATCGCCATACTGATTGATTGGAACCAAGACACATGAACCTCGAAACCTTCAAGTTTGACATCGACGCCGACGGCATCGCGCACGCGGTCTTCGACGTGCCGGGCCGCAGCATGAACACGCTGACCGGCAAGGCGGTCGCCGACATCATCGCGATCACCCAGGAAGTTGCCACCAACGACGCCATCAAAGGCCTCGTCATTTCCTCCGGCAAGGCGAGCGGCTTCTGCGCCGGCGCCGACCTGGGCGAGATGGGCAGCCGCGCGGGTGCGGGCGGCGAGAAGAAGCAAAAGTCCGAGGACGAACTGAAAAAGGAACAGTTCGAGGCGGGTTTTTCGCTGAACGGCACGCTGCGCAAGCTGGAAACCTGCGGCAAGCCGGTTGCGGTGGCGCTGAACGGCCTCGCGCTCGGCGGCGGCCTCGAAGTGGCGCTCGCGTGCCACTACCGCGTTGCGGCGAATGACAATCCGAAGCTGCAGTTCGGCCTGCCGGAAGCCAAGATCGGCCTTCTGCCCGGCGCCGGCGGCACGCAGCGCCTACCACGCCTCGTTGGCGTTCAGGCGGCCTTGCCGCTGATCCTGCAGGGCGAGAGTTTCTCGGCCGAGCAGGCCAAGGCGATGGGCGTGGTGCAGGAGCTTGCGCCGTCTTCCGAAACGGTGGCCAAGGCGAAAGCCTGGGTGAAGGCGAATCCCAAGGCGAAAGCGCCGTGGGACGAGAAGGGCTTCAAGGTGCCGGGCGGCGTGCCGCACAAGTCACCGGGCGTAGGCCAGGTCGCGACAATGGCGAACATGATGCTGGCCTCCAAGACCTACGGCAACTATCCGGCCCAGAAGAATATCCTGTCCTGCATCTATGAAGGCATCCAGGTGCCGATCGATGCGGGCCTGCGCATCGAGACGCGCTACTTCATCAATACCCAGCAACGCCCCGAAGCCAAGGCGATGATCCGTTCCCTGTTCCTGTCGATGCAGGAACTCGGCAAGGGTGCGAACCGCCCCGCCGGTCATCCGAAGACGGAGTTCAAGAAAATCGCCGTTATCGGCGCCGGCCTGATGGGCGCCGGCATCGCCTATGTGCAGGCGAAGGCGGGTATTCCGACCGTACTGGTGGATGTGAGCAAAGAAGCGGCCGAGAAGGGCAAGCAATACTCCGTACGCCTCGTCGAGAAGGACATCTCGCGCGGCAAGCTGTCGAAGGAGAAGGGCGACGCGCTGCTCGCCCTGATCACCCCGACCGACAATTATGACGACTTCAAGGGCGCCGACCTCGTGGTCGAAGCCGTGTTCGAGAATGAAGAGTTGAAGGCAAAGATCACGAAGGCCGCCGAAGCCGTGCTGGGCGAGGACGCTGTGTTCGGTTCCAACACCTCGACGCTGCCGATCACCGGGTTGGCCAAGGCTTCGGTGCGCCCAGCGAACTTCATCGGCATCCACTTCTTCTCGCCGGTAGAGCGCATGGGTCTCGTTGAGATCATCATGGGCAAGGAAACCAGCGAAGCGACGCTGGCAAAGTCGATCGACTATGTTCTGGCCATCCGCAAGACGCCGATTGTCGTGAACGACAGCCGCGGCTTCTACACCTCGCGCTGCTTCGGCACCTATACGCGCGAAGGCATGGAGATGCTGTCGGAAGGTATCGCGCCGGCGATCATCGAGAATGTGGGCCGCCAGGCCGGCATGCCGATGGGCGCGCTGGAAGTCTCCGACTCGGTCGGCCTCGACACCGCGCTGAAAGTGACGCGGGCGATGGCGGAAGCGACCGGTATTGATCTGCAGTCGGATGAACGCACGCAGTTCCTAGCCTGGCTGGTCGAAGACCAGGGCCGCGTCGGCCGCAAGGCCGGCAAGGGCTTCTACGACTATGACGAGAAGGGCAAGCCGGCGCGCCTCTGGCCGGACATCAACAAGCAGCTGACGCTGAAGGTTGAGGAATGTCCGCCCGCGCTGAAGAAGGAGCTGACGAACCGCTTCCTCGTGCGCCAGGCCGTCGAAGTGGCCCGCTGCTTCGAGGAAGGCGTGATCACCGATGCGCGCGATGCCGATATCGGCTCGATCCTCGCCTGGGGCTTTGCGCCCTTCACCGGCGGGTGCTGCTCGTACATCGACCTGATCTGGGGCATCAAACCCTTCGTCGCCGAAGCCGACCGCCTGGCCGACGCTTACGGCGACCGGTTCCGTCCGAACGCCCTGCTGCGCGACATGGCCGCCAAGGGCGAAGGCTTCTACGACCGCTTCCCGCCCGCCGGCACGAAAGCGAAAGTGGCGGCTTGAGTATCCGGGCGTAAATCGAAGCGAAGCAACCGCCTCATGCCATCAACCAATTGGTGTGAGGCGGTCTTCTTTTTGTGGAAATATGATCGGGTTTCCGAACTTTTAGGTTGCGCGGCCCTTGCAACTCTACTCAGGTAGATTTGCTCAAAAGGAGCAGCGTTCAAAACCGGGGGTTTACCTTGAAAATATTTGTGAAAGCGGCGGCCATCGCCGCTGGCGTCTATGCTTTGTCTGCGTGCACTTCAACCGAAAAAGTTGCGGTCGAGAAACCCAGCGATTTCAACTTGAGCTGCACTGAGATCGAGGGCGAATTCTCGGATCTCGACAAGATCATGGAAGACGCTTCAGACGACAAAGGCGTGAACACAGCCAACGTTGCGGCCGTTGTTTTCTTCTGGCCTGCGGCAGTGGGCAACTACATGAATGCCGCAGACGCTGAGAAGCTCGTCGAAAAGCGCCGGTCGCACCTGATGGATCTCTACGAGAAAAAGGGCTGCGTCGCGCCAGAATAGGTGCAGCAGACGTCTCAATTGCAAGGGGCCGGAGCATTTCTGCTCCGGTCTTTTTGTTTGGGTGCGGACTATTCCGCCACTTACAGGCGCTCGTCCAATTGCCGCTCACCCTGGTGGAAGCCCGGGACCCAGACTTTCGTTCCTGCGCTGGGTCCCGGTCTTCGCAGCAAGCTGCGAAACCGGGACGACGACACACTTGTAGTGCTCAATTGGGGCGTGTCGGTATTGAGCCCTAAAATGCGCTGCTTCCATCGAGCATGACGCAAAAAGAAAAAGGGGGCAACTTGCGCTGCCCCCTTGTCAAAATCTGATCGTCCGCTGCCGGATTACTTCTTGCTGCGGTTCCACCAGCCGGTTTTCTTAGGGCCTTCCGGTTGGGGCGGCGGCGGGGGTGCGGTCACGGCTTCCGGCGCTGGCGCTTCAGCTTCGGCCATCGCGGGTTCTGGCGCTGGAGGTTCGATCACGGGCGCAGCCTCGGCGACGGGCGCTTCGGCCTCGGCTACAGGCGCTTCGGTGGCGGCCTCGACCGGCGCAGCTTTCGCACGGCTGCGGCGCGGGGCGCGCGCTTTCGGCGCGGGCGCTTCGACGACGGGCTCAGCCTCGGCTTCGACATCGGCAATCATCACGACCTCGACCGGGATTTCGGCAGTGAGGGCGGGCGGCGTATCGCCGGCGTCTTCATCCGACAACATCGCCTCGGCGCTGGCCGAAAGGCCATCGAGATAGGCGCCGCCATCAGCAATCGCTTCAATTTCGCTGCCTTCGGGGCGCGGCTCGCCCGAACGGCGGCGGCGGCGTCCGCCCCGGCGTCCACGGCGGCGGCGTTTGCGCGGGCCTTCCTCGCCATCGGCGCGCGGCGCAACGATCGAGCCGTCACCCTCCTCGTCCTCCAGATCGTCGTCATCCTCCTCGCCGGAAGCTGCGGCATCTGCCGGAACCGGCGCCTCGGCATCGACGACTTCGAGGCCGGTTTCGCGCGGTTCGCGGCCTTTTCCGCCCCGGCGGCGACGGCGGCGCTTGCTGCGCCCCCCGTTTGCGCCCTCTGCGCCTTCCGGCGCGGCGGCGCGCGGTTCGCCGGCATCGTCGTCTTCATCGTCGGCGGTGTCGATGATCTCTTCGTCGCCGTCGATCTCCTCGTCATCCTCGTCGCGGGCCGAGGCCGGTGTCGGCTTCATCAGCGAACGCGGCGTCGCGCGTTTCTTCGGCTTGGCGGCCGGGTCCCGCTCGGCATCGAGCTGGAAGTCACCCGGCAGCATGTCTTCGGAGGAATGGATCGAGACGGCAAAGCCGGCGACCCGTTCGATCTCGATCAGCGCTTCGCGCTTGTTGTTGAGGATGTAGAGCGCCACGTCGGTCGGCGCTTTCACCGAGATGCCCTTGAGCGCGCCGATCGCGGCGCGGGCCTCGATGGCTCGGATAAGCTGCAGCGCAGCCGACGGAATCGAGCGGCGCCGGCCGGTGCCGTTGCACGCTTCGCACGGATCCGAGGTCGCCTGGAGCACGCCCTGGCGGCGGCGCTGGCGGGATATTTCCATCAGGCCGAACTGCGAAATGCGGCCATGCTGTACGCGGGCGCGGTCAACCTTCAGGCATTCCTTCAGGCGTTTCTCGACGGCGCGGTTGTTCTTGTTCTCCTCCATGTCGATGAAGTCGATCACGATCAGGCCGGCAAGGTCGCGCAGGCGCATCTGGCGGCAGGCCTCTTCGGCGGCTTCCAGGTTGGTGCGCACGGCGGTCTGTTCGATATTGCGTTCGCGGGTCGATTTGCCGGAGTTCACGTCGATGGCGACGAGTGCTTCGGTCTGGTTGATCACCAGATAGCCGCCGGACTTCAGCTGGACGACGGGCGAGTAGATCGAATCGAGCTGGCCTTCGACGGCTTCAGCCACGTAGAGCGGCTCATCCTCGCGCCATTGCTGAACCTTCTTGGCCTGGCTCGGCATGATGATCTTGGCGAGGTCTTTCGCTTCGCGGTAGGCCTCGTCGCCCTGGACCCAGACTTCCTCGATTTCCTTGTCGAACATGTCGCGCATCGCCCGGTGAACAAGGCCGCCTTCGGCATTGATCAGGGCGGGGGCATCGGAGGTCAGCGTCTTTTCGACGATCTGTTCCCACAGCTTGGAGAGATAATCATAGTCGCGCTTGATTTCGGCCTTGGTGCGCTTGGCGCCGGCCGTGCGCACGATCAGGCCCTGGCCCTCCGGCACGTCGAGTTCGGCGACAATGGATTTCAGGCGCTTGCGGTCGGCCGAGTTGGCGATCTTGCGGGAAATGCCGCCGCCGCGCGGGGTGTTCGGCATCAGGACCGAGTAACGCCCGGCGAGGGAGAGGTAGGTGGTCAGGGCGGCGCCCTTGTTGCCGCGCTCTTCCTTGACGACCTGGACCAGCATGACCTGCCGGCGGCGGATCACTTCCTGGATCTTGTACCGCTTGGAGATCGGCGTGCGGGTCGAAGCGGGCTTTGCGGACCGGGCGCTGCGGCCGCGCGGTTTGGCCGGGCGGGGCGCGGCGTCATCATCGCCGTTCTCGTCGCCGTCAAGATCGTCGCCTTCGCTGTCAGCGTCAGCTTCGGCGCCTTCGTTGTCCTCATCGCCATGATCGTGTTCGTGATCGTGGTGGGAATGGTGATCGCCGCCATGTTCGAGCTCGGCGGCAACCCCGTGCGGAACGTATGGGCCGTCATCATCGTCATCGTCTTCGATGGCGGCGGCGGCTTCCTCGGCCGCTTCGCGCAGCAGCGCTTCACGGTCCTCCGCGGGCAGCTGGTAATAGTCCGGGTGGATTTCGCTGAAGGCGAGGAAGCCGTGACGGTTCCCGCCATACTCGACAAAGGCCGCCTGGAGCGAGGGCTCCACCCGGGTCACTTTGGCGAGATAGATGTTTCCGCGGAGTTGTTCGTTGCCGGTTGCCTCGAAGTCGAAATCGTCAACCTGGCCGTTGTTGACGATGGCCACCCGCGTTTCTTCGGGATGGGCGGCGTCGATAAGCATCAATCTGCTCATGTAACAGAACCTTTCGGTCCGGCGCAGCGGGCCAGGGCGCAAAGCGCCTCAGATGGCCCCGAAGGCCGGTATTTGGATTTGAGGGGAATGCCACGCCAGACGGCTCCGCCGATCGCGTGGGCGACCTAGCGAATCCTGTAATGGCAGCAGCACTGTTGCGCATTGTTCCTTGCTTTCCGGAGCGCGCTACCCGCTTGCCTTTCCGGGGAAGCCGGGTCTGGTACGCGCTATTGGGAAACCTATGGGCCAGCCCTTTCGGACGGTCACGAAGCGATAGTGCCCAATTTCGTCCGGAAATGAAAGTGCCAAATTCCGAACGTCAACAGCCGCGCGGCTAAGGCCCGGTCAAGCGGGGGTTAATCTTCGCATGTCTAAGAGGGCATCGCTCCTTTCTGCCACCGAATGTCAGGCCTTTGACTGCCCCGATGCCCAGATTCCTGTCCATCCTGTTGATTGTATTGGGATTCGGCTGTCTCGCGCCGGCGGCAGCGGACGTCACGCAGGTGCGAATCGTGGGGGATGGGGCGCCGACCCGGATCACGATCTGGACTGACGTAGCGGAAACTGCTGCGGCGTTGGCCACCGAAGGTCCCGGACAGCGCAAGGTTGTGCTGTTGCTCGCGCAGAACGGGTATTCTGCCGAGGGCGGCGGCGACGGTGGGGTCGAGACCTGGTCGCTGGAGCCAGGCCGCCTCGAATTCACGCTGGACCGGCCGATGGCGGTGACGCGCATGCTGCGCCTGCCGCCGACCGGCAAGGAACGCGCCTACCGGGTGATCCTCGACCTCGATACGATTTCGCCCACCCGCTACACGGTGGCGGCGCGCCGGGACACGAAAAAGCTCGCCAGGCTGGAAACCCAATACGCTGAAGCGCGCGCCGACGCGATGAAACTGGCCGGATCCGCCGCAGCCGCCCGCCGGCCGTCCGGCCCACGCAAACACGTTGTCGTGATCGATGCCGGCCATGGCGGCAAGGACCCCGGCGCCATGGCGCTGGCCGGCGGCAAGGAAAAGGACATCACGCTGAAGGCGGCGCTCGCCCTGAAAGACGCGCTCGACGCGTACGGCCGGTACGAGGTGCGCCTGACCCGGGATTCGGACGTCTATGTCGAGCATGAGGACCGGGTGACGCTGGCCCGGAACTGGGGGGCGGAGCTGTTCATCTCCCTGCATGCCGACGCCGCAGGCTCCACCAGTGTCTCCGGGGCGTCAGTCTATACGATCTCGGCGCGGGGCGAAACGCGGATCGACCGGGAGGCGACCAAGAATGACTGGAAGATCGCCATCGAAGACGGCACGCCGGAGCGTTTGAACGGACTTCTGGAAGACCTCGTCAAACGCGAGACCAAGACAAGGTCAGCCGAGTTTGCCGAGCTTCTGCTGCCTGAACTCGCCAAGGCGGGCCCGGTGCTGCGCAACACGCACCGGAATGCGGGCTATTACGTGCTGCTGGCGCCCGACGTGCCGGCGGTGCTGCTGGAACTCGGCTTCCTTACCAATGCGGAAGACGCCAGGCGGTTGCAGTCGGACAAAGGCCGCAAGGCGGCCGTGAATGCCGTGGCAGTCACCATCGACACCTATTTCGCGCAGCAGGACCTCCGCCTCGCATCGAACTGACTGGCCCGCAGCGGCGCCCGGCCCCTTGCCGCGTCTGCCGGATGCTGCGAATTTCCCCGCATGAAACGTTTCAGGGTTTTACTGGCGCTCGCGCCGCTGTGCTTGTCTGCGGCTTGCGCCACAGGAACCTATGGCCAGACTGCCTATCCGTCCGCCGACCGGCCGGACGAAGCGCGGGCCTACAGCGACTTCATGGTCGCGCGTTTCGCGGCGCTGACCAATGATCCGGAAATGGCGGCCCGGCACTACGCCTCTGCCATTGCCACGGCGCCGGCGGAAATGGATGTGGCCGAGCGGGCTGTCTTCTCGGCCCTGCTGGCGGGAGACTACGGGCTGGCGGCGGGCATGTCGCGCCGGGCCAGCGATGCGGGCAGCGAAGCCGGCCTTGTGCGCCTGACCCTGATCTCGGACGCCATCGGCCGGGGCAAGACCAAGGCGGCCATCGACCTTGCCGAAGCCAGCGACCTGCGCGCCTTCAACCGGATGGTGGCCCGTAACCTCGAGGCCTGGAGCCTGCTGGACGCCGAAGGGGCAGATGCGGCCGAAGCCCTGTTGCAGAAGAACCTCACCGGCGATCCGCGTCTCGACAATGTCACGCTGCACATGATGGGGCTGGTCCAGGCAGCGGCGCACAAGGACGACGCCGCGATTTCTACATTCGACGCGATCTGGGCGTCCGGCGCGCGCCTGGCCGTTGGCGCGGAAACCTATGCCGCCCTGCTGGCCCAGAGGGGCGACCGGGCGCGGGCCCTCGACATCCTCAGCCAGTTCCGCGCCGATGTCGGATACAACGCCGCGCTGGAGGGCCTGAAGACCCGGATCGAAAGCGGCGAGCCGGTCAAGGCGCCGCGTCTGACCACGCGTCAGGGCGCGGCGCTGTCGCTGTTCCTTCCGGCCTCCGCCCTGATTTTTCAGACCGACGACGATGTCGCTGCGGTGTATTTCGTGCTGGCCGTTGCGCTCGATCCCGGCCTGCACCAAGCCCGCACACTGTGGGCGCAATCGCTGATCCAGGCCGACCGGCGCGTTGAAGCGATCCGTATACTGAGCGAAGTGCCCGCAAGCTCGCCCTACTACGCCGCCGCGCGCAGCCAGATGGCCAGTTCGTTGCTGCAGGAAGGCCGCGCCGACGAAGCCTTGAAGGTCGCCGCCGAGGCGCTCGCCGCCAAGCCGGATCGAAGCCTGCGCTTGCAGCTCGCGGATCTCTACCGGGCGCTCGAACGCCAAAGCGAAGCCGAATCGATCCTCACTGAAGTCATCCTCGCGGACGAGGCCGAAGGGCGCAGCGACTGGCGCCCGATCTTCTCGCGCGGCGCAGCGCGTGAGCGCCAGGCCAAGTTTGACGGCGCCGAAGCGGACATGAAACGCGCGCTCGAGCTCAGCCCGGGCAATGCCACCGTGCTGAACTATCTCGGCTATTCCTGGATCGACCGGGGTATCAATCTCGCCGAGGGGTTTGACCTGATCCGGCAAGCGGTCGCATTGCAACCGAACTCGGCCCACATCGTCGACAGTCTCGGCTGGGCGCATTACAGGTTCGGGCAGTTCGACGAAGCGGTCGACTATCTCGAGCGCGCCGTCGAGCTGCTGCCCGGCGATTCCATCCTGAATGACCATCTGGGTGATGCCTACTGGAATGTGGGGCGCCGCAAGGAGGCCGGCTTCCAGTGGCGCCGCGCCCTGAAACTTGATCCGTCCCCGGAGGACAGGGTGAAGATCGAGCAGAAACTGATGACCGGCCCCGGAGCGCCGCTTCCGGCCTCCGGGGCGTCGATTGCGCGTTGACGGTCAACAAGAACGTGGCGGCGGCATGACTTCTCTGAAAGCGCTGGCACCGGCCAAGGTGAACCTGTTCCTGCATGTCGGCGCGGTAAAGCCCAACGGCCGGCACGACCTCGATTCGCTCGTCGTATTCAGCGACGGGGGCGCCTGTGATCACCTGGCCGTCGAGGCCGCCGGCGACGTGTCGCTCACTGTTTCCGGCCCCGGCGCAGGCGCGGCTGGTCCGGAGGCGGACAATCTGGTTCTGCGCGCGGCGCGTGCCCTGCAGGTCGCCAGCGGCGCGGCAAAGGGCGCAAAGATTTCGCTCGGCAAATGGCTGCCGGTGGCAGCCGGCATCGGCGGCGGATCGTCGGACGCGGCGGCGGCGCTGCGCTTGCTGACGCGGCTGTGGGAGATTGATCCGGCGTACGCGGTTGCAGTTGCCCCGGGGCTGGGCGGCGATGTGGCGGTGGCGCTTGCCGGTGTGCCGGCGCTGATGCGCGGTGAGGGCGAGCGCGTGACGCCCGTGCCGCTGCCGGGGCCGCTTCCGGCGCTGCTTGTCAATCCGGGCGTAGCTTGTCCCACCGGTCCGATCTTCAAGGCCTACGACGCGGCAGGCGGCGGCGCAGGCTTCTCGGAGATTGATCCGCTGCCGGAGTTTTCAGACGCCGCAGATCTTGCCCACTGGCTCGGACGCCAGCGCAATGACCTGGAAGCGCCGGCGGCTGCGCAAGTGCCGGAAATTGGCCGCGTGCTCGGCGTCCTTCGCGCGCAGCCCGGCGTACGGCTCGCGCGGATGAGCGGTTCGGGCGCCACCTGCTTTGCACTGTTTGACACAATCGCCTTTGCTGAGCGCACCGCAGTTGCGTTGAACGCCGAACATCCCGGATGGTGGAGCGCGCCCTGCCGGCTTGGAGCTGTCCCATGAGCCTGGTTGCCCTTTTCGTTGTGCCGTTTGCCGTCAGCGCAGTCGTCTGCTGGCTGATGATCCGCTTCGGGCCGAAGGATGCCCCGGACGGCGCGCGCAAGGTGCAGGCCGCGCCCGTGCCGAGTTCCGGCGGCATCGGGGTCCTGTCCGGCGTGGTCGCCGCCGCCGGTGTCCTGTCGCTCTTTGGCGCGCCTGTCTCCGGCCTGCTGCAAACGGCCCCTCTGGCCGGCATAGCGGCGTACACGGTGTTTGCCGCGCTCGTCGGTTGGGCGGATGACGTGTACGGACTGCCGGCCACCGCCAAGCTGGTTGCGCTGCTCGGCGGCGCAGTCATGGCCGCCCTGATCGGGCCTCAGCCAGTGTTGCTCTGGATCGGCGGCGGCAGCATTGCCATTCCCTGGATGCTTGGCGCGCTCGGCGCGGCGGTCTTCATGTTCGTGATGGCCAACGCCGTGAATTTCATGGACGGCGCCAACGGCATCGCCATGGGCACGGCGCTGATCATCCTGCTCGTGCTGGCCATGATGCTGGTGCCGGGCACCGTGTTCTCGCCCGGCGAACCTGCGCCGTCCCTGTTGATGGCCTTGCTGTTTGCCGCCGCGTCGGCGCTTGCGGGCTTTCTGGTCTGGAATCTGCCGGGAAAACTCTATGCCGGCGACGCGGGCGCACTGTCCACCGGCGGCCTGATCGGCGGCGCTTCGGTCCTGTTCGCGCTGCACGGGCCCGCACTGGCGCCGCTGACGCTCTGCCTGCCGATCCTCGTGGATGTGTTCATGACCCTTGCCTGGCGCGCGCGGCATGGACGCCCCTTGATGCACGCCCACCGCGACCATGCCTACCAGCTGTTGCTGCGGTCCGGCTGGGACCATGGGCGGGTGGCCCGGCTCTGGTGGGGCATGACGGCCGTGTGCGCCGGCGCCGTGATCGCAGGTCCGTTTGCAGGAGCAATCGGTGCCCATGGTCTCGGCGGGTTGCCCCTCGACGTGATCGTGTTTGTAGCCCTGCTGTCGGCCGGCATCTGGTTATGGGTGCGCCAGCGCCTCACGCTGGGCCGGCAGCTCGAAGCCGCAACGGATCAGTAGGCGCGGCTCACGCAGAAGTCGGCCAAGTCTTCCAGCGCGTCGCGGTAGGGCGACGCGGGAAGGGTGCGCAGCGCGCCCTTGGCGAGCGCGGCATAGGCTTCGGCCTCCTGCACGGTGGCTTCGGCGGCCCCGGTCGCGCGGATCAGGTGGACGGCATGGGCGAGGTCTGAATCTTCCTGCGTTTCGGTATTCAGCGCGCGGTCCCAGAAGGCGCGGTCGTCATCGGACCCGCGGCGGCGCGCGATGATCACCGGCAGTGTGATCTTGCCTTCCCGGAAATCGTCGCCGACCGATTTGCCGATCACGGAGGTCGTGCCGCCATAGTCGAGTGCGTCGTCAATGATCTGGAAAGCGAGGCCGAGATTCTTGCCATAGGTGGCCAGGGCGGCGGCATGGGCGTCGCCGCCGCCGGACAGTGCGCCGGTCTCTGCGGCGGCTTCAAAGAGGGCGCCGGTCTTGGCTTCGACGATAGCGAGGTATTCCTCGGTCGGCAGGTCGCGGGCCGCCATGGCCGCGAGCTGGCGCACTTCGCCCTCCGCGATCACCGTGGAAGCGGTTGCCAGCCGGTTGAGGATCGTCAGGCTGTTGGTTTCGACCAGCAGGTTGAAGGCGCGGGCGAACAGGAAGTCGCCAACCAGGATCGAGGCCTTGTTGCCCCACACCGTCTTCGCCGCCGGTTTGCCCCGGCGGATCTCGCTTTCGTCCACGACGTCGTCATGCAGCAGCGTGGCCGTGTGGATGAACTCGACCGCCGCCGCCAGGGCGTGCGTCGAGGCGCCGGACGTGCCGACCGCATTGGCGGCAATCAGCGTGATCAGGGGGCGCAGGCGCTTGCCGCCCGCCGAAACGATATAGCCCGACAGGTCCGGGATGATGGCGACCGGGCTGGCGGCGCGTTCGGCCAGCAGGCGTTCGACTTCCGCCAGGTCGCGGGAGACAAGCGCCTGCATCCGGTCGAGTACAGACGCCAACGCCGCCTTGCTTTTGGGTTTGGGCGCGAGGGTCAAGCAGCTCTCCGGGGCGGGATATCAGTATTAAGTAATTCTACGTGAGCGGCGGGACAACGCGACGTGGCACCCAGCCGCACGTATTCACCGCAGGAAAGGGCATTCATCAACCTTGTTTTGTCGTCAATGGCTGACACAACGTCCCTATTTGCGCTAAATGTGGCCCATGAAACACGCAATCTTGATCCCAGCTCTCGCCCTGATGGCCGCCTGTGCGACCACACCGTCCTATGGACCTGCCAAGTCGGATCGCGGGGAAGGTTATCTTTCGCAGCAGATCGAAGCCGGCCGCTACCGCGTCTCCTATACCGACAGGGACCCGGTCCGGGCCCGCAACATGGCGCTGCTCCGGGCGTCCGAAATCACCCTCGCCGATGGCAAGGACTGGTTCGAGATCACCCATGAGGGGGCGGATTCCGAGCTGTCCGGCCGTTCCGGCGGTGGCACGTCGGTCAGCATCGGCGGCAGCGCCGGCTCGGGCGGCTATTCCGGCGTCGGTGTCGGCATCGGCATCGGCCTCCCGCTCGGCGGCAGTGGCAGCGCCGGCATGACGACCCACACGATGGAAATCGTCACCGGCGCCGGCCCCAAGCCGGACAAGGGCGAGGCCTATGATGCCCGGTCGGTCGACATGAACCTGCGGGTCACGTCCGGCTGATGGACGAAGTGTTCCGGACCAACGATCCGGTAAAGCTCTCCTACGTCGAACACCTGCTCGCCGAGGCGGGCATCGCCTGTTTTGTGCTCGACCGGCATATTTCGGCCGTCGAGGGCAACATCGGCGCCTTTCCGCGCCGGGTTCTGGTGGAGGCGGGCGACCTTGCCCGGGCGCGCCTTGCCTTGGCCGGGGTCGAGCCCGGATGAGCGCCACGACGACCGATACCGTCTATCAGGGCCGCGTCACCCTGGTTCAGCCGGAACAGGGCTTCCGGGCAGGATTCGATTCTCTGGCGCTCGCGGCGGCCTTGCCGGCGCTGGACGCGGGCGCGGCGCTGGAACTCGGTTGCGGATGCGGCGGCGCGCTGCTGCCAGCGGCGTTCCGGCTGCCGGGGCTCTCGTTCACTGGCGTCGAGCAGGCGGCCGGCATGGCCGCACTGGCGCAGGACGGCGCCGGTCTCAACGGGTTCGGCGGGCGCGTGCAGATCGAGACCGGCGAAGCCTCGGACTGGGTCCGGGCGCACGAAAACCGCTTTGATCTGGTCTTTGCCAACCCGCCTTACTTCGAGCCCGGCAAGATTTCAGAGCCCGGCGCCGGCAAGGCCGGGGCCTATATCGAAAGCCTGTCGCTGGACGGCTGGATCAAGGCGATGCTGCACGCTGCCAAGCCTCGCGCGCCCGTCATCCTCATTCACCGCGCCGCCGAACTGGCCCGTCTTCTGGCCCAGCTCGACCGTCAGGCGGGGGAGATCACCGTGCTGCCCATCGCCTCGAAGGCGGGTGAACCCGCCCGGCGCATCCTGGTTCGTGGCCGGAAAGGCTTGAAGCGCGGCCCGCTGACCCTGCTGCCGCCGCTGGTCAGCCATGACGCGGACGGCGCCCGGACGCCAGCCGCGCAGGCCATTGTCGAAGGCCGGCCCATAGCCTGGTAGCGGGTGAATTCGATTGCATTTCCGCCCGATGCGCCCATCCTGAGTTGAGGGGCGATCTGGAAGGAACAGGCCATGTTCTACATTCTTCTGCTTCTGAGCGCGGTGGCAGGCGTTGCGATTTCCTGGATCGGCTGGTTCGGTGCACGCGACCATGACAATGGCCGGGGCCGGAACGACCGGTGAGACCGGTTGCGCCAGGCCGGGCTTGGCGCTAGGCCGGATTTTCCCCTGCCGATGAGCCGACCATGCCCGCCCCGAAAGCCCATGCCAAACCGAAATCCTTTCAGGACCTGATCCTGACGCTGCAGGCCTACTGGGCCGCGCAGGGCTGCGCGATCCTGCAGCCCTATGACATGGAAGTCGGCGCCGGCACGCTGCATCCCGCGACGGTTCTGCGCGCCCTCGGGCCGAAGGCCTGGCGCGCTGCCTATGTGCAGCCTTCGCGCCGTCCGAAGGATGGCCGCTACGGCGAGAACCCCAACCGGCTGGGCCATTATTATCAGTTCCAGGTCATCCTGAAGCCGAACCCGGCAAACCTGCAGGATCTCTACCTCGAAAGCCTCTACCGGATCGGCATCGACCCTTCGGTGCACGACATCCGCTTCGTGGAAGACGACTGGGAAAACCCCACTGTCGGCGCCTGGGGCCTTGGCTGGGAAGTCTGGTGCGACGGGATGGAAGTCAGCCAGTACACCTATTTCCAGCAGGTCGGCGGCCTCGACGTGGCGCCGGTCTCGGGCGAGCTGACCTATGGGCTCGAACGCCTCGCCATGTATGTGTTCGGGGTCGATAACGTCTATGACCTTCCCTTCAACGACCCGGTCAGCGCGGTCCCGCTGACCTATGGCGATGTGTTCCTCGAGAACGAGCGCCAGCAGAGCGCGTTCAATTTCGAGCATTCGGACGTCGAGATGCTGAAGCGCTGGTTTGCCGATTGCGAAAACCAGTCGAACGCCCTGCGCGCCGCCGGCAAGCCGCTGCCGGCCTATGACTACGCCCTGAAAGCCAGCCACACGTTCAACCTGATCGACGCCCGCGGCGCCATCAGCCCGACCGAACGCCAGGCCTACATCGCCCGCGTCCGCGACCTCGCGCGCGGCGCGGCGGCGCAATGGGCGGAGAGCCAGGCCGGAGCCTGAACAGGTATTCATATAAAAACAGTGCGTTAAGCAAAGATTCTTGGGCCTTCCGGCGACGGATGGCCCTGGGGCGCGGCGTTGTATGCGCGTGATCCGAACGCGGGTCATATTGCTCACAAGGAGGACTGCCCCATGTTCAAACCCCTGATCGCTGCCGCCGTCATCGCCGCCTTTGCCGCTCCCGCCGCGCTCGCCGGACCTGCCGAACGCCTCGACCGGGCTGACCACCGCCTGACCGCCGCCGAAATTCGCGGCGACATCGCGCAAGGCAGCCGCGCCGACTTCGCCGAAGACCGACTCGACCGGTTCGAGAACAAGGTTGACCGCCGCGAGAGCCGCCGCGACGAAGCCGTCGATCACGGCCGCCGCGACGTGATCGAGGACCGCCTCGACCGCGCCGAAAACGTCGCCGACCGCCGCGAAGACCGGATCGACCGCCAGAACTAGGGGCTTTGAACGATTGCGGTTGAACCCCTCTCCCCGCTCGCGGGGAGAGGGGCAGGGGTGAGGGGGCTGCGCTTCAAGCGCCGTGCTTCGGTGAGGGGTTGCGCCCCCTCATCCCCTCGCTCAGGCAATCGTATACGATTGCCTGTCTTCGCGAGCCCTTCTCCCCAAAAGGGAGAAGGGGCTTTGAATGGCAAGCCTTGACCCCGCCGCGCGCGCCTCTATGCCGTGACCCACGCGAAATCCTTGCCTGTGGGGCCCCATGGCTGAACTCCTGCTCGAACTCTTTTCCGAGGAAATCCCCGCGCGCATGCAGGCGAAGGCGGAAGCCGACCTGCTGGCCGCGCTGACCCAGCGCCTGAAGGATGCCGGCCTCGGCTGGCAGACCGCCTTTGCCGTGTCCGGCCCGCGCCGCCTCACCGCCGTGATCGAAGGGCTCGACGCCCGCTCGGCCGATGTGCGCGAAGAGAAGAAGGGCCCGAAAGTCGGCGCGCCGGAGCAGGCGATTGCCGGCTTCCTGCGCGGGGCGGGACTGGATTCGATTGATCAGGCCACGATCATCTCCGACGCAAAGAAGGGCGACTTCTATGTCGCCTACATCTCCAGGCCGGGGCGCGATGCGGCGGACGTGATCGCCGAGGCCGTGCCCGAGATCATCAAGACCTTCCACTGGCCGAAATCCATGCGCACGGCAGACGGCGACCTGCGCTGGGTGCGCCCGCTGCAGCGCATCACCTGCGTGCTCGACGGCGCGGTTGTGCCGTTTGAGGTGGGCGGAATCCCGAGCGGCAATGTCACCGAAGGCCACCGCGTTCACGGGCGTGGTCCGTACACGGTCAAAGGCTGGAAGGACTACAAGAAGCAACTCGAAGGCAAGGGTCATGTGATCCTGTCACGGGAAGACCGGCGGGCGCGCATCCTTGAGGGCATCGCCGGCGTGTGCGGCAAGGCGGGGCTCGAGCTCGTGCCGGACGAAGGCCTGCTGGAAGAAGTGACCGGGCTCGCCGAATGGCCGGTGGTCGTGTTCGGCGAGATGGAGCCCTCCTTCCTCGACCTGCCACCGGAAGTGATCAAGCTGTCGATGCGCACGCACCAGAAGTATTTCGCGGTGAAACGTCCGGGTACGGAAAGCCTCGCGCCGAACTTCATCGTGGTGGCGAACATCACAGCGAGTGATGGCGGCGTGAAGATCGCCGAGGGCAATGCGCGGGTTCTGTCGGCGCGCCTCTCGGATGCCCGCTTCTTCTGGGAGAAGGACAAGGCCACGCCGCTCGAAGTGATGGGCGAAAAGCTGAAGACTATCGCGTTCAAGGAAGAACTGGGCTCGCTGGGCGACAAGGTCGAACGCGTCGCGGCGCTGGCGCGGGAACTGGCGAAGCATGTTGGTGCGGAGCCTGATCTGGCGGAGCGCGCGGCGCGACTCGCGAAAGCGGACCTCGTCTCCGAAATGGTTGGCGAATTCCCGGAACTGCAGGGCGTGATGGGCCGGTACTATGCGCTGGCGGCGCAAAGTCCCTCACCTCCCACGCCTGACGGCGCGGGCCCCTCCTCTCCCGCAAGCGGGAGAGGGGTTGGCGCGCCTTCTGACCCCTCTCCCTCCGGGAGAGGAGGGGCCCATCGCGCAGCGATGGGAGGTGAGGGCCTTTTGGCAGGTCTTCCGGATACGGACATCCGCAAGATCGCCGACGCGATTCGCGACCATTACAAGCCGCAGGGGCCGAATGATGCCGTGCCCTCGGAGCCGGTGGCGGTGGCGGCCGCGCTGGCGGACAAGCTGGATACTTTGTTGGGATTTTGGCTGATCGATGAAAAGCCGACGGGATCGAAGGATCCGTTTGCGCTTCGTCGCGCGGCGCTCGGTGTCGTCCGCATTGAGTTGGAGAACTCTCTGCGAATGAACTGGCGCTACTATTTCGAGTGGTACTTCGCCAATGTCGTGAAGCGAGAATACCTCACTGTCGCGTCGTTGATCGATAACCTGCAGAGCTTCCTTGAAGATCGGCTGTCTGTCGCTCTCCGAGACTCCGGAAAGCGCCATGACTTGGTTTCTGCAGCGCTGGAAGCAAATGCAGCTAACGAAGGAGGTGTGATACATTTCCTAGTTGTGAAGCGCGTCGAGGCGCTCGGTGCTTTCCTCGAAACGGAAGACGGCGCAACGCTGCTCGCCGGCTACAAGCGCGCGGCGAATATCCTGAAGGCGGAAGAAAAGAAGGGCGCGCTGCCGGAGAACCTGTCGGTCGATGGCGCGCTGGTCGCCCAGGGGCCGGCGGTGGAGCAGGCACTCTGGGCCGCGCTGCAGGCCTGTGCCAAGGCGCTCGAAGCGCCGCTCAAGACGGAGAACTTCGCCGGCGCAATGACCGTTCTGTCCGGCCTGCGCGCCCCGGTGGATGCCTTCTTCGACGGCGTCATGGTTAACGACACCGACCCGGCAATCCGCGCCAACCGGCTGGCGCTGCTGGTGGCGGTGCGGGACGCGCTGCATCAAGTCGCCGATTTCTCGAAGATCGAGGGGTAGGGCGCGGCTGATCGCCAAGCAGACAGACGCTCATCCTTGAGCGAAGTCGAAGGATGGGCCAAGCCGAGCCGTCCCTCGCCCCGGCTCTATCCTTCGACTTCGCTCAGGATGAGCCGTTCGAGAGGTCGCCCCCGGGAAGGCGGGGGCAGGTTGTTCCGCTTCGGAACGCCAGACGCCCCAGAAGCGGCAATACCTTCCCCGGGAGGCGAATTAACAACGTTGTCAGTCGCCCCGGAGACGAAACGCGCACTTCTCATTCCGGGTGCGATGCAGCATAGGACTTGCAAACAATCAGGCCGACGAGAATTGAACGGCACACAAAGTAGACGGAAGGCGATTTCGCATGGCTGAAGCGGCACGCAAGGGCGCAGAGCAAACCTGGGTCTATGCCTTCGGGGGCGGCACGGCGGACGGCGACGCCTCGATGAAGAACCTTCTGGGCGGCAAGGGCGCCAATCTCGCCGAAATGGCGAAGCTCGGCCTGCCGGTGCCTCCGGGCTTCACCATCTCCACCGCCGTCTGCGTCGCCTATTACCAGACCGGCCGGGCCTATCCCGCCGGGCTTGAGGCTGAAGTGAACGCCGCGTTGGAAAGCCTCGAGCGCCAGTCCGGCAAGGGCTTCGGCGATCCGGCAAACCCGCTGCTGGTCTCCGTGCGCTCGGGCGCGCGCGCCTCGATGCCGGGCATGATGGATACCGTGCTGAACCTCGGCCTCAATGAAGAGGTGGCCGCCGGTCTCGCGACCCTCGCCGGGGACCGCTTCGCCTACGACAGCTACCGCCGCTTCATCCAGATGTATTCCAACGTCGTGCTCGGCCTCGGCCATGACGAGTTCGAGCACATTCTCGACGACTATAAGGAGCGCGAAGGCCTCGACCTCGATACGGACCTCACCGCTGACAACTGGAAAGCCGTCATCGTCCGCTACAAGGAAGCCGTCGAGAAGGAACTCGGCCTGCCGTTCCCGGAAGACCCGCGCGAACAGCTCTGGGGCGCCATCTCCGCCGTGTTCAACAGCTGGATGAGCGACCGCGCCATCATCTACCGCAAACTCAACGACATCCCGGAAGACTGGGGCACGGCCGTCAACGTGCAGGCCATGGTGTTCGGAAACCTCGGCGAGACCTCTGCCACCGGCGTCGCCTTCACGCGCGACCCGTCGAACGGGCAGGCGATCTTCTACGGCGAATACCTGATCAACGCGCAAGGCGAAGACGTGGTGGCGGGCATCCGCACCCCGGCGCCGATCTCGCGCGAACGCGCCGCCACGCTCGGCTCGGGCGACCAGCCGCTCGAGGACGCGATGCCGGAAGTCTACAAGCAGCTGCGCGAGGTCGCGGCCAAGCTTGAGCATCACTACAAGGATATGCAGGACATCGAGTTCACGGTCGAAGCCGGCCGGCTCTACATGCTGCAGACTCGCAACGGTAAACGCACCGCTGCGGCTGCTGTCCACATCGCCGTGGAGATGGTCCGCGAGGGCCTGATCACCGAGAAGGAAGCTCTGCTCCGCCTCGATCCCTCGCAGCTCGACCAGCTCTTGCATCCGCGCATCCCCAGTGATGACGAGAACAAGAAAGCCGGCGGCAAGCCTTATGAGGTCATCGTCAAGGGCCTCCCCGCCAGCCCCGGCGCGGCAGTCGGCAAGGTCGTGTTCGATTCCGATGAGGCCTTCAATCTTGCCGCCAAGGGCGAGGATGTGATCCTGGTGCGCGTCGAGACCAGCCCCGACGACATCAAGGGCATGCACGCGGCCCGCGCCATTGTCACCGCCCGCGGCGGCATGACCAGCCACGCCGCCGTCGTCGCGCGCGGCATGGGCCGTCCCTGCGTCTGCGGCGCCAGCGACCTCAAGATCGACCATGCGCGCGGCGAATTCACCGTGCGCGGCCGCAAGTTCAAGAAGGGCGACGTCGTCACCATCGACGGCGGCACCGGCCGCGTAATCGCGGGCGGCGTGAAGCTGATCAAGCCGGACCTGTCCGGCGATTTCGGCGAACTGATGAGCTGGGCCGACAAGGCCCGCCGCCTCAAGGTGCGCGCCAACGCGGAAACCCCGCTCGACACGCGCACAGCGGTCGAGTTCGGCGCTGAAGGCGTTGGCCTCTGCCGCACCGAGCACATGTTCTTCGATGAGGAGCGTATCCCCGCCGTGCGCGCGATGATCCTCTCGAACGACGAGAAGGGCCGCCGCGAGGCGCTCGCGGTCCTCCTGCCGATGCAGCGATCGGACTTCGAGGAAATCTTCCGCATCCTGGAGGGCCGGCCGGCAACCATCCGTCTGCTGGATCCGCCGCTGCACGAATTCCTGCCGCACACGGACGAAGACATCGACAACGTCGCCAAGGCGTCCGGCATCAATGCCGACGAGCTGCGCCGCCGCGCGCATGATTTGCACGAGTCCAACCCGATGCTCGGCCACCGCGGCTGCCGCCTCGGCATCACCTATCCCGAGATCTACGAGATGCAGGCCCGCGCGATCTTCGAAGCGGCGGTCAACGTCGCGAAAGAGGGCAAGCTGAAGCCGGTTCCGGAAGTGATGATCCCGCTGGTGGCGACGCAGCGCGAGCTGTCGATCCTCAAGGCCCTCGTCGACGAGACCGCGCAGACCGTGTTCAGGGAAACCGGCGTGACGGTGGACTACACCGTGGGCACGATGATCGAGCTCCCGCGCGCCGCGCTGCAGGCCGCAGAAATCGCTCATTCCGCCGCCTTTTTCTCCTTCGGGACCAACGACCTGACGCAGACGACGCTCGGTATCAGCCGGGACGATGCCGGCCGCTTCCTGCAGATCTATTCGGAGAAGGGCATCTACGAGAAGGATCCCTTCGTGACGCTCGACCAGGAAGGCGTCGGCGAGCTGGTCAAGATGGCGGCCGAGCGCGGCCGGCGGACCCGTCCCGGCATAAAGCTGGGAATTTGTGGTGAGCATGGCGGGGATCCCGCTTCGGTGGAATTCTGCCACCGTGCGGGCCTCGATTATGTCTCCTGCTCGCCCTACCGTGTGCCAATTGCGCGCCTCGCGGCGGCACAGGCCGCGCTCAGAGACGGTGCAAAGTAACCAAAAGCTGCCGATTCCGGAGGCGCTTGGTTGTTGTATTTCAGCAACACAGAGCCCTTCCGCGAATCGCTCTGGTTGCCAGCGAACTGGACTGAAACCGCTTATATTTCAGTCCGTTATTCGCAATTTCCGTGAAATTGCATGAAGGCGCGCCCGCTACCGGCAGGCGACCCTTTCGACTTTGTCACTCAGAAGGTTGGCTGATTTATTGCTAGATAGGTACGGGTGGGCCAAATCCCGCGTGCCCCGAGGGGGCGATGCGGGACGCGTTCGGTCCTCGAAAGTGCGTACAACCCTGTAATGCCCGGGTCACAAAGCGGAACGATACCGCTGGCCGGGTAAAGAGGATCGGTGATGTTAAGGTTTCTTCAACCAAGCCAGACGAGTCTGGTCACCCTGAATGGGCTGCAAGAAAAGCTCAAACGGTGGTGGCTAGGTATGACTGACCAGGAACAACGCGAAGTGTTCATCCGCGGCGGCATGATTGCCGTCTGCGCCGTGACCGCAACCGTTTCGCTTCCGGTCATCTCGCACCAGCAAACCGGACTGCGCGCCGAAGCGGAATACCGCGCCGAAGCGGAACGCTTCGCGATGTACCAGGATGCCGGCCTTGCCGTGCGCACCGGCGAACACACGCCGGCCCTGCTCGACACGCCCTGGCTGCGCACCGTCGAATACACGCTGAAGCGTGACACAGATTCTTCCATGAGCCGCTATGCGATGCGCGACCGTGACGGCGCGGCGCTCGCTACGCTGGCCTCGTTCCGCACCGACCAGATCCAGCGCGCCGAGACGATCGATTCCGAACTGATGTGCATGGCGCAAGCCGTCTACTACGAGTCGGCCCGCGAGCCGCTCGAAGGCCAGATGGCCGTTGCCGAAGTCATCGCCAACCGGATGAAGGATCATCGCTATCCCGACACCGCCTGCGGTGTCGTTTTCCAGGGCGCCACGCGCACCACCGGCTGCCAGTTCACCTTCACCTGTGACGGCGCCATGAAGACCAAGCCGAAAGGCGAGAACTGGGAGCGCGCCAAACGCATCGCGGCCCACGTCCTGATGGGTCTCAACGAAGAACGCACCGGCGGCGCCACCCACTATCACGCCACCTATGTCGATCCGCTCTGGAACTCGGGCCTGATCCAGACCAACAAGGTCGGCCTGCACATCTTCTACCGCTTCCCGCGCGGTGCTGAATGGGCCAGCGTCGAGCGCACCTTCGAGGCCCGCAAGCAGGCCGCCGCCGTGCAGCTTGCCGCCCTTGATGCCAGCACGTCCGGCGTTGATGCTGCGGACGAAACCCTGCTGTTCGCCGATGCCGGCACGGCCGGTGATGACGGCTACTATGCCATCACCCCGACGACGGCCCCGGCCGGCGTAACCACCTCGACCCGCACGATATCGCCGGCCACACCGCGCCTGATGAGCATCCAGACAGTGCCGGCAGAAAAGACCGAAGTGCCGGCCGAGTCGGTCGCCGCATACACGGCCCGCCAGATCAGCGCCGTCGAGCAGGTTGACACTTCGCTTTGATCTGAGGCCGCCGCGCCCGGGGGGCTCTACCCCCGCGGCGGAACGCGCGCCTTGATCTGCTTGCGCACAAGGCCGGGCAGCCAACGCGTCATGAAGCGCGCACGCTCTGCCTCGCCGCCCACCATGACCTGGATATCGTCGCCATGCGCGGCTTCCCAGGCCTTTTCGGCGGCGAGTGAGACCGGATAGATCGTCGCGCCGCCTGCTTTCATCTGGTCCGACATCTTCTCGTTCGAGCCGTCTGTCTTGCCCATGTCGAGAATGGGCGTGTCAACGAACCAAGGCATCAGGCTGGTCACCCGGATGCCAAGATCGCGGAACTCCGCATCGAGGGCTTCTGACAGGCCGCGCACGGCCCATTTGGACGCCGAGTAGACGGCCAGTTGCGGCGCGCCGACGATCCCGGCGGTCGAGGCCGTGTTGACGATGCGCGCGCCGGGTGTCGCTTTCAGAAGTGGCAAGGCGGCATAGACGCCGTTGATCACGCCTTTGACGTTCACGTCGATCACGAGATCAGAGTCTTCCGGCGGAACCTCTTCGAACCAGCCATGCCGGCCGATGCCGGCATTGTTGAACAGCACATCCATCCGGCCGCCGGTCGCCGCGCCAAACCCTTCCACGGCTGCCGCCCAGTCGGCCCGCCTGGTCACGTCGAGACGGGCCAGGTGGCAGTTCTCGCTGCCCAGTTCGCCGGCCACCGCCTTGAGGCCCATTTCGTTCACGTCATAAAGGCCGCAGAACCAGCCGCGCTTCGAGAAATGCCGTGCCGTCTCCGCGCCGATGCCCGACGCGGCGCCCGTGATGAAAATGCTCTTGCGGCCGTTTGCGGAGGTCATCCGTCTCTCCCCGATCTGATGCGCCGGCTTGGGCGCTGCGGGGGTAACAGTCAGACCACATCCAGCCCGAGGTCAAGGTTGGGGGCCGAATGGGTGAGGGCGCCGGACGAAATGAAGTTGACGCCGGTTTCTGCAATTGCCGCAACGGAATTCAGCGTCACACCGCCCGAAGCCTCCAGCGGCACACGGCCAGCGGTGAGCTTGACTGCCTCGCGCAGCGTGACGAGGTCCATGTTGTCGAGCAGCACCGCGTGCGGCCCGTGCTTCAGCGCCTCTTCGAGCTGGGCGAGTGTATCGACTTCGATCTCGATCATGCGCAGGTGTCCGGCATAGGCCTTGGCGCGCGTCAGGGCATCGGCAATCGAGCCACCGCAGGCGGCGATGTGATTGTCTTTGATCAGGATCGCGTCATCCAGGCCGTAGCGGTGGACCGTGCCGCCGCCGCACCGCACGGCGCGCTTCTCGAGGGCGCGGTGTCCCGGCGTTGTTTTCCGTGTGCAGACAATCTTCGCCGGAGTGTGGGCCGCCGCGTTTACATATTGACGCGTCAGGCTGGCGACGCCGGACAGCCGCCCGAGGAAGTTCAGCATCGTACGCTCGGCGATCAGGATGGAGCGGGCTTCGCCCTTCAGGTCCGCGATCACGTCGCCGGGCGTCAGGGCTGCGCCATCAGCCATCCTGACGTCCAGGCGCAGGTCCGGATCGACCAGCCTCAGGGCATGGGCGGCCACGTCGAGACCGGCCAGCACGCCGGGTTTGCGCGCCGCGATCACCGCGTGCATCTGCGTGCCCATCGGGATCGTCGCGTCCGTCGTCAGGTCGCCCGCCCGGCCAAGGTCTTCGGCTAGCGCCAGGCGCACGATGGGATCGAGGATGATCGCCGGCAGGGGCGGAATCTGGAGGGTCATGGCGTTACACGTTCGGTGGCGGGGTGGGCGATGAACTGGCGTTGCGGCCGGCCCGTGTGCGGATAGTCGGCGCGGAAATGGCCGCCCCGGCTTTCGGTGCGGGCCAGCGCGCCTTCGGCGATGAGGCGCGCCGCCGTGAGCGCACGCGCGCCGGGCGCCTCGCGTTCGAGGTCTGCGCACAGGCCGAGCAGGTCGGTCAGTCCCGCCGCGTCGCGGATCACGCCGCAATGGGCCGACATCGCCTCGCGCAGCTGCAGCAGCTGGCCGTCGTTCAGGCTCGTCGGGAGGCCTGCCTCGCTGGCGGCCGGCGCATCGAGCACGGCGCCGTTCAGCCGCCGCGCAATCCGCTCCGAGAACACCACCGCTTCCAGCAGGGAGTTCGAGGCAAGCCGGTTGGCGCCGTGCGCCCCGGTGGAAGAGCACTCTCCGCACACGGACAGTCCTGCCAGCGTCGAGCGGCCCCAGAGGTCGGAGACAATGCCGCCCATGTGATAGTGCGCAGCCGGGGCCACGGGAATCATCTGCGTGCGGGGATCTATCCCGGCGCTCATGCAGGCGCCGAACACGGTCGGGAAATGATCCGGGAAATGGTGCCCCACCGCCTGGCGGCAATCGAGGAAAGCGCCGCGCCCGGCCATCCGTTCGGCATGGATCGCGCGGGCCACCTCGTCGCGCGGGGCAAGCTCCGCCAGCGGATGATAATCCAGCATGAAGGCGCGCCCGTCGGCGTTGTGCAGCGTGGCGCCCTCACCGCGCAGCGCCTCGGTGGCCAGCGGGGCGGGGTCGCGGCCAATGTCGATACCGGTCGGGTGGAACTGCACGAATTCGAGATCTGCCAGCAGCGCGCCGGCTTCGTGCGCCATCGCGATGGCGTCGCCCTGAGCTTCGCGCGGATTGGTGGTCACGCGGAACAGTCCGCCGGAGCCGCCCGTGCAGAGCGCCGTGGCGCGCGCCGTGCGCGGCGCCAGTTCGCCGGACGGGCCGCGCAAGACCACGCCCGCAACCCGGCCATTGGCATCCTGCAACAGCGAGACGGCGCGGGCGCCTTCGATCAGTTCGATGCTGGGCGTGGCCGCCACCGCCGCCACCAGCGCGTCCATGATCGCCTTGCCGGCCAGGTCACCGGAGACCCGGGCGACGCGCGGCCGCGAGTGCGCCGCTTCAAGCGACAGGGCGAGCGCGCCGTCCGGCGTCCGGTCGAATGGCACGCCCAGCGCCAGGAGGTCGCGCACCCGCGCCGGGCCGTCTTCGGCGATCAGGCGGGCGATGACGGGATCGACCAGGCCCGCCCCGGCGGCGATTGTATCGGCGGCGTGCTGGGCGGGACTGTCGAGCGGATCGAGCGCGGCAGCCAGTCCGCCCTGCGCCCAGGCCGAGGACGCCGCCTGACCCAAGGTCGACGGCGAAATCACGAGGCAATGGCGCGGCGCCAGCTTCAGCGCCAGGAACAGGCCCGCAAGGCCTGCCCCGACGATCAGCACATCGACGCTCGCGCCGGCCTCGGCGCGGATCCGGTGAGCGGTCCCCTCGAACATCGGCGTATCAGGAGATCCCGTCATTCGCGCGGCGGAATTCGACCGGCGCGGTCACGGCGGACACCAGCGCGCCGAACATGCGCTCGTGCGACTGGATCGTCAGGGTGAAATTGTCCGGCACATAGAGGAGGTCCGGCGCCTTGGACTCGATCATCTCCTCGATGGTGGAGCGGACCGACACCTGGTTGCCGAAACGGCGCGCATCGCAGGACTGGCGCACCACCGAACGGCCCCACATCGAGCACATCTCGACCGCCGTGATCTCGCAGTCATAACGCCCTTCCTCCGGGTGCGGAGAAAGGTTCATCGTGCCGGTCATCACGCATTGGCCTTCGCGGTAGGGACGGGTCTGGAAGCTCCAGCTTCCCAGCACGTCGGATTTGTCCGTGTCGGTCTTGCCCTTGACCGCCGAGGCCGGCAGGCCTGCGGCAAGCGCAAGGAAGAGCAGGCCGAGAGCCGGCTTCAGGTAGGTGGACATGGACGCCTCCTCGATAGGGTCCGGTTGACTTCACTGCTTCGGGCTGCGCTTGGCAAGCCGTCTCGATCACACGCCGTTCAGATCACCATCTCGAGTTCGAGTGGTGTCTGGCCGGTCCGGAAGGCCAGCGGCCGCGCCATTTTCGGCAGCGCCAGCATCGCATCCAGCGCCGCCTTGGCGCGCACGCGGATGTCCTCCGGGATCGTCACTTCATGTTTGCCGGTGACGAGGCAGTCATAGATGTTCTCCAGCGTGATGCGCTTCATGTGGGGACACAGGTTGCACGGACGGATGAAGTTCACCGCCGGGTTTTCGGCCGCCACATTGTCGCTCATCGAACATTCGGTCAGCAGCACAACCGTCTTCGGCTGGTGCTCGGACACATAGTTGGAGAGCGCCGAGGTCGAGCCGGCAAAGTCGGCTTCCTGCAGCACGTCCGGCGGGCATTCCGGGTGCGCCAGGACGATCACGCCCGGATGGGCCTCGCGCAGCTGTTTCACGTCCTCGCCGGAGAACTGCTCGTGCACTTCGCAGGCGCCCGGCCAGGTCAGGATGCGGATGCCGGTCTGCGCGGCAACGTTCTTCGCCAGGTACTGGTCCGGCACCAGGATCACGGTGTCGGTATTCCATGCCTTCGCGATGTGCTCCACCACCTGCGCCGCATTGGAGCTGGTGCAGGTGATGTGGCACTCGGCCTTCACCTCGGCGGTGCAGTTCACATAGGTCACGATGGGGTAGTCCGGATATTTCTGCTTGATCAGGCGCACATCGGCGCCGGTGATCGAGGCGGCGAGCGAGCAGCCGGCGCGCAGGTCCGGAATCAGCACGGTCTTTTCCGGCGCCAGGATTTTCGAAGTCTCGGCCATGAAATGCACGCCGGCCTGCACGATGATGTCGGCGTCCGTCGCGGCCGCCTCACGGGCGAGCTGCAACGAGTCGCCCCGGAAATCGCCGACGAGGCTGAAAATGTCGGGCGTCATGTAATTGTGGGCGAGGATGACGGCGTTCTTCGCTTTCTTCAGCCGGTTGATGCCGGCCACCAGCGGGGCGATCGCGGGCCATTCCATCGGCGTCACGAAATCGGCGACCAGCGGATAGAGCGCATCCGTCTCGGCCCTCACGGCGTCATCATAGACGAGGCCGCGCACTTCGGCGCCGGAGCGGCCGCGCAGCGGCGTGGGGGTCGGGCAACCCGGGCCGGAATCGATCAGGCGTGCCATGGTATCCTCCATCCTCGAGCCGTTATGCTCGATTTGAGTATAAGTTAGGCCTGATGGTCCGCGTTTCAAGGGCCAGCCTTCAAACGCTTTCGGGGATCAGGGCTCGTTCGTGACAGCCGGATTACTTTTGCGCAGTCTGAGCAAAAGCCTGTCTAGCGCACAACCCGCCCAGTGGCAACCCGCCGCCACGGTTCCGCCATGATTGGGAAACGCGTGTCAGCTCTTGATGACGATGCCTGCGACGCTCGAATAGAGGCGCTTGAAGGTGTCCAGCTCTGCGGCGGTCATTTTGGTACCCGCCCCCTTGCGCCGAAGTTGCGCCAGTCTCTTCTGATCGGCAACGGAGAGGCGTTTCTTGGAAGCGTCCTTCAAGAGTCGCGCATACGCCTCCTGATCGTCTGCCGTGGCGGGCTCGCTTGCCACAAAGATTCCAACCAGCTGCTCCAGCGCAGCGGTTCGGTCGATCTGGCGACCCTGCCTTTTGACATACCAACTTTGAACTTCGTCTTCTGCAACGGACATGACGCCGGCAGCCTGAGCGCCATCAATTATGCGACCCGCAAGGACCCTCGCAGCATTCAGTTCGGCTTTGTCGCCAAGCATCCAGAATGCCCTGTTCCTCTGAACATCAAGGCCGCGATCTTTTTCGATCACGAACAACAGTTGAGACAACCGTTTGAAGGCCGCCTGAGTCAGCTTGTCAGACGGCATCTCCCGGAAATCAAAGATCAGGTCGTCTATGAAACGCTCGATGCGCCGGCGAAGAGACTGCGCGTCGGGATCTTCGCACCCTTCGCGTTCCTGCAGATCGCTGTACAGCTCAACGATCTTCTCCAGCCGCTCGCTGATAGAGCCGACGACAAGGTCTTCGGATAACCAGTCGACGACGGCCTTTATCCGATGGTCCGATGTCGAGCGGGTCTCGGCGAAGTCTGCAGACAACTCGTTCAGCCTTCGCGGATTGTAGTAGAAATCGCCGCGATCCAGGTCCCGGCTCTTGTCCCGGTGAGCCTCAAAAAATTTGAGCCACTTCATTGTGAGCGGTGCGTCCCCCGCCTGCTTCGGCTTCTGGTAGGCGGCGCTCAGGATTTTCTTCTCCATGAAGGGATCGAAGAAATCGACCTGGCCGGACTTGAACAGGTTCTCCTGGCCCTTGTTGCGTTGCATGATCCCGATCGCCTGCAGCAGCGCCGCGATGATCACGATGTCGATCATCAGCCGGGAGGCAAAGATGACGTGCCGGCCGCTCGCATCCTTGGGCTCGAACGGGCGCTCCTGCTGGATGTCGTAGATGTCGAACCAGTCGACGATGGGCACGCCCTTGGCGAGTTCGCCGCCGAAGAAGTTCAGCCAGTCGATGATGCTGGCCGAGCTTGCGGCTGCGCGGGCGGCTGCCAGCTGGTGGGGCGCGAAGAATTCGAAGTGCAGCTGGATCTGGCGCAGGCCGAGCGGAACGAGCACGAACAGGAACGCATAGCCGAGCAGCGCCTCGTCGCGCATGTCATTGTTGAACCCGATCCGGAACTTGTCAGAGCGCGTCGTCTGCAGCCGCAGCGCCTTTTCGCGGTCGTCTTCGACCCACGACCACCGCCGCCCGATGGACAGGATCAGAAGGATCGCAAAGCCAATCGGAAACAGGCCGACCGGCGCGGGCAAGGCGAATCCCAGCGCCGACAGCGGCAGCAGGACACAGACGATGGCGATCTTGCCGCTGACGGTGCCGGGCAACGTGGCGCCGGACAGGGGCGCCACCAGCCGCACCAGCGCCGCATCGAGCGCCACGACCATCTCGCTGGCCGACTGCGTCATGCCGCCCGCCGCCGCCTTGCGGGGCGCGTCGCCGGTCTGGCGCGGCTCCCTGAAGCCGAGAATGTTGGCGGCCACGATGAACAGAAGGAAACTGGCGACCACCGCGCCGACCGCCATCAGCCCGAAATTGTCGGACATCGTGAACAGGCGCTGGCCGGCCGCCCAGGCGCCAATCCCGACCAGCAGGCAGACGCCGAATGTCAGGGTAAGCGTCAGCCAGCTGACTTCCTCGTCCGGATCACTGAGATAGTTTTTGCGTCCGGTATTCTCGGTCGCTTCCACGGCGACGAGATGAAAGCCGAACAGGAGCGGGATGAAGCCGGCGGCGAGCAGGGCGCCGAACAGCATCTGGTGCTGCGGGTTCCCGGCCAGTGCAAAGTCCCAGGGGAAAGCGTTGACGGCGGTGTCATGGCCGAAGGCCGCCCAGGCGAGCACGGCCAGATAGCCGACCAGCCAGGCGAAGGCCGCCCGGTACCGGGGCTGTTCTTCCGTACCCGGATCGTGGTTCTTCGGCGTGGTCTCCCAGCTGCGCTGAACGAGGATGATGCCGGTCACGAGGTAGGCGAGAAGGAGCGTGCCGATGATACCGCCCCATTGAGCAGCGCCTTCAAGCACATCCGCGTTCTGCAGGTCATCAACCGCGATCAGGATCGCCGCGCCGCCCAGACCCAGGCAGGCCACGATGATTTCAAATCGCCAGTTGTAATGGCCGCGCTGCCGGGCATCGCCGCCCGCCTGATCCGTGTTGCCCATCCCCGCACCTTCACCTTTTGCGGGAAACTAATCACCGACAGGCAAACTTGGGAAGGGCGCTTCGCCGGATTTCTCGAATCTACTTCTTCAGCAGCGCTTCGACGGCCGCGGTCATCGCATCGACGCCAGTGGCGATGGCGGGGTCGTAATCCGGGGCGAAGAGGGCGGAGTGGAGCGAGGGCAGCGGCATGCCGTCGGCCTGCGAGGCGGCATACCGGTCCGGCGGGACGGCGCCGAGCCAGAAGATCAGGCCGGGGATCTTCTCGTCGGTGCGGCCATACTGGCTGAAGTCTTCGCCGCCCATCACCGGCGGTACTGCGCGCACGTTGCCGGCGCCGAGTTCGGCGCTGATCGCGGCCATCGCGCGGCTCGTCAGGTCCGGGTCGTTATAGGTGGCGGGCGTGAAGTCACTCTCCACCGAAATCTCGGGCGCCGGCGCGCCGAATGCGGCGGCCTGACCTTCCGCGATACGCTTGATGCCGTCGAGCAGCATCTGGCGCGTCTTGTCCTCATAGGAGCGCACGGTGATCAGCAGTTCGGCTTCGTCCGGGATGATGTTGTGCTTGGCGCCGGCCTTGAACGAGCCGACGGTCACCACGGCGGAATCAAGCGGATTGGTGCTGCGCGAGACGAGGCTCTGCAGCGCGACGACGATATGGCTGCCGATCAGTACGGGATCGACCGTGGTGTGCGGATAGGCGCCGTGACCGCCGATGCCCTTCACCTTGATGTCCACTGAGTCGACGTTGGCAAGCGCGTAGCCCGACGAATAATTGACCGTCCCCGCCGGCGCGCCCGCCGAGACATGCAGCGCGATGTTGTAGTCCGGCTTGGGAAAGCGCGTGTACAAACCGTCGGCCAGCATCGCCTCGGCGCCGAGACCGATTTCCTCGGCCGGCTGGGCAATCATCACGAGCGTTCCGGACCAGTTTTCCTTCTCGGCGAGCAGGCGGCGGGCGGTGCCTACCCAGACGGTCATGTGAATGTCGTGGCCGCAGGCGTGCATGACGGGGCTGTCCACGCCGGTCCATGTTTGCGACATCACCTTCGAGGCGAAGGCGAAGCCGGTGTTTTCGGGGACGGGGAGCGCGTCCATGTCGGCGCGGATCAGCACGACCGGGCCGGGGCCGTTGTCCAGCACGCCGACCACGCCGTAGCCGCCGACATCCGGGCGCGCCTCGCCGTGATCGCGCACGGCCTTGTCTTTCACCCAGACATCGCCGAGGCCGGTCGTGACCGTAAAACCCAGTGTTTTCAGCTCGTTGGCGAGGAGGGCGGAGGTCGCGACCTCCTTGAACGACAGCTCGGGCGACTCGTGCAGCTGCTTGTAGAGGGCGACGAGGTTCTCGTCCGCCACCCGCACCGGCCCCTCGGGAATACCGGCAACCGCAGCGACGGCGGCGCCGTCCGGCGCGCTGCCTTCGGCATTGCCAGGCCCGGTTCCGGCCGCGTTCCCGCACGCCGCCAGAAGGGCAAGTCCGCCCGCGATGAGTGTTGCATAAGTTGCGCGTTTCATGCCCGTTCCCCGTCCACAAACCGTCCACAAGCCCGTCCGACTTGTGGAGCATTCGAGGGGTCAGCCTAACGGCATGACGGGGTGGGGGGAAGGGGGTCCGTAGCTCCCCTCTTCCTTGGGAGAGGCTCGCGCGGGAAATCGTATACGATTTCTCGTCCACGCGAGGGGGTGAGGGGGACTGAGCTATCCGATTGGCGGAGCGTTTGAGGGAATGGTGCGCCCCCTCATCCCCGCGCTCGGACAATCGTATACGATTGCCCGTCCTCGCGCGCCCTTCTCCCGCAGGAGAAGGGGCTAAGAAGGTTTATCTCCGCCCGCGCTTCAGGTCCTCGGTCAGGCGGATCTCTTCGGGTTGGCCGCTGAGGCGGTGGCGGTAGACTTGGATGTTTTCCATGACGCGCTGGACGTAGTTGCGGGTTTCCGAGAAGGGGATGAACTCGACCCAGTCGATGGGGTCGATCTGGCCGGTGCGGGGGTCGCCGTAATCGCGCACCCATTGGCCGGGGCGGGAGGGGCCGGCATTGTAGGCGGCGGCGGTCATGATGTAGCTGCCGCCGAACTGCTTGATCAGCGTGTCGAGGTGCAGCCCGCCGAGGGTGAAGTTGTAGCCGGGATCTTCGGTCAGCCAGGATTGCTGATAGGGCAGGCCGCGCAGGCGGGCTTCGCCTTTCGCTGTGGCCGGCATGATCTGCATCAGGCCGCGCGCGCCAACCTGGCTGACGGCTTTCGGATTGAACTCGCTCTCCTGGCGCGTGATGGCGAGCACGAAGGCGCGCTCGGTGTCCGGCTTGCGGCTGACCGCGGGGTTGAGCACCGGATAGGCCGCGCCCGGCGCCACCACGCCGCGCTGCAGCCCGGCCTTGCCGGTCCGCACACCGACATCAGGTGTCGCATACTCGTTCACCAGGACGGACAGCATTTCATATTCGACCGGCGCGTCCAGCTCGTCGTCGAGATAGAAGGCGAATTCCTTGAAGCTGGTCATCTCGCCCGCCTCGCCCAGCACCCGCATCGCCTGGACGATCGGCCGGGCGTTGAACCGCGCGATGTCCTCCGTGGACGGAAGGGCCGGCGCGCCGAGGCTGACCGTCTTGTCGCCGAGGCGTTCGGAGGCGAGTTGGCCGTAATAGGTGTATTTGTGGGTGGCGGCGGCGGCATAGGCGGCGAGCGCCGGATCGCTCTGCCCGAGGGCGTCGCGGGCCCGGCCGGTCCAGTAATAGCCGCGCGCCAGGCTGACCGGGCTGGAGACGCCGGCGGTCATGGTTTCGAAATGGCCGACGCTGCGGGTCGCGTCGCCGTTGAGGCGCAGCGCGATCCAGCCGGCCAGCCATTCGGCCTCGGCAAAGTCGGCGCCGGCCGACATGCCATGCGGGGCGGTCAGCTGGTAGGCGCGGCTGTAATTGCGCAGTTTGAGTTCTTCGCGCACCGCGATGGCGCGTTCGTCCCAGAGGCGGCTGCGGCCGGCGGCGGGCACGTCCTTGCCGTCGATCTGGCGCAGCAGATCGGAGACACCCTCCACCTTCTTCACGCGGCGCCACTTGGCGCGCTCATAGAGAAGGCCCGGATGGGATTGCAGATGGTCCGGCACGGCCTTGACCAGCGAATCGACCGTCTTGGCCCGCTTGGCGAGCGCGATGCGGGCATCGGTCAGCTTGCGGTATTCGGCGGTCAGCTGGGGCTTCAGGGCCTCGGCGGCGCTGGCCTGGCCGGTCCAGAGCAGGAAATCGACCCGGGCGCGGTGGTCGTCTTGGCTGAGCGACTGGCCGTAACGGGCGAGGACGATGCGCTGCACGTCCGGCTCCAGCGTGTTGCTGCGCCAGGCGTCCTTGATGACCTCGTCGGAGCGGGCCCGTTCGCCGACATCGCGCAGGGCGTTGGCGAGGGCGACCTTGCCGGCGCCGGTCTGGGGCCCGGATTTCTCCAGCCAGGCAATGCGCGCGCGCGCGTCGAGCGCGGACAGCTCGATGATCTCCTCGGCGCGCCGGCGCATCCGGTCGGTTTCCGGCCAGTCGGGCAGCATCGTCAGCGCCAGGTCGATCTCGTCGAAGGACATGCCGGGCACGCCGCCGGCGGCGCGCTTCCACATGATCAGGTTCTTGAGGGCCGGCTCCGGCGCCTCGTATTGCAGGCGGGTGAGCTCCGACCACTGGCTGCGCTCGGCGGCCGAGAGCGCCCGGGCGAGATACAGCGCGGCGGAGGACTTCTGGGTGAGCACCGGGGCCGGCGTGGAGGGGCCGGCCGGGGTCGCCACATTAACCGACAGGACAGGCGCCTGCGCCGGGGGCAGCAGGTTCTTTCCGGGCTTCAGGCTGGGCGTTTCGGGAACGCCGGCCAGGGCCGCACCCGCCGCCAGCGCGGCGAGGGAGATAAAAACTGCAGTTTTCCGGGCAAGTGTCATGGTGGCCTATGTTTATTTCTGTCCCGAAGCGTGACAATCCAAGCTCGGCAGCCTAGCACGCATATCCCACGAATTCCTGAAACGAATCCCTGAAAAACTGGCAATAATAAGATGTCATCCGATCCGCTCTTTACCGGTTCCATCCCCGCCCTCGTGACCCCGTTCCGGAATGGCGCGGTGGACAAGCCGGCCTTCGCGGCCCTGGTCGAGCGCCAGATCGCGGGCGGCTCGGCCGCGCTGGTGCCGGTGGGCACGACCGGGGAGACGTCCACGCTCTCGACCGAAGAGCACAAGGCGGTGGTCTCGCTGTGTGTTGAAGTGGCAGCCGGCCGGGTGCCGGTGATCGCCGGGGCAGGCTCCAACGCGACCGAAGAGGCGATCGACCTCGTGGCCCATGCCAAGGCCGTCGGCGCCGACGCGGCGCTGGTCGTCTGCCCGTATTACAACAAGCCGAACCAGGCGGGCCTCTACGCGCACTTCAAGGCGATCAACGACGCCGTGGCCCTGCCGGTGTTTGTCTACAATGTGCCGGGCCGCACGATTGTCGACCTGATGCCGCCGACGGTGGCCGCGCTGGCGGCGCTGCCCAACATCATCGGCATCAAGGATGCGAGCGACGAGATGGAGCGCGTGGCGCTGCACAGCCATCTGATCGGCCAGAACAAAGGCGAGCACCAGCAGTTCATCCAGCTGTCGGGCGAGGATTCCAGCGCGCTGGCCCACCGGGCGATGGGCGGAGCGGGCTGCATCTCGGTGACCGCCAACGTGCTGCCGGAAGCCTGCGCGGCCATGCATGCCGCGTTCGATGACGGCGACCTGGAGACCGCTCGGGCGATCAACCAGCGGATTGTCCTCCTGCACCGCGCGATGTTCGCGTCGCCCTCGCCGGGCCCGGCGAAATATGCGCTGTCGCGGATGGGTCTGTGCACGGACGAAGTGCGCCTGCCGATCACGCCGCCGGACGCCGCCGCGCGTGAGCAGATTGATGCGGCATTGCGGCTGGCGGGGGTCAGTCTCTAGGTCATGGCCACCAAGCCGAAGACCCCTGCCGTCAAGGGCCGCACCGACGGGATGGTCGCCGAGAACCGGCGCTCGCGCCGCGAGTATTCGGTCGAGGATACGCTGGAAGCGGGCGTTATGCTGGTCGGCTCGGAAGTGAAATCCCTGCGCGACGGCAAGGCGAACATCGCCGAGGCCTATGCCTCGGTGGAGCAGGGCGAGCTGTGGCTGATCAATGCCGAGATCCAGACCTATGGCGGCGCGAACCGGTTCAACCATGAGCCGCGCCGCAAGCGCAAGCTGCTGGTCTCGAAGCGGCAGCTGGCGAAGCTGGCGCAGGAAGTGGACCGGGCCGGGCGTACGATCGTACCGCTGAAGCTCTACTTCAACGACAAGGGCCGCGCCAAACTCCTGATCGGCGTCGCCACGGGCCGCAAGGCGCACGACAAGCGCGAGAACGAAGCCAAGCGCGACTGGGCGCGGGATAAAGCGCGGATCATGAAGGGCGGTTAGCCGAGCGCTTCCTTCGCCATAGAAAACACATCCTCGAACATCTCCGCCGTCAGGCGTCCGGTATTCGTGTTGTAGCGCGAGCAGTGATAGCTGGAGAGCAGGGTAACCGGCCGTCCGTTCACGGACACTTCATAGCGTGTGGCATGGCCGAAGGGATGCGCGGCGAGCTTGAGCCCGAGCGCGCGAATGGTGGAATCGTGGCTGATCTTGCCGAGGCAGATCATCACTTTCAGCTTTGGCAGCGCGGCGAGGCGGGACTTCAGGAACGGCCGGCAGGTATTGATCTCCTCGCCCACCGGCTTGTTCTCCGGCGGCACGCAGCGCACGGCGTTGGTGATCATCGCGCGGGTCAGCTGCAGCCCGTCGCCGGGGTCGGCGGCGTAGGTGCCTTTCGAGAAGCCGAACTTGTCCAGCGTGGCGTAGAGGAGATCGCCCGCCCAGTCGCCCGTGAACGGACGGCCGGTGCGGTTCGCCCCGGTGACGCCGGGTGCGAGGCCGACGATGACGAGCTCGGCCGTGTCGCTGCCGAAGCTCGGCACGGCGCCGTTGAACCAGGTGGGCTCCTTCGCGCGCACGGCGTCTCGGTACGCCACAAGACGCGGGCAGAGGGGACAGTCGCGCGGGGCTTCGGGGGGCGTTTTCGTATCCGGTTTCATGTTACTGCCCTCTCCGCAGATGCCTGCGACGGCAGGCATCCAGCTTTCGAATCCAAACGGGTCGCGACTCTGGACCCCTGCCTTCGCAGGCGTCTACGGCGGAGCGCTTTGCAACGGAAGGTCAATACCCGTCCGCGCTGCCGTCTTTCCGCATCTCCGTCGCGGCGATCCAGGCGCCGGTGTCGAAGTCGCGCATGATGGCCTGGTAGCCGCCGGCATTGGCTTTCACGTATTCCACCTTGTGGCCGCGCGCTTCGAGTTCGGCCTTGGTGGCTTCCGGGATGCCGCCTTCGATCTGGATGATCCCCATGTCCGCCTCGCAGGGGTCGCCGTTCAGAGCGTTCGTCGGCTCGCAACCGCCGAGATGTTCCCAGCGCGCGGCGTCGCCGGCTTCCTGCAGGCCCATGTCGAAATCGACGAGGTTGAGGATGATCTGGACATGGCCTTGCGGCTGCATGCCGCCGCCCATCAGGCCGAAACTCAGCCAGGGCTCGAACGGGCAGGCCTGCTCGATCGGCACCGCGCGGACCTGGCAGCCCGGCATGTCCTTCCGGAAGGCGAAAGCGGGAATGATCGTGTGGAAGGGGCGTTTGCCGGGCTCAAATACGTTCGGGTGCTGAGGATCGAGGCTGAACAGCTGGCCCCGGTCCTGGAACATGAAGCCGAGCCCGTCCGCGACGAGGCCCGAGCCCATGCCGCGATAGTTCGACTGGATGAGGGACACCATCATGCCGTCCTTGTCGGTGACGGTGAGATAGGTTGTGTCGCCCTGCTTCAGCTTGGCATCGGCGGCGCTGATTTCGTTGAATTTTGATGGATCCATCTCAGTGCATTTGCCGCTTGCATCGCAGACGGTGAAGACGCCGACCCGATTCAAATCACTGTTTTCTGGCGTTAGGTTCGGTGCCTTCTGTCGAAGGTCGCTCAGCTCCTTGTACTGCGGCTTGATTCTAAGGCCGTCCCTTGCCTCGGCAAAGTTCAGGAAGCGGCCTTTGAAAGCTCTAGTCGATATCATGCCTGAAATCGTATCTTCGGCAGTCATTGCGTGATCCAGGTCGATCGTCTCTCCGCGGCTTTGATTGTAGTAAGGGGTTGCTATGAAGAGGGATGGATCGATGTTGGAAAATTCCGGATCGGCATATCCGCGCGCCCGGTCTGCAAACGCCAGCCGCTTCGCTTCCACCTGCGCCATCAGGCTGTCGGCGCTGCCGAAGCCCATCGACCGCAAGTCAAAGCCTTCCAGCATCTGCAACATCTGCAGCGCGGCGATGCCTTGCGTGTTGGGGCCGAGTTCGCAGACCTTGTAGTCCCCGCGATAGGTGACGCAGTAGGGCTCGGTCCACTCGCCCGTGTGGGCGGCGAAGTCCTCGTAGCGCAGGGCGCCGCCGATGCGCTGGAAATAGGCATCCATCGTGCGGGCGGTTTCGCCCTTGTAGAATTCGTCGCGCCCGGTCTTGCCGATCCGCTCCAGCGTGTCCGCGAGACCCGGATTGTGGAACAGCGTGCCTTCGCGCGGGGCCGGGTCGAAGTAGAGGTTCCGCGCGTTCTCGAACTCTTCCAGCATGCCGCTCGCGGCGGATTTCGGGAAATTGGCGGCGCTGCGGCCCCAGTAATAGGCGATGACTTCCGGGATCGGCGCGCCTTCGCGGGCGTAGGTGATGGCCGGCTTCAGATTGTCCGCCATCGGACGTTTTCCGAACCTCCCGTGCAGCGCGTACCAGGCATCGACCGTCCCCGGCACGGTGACCGGCGCGGTGCCATGCGGCGGGATTTCCTTGCCGTCCATGAACTTGTCCGCCGCCGCCTGCATGTCGTCCAGCGACGCGCCCATCGGGCTGCGGCCGGAGCCGTTGTAGCCGTACAGTGTCTGTGTCGCCGGGTCCCAGACGATGGCGAAGAGGTCGCCGCCGATACCGTTGGCGGTGGGCTCGACAAGGCCGAGCATGGCATTGGCGGCAATCGCCGCGTCCACCGCGCTGCCGCCGGCCTTCAGCACATCGAGCGCGGTCTGCGTAGCAAGCGGGTGGGCGGTGGCGGCGGCGCCGTTCGGGGCGACGACGGCCGAGCGCACGCCGAGATCGCGGCCCGAAGGCATCCGGCCGCCGGGGCCGGGCTCCGTCGCGGGTTCATTTTCCAGCAGGATGGCGATGGCCGGCGCTTCGGGCGGGGGCGCCTCGAACAGTGCACAGGCCGACAATATCAGGGCGCCCAGGCCGCCCGCGATCAGGTTGCGCATCAGTCAAATCCTTTGCCGGTTCGTTCCCGTTTCGGGAAATAATGGGTGGCGAGGCGTGTCGAGATTTCCTGACCGCGCTCGGCGTAGCGCGCTTCGGCCGCTACGGCGTCCGTGTCGCAGACGAGATAGACCCGGCTGACCTCGGAGAAGGCGTCGTTGAACTCGCGCACCAGCGAGGACCGCAACTCGCCGGGATCGGGCGCCTCGAAGGCCAGCATGTCGGTCATGTAGCGGCGCCAGTATTGGTCGTCGCGGCCATTGCAGCGCACCCGGATGGCGTGCGCCGAGCCGAGGACGCCGGCAAGGTCGGCCGCATCCCGGAAATAATCCGGTCCCCGGACGGGCAATCCGGACTGGGCGGCGCTTGTGCCCGCCACCAGGGCAAGGCTAAGCACGAGGGCATGAAAACCTGTCTTCTTCATGCGCGGACTTTCGCGCGCCTTCGCCCCCGGCTCAAGGGGCTGGACACCGCTGCCCGGTTTGTCACGATCGACGATGCCGGAAAGGCGCACGACGCCTGGACCAGCACGGCGTTGGACGCGCTGCCCCCGATCGACGCCGCGTTCGGCAATGCCGACGGGTTTTACTCGCCCGCCGCGCGCGAGTTTATGACCGCCATCCTCAAGAGTCCGTCGCTGGACTGGTTCCAGTCGGCGGCGGCGGGGGTCGAGAATCCGGCCCTGAGAATGATCGGGCAGAAGGCAAATCTCTACACGACGAACCACACGCAGGCCGAATCGATGGCCGAATGGGCGCTCTGGCAGGCGCTGGACTTCCTGCGCGAAGGCCCCGCCCACCGGGCGTTGCAGGCCGAAGGCAAGTGGCGCCGCGTGAAGGCAGGCGAGATCCGCGGGTCGCGCTGGCTGGTGGTCGGTTACGGGTCCATCGGGCAGGCGGTCGGGCGGCGGGTCACCGCGCTCGGCGGCGAGGTCACCGGGGTGCGCCGCACGCCGGGCCCGGCCGAGGGCGCGGCACAGATTGCGGCGCCGGGCGCGCTGACGGCGCAGCTGCCGCGCGCCGACATCGTGCTGCTCTGCCCGCCGCACACGCCGGAGACGGAGAACATGGCCAACGCCGCCTTCTTCGCCGCCATGGCGCCGCACGCCCTGTTTATGAACCTCGGGCGCGGCGCGCTGGTCGATGAAGACGCGCTGGTCGCGGCGCTGGACGCCGGCCGGCCCGCTTTCGCCGCGCTGGATGTGACACGCACCGAGCCCTTGCCCGCCGACAGCCCGCTCTGGGCCCATCCCCGGATCGCGATTACCCCGCATGACAGTTCCGACACGCCGGGCACGGTGGACGGGGCGGACGAGACCTTCCTCGCCAATCTCGGGCGCTACCTCCGCGGCGAGCCGCTCAAACACCTGGTCGGCAAGGCGGCCTTTGCGGGCAGTTGAAGACCCGCGATTGCAAGCTAGGCCGACTTGCCGCAGACCAGCAGGTAACCCCATCGCCGCGCCGAGCCCGCCATGATCCACACCTACGTCAACCAGTCCGGCCGGTTCGTGCTTGCGGGCGAAGATCTTGCCGGGCTCGCCGACGCCGTCTGGATCGACCTGCTGCGCCCGACAAAGGAAGAAGAGGCAGCGGTCGAACGCGCCTTCGGCATCGACGTGCCGACGCGCGAGGAGACGAGCGAGATCGAGCTGTCGAGCCGACTTTATGCCGAGGACGACGCCCACTTCATGACCGCCATGATGCTGTCGCACACGGACAGTGACAATGTGTTGCTGTCGCCGGCGACCTTCGTGCTCCTGGGCGACCAGCTGGTGACGGTGCGCTACGAGGAGCCGCGGGCCATCGACGTGTTCGTGGCGCGGTGCCAGAAGTCCGGCACGATGACGGCAGAGAGCCTGTTCGCCGGCTTGCTCGAAGCCTTGATCGAACGCGCAGGCGACGTGCTGGAACGCGCCGGCCACGAGCTGGACGCGATTTCGCGCGAGGTCTTTTCCATCGAGCCGCCTGCGCCGAAGGCCAAGGGTGTCGCAAGGCTGCTGCCGGAGAAGCCAAAGCCCAAGCCGCGAGACTTTCAGTCCGTGCTCGAACGGGTCGGCCGGAAAGGTGATCTGATGTCGAAGGTCTACGAAAGCCTGAACTCCGTGCAGCGCCTCCTGACCTATGCGGCTGCCACCGTGCAGGCGCGCAAGGCGGACAAGAGCGCGTCAAGCCAGTTCAAGCTGCTCGGCCGGGACGTCCAGTCCCTGGTCGATCACGCTGCCTTCCTGACGCAGAAGATCAACTTCCTGCTCGATGCCACGCTCGGCATGATCAACATCCAGCAAACGTCGATCATCAAGATCTTCTCGGTGGCGGCCGTCGTGTTCCTGCCGCCGACCCTGATCGCCTCGATCTATGGCATGAACTTCAAGTTCATGCCCGAACTTGCCTGGCCCTCGGGCTACCCGTTCGCCATCGGCATGATGATCCTGTCGGCCATTGTGCCCTACCAGTTCTTCAAATGGCGCGGCTGGCTTTGACAGCCAGCCGCAACGTGAACCCGGTCAGGCCTGTGCCTTCACCCGCAGCGCCGCCATCCGCTCGATCGCGCCTTCCGCATCGCGCATGATGTCGGCGACGATGGCGGCCACCGGCTTCACCTCGCGCACGCCGCCGGCAGACTGACCCATCGCAAAGCAGCTGGAGTCGGCGTTGAGTTTCGCCTCGTCGGTGATGCCGCCGATACCGCCGATCACGCCGGTCCGGGTCGAGTGGATCGCCTGGAACGGGAAGGGCTGGATGTCCTGCGGACGCTGTTCCCAGTCGTTGATATAGTCGTTGGTGCGGCAGCGCATCGGCTTGCCGGAATAGCAGCGCGTGCGGGTCGTGTCGGTATCGCCCGCCTCGACGACCGCGTTCTTGTACATGTTGGCGGCGTGGGCCTCGGCCGAGGCGATGAAGCGGGTGCCCATCCAGACGCCCTCGGCGCCGAGCGCGAGGGCGGCGGCAAGGCCGCGCCCGTCATAGATGCCGCCGGCGGCGATCACCGGGATCTTCACTGCTTCCACGGCCTGCGCGACCAGCGGCATCGTGCCGACGAGGCCGGTATGCCCGCCGCCTTCGCCGCCCTGCAGGATCACCGCGTCGCAGCCCGCTTCCTCGGCCTTGATGGCGTGCTTCACCGCGCCGCCGACCACCATGACCTTCACGCCGGCATCCTTGAGGCGTTTCATGATCGGCAGGGGCACGCCGAGACCGGCGACGAACGAATCGGCGCCGCCCTTGATGATCACGTCCACGGATTCCTCGAGGCTTTCGGGACTGGCGGCCAGCAGGTCCACGCCAAACGGCTTGCCGGGCGCGAGTTCCTTCACCTTCTTCATCTGTCCGGCGATGAAGTCGGGGCCCGTGCCCGCCATGCCGAGCACGCCGTAACCGCCCGCATTGCACATCGCGGCGCAGACTTCGGCATACGACACCCCGCCCATCCCGGCGAGCATGATCGGGTGTTGGATCTTCAGCATTTCGGTCAGGCGGGTCTTCAGTGCCATGGGATACTCCTGTGCGATGGGGCGTTCTGATGGCCCGATGGCTAGGCTGCCGCCGCCACGTCAACGCAAGCATCTTCACCAAACTGCAGCGACTGCCGCATTTTCATCAGATTTGTCGTGTCTTTGCCGCAATCTGGCCCCGATCAGTGGGCTATAGCCGGGCGTCCGCGGATTTTCCGCCGGGCAGGGTGTCTAGAAGAGGGAAACTCCCATGACGAAACTCTTTGCTGGCGCTGCCGCTGCTATCCTTTTCGCGGGTGTCGCGTTTGCAGGTGAACCTGCGACCGAAACCGTAGTCGTCGAAGCCGAAGTCGCTGTTGAAGCGGTCGAAGTCGAAGCGACCGTTGAAGCCGAAGCCGTCGAAGCAACTGTCGAAGCAGAGGCCGAAGCGGCCCCGGCCGAAGCAGACGCCGAAGCGGCTGCTACCGAAGAAGCTGACGCAGAATAATCTGCAACCAGCCGAGACTGATCCTTTGCTCATGCCGGGCAAGGGTTTTGTGCAACCAGACCGCGACGGTTCAAAATCGCTGAAAAATTAACTTTCAGCAACGTTGAAGGGGTGCTAGAGCCCCACCGTTCGCAAGAACACTCAACAGGGGTACTACCTACATGAAAAAGCTGATCCTCGCCGCCGCTGCCGCTTCGGCTCTCGTTCTCGCCGCTTGCGGCGCAACCGAAGAAGCTGCTCCGGCCGCTGAAGAAACCACCACCGAAGAAGTGGCTGCTGAAGCCGCTGCAACCACCGAAGCTGCTGTGATCGAAGCCGTCGAAGCGACGACCGAAGCCACCGACGCTGCTACGGACGCTGCTGTCGAAGCAACCACCGAAGCTGTCGAAGAAGCTGTCGAAGCTGCTACCGAAGAAGCTCCGGCCACCGAAGCCGCTCCTCAGTAATCTGAGCGCGGCCGGTTTACCGGTCCAAAAGATCAGGCCGCTTCCTTCGGGAAGCGGCCTTTTTCTTTGTCCGCACGTCTGGCGGCGGCGAATCAGAACTTCGCGTAGCCGCCATCGATGACCAGCGTATCGCCGGAATGATATTTCGAGGCGTCCGAGGCCAGGTAGACGGCGATCCCGCCGAAGTCTGCCGGTTCACCCCAACGGCGGATCGGTACGCGGGTGATCACCTTGGTGGCGAAGGCGTCATTGCCCTGCGCGCCCTCGGTCATGTCGGTCGCGATCCAGCCGGGCAGCACCGAGTTGGCGCGGATACCGTACCGGCCATACTCTACCGCGCAGGCATTCATCATGGCGATCAGGCCGCCCTTGGTGTGGGCATAGGCCTGGTTGCGGCCAGCGCCCTCGATGCCGGCCAGCGACGCCGTGCCGACCAGGCTGCCGCCCGGATCGCCCGCCTTGGCGCGCGCCACCATCGACTTCGCCGCCTCGCGCAGCGTGAAGAAGGCGCCCTCGGCGTTGATGCGCTGATTGTAGCGCCAGGTCTCCAGCGTCATCGTCTCGAACGAGGCCGCGCCGCGCCCCACGCCGGCATTCGCGATGCAGCAGTCGATTCGCTTGAACTCTTCCCCGGCCTCCTTCATGGCCTTCACGACTTGGTCTTCCTCGCCGACATCCACGGCCCAGGCCTTCACCGTGCCGGTGCCGAGGCTGGAGGCCTTCTTCACGGCGGCGGCGTTGTCATCGGCCTTGCGGCCCCAGATCACGACATTCGCGTTGGAGGCGGCCAGCGCCTCGACCATGCCGAGCCCGATGCCCTTGTTGCCGCCGGTCACGACGCAGACCTTTCCGCTGAGGTCGAAGGGTTTGTAGGTCATGGCGAAAATTCCTCCCTGGAATGTGACTGCTTGTGTGAACGTCTACACAGACCTGACGTCGGGGCGGGTCAAGAGCGGTTCTCGGCGTCTCCCTTGAACGGCTAAGAGCGCACCATCCCCCGCGCCGCCTCAATCACCCGCCGCGTGTCCGCCCACAGCGCCAGCTCCGCCAGCCGCCCCGGCGGGATCCATTCGGCGTGGCTGGCATCGTCGCCCGCCACCGGCTCGCCCGAGACCCAGACGGCGGCATAGTCGAACAGCAGGTAATGGCGGGTCACGTCTCCGCTCGTCCGCGACCGGAAGATCGCATCGACCACATCGACCAGGCCCACCAGCCGCGCGGTTACCCCGGTCTCTTCCCTGAGCTCGCGCAAGGCGGCCGCTTCCGCCCGCTCGCCAAACTCGATCCGCCCGCCCGGCAGCGACCAGTCGCCCGCCAGCGGTTTCGTCCCCCGGCGGATCATCAGGACATCCTCGCCCCGGAAGCACACGGTGCCGACGGCGGGTTGCGGCTTGTCCGTCATGGCGTCTTCTCCAGCAGCGCCACCGCCTCGACATGCGCCGACCAGAGGAACTGGTCGATAGGGTGGATACGGACGATCCTGTAACCGCCATCGACGAGCGTGCGCAGGTCGCGGGCCAGTGTCGCGGGATCGCAGGAAACATACGCCAGCCTCGACACGCGCGATTTCGCAATCTCCGCCACTTGAGCAGCCGCCCCAGCGCGCGGCGGGTCCAGCACGATGCCGTCAAACCGCGCAAGTTCGCGGGCGCCAAAGGGATTTCGGAACAGGTCCCTTACTTCGGCCGTCACGGGCTTCAGTCCGTGCGCGGCGCGCACCGAGGCCTTCAGCGCATCGATGGCCGCTGCATTGCCTTCCGCCGCCAGCACGCTGGATTCGGCCGCGAGGCGCAACGCGAATGTTCCGCACCCGGAGAACAGGTCTGCGACGCTGGTAGCGAACTTGAGATGTTCGCGCACGATCCGCTCCATCTCCACTTCGGCCTCGGCGCTGGCCTGCAGGAATCCGCCGGGCGGCGGATACAGGCTTGCCCCGCCGGCCGGCAGGCTCGGGCGCCGTTCGGTCAGCACATCCGCGCCTTCGATTGAGACGCGCGCAAAGCCCGCCCGCAGCGCGGCGCTGGCGGCCTCGGCCCGTGCCAGCGCCGTCACGCCGGGTGAAGCACCGGTGATGTGCAGGTCAAGGCCGGACGCCGTCTCGGTCACCAACAGTGCGATCTCGTCCTTCGCCGGCAGCAGGAACCCGGCGATCTCCCGGAGGCGCGGCAATGCCGCCGCGAGGGCGGGGCGAACGACCGGGCATTCTTCCAGCGCCACAAGCGCATGGCTCCGGCGCGCATGAAAGCCGAACGCCACCTGCTTGCCGGTCTTCCTTGCCGCGAAGGTGGCCCGCCGCCGCGAGGCGGGCGGGGTGATCCAGGCCGGTGCGACCTCGGCCTCGAGTCCGCGCGATTTCAGTGCACGGACGACCAGGTCGCGCTTGAAGGCGGCGTAAGGCGCCGGGGCCATGTGCTGCAATGTGCAGCCGCCGCAGGTTCCGAAATGCCGGCACACGGGCACGGCGCGCTCGGGCGAAGGCTCCAGGATTTCCAGCAGCGTCAACCGCTCGCCGGCGCCTTCGACGCGCACCCTTTCCCCGGCCAGGGTAAACGGCACGCTGACCCAGATGTCGTTCTCCTTCGCGCGCCCGTCGCCCTGCGCCCCGACCGACTCGATGGTCAGGGTGCGCGCGCGGGAGGCAGCCGGGTCGTGCAAGGCAGGCATGAAGCGCTCGGGGTCTGGCCGTCTGGGGTTTCCTCCGTTAGCAGGGGCGGGCTGCTGATGGAAGGAGCCTGCGCCCGCATGGCCAAGGCAAACGGAAAACGACGCAAGATCAGCCTCGCCCTGCAGGGCGGCGGCGCGCACGGCGCCTATACCTGGGGCGTGCTGGACCGGCTGAGCGCGGAAGACAGCCTCGAGATCACGGCCATCTCGGCCACCTCGGCCGGCGCCCTCAACGCGGTCGCCTATGCCGCCGGTCTCAGTAAGGGCGGTCCGGAAGGCGCGCGCAAGGAACTCGCCTCCCTCTGGCGGCGCGTGTCCGATGCCGGCTCGGTTCTCGGCACGTTCGGGCCGGTGGGGTTCGCCATGGCTACGGCGATGCAATCCCTGGCCAGTCCGTATGATCTCAACCCCTTCAACTTCAATCCGCTGCGCCGGCTCGTCGAAGGCGAGATCGACTTCGGCGCCGTCCATGCTTCCGGGCTCACCCTGTTTGTCTCGGCCACCAATGTCGAAACCGGCAAGGTGCGCGTGTTTGCCCGCGACGAGATCAACGCCGACGCCGTGCTCGCATCGGCCTGTTTGCCGCAAGCCTTCCAGGCCGTCGAGATTGACGGCGCGCCGTATTGGGACGGCGGCTATATGGGCAACCCGAGCCTGTTTCCGCTGATCTATTCGGGCGCTCCGCAGGATGTGCTGCTCGTGCTGCTCAATCCGCTGGAGCGGCCCGGCACGCCGAAGCGCGCCGCCGATATCCAGGAACGCCTGAACGAGATCAGTTTCAACGCCTCGCTGATCGGCGAGCTGCGCGCCATCGCCTTCGTCCAGCGCCTGATCGACGAGGGCATGCTGAAGGAACCGGTCCTGAAGAAATACCGCAGGCTGAACATCCACGCCATCAAGGGCGGGCAGGACCTCATCGGCCTCGACCTCTCCTCGAAGTACGACACCCGCTGGCGCCTGCTGACCGACCTGCGCGACCGGGGCCACGAAGCCGCTGATCGCTGGATCGAAACCTGCGCCAAGGACGTCGGCACAAAAACGTCGAGCTTCGACATAAGGAAGGAATTTCTGGAGAACTAAGTGATCTGCAAATGTGTCTCGATTTGCCGCTCACCCCGTCGAAGGACGGGGTCCAGACTGCTGCCGCTGCCAACGCGTCAGATCGGTCGCTTCAGGGACCCAGGCCAGCATCTCATCGAACACGTCCTGCCATTCTGGATTTTCCCGCTCGATCAGCGCAAGTTTCCAGGCGCGTTTCCACGCCTTGATTTGCCGCTCTCGCCGGAATGCGGTCTCCCGTGATTCATGGCCCTCCATCCAGACGAGCCGGTTACAGCCATACTTTGCGGCAAAGCCTGGAACATGCCCGCCGCGATGTTCCCAGATGCGCCGGTAAATATTGTCCGCATGCCCCGTATAGAGCGTTCCGTTGCGCTTGTTCGTGAGAATGTAGACATAGAACATGCAAAGGAACATAAAGTGAACATGCTTGGGTGTCCAGAAGATTCTGGATCCCGGCTGTCGCCGGGATGAGCGGCAGAAGGTGGGGTGGCGGATCAACCGTTGCCTCTCACATTGCCGCTCACCCCGTCGAAAGACGGGGTCCAGGCTAACCCGTCACCCCTGCTTCAGAAAACTCACCCGCGCCGCGCCGTAGTCGCGTGTGTCGAGCACGCTCCAGCCGGGGAACATCAGCGCCTCGTCGGAGCCGGTCTCCGCGATCACCAGCGCGTCCTCGCCGATCCAGCTGCCTCTCACCAGGCAGTCCAGCGCCGGCTGCACCAGCCCCTTGTGGTAGGGCGGATCGAGGAAGGCGAGCGTGAACGGTGCGCCGACGCCGGCCGGCTTGTCGCCGAGGTCGGTCGCCGAGCGCCGGTGCAGGCGCGTGTTCCCGAACAGGCCCAGCGCCTCGATATTGTCGCGGATCGCCCCGCGCGCGCCGTGATCGGTTTCCACGAACAGGCAGAAGGCCGCGCCCCGGCTCATGGCTTCGAGCCCCAGCGCGCCGGACCCCGCAAACAGGTCGATCACCCGCGCGCCCTCCAGCGGCGGCGCCCACTCGGCATGGGCAATCACATTGAACAGGTTCTCGCGCGTGCGGTCACTGGTCGGCCGCGTGCCCATCCCCTTGGGGGCAATCAGGGCCCGGCCCTTGTGCTGTCCGGCGATGATGCGCATGGGGGCTCCCTTTACTTAGCCTGCGTCTAGAGCGATCCAGTGGCGATGACAATTCTGACCAATCCCATGTCCCGCGCCCTGGAACTCGCCCGCGCCGCGGCGGATGCCGGCGAAGTGCCGGTCGGCGCAGTGGTCGTGGATCCCGCCACCGGCGAGATCATCGGCGAGGGCGCCAACGCGCCGGTGATGGCGCATGACCCGACCGCCCATGCCGAGATCATCGCCCTGCGCTCGGCCGCCGCAAAGCTCGGCAACTACCGCCTCACGGGCCTCCACCTTTACGTCACGCTAGAGCCCTGCGCGATGTGCGCCGGCGCCATCAGCTTCGCCCGCATCGGCAAGCTCATCTTCGCCGCGAGCGACCCCAAGGGCGGCGCCATCCTCCACGGCCCGCGCTTCTTCGGGCAGCAGACCTGCCACTGGCGGCCGGAGGTGGAACAGGACGAGGCAAGCGATGTGGAGGCGGGCGACCTGCTGCGGGAGTTTTTCCGTACACGGAGGGGATGAGCGCCGGTAGTATCCCCCTCCGCCCTTCGGGCACCTCCCTCGTAGACGGAGGAGGATGAGGGCGCATCTGGGCGCAAGGCCATCCTTCCCTGCGAAGCGGGGGGGGTGTCACCGAAGGTGACGGAGGGGGCCTTGCCTTCCCCTATGTCACGCGCTCCAATTCGTCCAAAGACACAGGAGCCCCCATGACCGCCACGCTCAAGATCGAGAACGACATCGCCCTCATCACCCTGGATGACGGCAAGGCCAATGCCATCAGCCTCGTCATGCTGGAGGCGGTCAACGCCGCGCTCGACGAAGCGGAAAAGTCCGCCAGCGTCATCGTGCTCACCGGCCGGCCCGAACGTTTCTCCGCCGGCTTCGACCTGAAATTCCTCGCCTCCGCTGCGCCGGAAGATGTGCGCCGTCTCGTCAATGGCGGCGGCAAGCTCGCCTTCCGCCTGTTCACCTCGAAACAGCCGGTCATCATCGCCGCCACCGGCCACGCCATCGCCATGGGCGCCTTCCTGCTGCTCGGCGCCGACACCCGCATCGGCGCGCGCGGCGCCTACAAGATCGGCGCCAACGAAACCGTCAACGGCATGACGCTGCCCGGCTTCGGTGTCGAACTGCCGCGTGCCCGCCTCAACCCGGTGTTCCTCACCGAAGCACTGGTGCAGGCCCGCCTCTACACGCCGGACGAGGCCGTGCCCGTCGGCTGGCTCGACAAGGTCGTGGAGCCGGGCGACGTCCACGCCGCGGCGATGGCCGAGGCCGAACGCCTGAAGCCCATCGCCAACGGCGCCTACTGGCGCAACAAGATCCTCGCCCGCCAGCCCGCCATCGACGCCATCAAACCCACGTTGGCGGACTGACCCCCCAGTCCAAGCCGCCCGGCGCCGCCTGGAAATTGAAGTCGCGGATATCCGAGGGGATACCAGCACACGAAAAGAAATTATTGCGTAGCGATAATTTATGCGCTAAGCAGGCCTCCAGAATGGAGACCCCGCCCATGCCCCGGCCTCAAACCCCAGACACGCCCGCGCCCCCCCTGCGCGAGACCAGCTGGCTGTCGGTGGCCGCCATCGTTCTGATCGTCGTGCTGCTGCTGTCGGTGCTGGCGGATATCGGCGCCCGGGTCAGCGGGTCGGTCGTGACCGGGCAGAACTGGACCGGCGTGCTGAACGCCTTCCTTCTGGCCCAGCTGGTCAACCTGCCCACCTTCATCTTCATCGGCGTCCTCGGCGACTTTGCGAGCCTGTTCGGCCGCACCGGCGAGGGCGAGGTGTTCACCGCGCGCAACCTGAAAACCCTCCGCAGCGCAGGCCACGGCCTCATCTGGGCCGCCGCCGCCAGCAGCCTGATCGTGCCGACCGTGCTCAGCTGGACGACCGGCGACGGGCGCGGCTTCATCTGGGACGTCAACGACCTCGCCCTCGGTACCGGCGCCATGGGCTGCGCCCTCCTCGGTCTCGTGCATGTCTTCGCCGAAGGCATCCGCCTGAAAGCCGACAGCGACCAGATCATCTGATGGCCCGGGACATCATCGTCACGCTGGATGTGATGCTGGCCCGGCGCAAGATGAAGGCGAAGGATCTCGCCGCCGCCATCGGCATCACCGAGGCGAACCTCTCCCTGCTGAAATCCGGCAAGGTCAAGGGTGTGCGCTTCGAAACACTGGCCCGGCTCTGCGAGGCGCTGGACTGCAAGCCCGGCGACCTGCTCGATATCGGCGAAACCGTCTCCCCCTCCGGCCCGCCCCGCACTGCCGGAAGTGACGGCCTCGCCTGACAATATTTTGAGCATCGCGGACATTCGGCGCGCGCCTGTCTGCCGGATGTGAAATGACGGGGTGTCCGGCGAGTACGCGCTCGCGTAGGATCAGGGTTCAGGCTCAGGCAGGGGGGGCGGCGTGGAACAGGTCATCGAACAAGCCGCCGAGATCACCCGGCACGGGCCGAGCGATACGCTGATCAAGGACCTGCTCGTCTTCCTCATCGCTGCGGGCATCCTGGTGCCGGCCATGCGGTTCGTCAAAGTCCCGACCGTCATCGCCTTCATGCTGGCCGGCCTCGCCCTCGGCCCGTTTGCGCTCGGCCGTCTGGCGCAGGAAACGCCGGTCCTCGAATATTTCTCGATCTCCTCGCCTGAGGCAGCGGCTCCGTTTGCCGAGCTGGGCGTGCTGTTCCTGCTGTTCCTGCTGGGCGTCGAGTTTTCGTTCGACCGGCTCTGGGCGCTGCGGCGCGTGGTGGTGGGCGCTGGGAGCCTGCAATCGCTCGGCAGCGCCCTCGCTATCGCCGGGGTGGGCCTTGCCTTTGGTCTTGAACTGCCGGTGGCGATCATCATCGGCCTCGCGCTGGCGCTCTCGTCCACCGCCATCGTCATGCAGGTGCTCGTCGAATCGAAGCGCGCCGCCCAGCCGGCCGGTCGCGCCACGCTCGGCGTGCTGCTCTTCCAGGACATCCTTGTCGCCCCGATCCTGATCTTCGTCGGCTTCGCCGCGATGAAGTCCGAGGCCAACATGGCCGGTGTACTGTTCGACGCGCTGGTGCGCGGCCTGATCGCCATCGGGGTCATCTATGTCATCGGACGGTTTCTGCTCGGCCGCGTCTTCCACCTCGCCGCCATCAGCGGCGGGCGGGATTTCCTGATGGCGCTGACGCTGCTCACCGTGGTGGGCGCCGCCGCCATCACCTACAGCGCCGGCCTGTCGCTCGCCCTCGGCGCCTTCCTCGCGGGCCTGCTCGTCGGCGAGACCGAGTTCAAACACCAGACCGAGGTGGACCTCGAACCCTTCAAGGGCCTGCTGCTCGGCCTTTTCTTCATGACCGTCAGCATGAGCCTCAACCTGCCGGATATCGCCGCCAACATCGGCTGGATCCTGGCGGCGCTGGTCGCCCTCGTCGCGGTCAAGGTCGCCATCGCCTATGTCGCCGGCCGGCTTTTTGCCGGACCGCACCCGCTGGCCATCGAGGCCGCCCTGTTGCTCGCCCCGGCGGGCGAATTTGCCTTCGTCGTGCTCACCGCCGCGCAGGCGGGCAGGGCCGTACCGTCCGATGCCGCCACCTTCGCCGCCGCTGTCGCCGGTCTCTCGATGCTGCTCACGCCGCTGCTCGGCCATCTCGGCAAACGTCTGGCTACGCGCCCCAAGGCGGCGGCAGCGGGACTGCCGCCGCAGATGGATTTTTCAGAGCTCACCGATCACATCATCCTCGCCGGCTATGGCCGGGTCGGCCAGTCGGTCGCCCGCCTGCTCGCCGAAGAAGAGGCCGCCTTGCTGGCGCTCGACCGCGAGCCGGACAAGATCCGCATGGCCCGCGAGGCCGGTATGCACGCCTATGTCGCCGACGCCGCCCGCCCGGAATTCCTGCGCGCCGCCGGGATCGACCGGGCCGCCATGCTGATCGTCACGGTGGACGATGCCGCCCGCGCCGAACAGATGGTCCGCGCCGCGCTGGAGATACGTCCGGACCTCACGATCCTTGCCCGCGCCCACGACGGCGACCACATGGTGCGCCTAAGCAATGCTGGCGCCGATTATGTCGTGCCGGAAGCCATCGAGTCCGGCCTGCAGATGGTGCGCATCGCGCTGGAAGTGTTCGGCTATGACACCGAAACAGTCCGTGCCCGGATTGCCCGCGCCCGCGACGAAGAATACCGCCGCGCCTGATGCCCGGATTTCATTCCACCGCGCAGAACTTCGCCAGTGCGTCTTCCAGGGACAGGCCGATCGCCGCCAGCCCGCCTTCATCGACGGCCGTGCAGGTTTCGGTCTCGCCGTCCTCGGCCAGCGTGGTTTCCGCTGTCACGACCGGGGCCACCTTGTTGTCCGCGAAGACGTAATAGGTGGCGTACCAGCTGGCCGCGCTGCCCCGCGCCGGCGTCATGAAGATTCCGTCCTCATAGGCCGCCACATCAATGCCGCTCACTTCGCCGGCCCGTTCGAACTGCGGCTCGCCGTCCTTACCGCGCCACACCGCGAAGGTCGTGTTCACGTTGCCTGTCATCAGCGGAACCAGCAGTTCCGCGCGCCCGTCGCCGTCCAGATCGTCGAAGATCGGCAGGGTGTAGGTGAATTCCACCGGCTCGGTGAGGGTCTGGATCTCCGTGCCGTCCCCGGCGGTGATCTTCAGAGTCAGCACGCGCGGCTCGTCTCTGCCGCCCTCGTAATGAAGATCCGCGCCCCAGCCCGTCTCGCCGGGCGCGGTCAGGCGGCAATCGGCTTCACCGGCCGGGCCGAACGCTTCGGCTCCCGGCCCATTGCAATCCGGCAGGGCCGCGATTTGCGGTGCGGGGGCGGCAGGCGCCTCGGCTGTCTTCGGCTGGCAGGCGGCCAATACTGCGGGCAGGAGGGCGACAAGTGTAAGGCGGCAGATTCGTCCGGACATGAAAACTCCTGAAATGGCTGGCACGAGCTTAGGTGTGGATGGCTGCATCTGGGAAGTGATTCCTCAGGGCATCCGGCGCTTCCCGCAGCAAAGCGGCTTCCTTTCGGTCCCGGCGCACGCTAACCCTTTGCCGGTGGCCGTTCGATCAGGAGTTGCGGTATGGGTGTTCGGATCCCGGATTTTGTGATCGCCCTGATCCTTGCCGTCTCTCTGGGCGGGGCCGCGCAAGCGCAGAGCTTCAACAAGAAAAAGCCCAAAACCACGGCGCAGGTCCTGCAGGTCCAGGACACCGGGGTCGGGATTCCGGGCGAGACCTATGGAAAATACGTCTGGCGCCAAGTCTACACCTGCAATGCCAAATGGTTTTCCGACGGCCAGCTCAAATCCTGCGAAGGCATCGACGGCACCACACGCTGGCGCCTGGAAACCAATGGCGACTTTGCCGAGCGCGTGATCTGGGATCCGGGGGCCGGCGAGGAGCCGGGGTCGGATATCCTGAACGCCACCACGCTGGGCGTTCTGGAAAACGGCGCCGTCACGCTCGTCGCCTTGCCATCCGGCAAGCAGACCAAGACAGCGTATTCGCAATGGGTCTATATGTCCGGCTGGCTGGTGTCAGATGGCTGGTACCTGATCGGACCGAAGGTGGCCGGACAGCCGCGTGCCTTGTCGAAACTGAACGACGATGGCAGCGTTGATGCGCCTGTTCCGCATGCGGACTTTAACCGCTTTGTCGAGACCAGCAGCGCCGACGACCCCTGTTACGCACCGGCATATTCGGCCACCATGGCCGTCGAGTTTCGAGTGCGGGGAGAGGGGTTCCTGTCCTGGTCGAAGCTGCGCCGCATGGCGCTTGAGGATGATGGCTCGGTAACCGAAGGCAGCCTTTCGTCGGACGGCGATGCCTCGGAACGGTGCCGCCGCTACCAGCGCCAGTTCTTTCTTGCGCAGGACAAGTCAGACGCAACCTGGTCGATCCTCGGATTGAATGGCAAAGTCTACTCGCCCGCGCCTTACACCACTGCCGAGCTGGCTGCGGCGGCGGCCCCCGGTGTCTGGGCGAACGCCGCCGAAGCGCAGGCTGTCGCGGATGTCGAAGATGCCGAGCGGGCTGCGCGTGCGGCTGCGCAGGCCGTTGCCGATGCCGAAGCGGCCCGCGTCAAACAGGAACAGGATTACGCCGACGCGCGCGCCCGCGCCAACGCCCTGTTGAAACAGGGCCGGTATCAGGAGGCCGTCGATGCGGGCTGGAATTTGCCGGTGGACGAGTGGCCCAGCTATGTGCTGGCCTGGCACGAGGCCCCTCTGGCGCTTTACAAGAAGTCCGTCGACCGTATCCTGCGCCAGCGCGAGACCGGCGAGGGCTGGTCATCGCGGATGCTCGAGCCGCTGGAGGAGCGCGTGAAGGCAATAGAAGTCTGTACACTGACTTATGCTCAGCCTTCGGGTGGATCGGGCGGTCAGAAATGGCTCAGCCGGGGGTCAAGCCAGCGCTGGCTGGACATGAACGCGCTGAAGCAGGGCATCGACGTGACCGAGCATCGGGACCGCGGCATGCACCTTGCCTTCGATGCCACGGCCTATGAATGGGTCTGGGTGAACAATGGAGTGGCGGACATCATCAACATACCGAGCAGCGAACCGCTGCCGGTCGACACGGCCGGTCTGGAGGCCTGCTACGCGAAGGCGCGGGCGGAAAACTAGGCTTCGCCCGCGTCCAGCGCTTTGGAAATCTCCACCAGCACGCCGCGCAGCCAGGTCAGGGCCGGGTCTTCGGAATTCTCGCGGCGCCAGTAAAGTACGCTGCCCAGCGAGGGCAGGGCGAAGGGCAGGTCCAGCATCACGATCCCCGGCTGGTTCGCCAGCGGCTTCGGCGCGAACAGGGCGAGCTGCGTCTGGCGGACCACTTCGAGCGCCGGCAGGTGATGCGGCAGGCGCAGCACCGGGGTGAGCCGGCGGCCGGCCGTGCGCGCCACTTCTTCCACCAGGCTGCGACCCTCGCGCCGGCTGGACACGGCAATGTGGCGCAGGCCGAGAAACTGCTCCAGCGTCAGCGTCTTGCGGGCCAGCGGATGGGTCCGCGAGACGAAGCAGGCATAGGGCGTCGTGAACAGGTCCTGGCGTTCCATGTCGGCGCCGCGCAGGTCGGGCACATCCAGGGCGAGGTCCAGTCGTCCGGAGGCGAGCTCGGTCGAGATCGCGGCGCGCTGCGCCTGGCTCCATGCGATACGCACCCCGGGCGCCTCGGCCTCCAGCCTGCGGGCAAGGGCGGGCGCGAGAATGTAGGCGCCGGCATCGCGCGCCGCGATGTTGAACACGCGGGTCGAGCGCGCCGGCGCAAAGGCCGAGCGCGGCTCAAGACCCGCACGCAGCCGGTCCAGCGCGTCGCGCACTGCCGGCATCAGGGCCTCGGCCATCGCCGTCGGCTTCACGCCGCGTCCCTCGCGTACAAACAGCGGGTCCTCGAAATGGGTCCGCAGCCGCGCCAGCGCATTGCTGACGGCCGGCTGGGTGATGTGCAGGCTCTCGCTCGCCCGCGTCAGGCTGCGCTCGGAATAGATCGCCTCCAGCACCGGCAAGAGGTTCAGGTCGAGGGTGCGCAGGTTCATGGGCGTCTCTTCATATTATCACCATTGGTGATGAAGAGGCTTCATAAAATAAAGTAGCCGAATAGTCGAGAAGGGCGCATCAAGCCGGTCCAGGACAGGAGCCCCGGCATGTCGGCCGCCCTAAATCCAGCCCGCCGCTTTTATCAGCATCACCGCGCCCACCGCGGTGACCAGGTATTTCATCCACTTCTTGAAATCGATATCCGTCATTTTCTCGAGCACCTTGCCGCCGAGGGTGGTGCCGAGCATGGACAGCGGTATGGCCGCCACAATCAGCCACCAGGGCGGCAACGCCCCGACGCCGGCCGCGGCAATGACCGGGATGCTCCAGAACACGATCTTCACGGTATGGGCGAGCACCTGGGTGACCGCCTTGGTGGCCACGATGGTCTGGCGGGTCAGGCTGGTGCGCACGAAGAACAGGTCGAGCAACGGGCCGGCAACCCCCGCCACGGTGTTCAGCGCCTGGACGGTGAAGCCCGCCAACTCGGCCTGGTAGCGCTTCTGGATGTCGAGATCAGCGACCGACTTGGGCAGCCAGACCAGCAGCGTGGTCAGGCCGAGCAGGATGTAGACCGCCTGCTGGTCCGGGCGCCAGGACAGGGCAAACAGCAGGGCCACCGCGGCGCCCGAGCCGAGCGCGTAGCGGCGGAACACCGACCAGTCGATGTGCGCGCGCCACAGGAAGGCGCGGTAGCCGTTGGAGAAGATCTGGATCGCGCCGTGGATGATCATCGCGGTCGCCACCGGCACGAGCGCGGCGAGCACGCCCATGAAGATCACGCCGCCCGCCATGCCGAAGATGCCCGAGATGAATGTCGTCACGAGGACAGTCAGGAGCAGGACGGCGACGGTGGAAAAACTCATCGCAACGCCCTTAGCCGAGTCCCGGCGCCAGAGCGAGACGGACGGACCAGAAAGAATTTGCGCGCCACCCCGCGCGTCAGTTACCCTGCTGAGCAACAACAGCAGAAAATTTGAACCCTTGGGAGAGGACCCAGACCCATGCCTGACACACAAAGATCATCCGATGCGAGCGCCGACCTGAACGACCTGCGCATGTCGGAAGGCGCCCGTCCGCTTTACGACCATGTGAAGAAATTCATCGCCGAGGTCGTCAATCCGATGAGCGAGGCCTTCCACGCGCTTGATGAAGGCAAGAAGGACATCTGGTCCTACGCGCCGGGCCAGCTCGAACTGCTCGAGAAGGCCAAGGACGAAGCCAAGAAACAGGGCCTCTGGAACTTCTTCCTGCCGGACGCCGAAACCGGCGAGGGCCTGTCGAACCTCGACTATGCCTATATCGCCGCCGAACTCGGCAAGAACCCGATGGCGTCGGAAACCATGAACTGCTCGGCGCCCGACACCGGCAACATGGAAGTGCTCGAACGTGTCGGCACGCCGGCCCAGAAGGAACAGTGGCTGAAGCCGCTGCTGGAAGGCAAGATCCGCTCCGCCTTCGCGATGACCGAGCCGGGCATGGCCTCCTCGGACGCCAAGAACGTCTCGATGTCGGCCGTGCTGGAAGGCGACGAGTGGGTGATCAACGGCGAGAAGTACTACATCTCCGGCGCCGGCGATCCGCGTTGCCGCATCATGATCACGATGGTCAAAACCAATAACGGCTCTGACGTGAACCGCCAGCAGTCGCAGATCCTCGTGCCGCTGCCGCATCCGGGCGTCGAGATCGTCGGCCCGATGCATGTGTTCGGTGAGCCCGACGCACCGCATGGCCACATGCATATTCGCTTCAAGAACGTCCGCGTGCCGAAGGAAAACATGCTGCTCGGCGAAGGCCGCGGCTTTGAGATTTCGCAGCTGCGCCTCGGCCCCGGCCGCATCCACCACTGCATGCGTTCGCTCGGCGCTGCCGAGAAGGCGCTTGACCTGATGTGCCGCCGCGGCCTGTCGCGTTCGGCTTTCGGACGGCCGCTGGCGAAACTCGGCGGCAATACCGAGATCATCAGCCGCGCCCGGATCGAGATTGAATCGATGCGGATGATGGTGCTGAAGGCGGCCAAGGCGATGGACGTGCTGGGCAACAAGGAAGCCCGCGTCTGGATCTCGATGGTCAAGGCGATGGTGCCGGAACGCGTCTGCCAGATCATCGACCAGGCGATCCAGATCCACGGCGCGACCGGCGTGTCGCAGTGGACCCCGCTCGCCCGCATGTATGCCCAGCAGCGCACCCTGCGCCTCGCTGACGGCCCGGACGAAGTCCACCACATGGTGGTCGGCCGCCACGAGCTGCGCAAGTATGAAGGCGGCGAGGAAGACCCCTCGCTGGCCTCCGTCTGGCGCAAGTAAGTCCGGGCACGGATTGAAATATGAAGCGCGCGGGGGAGACCTCCGCGCGCTTTTTCTTTGTGCGACCAATATCCGCTCATCCCCGCGCAGGCGGGGATGAGCGGGCAGATGGGGGCGGCCCCCCCGTTGACACCCGCGCGGGACAGGCAGAGCATTGCCGCTTCCCGAGGAGGATCCGTCCCATGCGTTTCAAGTCTGCACTGGTTGCCCTGTCTCTGATCAGCGCCCTTCCGGCCGCGCCGGCCTTGGCCCAGGACATGGAGCGGATGATGGTCACCTCGAACCAGGTCGAAGAGAGCGAGCGGCGAAGTGCACCGGCGATCTACCGGCAGATCCCGGCGGATTTCGTGTTGGTGGCCGTGACCTTCCAGAGCGCATCGCGCGATTCCGGCGAACGCGCGAAGGAACTCGAGACGATGTTCACCCGGCTGAAGGCCAAGGCCGCGAAGACCGACGGCTTCACCTTGGCGGGCGGGACGCTCGGCTTCTCGTCTGCGGATATTGACACGGTCCTGTTCACCGATGTCTATCAGAGTGACTATTCCGGCACCGGGCGCTTTACGCTGACGCTGAGCATCGACACAAAGCCGGACGAATCCTTCGAGGCGCTGATGGCCCGGGCGCGGAAGTTTGTCAGCTCGCTCGAAGTCGCCGGCCGGGCCGAGGCCTATCTCGGCGACGACCAGTTCATCGGTGCGCGCGATGTAACCAAGCACCGGGCGGACCTGGTCGCCGACATCGCGGCCGAGGTCAAAGGCCTGCAGGCCAGTTTCGCGCCGGCCCGGGTGACGCTGACCGGGCTGGAAAGCCGGATCATCACGCAGCCCTCCGGCCCGCTGGAGCTGGAGATATTCATTCCGTACACGTTGATTCTCGAAAGCGGGGAATGACCGGATTTGGATGGGTTGCGCTTGCAAGACGCGATCCGTTCCGGCATCGCATTTCCTGACACTTCGAGAGGGCGGTCCATGAACAGGCTGACGCGATTCTTCCGGCGGCTTCACAATCTCCTGGGCCTGATCGTCGGCGCGCAGGTTCTGCTCTGGGTGCTCTCGGGGCTGATTTTCACGATCAAGCCCATCGAGACGGTGCGCGGCGACCCCCTTCGCCGTAGCGCGCCCGAGATGATGACGGCCGTGCCGGATTACCTGGCCCCGGTCGATGATATCCTTGAGGCGGCGGGCGAGCCGGTGATGGCGCTGAAGCTGAAGCCCTGGCTCGGCCGGGCGGTGTGGGAAGCGGACATGCCGTCCGGCAAGGCGCTGTTCGATGCCGAGACGGGGGCGGCGCTTTCTCCGGTCACGGAGGAAGATGCGCGCCGGGTCGCCGAGGCGGCCTGGGCGGGCGAGGGCACGCTGGCCAGCCTCACGCTGGCGGAGCCTGCCCCGCGCGAAGCCGGGCGCGGCGCGGGCCGGGCCATGTGGCGCGCCGAGTTTGACGGCAAGGACACGGCCACCTTCTGGATTGATCCGCAGGCGGGCGATGTGGCGGCCGTGCGAACCGCCTGGTGGCGGACGTTCGACCTGTTCTGGGGTCTGCACATCATGGACTGGACGAACCGGGAGACGATCTCCACCTGGTGGATGAAGCTGTTCGCGTTCGCGGCGCTGATGCTGTCGGTGGCGGGCATCTGGCTGGTGATCGACCGTACGGCTAAAGGGCGCTTGCTCAAATAGTCAGAACGGGACGTTCGGATCGTCTTCGCCGGCGGCGCCGAGGGTGAGGCCGGCGAAGTCGAACACGCGCGCGTCGTGCAGGTGGCTGGGGCGGACATTGGCCAATGCGCGGGCCATGGTCTGGCGCACGCCCGGCTTCTTGCGCTCCCACTCGTCGAGGAGGTGCTTCATCGCCACGCGCTGCAGGCCGTCCTGGCTGCCGCAGAGATTGCAAGGGATGATCGGGAAGGCCATCGCCTCGGCGAACTTCGCAAGGTCCGCCTCGGCGGCGGTGATCAGGGGACGGAACACCATCACGTCGCCTTCGTCGTTGAGCAGTTTCGGTGGCATCGCGGCGAGGCGCCCGCCATGCACGAGGTTCATCATGAAGGTTTCAAGCGCGTCGTCCCGGTGGTGGCCGAGCACGATGGCCTCGCAGCCTTCCTCGCGCGCGGCGCGGTAGAGGATGCCCCGTCGCAGGCGCGAGCACATCGAGCAATAGGTGCGGCCCGCTTCGACCTTTTCGGTGACGATGGAATAAGTGTCTTCGGTGATGATCCTGTAGGGCACGCCGGCGGCGGCGAGCCAGTCCGGCAGGACGTGTCTGGGAAAGCCCGGTTGGCCCTGATCGAGATTGCAGGCGACGAGATCGACCGGCAAGGCGCCTTGCCAGGCGAGGTCCATCAGGACTGCGAGCAGGCCGTAGGAATCCTTGCCGCCGGACAGGCAGACGAGCCATTTCGGGCGGGGCAGATCGCCCGCCTCGATGGCGCGCCGGTCGAGGAGGCCGTAGGTGTCGATGACCTCCTGCGCGCCGCGCACGAGGCGTTTGCGCAGCTTCTTGAAGCTCACCGTTGCCGGGGCGTTCGCGAAAAGGCTGGGCGCGGAGGAGAACGTATCGGCCATGGCCGGGATTTGCCATGCGGCGCGGGGCGCGGCAAGGCCAGCACGTGTGCCCGGACGCAGCGCGGGCTGGCCGGGTTGGGTCGGATCGTTTTCATTTTGGTCCGCTCATCCCCGCGCAGGCGGGGATCGGGTCAGGCACAGAGCCTCCCGAGATCCCCGCCTGCGCGGGGATGAGCGGAGTGCGGTTAGGAGGTGTTGGCGAAGAGAGTCCCTGAATCCTTGCCGGGGGAATCACCCGCTGCGCGGGGGAGGAGGGGGATAGCTGTGAGGGTTTCGAGAGTTGCGATGCTGTCGAGGTTGGCCGGCAAGTCGCTTGCGTAGCCCGGCTCCGTCAGTGGACGGAAGGTTCGCGCGGGCGGCTTGCAGGCGTCGGGGTCCGGGCGGTCGCTGTGAAAATTGACGGTGATGAAGCCCCAGGGGCTGAGGGGGTAGAGGACGTCGGCGATATCTTCGCGGCGGCAAAAGGCGAGCAGCCGGTTGAGCTGCCACCAGAGGATCGGCCAGCAGACCACATACACATCCGCGAACAGGGGCGCGAATTTGGGATGGGTACGCAGGGCATGCAGGGAAACCATGCGCGCAGTATAACGCCGTGGGCGGAGGGGGTGCGCAAGGAATCGGGCGCTATTTTATAGCGCCTTGATGATGCGGGGTATTTTGTTCTGGAGGGGGCCAGTTTTTGGTGCGTAAGGGCCCCGGCCTGACCCTCCCCAAGCGAAGCTTGGGGAGGGGGCAGGTTGCCGTGTTGATTCCGCCTACAGCGCCCAGCCGAGTTCAACGCCGTAGATGCGGGGCTGATTGAAGATGCCGGAGAGGTTGTTGAAGTCGATGGCGGAAACCGTGCCGACTTCATCCGTCAGGTTACGGACGAAAGCCTTCGCCGACCAGGGACCATGGCGGTAGCCGAGGCTGGCGCCGCCTTCCCAGCGGCCTTCAGCCGTGAACTCGATCGACTCGTAGAGGAAGATGTTCGCGTCCGACCGGTAGGACCAGTCGGTGGTGGCAAACAGTTCGCCGCCGCGGAAGTCGCGGGTATAATCGAAGGCGAAGTTGGCGATCCATTCCGGTGCCTGCGGGAACGGGTTGCCGTCGATCAGCGCGCCGCCGGTCACCGGGTCGATCGGATCCAGCACGGTGCAGGCCGAGCCGCAGATTCCGGCGGTCAGGCCGGCATCGTTGATCTCGGTATTGTTGTAGGAAAGCCCGGCGCTGAAGGCGAGGTTTTCGCTGAGCAGGGCGCGGATGTCGGCTTCGAAGCCGTAGCCCTTGCCTTCTTCGGCGTTGAGCAGCTGGTTGAAGTTGCCGGCGCCGCCGATGGCGGTCAGCTGCAGGTCTTCGACCGTGTAGGCATAGACGGCGAGATTGGCGTCAAGGCGGCCGTCGAGCAGCGTGGTCTTGAGACCGGCTTCGTAGCTGTCGAGGATTTCGGAATCGGCGGTCGTGATGACATCGCCGAAGACGAGGCGGCCCTGGATCGACGGCGCGCGGAAGCCCCGGGCGATGCGGCCGTAGAGGTTGGTGTCGTCATTGACCGCATAGGTCAGCGAGGCATCCCAGGAGAGCTGCTCATCGCCGACGCTGACGGTCGGCGGGCTGAGCGGCGGCGCGCCGAAAGGCGAGACGACGCGGCGGGCGGTCAGGTCTTTCGATTCGTCCGTGTAGCGCAGGCCGATCTGGCCGGTCAGCCGGTCAGTGAGATCGTAGGCGAGGTTGCCGAACACGGCGATGGATTCGGTGTCCTGGGTCTGGAAGGCCGAGCCGTTCTCGATACCGCCCGCCAGCGTGTCATAGCTGTAGGAGCTGATGTCGATTTCCTCGTCGAAGGCGTAGAGACCGGCGGTCCAGCGAAGGGCCGCGTCGTCGCCGTTCGACAGGCGCAGTTCGTGCGTGATCTGCTGGTGATCGTCGATGCCGTCGGCCGATTCGGCCGGGAATGGAATGAATCCGGGGGTCGAGCCGGTGGGCAGGAAGGCTGCGCCGGCACCGCCGTCCACATCACCGCGCGAGAAGGTCTCGACGGTTTCGTAGCCGAGGAGGTAGGTCAGTTCGACGCCGGAGAGATCCCAGTCGGCGCGCGAGGTGAAGCCGAAGACGTCGGTTTCGAGGACCGAGTTGATCTGCGCGTCGGCGAAGGTCAGCTCACGGTCGAAACCGGGGCGCGGGCCGGCCGAGCCGGTCTGGAAGGCGTTGGCCTGGAAGCTGACCTGGCCGCCATCGAGCGTGCGGCCGTGGAGGTTGCCAAGCCAGGTGAGGTTGTCGGTGACCTCGACCTTGGCCTGGGCGCGCCAGGCGAAGTCCTCGTAGCCGCCGGCATCGGCGCCGCCGGTGGGCAGGGCGGTTTCGACATAGTCGTCACGGCGCTGGAAGACGCCGGAGAGGCGCAGGGAGACGCGGTCGGAGACCGGGCCACCGACAGCGGCTTCAACGTTCGTGGTGCCGAAGGAGCCGTAGGAGGCGCGGGCATAGGCGTCGAGTTCGTCGCCCGGCTTGACGCTTTCGAACTTCAGGGCGCCGGCGGGCGTGTTGCGCCCGAAGAGGGTGCCTTGCGGGCCGCGCAGGACTTCGACCCGCTCGGTATCGAAGACCGGGAAGCCCTTGAGGACGGGGTTCTCGTAGACGATCTCGTCATAGATGAAGGAGACCGGCTGGGAGGCGTTGAAGTCGAAGTCGGTGTTGCCGAGGCCGCGGATGTAGGGGCGCGGAAAGATGCGGCCGAAGGAGGTCTCGATGATCAGGCTGGGCACGCGGGCGGTGAGGAACTGGATGTCTTCGCCGGCCTGGCCGTAGGCCTGCAGCGCCGACTCGTCGAGCGAGGTGAGCGAGACGGGCACATCCTTGATGTTCTCCTCGCGCTTGGTGGCGGTCACAGTGACCGATTTCAGCTTGAGGGCGCCGTCATCCGGCGCGGCCTCCTGGGCGAGCGCGGCGGGGGCCAGCAAGGCGATGGCGCAGCAGGACGCCAGTGCGGCCCGCCAGGTGCGTGTAGATTTCATGTAAGGTCTCCGGGGTGACGTGAACGCGCAGGCTGCGCCCCGGAGTGCATGAATATGTTTGACGGAAATTTCTCAAGGGGATGACAGGAATGTGAAGCCGATTCTTCCGGGATGCGTGTTTCGTGTAACGCTCGCGCGTCAGGCGAAACCGGCTCCGGGTCAGGCCGGCCGGCGGCCGCCCCGGAAGGGCGCGGTGAGGAAGTTCTTCCACCATTGGCGCCAGCGCCAGACCCGGCGCAGCTTGGCATTGGAGGGGGCGTCGAGCTGGCCGCGCGGGACGAGCATGTCGTTCATGCGCGGCTGGTAGCGGCGGATCAGGTCTTCCTCGATCCGGGCGCGGTCCGTGCCGTTGCGGACAGGCAGGACATGGCGCTCGGTGGCGCCGCGTTTCCACCAAGCTTCCCACCAGCGCTCATGGCCGTAGAGGCGCGAGCGCAGTTCGGTCGCCTTGCCGACATAGAGCGGGAACAGGAAGAAGCCGAACCGGCGGCGCACGAAGATGTAGATGCCGCCGCCTTCCGGAATGCCCTTGCGGGTCAGCGTGATCTTGAACTTGTAGCGCTCTCCGGTTTCGCCCTGCCAGACATGCCAGCCGAAAATGAACCAGTCGAAAAGGAACATGAAAGACCCACCCCTAGCGCCCGCAAGGCGCGGAACGAGGGGAGATTCGGCGAATTGGGGTTAACGGGGGATTAACCGGGACGGAGGTGTCAGAGTTTGCCGGGAGCGGCGGCGTGAAAGTCGCGGCTGTCGGCGGGGGTTTCGGCGCGGTTCAGGAGGCCGTAGTCGCGGGTGACTTCGGCCACGCGCAGGCGGTAGTCCTTCAGGATACCGGCGCGGCCGGCGGCCTGGGCGGCGCGGTGTCCGGTCGTGTTCCGCCAGGCGCCGACGGCCGCTTCATCGCGCCAGAAGGACAGGGAGAGGTAGCGGCCGGGTTCGGCGAGGCTCTGGTAGCGCTCGACGGACAGGAAACCGTCGATGCCGCCGAGCAGGGCGCGCAGGTCTCCGGCGAGGGCAAAGTAGTCGTCGCCCCGTCCGTCATTGGCGGTGAGTTCGAAGATGACGGCGATCATGGTTTCACCAGAGCGGCATGCGGCGCGGAGGCGAGTTTCAGGAAGATCCGGTCTTCGCTTCGGAGGAACTGTTCGCGCTTGGCGAAGGCGTAGTTTTCGCGGCCGATGGGGTCTTCGGCGAGGCGGGCCCGGTAGGCTTCGTAGGCAGCGAGGGAGGGCAGCGTATAGACGCCGTACGCGGTGGTGGCGGAGCCTTCATGCGGGGCGAAATAGCCGATGAGATCCGCGCCGCAGCGCGGGATCGCCTGGCCCCACTGGCGGGCATAATGCGCGAAGGCGTCCTTTTTGAACGGGTCGATCTGGTAACGGATGAAACAGGTGATCATGGCGGCGTCCTTGGGTTGGGATGGCGCCCTTGTAGCCGCTTGCGTGTGCGGGATGGTTCGATTAGCGTCGAACCATGAAGGACGGCCCCGACATATCCCGCATTGCAGCGCTGATGGGCGATCCGGCGCGCAGCAACATGCTGCTGGCGATGCTGGACGGGCGGGCGCTGACGGCGGGCGAGCTGGCGGCCCAGGCGGGCATCACCAAGCAGACGGCGAGTTCGCACCTGGCGCGCCTGCTGGACGGCGGGCTGGTCGCGCGCGAGGTGCAGGGGCGGCATCACTACTATCGGCTGGGCGGGGCTGACGTGGCGCAGGCGCTGGAGGCGCTGCTGGGCGTTTCGGAAAGCCGGACGGGACCGCGCACGCGAACCGGGCCGCGCGACCCGGCGCTGCGCAAGGCGCGCGTCTGCTATGACCACCTTGCGGGCGAGCTCGGCGTGCTGGCCTTTGATCGTCTGTTGGCGGCCGGCGTGCTGGTGCGGCGCGGGGAGGCGATCAGCGTCAGCAAGGCGGGCTGGGCGCGGCTCGGCGAGATCGGCGTGGCGGAGGACGGGCTGGCGAGGTCGCGCCGGCCGGTATGCAAGGGCTGCCTCGACTGGAGCATGCGGCGGCCTCACCTGGCGGGACAGGTCGGCGCGGCGCTCCTTGTACGGATCTTCGAGCGGAAATGGGCAAGGCGCGTGGCGGGTAGCCGCGTGATCTCGTTCACGCCTGCTGGCGAAGCGGCGCTGCGGACATGGCTTCGCGCGCCGCCCTGACCGGGGCGAAGGTCATCCGATGGATCACGCACGGGCCGAGCCGGGTGAGCGCTTCGGCATGGGCGGCGGTGCCGTAGCCCTTGTGCTGGGCGAAACCGTAGCCGGGGTGCTGCGCGCAGAGGGCTTTCATCTGGGCGTCGCGGTGGGTCTTGGCGAGGATCGAGGCGGCGGAGATGGCGGGCTCGGAGAGATCGCCTTTGATGATGGCGGTCGCCGGGGCGGGCAGGTTTTTCGGCATTGCGTTGCCGTCGATGAGGATATGGGCGGGCGCGCGGGCGAGGGCGGCGAGGGCGCGCGTCATGGCGAGGAAGGTGGCCTCGCGGATGTTGAAGCGGTCGATCTCCTCTGGGGTCGCTTCGGCGATGGCCCAGGCGAGGGCGCGGCTGCGGATTTCCGGGGCGAGGCGGTCGCGGGCGGCTTCGCTGAGGCGTTTTGAATCGGTGAGGCCGGCGATGGGGCGGATGGGATCGAGGATCACGGCGGCAGCGGTGACCGGCCCGGCCCAGGGGCCCCGGCCGGCTTCATCGACACCGCAGGTGAGGAGGGATGCGCGCATAGTAGCTTATTTTATGGATTTGCCTTCGCTGTCCATTCACGGAACGATTTCCTCCGAGACGGGAGTGGTCTAGATTTGTACTGACAAGCTGCGAGCGCCGGATGATCCGCCAATCCATACTTCCAATGATCTTCACCATGGTCCTAGCGGCTATGCTTGCAGGTTGCGAAGTCGAGACATCGCCTGCGACAGCATCGGGTTTCGACACGTATGATGAGTTTGTCAGCCGCGTCGTCGATCCCACTGACGATGATTGTCATGTGTTCCGGGCTGTTGTTGCTGACACCCTAGCCTCGCAACCGACAAAGTTCGTGTGGCCGGTGACTGACATTCGCTCGCTGGATCATATTCGAGACAAGGCATACACTTTATCCCCACTTTGGCAGCAGGAAGCCGCCTCTGAATACAACCGGGAGATTTGGCGCTTCAGCCGGCTCAGTTCGTTGCGCCAAAGCGTGGATTTTCGGCTTTGCGGTGAACAGGAAGCCAAGCCGTTCTTTCCGGCTTGGGAACCCAAGCTCAAGATTGGTTCACTCCCCATGGATCGTGAGTTCTGGATTGAGAATGTTGGCATTCTCCAACTGGCCCCAGCTGGATATTCGGAAAGTGGTGATCAGGCAGTTGTCTATGCCGTCCTGAATTGCGGAGGACTCTGCAGCCAGGGTGGATACTATTGGCTGGAGGGAAGCCTGCAGGGATGGAAGGTGACCAAGTTCCGAATGACCTGGATTTCTTGAGCGTACGATTGACGTCGCGCTGCAGCAGATTTATGTAGCGCGCATGTTCACGCGGAAAACCCTCAGCCAGACCCAACAGACGCTCCGGAATACGGCGCGCGCGGTGGTGTGTGGCTGGCCTGAAACCTGAACGGTTGCCGCGCTGAGCCCACTTCAAACCCCGCCCGAGAGGCGGGGTTTTTGTTTTTGGCCCTGTCTCTCAAAACCAAGGAGACTGACATGAGTTTTGAGACTGACGATGAAATCGAGGCGACGGCGCGCGCGATGATGGCGTGCGCCTTGCCGAAGGAACACTGGACGCATGCGGCGCATTTTGCCGTGGGATTGTGGCTGCTGCGCACACGCGGCGCGGCGGCCTATGCCGAGATGCCGGGGATGATCCGGCGGTACAACGAGTCCGTAGGCGGACGGAATACCGACACGGAAGGCTATCACGAGACGATCACGCGGGCCTCGCTCGATGCGGCGGCGGCGGCGCTGGCGGCGCAGGACGGCGCACCGCTGCATGGTGTGCTGGCGGCGATGATGGCGGGGCCGTGCGGGCGTTCGGACTGGATCCTTGCCCATTGGTCGAAGGACCTGTTGTTCTCGTTGGAGGCGCGGCGGGTGTGGGTAGCGCCGGATCTGGCGCCGTTTCCGCCGGGGTGAGGGAATTGCTCCGTAGACCCCTGCGACGGCAGGGGGCCGGTTTGCCTTGCGCTGAATACCTGGCTGCGGAGAGGGAGGTGGATGGGGTGAGCGTTGCGCCGTCTGATGCTTTGCGCGCGTCGATAGTGCGTGCGCGGAGAGAAGGTCCCGGGTCACGCGCTTCGCGCTGCCCGGGATGACAAGCTCGGGACAATTCAATAATCCGCAAACGGATTACTGAAGGCCGGCGCCGACCACGGGCTTCAGCAGGATCTTTTCGGTGGGGGCGGCGAAGCAGTCGCCGCGCTTCATGGTGATCTTCGAGGGGAAGCCCTTCTTGTGGAACTTCAGTTCGACGATGCCCCAGCGGTCCCATTGGACGCCGCCGGGCCCGACAAGAGCGGCCGGGCAGGTCTTGCCGACATAGGTGGGCTCGACCCAGTAGCCGGTGAAGGTGGTGCGGTTGCCGGAATTGCCGCCGAGGCCGGGGACGAAGATGTAGGATTGCTCCACACCCATGACCGGGGTGTAGCCGAGGACAGCGGTGTCGCCTTCGTCGTTGAGATAGGTGATCTGGTTGCCGCTGGGCAGGGCCCAGACTTCATCGGCAAGGGCCGCGAGCGGCAAGGCGGCAGCGAGCGTGAGCACGGCGATCGAACGAAGCATTTGGGTGTCTCCTCCTGAGAAGCGCCAGCTAAGCAGGGTGCTGAAAAATTGATAGCCGGATTTTGCGGGCTGTCACACAACCCGGCCTTTCAGGCTGGTCAGCCACGGCAGGAGGGCGGCGTTGACGTCGGCGGGGCGTTCCTGCTGGGTCCAGTGGCCGCAGCCCGGCAGGACGAGGGCGGTTTCGAGGTTCGGGACGGCGGGGCGCATCTTGCCGATGGGGTCGGCGACCATGCCGAAGCCGTTGAAGGCGGGGTCCTTGTCCCCGGCGATGAAGCAGGCGGGCGCCGTGATGGGCTTGCCCCGGAAAGGGGAGAGGAATTCGAAGTCGCGGGTGTGATTGCGGTAGCGGCTGAGCGGGCCGAAGAGGCCGGAACGGCGGAATTCGGATTCGTAGTAGGCGAGATCGGCTTCGGTCATCCAGGCGGGCATGATGGCGGGCACGGTGAGCGTGTCCATCAAGGTTGCGCTGGAGGGCAGGCCCAGTTTCCAGTCGCCGTCCTTCGCGTCACCGGAGATGGTGTAGTAAAAGCCCTTGAGGAACCGGGCGAGGTCGGCTTCGAGGGCGGCTTCCGCGCGGCCGGGGGTGCGGAAATAGGACTGGTAGAAGAACCTGTCGCGGTCGTCGAAAACGCGCTTGATGACGTCGTCGAAGGAAAATTCCGGTGCGCCGTAGAAGGGCACCGAGAGGGCCGCGACGGCGGCGATGCGCCCCGGGTGGGTGAGCGCGGTGTTCCAGACCTGCGGGGCGCCCCAGTCATGGCCGATGAGGACGAACGGCGCCTCCGGCGAGAGGACCGCGCCGACGCCGAGAATGTCGCCGATCAGGCCTTCCATCCGGTAGTCGGCCACCTCCGGGGGGCGGGAGGAGCCGCCATAGCCGCGCACGTCCATGGCGGCGGCGGTGAAGCCGGCGGCGGCGATGGGGCCGATCTGGTGGCGCCAAGAGTACCAGCTTTCCGGGAAACCGTGGACCATCAGGACAAGCGGGCCGGTGCCTTCGATTGCGACGCGGATCTGCGCGGCGCCGGCGTCAATCGTGCGGAATTCGGGCATCGGGGCCTCCTCTGGGTGTGGCCGCAGGCTGCGACAGGCCCGGCCGGCGCGCAAGCCGCGCCCGAAGGGAAGGCCTTGCCGAAAATCGCGGCGCAGGCTTCACTCGGCGCCTGAACGTCCAACCGAAAAGGCAATGCCCATGGCCGAACTTCTCGCCTCACCCGCCTTCTTGGGTTCGCTCGCGACGCTGACCTTCCTGGAAGTCGTGCTCGGCATCGACAATCTCCTGTTCATTTCCATCGCGACCGGCAAGCTGCAGGGCGCTGAAAAGAAACGCGCCACGCGGATCGGCATCTGGGGCGCGATGGGCCTGCGCATCCTGATGTTGTCGCTGATCTTCGTGATCATCGGGCTCGACAAGGAAGCGCTGTTCACTCTGCCGCATGATCTGGCGATGATCGTGGCGGGCGGCGAGGCGGAAGCCGCGCAACATTTCGAAGAGATCACGATCAAGGACCTGATCCTGTTCGCGGGCGGCCTGTTCCTGCTGTGGAAGGGTACGCAGGAAATCCACGCCTCGGTGGAAGGCACCCACCATGAAGAGACGACGGCCAAGTCCACCTTCACCAGCGTGGTTGTGCAGCTGTTCGTGATCAACATCGTGTTCTCGCTCGACAGCGTGATCACCGCCATCGGCATGACGACGCTGCTACCGGTGATGATTGCGGCGGTGGTGCTGTCCACGTTCGTGATGGCGGTGGCGGCTGACCCGCTGTCGAAGTTCATCTCGGAGCACCCGACGACCAAGATGCTGGCGCTGGCCTTCATCCTGCTGGTCGGCGTGGCACTGGTGGCGGACGGGCTCGGCTTCCATATTCCGCGCGGCTATCTCTACTTCGCGATTGCCTTCTCGCTGGGCGTGGAGCTGCTCAATATCCGGACACGGAAGAAGGCCGATGCGAAGGCGGCTGTGCATTGAGACTTCAGAACCCCTCTCCCTTGGGAGAGGGGGCTTTAAAAACGGAGGAAAAATGACCGCGCATCATATCAAGCTGGAGAAGACCGGGGATGGCATTGCCATCCTGACCATTGACCGGGCCGAGAAGCGCAATGCGATGACCTATGCGATGCTGTTCGCGTTCATCGAGAAGGTGCGGGACGTGTCTGCCGATGACAGTGTCCGTGTGCTGATCGTGACCGGGGCGGGCGGGACGTTCTGCGCCGGCACCGACCTGGCGGACCTGTCCACCATTCCGGGCGAGACGCGGGGTGTGCGCGGCGAGGCGCATGAGGGCGATGTGTGGTGGCCGCTGGTGTCGTGTCCGAAGCCGGTGATCGGGGCGATTGACGGCTACGCCGTGGGCATGGGCGCGGAATTTTCCAGCCAGTGCGATGTGCGTATCATCACGCCGCGCACGCGCTTTGCGTGGAACTTCGCGCACCGGGGGCTGGTGCCGGATACCGGCGCGGGCAGCTGGCTGTTGCCGCGCCTGATCGGGCATTCGCGGGCGCTGCGGCTGCTCTATTCGGGCGGCTTCCTCGAAGCGGAAGAAGCGCTGCAGATCGGCTATGCCAATGCGATGGCCGAGCCGGAGACGCTGCTCGACACGGCGATTGCCGAGGCCGAGCGCTATCTCGCCTCCTCGCCTTTCTCGGTCCGCCGCATGAAGGCGCTGGTGTATGAGGGGCTCGCGCGGGATCTGCCGGAGCATATGCAGGCGCATGTGACGGCGCTGTCGGCGTGTTTCAAATCGGCCGATCACAAGGAAGGGGTGGCCTCCTTCCTGGAGAAGCGTCCGGCGAAGTTTACGGGCAGGTGAGGGGGAGACCTGTGCCGTTAGCGACTGCTGTCATCAGACGCATCGCGAACCCCTCGCCCCGCTTGCGGGGAGAGGGGCTTGAGCGTTGTCTCACCCCATGACAAAGGCGTTCAGCTTGTTGCCGTCAAGGTCGCGGAAGTAGCCGGCATAGAAGGTGTCGCCGCGCGGGCCGGGCGGGCCTTCATCGGTGCCGCCGAGGCTGAGGGCGAGATTGTAGAGGCGGTCGACCTGCGCCTTGTCCTTGGCCTGCAGCGCCACCATCACGCCATTGCCGACGCTCATCGGGTTGCCGTCGAAGGGGTGGGTGATGGCAATGCCGGCCGGGCCATCCGGTATGGCCCAGGCGACAGACGTGTCCGTGGTGAACATGCGCGGTGTGCCGAGCTCTTCGGCGATGGCATCATAGAATTTCGCGGCGCGCTCGAGATCGCGCGTGCCGAGAGTGACGTATCCGATCATTTTTTCCTCCTTGCAGAAGACAGAACAAAAGCAGAACCCGAAGACCTTGTCGAGTCCCTTTCCGGCCGCAGGATTTGACGCGGACGAGACGGCGCGCTTCAAACGGCAAACAGACCTTTGGAGCCCCCGATGACCCTTCCCAATGCCTATGCCCTTCGCGTGCATCAGACCGGCGGACCGGAGGTGTTGACGCTGGAGGCGGCCGCGCCGCGCGCGCCGGGGCCGGGGGAGGTGCTGGTGCGCCAGACGGCGGTGGGAGTGAATTTCATCGACACCTATCACCGCACGGGCCTCTACAAGATGCCACTGCCATTTGTTCCGGGGACGGAGGGGGCGGGCGTGATCGAGGAGGTCGGCGAGGGTGTGACGCATGTGGAGCCCGGCGACCGGGTCGCCTATACCGGGCGGGGCACCTATGCGACGCATTATACGGGACCGGCGGCGGGCGTCGTGCCGCTGCCCGCGTCGATCAGCGACGAGGAGGCGGCGGCGGTCCTGCTGAAAGGCATGACGGCGTGGATGCTGCTGGAGGAGATCCGGCCGCTGCAGGCGGGCGAGACGGCGCTGATCTGGGCGCCGACCGGCGGGGTCGGTTCGCTCCTGACGCCCTGGGCGAAACGTCTCGGCGCCCGGGTGATCGCGGTGACGTCGAGCGCGGCGAAGGCGGAGCGGGCAAAGGCGCTTGGCGCGTCGGACGTGATCGTGGGCTATGACGATGTGGCCCGGCAGGTGCGCGCGCTGACCGGCGGCAAGGGCGTGGACGTGGTGTATGACAGCGTCGGGAAGATCTCGGCCGAGGCGTCGCTGTCGAGCCTCAGGCCGCGCGGCTGGTTCATCACCTATGGCAATGCGTCGGGCCCGGCCGATCCGATCCCGCCGGGCCGGCTGGCGGCGGGCGGCTCGCTGGTGATGACGCGGCCGACACTGTTCAATTTCACCGACACGCCGGAAGCGCTGGCTCGCGCGTCGAAACGGCTGTTCGGCCTGATCGGGACGGGCGTGCTGTCGGCCGATATCGGCCAGCAGTTTGCGCTGAAGGATGCCGGCGAGGCCCACCGCGCGCTGGAGAGCGGGAAGACGTCGGGGGCGACGCTGCTGATTCCATGACTTCGCCGCAATCGGGGAGAAATCCTGCGCGGTGATCCGGGGAGAGGAACATGAGAACGATCCTGATGGCATGTCTGGTGGCCGGACTCGGCGCGTGCGCGCATGACCCGCACAAACCGCAGACGCTGGTGGACATGCATGCGTGGAATGATTGGCAGTATGAACGGGGCGAGAAGCTCTACGCGGTGCTGGCCAATGATGTGAGCCGGATCGCCCGCAAGAACGGGCGGGCGGCGACGCTCGGCCAGCTCGGCGAGGCGGGGTATGAATGCCAGTACGGCGAGGCGCACGCCGATTATCCTGAGCCGATGGCCGTGTGCACACGCAGCTTTGCCACGCGGGCCTGCCAGCTTGACTGGGAGGTGACGCTGACCAGCGATCCGGCGCGGCCGGACAGTATAGAGACAACGGATGTGGATTTCCGGCGCGACTGTGTCAGCACCGGCAGGGACTGGCCGGTGCCCATCGAGTCCGCGATTGACGATCAGCTGGCGCCGGCGGTGCTGGAGCCCGCCGCACCGCAATAGCTGCCATGATCGGCTGGACGCGGCCCCGCAGGCCGGTAGGCTGGCAGATCAGGTTCGCGAGGAGTTTCCCGATGAGACATTGGTTGGCGGCTGCCGCGCTGTTGCTGGCGCCGGTTTCGGGGGCGGGGGCCGAGGACGCGGCCGGCGCGCCGGCGCTGCGCGAGGCCATGTCGGGACTTTTCGTGGTCGTGCCGACTGATCCGGTCAGCGGCGCCGCGATGATGGAAGTCGTGCGCAGCGCCGACGGCGCCTCCCGGCGCGAGGTGGTGGTGGCCTTCCTGGACGCCGGCGACGCCGCTGCAACCGCCACGGCAGCCGGGCTCGGCGACCGGGCGGAAGGCCGGCTGCTGAACGCGGGCGAACTGTTTGCCATTGCCGGCGGCGACGTGGTGTGGCGCACCAGCGCGGACAATGCGGTGCTGGTGAACGGCGATGCGACCCACCCGCCTGCCTTCTATGTGGTCAATACCGCCGGCGATCCGCTGACCCAGCCGATCGAAGGCCGCGACCGGATCGTTTTCTATGTGGATGCCCTGGCCGCCGATGCGGCGCGCGTCGCGGCCGAGAACAAGCTCTCGGCGGCCGGCCAGCCTGCGCCCCTGTCGGTGATTGCCGCCGACCTCGCGAGCCTGATCGACGGGGTCCGGTCCGGTGACGCGAAGGACGTGTATTTCGCTTCGTCGCCGACCGTGATCATCTGGGCGGCGCAATGGGAACAGGGCGCGCGGCTGATCAGGGATTTCAAGGGCAAGTAGGCGCACGATCAAGGACGGCGGCGGGGCGGGACATGGCGCTGCGGATATCGAACCGGGAGGCGCGGCGGCTGTGGCTGGATGCGCAGGGTCTGTCGGGCGCGCCGACCGGGCCGGTGGACCTGCCCGGAATGATCCGGAAACTGGGCTTCGTGCAGCTCGACACGATCCGCGTGGTGGCGCGCGCGCATGATCATATCCTGTGGAGCCGCAACCAGAATTACCGCGAGCCGATGCTGGAGGCGTGTCTCGGGAGAGACCGTCAGGTATTCGAGCATTTCACGCACGACGCCTCGGTGATCCCGATGGATTTCTATCCGATGTGGCGGCGCCAGTTCCGCCGCCTGGAGGAGAAGGTGCGCGGCTGGGAGTGGCACCGGGGGATGCTGGACGAGCCGGGGCGCGCGGCCATCCGGGCACGGATCGAGGCGGAGGGCCCGCTGAGCACCAAGGCGTTCGACACCAAGGTCGAGGGCAAGCGGGAGATGTGGCGCCGGCCGCCGCACAAGCTGGCGCTGGATTACATGTGGTATGCGGGCGAGCTGTCGACCTCGCACCGCGAGGGCTTCACCAAGTTCTATGATCTGACGCACCGCGTGATTCCCGATCACCACCGCGCGGCGGTGCATGACGACGCGGTTCAGGTGGACTGGCTGTGCCGCGAAGCCCTGGCCCGGCTCGCCTTCGGGACGCCGGGCGACATCCAGCGGTTCTGGGCGGCGGCGGAGCTTGGCGAGGTGAAGGCCTGGACGGCGGAGCGCGCCGGCGAGTTGGTCGAGGTCGAGATCGAGTCGGTAAACGGACAATGGACCGCCGCGCTGGCGCTGGCGGATATCGAGGCGCGTCTGGCGGCGGCGCCGGCGCCGGCCGCGCGGCTGCGTATCCTCAACCCGTTCGACCCCGTGATCCGCGACCGGGGTCGCCTGACGCGGCTGTTCGGATTTGACTACCGGATCGAGATCTTCGTGCCCGAAGCCAAGCGCCAATGGGGCTATTACGTCTATCCGCTGCTGGAAGGCGACCGGTTCGTCGGGCGGATCGAGGTGAAGGCCGACCGTCAGGCGGGCGAACTCAGCGTGCACAATCTCTGGCCGGAGCCCGGCGTGAAATGGACGGACGCGCGCCAGGCGAAGCTGGAGGCGGAACTCGGGCGGCTGGCGCGGCTGGCCGGGGCGGACGATGTCGTCTGGCAGGCGGGCTGAGCCGGGCCGTCGCCGGCAAGGTTACCCGCCCGGCGGCAGGCGCTGGGCGGCGGCTTCGGCGTCCCAGTAGGCTTCCTGAAGATCGACGCTCCAATAGCGTAGGGCGCCGAGGGGAATCGGCCTACCGGTGACCGCGCAGGCAACGAAACTGCCCGGCGACAGGATATCATAATCGTTGTCGCCATAGTGAAGGCGGGCTTCCCCGCCGGAATTTCCAGATCGTGTGAGCATGCGCCGGAGTATGCCCCAGCGGCGGGCGAAAGAAAAGCCACCGCGGGAAAAAGTTTCTGCTTTGTTCTCCGGAACAAATAGTGTACACGCAGTCCCAGCATGGCAATCGGGGGCCTTGCCAAACTGGCCCCCATGGTAGACCTAAGGAGATAACTGATGAGCAAACCCGCACTTGCGATCGTGCAGAAGGAAACCGGCGTGGACAAGCAAAAGGCCCTCGAAACCGCGCTCGGGAACATCGAACGGTCGTTCGGCAAGGGCTCGGTCATGCGCCTGGGCGACAAGAAATCGATGGATATCGAGGCGATCTCGACCGGGTCGCTCGGCCTCGACATCGCGCTCGGCATCGGCGGTCTGCCGAAAGGCCGCATCATCGAGATTTTCGGGCCGGAAAGCTCGGGCAAGACGACCCTGTCGCTGCACTGCGTGGCCGAAGCCCAGCGCAATGGCGGGGTTTGCGCCTTCATCGACGCCGAACATGCACTCGACCCGGTCTATGCCGGCAAGCTGGGCATCGATCTCGATGACCTGCTCATTTCGCAGCCTGATTCGGGTGAACAGGCGCTCGAGATCGCCGATACGCTGGTGCGGTCCGGCGCGGTGGACATGCTGGTCATCGACTCTGTGGCGGCCCTCACCCCGCGCGCCGAACTCGAAGGCGAGATGGGCGATTCGCTGCCCGGCCTGCAGGCGCGCCTGATGAGCCAGGCGCTGCGCAAGCTGACGGGCTCGATCTCCAAGTCGAAATGCATGGTGATCTTCATCAACCAGATCCGCATGAAGATCGGCGTGATGTTCGGGAACCCGGAGACCACGACCGGCGGTAACGCCTTGAAATTCTACGCTTCTGTCCGCCTTGATATCCGCCGTATCGGCCAGATCAAGGAACGTGAGGAGGTGATCGGCAACCAGACGCGCGTCAAGGTCGTCAAGAACAAGGTTGCCCCGCCCTTCCGGCAGGTCGAGTTCGACATTCTCTATGGGGAAGGCATCTCGAAAACCGGTGAGCTGGTCGATCTCGGCGTGAAGGCCAATGTGGTCGAGAAGTCGGGCTCCTGGTACTCTTACAATGGTGAGCGCATCGGCCAGGGCCGCGAGAAGGCCCGCCAGTTTCTCAAGGACAACATCCCCATCGCCAATGAAATCGAGGATGCCATCCGCCGCAATGCGGGGCTGCTTGCAGATGAACTGCTGGCGGCCGGGATGGGATCGTCTGAGGAAGATGACACGCCGGATGCCGCCGAAGGCTGATACCGGCCTGCGATGCGGACGTGATTTCGCGGTTTCCCATGTCTAGACTGGGGACCGCTGGCCAGGCTTGGTCGCCGGGAAGCTGGCGCAGGACTGGTCTGGCAAGCTTCCGGCCTATCGATCTCCGGGCTGGATGAGTCCCCTTTGCGGCGCGCCTTGTCTTGGCGGGCTGCAAAGGGGCCTTTATATCGCCTCTGTAATCCTTCGCGCGCCTCGGCTAAGGCGGGCAGAAGGATTCCCTTCATGATTGGCAAGGACCAGAAGCGACAGATGCAAGGCGTAAACGAGATCCGGGAAGCGTTCCTCAGCTTTTTCGAGAAGAACGGCCATGTGCGCCGTCCGTCCGCACCTCTGGTGCCGCAGAATGACCCGACCCTGCTGTTCGTCAATGCCGGCATGGTGCCCTTCAAGAACATCTTCACCGGCGTCGAGACCCCGTTCTCGCCGCGCGCGACCACCTCGCAGAAGTGCGTCCGGGCCGGCGGCAAGCACAATGACCTCGACAATGTCGGCTACACGGCGCGCCACCACACCTTCTTCGAGATGCTGGGGAACTTCTCTTTCGGCGATTATTTCAAGGACGACGCCATCCGGCTCGCCTGGGAGCTGATCACGAAGGATTACGGGCTCGACCCGAAGCGCCTGTTGGTGACGGTCTATGCCGAAGACGACGAAGCGGCCGTCATCTGGAAGAAGGTGGCCGGCCTCGGCGATTCGCGGATCATCCGCATCCCGACCAGCGACAATTTCTGGTCGATGGGCGACACCGGCCCGTGCGGGCCCTGTTCGGAAATCTTCTTCGATCACGGCGACAAGGTGGCCGGCGGCCCGCCGGGCAGCGCCGATCAGGACGGCGACCGGTTCATCGAGATCTGGAACCTCGTGTTCATGCAGTTCGAACAGCATGAAGGCGGCGCGCGCACGAGCCTGCCGAAGCCGTCGATCGATACCGGCATGGGGCTGGAGCGTATTGCGGCCGTGCTGCAAGGCAAGCACAACAACTATGAAATCGACCTGTTCCGCACACTGATCGGTTCGGAAGAAGAGGTGTATGGCCAGAAGGCGGCCGGCGACAAGCTGGCCTCGTTCCGCGTGATCGCGGACCATCTGCGCACGTCGGCCTTCCTCGTGGCAGACGGAGTGCTGCCCTCGAATGAAGGGCGCGGCTATGTGCTGCGCCGGATCATGCGGCGCGCGATGCGCCACGGCCACATGCTGGGCGCGCGTGAGCCGTTGATGCACAAGCTGGTGCCGGCGCTGATTGCCGAAATGGGCAAGGCCTATCCGGAACTCGGCCGGGCGAAGGTCGCGATCGAGACGGCGATCGAACAGGAAGAGGCCCGCTTCCAGCGCACGCTCGGCAACGGCCTCGCTCTGCTCGACAAGGCGGTTGCGGACCTGGCGCCCGGCGCGGCCCTGCCGGGCGATGTGGCGTTCCGGCTGTCGGACACGTTCGGTTTCCCGCTGGACCTGACGCAAGACATCCTGCGCGGCCGCGACCTCGAAGTGGACGTGGCCGGTTTCGAGGCGGCGCTCGACGCGCAGCGCGAGAACAGCCGCGCGGCGGGATTCTCCTCCGGCGACCAGGCGACCGAAGACATCTGGTTTGACGTGCGCGCCAAGCAGGGCGCGACGAAGTTTTCCGGCTATGGCGCAACCTCCGGGAACGGAACACTTGTGGCGATTGCGGCGGGCGGCGGGCTGGCCGCAACGCTGGGCGCCGGCGCGGCCGAGCTCGTGTTCGATACGACGCCCTTCTATGCCGAATCCGGCGGCCAGGCGGGCGACCACGGCGAAATCGTCTTCGACGGCGGCGCGCGCTTTATCGTGCGCGATGTTCAGAAACGCGCGGGCGATGTGCACGTGCATGTCGGCGAACTCGTCTCCGGCAGTCTCAAGGCCGGTGCGAAGGCGCAGATGAAGGTGAACCAGGTCCGCCGCCGCCAGGTGATGGCGAATCATTCCGCGACCCACCTGATGCATGCCGCGCTGCGCAAGGTGCTCGGCGAGCATGTGACGCAGAAGGGCTCGCTGGTAGATGCCGACCGGCTCCGGTTTGACTTTTCGCACGGCGCGCCGGTGACGCCGGCCCAGATCGAGGCGGTCGAGGACGAGGTGAACGCGCAGATCCGCGCCAACATCGAGACGGGCATCAAGGTGACCAGCCCCGAGAAGGCCATCGAAGCGGGCGCGCTGGCGCTGTTCGGCGAGAAGTACGGTGATGAAGTCCGTGTACTGTCGATGGGCCAGGCGGCTGAAGACGGCCGGCCGTATTCGGTGGAGCTGTGCGGCGGCACGCACGTGGCGCGGTCCGGCGATATCGCCGTGTTCGCCGTTCTGTCGGAAGGCGGCGTCTCGGCCGGTGTGCGCCGGATCGAGGCGGCCACCGGCGCCGAGGCGCTGAACTATCTCAAGGGCCGCGCGCAGATTGCGGCGGACGTGGCCGAAAGCCTGAAGGTTCCGCTGAAGGACCTGCCGCGCAAGGTGGCCGCACTCAGCGAGGAGCGCCGCACGCTGGAGCGCGAGCTGGGCGAAGCCAAGCGCAAGCTGGCGATGGGCGGCGGAGGCGGCGCGCCGTCCGGCCCGGAAGTGATCAACGGCGTCAATCTCATCGCGCGCGTCGCCGAAGGCGTGAGCGGCAAGGACCTGCGGGCCCTGGTCGATGAAGCGAAAGCGAAGATCGGCTCGGGCGTGGTCGTGTTTGTCGGCACCGAAGGCGGCAAGGCGGGGGTTGCGGTTGGCGTCACGAAGGAACTCTCGGCGACCTATTCCGCTGTCGAGCTCGTGAAGGTGGCGGCGGCCGCCGTCGGCGGACAAGGCGGCGGCGGGCGTCCCGACATGGCGATGGCCGGCGGTCCGGACGCGGACAAGGCCGAAGCGGCGCTGGACGCGGTGCGGGCGGCGCTGAAAGGCTGACGGCGCCGCGCCGGGGAGGCCGAACCTTGCCGGCTGGATACTCAGGCACGCCGCTGGCGAAGAAACTGGGCTTCGCCGATGGCTTGCAGCTCTGGGCGCCGGCGATGCCGGAAGACGTGCGCGCCGAAATCGAGCGGACCGCTCACCCGCAATTCCTGGCTCGTCCGGGAAAGGCGTTGGCTGCGGCGCATCTGTTTCACGGTTCGGCAAGCGCGCTGCAGGCAGACCTTTCGAAGCTCCGGCCGCGCCTCGCGCCGGGCGGCATGATCTGGGTCTCCTGGCTGAAGAAGGCGTCCCGGGTCCCAACCGACATCACCGAAGACACGATCCGCAGCCTCGCCCTGCCGATGGGCTTCGTCGATGTCAAAGTCTGCGCCGTCGACGCGGTCTGGTCCGGGTTGAAGCTGGTGATCCGGAAGGAACTGCGCTGAAGGGCGGCTTCCCGGATGCAAGGCGGCCTGCCCAAGCGGCGCTGGACGCGGGGCGTTACGGCGGCGCCATTGAATCCCCCGGCGGACAAACTAGGATGCGCGCCATGATCCGTAACTTCATCCCGGCGAGCCTGATCGCGATTGTGTTCCTGGTCGGTTGCGCGGCGGGGATCCGGGACATCGAGCTGACAACGTTTCCGCCAACCCCCGTCGAATACCGGAATTATGAGCAGGTCTATCATCCGATCGAGGGTCCCCAGCCGGCGAAGTTTCCGGACGGCTTCGAGTTCCGGTTCTCGGCCGTGGAGCCGCAGCCAGACGGGTCGGTCGTTCAGCGGCTGAATGAAACCTGGGGCTCTGCGATCAAATGGGAAGCCGAGCGGCATCGCGGCAAGACGCAGGGACGATACGTGACCGAAACCACGTTTTCCGAAGTCTGGCCGGGTGTCGTCTATGCGCCGCTCTGGCTCTATTCCGAAGGCAGCGCCGAGGGCGGGCACGAATTCGACTTCGAGTACATGAACGGGCGTCTTGAGTACAACCTGCACAATGGCAATGGCGGCTTCCGGATGCGGTCGGTCGAGAAGGATCTCGGCGGGCACCGCGTGCGCTGGATGATTGAGCGCCGGCCCGGGCGGGTCACCATGACCGTCCTCAGCCTGACCGATGGGTGGACCGACAAGCTGGTCGTGCGGCGCGCGACCGTCGCGCAATGGGCCCAGCAGAAGGGGGCGCCGGCGAGCCTGCGTTTTCCGCCGGATTCGATCGCCATGTTTCCGCTCACCGAACTGTGGCGCTGCCAGACACCCAGTTGGTGCGGGACGTGGCAGCCGCTGGCGCCGGACCAGACCATCAACATGACGGTCCACGGTTACCGGTTCTCGCGCTGAAACCGGGAATATCGCCGGCGCCGTGTGAAACGATGGTCGGAGTGAGAGGATTCGAACCTCCGACCCCTAGCTCCCGAAGCATGAGAAAAGATAATAAAATCAGTGATCTGTGTGTAAACTGTTGGGCTTCTAACCCCTTGATGTGATTGAGGGCGCTCAAGGTGCTGTAAACCGCCAGAGTGTTGCAATCTTCAATTTTTTGAGGCAAAAGGCAGATTAATTCACATCCATTTTTTCAAGGGCGGCCATGTATCTCGAGAACCGGATAATCGACTTGCTCACCTCCGGCGGCGTCGCCGACGCAAGAAAGTTCTTCCTCAGCTGGGATGAAGCCCGGAACGCATCGTGGGCAAACGCTCATCGCCAAGCCAAGCTTCTTGCAGCCTCGCCTGGGCACCTTCCAGCGCTACGAGGGCAACTGCGGCATCAGCTCGGAGAAGAGGCTCTCGCCATCGCCGCTGAGCAAGCGAAGTTGGGCATCATAGCAAGGCCCACTGAGCAACCTGGAGCATGCATGATGCTTGCTCGAGTCGGTCGGTTTGCTCTTGCGTCAGTGAAAGTTCGGCACCGCACGCTTCTCCCCAGGCAGTCGCTGACCCGGGAAGTGCTCAGCCGGCCGAACTTGGAACTTGATCCCCAGTCCGATTTTCTGCAGGGCAAGCCTCCGGGATCGCTGACGGAACTGGCATACTTCGGCTGTCTGATTGCCGTACCGTCTTGCTCTGACCCTTCCGCTCCCGGCGAACTTTGCCTTGCCGTGCCTGATGGATCGATGCGCGACTGGATTAAGGTTTTGTCAATCGAAACCCTTCACGGCATGTTGCTGGATCGAGCTGCTGGAAGCAAAAAAGCCAAGCCAACGAGCGCCTCGAAGATCGAAGATAAGGTAATCCCTCAGATTATCGTGCCGAAGATCGAGAAGCCCGGCGGCGGCGACCAGTAGCCCAGATCATAATTTGATAGGGGATCGGAGCAGTGAGCCGTCCGACAACGAAAGGATTCTTTGTGCCGGAGCGCCTCTTGGAGGCTCGTAAGGCGCGCGACTTTACTCAACGGGAAGTGGCGCAGAGAATCGGCCTTGAAGTTTCGGCATTGTCGAAATGGGAGACGGGGCAAGCGGCTCCAGAGCCGGCCACGATCAGTCATCTGTCGACTGCGCTTTCCGTGTACCCCTCATATTTTTCGAAGCCTCTACCCAGTCACGGGCAAACCCCGATTTTCTTTCGTTCACTCGCGAGCGCAACTAAGAAGGCACGTAGTCGCGAAGAAGCGAGGGTGCGATGGATGCAGGATATTTCCATTGAGCTTCAACGGTATGTCTCATTCCCATCCGTTGATATCCCGGATGTGATGAACGGTCGCCATTACTCTAGTCTGACCACTGATGATCTGGAGGAGATCGCTTTGGCCCTCCGCAAACACTGGGGCTTAGGCGAATCGCCGATTGATAACGTGGTTCTGCTTGTCGAAAATGCCGGTGTTATCGTAGGTCTTGATTACGCGAACTCTGGTTCAATCGATGGTCAAGGCACTTGGTCTGATGTCGATCTGAGACCGTACATGTTGCTTGCCAAGGACAAAGATAATGCCTTCCGCAGAGCAATGGACTGTGCGCATGAGCTGTCGCATATCGTTCTGCACAAGGACGTTACGGATGAGGAATTGACTACAGATTTTCACGTCATTGAAGATCAGGCTAAATTTCTCGCAGGAGCTTTGATGCTCCCATACACTTCTTTCTCAAACGAGATCCGGTCACTTTCACTTGACGGCTTCTTGGAGCTAAAAGCTCGTTGGGGAGTATCGGTGGGCGCAATGATTATGCGAGCTGTGCAAACTGAGATCATTGGAGAAGAGACCGCCAAGCGCCTCTGGAAGTATCGTGCCGCGCGTGGATGGCATCGAAAAGAGCCATTGGACCTTCCAGAAGAAACGCCAGTGCCCAATCCCCGGCTTTTGCACCGATCCATTGACTTAGTTGTAACTCACAAAGTTCGCTCCAAGCGGGATCTACTGGAACAAGACTTCTGTCTGTTTGCCGATGATGTAGAAACGCTTTGCTCAATTCCGAGGAATTACTTTGCAGAGCCTTCTGCACAAGTTCATCACTTGCAGCCGACTCTAAAAACTACTCAGGGTGAACCTGCGTCAGGCAATGTGGTGCCGTTTAGGAAGAGTTGAAGACTGTTGCCAAACGCGAGCAAAACACGGCTCTCGATATGCGGTCTGTCAACCGCCAGTAAACTGAGGCTGGTCTGACGGATACAAAGCCTTGAAAAGATGGTCGGAGTGAGAGGATTCGAACCTCCGACCCCTAGCTCCCGAAGCTAGTGCTCTACCAGGCTGAGCCACACTCCGATGCCATCATTCGCCGCGACCACCTTGTGGTGACCGGGCCGGGAGCCGCGCTTTTACGCGCGGCGCCGGATTTTGCAAGGGGCAAATGGCGCCGCCGGGCGCGCGGTTTGTCAGCCTCCGGTGAGCAGGGGCTCGGCCTCGCCGGGTTGCCAGGGCGCCAGCCTGGCCATGACCGCGTGAAAGCGCGCGCTGCCGGTGTGGCCGGCCAGCCAGTCCTGCAGCGGCTGAGGGACCGCGCGGGCCCAGAAGTCCGGATCGGTCGCGGCGAACTGGCGCACGAAGGGGAAGAGGGCGACGTCAGCGAAGGTCGGCGCCGGGCCGAAGAGCTGGCCGCCCCCCGCGATGAGGCGCGCGTTGAGATCGGCGAGGATATCCATGCCGGCGCTGCGGCGGGCGGAGGGGGCCGCGCCTTCGCCGGCGTAGCGATCCGGGTATTTGTAATGGTCGAGCGCGTGTTTGAAGGGGCCGTCATTCTGCGCGATCAGGCGTGCGGTTTCGGCCGCGTCGGCGCGCAGCCAGTTGTCCGGATCGCTTTGGCCGAGCGCCCAGCGCATGATGCCCAGGCTTTCGTCGATGACGCCGCCGCCGGCCAGCACGAGCACGGGCACGGTGCCCTTGGGGCTGGCGCGCAGCAGTTCCGGCGGCTTGTTGCGCAGGGTGACTTCGCGCACGCGCACCGACAATCCGGAGGCGGCGAGCGCGAGGCGGGCGCGTATGGCGTAAGGGCAACGGCGGAAGGAGTAGAGGACCGGCGCGGACGCGCTCACGCGTCCTGTTCCCGGCGCGCCATGTGCTTTTCGCCGCGCGCCCGGGCGAGGTCGATCTGGCGTTGGCGTTCGGCGAAGCGGGCGCGCTGTTCGTCCGTCATCTCGCCGGCGCAAGCGGCGCAAGAGATGCCTTCGATATAATCCGCATGCTGACGGCCTTCGGGCGAGACCGGCCGGCCGCAAGCATGGCAGAGGACGTGCGCGCCGGGAGTGAGATCGTGGCGGACCGAGACGCGCTCGTCGAATACATAGCATTCGCCGCGCCAGAGCGTGTCTTGTTCCGGAACGGTCTCGAGGTATTTCAGGATGCCGCCTTCGAGGTGGAAGACGTTGTCGATGCCTTCGGCCTTCACGAAGCTGGTGGCTTTCTCGCAGCGGATGCCGCCGGTGCAGAACATGGCGATCTTCGGCTTGCGGCCTTCGGCGTCGAGCCGGGCGCGGAAGGCCCGGAACCAGGCGGGAAAGTCGCGGAAGCTGTCCGTTTGCGGATCGATGGCGCCGTCGAAGGTGCCGATGGCGACTTCGTAATCGTTGCGGGTATCGATCAGCACGGTATCCGGGTCGGCGATCAGGGCGTTCCAGTCCTGCGGCTTCACATAGGCGCCGACGAGGCTGTTCGGGTCCGTGCCCGGCACGCCGAGGGTGACGATCTCGCGTTTCAGGCGCACCTTGAGGCGCAGGAAGGGCATGGCGTCCGCTTCGGAGAATTTCGCCTCGAGGCTTTCGGCGCCGGGGAGGGCGCGTAAGGCCGCGAGGGCCTCGTCGATGGCCTCCGGCGTGCCGGCGATGGTGCCGTTGACGCCTTCCTCGGCAAGCAGGACCGAGCCCTTGATGCCGAGCGCGCAGAAGCGCTGCGCGAGAGTCTGGCGGCGCTCGGTGTAATCCGGGAAGCGGAAGAACTTGTAGAAGGCGGCAATGCGAACGGTCATGCCGCGCCTTATGGCAGACGCGGGCGCTCGGGAAAACGGGGGAATCCCGTAAATCAGGTGCATGAAACACCTGCTGATCATCTGGCATTCGCGCGCCGGGTCGGCGGAGGCGATGGCGCGGGCGGCGTTCGAGGGCCCGCGCGCGGAAGACGAGGCGCGCTAGCCCGCGTCGGGCCCGGGGTCCGGGTCGATGCCGGACCAGGCGTCCGGGCGGGCGAGACCGTCCAAACGGGTCAGTAGACAGTCCAGAGCGAGGGAAAGATCGTGCAGCACGTGCCAGGGCACGGCGGACTCGCGAAGCGTGGGCGGCTGGCCGCGCGCGAGGCGGCGGGCGAGACGAAGGGCGAGCGGCAGCGAGCGCCGGAGGGCGGCGGGCAGGATTTCCGTCCGGTGGAGGGCGATGGCCCATTCCGCATGCGGATTGGCGGGCAAGTCCGGCCGGGCGCGCGGCGGGCGGCGGACGGGCGGCGGCTCGGTGAGGGGGAGGCCTGCCAGGCGACGGCGCGGCGGGATGGCATCCCGCCCTGCAGGTTTGGGCGCGGCGGGCGCGCCTGTCAATTATCTGGCGCGCAGCGGCGGCAGCACCAGGCCTCTCGCGATCGCGAGGAGATAGCGGCGCAGATAGGCGCCGGCATAGATCAGCTCCCGGTGGACCCGCGCGGCGATGCCGGCGAACGCCTCCGGCGCCGTGGCCGCGAGCAGGGCCTTCAGTACAAGGAGGATCCGGGCCAACGGATACCAGAATTCGGGAAGGGGACGCTCGGGGCTCATGGGGCTCGAGATTACCCCGGCCCGGGACCCGGCCGGATTCGCAGGGGGCGGATTATTTTTCGGGGCGTTTGTTTTCAAGGGCTTGGGCGGGCGCGCGGCGGGAAATGTGTTGCACAAGGGCGCGCGAGTGCAACGGTAGGGGGCGAGGTTTCGCGCCGCGTCGGCCCCCTCCGTCAGCCGGCTTCGCCGTCTGCCACCTCCCCCGTAAACGGGCGAGGATGAAGGCGCATCCGGACGCAACCTTATCCTCTCCTGCGAAGCGGGGGCTTGCGAGGATGAGAAATCGTATACGATTTCCCGAGCAAGGCACCGAAGGTGACGGAGGGGGGGCGAAGGTGATCGCCTCGCCGTAGGGTGGGCTCGGGGATGATGGCACGCGTGGGGAGCGGGATTTGGTGAAGGCTAAGTCCGACTTGAAATTCTGCGCAAGAAGTCATCGAACATAGGTACAGTAAAGGCGATATCGCCATGCGCGGGACTGTAGATCATTCCCTTTTGTATTATTGCAGCTCTTCGCGGCGCTAAGGTCTGAACGTTTACTTTCAACGTATCTGCTACGTCCGCCGAGCGATAAGGTCCTTTGCCCAGACTGGCCATAGCTTGCACGTATTCGCGCTCTTTCGGAGTGAGTCGATCATACCGAACAAGGAAGAATCCCTCGTCCAATCTCTTGAGCGCCGATGCAGCGGCAGTTTGGACATCCGTTTTGGTGATCGGCGACGACTCGGCTGTGTTCCATGCCTGATACCCCCACTCTTGAAGGAAGTATGGATACCCGTGAGTGCCAATTACAATATCCTGCAGAGCATCTTCATTGATTTGTTCGCCCTCGTTTTGAATCGGCTCGCGAATTGCTTTTGCTGCAGCTTTTTCGTCTAGTGGGCCAATTGCTGGATAAGCAAACAATCTCTCTGAATACGACTTCGCTTCACCCATCAAGCCAGCAAGTTGAGGCAAGCCGGCTCCAAAGAACATGACTGGAAGTTGCCTTTGGTTAGCGCGATGAATCGCGACGACCAATGCGGAAAGTTCGTCACCTTTGAGGTACTGCACCTCGTCAATGAGCAATGCCCAACCTTTGCCGGCCGCCTTTGCAGCAGCGCCAATTCGCAGAAACAAGTCGGGTAGGTCCGTCTCCAGATTACCCGTATCCGACGTTCCAGGCTCTGGATCGACAGACAGCGAGTATTCTTCGTAGTGAATTTTGAAGGCGCTAGCGAAGCTACGAAGCGCTCGCAAGGCCGCGTGGGTCGCCGATTTCGCTGATTCCACTGCAGACAACTGACGCAACACTTTGAATATGTGCGGATACAGCAGATCAGCGAGAGCCTTGTTTTCAGGCGCTTCGATAAATGAGGTTAGACAGTTGTGCCTTTCCGCAATTGTTTGGATTTTGTTTAGTAGAACGGTCTTTCCAACGCCGCGAAGTCCTAACAGGATTTGAGAGCGTGCTGCTCGACCTTGCACAAGGCGCTGCACTGCGACTTCGGCGTCGTTGATTACGTCATCACGGCCCGCCAGTTCTGGAGGTGGAGAGCCGGCTCCTGGAGCAAAGGGGTTTCGTACGGGGTCCATCGTCACTTATCTATCTAATTTATGCCCGTATACCATGATATGCAAATATATCAATATACCTATGAATAAGTTGATATAAACCCGCTGAGTTCGTGATCCGCTCTGGATCGCACTGCGACTAGTTCACCCCGCCAAAACCCGCGGCAGTTTGAACGTCACCGTCTCATCCGCCGTCTTCACGGTTTCCATGGTTACGTCGAAGCGCTCGCGGCAGGCGTTGATGACGCCTTGGACGAGGTCTTCGGGGGCGCTGGCGCCGGCGGTGAGGCCTAGCGCCCCGACGCCGTCGAACCAGGTCCAGTCGATGTCTTCGGCGGAGGCGATGAGCTGCGCGCTCGCGGCGCCGGCGCGCAGGGCGACTTCGACGAGGCGGACGGAGTTTGAGCTCGTCCGTGCACCGATCACCAGAACGAGCCCCGCGCCCGGCGCGAGAACCTTGACGGCTTCCTGCCGGTTGGTGGTGGCGTAGCAGATGTCTTCCTTGTGCGGCGTCGCGATACCGGGAAAGCGGGCCTGCAGGGCGGCGACGATGCCGGCGGTGTCGTCCACGCTGAGGGTGGTCTGGGTGAGGAAGGCGAGGTTGGCGGAGTTTGCGGGCGTGAAGGCGGCCACGTCTTCGACCGTCTCGATCAGGGTGACGGTGCCTTCCGGCAGCTGGCCCATGGTGCCGACCACTTCCGGGTGACCGGCATGGCCGATGAGGACGATCTCGCGGGCGTTCTGGTGGTGGCGCTCGGCCTCGACATGCACCTTGGAGACCAGCGGGCAGGTGGCATCGACAAAGATCATGTTGCGCTGGCGCGCCTCGGCGGGCACCGATTTGGGTACGCCGTGGGCCGAGAAGATGACCGGGCGGTCATCCGGGCATTGGTCAAGCTCCTCCACGAAGATGGCGCCGAGGGCCTCCAGGCGCTCCACGACATGCCGGTTGTGGACGATCTCGTGGCGCACATAGACCGGGGCGCCCCACTTGTTGAGGGATTCCTCGACGATCTGGATGGCGCGGTCGACCCCGGCGCAGAAACCGCGCGGCGCGGCGAGGCGGAGGGTGAGGGGGCGTTTGGCGGTCATTCTGGCCTGAAATCTCCTGCGCCAAGTAAGTTGCGTGCGGGCACCAAGGTCTTTAACACGGGCGGGGTAGCACATGGACCGGCCGTTATACACGGCCAAGACGGACACGCCGACGCATGCTGAAAATTGCCCCTCTTCTCCTGGCGCTGGCCCTCGCAGGCTGCAACACGGGCGGCCGGATCGCCGACCAACTGAACACCAAGCCGAATTCCGGCCCGTGTCCGGTGGTGGGCTCGATCCACGATGCCGCCCGGTTCGTGAAATTCGCCGATGCCAGCAGCAAGCTCTACTCGAACATCGCCTATACCGGCGAAATCTCGGATGTGCGCCTGTATTGCCGCTATACCGGCGACGTACCGCTGGAAGCCGAGATCGAGATCGATTTTGCCTTCGGCAAGGGCCCGAAAGGCCAGGCCGGCCAGATGGACTATCCGTATTTCGTGGCGGTGACGCGGCGCAACGGCAAGGTTCTGGCGAAGGAATATTTCAACACCCGCGCCGAATTCGGCCGGGGGCCGGTCGCCAGCAAGACCGAGCTGGTCAACCGGATCACGATTCCAAGGGCCGACGAATCGATCTCGGGCGTCAACTTCGAGATCGTCGTCGGGTTTGACCTGACGCAAGAGCAGCTGGACTTCAACCGCGCGGGCAACCGGTTCCGTCTGGACGCGACGGAGTAGTCCATGGCGAGCCTGGCAGGAGAGCTGACGGCCGCCGCCGGCGCCGCGTTCGACGCTATGGGGCTGGACGCGCGCTTCGGCGAGGTGCGCCGGTCGGACAAGCCGGAGCTTGCGGATTTCCAGTGCAACGGCGCGATGGCAGCGGCGAAGGCGGCGGGCAAGAACCCGCGCGAGATTGCCGGCGAGATCGCGGCGGCGCTGAAGTCGCAGCCGCTGGTGCTGTCGGCGGAAGTGGCGGGGCCGGGCTTCATCAACCTGCGGGTTTCGGACGCCGCACTGTCGGCGCGGGCCGAGGCCGTGCGGGTGGATCCGATGGCGGGCGCCGAGAAGGCCGCCGATGCCCAGGTGACGGTGATCGACTTTGGCGGGGCGAACGTCGCCAAGCCCATGCATGTCGGCCATCTGCGCTCGGCGGTGATCGGTGACACGCTGCAGCGGATGCTGCGGTTTCTGGGCGATACGGTGGTCTCGGACGTCCACCTCGGCGACTGGGGCCTGCAGATGGGCCACCTCGTCACCGAGCTGGAAGACGAACAGCCGGGGCTGATCTATTTCGATGCCGCGTTCACGGGGCCTTACCCGTCAGAGCCGCCGGTCACCATTGAAGACCTTGGGCGCCTCTACCCGCAGGCCAGCAACAAGGCGAAGGCCGACCCGGCGCGCAACGAGCGCTCGCAGAAGGCGGTCGCCGAGATGCAGGCGGGGCGGGCGGGCTACCGCGCGCTGCTGCGCCATTTCATTGATGTGTCGGTCGAGGCGCTGAAGGTCGATTACGGCTTCCTGAACGTGTCGTTTGATCTCTGGAAGGGCGAGAGCGATGTCGATCACCTGATCCCGGGACTGGTGGAGCGGTTCAAGGCGGCCGGCCTTGCCGAACAGAGCGACGGGGCGTGGATCGTGCATGTCGCCAAGGAGAGCGACAAGAAGGAGATGCCGCCCGTCATGCTGGTCAACAGCCGCGGCGGGACCGGGTATCACACGACCGACCTTGCCACGATCCAGGACCGGATGGAGACGCTGACACCGGCGCCGGAGCGGATGCTGTATGTGGTCGATCAGCGCCAGGCGCTGCACTTCGAACAGGTGTACCGCGCCGCCGGACTGCTCGGGTTGATCGAGGAATCGCGGCTCGAACATATCGGCTTCGGCACGGTCAACGGCCCGGACGGTAAGCCGTTCAAGACGCGCGAAGGCGGCGTGCTACGGCTGGCCGACCTCAACAACATGGCGCTCGAAGAAGCGCAGAAGAAGATCGAAGCCGCCGGCAAGATGCCGGAGGACATGGGCGAGGACGAGCGCTTCGCGGTGGCGAGGCAGGTCGCGGTGGCGGCGCTGCGTTTCTCGGACCTGATGAACACGCGCCTCACGAACTATGTGTTCGACCTTGACCGGTTCACCAGTTTCGAAGGCAAGACCGGGCCCTACCTTCTCTATGCGGCGGTGCGGATCAAATCCGTTTTGCGCAGGGCGGCGGAGGCAGGCCATCAGCCAGGCGCTGTGGCTGTGCACGAAGAGGCAGAGCGTGCGCTGGTGCTGCAGCTCGACGGCTTCGGCGCGGCGCTGCTCGGCGCGCGCGAGAAGCGGATGCCGCATATCCTGTGCGAGCATCTCTACAGTCTCGCGCAAGCGTTCAGCGCGTTCTACGGCGCGCTGCCGATTGCGTCTGAAGCGGATGCGGGCAAACGCGCGAGCCGCCTCGCGCTGGCGGACGCCGTGCGTCACCAGCTGGAGACGGGGCTGGACCTGCTCGGCATCACGGTGCCCGAACGGATGTAACCCGTAGGTCGGATTTCGGCCTGCGGCCTCTATCCGACCTACGAGTGGCGATGCGACGCTGCCTGGTTCAGAGGCTTCCATTGCCAATCCCTCATCAAGCTGGCAACTTCAGGGAGTAAATTGGGATCGCTCGATGAAGCTTGCTCACGTCGTCTCGCTCGTGTTCGCTATTGCGGCCAGTTTTATTGCCGGACTCGTGGTTTCGCCGCGCGTCGTGTTGCCTGCGGATCCTTGGGTCGACCTGTCGGCCATGCCTGAAGCGCTTCGCGAAAAACACCGCGACCCGGCGTTTCTTGCACAAGAAGTGAAGATCGAAGACGCCTTCGCGAAGCAGCTGGCCGCAACGGTGGGCAGATGGGATGCAATCGGCGAGAAGCAATTGCCGGCCGGTGCGCCGAAATTTCCGATCGCCACGCTCTACAATCCTCCGCCGGAAATGGCTTGGCCCGCGATTGTACCGCAAGGCGATGAAGGCGCATTTTCGGCCGCCAAAGAAGGTTGGGTGATCTTGAATCTCTGGGCGAGCTGGTGTGCGCCATGCGTCACGGAGTTGCCTGATCTCGATGCGGCGGCTGCGCCGTACGCGGAACGCGGCGTCACGCTCCTGGTTGTGAATGTTGATGCCACGCAGCAGGATACGTCCGAAACTGTCGCCAAGACCTTCGCTGATCGTGGGGTGTCGAAGCTGGCCCAAATGATCGCTTCGGGGGGTGGCATAGATGCGATGTTCGGCGCGACTGGGCTCTCGCGGAGGGCTTCCCAGCTGCCAGCCAATGCGATCTTCGCGCCCGGCGGAAAGCCCTATGCGGTATTCTTCGGTGGTCCGGAGAAAGATGAAGTTATCTGGAATACGCCTGAGATGGTTGCCTTTCTGGATGCGATAATTGCGACCGAAGCCGAATAGGACAGTATCGTTTCACTTCGCAACCCGTAGGTCGGATAGAGGCCGCAGGCCGAAATCCGACGCGCAGGGGCGCCGTGGTTCGGAGGCGGCGGATTTCGCTTCGCTCTATCCGACCTACGGGTTGCGAAGCGCAAGATACGGGTCGCGGCGCGCTTGCCTCTCTGGCAGGTTGGTCCGACGATTCACCGCGAATGACGGAGCCTGCGCATGCTGACCCAGACCGAAAAACTTGAACTGTTCAGCCGCCTGCATGCGGCGCCGGAGCCGCTGGTGCTGGTGAACATCTGGGACGCCGGTTCGGCGCGGGTCGTCGCCAAAGCGGGCGCTGCGGCCCTGGCCACCGGGAGCGCTTCAGTGGGCGGCGCGCTCGGGTTCGGGGACGGCGAGGCTGTACCATTGGACCTTGTGCTGGACCATGCCGCCCGCATCGTGTCGGCGGTGGACCTGCCGGTCTCGCTTGATTTCGAGGCGGGTTATGCGGCGACGGAGGCGGGCGTCGCGGAAAATATTCGCCATGTGATCCGGTCGGGCGCCGTCGGCGTCAATCTCGAGGACGGATATCCGGCCGGCGACGGCGAAGGCATCCGGCGCGTCGAGGACGCTGCCGGGCGAATCAGGGCGGCCCGCGCGGCGGCCGATGGCGCGCTTCCGGGTTTCTGGATCAACGCCCGCACTGATATTTGCCTCCGCGCAAAACCTGAAGACCATGGCGCGCACATCGCCGAAGTCATCGTGCGCGGGCAAGCCTATGCCGAGGCGGGGGCGAGCAGCTTCTTCGTTCCCGGCCTGCGGGACCTGTCGCTGATTCGCGAGGTGTGCGCCGCGAGCCGGCTGCCGGTGAACGTGATGGCGGGGCCTGAGGCCGCCGGGTTCCGCGCCCTGGCGGAGGCCGGGGTGCACCGTATCAGCTATGGCCCGTTTCCCTGGCGGACCGCGATGGCCGCGCTCACTTCCTTTGCAACCCGCGCGGCACAAGCGGACTGAAGCGGCAGGGCAATCGCTTCGGGTTAACGGCGTAGCGTGATTTGGCGGACTGTGATTCAGAGGGAACTCCGTTGATTGGAGTTTGTCATGGTCATGGGTCGCCCTTCCTCTGCAATTCTCGATCATTTTTCGGTGCTGTCGGATCC
>VMTE01000011.1 GCA_013791775.1 Hyphomonas sp.
GGCCGCCGTCGTCGGCTATCCGCACGACATCAAGGGGCAGGGCATCTACGCCTATGTCACGCTGCGCCAGGGCGTCGTCTCGGATGACGCGCTGCGCAAGAACCTCGTCCAGCACGTCCGCAACGAGATCGGCCCCATCGCGTCGCCGGATCTCATCCAGTTTGCCCCCGGCCTGCCGAAAACCCGCTCCGGCAAGATCATGCGCCGCATCCTGCGCAAGATCGCCGAGAACGAGTTCTCCAGCCTCGGCGACACCTCCACCCTCGCCGACCCCGAAGTCGTCACCGACCTGATCGAGAATCGCCAGAACAGGTGATGGCTTGAAGTCCCGTCTCGAGATCAGCGGTAGCAACCGGCAACACGGGCCCAAGCCGCACAGGCGGCGTACCCGCCGGCCCTAATCCTCGCCCTCGCGGACTTCGCCGATGCCGTCTTTCATGCCGAAGCGGGCATAGACGAACATCGCCGCCAGCATCAGCGCGCAGAGCACGAAGGGCAGGTCCGGGTTGACATATTCGTACACGAACAATCCGAACAGCGGCGTCACGATATAGCCCATCCCGTTGGCCGAGATGACGAGGCCGGCCACATTGCCCTGCAGCTGCGGCGGCACGGCGAGCGAGGCGCCGCTCGAGAAGCCCGGCCGGGCGAGGCCCTGTCCGAGACCGATCATGAACTGCGACAGGATCAGCGTGGCGTAATCGTTCGCGAAGATCATCATCAGCGCGCCGGCGAGCAGTGGCAGGCAGCCGACCCACATCAGCGTCTTGTTGCGCAGGCGCAGGCGCGGGATCAGCACCAGCTGGGCGAGCAGCACGGCCACGGCGCCGACCGTGAAGGCCGGGCCGGTATAGGCCGCCGCCTCGCGGCCCGTGACGTTCATCTTGTCCATCACCGAGAAGACGAAAACCTGCGTGAGCACGCCGGTGACCAGCGACAGGCAAACGGCATAGATCAGGAAGGGCAGCACGCGCTCGGTGCGCCAGAGGTGCTTGCCGGCGGCCTCGGCCTCGATGCGCACGGCGTCGGCGACGGGCGCGCGCGTCTCCGGCAGGCGGAACCAGATCAGCGCCGCCATGACGGCGGCGAGCACTGCGGTGAAGAGGGCAGGGGAGAGGATGCCGGCAGAGGCCGCCAATGCAGCGGCAAAGGCCGGGCCGATCACCGTGCCGACGCTGAAGCCGGAGGACAGGAAGGCGATCTCGCCCTGGCGCTCGGCCTTGCTGGTCCGGTCCGCCACATAGGCCTGGGCGGCCGGGTTGGCGGCCGACCCGATGAGGCCGAACAGGGAGCGGGCCAGCGCGAGGCAGATGAAGACCGCGACGATGTTGGTCATCACGCCGCTCAGCGCAAAGGTGCCGGTCAGCCAGAGCAGGAACATCGACAGGGCATAACCGCCGAGACCGATCGCGGCGACGCGGCGCCGGCCCCAGATGTTCGAACGCTTGCCCCAGAACGGCGAGGTGATCGACCAGAGCAGCGCCGACAGCGAGAACACGGCCCCCGCCATCCAGTCCGGCATCGCCATCTCGCGCGTCAGCTGGGGCAACACGGCTGCCAGCAGCATCGTGTTGCCGGCGCCGATGGCCATCAGCGCGAAGAACAGAAGGATGAATGCGCTTCGCCGGTCCGGTCTCGGTTGATCGGGAAGGCGCTCTGTCTCACCAGTCATGCCGGTGTCTTCCGGCGCGCCGGGAGAAATGTCCAGTGAGGACGTTGAGGCAAGGGTGAAACGCCGCCTTAAGATGCGTCTGGCTTACTCGGCGCGGACGTCGCTTGAGGAGTGTTCCGAACGTGCTGCAGATCGCCGGGCTGATCATCGTTCTGGTTCTGGTCGGCGGCGGCCTTGTGGTCACCGGCGGACCGGCGGCCATGCAGGCGCTGCCGTTCGAACTGGCGCTGATCGGCGGCGCCGCCTTCGGCACGGTCCTGCTCGGCAACTCGCCGGACGTGGCGCGCGAAGCCTTCGCCGGATTTGGCCGCGCGTTCCGGGGCGCCCGCTGGCAGAAGGCAGACTACGCCGATCTGTTCGTGCTGCTGGGCACGCTGATGCGGCAGGCCAAGCGCGGCGGCTTTGTCGCCATCGAGGCGGACATCGAGACGCCCGAAGAGTCGGCCATCTTCCAGGCCGCGCCGCGCATCCTGGAAGATCCTGCCGCCCGCACGCTGATCTGCGACGCGTTCCGCCTGATGGCGCTGGACCTGGCCGACCCGGCGCGGGCTGACGCCCGGATGGAACAGGCGATCCATGCCCAGCTCGACAGGCGCCTGAAGGCGGTGGGCGCGCTCAACACGCTGGCCGATGCCCTGCCGGCCCTCGGCATCGTGGCGGCGGTGCTCGGCATCATCCGCACCATGAGCGCGATTGACCAGGATCCGGCGATCCTCGGGGTGATGATCGGCGCGGCCTTGCTCGGCACCTTCCTCGGGGTCTTTCTGGCCTACGGCCTGGTTGGCCCGATCGCTGCGCGCTACGCGCAGATCGTGGAGGAGGAGGCCGGCTTTCTCGATACGGTCCGCTCCGTCATCAGCCATTTCGGCGAAGGGGTGGCCCCGGCGCTTGCGGTCGAACTCGCCCGCACCTCGGTGCCGCCGCGCCTCCAGCCTGATCCGATGCCCGCGTCCCCCGTCCGCCTGCACCGGGCTGCCTGACGCGCCGGTTTGAAGGCCCGGCCGATCCGGTCTAGCCTGCGCCGCTCCAGCAGCAGCCAGGCCCCATCGTCATGTCCCGCTTTGAAGAACTGATCCAGACCGTCGAAACCTATCAGGCGCTGGTCGAAGAGAACTACACCCGCATCCGGCGATTGGCCGAGGAGGTGCGCGGCGGCCTGTGCGATTATATCGGGGCGCCGGACGGCGTCTGTGTCCACCTCGTTCCGCCCGTCGGGGCGTTCGAGCCGCGCGCCTATGGCGATCTTGCCTTCTCGATTCCGCCGCGCGGGTTCCGGCCGCTCGGCCCGGTGGCGTTCGGGCTCGCCTTCCGGGTATCGAAGGAGGCCGACTGGCTGCGCCTCAGGTTCGAGTGCCGCAAGACTGGCGACGACTTCGTGGTGGGGATCGAGGACGGGGCGGAATACACTTTCCGCCTGCCGATAGAGGAGGGCGATTCAGCCCCCTTCTATGCCCATATCTACCAGTACATCCTCAGCTGGTTTGAGGAAAATATCGAGAGTTACCGGGAAGGCACGTATGGTACGCGGGCCATCGGTTTCGGTCTGATGGACGAACCCAGTCCGCAACGCGCGATTGCAGAATCCTGAGTTTGAATGACGAACGCTCATTTCCGGCATCAGAGTCCGTAATTTGAACTCGTCCGTAGGGCGAGAAAAATATTTTTGCCGGATCGGCAGAAAAATCGTCTTGACACGGATTATTCGCCGGCGGCCTGCAACTCGGTGCCGTGAAGGCGCAGCCAGGCCCGCTGGCGTTGCCAGTCCGGGCAGCACCGGGCGACATGCGCCCAGAATTTTGCAGAATGGTTCATTTCCCGCAAATGCGCGCACTCGTGGGCTGCGACATAGTTAAGCACCTCCGGCGGGGCCATGATCAGGCGCCAGGAGAAGGCCAGCTGGCCATCGACCGTGCACGATCCCCAGCGCGAGCGGGTGTCCTTGACGGACACGCCCTTGGCGGAGACTTTCAGGACCTCGCAATGGCGGGTTACGGCGCGGGTGAGGTCGGCTTTTGCCTGCTTTTTCAGGAACCGCACGACCCGGGACGGGGTCGTCTCCGGATCGCCCGGAACCGAGAGAATGCGGGGGTCCCCAAGGTGAATCCGGGCAATCCGGCCCTCACCCTCGAGCGAGATCTCGCAATCCTCGCCCCTGTACTGGAAGATTTCACCGTCCTCGAATCGCGTTATCTCGGGCAGATGTTGCAGCCGCGTGGAAATCCAGTCGACCCGCTCTGCCGCAAACGCGGCGGCGGCCTCGATCTGGCGGGACGACGGGGCTACAGCCACCGCTTCGCGGCGGCGTTCGTCGAGGCGGATGATCAAACGGCGCGCCTTGGCGTTGACCTCAAGGCGCACCTTGATCCGGTGTCCGCCTGCGGCGCGCAAGGTCATGGTCTGGCCATCATTCAAACGCATGTATAAAACACCTGTTGGGTCGCACACGGCCAACACAATCTGAGGGACCAAATATGAAATATCTGCTCACGGGCGTTGTCGCGCTCACTTTGCTTACGGGATGTGGGCAGAAAGACAAGGCAGCCGGCGGCGCGACTCCCGCGTCAGTTGTATTCAGCGCAGCCGATCTTCCGGATGTCTCGCTCCACAAAGGAGACCCAGCAACCGCTGGCGCCGCCCTGTCAACGCTCTCGCTGGCTGAGTCCGGCGCAGGCCGCCTGACCTTCTCCGGCCACAAGCTGGACGGCGACAAGGCTGTCTTCAACGACGTCGTCCTGTCGCTCCCCGCCGACACGTCCGGGCCGACGGTCACGGGCCCTTCGGACGAAGAGATCGCCGAAATGTGGACCTATATGGACATGGACGGCGACGGCGCGGCCGATGACGGGTCGGGCGACACGATCGAGACGCTGAAATCCCAGATGCAGACCACCACCGAGCCGGCCATTCCGCCGGTAATCAAGGCGGCGAAGCTCGAATTCGACGGTCTCGGCGTGTTCGACGGCCAGACCAATTTCTCGCTGATGAAACTGTCGGACATCACGATCACCCCCGCCGAGGGCTCTGAAGAGCAGAGCACCGGCAAGATCGCCTCGATCGAACTCGTCAACCCGTCGCCGGAAACGGCGGCCTGGGTCGCCAGCCTGCTCGGCAAGGGCGAGCCAGCTCCGTTCCCGGAAGGCACCGCCCTGTCGTTTGACCGCTGGCTCGTCAGCGGCGTGAACTTCGACGTCTCCGACGCCAGCGGCACCGGCACCTTCACGGTCGACTCGATGCACATCTCGGATCTCAAGACCGAGAAGGCCGGCCTGTTGGGTCTGTCGAACCTGAAATTCGACTTCACGGAAGCCGAAGGCACCGACGTGAAGGTTTCGCTCGAAGGCTTCGGCGTCAAGGGTATCGACTACGGCCTCTTCTCCAAGGCCATCGAGAGCGGCGCCGGCGCAGGCGGTGATCCGGGCGCACTGGCGTCGGCCATTCAGGCCGACCCGGCAAACCCCGGCTACGATGCCATGCAGATGAAGGCGTTCAAGGCCGACATCGTCGGCGCCAGCGTCGACATGCCCTCGCTCACCTCGGCCGTCAGCCGGGACAAGCAGGGCCGTGCCACGAAAGTCGTCACCGACCCGTTCACCCTGACCATCGGTTCGCGCGACAATCCGGACGGCGAGGAATTCGCCAGCGCCCTGTCCACCCTCGGCTACGAAACGCTGACCTTCTCCGGCCAGGGCGAGTCGCTGTATGATCCGGATGCGGACATCGTGACGCTCGTGAAGGGCAAGAACTTCTGGAAACTGAATGACGGCTTCAAGCTCGACCTGTCGGCCAAGTATGCCGGCACGAAGGCCATCGCCGCCGCTCAGGTCGCCTCGCTTGACGAGACGGCCGATCCGGAAGCCATGCTGACCGCCATGATGGACAGCCTGGTCATCCACAATCTCGAAATCGGCCTCGACGATGACGGCATGCTGGACCGCGCCATCAACGCCTATGCGGCCCAATCGGGTGAAGATCCGGCCGCCGTGCGCTCGCAGCTGTCCGGCATGTTCGCCATGGCGCCGATGTTCGCGTCCAGCACGGGCATCGATGTTGCCGTCGTGACCGAACTGGCAACGGCCTTGTCGAGCTTCGTGACCGAACCGAAGGTGCTGACCATCACGCTGGCCCCGAAGGAGCCGATCAAGGCTCAGGCCTTCGTGGACGCGGCGTCGGATCCGGCGAAGAAGCTGACCAAGGAAACGCTCGGCTTCGCGGCCACCAACAAGTAGGGCCGGTTACAGGCCACCTGTCAGGGGCGCGGCGGCTTCGGCTTCCGCGCCCTTTTCTTTGCCGCCGTCCCGGCGCATAGGCTTTCGCCCATGAAACTTGCCTTTTTCGGAGACGTTGTCGGAAAGCCCGGCCGCAGCGCGGTGCAGTCGCACCTGCCCGGCCTGAAGGCGCGCCTGCGGCTCGACTTCGTGGTGGTCAACGGCGAGAACGCGGCCGGCGGGTTCGGCCTGACCAGCCAGATCGCCGAGGAATTCTTCGCGGCCGGCGCCGATTGCCTGACGCTCGGCGATCATGCCTGGGACCAGCGCGAAGCCCTGACCTATATCGAACGCGAGCCGCGTCTCCTCCGCCCGCTGAACTATCCGCCCGCCGCCCGCGCGCCGGGGAAGGGGGCAGAGCTGTTCACGCTCGCGGACGGGCGCCGGGTGGGCGTCGTCCAGTTGCAGGGCAACGTGTTCATGCGCCAGTCGCTGGCTTGCCCGTTCGCGGCGGCAGATTCCGCGCTCGACCAGATGCCGCTCGGCGCGGTGGCCGATGCGATCATCGTGGACATCCACTGCGAGGCGACCTCGGAGAAGATGGCGATGGGCCATCACTGCGACGGGCGCGCCAGCCTCGTCGTCGGCAGCCACACCCATGTCCCGACCGCCGACACGATGATCCTCACCGGCGGCACCGCCTACCAGACCGATGCCGGCATGTGCGGCGACTACGATTCGGTGATCGGCATGCAGAAGGAAGGTTCGTTGTACCGCTTCCAGTCGCAATTGCCGGGCGAGCGCTACCAGCCTGCCATCGGCGAAGGCACGCTCTGTGGCACCTATGTCGAGACCGACGACCGCACCGGCCTCGCCGTGCGCATCGAACCGATCCGCATCGGCGGCCGGCTCAGCCCGCAGGCGCCGGGCTGAGGCCACCTGAGCCCATCACCGGCCCTCTCCACGTTCACTGCGATAATCTGTCGTCATCCCGGGATTTGCGCAGCAAATGCCCGGGACCCAGACCTCCCTTGCTCTGGGTCCCGGTCTTCGCCTCCGGCGAAACCGGGATGACGACCAACTGACGGCGCACGCGCCAAAGAGGTAGGGAGAGCGAGGGAAACCACACTTATGCCTACAAAAATCGCCCCTCTGGAAAAATAAAATACAACCCCATCAAGCCGTTATAAAAAATTTCCCGAAACCTTGCGCCACCCCTCCGTGTGCGGAGTTATACTTGCGCGTATGTGGTCCATCGCCCGCCTTCGCCGCCATCCGCATTTTGCCGATCATTTCGCGCATGTGCACCCGCTGTGCTGGCTGATCCTCTGGTGGCAGCTGAACAACCTGATCCGCTGGTACGACACGGCCCGTCCCGAAGGTGTGCTCTATTCGATCAGCGAATGGGGCTTTATCACCGTTCGCTACATCGCCCCGCGCCCTGACCCCGCCGCCTACAGACCGATCCCCCGAACCTTCCGTCCCCTGACGGACGCGCGATGGGGCAGCGACCTTCCGGCCTGTCTCGGGCAAGAGACGCCATGCGCCCTCATTCTGCCCCGCAAGATCGAGGGAAGTGGCAGTGCGTCTCGCGGAGGGGCGGGGGCTCTGCCCGCACTCCCAAATACCAGCTAGCCCCAAACCCCGCTCATCCCCGCGCAGGCGGGGACCTCGGGAGGCTCCATGCCTGACCCGGTCCCCGCCTGCGCGGGGATGAGCGGATTTGAATGCAACTCAGCTCAAAAACCGGCCGGGCACCCCCGCGTCCGGCCCTTCGTGCTGCGCGTTACCGGAACGTATACTCCGCCGGCGCCGCCTCGCGCGTGCGGTTCCAGTAGTCGATCAGGCGGAAGGGCCAGTTCTGGGCGACGCGCCCGTGGCTGTTGCGGTACCAGGTGTTGGCCTCGGCGTAGCCCCACGGCATTTCGGCATTGGCCGCATCGACCTCGGCATTGAACGTGTCGAACACGTCCCGCTTCACCTCGAAGGATTTCGCTTTCCGCTCCTGCAGCATCTTCACGCAGCTGACGATATAGTTCGCTTCGCATTCCGAGAAGAAGATGATCGAGCCGTTGACGACAATGTTCGTGTTCGGACCATACATGATGAAGAAGTTCGGGAAGCCCGGCAGGGTGAGGCCGAGATAGGCGCGGGCATCGCCGCCCCAGATGTCGTGCAGGGATTTTCCGTCCTTGCCCTTGATGTCCATTGGCACAAGGAAGTCGGACGCCTTGAAACCGGTGCCATAGATCAGCGCGTCGAACTTGAGGTCGCGGCCGTCCTGCATCCGGATGCCGGTCTCGGTGACCTGCGCGATGGGGCTGGTTTCCAGGGTGACGTTGTCCCGCTTGAGCGCCGCGGCCCAGACGCCGTTGTCACGGATCGAGCGCTTGCCGGAAATGTGGAAATCCGGTGTCAGGGCGGCGGTCAGGTCCGGCCGGCCCGCCGTCTGTTCACGGATGTATTGCTCGATGCCTTCGCGCAGGGCGGCCGCATCGGCGTTCGGCGCATAGTCGAGCCGGTTATAGGCGGGGTCCTTGACCAGATAGGCGAGCGGGCCGTCGGCCATCGCGATGAACAGGAAGAAGCGGTACCAGACCTGGTAGAAGGGCACGTCCGCGAGGAGGAGGTGCTTTCCGTCGGTGATATAGTCGTGATAGTCGGGCGTCGGCGCGAGCCAACCGGCGGTGCGCTGGAAGACCGTCAGATGGCTGACCTTCGGGGCGATCTCGGGCACGAACTGGATGGCGGAGCAGCCCGTGCCGATGACGCCGACCGTTTTGCCGGTCAGGTCAACCGAATGGTCCCAGCGGGCGGAGTGGAAGGCCGGGCCCTTGAACGTGCCAAGGCCTTCGATGTCGGGCAGCTTCGGCTGGTTCAGCTGGCCAACCGCGCTGATCACCGCGTTCGAGACGAGGGCGTCCTCTTTGCCGTCTTTCGTGCGGGTGCGGATGGTCCATGTCGCTGCGGCCTCGTCCCAGTCAGCGCCGAGGACTTCGGTATTGAAGCGGATCGACTTGTAGAGATCGTGCTTCTTCGCAACGCCCTGGAAGTAGGCGAGCAGCTGGTCTTGTGTCGAAAAGTGTTGCGGCCAGGCGTGGTCGGCCTCGAAGGAATAGGAATAGAGATGATTGGGGTTATCAACCCGGCAGCCCGGATAGGTGTTGTCATACCAGGTGCCGCCGACATCGGCGTTCTTTTCGAGGATCTCGAAGGCGATGCCGGCTTCCTTCAGGGCGATGGCGGCCGCGATGCCGGACATGCCGGCGCCGATGATCACCGCCTTGAAGGTGGCGGCCTGCGCCCGGTCGAGGGCGATGCTCTTGCCGGGCTTCAGGTTTTCGCGCCCCTCCAGGGCAAGCTCGTGCATGGCGAAATTGACGTATTCGTCCGGGATGGGCTGGGTGGCGCAATAGTCCATCATGCGCTTCAGGGTGGCCGTATCGGGCTTCGGCACGATCTTGCCGGTCTTCCAGTAGCCGAGCATCGCCTTGAACACGGCGTCGCGCAGTTCGGCCTTGGCCTCTTCGGAGAGGCCGCCATCCGGATCCCCGCCGATCGCCTGGTAGGCCGGCTGGTAGCGTTCGGACAGGAACGACGTGTCGCCCGTCAGGTGCACCAGCACCAGCGCGAGGGTCGGGTGGTGGGCATGTTCGAGCGCGGCGCGCAGGCGCGCTTCGTCGTGTCCGGTGACGGTGTCGGCCATGGTGTTCCTCCGGTCGTGTTTTCTGGTTGGACGGATCGTCTCAGAGGCGGCCGGCTTGTCAAGCGGTGGCGCGGGGGCAGGGGAGGCAATCGAACTCAGGCACTTTTCATTCGCCGGGCGCTGCGTTAGACAGCCCGCCTCCGCGGAAATCGAACAAAACCAAGAGGGTCACGCCATGGCCGGCCATAGCAAATGGGCGAACATCCAGCACCGCAAGGGCAAGCAGGACAAGAAACGCGCGGTGCTTTTCGCGCGCCTGTCAAAAGAGATCACGATCGCGTCGAAGATGGGGGGGGCCGATCCCGGCATGAACCCGCGCCTGCGCCTGGCGATCACCAACGCCAAGGGCGTCTCGGTGCCGAAGGACAATATCCAGCGCGCCATCGACAAGGGCCAGAGCGCCGGCGGCGCGGACTATGCCGACATCCGCTATGAGGGCGTCGGCCCCGGCGGCGTCGGCATCATCATCGAGGCCTCGACCGACAACAAGAACCGCACCGCAACGGATGTGCGCTCGGCCTTCACCAAGAGCGGCTGCGCGCTCGGCACCACGGGCTCGGTCTCGTTCAATTTCGACCAGCTCGGCGAGATCGAATACGGACCCGAAGCGGGCAGCGCCGACGCCGTGATGGAAGCGGCGATCATGGCCGGCGCGCAGGATGTGGCGTCCGATGAGGACGGCCACTGGATCTACACCGCGCGCGAAGACTTTGCAGCGGTGAGCACGGCGCTGGCAGAGGCGTTTAGCAGCAAGGTGGAGCCGCGATCTGCGAAGATCATCTGGAAGCCGAAAGTGAATGTCTCCGTTGCCGGCGACAATGCCGACCAGCTGATGAAGCTGCTCGATGTGCTCGACGAACTCGACGACGTGCAGAACGTGTATGACAATTCCGAACTGTCGGACGAGGAAATGGCGCGGCTGGCGGGCTAGGGTCGCCGCCGTCGCGGAACAGGGGTATCATGCGGATTGCCATGGCTTCGGATCATGCGGCCGTCGGGCTGAAAGCGGCGCTGGCGGATTGGCTGCGCGCGGAAGGCCATGAGGTCGAAGATCTGGGTACGGACGGCGAGGCGAGTGTCGACTATCCGGATTTCGGTTACCGGCTGGCCGGGCATGTTGCGGCCGGCAAGGCCGAGCGCGGCGTTGCGCTGTGCGGAACGGGCATCGGCATTTCCATCGCGGTGAACCGGCATCCGGGCGTCCGCTGCGCGCTGGTGTCCGAGCCGTTGTCGGCCACGCTGTCGCGCGAGCACAATGATGCCAATGTGATCGCCATGGGCGCACGGATCATCGGCATTGAAATGGCCAAAGCCTGCCTCACCGCGTTTCTGACGACGCCGTTCGGCGGCGACCGCCATGCCCGCCGCGTCGGCAAGCTGGGCCAGCCGCTTATCTGATCTCCGGACAGTCGTGCGAACTTGGCGTCAGACGCCCAACCCCAAGCTCTCGAGGATCGTCTCCGTATCCGCGCCCAGGCGGGGCGGGGGCAGGCGCTGGCTGTCTGCCGGGGTTTCCGAGAAGACGACCGGGTGGCGCATCGAACGGTACCGGCCGATGTCCGGCGCGGTCACCTGCTCGAAGAAATCCGTGGCCACCAGATGCGCATCGGTCAGCACGTCGGGCAGCGTGTTGTAACGCATCGCCGGGATGTTCGCCTTGTCGAGCACGACGAGCCATTCGTCCGTCGTCCGCGTGGCCGTGACGTCTTCGATCAAGGCATAGAGCGCGCCGGTGTTTTCGGTGCGGGCCTGATAGGTGTTGAACCGGGGATCCTTGAAAACGTCCGGCAGTCCGCCGATCTCGAAGAAGCGCTCCCATTGTTCGTCCGAGTACGGAACCAGTCCGATGAAACCGTCGAGCGTCGGGTAGGGGCGCCGGTTCGGGTTGACCGAGCGGGTATAGGCGAGCTTGCCTTTGGCGGGCACGAAGGTTTCGCCGTACAGGTTTTCGACCATGTTGAAGAAGGTGAAGCATTCCAGCATCGGCACCTGAACGAACTGGCCCTCGCCGGTCTTTGCCTTGTGGAAAAGGGCGGCGAGCGTCGCATAGGTGGCGAACAGGCCCGCCGTCTTGTCGGCGACAAGGGACGGCGCGTATTCGGGGCGCCCGCCGGAGCGGACGGCGTTGAGGTCGGCAAAGCCAGACGCGCCCTGGATGAGATCGTCATAGGCCTGACGGAATTCATACGGCCCGCCCTGGCCGAATCCGGCGCAGTGGACATAGACGATGCCGGGCCGCAGCGCTTTGACCTCGTCATAGCCGAAGCCGAGCCGCTCCATGCCGGCGAGGCGAACATTGTGGAAGAATACGTCGGCGGTTTTCAGCAGCTCCGTCAGCGCCGCCTTGCCTTCCGGCGTCTTGGCGTCGAGCGTCATCGAGCGCTTGTTGCGGTTCAGCGCCATGTAGATCGGGCCGAGATCGCCGGTCGGGGAGGCGCCGGCATAGCGCATCGTGTCGCCCTTGCCGGGCGGCTCGATCTTGATCACCTCGGCGCCGAGATCGGCGAGGATCATCGTGGCGAAAGGGCCGAGCACGACGGTGCTCATGTCGATGATGCGGACGCCAGCGAGGGGGCCGGTGCGGGGCGCGTCGGTCATGGGCGGGTCTCCTCGGAAGCTGGGGGTAAGTGCCTCGGGCGCGGCGCCCAGATCAAGGGCTTTCGTCGGGTCACAGCGCAAGTGCGCGGCGGGCCTCGTCGATGTGACCGGTCGTTGCAGTGAAGGCAGACCAGTCATCGCGTTCGGCGATGGGCGCCCAGAGGGATTCCACCTCTTCGATCACGAGGCTGACTGGCGCGGCGCGCTGGAAGTAGGGCAGGGCAAGGCGTTCCGCGCGAACCGGCGCGCGGGCCATCAGGGCGGCGCGGACGGGCTCGAAAGCGGGGTGCGCGTAGAGGGCGGCCTGCGGCGAGGCGGCGGCGCGCTGCGCGCTGGCCGCACCGGCGAACCAGTCGAAGAAGGTCTGCGCCCAGCCGGCGCCGCTGTCGGTCATCCAGCCATAGAAGGCCTGCAGGAAAGCGGTATCTGCCGCGCGGTCGCCCGTGGGGGCGAGGCCCAGCAGCGCATGGGTATGGCCTGTGAAGCTGTCGCGGTAGGCAGCTTCATAGGGCGCCAGCGCGCGGGCAAGGTCGCCGGCGTCCGCCAGCAGGACGAGGGCCGAGGCCAGCTGCTGCAGCGCCCAGCCGCCCTGAAGGGGCTGGCGGCCGAACCGGTAGAGGCCGTTCTGGTCGAAATAGGCGGCGGTGAAGTTCGGGTCCGACCGGGGCAGGAAGCGCCAGGGGCCGAAGTCGAACGTCTCGCCGGTGATGTTGAAATTGTCGGTGTTCATCACGCCGTGCACGAAACCGGCGGCCATCCACTGGCCGATCATGCGGCCGGTGGCGAGGGCGACCTGTTCCAGCAGGGCGCAGGCCTTGCGGGCCATGTCCGGGTCATCGGCCCCCGGATGGAACCCGGCGATGCAGTAATCGACCAGCTCGGCCATCGCCTCACGGTCATCCAGGAAGGCGCAGCGCTGGAAGGTTCCGAAACGCACATGACTGTGGGACAGGCGCACCAGAACGGAGCCGCGCGCCGGCGAGGGCTCGTCATTGCGCTGCAGCGATTCGCCGGTCTCGACGAGGCTGAACGCCTTGGACGTGTTGACGCCGAGGGCTTCGAGGTATGTCGCGGCAAGGATTTCGCGCACACCGCCCTTGAGCGTCAGGCGACCGTCGCCGCCGCGTGACCAGGGCGTCTGGCCCGAACCCTTGGTGCCGAGATCGAGCAGCCGTCCGGCGGGATCGCGCACCTGGGCGAACAGAAAGCCGCGCCCGTCGCCGAGATCGGGATTGTAGGTGCCGAACTGGTGCCCGTGATAGCGCATGGCGAGCGGCTGGGGGAGATTGCCGGGCAGGGGCGTGAAGCGGGCAAAATGCTCCAGCCACGCCGCGTCCGTCAGATTGCCCAATCCCACCGCATCGGCCCATCGCGGGTTGCGCCAGCGCAACACTGGGTGTGGAAAATTTGCAGATGTGACCGGATCGGCAAATTTTCCGGCGAGCTTCAGGAAGGGTGGCATCTCAGTTCCGTTTTTGTATTTTATTGTGTTTGCAGGATATTCTGGCTGAACTTCGCCGCGCTCTGGCACGCTTCAATAAGTACGGGTTCTGTTTTTGTATGCGGCACCGCAGCACACAAGCCCTCTTGCGACCGGTGGCAGACACATCAGGATGTAATCCGGACCATTACAAGACAAGCGGCAAAAGCTTGCGGAAGGCCTTAACAGTTTCGGGAGGAAACAGATGAAAACTTTCAAGGGAATGCTATTTTGTGCATCCGCCATTGCGCTGAGCGGCTCGTTTGTCGCGCACGCCCAGGAGGCAGATGACAGCGAGCGCAAGCTCGGAACGGTTACGGTCACGGGGTCGTTCATCCAGGGAACACCGGAAGACGCCGCTCTGCCGGTGGATGTTCTCAGCGCCGAAGATCTGAAGCTCGAGGGCAACCCGAGCCTGACCGAGATGATCCGCAATCTCGGCCCGTCTTCGGGTGTGGATGGCCAGACCAACCAGTTTGCGTCAAACGGCCTTGAAGGCACGTCCAACGTCAACCTGCGCGGCCTCGGGCCGGCCCGTACGCTGGTGCTGATCAACGGGCATCGCCAGACCTACTCGCCGTTCGCCGTGGGCGAGCAGGCACAGCTGTTTGTCGACACCAACATGATCCCGAAGGCGGCGATTGGCCGGATCGAGGTCCTGAAGGACGGCGCGGCCGCGCTCTACGGTTCGGACGCCATTGCCGGCGTCGTGAACTTCATTACCCGCGACGACCTGCAAGGCCTCGAAGTCGGCGGATCCTATTCCACCTGGGACGGCAACGGCGACGGCGATTATGATGTTTCCGCCGCGTATGGCATCCAGGGCGGAGACTGGAGCTGGGTCACGTCGGCCGGGTACCAGTACCAGTCCGAAGTGCTGTTCAGCGAAAAGGACTGGGCGATTCCGGACATCACCGAAAACCCGGTGGCCGGCTTCTCGTCGCTGTCGAACCCTGGCCGCTATGTCGCGCTCAGCGGCACCGGCACGGTTGCGGGCGCTGCGATTGACCGCGGCTGCGCGAATACCGGCGGTGTCACAAACCCGGCCAACGGGCAGTGCTACTTCCAGTTCACGCAGTTCGACAACCTGCAGGAAGAGACCAAGCGCTACCAGATCTTCTCGGAATACAACCGTACCCTGAGCATCGGCGATCTTCACATCGAAGCGCTGTGGGGCAAGTCGGAAGTTCCGTCCTGGAACACGTCGCCGTCCTATCCGCCGCAGGTTCTGACGAACCAGTTCGTGCCGGCCAACCACCCCGGCCTGCAGCAGTATATCTCCGACTATCCGGCAGATGCCGTTCTCGGCGCCGGTGTCGGCGCGCTGTATATCGGCCGGTCGTTCGGCTGGGGCGGGTTCCCGGGCACCGGGTTCTCGCAGGAAGGTTCGCGCGAGCATGAAACCTATCGTCTGGCCGCAGGCCTGAAGGGCGATTGGGACAATGGCGTCAATTATGACCTGAACCTCGGCTATTCGAACGCCAAGGCCACGTCGCAGACCAATGATACCTACATCGTTGGCCTGACAGCGGCTCTTCGCGGATTTGGTGTGTGTGTGGATCCTGTGACGGGCTTCGACCCGGCCACCGGAACGCAGCCCTGGGTTTCCGGCTATGCCGGCTCCCTGGCCGCAGGCGTCGGCACCTGCGAATACTATAACCCCTTCTCGAACGCGATCGCGGCCAGTGCCGTGACCGGCCAGGCCAACCCCGACTTCACGCCGGGCCTGGAAAACACCGTCACCCTTGCTGACTGGATCACCGACTTCGGCTCTGACGTCGAAGTCACCAACGACCTGCTCGTCTTTGACGCCGTGTTCTCCGGCGCCAGCGGCATTCAGGCGGCAGGCGGCGAGATCGGCTGGGCTGCCGGTGCGCAGTTCCGCCAGGAAAGCCGCAAGGTGGATCCGAGCGATCTGACCAACCTTGCCGTCACGCCCGGACCGGGCGGCACGGGGGCGTTCTCGTTCCTCGCGGGAACGACCGCGTCGGATGCGGATCAGTCGATCTACGCCTTCTTCGGCGAACTGCAGGTTCCGCTGTATGACAACCTCAATATCCAGGTTGCGACCCGGTATGAGAACTATGGCGGAGACATCGGATCGACCTTTGACCCGAAGGTGGCTGCAAAGTGGGATGTGACGAATAACCTTGCACTGCGCGGTTCGGCACAGACCTCGTTCAAGGGCCCGACCCTGAACCAGCTGTCCGGCGTCGGCACCACGTTGCAGTTTGTCGCGCCGACCAGCGCCTTCAAGGCGGTGGACCAGTTCGGCAACCCGGATCTGAGCCCGGAATCGGCGTTCAGCTACAACTTCGGTGCGATCTTCCAGACCGGCAACTTCAACGCCTCGCTGGATTATTACAGCTTCGACTTCTCTGATCCGATCATCGTGGAAGAGCAGTCGAACATCGTGGCCGCTGCCGTGGCCGCTTTGGCGACCGCGACGACGGACGATGACGCGATCCTGAACCGGATCACGTTCAACAACCCGCTGGCACCGACAGCCTCCTCCATCGCCCGGATCCGGACGAACGTGGTGAACGGTCCCGATATCAAGACCTCGGGTATCGACCTGCGGATCAACAATACCTGGGACGGCGCGATTGCCGGAGGTGACCTGACCATCGGTCTCGACGGTACCTATGTCATCGAATACCAGGTCGATCCGTACTTCGTGGAAGGTGTGGCGATCGGGGGCGGCGACTATGCCGGCCAGTTCAACCGGTCGAACTTCACCCGCTCGCTGCCCCAGCTCAAGGCCAACCTGTTCGGCAACCTTGACCTTGGTGATCACAACCTGCGCGCCGTGGTTCGCTACATCAATGCCTATGATGACGAACGCGGCACGCCGAGCCTGACGGGCGCCTTCACCGGCGGGCCGTCGCAGATCGACAGCCAGACGACGCTTGACCTGTTCTACAACTGGGCAGCGCCGATGGACTTCGACTTCGGTCTCTCGGTGGTCAACGTCTTCGACCAGGATCCGCCGGGGGCCTATTTCGACACGGCCTACGATCCGTACACGCACAACCCGTTCGGCCGCACGATCAAGGTCAGCGTGACCAAGCGCTTCGGCGCCGGCAGCTGATACGGTCTGTCAGCGGACACAAACAGGCGGCTCCCGGAAACGGGGGCCGCTTTCTTTTTTGGGGCGGGAGGCCCCGGCTCAGAGCGCGCCGAGCGCCCGGCCGGTGACAAGACCTGCTTCGCGCGCCGCGATCCGGGCCGTGGAGGAGATGGGGGTGAGGTTCAGGAAACCGTGCACCATCGAGCTGTATTCGCGCTCGGTCGCGTCAACGCCGAGGCTGCGCAGCTTGGCGCCGTAGGCCATGCCTTCATCGCGCAGGGGATCCCAGCCGCACAGGAGGATGTGCGCGGGCGGCAGGCCCTTCAGGTCTTCGATGGGAGAGAACAGCGGCGACATGCGCCGGTCCATGCACAGGGCGGGATCGGGCAGGTAGTGACCGCGGAAGAATTCGAACAGGTTGGCCGAAATGAAGAAGCCGCTCTCCTGGGGCGACATCTTCTTGGAGCGGATGTCGGCGAACTGCAGCAGGGGATAGAGCAGCAGCTGGAAAGCCGGCTTCGGGCCGCGCGCGCGGACCATCTCCTGGCAGAGATAGGCCGCGAGGTTGCCGCCGGCGCTGTCGCCCGCCACGGCCATCCGCGCCGGGTCGATGCCGGCCGCCGCGCCGCCTTTTTCCTGCACCCAGGCCCAGGCGGCGAGCGCGTCTTCGTGCGCGCTGGGGAACTTGTTTTCCGGTGCCAGGCGGTAGTCCACCGCGATCACCCGGCAGCGGGAGCCTTCGGCCAGCCGGCGGCAGAGCATATCATGGCTGTCAAGGTCGCCGAGCACGAACCCGCCGCCGTGGAAGAACAGGATGCCGGGCCCCGGCGGGACGCCCGCGCCGAGCGGCACATAGAGGCGCGCCTTGATCGGGCCCGCCCCGCCGGGAATGATCAGCTGGCGGATTTCGGCGAGTTCGGGCGCGTCGGGCTCGCTGGAATAGTCGATTTTCAGGAACTGCTGGCGCAGGGGTTCGACCGGCAGCTTCAGGTCAAGCGGCTTCAGTTCCGGCAGGTTGAGCCGGTCACGAAGGCTGCGGAAGGCATCGTCGAACGTCATGCGCGGGCCATTGCCTGCCAAATCTGACCAAGTGATGGCAGGCAAGGGGTGTTGCAATCACCGGGCCAGCTCGCGGCGCCCCGGAAAGCCTGCTGCGGTCAGGCTTCGGCCTTGACCGCGTCGGCCACCAGGGTGAGCGCTTTCTGCATCAGCGCCTCATCAAGCGCTTCGGCCATGACCCGGATCAGCGGCTCGGTGCCCGACTTGCGCAACACCATGCGTCCGCGGCTGCCGAGCAGCGCCTCGGCTTCGGCAAAGGCTGCCTTGACCCGCGCGGACTCGAGCGGGTTGGCGCCGGTATAGCGGATACTGGTCAGCTTCTGCGGCGCGGGCGTGAACACGCGCAGCATGTCCGATGCCTTGCCCCCGCGCGCGGCGAGCACGGCGAGGACCTGCAGCCCGGCGAGCAGGCCGTCGCCGGTGGTCGAGACGTCCGACAGGATGATGTGCCCGGACTGTTCGCCGCCGAGGTTGTAGCCGTGCTGGCGCATGTGCTCGCCGACATAGCGGTCGCCCACCTTTGTGCGTGCAAGGACGAGCCCGTCCGCCTTCAGGTACTCATCGAGCCCCATGTTGGACATCACGGTGGCGACCATGCCGCCGCCTTTCAGCCGCCCGGTGCGGTGCATCTCGCCGGCAATCAGCGCCATCACCTGGTCGCCGTCCACCTCTTCGCCCGTCTCGTCCACCACGATCAGGCGGTCGGCGTCACCGTCGAGGGCGATGCCGATGTCGGCGCCGGTGCCCAGAACGGCGGCCTTCAGGGCGCCGGTGGCGGTCGAGCCCAAACCGGCATTGATGTTCACGCCGTCCGGCTGGACGCCGATCAGGGTGAGCTGCGCGCCGAGCCGGCGAAGGGCTTCGGGGGCCGCTTCAAAGCCGGCGCCATGGGCGCAGTCGAGCACCACTTTCAGCTTGGCGAAATCCTGCCCCTTGCCGATCGTCTCGAGGCAGCGGCTGATATAGCGCCGTCCGGCGCCGGCCATGTCTGCCGGCACGCAGATGCCTGCAGGGGCGGCATAGTCGCCCTCGAAGGCGGCCGCCATCGCGGTTTCGAGTTGTTCCTCGACATCGTCCGTGAACTTCACCCCCTCAGGGCTGAACAGTTTCAGGCCGTTATCTTCGTGCTTGTTGTGGCTGGCCGACACCATGAAGCCGAGCGCCGCGCCGGTCTCGCGCGCGATCAGGGCGACGGCAGGCGTCGGGACCACACCGAGCCGGACGGGTCTCACACCCATCGAGGCGAGCCCGGCGATCAGTGCGGCTTCGATCATTTCGCCGGAGCGCCGGGTGTCGCGGCCGATCACCACGTCGCGTCCGCCGTTCGGCGCAAAGGTGCGGGCGGCGGCGATGGCCAGCCGCAACGCCGTCTCCGCCGTCATCGGAGGCTTGTTGATACGTCCCCTGATGCCGTCTGTTCCGAAATACTGCCGGGCCATGCACACTCTCTCTGCTGAGGCCCTTGCTGCCAGATTTCGCCGGAACAGGAAATGCCCGCCAGGCGCTCAGGCCGGGGAGACGTCACCGTACACCACGAAATCGGGGTTGTCGTAGCCGCGCTCGCGCTTGCCATAGAGGAGCGGGGCGCCGTCGAGCGTCAGCACGCGCCCGCCGGCGGCCTCGACGACGGCCTGTCCGGCCGCCGTGTCCCATTCCATCGTCCGGCCGAGGCGCGGATAGACATCCGCCTCGCCCGCAGCGACGAGGCAGAACTTCAGCGACGAGCCGGCCGCGACGATTTCGCTGACCTGGTAGCGGGCCAGCCAGGCATCGGTTTCTGGCGAGCGGTGCGATTTCGACGCCACCGCCGACAGCCCGCCGGCCGGCGCGCGGCGGATGCGCAGCGGGCGGCGCTTGGCGGGCACCGGGCCGTCGGGCGCGGCCCTTGCCTGCCAGGCCGAAGAGGGGCTTTCGGCCACGAACAGGCGGTGGAGCGCCGGGGCGTAGACAACCCCCATCACCGCACGGCCATGCTCTATGATGGCGATGTTGACGGTGAACTCGCCGTTCTTCGCAACGAATTCCTTCGTGCCGTCGAGCGGGTCTACCAGCGCGAACCGTGTGCCGTGCTCGGGAATAACACCGCCGGCCACCGACTCCTCGGCAATCACCTTGAGGTCCGGGTCAGCCTCGGCCAGCCGCGCCAGGATCAGCGCCTCAGCCAGCCCGTCAGCCTCGGTCAGCAGGGACTTGTCGAGTTTGGTATCGACCGCGAAATCCGTGCGGTAGATCCGCATGATCTCCTGGCCGGCGGCCAGCGCGATGCTGGCCAGCGTGTCGGGCGTCAGCGCCATGGCGCGGGTTACTGCATCACGCTGAGCAGTTCGACTTCGAACTGGAGCGGGGCGTTCGGCGGGATCGGGCCGCCCGGTGTGCCTTCGGCGCCATAGGCGAGGTCGGCGGGGATGTAGAGCATCCAGCGGTCACCTGGCTTCATCAGGGCAAGGGCTTCGACCCAGCCGGCAATCAGGCCGTTCGACGGGAAGGCTTCCGGATCGCCGCGCTCGTAGGAGGAGTCGAACGGCGCGCCGGTTTCGGCGAGGCGGCCGTCATAGTGCACCAGCACGAACTGGCCGTTGACCGGCGGCGTGCCGGCCGGATCGCCGCTGGCGAGCACGACATATTGCAGGCCGGTGTCGGTTTTCTTGACTTCCGGCAGCGCCGGGTTCCACGGGTAGTACTTGTTCCAGGCGGCGGTATCGGCCGTTTTCGGCACTTCGATCTCCAGCAGGTGCACGAGGAAGACGAGGTCGTCGCCGGCCTTGATCACATCGCCGCGCGGCTGGTTGCCATAGGCAAGCGCGCTCGGAATGTAGAACAGGTATTCGTCGCCTTCGGACATTTCCTGCAGACCCATCGTCCAGCCGGGGATGACCTGGTTGAGACGGAACTGGGCGGGCGAGCCCCGGTCGAACGAGGAGTCGAACTTCTCGCCGGTGGCGAGGCGGCCTTCATAGTTGACGCTGACCCGGTCGGTGGCGACCGGCTTGCGGCCATCCTTGGGGCCTTCCTTCAGCACGATATACTGGAGGCCCATGCTGCCTGTGACGACGCCCTTGGCGTCCGGGTTCCAGGGCAGGTGTTTCTTGAAGGCAGCGGGCATGATGTCATCCGTAATGGAGGTGGAAGTGGAGGCTGTCGTGCCGGCCGGGGCGGAGTTCGAGCGGACGAAGTAGGTGGCGACGAACAGGCCGAGCACCAGAAACAGGATCAGCCAGATGGGCGATGCGCCCTCGGCCGGCTCGGCAGGGGCTGAGGCGTCTTTCTGCGTATCGTTCATTGGGGCGGGCCTGTCGGTTTGGAGATTGGGTCTGGCGGTCAGATCGCGCGCGGCGGATAGCCCGCCTGCGCGAGCGCGTCGATGACTTCCTGCGTGTGCTGACTGTCGCGGGTTTCCATCAGGATGTCGAACTCGGCGCCCTTGGCAGGCACGTCCAGCGCGATCCGGTTATGCGCGACTTCCATGATGTTGGCGCCGTTGTCGCCGATGATCTTGGAGACAAGGGCGAGCAGGCCCGGCCGGTCATCGCCGATGATGCGGATGCGGGCGAGGCGGTTTTCGCGCACGAGGGCGCGCGTCAGCACCGAGGCGAGGAGGCGGGTGTCGATATTGCCGCCGCAGAGCACGATGCCGACTTTCCGGCCATAAAAACGCGAGGGGTGCGCGAGCAGGGCCGCAAGGCCGGCCGCGCCGGCGCCTTCGGCGATGGTCTTTTCGACTTCGGCAAACAGGGTGATCGCCCGCTCGAGGTGTTCTTCCTCGACCAGCACAATGTCATCGACCAGCTGTTCGGCGATCTGCCGGGTCAGCTTGCCGACTTCCTTCACCGCGATGCCTTCGGCGATGGTCGCGCCGCCCATCTTGGGCGTCTTGCCGCGCAGGGCAGCGTGCATGCACGGGTACATGGCGGCCTCGACGCCGATGATCTTGATGTCCGGCTTCAGCGCCTTGGCGGCGACCGCGATGCCGGAGATCAGCCCGCCGCCGCCGATCGGCACGACGAGCGTGTCGAGGTCCGGCTGGTCGGCCAGCATTTCGAGGGCGATGGTGCCCTGACCCGCAATGATGTCGAGATCATCGAAGGGGTGGATGAAGACGAGGCCTTCCTTCTCGCCGAGCTTCAGGGCGTAGTCCTTCGCCTCGTCGAAGATCATGCCTTCGAGGATGACGCGGGCGCCGTGGTCGCGGGTATGCTCGACCTTGTTGAAGGGGGTGGTCTCGGCCATCACGATGGTGGCGGGGATGCCGAGCCGGCGCGCATGGTAGGCGACGCCCTGCGCATGGTTGCCGGCCGAGGCCGCGATCACGCCGCGGCGCTTTTCGTCTTCGGTCAGCTTCGACAGCTTGTTGAGCGCGCCGCGCTCCTTGAAGGCCGCCGTGTACTGGCGGTTCTCGAACTTGATCCAGACGTCGGCGCCGGTGATGGCCGACAGGGTGCGCGAATGGGCCATTTCCGTGCGTTCGATATTGCCCTCCAGCACCTTGGCGGCGGCCTGCACATCGGCAAGCGTGACGAGGGCGTTCGGGGGCAAGGTATCGGGCATGGCAAAGGGTCCGGCTGAAGCGGGCGCACCCTATGCGGGGAGGGGGGCGAAGACAAGGCGGGGCGGGCGGCGAACCCGCCGCGTCCGGCAGATCAGGTCGCGCTGGCCCCGGCCCGCCGCAGCCGCCGCCTGCGACAATGCGCGAGATGCACGCGCGGGGGGGCTCGGCTAATTCAAATCCATGAAGCACGCCCCGGTTCAGGCTGCCGCTCGCTTTCTGGCGATTCTGGCTGTTGTCCTGCAGGTCCTCCTGCCGGGAACCCTTGCGGTGGCCCAGTCGCAGGACATCGATCTTTCGCGCTATCTCTGTGCGCCGGATGACCAGATGTCGGCGCAAGCGCGCGCGATGGCCGAACGGCTTGCGGGCGTTCTGGATGACGAGGCGCCCGATCACCTGATCCCGGACGGACATTGTCCGCTTTGCACACTGGTGCAGGCCGCTGTGCTGCCGGACCCCGTTCTGGTCGCCGCCCCGGTCCGGTTCATCTCGGAAACCGGCTTCGTTCGCTACGTGCCGGCTTTCGTCCACAAGGCGCAGGGACCTCCCCTCGGCTCGCGCGGGCCGCCCGCTCACCGCTGATCAGCAAGACAACCGGCCGGTTCCGTTCAGGAACCGCTTTCTGGCGCACCCGCGTGCGCTCTGCTTTCAGTTTGTGAGATAACCCATGTCCTCCAGATTTTCCCTTTTGCTCCTCGCCGGAGCCAGCCTTTCCGCATTTGCCGCCCCCGCCCTCGCGCAACAAACCGATCCTGCAATCCAGGACGTGATCATCGTGACCGGGTCGCGGATCGAGACCTCCACCGAACTCAGTGTCACGCCCGACGCCGCACCGCTTCAGGGCGGTGACATCACCTACCTGACCGCCCGCACGCCCGGCGGCGCGCGGATCGGCAACGGCGAACTGTCCGGCCAGATGCAGTATCGCGGCCTGTTCGGGGAGCGCCTGAACCTGCGCGTCGATGGGCAGCGTTTCGCGTCAGGCGGTCCGAACCTGATGGACCCCGTCTTCCACTATGCCCCCGCGCCGCTGGTGGCCGCCATCGTGATCGATCGCGGGGTCAGCCCGGTCTCGGCCGGTCCCGGCCTCGCCGGCGGCGCCGATGCGGTGTTCAAGCGGATCGACTATGCCGCGAGCAGTGACATCGCGTTCGGTTATGACCTCAGCCTGGGCGGACGGAGCGTCAATGACAGCGTCGCGGCCGGCGGTGTGACCGGCGCCGCGACGGATGCCTGGCGGGTCAACCTGCTGGGCGCCTGGGAAGAGGGGGATGAGACCGAATTCGGGGACGGCGTGATTGGCGGATCGGCCTTCGAGCGCGGCGTCTACGGGCTGTCGGCGGGCGTCAGGACCGGCCTGGGCGAGTTTACGCTCGACCTGCGCCGCCAGAATACCGAGCCGTCCGGCAATCCGCCCTTTCCGATGGATATCCTGTACTTCGACACCGACTTTGCGCGCATCGGCTATTCCAACGAGGTGGGCGGTGTGCGGGTCGAAGCGCATGTCCACTCAGTCGATGTGGCCCACCTGATGGACAACTACGCTCTGCGTCCGGCGCCGCTGCCGGCGCTGCAGCGCGCCTCCTATGCCGAGGCAACGACCCGGGGCGGGGACCTCTCGATCAGCTTTGCGGCCTTGGGCGGGGAGCTTGAACTGGGCGTTGATGGAGAACGCATCGAACACAGTGTCAACATCACCAATCCGAACAATGCCGGCTTCTTCGTCTCGCCGTTCCCGCAAGTGGAAATCGACCGCATCGGCGGCTTTGCCGAATGGAGCGGCCGGGTCGGCATGTTCGAGTCCCAGCTCGGCCTGCGGGTCGATCAGAACAGCTATGATGCCGGTGAAGCGGTGGTCGGCCCCGCGCTGCCCATGGGCCCGCGCAATCTGGCGGCGGCTTTCAACAGCGCCGACCGGTCCGGCGAGGAGACGACCATCGACACGGTCGCCCGGTTCTGGACCCCTGCGGAAGACGGCTTTTCCTGGCGGGTCACGCTGGCGCGCAAGCAGCAGATGCCCGGCTATGTCCAGCGGTATGCCTGGCTGCCGCTCAACGCGAGCGGCGGGCTGGCCGACGGGAATATCTATACCGGTGATCTCGGCCTCGAGCCGGAGACAGCCTGGATCGCCGAAGCGGGGTTCGACTATGCCAGCTCCCGCGCCTATCTGCGGCCGACGGTGTATGTGCGGCAGGTGGACAATTACATCCAGGGCGTGCCGTTCGATGCCACGGTCGGGGTCGCCGATACACTCGTGGAGATGGTCGCCGCCTCGAGCGGGGACGCGACGCCGCTGCGCTGGGACAATATCGATGCGCGCCTTTACGGCTTCGACCTCGATGCCGGATACGATTTCGGCGGGCCGCTGCGGATGGACGGCGTGCTCAACTATGTGCGCGGCGAGCGCCGGGACATCGATGACAATCTCTACCGGATCGCGGCCCCCAACCTGACACTCGGCCTGACCTGGGACACGCAGGACTGGTCAGCGACGCTGGAAGCCCGCGCCGTCGCGGAGCAGGACGAGGTGTCGCGCACCAACAGCGAGAGCGCCACGGATGGCTATGTCGTGCTCAGCGCCTATGGCGACTGGGAGATCCGCGAGGGCGTGCGTCTGGCGGCGGGGGTCGAGAACCTGCTCGACCATGTCTACCAGGACCATCTCGCCGGCTATAACCGCAACGGGTTCGGCGATGTTCCGGTGGGCGAGCGGATCCCGGGCGCCGGACGCGGCGTGTTCGTGCGCCTCAGCCTGTCGCGCTGACCCTCCGGCCTGACAAACGATCCTGGCCCGGCCTTGCGCCGGGCCGGGACGCCAACCGGCTGAAGTGAGGGCGCCTCGTCCGGGGAGGGGGCGGGCCGACCGGAACAAACGAGAGTGTTGCGTGCGGAGGGCCGGAATTCGCCGATGGCGGTCGTTGATCTGAATTTGGTCAGTGTCCTACTTGGCGCGTTTTAAGCCGCTCATCGCCATGCCGTTTAGACTATTTGACTTCACTCATCGCATACGGAGGTTGGAGCGACGCGCCCGCCCAATCCGCCAGTAGGTCGTAGTAGCGATCTGTAACACGCGTAAGAATACGGCTTCCATCAGATCCTTGCTGATATTCCCACATGCCGTGATCGGTGTCCGGGAACATGAAGATCTTCAGGTCCTTGCCCTCGCCTCTTAGCGCCAGCAGCTGCTCGAGCGTCTTCGAAACAGGGGCTTCCCGGTCATTTTGTGCTAGGACCCACAGCTGAGGCACATTCACATCGCGCAGGACGTCCATCGGTTTGATCGACCAATCAATGTTCAGTCTGTCGAACATCGGAATGCCATTCTGTCTTAAATCGTCGGCAGACATGCCCAGTATGACGCCGCTGAATCCGCCACGAACCAAAGAAAACCAGTCCTCGTCGCCATACTTTGTTTGAAGGGCGCTCAAGTCTTCCAGGCCATCTGAATAACCAGAAATCGCGAGCCGAGCGGTCACGTCCGTCATCTCTTTGGCCTTTGCGATCACATCGTCGCCATAGCCAGCCTCTCGTAGCTCCAACTCGACCTGCGAGGCGTCTTCTTCAAGAATATCAACAACCAGCCCGTAACCAATGCCGATATAATCCGCGCCTGCCCTTTCAGCGGCAAGCGGCACGATCCAGCCGCCTTGGCTGAACCCAAACAAGCCAAAGCTTCCAAACCGATCTGCCGCAAGGCGCTTAGCCTCAAACGAGGCGGCCACTAAATCGTCTGCAAGCTGTGGGAAGTTCTGAGAATAAGACCCTTCTGAGCGTCCCGTGCCCCGCTTATCATAAACGAAGACGGACACGCCTCGTCCCGCAAACTGATAAGGGTAACTTACGGCTTCGATCCATCCGAGCTCTTCGGACCCATGGGCCAATACAACAAGCGGTGTATTGGGCCCGGCCTCTGCTGGTTCGATCAATTGTCCTGCGAGTCTAACGCCAAGAGACTCAAACTCGGTATTGGTGACGCGCATCGCTCGTTTTTGCCAAATGTGAGATTTGTCGACCTGAACGACCCCCTCACCGCACTCGACCTGGGCACCGTCGCCAATATTGCCCGTTCGGCCATCATTGAAAGTGTAGCGCACGCCCTCGCCGCGGCGTGTTATGGTCACGAAAGAGTCTGCCGATTGATAAACACCAACTTCGCATGCCCCCGGAGCAAAAGGTATTGCAACCGGCTCGGCGCGGTCCACCCCTGCAGCACAGCCAACCAGCCAGGCAGCGGCGACACCAAACCTCAAAAATCTTTGCATGACAATCTTGTCCACCCGCAACCGGCTATCATTCAGGTCGTGCATACAAGTGGTCGTGACTACTGTGCAAGGCACCAAACAGTTCTGTCCGGGCTCGACAGCTCGCAGCATGACGATTGGATGGAGCGACCATTTCAGCGCGCTTTAAGTCGCTCGCACCGATCGAAATCACCGACCGCAAAGGGCCAGATCCCGGACATCCCTCCAATCCCTATCTGCACCAATCCGGCTCGCCTAAACCGCCATCAGGCCTTCGACGCCCAGTCCGGCGTCATGCTCCGCGACCCAGTGGCCGGGGCCGATGGGGACGAGCTTGGCCTCGTATTGCTCCGCCTCCGGATCGTCCACGACCTTTGACTTGAGGAAGCGCAGGGCGGCGCGGCTGTCGAGCGGGCTGGGCAGGTCGCCGGTGAGTTTCAGCTTTTCGCGGGCGCGTTCGCCGCGCGGGTCGGCGTTCGGCACGGCGGCGATCAGGGCCTTGGTATAGGGATGGCGCGCGCCCGTGTAGATCGTGTCGCGCCCGGCGAGTTCGACGACCCGGCCGAGATACAGCACCATCACGCGGTGGCTGATCTGGCGGACGACCGCGAGGTCATGGCTGATAAAGATCATCGCCAGGCCGAAATCCTTCTGCAGCTTGATCAGCAGGTCCACCACTTGCGCCTGCACCGACACATCGAGCGCGGAGACCGCCTCGTCGCAGATTACCAGCTTCGGCCTCAGGATCATCGCGCGGGCGATGCCGACGCGCTGGTTCTGGCCGCCGGAGAGCTCGTGCGGGTAGCGGTTGATCAGGTTCGGATCGAGGCCGACGAGCGGCAGGATCTCGCGCACCCTGGCTTCGCGCTCGCTCCTGGAGAGGTTCGGCTCGTGCACCTGCAGGGGCTCGGCCACCGAGGCGCCGATGGTCATGCGCGGGTCAAGGCTGGCGAGCGGGTCCTGGAAAACGATCTGCAGGTCATCGCGCAGCGCGTTCATTTCGCGCGCGCCCGCCTGGGTGATGTCCTTGCCGAGCCAGGCAACCGTGCCGGCGGTCGGCGGGATCAGTTTCAGCACGCCGCGCGCGAGGGTGGACTTGCCGCAGCCGGATTCGCCCACCACGCCCAGCGTTTCCCCGGGTTTCAGGTCAAAGCTGACACCGTTGACCGCCTTCAGCGGCTTGGTGCGCCCGAACAGGCCGCCTTTGACCTGGATGGGGAAGTGGACCTTCATGTCGTCCACCTGCAACACAGGTTCGATACTGGCGGCGGGGGCGGGCGAGAGGGCCGGACGGCCCGGCGGATCGGGCAGGTCGATCCGCGGCACGGCGGCCAGCAGCATCTTCGTATAGTCGTGCTGCGGGGCGTAGAAGATGTCGTCGGCCGGGCCCTGTTCGACGATCTCGCCGTAACGCATCACGATCACCCGGTCGCACATGCGCGCAACGACGCCCATGTTGTGGGTGATCAGCACGATGCCGGTGCCGGTCTCGCGCTTCAGCTCGTCCATCAGCTCCAGCACCTGCGCCTGCACGGTGACGTCGAGCGCGGTCGTCGGCTCGTCGGCGATCAGCAGTTTCGGGCCGCACAGCATGGCGATGGCGATCATCACGCGCTGGCGCATGCCGCCGGAGAGTTCATGCGGGAACTGGTCGAGGCGGCGGGCGGCTTCGGGAATGCGCACATGCTCCAGCCATTCGACGCAGCGCTGGTTGGCGGCCTCGCCCTTCAGGCCCTGGTGCAGCGCCAGGATTTCGCGCATCTGGGCGCCGACCGTCATGTGCGGGGTCAGGCTGGTCAGCGGATCCTGGAAGATCATCGACATTTCGGCGCCGCGGATCCGGCGCAGTTCGGATGTCGAGGCGGTCAGCATGTCGGTGCCGTTGAACAGGATTTCGCCTGACGCGCGACCGTTGGCCGCCAGAAGCCCCATGGCGGCGAGGGCGGACTGGCTCTTGCCGGAGCCGCTTTCGCCGACGATGCCGAGGCATTCGCCCGCAGAGACGGTGAAGTTGGTGCCGCGCACCGCGTTCACAGTGCCGTCAGGCGTGGTGAAATCGACCGCGAGGTCTTTGACAGTGAGAATGGTCATGGCCTGAGGAGTAGCGGGGCAGGCCGGAGGCGCAAGAGGGCCGGCGCAGAAAACGCAAACGCCGCGTCCCGTAGCGGGACGCGGCGTTCAGGTTTCGTCAGCCTGAGAGGAGGAGCTCAGAACTTGTAGCCGAAACCAAGTCCGACCACGAGCGGGTTGATGTCCGCATCCGCCTTCACCGTGGCGCCGAGGGCAGTGGTGAAATCGACCGTGACGTCGGAGTTGATCCAAATCTTCTTGACGTCGGCGTTGAAGGCCCAGCCACCCGGCGTGCCGTCAAGGTCATAGTCGAAGCCGACCTGCAGCGCCGGACCGATGCTGGAGTCGTAGTCGATATTGTCGGCCACGGCGCCTGCATCTTCGCTGTAGAACAGCGTGGCGTTGATACCGGCGCCGACATACGGCTTGAACTTGCCGCCATTGTCGAAGTGGTATTGCAGGGTCAGCGTCGGGGGCAGGACCCAGACATCGCCGATCTTGACGTCCGCGCCCGCGACGGCGGCCACGTCCGTGGCGGTCACGTCATGCTGGGCGGTCGCCAGGATGAGTTCGGCCGCGATGTTCTTGGTGAAGAAGTAGGAGATGTCGAGTTCGGGGACGTATTCGTCGCTGATTTTGACACTGCCACCCATTGCGGCGCCGGCGACCGAGAGGTCAGCCGACTCGCTCGGCAACAAGCCGATCACGCGACCGCGGATCATCCACGGATTATCTTCGGCAGAAGCTGTGCCGGCAATTCCGGTCAGGGAAGCGCCTGCCATGAGGGCGGCAACAAAGAGCTTTTTCATCGCTGTGGTCCTATCCTTTTGGATGTTGATGGCCCTCGATAACCCTCTGTATTTGTTTCTAAAACTGGGCAGCTTGACGCGCGGCTGCGAGCCGCGCGGCACTTGCGCGCGATTAGGTATTCGTCCGTATTGAGACAATGCGCCGTGAGGGTCAGGTTGCCCGAACTGCGCAGACGTCTGCCCGCTGGAATGCGCAGGCGGGCTTGGCTCTGAAGGCGGTCAGAGGCAGCAGCACCTGCCGCCAAGGAAAGGCTTGAACTTCGCGGCTCCAGTTGGGAACATGGTGCTTCCCTGTTTCCGGCTGGAGTGTGCCCGAATGCCCGTCATGACCTTCCTCACCCAATGCGTGTTTGATGCCGGCGCGCTCAAGCAGCTCGCCTCGCTGGCCAAGGCGCGCGCCATCACGCGGCCGTTCATCGTGACCGATGCAGGCATCAAGGCATCCGGCATTCTGGCCCGGGTCGAGGATGCGCTGGGTGTGGCGCCGGCCGGCGTGTTTGCCGAGACCACCTCCAACCCGACCGAAACCCAGACGCGCCAGGCAACGGCGCTCTACAAGGCGTCCGGCGCAGACGGCATCATCGCTGTCGGCGGCGGCTCCTCGATGGATCATGCCAAGGCGATCGGCCTGATGGCCAGCCACGCGGAGCCTCTGGAGACCTATGCGGCGATCATCGGCGGCGGCAAGAAAATCGGCAAGATCCCGCCGCTGATCGCCATCCCGACCACGGCGGGCACCGGCTCGGAAGTCTCCGTCGGCATGGTCATCATCATGGAGAACGGCCGCAAGGAAACCTTTGCCTCGCCAAACCTGATTCCCGTCGTTGCCCTGTGCGACCCGGACCTCACGCTTGGCCTTCCGGCCGGCCTCACCGCCGCGACCGGCATGGACGCGCTGACCCATTGCATCGAAGCGGTGCTGACGCCGGCGATCAATCCGCCTGCGGAGGGTATCGGCTATGACGGCGCCTACCGCGCGTTCGGCCAGGGCATGCTGAAGCGCGCCGTGAAGGACGGCTCGGACGCCGAAGCGCGCTGGCACATGATGATGGCGAGCTATGAAGGCGCGCTGGCCTTCGTCAAGGGTCTCGGCGGCGTTCACGCGCTCAGCCATGCAGCCGGGCGTCTCGAACAGAAGAAACTGCATCACGGCACGCTCAACGCCGTGTTCCTGCCGCACATCCTGCGCTTCCATGACGGGGCGGCGGATGCAAAATATGTCCGCCTGCGGCAGGTCATGGGACTCAAGGCGGGCGCTGATCTGGCCGATGCGATCCAGGATCTCAACGACGCCATCGGCATTCCGAAGAATCTGTCGGCGATGGGCCTTGACGCCGCCGACGGCCCCGGCATCGTGGACTATGCCCTGAAGGATCTGGCGCACTTCGGCAATCCGCGCACGATGAGCGCCGATGACTATGCCAAAGTCTTCGAGACCGCGCTCAAATAGGAGGGGCGGGGGTGGCGCGCAGGTTTGCTTCCGTCCTGAAGCTGGCAGCCGGCCACCATGGCGGCGAAAAATCCGTGCTCGCACAATCGGCGAACACCCACAGCGTGCGCGATCTTGCCGCCGTGCCGGCCGACCGGCTGCTGTCGGTGATGACCCGGTGCGTGTTCAATGCCGGGTTCAACTGGAAGGTCATCGAGGCAAAGTGGGACGGGTTCGAGGCAGCCTTCGAAGGCTTCGATCCGGGCAAGCTCGCCTTCTTCGGTGACGAGATGCTGGATCGGCTCGTCTCGGACGAACGGATCGTGCGCAACGGGCAGAAGATCAAGGCCAGTCTCGAAAACGCGCGCTTTGTGGCCGAGGTCGAAGCCAAGGAAGGCGGTTTCGGCAAGTTCCTGGCGAACTGGCCGACCGGCGACCAGGTTGGCCTGATGGACGTGCTGAACCGGCGCGGCGCCCGCCTCGGCGGGGCGACCGCGCAATACTTCCTGCGTTTTGCCGGATGGGACGCCTGGATCGCGTCCGGCCATGTCTGCGCGGCCCTCGTGCGCGAAGGCGTGCTCACCAAGCCGGCGGCCACCAGCAAGGGCGACCTCGCGCGCCTGCAGGCCGCGATCAACGATTACCACGCCGACAGCGGCCTGCCGCGCGCCCTGATCAGCCGTCTGCTGGCGCTCAGCGTCGGTTGAGCATTACGCCGCCAACACCGGCGCGTCGTTTCGATAGGGCGATTTTCCAGAGGCCCCGGCCGTCGAGCTGGGGGGGCGCTTCACACTTTTAACCCGCTGCCCGGCCCGGTTTTGCCGGGTCTCAACGCGCGGCCTTCCACCAGTCCTTCAGGCGCTGGGCGTAGGCGTCCGGCGTCTCGCTGGCGAGACGGCCGGCGATGCGGAAGGCGCGGCGCAACGCCCGGCGGCGCGCCTTCGTGATCGCGTCCAGCGCCGTCCCGGCATCGGCCTTGGACAATGCGTGTGCGGGCAATCCGTGTACGGCCGCTTCCAGCAGCCCGAGATCGCGCCAATCGCCGAGATCGTCGCACAGCTGCTCGCCCGCTGCCGCGTATCCGCTCATCACCTCGGGAAACACGCGGCGCAGCAACAATGTATGGTACCAGTGATCCTTCGCCCGCTTCCGGAACACATGGACCGGGTCCTGATCCTCGGCGCGCCGTGCGCCGTCCAGCGCCTTGCGGAAGCGCCGCTGGGTGCGTTCGAGGCCGGGTGCAAGCGCGTCCCAGCCTTCGCGGTCCAGCGTCCAGCCTTCGGCGCGCAGGGCGGCCGCTTCCATCTCGGCGCCGAACGCGGTGATCAGGCGGCGCTGCGCCATCACCCCGCCGGCCGGTTTCGTGGCCAGGGCTTCCGTCAGACTGGCTGCTGCCGTGTCCGGCAGGGCGAGCCGGCCCAGCGTTTCGGCCAGCGCGCCGGTATCGCGCAAGGCTGACAGCTGGCCAGCCGCCGCGCGCAGGGCCGCGATGTCGTCATGGGCGTCCGGCAGGACGGGCGCGACCAGCCGGATCAGGGCGCGCAGCCGCTTGGTGGCCTTGCGGCCCTCGTGCACCTTGCGGGGAAGGGGCAGGGACTTGTCGGCGAGGCGTTGCCGGATCAGGGCAAATTCATCAGCCGCGACGCGGCGGAGGCCCTCGGTCATCGATTTTTCGCCAGCCTTGAATCGGTAACCCATGGTCGCGCCCGCCCCTCCAGCCTGTCAGATGACATAGGCAAATTGCGGCCGCCAATGGTCTCGCGCAGGCGGCGACTACAGGATTCTGGAGGCTTCCCGGCCGGCGCTGACCGAAAACCCTTCCCGCCGGGCGCCGAATCCGCCGATAGTCATCCGCGATGCTCGGAAATCTCCAGACCTTCCTGAACAATCTTGCACTGATGACCTGCGCGCTGGCCATCGGTGCGTCCTGGGTTGCCTCGATCGTGTCGCCCAATTGCAGCTTCGACAAGCTGACCGGCGCCCGCGCCGATGGCCATGTGCGCGAGCTGATCCACCGGACCAGCCCGCAGCTCGGCTTCCTGATGGCGGTGGCGGGCGGCCTGTTCCTGTTCGCATCGAGCTTGATTGCCGGCATCATTTCGCTGGTGGCGGCGTTCGGGTTCTATGCGACGCGGATGATGCTGGCCCCGAAGGAGGGTAAGAATGCGCCGGGCGTTCGCACCCGCCGCAAGGAACAGCGCGGCACCTCGGTGGCCCTGTCGCTGACTTTCACGGGTGCGTCGCTGATCGCAGCGATCCTCGGCCTGTTCGGATTCTAATCCTTCACCAGCCACAGGCAGCCCATTTCATGGAGCTGGCGGAAGTTCTCCGTCGAACGCTCGGTGGCGGTCCGGGCGAGGCGTCCGGCGGTCTTGCGGTTTGCCGCCAGCGTCAGCACACAGATCAGCAGGCCCGCGCCGGCTGTCCACCAGCCGACGGGCCGGACCGCCAGCACGCCCAGCAGGCAGACCAGGTAGGCCAGCGTGTCCAGCACGCGCAGGCGCACGTCGAGCCAGCGGCCGAAGGGTTTCAGCAGTTCCGGCTGGCGGTGCAGCGTTTCCGCGTCGATGGCAAAATGCGTCCCCGGCGTCTTCTCGAAGACCAGCGCCCGGGTCATCCGGCCGCCGTCATGGGGATTCGGTTTGCAGCTGAGGAACATGGCGGATTCCTTCTGACTTGGCCCGGCAGCCCCCGTTATTAGCAGTCAGGTCTGACCCGTCTGTTCGCCCGCCACACGAAAATTAGTGCTTCGTCAATACCTTGGGTTAACCCTCGCAATTTGCGCCTGGATGGCGAGTGCCATTGCCGGATCGGTTTCCGGTGCTTACGTTGCACTGCAACATGAAGGGTGATGAAGACGATGCTCTATTCACTTGTCGAGATGAACCGGGTGGCCATGGCGCCCGTGCGCCTGATGGCCAAGGCCGGGCGCGCCGTGCTGGCGTCGCCGATGAACCCGATGGGCCAGACCAGCTATGGCCGGTCGCTGGCGGCCATGGCCGACGTGTTCGAAAGCGCCACGCGCTACTATGGCAAGCCTGAATGGCTCATTGACTCGGTCCGCATCAACGGCGTCACCATTTCGGTCACCCCCACCATCGATTGGCGTTCGCCCTGGTGCAACCTCGTACATTTCCGCAAGGATCCGAACGCCCTGGCCACGACGCGCCGGGCCGGAGCGGAGCCGTTGCCGCGCATGTTGATCGTCGCGCCGCTGTCGGGCCACTATGCCACCCTGCTGCGCGGGACGGTCGAAGGGTTCCTGGAAACCCATGACGTGTACATCACCGACTGGAGCGATGCGCGCATGGCGCCGATCTGGCTCGGCCGGTTCGATCTCGACGACTACATTGATCATATCCGCAAGGTGCTGACCCATATGGGCGCCGGCGTGCATGTGCTCGCCGTCTGCCAGCCCGGCCCGCCGGTGCTGGCCGCCATTTCGATGATGGCCGAAGAAGAAGACCCCGCCTTGCCCGCCTCGATGACCTTCATGGGCTCTCCCATCGACGCGCGCCGGTCGCCCACGGTGCCGAACAAGCTGGCGGAAGATCGACCGTTCGACTGGTTTGTCGAAAACATGATCCACACCGTGCCGGCGCCTTATCCGGGCGTGCTGCGCCGCGTCTATCCGGGTTTCGTGCAGCTGGCCTCGTTCATGAACATGAACTGGAACCGCCACGTCGATGCGCACTGGAAGTTCTTCAATCACCTCGTCGATGGCGACGGCGAGCCGATCGGAAAGCACCGCGAGTTCTATGACGAATATCTCTCGGTGCTCGACCTGACCGAAGAATTCTACCTGCAGACCATCCAGCGCGTGTTCCAGGAACACCAACTGCCGCGCGGCCTCTATTCCTATCGCGGAAACCGGCTGGTCAAGCCGGCGGCGATCCGGACGGTCGCGCTGATGACGGTCGAGGGTGAGAAGGACGACATCTCGGGCATCGGCCAGACGCAGGCCGCGCACGATCTCTGCGTCAATGTTCCGAAGGACATGCAGACCGACTATATCCAGCCGGGTGTCGGCCACTACGGCGTGTTCAACGGCTCGCGGTTTGAAACGGAAATTGCGCCGCGCGTGACCCAGTTCACCCGCCGGTTCACGAACCGCACGCTTGAAGAAGCCGCCGCCTCGAAGAAGCGCTGACGCCTGCGCCGGGACATCCGACCTGAAGGATCAGCGCGCCGGTTGGGTCTGCTGGGCCGTGCCGAACGCCTGCTCGTGCCGCTCGGGCGCTGACAGACCAAGCCATGTCGAAAGTACGACGGCGATGGCCGCGCCTACGGCTGCGCCGATGACCTGCCGTGTCTGCCTGGAAAGTAACATCGTCCCGTTCCCGTCTGGATGAGGCCCACCGTGCAAGCGACATGCCGCCCGCACCCCGGACGCCCTCCGGATCAGGGAAGAATGGCGGGAAGGGGACCGGGCGTCTGCACGCCGGTTGCCGTGTGGTCGTGGCCGTCATCATGGTTACCCGGAGCGCCGTGATCGTGGATCGGCAGGGCGAGGATGACCAGCGCAAACACCACGCCCGCACCCAGCGCGCCCAACCCGCGGGCCGGGGACACCTCGATCAGCGGCTGCATCATCGGCCCGGTTGCCACATAGATCAGCAATCCGGCCGAAATGGCATAGAGCGCGGCAATGGTGCCGGCGCCCAGACTGGTCACGAACAGGCCTGAGACCAGCGCGCCCAGCGGCGTCGTCGCGGCCGCCGCTACAAAGGCCCAGACCAGCGCTTCCCTGACCCTGAACCCGTGCCTGGACAGGATGGCGAAGGCGATGATGCCCTCGGCAAACTCATGCAGGGTCAGCCCCAGCGCCGCATATACGCCGGACTGGAAACTGGCCGCGAAGGAGACCGAATAGATCACGCCGTCGAAGAAGGAATGGATCGCCACCGCGATCAGCGGCGTGAAAGCCAGAGCCCGCGAATGGCCGGGGCGCTCCGGAAAAAAGGTGCGCATGGTGAAGCTGAGCAGCAGACCGGCAAAGAATCCGCCCAGCAGGAACGGGCCGGCGCCTTTCCGGGACGACATGGCCTCGGGCACGATATGCAGCAGGCTGATCGTGATCAGCATACCGGCCGCCGACAGGGCAAACAGGCCGGACTGGCGGGCCGACCATTCGCTGCGCGTTGCGACCGCCGCCAGTCCCAGCGTCGTCACCAGCGCGGCGAGCATGCCAAAGGAAACGGAGGCCTGCAGGGAGAATGGCATTCAGGGGTTCAAATCCAGTTGGCAACGGCGCTAAATGACGCCCGGTGGGAACCGGAAGGCGCTTGATGTAAGTGTTATAATGTTTCAATATGAAGTTGGCGAGCGGATTTTTCCAGCCCCGCCCTGTGCACCCCGACACCCCGGCCTGGAGCCTTGCAGATGAGCCATATCCCGTCCCGAACCTTGGGCGCCGTGCTGGGCGCGGCCCTGCTGCTGGCAGCCTGCAGCGCGAAGGAGCCGGCCTCGCCCGCGCCGGTCGGACCGGACGCCCCCGCCGAAGCCGCCGGCGCGGCGGACGGGCACGCCGATGAGGCGGCCGAAGGCTCGGAACACGGCCACGACGGTGAAGAGGAAGCGGCGGGCGGCAGTCCGCATGTGCACGGCCTTGCCGATCTCGCCATCACCCGTGAGGGCAACCAGCTGCTGGGCGAGCTGATCACCCCGATGGCCAATCTCGGGCTGTCCGAGGCGGACGGCGCCTATTCCGATGTGGTGCTTGCCGAACTCGGCGGCCTGGTCGAGATTTCCGGCGGCGAGTGCACGGCCGGCGTGCCTGATCCGGGGGCCGATACGTCGAGCGGGCATGCCGACGGCATCGTTCACTTCACCTGGACCTGCGCCAGGCCGGACGCCGTGACGGCCATCCGCTTTGCCGGTTTCGAAGCGTTCCCCTCGTTCGAGAAAGTGGGCACGATCTACATCACCGAGACCGAGCAGAAGGCGGGCGACCTGACGCCCGCTTCGCCCGAGCTGTCGCTGAAATAGTCCGCGCATGAGCGAGAAGATCATCGAGGTTCACGGGCTCGGCTTTGCCTGGAAACAGGGGCTGCAGGTTCTGGACATTCCGGAATTCAGCGTCGATGCGGGCGAACGCGTCTTCCTGCGCGGGCCGTCCGGTTCCGGCAAGTCCACTTTGCTCGGCCTGATCGCCGGCGTGCTCGCGCCCCAGACCGGCACCATCCGCGTGCTCGGCGAAGACATGGCCCGGCTCTCGGCCGCGCGGCGGGATCGTCTGCGGGCGGATCATGTCGGCGTGATCTTCCAGATGTTCAATCTCGTGCCGTATCTTTCGGTGACCGGGAACGTGCTCCTGCCGCTGCGTTTCTCGTCAGCCCGCCGAAAGGCGGCCGGCAGTGATGCAGACGGGGAGGCGCGCCGCCTGCTCGCCCGCCTCGGCCTGGAGGACGAACAGCTTCTGAAGCGCCGCGTGTCGGATCTCTCAGTCGGCCAGCAACAGCGCGTGGCCGCCGCCCGCGCCCTGATCGGCGCGCCGAAGCTGATCATCGCCGACGAGCCGACCTCGGCGCTGGACGCCGATGCGCGCGACCGGTTCATCGCGCTCCTGTCCGAAGAGGTGACCCGCTCCGGCGCCAGCCTCCTGTTTGTCAGCCATGACCGCAGCCTCGCGCCGCTGTTCACGCGCGCAGTCGATCTCGCCGCCATCAACCGCGTGGGGGTCAGCGCATGAGCGCGCTTTTCTCGCTCGCCTGGCAGAGCCTGCTCAACCGCCGGGGCTCGGTCATCCTCACCATCGTCGCGGTGGCGTTGTCGGTCGCGCTCTTCCTCGGGGTCGAGAAGGCCCGCAGCGGGGCGCGTGAAGGCTTCGACAACACGATCTCGGGCACTGAACTGATCGTCGGGGCGCCGACCGGTTCGGTCAACCTGCTGCTCTATTCGGTCTTCCGGATGGGTAATGCCACGGCCGAAGTCACCTGGCCGACTTACCAGAAGATCGCAGCGCGCGAGGATGTTGCCTGGACCGTCCCGATCGCCCTCGGCGACAGCCACCGGGGCTTCCGCGTGATGGGCACGACGCAAGGCTATTTCGACCATTACAAGTTCGGCGGCGGTCAGTCGCTCGCCTTTGCCGAAGGCCGTCCGTTCGACGACCTGTTCGATGCCGTCATCGGCGCGGACGTCGCGCGCGAACTTGGCTACACGCCGGAGACACCGCTCGTTCTGTCGCACGGTCTCGGCAGCGCCGAACTGGGCGCCGGGCACGAGAACCGGCCGTTCCGCGTCGCCGGGATCCTGAAGCCGACCGGCACGCCCGTGGACCGCACGGTGCATGTCTCGCTCGAAGCGATCACCGCCATCCATGTCGGCTGGGAAACCGGCGCCAAGAACCCGCTGTCGGATTCGATTTCCGAAGACATGATCCGCTCGTTCGATCTGACACCCAGAACTGTCACCGCCATCTTCGTCGGCCTGAAAAGCCGGGGCAGCCTTCTGCGGACCCAGCGCGACATCAACACCAACCGGGGCGAACCGCTGATGGCGATCATCCCCGGTCAGGCGCTGGCCGAGCTGTGGAATGTCACCGCCGTGGCCGAGCGCGCGCTGCTGGCGGTTTCCGCCTTCGTCATCGCGGTCGGGCTCGTCTCGATCCTGACCTCGATCCTCACCAGCCTCAACGAGCGGCGCCGTGAAATGTCGATCCTCAGGGCGACCGGCGCCCGGCCGCACCACGTCTTCCTGCTGCTGGTGTTCGAGGCAGGCCTTGTCGGCTTTCTCGGCGCCGCGCTGGGGATCGTGCTGGTGCACGCCCTGATCGGCGTGCTCGCCCCGATGCTGCAATCCCAGTACGGCGTCTCGTTCGGGGTCCGCTTACCGGGCCTTGTGGACCTCGCCGTTCTGGGCGCCGTCACGACGGCCTCGCTGCTGATCGGGGCCATCCCGGCGCTCACCGCCATGCGGCGCTCCCTCGCAGACGGCCTCAGTGTGCGGCTGTAAGTCATGGCTATTGGCTCTGGCGTCCGGCGTGCCGGACACTTAAATTGGAAAACATGATGAAAACACTTCACGTCTCCGCCCTCGCTGCCACCCTGATGCTCGCCCTTGCGGCCTGCGGAGCCTCCCCGTCCACCGGGACGGCCGATGCGGCCCCCGCTGCCGGCACCGCCCCCGCCGAGGTTGCCGCAAGCGCTGCAGCGCCGGCTGAAACTGCGCCGGTCACCGTCGCTCAGGTAACGTCCGGTCCGCAGGTCGGCGACAAGATCGGTGAAACCGCCGCAGACCGCGCCGCTGCCCGCGAAGCCAAGGCCGCCGAGCGCGAAGCCCAGACCAAGAAGAAAGACGCCGAACTCGCCGCCAAGGGCGTCAAGCGGATCGGCTGGGAAGACCTGATGCCGGAAGGGGAGGAGGAACGTCTCGCCCAGATGTACCAGGCACAGATGTCGATGCTCTATTCCGGCGCCGGTGTCTCGGAAGGCTCGGCCGCAGATTCGGCCGTGCAGATCGGCACCTTCAACACCGTGAAGGCGCTCAACGGCACCAGGATCCGCATTCCCGGCTACACCGTGCCGTTCGAATACGGCGCCGATGCGCAGATCAAGGAATTCCTGCTGGTGCCGTATTTCGGCGCCTGTATCCACTCGCCGCCGCCGCCGCCGAACCAGACCGTGTTCGTGATGGCCGACACGCCGATCAAGATGAAGGATCTCGCCCAGGCCGTCTGGATCGAAGGCACGATCTACACCCAGACGCAGCAGAGCGAACTGGCGGACGCGGCCTATACGATCAAGCTCGAGTCCATTGAGGCCTACGAGTATTGACGCACGGCGGCTCCCGGCCGCGTTCAGCGGTCCGGGTTCTCGCCCATCAGGTAGCGCGGTCCGGCGCCCGTTGACGCGGCCCGGTCGCCCGCATTGTAGAGCGCGCATTTCTTCAGCGAGAGGCAGCCGCAGCCGATGCAGCCGTCGAGCCGGTTGCGCACCTGCGTCAGCGCGGCGATCTGTTCATCAAGCGATGCCCGGATCGACCGGCTGATCCGCGCCCAGTCCCCGGCGGTCGGCGTGCGCCCGCTCGGCAGTTTGTTCAGTTCCGCCGATATGTCCTCGATCGTCAGGCCCAGCTGCTGCGCAATCCGGATGAAGGAGAGGCGCCGGATATCGGCCCTCCGGAACCGGCGCTGCCCGCCGGGGCTGCGCACCGGCGCAATCAGGCCCCGGGCTTCGTAGAACCGGATCGCCGATACCGACAGGCCGGTCCGCGCCGCCATGTCGCCGATCAGCATCACGTCATCCGCACGCATGAATTTTCTCCGCTTCAGGGCTTGACCTCAATCTAGGTTGAGGTTGCAGAAGGCGTGCGTCAACCCTTCGGACAATCAGAAAAGGAGTTCGGGACATGACGCAGGTGAGGCTTGAACACGTGAACATCTCGGTCAGCGATCCGGCGCGCACGGCGCAGATGCTGGTGGATCTGTTCGGCTGGAAAATCCGCTGGCAGGGACCGGCCCAGTCGGGCGGCTTTACGATCCATGTCGGTTCGGACACGGACTATCTCGCGGTCTATGCCGAGATGCCCCAACCGGGCGCGCGGGCCGGGTTCCGGAAGGGCGCGCCGCTCAACCATGTCGGCATCGAGGTCGGAGATCTGGACGGTGTCGAGCGCCGGGTCATCGCCCGGGGCCTCGTGCCGTTCAGCCACGGCGACTACGAGCCGGGCCGGCGCTTCTATTTCTTCGACCCGGACGGAATCGAGTACGAAGTGGTCAGCTACGCGAAGGCGTGAGGGAAAATCAGCCCTGAGTCCGGTTCAGGCGCGGCTGGCCGCGTGGAACCTGCTGAGAAATAAAAGAAGGGCGGCCGTTTGGCCGCCCCTCACTACTCTACTCGGGTACTCTACTGTTCACGAGAATGCAGGTGTAATCCCTAACACAGCGTGAACGACGTGACGCAATCAGCTCTGCTTGGCGAGCAGGTTGCGAATTTCTTCCAGCAGCACTTCCTGGCGTGGCGGGGGCGGCGGCGGGGCGGCTTCCTCGGCCTTCTTCATCGTATTCATGCCCTTGATCAGCAGGAACATCACGAAGGCGACAATGATGAAGGAAATCAGCGCGCTCAGGAAGGCGCCGAGATCGACGACGGCGGCAGGCCGGGTGACTTCGCCGGCGGCGTCCACCACGGCAGGCGAGATCGTGTAAGTCAGCGCCGACAGGTCGATGCCGCCCATGACCGGTGCCAGCACCGGCAGGAAGACGCCCTGGATGAAGGCGGTCACAACGGTTGCGAACGCGCCGCCCATGACAAAGCCGACGGCCATGTCGATGAGGTTGCCCTTCATCGCGAACTCTTTGAATTCCTTGAGCATATTTTCCCCTTTTGTGCGAGCCCGTTTGCCCAAAAGCTACAAGGTCAGATTGCGGGGTTTGTCCCGGGCGTCAAGCGCACTTGCCATGAAGATGGCGCCACGAACACGGCCCTACCGGGCTTCCGGATCGTCGCCGCCGTTCACCCGGGCGCGCAATTCCTTGCCCGCCTTGAAGAAGGGAACGGCCTTGGCGGGCACCTTCACAGGCTCGCCGGTGCGGGGGTTTCGTCCTCTGCGCGCATCCCGCTTGCGGACCGAAAAGGCGCCGAATCCGCGCAGCTCCACCCGGTCGCCGCGCGACAGGGCATTGCCGATCTCGTCCAATACCACATTGACGACCTTCTCCACGTCTTCGTGACGCAGATGCGGATATTCGACCGCGAGCTTATCGATGAGTTGGGACTTCAGCATCCTGTTGATAATAAACGCATTTGCGGCGGGAGCGCTAGGCCCCCGCCGCAAACATTGCTTGAATTTTAGATAGGCCCCGTTGCGGGGACTACCGGTGTCAGCCTTCGGACATCAGGCTTTCGGCCTGGCCCTTCCAGTCGTCACGTTCCATCCGGCCCTGGAAGGCGAGCTCTTCCTCGAGGCTCGCAACCTGGTCGGCGGACAGGGCGGCGACCTGCCAGAAGTGGAAGATGCCGGCGTCATGCAGCTTCTTCTCGAACGCCGGACCGACGCCCTTGATCTGCTTCAGGTCATCGGCGTCGCCTTGCGGGGCGGCGAGACGGCCGCGGGCATCGAGCGACTTGGAATCGCCCTTGGCAGCCGGAGCGGCCTTGGCCTTGCCCTTGGTGCCCGACGAGGCGAGCGCCGCGCCGAGGATGTCGCCGAGCGAGGCGCCGGCGTCTGCCGAGCCGTACTGGGCCACGGCTTCAGCTTCTTCGGCGATCTCGAGCGCCTTGATCGAGAGGGAGACGCGGCGCGAGGCCTTGTCCACCGTCACGACTTTCGCGTCGACCTTGTCGCCCACGGCGAAACGCTCGGGGCGTTGGTCGGCGCGGTCACGCGAGAGGTCAGACCGGCGGATGAAGGTGCGAACCGGCGGCGTGCCGAATTCGACTTCCAGGCCGCCCGAGGTCACTTCCGACACCGTACAGGTGACGGTCGAGCCGCGCTTGATGCCGGATTCGCCAGCCGCTTCGATCGGGTCACCCGACAGTTGCTTGATGCCCAGCGAGATACGTTCCTTGTCGACATCGACATCCAGAACCTTCGCGGTGACACGGTCGCCCTTGGTGAAGGCTTCGATCGCCTGGTCGCCGGGCTTGTCCCACGAGATGTCGTTGATGTGCACCATGCCGTCGAGGTCGGGGCCGAGGCCCACGAACAGGCCGAACTCGGTGATCCCGCGCACTTCGCCTTCGATTTCCGAGCCGACCGGGTGTTCGGCAAGGAAAGCGTTCCACGGATTGTCCATGGTCTGCTTGAGGCCGAGCGAGATGCGGCGCTTGTCGCTGTCCACGTCCAGCACTTCCACATCGACTTCCTGCGAGGTCGAGAGGATCTTGCCGGGGTGCACGTTCTTCTTGGTCCAGCTCATTTCGGAGACGTGGATCAGGCCTTCGACACCGTCTTCCAGCTCCACGAAGGCGCCGTAGTCGGTGATGTTGGTGACCGTGCCCTTGAGGCGGGCGCCCGACGGGTAACGCGCCGAAATATTGTCCCACGGGTCCGAACCCAGCTGTTTCATGCCGAGCGAGATACGTTGGGTTTCCGGGTTGATCTTGATGATCTGGACTTCGACTTCCTGACCGACTTCGACCACCTGAGAGGGGTGGTTGATGCGCTTGTAGGACATGTCGGTGACGTGCAGCAGGCCGTCGATGCCGCCGAGGTCAACGAACGCACCGTAATCGGTGATGTTCTTGACGACGCCTTTGCGGACATCGCCTTCCTTCATGTCGGAGACGATTTCGGCGCGCTGTTCGGCGCGGCTCTCTTCGAGGATCGCACGGCGCGAGACAACGATGTTGCCGCGCACGCGGTCGAGCTTGAGCACGGCGAACGGCTGCACTTCGCCCATCAGCGGGCCGACATCGCGCACCGGGCGGATATCGACTTGGCTGCCGGGAAGGAAGGCGTTGACGCCGCCGAGGTCGACCGTGAAACCGCCCTTGACGCGGCCGGAGATGGCGCCTTTGACGGGCTCGCCCTTGGCAAAGCTGCGCTCCAGCTTGACCCAGCGCTCTTCGCGGCGGGCTTTCTCGCGGCTGAGGACAGCCTCGCCGAGCGCGTTCTCGATCCGGTCGAGATACACATCGACGATGTCGCCGGGGGCCGGCTGTTTGTCTTCGAGGGAGAATTCCTTGATCGGGATACGGCCTTCGGTCTTCAGGCCGATATCGACAACGATCGCGTCATTGTCGATGCGAAGGACGGTGGCCGGGATGACCTGGCCTTCCTTCATGGCGCCAGCGGCGGCCGAGCTCTCGAACATCGAGGCGAAGTCGGCGGGGGTCGGGTTCATTGATTTCGTCATTTTGTCTCCGGGGAAGGGCGTGAATGGTTCAGAGGCAGGCGTGCACCATTGCAGCCTGCGGACATCCGGCCCCTTGGGGTGGTCTTGTTCTGTTGCGGCGCCGCCTGTTTGGATTGAGCCTTTCGGGCCCTCAGGCAGTCTTTCCACGGGCGAGAGCAGCCTCCACGGCCGCCAGCGCCTTTTCCACAGCCGCGTCTATAGTGAGATCAGTGGTATCGATCAAGATGGCATCGGCGGCCATTGCGGCGGGGGCATCACTGCGCCCCTGGTCGCGGGCATCGCGGGTTTTCAGCTGTTCGACCACGGTTTCGAGGGGGATCATGTCGCCCTGCCCGACCAGTTCCTTCCAGCGCCGCACCGACCGCTGGATCACATCGGCGTCCACCCACAGCTTCACGTCGGCGTCCGGGGCGATGACCGTGCCGATATCGCGCCCGTCCAGCAGGGCGCCGCCGGCCTGCGTGGCAAACGCCCGCTGCAGCTCGAACAGCGCCTGGCGCACCGACGGGATCGCCGCCACCACGCTCGCCGCCTTGCCGGCCTCGGCCGAGCGCAGCTCGTGCTCGATGAAGTCGTTGAGGTCCAGCGTGCGGGCAATGTCGGCCAGCGGCCCGGCGGCGTCCAGCGCCACGCCGTGCTTCACCGCCGCCACACCCACGGCGCGGTAGAGCCGCCCGGTATCCATGTGCGGCAGCCCGTAATACCCGGACAACCGCTTGGCGATCGTCCCTTTCCCGGAAGCCGTGGTGCCATCAATCGCTATGATCATGGGGGCGGGGAGTGGGCTACCCGATATTCCGAGTCAAGTTCTCTGACCCCCTCGCCCGCTTGCGGGAGAGGGGCAGGGGTGAGGGCCTTGGTCACAAAACTTGCCGTGCGAGGAAACCTCGCTCCCCCCTCACCCCCGGCCCCTCTCCCAAGGGAGAGGGGAGAAGGAAATCAACGCGGCGCCATCCGGATCCCGCCGTCCAGCCGGATGCACTGCCCGTTGAAATATGTATTCCGTGCCAGCTCCAGGGCCAGCGAGGCATACTCCTCCGGCTTGCCGAGCCGCTTCGGAAACGGCACCGAGGCGGCCAGCGAGTTCAGCACCTTGTCGGAGGCGCGCAGCATCAGCGGCGTGGCGAAGATGCCCGGCATGATCGAGTTCACCCGGATGCCGATGTCCATCAGGTCGCGCGCCATCGGCAGCACGAGGCCGTTGACGCCCGCCTTGCACGATCCGTACACGACCTGTCCGATCTGGCCGTCCTGCGCGGCGACCGACGCGGTCAGCGTGATACAGCCGCGCTCGCCGTCTTCCAGTTCCGGCAGCGACGCCATGCCGAGCGCGGAAAGCGAGGCGATCCGGTAGGAGGCGACCAGAACGCCCTGCGCGCCGAACGCATAGTCTTCCGTGGGCAGACGCTTGTAGCGGGCATTCTCCTTGTCCCAGCTGAGCGTCTTGCCGCCCTTGGCCGCCATCGCGCAGTGCACGGTGATCCGCTCCTGCCCGTTCGCCTTGCGGGCTGTCTCGAAACCGGCAACGCACGACGCCTCGTCCATGATGTTCACATTGCAGAAGACGCCGCCGATTTCCCTGGCGGTCGCTTCGCCGGCTTCGGCATTGATATCGAAGATGGCAACCTTCGCGCCGGCCTTCGCCAAGGCGCGGGCGGTGGCCTGGCCGAGTCCGGAGGCGCCGCCTGTGACGACGGCGGCGGTGTCCTTGGTGATCTGCATGGCGGGTCTCCCTTTGTGTCCTGATGATACCGCAATCAAGGGCTCAACCTGCGGCGGCGTCAATTTCTGCCGCAAGGTCAGGGGAGGGCCGTTGGCCCTGCACGGATGAAACATTCCGGTCTCCCGAAACCCACCGGGACGTTGATCTGGCGCCGGATTCAACCTAGACGACGATGTCGAATCGCGGCGGCCATGCCCGCTCGCGCGTCGACGTGTCGGGCGTACCGTGTTCAGTTAAGTGTCTTGCGGACTTGCAACGCCCGGAAGATCGCGCACCGGTTGCACAGAAGGCACACGGCTCCAGTCGGCCGGGTGGTCAGGGTAGGGAAGAAGAGCAATGCAGAGCCATATCCCAAGCGAAGTGGGCGCCGCGCCGCAGCCCTTCAATCCGCGCAGCAAACAGGACATCTACCGGGTTGCCGCCGAAACGATGGACCTCATCCAGCGCCACGACGCGTTGCCGGATCCGGTTGCCTACGCCGTCTGGTTTGCCTTCGCCGCCGGGTCGAATGCGGCGCTGGTCGAGGCGGTTTCGCGCAAGCTGTCGAAGTCGCAGTGCCTGAGCCCGTTCGAAATCAATGAAATCTACGCCGAGTTCCTCGAAGACAATTCCGCCCAAGCCAAGAGCCAGAAGCTCGGGCTGGAGTTCGAGGACAGCCTGTCGGCCGTCTCGGACCTGATCCTCGAAAGCGTCAAGAACAACGACTCGTTCCGCGCCACGCTGGAAGCGGTCGGGCAGCGTATTCCGAACGCGGTCTCGTCCAATGAGATCGACGAACTGGTAGCCCGGCTGGTGACCGAGAACCAGAAGATGTCCCAGACCATGCAGGAACTGGACAAGGGCCTCGCCGAAAGCCAGGCCCAGATCCAGAGGCTGAACGCCGAACTCGACGAGATGCAGAAGCTCAGCCTGCGTGATCCGCTCACGGAAGTGTCCAACCGCCGCGCGTTCGATGCCTGCCTCGTCCGTGTGATCGAGCGCGCCGTGTCAACCCGCCAGCCGTTCTGCCTCGCCATGGCCGACATCGACCACTTCAAGCGGGTCAATGACACGCTCGGCCATCAGGCCGGCGACATTGTGCTGAAGGGTTTTTCGTCCGTCCTGCGGCGCAACACCAAGGGCCAGGACATGGTTGCCCGATGCGGCGGTGAGGAGTTCGCGATCATTCTTCCGGACACGAACATCATTGCCGCGCACAATCTCATGGTCCGGATTGCAAAGCATGTCCGGGAGTCGCAGTTTGTATCGAACGACGACCACGTCCGGATCGGCCGCGTGACCGCCTCGTTCGGTGTCTGCGAATTCAAGCCGGGAACAACCGCCGAAGACCTGTTCGATCGGGCCGACCAGCACCTCTACAGCGCGAAACATTCCGGCCGCGACTGTGTGCGCTCCGACCTGACGCCGTAGCGGGGCCGTCCTCAGAACGGGTTATCCCAATCGCTCAAGCCGTAGCGGATATCGCTGGCGAGAGAATCGCAGCCATAGGTCTCGGCGGTGGACAGTTCGTCCTGCAGGCGGCTGCGCAGGCGGCGATAGAGGTCGCTCAAATCGCGCTCCTGATCATAGTCGCGCACTCCGCCGGCAAAATAATCTTCCAGTGCGTAGGTCCATGTATTCATTATGCCCGTGGCGCGCCGGTCGGTCGTTTCGCAATCAGCGGAGTTGCCGGGCGCCGGGGAGGGGGCCGAGTATCCGGTCTCCGGGTTCTCGAAGGTGGTGATGCCGGCGTTGGATGCCGGGAGCGGGGCCGGTGGTGGGGCATATTGGGACGCATAGTCCGAGGCGTCGCCGTTCCAGGCGCGGTCGCAGGCTTCCACGATTTCGGTGAGCCCGGCGCTGCTGGCGCCAACCTGCGCCTTAAGCGTGGCGGTTTGCTGCGCGACAGCGGCGCCCGCGTCCTGCGTCCCTCCCGCCCGAAGTGCCTCGAACGTTTTCTCGGCACCCTCACGGTCGGCCGCACTGCGCTCGGAGGACGTCGTGGCCTGCCAGTCGAGTTGATAGGCTGCGGCGCAGGCCAGCGCCGAAACGTCGCCGTTTCCGCCCTCAGCCTTCGCGGACATCGCCCAGGCGCCCACCAGCAAAGCGGCCGCGCCGCCCATCAAAACAGTCCTCGAATTCCACATCAGACGCATCCGAAAGAGTCCGACCCGATTGGTCAGGCGGGCAGTCTATCCGGCATTTCGGACGGTCTGCAACGCCGCCGCGCCGTTCACCCCTCCGAAATCTCCGCCCCCAGCGCCGCCATGTGGCCGAGGAATTCCGGATAGCTCGTGTCGATCATCGACACGTCGTCCACGCTCACCGGCCGCTGCGCCGCCGTGCCCATGACCAGCGCGCTCATTGCAATGCGGTGGTCGTGGCGTGTCTCGACGAGGCCGCCGCCCGGCACCGGGCCGCCGCAACCCTCGACAGTGAAGCCGTCCGCCGTCTCCTCCACGCCGACGCCGTTGACGCGCAGCATGGCGACGATGGCCTTGATCCGGTCGCTCTCCTTGACGCGCAGCTCGTCGGCGCCGGTCACCCGCGTCTCGCCGGTCGCAAAGGCGGCCAGCACGGCGAGGACCGGAAACTCGTCGATCATGGACGCCACCAGCCGCTCCGGCACGGCGATGCCCTTCAGGCCGGCATAGCCGGCATGCAAGTCGATCAGCCGCTCGCCGGCCGCTTCGCCGCGCTCCTCGGCGCCGAGATGCGCGCCCATCAGGTTCGCCGCGTCATAGAAGCCGGACCGCGTCGGGTTCGACATCACGCCCTCGACCATCACGTCGCCCTGCGGCGAGAGGATGCCCGCCGCAATCAGAAAGGCCGCCGAGGACGGGTCGCCCGGAATGGCGGCGTCCAGTGCGAACAGGGGCTGCTTGCCCGCGATGGAAATTTCGGCCGCCCCGCCCGGTTCGGTCCTGAAGCCCAGCTTGGCGCCGAAGCCCTGCAGCATCCGCTCGGTATGGTCGCGCGTCGGCTTGGCCTCGAGCACCGTGGTCGTGCCCACCGCATTCAGGCCGGCCAGCAGGATGGCCGATTTCACCTGCGCGCTCGCCTGCGGCGGCTTGTAATAGATCGCCTTCAGGGCGCTCGACCCGGTCAGCGAGAAGGGCAGGCGCCCCTCCTGGCCGGCGGTATCGCGCATTCCCATCTGGCGCAGCGGGTTCAGCACCCGGTTCATCGGGCGCGAGGAGAGGGAAGCGTCCCCGCACAGCTCGGCGGTCAGGTCAAACCCCGCCATCACGCCCATCATCAGGCGCGATCCGGTGCCCGAATTGCCGAAATCCAGCACCTCCTTCGGGGAGGTCAGCCCCTTGGGGCCGACGCCCCGGACCTCCCAGGCGCCGGGGCCGGTATTGACTACTCCGGCCCCCAGCGCGGCCATCGCCCGGCCGGTCCGGATGACGTCATCGCCTTCGAGCAGGCCGGTGAACCGGCTGGTTCCGGAGGCCAGTCCACCGAAAATCAGAGCCCGGTGACTGCACGACTTGTCACCCGGTGCGCGGATCGTCCCATTGAGGCGGCGCACGGGCCGGCTGGTCCACACCATGGAGAATGCCCTGCTTGCTGGAAAATGCTGACTTGAATTCGGGCTTTGACAGCGCCGGGCGTTCATGGCAAGCGCCCCAGCTTCCAATAGGTCTTTCCCCGCCAAAGAGGAGCGCGCCCCCGTGTCTAAGGACAAGCTCGGAACAAAGCAGATCTGCCCGTCCTGCGAGTCGCGATTCTACGATCTGAACAAGCGCCCGGCCGTTTGCCCGAAATGCGGCGCTGAATTCGATCCTGAAGACGAAGTGATCCGCACCACGATCACCAAAGTGAAGGCGAAAGCCGCCCGTGCCGCCGTGAAAGCGGTGGCGGATGACGAAGACGACGCCGAAGAAGAGGATGACGCCGTCGTCCGGGACGACGAGGACGACGCCGCCGAGGCCGAAGAGGTCGAGGACGACGAAGAAGAAACCAAGGAACTCGTCGGCGAAGACGATGACGTGATCATCGAAGACGCCGAAGACGAAGAAGAAACGCCTGCACCCGGCAAGGTGCCGGCCGGCTTCACCGAAGACGGTGTCGAGGAAGACGATGATGACGTGATCATCGCCGAAGACGACGACGAGGAATTCGAGATTGATGACGACGAAGATGGCGATGATGATCTCGCCATCGACGACGATGAAGAATAGGACTTGAAAGCGCGGGAGGCTAAGACTAATCCTCCCGCTTCCCGGTCAGGGGCCATAGCTCAGTTGGGAGAGCGCTTGCATGGCATGCAAGAGGTCGTCGGTTCGATTCCGTCTGGCTCCACCAGGACCTGCTTTCCAGGCAGATCCGTCAAAATTTGAGCAAAACGGCCCGGATCACGGGGCTGTGTGCGTGCGCCGCCATCTTGCCGCAGACCGGTGCTTGAACCGGACACATTCGAGGCCCACCTTCTTTTCATGGCAGCGCAACCAGCCTGCCAGCGTACCCGACAGGGGCGCGGAAAGGAGTGGACCCATGACGACCGGCCTGAAATCGACTGCCTTTGAAGGCAATTCTCTCGTCTACATCCGCCATCTCGATGACGGCGAAATCCGCAGCCTCTTGCCGCCGGATGCGCTCGACGACGTGTCGGATCCCGAGGATCTGTTCGTTGTCGCCTCGGCCGACGGCCAGCGCCTGGCCATCGTGGAGGGCCGCGAGGCCGCCTTTGCCGCCGCCCTGGCGAACGACCTGCGACCGCACAGCGTCCACTGACGCAGCAGTCCTGAACTCAATACAAAGCCCCGGATGGCGCCGAGCCAGCCGGGGCTTTCGCATACCCGGACCCGGCGGCCGAGCGGCCTTGCTTTTACCCCGATTGACGGTGACACTCGCGTCATCTCGTCCGGGGAGGATTCCATGAAACTTTCGCACGCCGCACTTGCGGCCCCGCTTTTCCTGTTGCTGGCGGCCTGCGCCGAAAAGGTTGAGACGCCCGGTGCGGCAGCCCCCGCCGGGCCTGTGCCCCTGTCGGCGGAAGGCGATTTCGGCGCCACCCTCCAGGGCGCGCTGATCGCCGCAAAGCCGGGCGACACGGTCCTCATGCCGGCGGGCACCTTCGCGCTGTCCGATTCGCTGTCGCTGGACGTCAACGGGGTCACCTTGCGCGGCGCCGGGCAGGACAAGACGATTCTCGATTTCGCCCAGCAGTCCGGCGCGGGGGAGGGGCTGCTCGTCACCTCCGATGACGTGACGCTGATGGACTTCGCGGTCCGCGACACCAAGGGCGACGGCATCAAGTCCAAGGGCGCCGACCGGATCACCTACCGATACCTGACCGTGGAATGGAGCGGCGAGCCGGATGAGACCAATGGCGCCTACGGCGTCTATCCGGTCGAATCGAAGGATGTGCTGGTCGAAAACGTCACCGTGCGCGGCGCCTCCGATGCCGGCATCTATGTCGGCCAGTCCAGCAATATCATCGTGCGCAATTCGATTGCCGAGTTCAACGTCGCCGGCATCGAGATCGAGAACTCCACCGGCGCCGACGTGTACGGAAACATCACCCGCAACAATACCGGCGGCATCCTGGTGTTCGATCTGCCGAACCTGCCGGTCTCCGGCGGCAACTCGACCCGCATCTATGCCAACCAGATCGTCGCCAACAATACCGGCAATTTCGCGCCCGCCGGCAATATCGTAGCCGGCGTGCCGTCCGGCACCGGCGTCATCATCATGGCCAACCGCAATGTCCATGTGTTCGACAACACGTTCGAATCGAACCGTTCCGCGCAGGTGATGATCAACGCCTATATCCAGCCGTTCACGGATGATGAATATAATCCGCTCCCGCGGGACATCGTGCTGCGCGACAACCGCTATTCGGGTGGCGGCACCGATCCGCAAGGCATGATGGCGCCGCTGGCCGCCGCAGTTGGTGGCACGCTGCCGCCCATCGTCTGGGACGGCGTGACCAGCTGGCAGGGCGCTGAGGCGGTGGACGTCAATCTGACCATCGGCGAGGCCGGGGATGTCGGCTTCCTCAATCTCGGCGTGGGCGCCTATCCGATGGACGCGGCGAAAATCAAGCCGTCTGCGGAGCGTCCGGCCTCGACGCCTCCGATGGAGCCGGCAGCGATCACAGTGCCGCAGGACAAGGGCTGAACATGCGTCTTGCCGCGTTGATCCTGGCCGTCCTGCTCGGCGGCTGCAGCGCCGGCAAGGCCGAGGGTCCGGATCTTGAGCTGATCCTGTCCGCGGCGCCGGCGCAATACCTGTCCGAGTACGGCCTGTTTGCCAATCTGGCGTCGGAGAAGCCGGTCAAGGGCGTCGTGCCGTATGACCTGATCAATCCCCTGTTCTCGGACCATGCGCTGAAGCACCGCTTCGTCTTCGTGCCTGGCGGCGCGAAAGCGGCCTACAGCGACGCCGATGTGTTCGCGTTTCCGGTCGGCACGGTGCTGGTGAAAACCTTCGCCTTTGCCCCGGACCTGCGCGCGCCCACCGAAGGGCAATACCGTGTCGAGACGCGTCTTCTGATCCACAAGGCCTCCGGTTGGGCCGCCTTTGCCTATATCTGGAACGCGGACGGCACCGAGGCGGTCTACAGCCCGGTCGGCGGGCACCGCAGCATCGAGACGATCACGCCCTCAGGCGTCCCGGTCACCATCAATTATTCCGTGCCCAACCAGAACCAGTGCAAGACCTGCCACCAGACGGGCAACGCGTTTTTACCCATCGGCCCGAAGGCGCGCAATCTCAACCATCACGAACAGCTCGAGAACTGGGTATCGCGCGGCCTCCTCGACGCCCTGCCGGCCTCCGTACCCGCCTCGGCGGACGTGTCGGACGTATCGATTCCCGCCGATGTCCGCGCCCGGGCCTGGCTCGATATCAACTGCGCGCATTGCCACAAGCCGGACGGCTCGGCCTCCAATTCCGGCCTGTGGCTCGCCTCGACCGAAACCGATCCGGTCAAGCTCGGCGTCGGTAAACATCCGGTCGCGGCCGGGCGCGGGGCAGGCAACTTGTTCAAGGTCATCGTGCCCGGCGCGCCGGACCGGTCGATCATGGCCTACCGCATCGGCTCGACCGAACCCGGCGTCGCGATGCCGGAACTCGGCCGTTCCGCGCCGGATCCGGACGGCACTGCGCTGATCCGCCTCTGGATCTCGGAAATGGAGACGCCCTGAGCATGACCGGCGCGCCGCGCATTCTCGTCGATGCCGATGCCTGCCCGGTGAAGGACGAAATCTACAAGGTCGCCCTGCGCCACGGAGTGGAAGTGATCATCGTCGCCAATTCCTATATCCGCATCCCGGAGCATCCGCTGGTCTCCCGCCGGATCGTCAGTGACGGGTTTGACGCCGCCGATGACTGGATAGCGGACGCCGCAACGCCGCTGGATGTGGTGGTCACGGCGGACATTCCGCTGGCGGACCGCTGCCTGAAGGCGGGCGCCCGCGTGCTCGGGCCGACCGGCAGGCCGTTCACCCCGGACTCGATCGGCGGGGCGCTCGCCACCCGCGCCATCATGGCGGACCTGCGCGTCGGCGTCGCCGGAATCGGCGCGGGCGGGCCGGCGCCGTTTTCCAAAACGGACCGCTCGCGCTTCCTCTCGGCCCTGGATACAGCCGTGGTCGCAGCCCGGAAGGCGGCAGGGTGAGCGGCCCCGCACACTTGCCCTTAACGGCCACCATGCTAAGGGCGCCCATGAGCCAGATTACGTTGCACAAGGGGGATCTCCCCAAAGGTCTCGATTTCGGCGCGGTCGTCGCAGTCGATACCGAGGCGATGGGCCTCAATCCGAACCGGGACTACCTGACGCTGGTACAGCTGTCGTCCGGTGACGGTACGGCGCACCTGGTGCAACTGACCCGGGATTTCGACTGCCCGAACCTCAAGGCGCTGATGACCGACCCGAAGGTCGTCAAGCTGTTCCACTTCGCGCGTTTCGATATCGCCATGATGCGCAAATGGATGGGCATCACGGTGGCGCCGGTCTGGTGCACCAAGATCGCCTCGCGCCTCGCCCGGACCTATACCGACCGGCACGGCCTGAAGGATGTCGCCCGCGAGATCGCCGGCGTCGATATGTCCAAGGTCCAGCAGAGCTCCGATTGGGGCGCAGCGGCGCTGACCGACGCGCAGATCCAGTATGCCGCCTCGGACGTGCTCCATCTCCACCGGATCAAGGCGGGCCTGGAAGCCATGCTGGTGCGGGAAGGCCGGCTCGGCCTCGCCGAAGCCTGTTTCGGCTTCCTGCCGGTGCGCGCCGAACTCGACCTTGCCGGATGGGGCGAGGAAGACATCTTCGCGCACAGCTGACCGCCGCGCCCGGCCGGTGGGCCTGCGGCCCGCGCTTTCACTCCGGCGCTATCGCGGTTAAAGCATAGGGTCTGAACGCAGATCAGGATCAGGCCGCCCACCATGGACGCCAGCCTTCACCACGACCCCGCCACTCTGTGGGCGCCCAGGCGTCAGCTGACGCTGGCGCAGGCGCGCCGCCGGTCGGAACGTGTGCGCTACCTGCGCTACGCCCTGGTCGGCGCAGCGGCGGTGTCGGTCGGGCTTTTCCTCGGCTACGTCATCCGCAGCGCGCTGAGTCAGGATGCGCGCCCGCCGGCGGTTCGCGATGACGAAGCCGTCACGATGATCAATCCCCGCTTCACCGGGCGCGACGCGGATGGCCAGGTGTTCACAATCACGGCCGACGCGGCCCAGCGCCGGCGCGCCGAAGACGGGGTGGTCGATCTCGTCAATCCGGTGATGCGCGACGCCAACGGCGCCGAACTGAAGGCCCCGACCGGCTTCTATGACCGGGAGAAGGGCGTACTCGAACTCTACGAGGACGTGAATATCCGCGACAGCGCCGGGTATACGTTCAACACCAAGGGCGCCCGGCTCATCCTGGGTGAAGACCGTGTGGAGGGACTTTCACCCTTGCAAGGCAAAGGCCCCCTTGGCGATATCGAGGCGGACTCGTATGAAATTCTCGACGGTGGCAACCGGATTGTCTTTCAGGGCAATGTGCGCACCGTGATCTATCCTCAACCGGCCGAAGAGCCCGCAACGTCTGAAAGTGAGCAAGATGGCACTCCGTAAAGCCGCCGGCGCAGCCCTTGGACTCGCCCTGATGACCCTTCCGGCCGCCGCGCAGATCTCCTCGGAGGGCGGGCCGATCTATATCAACTCGGCGCGGACCGAGAGCCTCGAGAACGAGCGCAAGGTGCTGCTGGTCGGCAATGTGGACATCCAGCAGGGCACCGCGCGCCTGCGCGCCGACACGGTGACGATCCGGTTTACCGGCAAACCGGCCGGTGCCGGCACGTCCAGCATCGTCAGCGGGTTCGGACAGGTTGAGAATATCGTCGCTGAAGGTAACGTTTACTACGTGACGCCCGAGCTGAAGGCCAAAGGTGACCTCGGCGTTTACGAACTCGCGACCGACACGATCACGATGACCGGCAAGGTCGCTCTGATGCGGGACCGCGACGTGGCGGAGGGCCAGACCCTGCGGATGGAGGTCAAGAACCGCCGCACAACCCTTGAAGGGGGTTCGGGACGTACAAGGATGGTGATCGATCCGTCGAGCCAGCCGGCCGAGAACCCGTGAATTTCAACAGACGGGTGAAGCCGATCTTAAGCATGCCGCGTTAAGGCTTGGGAAGGCCGGAAAACGGCCGCGGAAGGATGGACATCGGATGAGCGAAGCGGCCGGAGGCCTGGTGGTTGAGAACCTTGCCAAATCATTTGGCAAGCGCCAGGTCGTGCGCGACGTGTCCCTGTCCCTCGGCCGCGGCGAAATTGTCGGCCTGCTCGGACCCAACGGGGCCGGCAAGACCACCTGTTTCTACATGATCATGGGACTGATCGGGGCCGATTCCGGCTCGATCTCCATCGACGGCGAAGACGTCACGCGCCTGCCGATGTACCAGCGCGCCCGTCTGGGCGTCGGGTATCTGCCCCAGGAGGCCTCGATCTTCCGGGGCATGAGTGTAGAGGAAAATGTCATGGCGGTTGCGGAACTGGTCGAGAAAGACCGCTCCGCCTGCCAGGCCCAGGTCGACAGCCTGCTCAGTGAACTGCACGTGGAACATCTCCGCAAGCAGCCGGCCACCTCCCTGTCGGGCGGTGAACGGCGGCGGGTGGAGATTGCGCGCGCACTCGCATCTCGTCCGAGCTTCATGCTACTGGACGAACCGTTCACCGGTATCGACCCGCTGGCCATCTCCGACATTTCCGACCTTGTCCGCTTCCTTAAGCAGCGCGGCCTCGGCGTTCTCATCACGGACCACCAGGTCCGCGAGACGCTGCAGATCGTGGACCGGGCCTATGTGATGTATGATGGCGCTGTCCTCTTTGACGGCACGCCGGAAGACGTGTTGCGCAATGATGACGTCCGCAGGGTCTATCTGGGTGAGCAGTTCGCCGCTTGATCTCAGGGGGCGCGGCCGATGGCCATGAAACATTCACTCGATATGCGCCAGGGCCAGTCCCTGGTGATGACGCCGCAGCTGCAGCAGGCGATCAAACTCCTTCAGCTTTCGAACCAGGAACTCGCCGAATTCGTCGAAGCCGAGCTTGAGCGCAATCCGCTGCTCGTCAAGATCGAGGACGACAGCGCGCCCGCTGCGGATGCGGCTGAGCCCAAGGGCCGCGAAGAGCTTTCGCTGGATGACCGTTCGGGGCAGGGGGAAGCCCGCGAACAGCTCGATGCACCGGGCGAAGATGTCTATGAGCCGGGCACCGGATCGGACGCAGCCCAGCCGGTGAGCGCCACGGGCCCGTCCGCCACGACCGACTGGTCGACCGCCGGAAGTGGTCAGGCCTCGGATGATTTCGACTATACCGCCAACCTCTCCAGCGATGTGACGCTGGCCGAGCACCTGCATATGCAGCTGAACTTTGCCGGCCTGTCGGACGCGGACCGGCTGATCGCCGCGCGCCTGATCGACGAGACCGACGAGACCGGGTACCTGCGCGCCCCGCTCGATGAAGTGGCGAAATCGCTCGGCGCCGATATCGCCAATGTCGAAGCCGTGCTGGCCGTCTGCCAGGGCTTTGACCCGACCGGCGTGATGGCGCGCTCGGTCCCGGAATGCCTCGGCCTGCAGCTCAGGGAGCGCGGCCGTCTCGATCCCGCGATGCAGGCGATGCTCGACAACCTGCACCTGGTCGCCAAGCATGACATCAAGACGCTGATGGACGTCTGCGGCGTGGACAAGGCCGACATCCAGGACATGCTGCTGGAACTGCGCCAGCTGTCGCCGAAGCCGGGCGCCGGATTCTCCAGCGACACGACCGTGGCCGTGGCGCCGGATGTCTATGTCCGTGAACTGCCGAACGGCATGTATGCCGTGGAACTCAATTCCGACACGCTGCCGCGCGTGCTGATGGACAAGGCTTATTACGCCGAAGTCACGGCGCTGCCGATGCGCGACAAGGAAAAGGAATTCATCTCCGAATGTGCGGCATCGGCGACCTGGCTGATCAAGTCGCTCGACCAGCGCGCGCGCACGATCCTGAAGGTGGCGAGCGAGATCGTCCGCCAGCAGGACGGCTTCTTCGCGCACGGTGTCGCGCACCTGCGCCCTCTCAATCTGAAACAGGTGGCCGACGCGATCGAGATGCACGAATCGACGGTCAGCCGCGTGACCACCAACAAGTACATGTCGACCCCGCGCGGCCTGCTCGAGCTGAAATACTTCTTCTCGGCGTCCATTCCGGCGACCGGCGGCGGCGAGGCACACTCGGCCGAAGCCGTCCGTCACCGGATCAAGCAGCTGATCGAGGACGAAGCCTCGGACGATGTGCTGTCGGACGACCAGATCGTCGAGATCCTGACCGGTTTCGGCATCGACATCGCCCGCCGCACGGTGGCGAAGTACCGCGAAAGCCTGAACATCCCGTCGAGCGTCCAGCGCCGCCGGATGGGCAAGACGGGGTAGTATCTCCCCAAAACTCAACACTCGGACAGGGACTCCTCTTCCGGTGATTGCGCCGTTCGGGTCTTGAGGATGGGCGGTGCCCATGGATGCGGAAACTGAAGTGTAGACGGTAGGGTATGACAGTCCGGTGTCCCCGTGGCCACGGAGCACGTTTATCCCATCCGCTTCCAACGCTGACGAAACCGTTCACCTCCTCGGCCTCACGCATGGGGGAAGAACAACCTGGGTGCAGACCCTGCCGGCTTCGTTTCCTGTGAAAGTCTCACCCGTCTTGTCATCCTGGCGAGCACCGGGACCCGGAAACCCCTGTAGCGCTTGAGATTCTGGGTCCCGGCGTTCGTGGCAGGTATCCAGACGACGAGAGAAAGTTTCCATCCATTCTGGACCCCTGGCTTGCGCAGGGGTCTTCGGTGAGGGGCGCGCAGGGGTCTTCGGAGCGGAAAAGTCAGCCGCGCAGCAAGGCTTCGACCTCTGCCCGTGTGGGCAGGCTTGGTTGGGCGCCGGGCTTGGTGCAGGCGGCGGCGCCGGCGGCGACCGCGAAGGTGAGCGCTTCGGCGTCCGGCATGCCCTCGATCAGCGCCGTGGTGAGCGCCGCGAAAAAAGTGTCGCCGGCGCCGACCGTATCGACGACGCGGATCTTCGGCGGTTTGGCCGCGGCGATCTTCTTGCCGCCGAGCCAGAGTTCGGCGCCTTCGCTGCCGAGCGAGACCGCGACGCGGCGGCCCGGGGCATGTAGTGCGGCGCCGTAGAAGGCGGCTTCGGTTTCGTTGACGACAAGGAGACCGGCTTCGGCGAGCAGCGCGTCCGGCACCGGCAGGGCGGGGGCGAGGTTGAGCGCGACGAGGCCGGTGGCTTTCCTTGCGGCGGCAAGGAGGACCGGGACCGGCACCTCGAGGACCCCCATCATGTTGCCGATCACTTCGTCCTCGACATCGCCGGGCGTCAGGGCATTGTTCGCCCCCGGACAAACGACGATCAGGTTCTCGCCTTCTGGCGACACCGCGATCAGGGCTACGCCGGTGGTCTCGCCGTTCAGGGACCGGGTTGCGGACAGATCGACCCCGCCGGCGCGCAGGAGCTTCAGGGCTTCCTCCGCCATGTCGTCATCGCCGACGGCGGCGACGAGACGGACCCTCTGGCCGAGGCGCGCGGCGGCGAGCGCCTGGTTGGCGCCCTTGCCGCCCGGATAGCGCGCGAGGCGGGCGCCGGTGACGGTTTCGCCCGGATGCGGCAGGGGCGCGCCGGAGGCGACGAGGTCGAGATTGACGGAGCCGATGACGGTGATCATGCGCGCGCTTTCAGAAGGGATTCGATCAGGCCGAAGAAAGCGTCTGCATCTGCGGCCGTGGCCCAGTGATGCGGACCGCGCTCCGTATCCATCACTTTCGTGCGGCCGAACTGGGCGCCGGGGCGGGTGACGACGCTGACGCGGCAGGGCCTGGTCTCGAAGATTTCCGGTGCGAGCAGGTAAACAGCCGTGGACGGATCATGCATCGGCGCCATCTGGCCGTTCTTCCAACGCGCCTCGAGCCTGTTTCCCGCTTCCAGGAGGTCCGCCATCATCCTTGCCTCGGGGCCGGGAACCTTGCGCAGGCTCGCGAGGCGCGGCGCTTCGGCGCGCACAGTGTGGGTGACATCGAGGCTGAGCACGGTGGTGCGGATGCTTGCATCGAAGACGATGGCGGCGGCGTGCGGATCGGCAAAGACGTTGAACTCGGCATAGGGCGTGATGTTGCCGCCGATGCGGTCGCCGCCGGCCATGACGACGAGGTGGCCTATGCTGCGGGCAATTTCCGGCGCCATCACGAGGGCGGCGGCGAGGTTGGTCATCGGGCCGGAGAGGATCACGGTCTGGCTGAGCGGCGGAGCAGCCGAGAGGCGCGCGATCAGTTCACTGACGGCATGGCCGGGCGCGAGGGGCGCCTTCGGCTCGAAGATCCCGATGCCCTCGATGCCGCTCTCGCCGTGGAAGTCCTCGGCGGTGACGGGTTTGCGCAGGATCGGGCGCGGGCAGCCGGCGTGGACGGGCACATCGGAGCGGCCCATCCGCTCACAGATCATGCGGGCATTGCGGCTGGTGAGGCGCAAGGGGACGTTGCCGGCGACCGTGGTGATCGCGCGCAGGTCGAGCCTCGGGCTGGCGAAGGCGATCATCAGCATAACGGCATCGTCGATACCTGGATCGCAGTCGATGATCAGGGGGAGGGGCTTCATCCGCGGGCTCTCAGCTCGGCAATCGCGTGGGTGAACTGGCTGTCCAGCGGCGGGCTCTCCAGCGTCCGGCCGAGCACTTCGAGGGCCATCTCGGCGGTGATCTTCACTTTCTTGCGGCCATAGAGGCGCGCCACCATGTGGCTCTCCGCGCAGACCGTGCCTTTGGAGACGAACTTGTGCTCGAAGCAGAGGAACGAGCCGTCCCAGCCGGCGAGGCGGGTCTGCACTTCGAACTTCTGGGGGAAGCGCAGCATGCGGATGTAGTTGAAGGATTCAAACTGCACGATCGGAATCCAGCCGCGCTTGCGGTAAGCCTTCAGGGCGCCGGTGCGGCCCATATAGTTCATCATGCCGAGATCGGTGAAGGACGAGTAGCGCGAATTGGTCATGTGACCCATCGGGTCCTGGTCGCCCAGCCAGACAGCGGAACGCACGATGTGCAGGTCCATCAGGCCGGTATGCACCTTCGTGAAGAAGGCGGGCAGGAACACCCGCAGGAATCGGAAAAAGAGATTCATGTCTGGCCCGGACGTTTCCTCAAGGTTTTTTTATCGCCCAAATCTATGCGAAGCCTGAAGACGCGTTTCAAGCGTCCTGGCGCAGACGGTAACCTTACCTGTGGAGCGGCGCTATTCGGCCGGTCGGGCGAGCGCCTCGGTTTCGGCCTTCAGCTTGCGGGCCACATCTCCCGGCGAGCCGGTGCGGCGGGCGAGCAGGCTGTAGGCGGCGGGCACGACCAGCAGGCTGACCGTGACGGCCGCGATGGCGCCGAACAGGACCACGATGCCGATGGCCGTGCGGGTTTCCGCGCCGGCCCCGGAGGTCAGGATCAGCGGCATGGCGCCGGCGGCGGTAGTCAGGCCGGTCATCAGGATCGGGCGCAGGCGCGCGAGGGCGGCTTCCTTCAGGGCGACATCGAAGGGCTTGCCCTCGTCGCGCAGCTGGTTGGCGAACTCGACGACGAGGATGCCGTTCTTCGCGGCGAGTCCGATCAGCATGATCAGGCCGATCTGGGTGTAGATGTTCAGGGTCTGGCCGGTGATCCAAAGGCCGAACATGCCGCCAGCGACGGTGGCGGGCACCGCGAGGATGATCACCACGGGGTGGACCCAGCTTTCGAACTGGGCCGCCAGAACCAGGAAGACGATCAGCAGACCGAGGCCGAAGACGAACAGGATGGACGAGCCGGAGGAGCGGAATTCCAGCGACTGGCCCTTGAAGTCGATCGAGGCTTCCTGCGGGAGCACCTGGCGGGCGACGCGCTCCATACCGTCCAGGGCCTGGCCCAGAGTGACGCCGGGCGCGAGGGCCGCGTCAATCGTGATGGCCCGCACACGGTTGTAGCGGTTGAGGTTCGGACTGTCGGCGAAGGGCTCGATGGTGACGACCGCCGAAAGCGGGATCAGTTCGCCCGAGCGGGACGAGCGGACATAGATGTTCTGCACGTCGTTCGGTGTGCTCTGCTCGGTGCGCAGGCCTTCGAGGATGACGTCATACTCCTCGCCCTTGTCGATATAGGTCGTCACGCGGCGCGAGCCGAGCATGGTCTGCAGGGTGGAGCCGATCTCGGAGACCGTGACGCCCAGGTCTGCGGCGCGCTCGTAATTGATCTGTATGCGGTATTGCGGCTGGGTTTCCTTATAGTCCCAGTCGATGTCCCGAAGCCCGGGATTGTCAGTCTCGAGGGCGGCGAGGAAGGTGTCGCGCCATTCGGCGACCTGTTCGTAGGACGGCCCGCCGATCACGAACTGGACCGGCTTTCCGCCGCCGCCTGCGAGGCCCTGGCGCATGATGGCGAAGGCGCGGATGCCAGGCAGGTCAGCCATCTTGCCGTTGATTTCGGCGATGATGTCGTTCGCCGGGCGGCGGTCGGCCCAGTCATCCAGAACGGCGACGACGTTGCCCTGGTTGTAACTGTTGGAGCCGAAGCCGGGCGCGCGCACCAGCAGGCGGCTGACTTCGCCGGATTCGGCATACGGCAACAGGCGCCGCTCGATTTCGTCGAGGTATTTCGACATGTATTCGAAAGAGGCGCCTTCGGGTCCGCGGACGCTGATGAAGAACGTGCCGCGGTCTTCCTGCGGGGCATATTCCTGGCCCAGATTCTGGAACAGGAACCAGATCGCCACAAAGGCGCCGATCAGGCCGGCGGCCATGATTATAGGAAATCTGACGATCACGTCGAAGATCATGCCGTAGACGAATTTCAGTCCGTCGAAGGCCCGGTCAACCAGGTTGGGCAGCAGCGCGAGAATGCTCCGGCGGTTCTTGACATGCGGCTGCAGGATCTTCGAGGCGATCATCGGCGACAGCGACAGGGCGACAAAGCTCGAGAAGGCCACCGAGGCGGCGATGGTGATCGCGAACTCGGTAAACAGGCGGCCGGTATTGCCCTGCATGAAGGTGATCGGGATGAACACCGCCATCAGGACCATCGTGGTCGCCACGACCGCAAAGCCGACCTGCCGCGTGCCGTTGAACGCGGCGACCAGCGGCGTCTCTCCCAGTTCTTCCATACGGCGGTGGATGTTCTCGAGCACCACGATGGCATCGTCCACGATCAGGCCGATGGCGAGCACGAGGGCGAGCAGGGTGAGCAGGTTCAGCGACAGGCCGAGCGCCAGCATGACCATGAAGGTGGCGATCACCGACACGGGAACGGTGACGGCCGGGATGATGGTGGCGCGCGCGCTGCCGAGGAACAGGAAGATCACGAGGGTCACCAGACCGACCGCAATCGCAAGCGTCATCCAGACTTCGTGGATCGAGGCTTCGATGAAGACCGAGCTGTCGAACGACATGTAGATCTGCATGCCGTCGGGAAGATTGGTGTTGAGTTCGGCCGCCAGCGCCTTGGCCGCCTTGGCGACATCGACCGTGTTGGCGGTCGATTGTTTGACGACGCCGAGGCCGACCATCGGTTGGCCGTTGCCCCGGAAAGTCGTGCGGTCATCGGCCGTGCCGCGCTCGACGCGGGCGACGTCGCTGAGACGGACGAGGTAGCCTTCGCCCTGGGCGATGACGAGGCCGGCAAAATCCTCCGCCGTCCGGAACGGGCGGTCGATCCGCATCGTGTAGTAGAGATCGCCGGATTCGAGGTTGCCGGCGGGCGCTTCGATGTTCTCGCTGCGCAGGGCGCGTTCGATGTCGCCGGATGTCAGGCCGCGCGCTGCCAGGGCTTTGCGGTCGATCCAGACGCGCATGGCATAGTCGCGCCCACCGCCGACCTGGACCCGGGCGACACCGTCGAGCGCCGAGAACCGGTCGATCAGGTAGCGGTTCGCGTAGTCGGTCAGCTCCGGCGTCGCGAGCTGTTCGCTGGCGAGGTTCATCCACAGGATCACATCCGAGTCGGCGTCGGCCTTCTGGACTTCCGGCGGGTCGGCTTCGTCGGGCAGGTTGTTGAGGATGCCCGAGACCCGGTCGCGCACGTCATTGGCGGCCGATTCGATGTCGCGGTTGATGTTGAACTCAATCGAGATGTTCGAGCGGCCATCGGATGAGCGCGAGTTGATGAAGCGCACGCCTTCGACGCCGGCAATGCGGTCTTCGATCACCTGGGTGATGCGGGTTTCGATCACCGAGGCCGACGCGCCGGGATAGTTGGTCGATACCGACACCACGGGCGGGTCGATGTTCGGATACTCGCGAAGCGAGAGGCGCGAGAAGGCGACGAGCCCGAATACGATCAGGATCAAGGCCATGACCGAAGCAAGGACCGGCCGCTTGATCGAGGTATCCGAAAGCAGCATCGCGCCTACTCCCGGTTCGCGCCGGCCGGGGCGCCGCCGCCGCCCACGCCGCCGCTGACGGTGGGTTGGAGGATCGACGGGTCACGCACGATCATCGCCGCGCCTTCGCGCAGGCGCAGGGCCCCTTCGGTGACCACCCGCTGGCCCGCCTCGAGACCGGCGAGGATTTCGACGCGGCCGTCCTGGCGCAATCCGGCGGTGACCTTTACCCGGTTGGCGACCGGGCCTTGCGCGCCGTCGGTCACGGTCCAGACATAGGTTTCCGGGCCGAGCGGCTGCAGCGCGACTTCCGGCACGGACAAGGCCTGGCGCGGCTCGGTGAGCAGGGTGACTGCCACGAACATGCCGGCCTTCAGCATGCCGTCCTCGTTCGGAATCATGGCGCGCACGCGCACCGAGCGGGTGACGACATCGATCGAGTTGTTGATGCTGGCAACCGTGCCCTTGAAGGTGCGGCCGGGAAGGGCGGCGCTCTGCGCCTCGACTTCGAGACCGGACTTGAGGCTCGTCAGGAAGATCGACGGCACGGCGAAGTCGAGCCGCATCACGCTGTCGTCGATCAGGGTGGCCACCACGTCGCCAGGTCGCACGAAGGAGCCGACGCTGACTTGCCGGAAGCCGAGCACGCCGTCGAAGGGCGCAACCAGCACGCGGTCGCGCTGGCGCGACTGGACGGCGCGCAGCTGGGCGGCGGCGGCATTGGCGTTGCGGCGGGCAATGTCGAGTTCGGCCTTCGAGACGGCGCCCTGGGCGGCGAGGGGTTCGAGGCGGGCGAGTTCCTGATTGGCCTGCGCGAGTTCGGCCTCGGCGCCTTCGACAATCGCGCTCTGTTCACGCTGGGCGAGGGAGATCAGCGTCTTGCCCGCCTTCACGCGCTCACCGTCTTCGAAATAGACGGCGGTGACGCGGTCAGAGGCGCTGAGCGTCAGGTCGGCGCGCTCGTTGGCTTCCAGCGTGCCGATTGCCTCGACCCGGTTCGAAAAGGTCTGCAGGCGGACGGGTTCGGCAAACACGCTGGCCGGGGGCGGGGCGCCGCCGGGCTTGCCGCCGCCGCGCTGCTGGGTCAGGCCCGGCGTGGCCAGCAGCAGGCCGAGCGCGATGACGGTTGCGGTTCGGGTGATGGAGTTGTGGATCAGGAATTTCATGGCATGTCCTATCCCGCCCGGAAGGCGGTGAAGTCTTCATCGGTCCAGATACCGCCGAGGCTGCGATAGGCGCGGATCGCGCGCCGGGCAATTTCGGCTTCGTTGACGGCAAGGCGGTCCTCTGCGTCGAGCAGCGTGCGCTGCGCATCGAGGACATCGAGAGAGGAGTCGAGGCCCTGTTCGAACCGCAGGCGGGCGAGTTCATAGGCCCGGCGGGCGGAGGTCAGCGCGGCTTCAAGATCGGCGCGGCGCCGGCGTTCGGTGCCGTAGTTCGACAAGGCGGTCTCGGCGTCCGACAAGGCGTCGAGCACGGCGGCTTCATAGTCGGCCACGGCGCCCATCGTGCGGGCGTCGTTGACGTCGATCTGGGCATAGACGCGGCGCAGGTCCGGGCCGGCCCAGCTGATGGCGGGGCCGAAGGAGAGGCCGATGGAATCCTCGTTGAAGGCCACGCCGGTATCGCTGACGACACCGAACAGGTTGGCGTTCAGGCTGATGCGCGGGAAGAGGTTGGCGCGGGCCGCGTCGCCGAGGGCGAGGGCGGCGCCGATGCGTGCCTCGGCGCGCCGGACATCCGGGCGGCGGCGCAGCATTTCCTCAGGGGTGCCGGTGGTCAGAGCCGCCGTGAGGCGCGGCACGCGTCCGGCCTGGGCTGTGCCGGGATCAGACGGCCGGGTCGCCGGCACGCCGGTCAGCGCGGCGAGGCGGCTGCGGGCGGCGGCGATGCTGGCCTCGAAGACGGGCAGGGAGGCGAGCGTCGTGCGGTACTGGGTTTGCGAGCGGTTGACGTCCAGATCGTTGGCGCGGCCATTGTCGAACAGGGTCTGGACGAGATCGAGGCTGTCCTTCTGCACGCGGGCATTGGTTTCGCCGACGACAAGGCGGGCTTCGGCGCTGCGCAGGTCGATGTAGGCGAGCGCGGTTTCCGACGCGACCGTGACGGCGAGGTCGCGGCGAAGTTCGCGCGCGGCGGTCTCGTCATAGCGGGCGGCTTCGATGGCGGCGCCGAGGCGGCCGAAGACGTCGAGCTCCCAGCTGGAGGCGAGGGACGCCGTGGCGCCTGCGTCGAAATCATCGTTGCCGCCCACCGGGCGGCTGGCGGTTGCGCTGGCGGCGGACGACAGGGATGGGCTCTTGCCGAGGAGGGCAAGGCGCAGGAGCGCTTCGGTTTCGGCGACCGAATAATCCGCCCCGCGCAGCACGGGGGAGGCCCGGAGGGCCGTTTCGACGAGGCGAGTCAGTTCCGGATCGTCAAAGCCCGCCCACCAGGCGGCGTCCGGGGCTTCGCCGCCCGCCGCGCCGAGGAAATCCGTTCCGGCGTCCACGACCGGCAGGCCCGAAACAGGCGCGCCGGGCACACCGGCGCAAGCCGCTGCCATGAGGGCAGCGAGCAGGGCGCCCGCGTAACGCGCCGGCCGAAGGCAGGTCCTTTGTGTCATGGTCCTCGACAAATAGACGGCGAACCTTACCGATCAAGGCAATGACGCCCTTGAGCCTGTAAAGTCCCGCACCCGCAGCATAAACGTTTTCGGCGCGCTTGTCCGTCGCGGCTTGCGGCAGAAAGTTACGTTTCGTCCCGCGAGATGGCCCGGGGATCAAGGTTCACGAATTCGTGATCGCAGCCGGCGGGCGCCTAGAAATTCACCCGGTTGGAGACTGCGCCGTCCACGATCAGGTTGGAGCCGGTCGTGTAGGAGGAGAGGGGGCTGGCGAGGAAGACAGCCGCGTTGGCGATCTCCTGCGGGGTGGCGCAGCGGCCGGTGGGGTTGCGGGCATTGGCCTGGGCGAAGAAGTCCGGCGCGTTCTTCTTCACCGTGTCCCAGACACCGCCCTCGAAGAAGACCATGCCGGGCGAGACGACGTTGACGCGGATACCGGCCTTGGCATGCTGGCGGGCGAGGCCCTTGGCCATGTGGATCAGCGCCGCCTTGATCGGGCCGTAGCTGTCGGCGCGGTCGGCCTGCGCGGCGGAGATCGACGCGATGATCACGAACGCGGCGTCACCGGATTTTTCTGCGGCTTTCGCCAGATGGGGCTGGGCCGCGTCGAAGGCGTTGACGGCGGCGAGCACGTCGAGCTGGAAGTTGGCCTCCCAGGCGGCGGGATCATTGCCCTGCGCCATGGCGCCGGCATTCGAGACGAGGATGTCGAGACCGCCGAGCTCGGCCGCAGCCGAAGCGATCCAGGCTTTCAGGGCGGCGCCGTCGGTCACATCGACCGGGGCGCCGGTGGCCTTGACGCCGAGCGCCTTCAGCTCGGCCACGGCGGCGGCCACCTGTTCGCCATTGCGGGCGCAGACGCCGACATTCGCGCCTTCCTTCGCCAGCGTTTCCGCAATCGCCCGACCGATGCCGCGTGTGCCGCCGAGAATGAGCGCCGTCTTGCCTTTGAGTTGCATGTCCATGGGGCGTTTCCTGTTTGGGGGCAGCCTCTGGCGGACCGCGCGTTGACCGGTGCCACTGTGCGGGCAATTTGCGGTTTGTCCACCTAGGGACCTTGGCGGCCTAGGCCGAAACGGGTTTCGCCTGGCCTGCCGGGATGACCGCGACGGTGAAGCGGCAGATGCACACGAGGCGGTCTGCCGGGTCGGTGATGCGGATGGACCAGATCTGCGTGGTGCGCCCCAGCGACTCGGCCCTCGCCGTGGCAAACACGAACCCGCCACTGACCGGGCGCACATGGTTGGCATTGATCTCGAGGCCGACGCCGACACTCTCGGCCGGGTCGAGCACCAGATTGGCAGCAATCGAGCCGACCGTCTCGGCGAGCGCCACCGACGCGCCGCCATGCAGGCGCCCGTGCGGCTGGATCGTGCGGTGGTCTACCGGCATGCGCGCCGTCAGCGTGTCCTCGCCGATGGCCACGATCTCGATGCCGAGACCGTCGCTCATCGTGTTTGCCTGCAATTGCGTCAGGGACGCCGCATCAAAGCCGGAACGTTTCCAGATCGCCATGGAGGTCTCTTTCAGGGCCGGAGGGGAGGGAACCGGACGCTTGATGTCAGCTTGTGCGGGAGAATTCCAGACGTGCCGGCGCGTGACGCCGCGTCACAAGCGCCAGCCTGCGCAGATCAGTCCCCGGGAGCCGGGACGGCTCAGTCCCCGGCAGCGGCAGGCGAGGGCGGCGGGTCGTTGTCGCTGCCGATCAGGGGCGGTATTTCGTCCGGCAGCACGAGTTCCGCACCCGGACACCCCGCATCGCGGGCGAGGCCCTTCAGGAAGGCGCGCCGGACCATTCCCGCCAGAATGGCCTTGCGCAGCTCGCGCTCCCGCTTTTCCGCGCCGGAAATCCGTCGCACGATGCCCCGGTAGGGAAGGCCGATCAGGCCGCCGATGGCGCTGGACAGAAGACCGGCGCCATCACTGCTCGACTCCTCGTCCTCTTCCGGAACCTGGTCCAGATCCGGCCCTAGAATCAGGTCCAGGGCGAGGATTTCGGCATGGAAATCTTCGCACGTGGCCGCCGGGTCCCACAGGTAGGGGGTCTCGGCCGCCCGGATCAGGATGTCCGGCGGATTCTCCCGCATCCAGCTGATATCCCGGAAGGGCTGCTCCATCGCGCCCTGCACTCGCGCCTCACCCGGTTTGTCTTCGTATGTGGTCGAGGTGCACGCCTGCATCAAGGCGAAAAGCAGGGGCACAAGGGCGAAGCGGACAGACATGATGCGGCCGGTTTCAGGAGGGCGGGGCGGGTTCCGCATCGACAGCCGCATGGACGGCATCGACGGGGCCATCATTCTGCTGACCCGTCAGCGCGTCAACAGGTCTGCGTGTTTTTCCGGGCGTCGCGCGCTGAAGCCTGCTCCGCCATCGCTTCAATCCGCGAGGGATGGCGCGCCCGGGAGGATATCCCGCTGAATATCTGCAACCACCGCCCGCAAGGCCGCACGCGCATTGCCGGACCCGTCCACATAGTTGTGACCCGACAAGCGAAGCGGAAGCTCGCAATCGTCAATTTTCAGGACGTACACGCGTTTTCTCGTGTTCAGGGCAAACGAGATCTCGTTTTGTACATGCGGGGAGCCGACTGCCGCATGTGACAGCACAATGAGCACGGCGCCGGATCCCCGCAGTCCTTGCTCGACCGCGCGTTCCCAATTTTCATGGGTCCGGATGTCGCGAATATCGATCCAGGGACGGACGGCCGCGCCCTGGAATGCGACGAGCGCATCCTGCACGGCCGGCTGGTTCTCGCGGGAATAGCACACGAAGATCCGGGTCGCATCGACTTCGCTTTCATCCACGTCGCCTTGTGGTCCGTGAGGCGCATCCATGCCGAGGAGACCGTCCGTAAGCTGATAGACCCGGTTGCAAAGCCTGTAGGCCTCGCCGCTCCTGTCGCTCAGGAGAACCGGAACCCCGAACTCGTGGGCCAGTGTCTCCAGCAACCTTGTGTGCCATCCCAGGGTGACAGCGTCGGTTTCCTTGAAGGGTTCGTCGAGAACGATGACGCGCGGGCGCGCCGCAAGCAGCGCGGCAATGTCGATCCGGCTGCGCTGCCCGCCGCTCAGGGCTATGTCCGTCCGGGTCTGGTCATCGGGGATGCCAACCAGTTCAAGTATCTGCCGCTTGAGCAGCTGCCGGTCCTGCTTGCTGCCGGCATGGCCGGAGCGTCTCCACGCTTCCTCGAAACGGTCCCGGATCGTGGCCTCCCGAAAGACCCGCTGGATTTTCCAGTTCAGACTGTGCGGCGCAAGCGGCGAAACGATGCCCAGGCGCTGGCGGTGCACGTAGCCGGTTTGGGTAATGTCCTTGCCGTCGAACAGTATCCGGCCTGAGCCTGGCTTGCGCAGACCGACTACGAGCTGCAGCAGCGCGTTCTTGCCGGCCCCTCGCGCGCCGGAAATGCCGACGATCTCGCCCGGTCCGAGGGTCAGGCTGGCGCGCTCGATGACGCGGCGGCGTCCCTCGGACCAGGACAGGTCTTCGAGTTCGAGGATGGGGCCTTCGCTCATCACCGGTGTCCTCCGAGATTGCCGCATCGCGGCGGCGTGAACACCTTAGCACCGCAGCGCGGTTTCAATAACAGGACGCGAAGGTTCAGTTGCAGAGAGGCCAGCGGCAGCCCGTCCGGGCGCACGTGGAACCCGTCTCTCCCGAACGTTCGGGTTCTTTTGTGTCCGGGTCAGGCAGTGGCGACTGGCGCACTGGATAGAGCAAAGATGGGACCACCTTTTGGATCGTCGCTGAGCGAGAAGCGGTGCGTCGACGCGTCGATCGGCCCTCTTCGCAATTGCATGAATAGTTCAGACACACTAAGTTCGATGCTGAAGGAACCGTGGTCATGATGCGCAAGACCATATCCATGCCCGACCTGATGGCCGCCTGGATTGCGGCTAGGATCGAGCGAGGCCAGTTCAACAATGAGAGCGAGTATTTCCGCGATCTCGTGCGCCGCGATCAGGAAGAGGAAGAGCGCAAGGCGTATCTGGTTTCCCGTCTTGAATCCGGCTCGGAACAGCTTGCCAATGGCGCCTATTCAGATCTGAACTCCGATGGAGCGATCGACCGGCTTTTTGATGCCGAGGGCTGATAAAAGATGACGACGCTCCGCATCACAGAAGATGCCCAGCGTGATCTGTCAGGTATCCGGACTTACACATGCCGCGAGTTCGGAACGCGTCAGGCGTCGCTCTACATGGGCCGTCTCACGGAAGGCTTCAAAGCCCTGCGAAGGCATCCGGACGTCGGATTTCCGATCGATCGTCTGTAGCCGGGCTTTCGCTGTTTCCGTGTCCAGCACCACGCCAGCTTTTACATGCAAGTCGACAAGGTCATTGCTGTCGTCGCCATTCTTCATGAAAGCCAGCTACCGGCACGTCACCTGGAACAAAGGTCCGGCGACTGACAAGGGGAAACCAGATTTTGAAACTCGCGCGTTTGGCGGATGGCGCACCGGTGAGGGTGAAAGTGGGAACTGGCAGGTGATCGTTCTTGCTGCGTCCTGACGGAGGCCAACGTCTATGGGCTGATCCTCTGCAGCGCCGATACTCCAGGCTGGAGGTCCGTGCAGTGCAGAACGCCTCAGGCATGTCGAGGCGCGATCGCCGAGAAACCGAACCATCATAAAGTCCGACACTGGGTCAGGAGCGCGAGAACGCGATCAGGGCGTCATAGTCTTCACGGTCAGCGCGTCGCAGAGCGTCCACATAGGCGCGCCGCAGCTCAGTGATATCCGAGAGCGACCCACCGCCCCAAGACAGAGCCGGTTCACCGAGTCTACGCAGAACAAGATCGGCCATCATCCGCGCATGACGCCCATTTCCATTCGGGAATGGATGAATGAAGACCAGCCTGTGATGCACCCGCACAGCGAGTTCGGTCGGCTCGTAGGTTCGATGCTCAACCCAATAGGCTGCATCCCCCATGAGTTGGCCCGTCTGGACACCGATCATATGCGGCGCAATGCCGATATTGCGTTCCGAGCGGCGATACCGACCGGCCCATAACCAGACGTCTCCAAACATGCGTTTGTGAAGCTTGAGCACGTACTCAACAGTGAGCAGGTCAGGCTTGCGGGCGCGGTACGCCCAGGCGGCACCCTTGTCGATATTGTCCTGTTCGGCGACATTCAGGTCAGCACGCGTGGTCACCCATGTCAGGCGCAGGCCTTCACACTCATCTGGCGTAAGCGGGGTTGCATCCTCTGGCTCCTGAAACAGGTCCGTCATCAGTCTTCCCAAAGATCACGATCGCGCAGGGTCTGCGAGATGAATATCTGAAGGCGCTCCTCCAGATCGTCATCCAACACCTTCTGGTCTTCCATCGCCATGGAATGCGATACACTGCCAATTGCCTCCAGCGCCTTGGCGCGGGCCTGCTCGTCGACAATCTGCTCAAGCGGCTTGTTCGGAACAAGCGCATAGACCAGCTGGCAGCCTAGCGCCGCCGCTGCCTTTCGTAACGTCTCGAGGCGAATGGTTTCGCTGGCTTCGGACTGCTCCAGACCATTCAGGGATTGAGGCGTGATATTCATGCGCCGGGCCAGCTGAGCACCGCTCATGCCGAGGGAATCACGGATTGCCCGCACCCACCCCTTGGGCGGCGCAGCAAGGTGAGCTGTCGGCCTGAACCCGTTCAGGCGTCTGTCCAGCACAGCACGCGCACGTTTGAGATTTCGGTGCATTGTGACTACAATTCCTCAGCGTCCGGCCTGATGATGCAATCCGCTTCATCAGGCTTAAGCCTTATAAACAGAAACTACTAATTAGTCTATAAGCTGATAAAATACCTTCCAATGACAGGCTTTAGCCTGATCTCGCAACTGCGGGAACCCCAAAGAAGTCCAAACTTCTGAAAAGCTGATCGCGCGTTAGTGTGGCAAAGTCCTCGATGCCTGGGCGCGGGAAGGCAAAGCGACAACCGGGGTAGCGGTCGTCCGGATGCTGACTCTCACCGGTGCGCGCTGCAGCGAGATCACCGATCTCAAATGGTCGGAGGTCGACTTCGAACAGGGGTTGCTGCGTCTTAGCGCGAGCAAGACAGGCCGCTCGATCCGGCCACTGTCGACCGTGGCGCTGACTTTCCTGAAGCAATAGCCTAGAACGAGCAAGACTTGGGGGGGGGCTCAGAGACAGGTCAGCCCCCCTATCAGGGGATAGGGAAGGTCTGGCGGGAGGTCCGGAGAGAAGCGGAGCTGGAGGACGTCAGGCTGCACGACCTTCGGCACAGCTTTGCCAGCTTTGGAATATCCGCAGGCCTCTCCCTTCCGGTGATCGGGGCACTGCTGGGGCACAAGGATGTGTCGACCACCCAGCGTTATGCGCATCTGGCGAATGACACGGCCAGACAGGCAGCCGACGAAGTTGCCGGCGTCGTGGCCATGGGCATCGGGATGACTGTCGCGAATGACACTGGGTCGGACGATGCTGATCTTCCAAACCTGTGTCCTGCAGGTGCGGCCGGGGCCAGCATTCGTTGACGGTTAGAGGTTTGCTCTATATTTCAAGGTCAACAACACCCCTCAGGCATCGAGCGAAAGCTTGCCCAATACCGAGGGGTTACTTCTTGGAGGCCCTCTCGAATACATCGAGAGGGCCTTTTTTGATCATGCACCAAAAGTCCGCCACATCCCACGACGAGCAGAACGCCCCACTGGTGAGGCGCCATTCATCGATCGGCATTCGCGGCCGCGATAGCGTGTGGCATCAGAAACGCCGCCAAGTCTTCCACGACTTTGGCAAGCTCTCCCGGTTTGTGCGCCACGTCCTCAACGAAGGCCCGCCATTGCCGATTTTTTTGTTCGTCCGCTGCGAAAGCGGGGCTGAGCGCGTCAGGTGGCTCGGTTGGAATCGCTGTCGACCGCCGTGCAAACGTGGCGGCGATGGCCTGCGCAAGCCGTTCACCATCAAAGGCGAAAGACCGGCTGAGAATCCAGATGTCGTAGAAATCCTTCATTCGGCTGTTCGCCCGGCCCAGCGCCACCATTGCCTGGAACTTCTCGGCAATAACCGTCTCGCGCGCATAGGCGCGCAGTCTTGGCGCGGGGAGATCGAGCATGACCGGGTAGTCGATGACTTCGGCTCCAGGTTCAACTGCATCACCAAAACCGATATCGATAGTCAGGTTGATTCGGGCACCGCCAATGGATCCGATGGCGCGCAGCCGCAGGCCACCATAGTCGAGTTCCTCGCGAATGCGATCGACACGCAACGTGTCCGGATCAAACACGACACCGTCTTCGACATCGTGAGAAAAGATGTTCCTGAACGTCGCCAACATTGCGTCTTCGTTCGGATCACCAAACCCCAGCAGATCGAGATCGCGCGTGCCGCGGTGCGGATCCTCGAACCAGCTCATCATCAGCATTGCGCCTTTCAGCACAAATCGTTCAGCGTGGGCGGACCGGCTGAGCCGGTAAAGAAGGCGCTCCAGTGCGAACCGCGTGAGCACAAGTTCGAAAGTCTGTCCTTTTTCCTTGGAGATTTTGAGAAGCCGCGCGCGCACGGAGGCACCGATATTCCTGATCTCCTTAGCCATTGGCGGTCAGCGCCTCCAGATAGGGGCGGACAACGGTGCTGACCCCGCCGGTATCTGCTGCATTTGCGATTTCGGCCGGTGTGGCTTTGCGCTGACGTAGGGTTTCCTGAAGTCCTTCGAGCGCGACTGAGAGGCCAATCTTCCCGCGATGCCGGAAACAATCGGCAACCGTCTTCGCCACACCGAACACCTTCACCGATACGCCTTCGATCACATGTGACTCAACGCCTTCCATGAGCAGGTCGTTCGAGAAACGCAGTACACGGATCGGCACATCCCCTGGCTTCGGCGTCCAGTCGTTCCGGCCGATCGCCATCCACACTTTTCTGGGCAGCTGATCCGTGAGTCCATGAAAGGCGAGCGCCGAGACAAGGCAGACCACGCCCTTGGGGAGGCGTTTTGCAGCTTCGGCGAGGCTATGGTTTGCGCTCAGCTTGGCGTCGGGAAGCTGATAGAGCCCGCGTGCGAGCCGAATGACCTCGCCGTCCCTCTCCATGCGGCTGACGGTTGCGGCGGTCACGCCGGCATCCTTTAGCTCCGAGAGACGAAGAATCCCTTGCGCCGCCAGGAGGTCGCGGGCGATCCCACGCTGGGATCGGGTCTGGGCCATTGATATATATGCTCGCACTTTAGTATTCATAGTGTGAGGTAATGTACCACACGGAACGATTAAGGAAAAGACAAAACAAAGCCGACTCCTTCACCAGGCGTGAGACAGAACGCTTAAGAGCCGCGTCGTCTGACGATTCCCCGATTCAACACATGGCTAGTCAGCTCATGGTTAATTGCACTCCCCTCGGCATTTTTTGACTGGCAGCGCTTTTCCCTTATACTTTGCAGCGTTTCGGGAGGCGTCCAGCCCGAGCCAAACGATGAACTCCTGATGGAACAGGAAAGCTCAAGCTGAAAATTCTTCCGATCGTCCAATTCTGGTTCGAGTCGTGGAAGTCTTAGTGATCAGAAAACGCTGCCAGCATGCGGAGTGCGCCGGCGAGTTTCTTGTCGTTCAAGTTGGCGAGTGTGGAATTGATTTCAGCCAGCAATCTTCCCCTTTCGCCGGCGGGGAAGGGTTGCGCGTTGAACAGGACGATCGGCGACACACCCAGAGCCTGAGCCAGCTTTTCGACGGTATCGAAAAGAGGGGCTGAAACGCCGCGTTCAATCTTGCCGATCGTCTCTCTGGAAACACCAACCTCTGACGCCAGACGCTCGAGCGTCCACCCCTTTGCTCGCCGGTAGTGGCGAACATTTGCTCCCAAGATCCGCTGTAATTCCATCATCTGACTCCTCAGCCAGATAGGCGAGGAGTTGTCGTGCATTTCGAGAAATGAGAACTTTACATTCCCATTAATGAGAACTACAAATTCTCAATTAGGTAGATGAGATGCTGAGTGAAACGGTCTATTTTTGGCCTCAGGGGTCGTGCAGCGCGGTCAGCTATGATCGCAAAGCTCATCGTCCATTGAGCAGGAAGCGATGCAAAAGTGATCAATGGCATATGTCGATATGCGGGAAACCGTCATTAAGCGGATCAAAAAGTTGGTTGGGCTAAAGCCCTTGGCGCGGGCACACGGTGTGTGAAATGTCGGATCCAATATCTGCAAAGCGGGTTGTCGCAGGACCTGATCCGATGCGAATCTCGTCAACCGCTTACGATCCCGAGAACAGCCTTTCGCCAAGATCCTCGGAACCCGCTCAAAACGGTTCTGCACTTTCCCTGCTTTACCGAACCCAGCATCGCCAATTGCTTCGCTTCTGCCGTGTGCGGATCAGGAGCGAGGCGGATGCAGAGGATATCGTGCAGAGTGCGTTCCTCGCGGCGCGGCGGGCCTATCCCGACAAGGGGGCAGAGGAGCTGCGGCCCTTGCTCTTCACCTTGGTGCGCAATCTTTCCCTCAACCACCTGAAGCTTCACTGGAACAAGTTGCGGTGCGGTGAGGACATCAGCGAGGCCGTGGCCGGCCTAGCCTGCCCGCAGAGCCCGACACCGGAGAAACAGCTGATGGATGCGCAATCTGGGGACCTCACTGGCGTCGGAGCTGGTGAGCATTGCTCTATGCGCCTTCCGCAGCGCACGCTTGAACGTAACAGCTACCCTCATGTCTTCAGCGGGAGCGCTCGCGTGCCAAGACCCCATTCGTTTGCAGTGCGGCGCGCGCACGATTGCTATATGGTGGACCCATGGAGACAATCGCATCCGGTCGAATTGCGGTTTGGGAAGGCGGCAGCCTTTGGGTGTTCGACGTGCCGGGCGCGGGCGAGGCGCCCAGCCGCACCGAGATGCATGCGCATCATGCGTTTCAACTTACGTTTTCACTTGGTGGCAGCTTCACGTTCAGCGTTGAGGATGGCGTTGTGACTGGTCCTTTTGCCATCGTAGCGCCGGATACGCTGCACGCCTTCCAGGCACAAGGCTTGGTATCGCATCTGTTTGTCGAGCCGGAAAGTCGTGCAGGGCGCACGCTTGAGCAATTGATGCAGGGTCGGCAGGTCGCGAGCATGACCGCCGCACAGGCGCAAGATTCACCCGATCTCATTCTCGCAGCATTTCATCATCCACAAGATCCGAGAGTCGCGCTGCGTCAGGTGGGGATGAAGATCACCGATCGCATCGCGGGTCATACCCGCGTGGCCGAGCCGGACCGTAGGGTGCGTCAGATCATCAAATGGGCGATCGAAAATCTGGACCGGTCTCCTGGGATCGACGAGGCCGCACGCGGCGTTGGCTTGTCTCCAAGTCGGGCCAGCCACTTGTTTGTCGAGGAAACCGGTCTCCCATTTCGCACTTACGTGCTTTGGCTGCGTCTGGTGCGCGCCGTCGATGCACGCATTGCCGGCAAGACGCTCACGGAGGCCGCACAAGAGGCTGGCTTTTCCGATTCCGCCCACCTCAGCCGCACGTTCAAGCGCATGTTCGGCTTGCCGGCCGCCGCGCTCGAATTGTCGTAGCCGTTTCGTTCAAGCGCCCGGGCGCTCACAGGGTTAGGTAGGGCATGTCCACCAGGACAACCCAAACACTTAACCCAACGGAGATCAAAATGAGTACCGCCCCAGCTTCTACGCCGAAAACTTCCAGCGCCGCCGGATGCGGCTGCAGCCCCAGCTGCCGCTGCGGTGACAACTGCCACTGCAAGAACGGATCTTGTGCTCCGGGCTGCACCTGCGCGTCCTGAGCCGCGGCCCGAGCTTCCCATATGAGGGAAGTTCGGGCTGACCCGCCGCTCTGTCCTTCCCGGCCTAGTTTCGACTGAAAGCAGTTATGATGGAATACCTTGTTGGTGTTATTCTCGGGCTCGGGACCTGCGGACTTGGAACCGTTGCCGGATTCGAGCGAGACCGCGCCTTCTACCCGGTCATGATGATCGTGATCGCTTCTTATTATGTTTTGTTTGCTGTACTTGGCGGCGACGCACCCACCCTGGGCGTTGAAATCGCGATATCGATCGTGTTCGTTTGCCTCGCCGTGATTGGCTTCAGGACCAGTCTCTGGATCGTTGCTGCCGCTTTACTTGGGCATGCCGGATTCGATCTGGCTCACGACCATGTGGTCGCCAATGCAGGAGTCCCAGCCTGGTGGCCAATGTTCTGCGCCAGCATTGATGGATTCGCTGCATTCTATCTCGCATGGCGTCTACTTTCGAGACGAATCGAACAGCACGATCGCCTAGGCTTCGGTAACCGCATCCGCGCTTACGTCGAAATCGAGTTGGAGGCCGCGCGCGCGGCGGAGCGCGCTGGCGAGCCGCTCGCAGCCTTTCATCATCTAGAGCGCGCGCACGTGCTGGGCCAAAAATCGACCGTGCAACATGTGCGCGTGCACATGGCGATGTTCTTCTGGGGGCTGCGTCACCACAAGCCCCGTGAAATTGTGGGCCAGATCACGCGGTTGATCGGTGCGGCGGCAGTGACTTGGGTCGGGCTTGTCCCTCAAGGAAACACTGGCGGGGCGAATGTGAGTGCGTTCAAAGCGATGCCGATCCCGGACGATCTCGCCGACCTTATCGATGTCGCGCGCTTGCCACGACAATGGCGCAACTGACTCCCAACCGGAAGGACATGCCATGCTCGCCGTCACTTGCCGTCGCTACGGTCCCCCTGAAGTCTTGAAGATCGAAGAGGTGGCGCGTCCCACGCCCAAGGACGACGAGGTTCTGGTTCGCGTCCGCGCCAGCAGTGTGACGTCCGGCGATGTGCGCATGCGAGCCTTTACCGGGGCCGGTATCTTTTGGCTGCCGATGCGGTTGCTGTTTGGCGTACTACGCCCCTGGAACCCAATCACGGGGATGGAATTTGTGGGAACAATCGCTGATGTCGGCAAAGGCGCAACCGCCTTTCGCGTCGGCGATGTGGTATTCGGCATGAAGATCGGCGGCGCCAATGCTGAGTTTCTCGCTGTTCGCGAAGCGGGCGCGATCGCCCCCAAACCAGATCGTTTGAATTTTGAAGAGGCGGCCGTCGTGCCATTCGGGGCTCTGTCGGCCTTGGAGTTCTTGCGAGACTTTGTGCAGATCAAGCCCGGACAGAAGATACTCATCCATGGCGCCAGCGGCGCAGTGGGTGTCTTTGCGGTTCAGCTTGCCAAGCATTTTGGCGCTCACGTCACGGGCGTTTGCAGCACGGCAAATGCTGAGCTTGTCACCTCGCTCGGCGCCGACCAGGTGATCGACTATTCCAAGACCGATTTCACGCGGGGGCCGGGCATCTATGATGCGATCCTCGACACGGTTGGGGGAACGTCATTTTCGCGCAGCAAGCGTGTGCTTGCTCCCTACGGACGCCATGTCTTCGTCGTGCAAACGCTGACGCAACTTCTGCAGGCGCTCTGGACCTCAATGCGCCGCGGCAAGCGTGTCATTGTCGGTTTTTCCGGCGGCGATTCAAAAGAGGACCTTTTGCTGATCAAGGGCCTGATCGAAACGGGCCGGATCAGACCGGTACTGGATCGGACTTATCGATTGCCGGATATCGTTGACGCCCATCGCTACGTTGACACCGGGCGAAAGCGCGGAGGCGTCGCGATTTCAATCGGCGCTGCGCCGTAGTTTTCGGGCCCAAACTTGAGTTGCGATTGTAGCCGTTTCATTCAAGCGGCCCACCATCAGTCTAACCTAGAACGGCGCAGGACAGAGGCTATCAGCAACCCCTACTCGAAGGGAAATTGAGAGATGCGGCAAACCTTCCACCGTCGCGCGCTGCCAACAGACGCGATTGCCTTCTCATCGCCCGAAGGCAGAGGCCTGTTCTCAGAGGAGCTGGCGAGCGCCGGACTGAATGGATATTTCCCACTCGCAGAGCAGTTTCACACCCAGTCAGAACCTGCTTTCTGCGGACTTGGATCCCTGGTCGTGACGCTCAACGCGTTGTCCATCGATCCCGGACGCTCGTGGAAGGGACCGTGGCGATGGTTCGCTGAGGAAATGCTCGACTGCTGCGCTCCGCTTGCCGACATCCGCGAACGTGGCGTGGACGTCGAGGAATTTGCCTGCCTGGCGCGTTGTAATGGCGCTGATGTCGAAATCCATCGGGGCGACGCTTCCAATCTCGACGCTTGGCGTGCTGCGCTCGCAATAGCGGCCAGCGGCGAGGCAGTGGTTGTAGCCTCCTACGACCGTGCTGCGATGGGGCAAAGCGGGAGTGGCCATTTCTCGCCGATCGGTGGGTATTGTAGCGCGACATTCTGGATGAGAAGCGCGCGACAATCAGGATGAGAATCTGGTGTCGCGGTTTTTGGATGATTGCGTCATTGATTGACGCGCGCAAGAGGTTTGTCGGGTTGATTGTCGCGGCGCGTCAATCAGGCGTGA
>VMTE01000044.1 GCA_013791775.1 Hyphomonas sp.
TCGGCCCGGATTTCTGTCTCATCTTCACTCCTCGTATCAGTTACGATGAGCCAGAAATCCTCCTTAAGCAATTTGGCCGATCTGTCTCACAGTCGCTGACGGGGAACATGCCGAAACTACATCACCGCCGCTGGATATGCTTCCGCCGAAAACTGAACGGCTCTAGAGAATAATCGAGGCAATGACCCGCAAAACTCGCCCGCTGCTCTCCCCAGCGAACCCAGGGCATTTGCATATGGCACTGGAGACGGAATCTAACCGCGAACGAACTGGAATCGAACAGGGACCAAACGACTCGAAACAGAGATTTTTGGCCATATGCGATTGCCCTGCCCGCGAACCGATGGGGTAGGGCCGGTCACCTGCTGAGGAACTGCAATTCCGTCAAGATCAGAACCGTCGCCGTTTTTTGTGTCTTGTGGCACAGGGTCCCCTATATTTGAGGCAATCGTTCTTCAAAGCCCGAGTCGTTCGCGAATCTGCTCCCATTCCCCAGTGAGGCGCACATTATTTTTGTGAAACACGTTCGATGAGAGAAGAATCGCCGCTGTGGACTTGGTTGTCTCGTAGAACGAGAACAAATCGATCGCCTGGGACTGAGCGGGAGGTCGCGAGAAGGCTGGCTTGCCTGTGAACAGTCGGTTTAGATGCTCAAAAACCTGCTCAGTGCGGTAACGGAGCCATTCCATCCGGAGCCACCGCGCAATGATATCCTCGCTGAAGACCGCCTGAGCCGCGACGGCAAGAAGTTCAAGGCTCGTCGAACGGTTTAAGACGGCGATAAGGTAGACGACGAAGTAGCCAAGGGTCTTCGTTCGCTGTCCGACGAGCATCTTCCGGATGATCCCGTGAGTGAAGAACGTGCTCTCCATGACCGATGCCGCGAGTCGCTTTAGCGGGTTTGTCTGATCGTTGTTGTAGTATCCAACTGTTTGTTCGTGAGTCAGCGCCACACCGAAACTGTTCGATAGTAATTCCTGCCGGCGTTTGTCTTCGGCGCGAGGAAAGAGATAGAGCTTCTGGATCTGTCCCTGAAAGAAGAACAGCAATACGCAAACGATGAAGACGACCTGCAGGATGTCGTAAGCCAGCGGATAGGCCGACTTGTCAACGAAGAGCGCCGCAATCGAGAGAATCGAGATCACCCAGAACAGCCCGCCTCCGACCGCTTCGGACTGCTCTATTGGCTTATAGTGGTTGTCGCGTACAGTATCTACCTTTGGCATCCATTTATCCCTCCGACTTACTTGATCACGACGTAGAAAGGGTCGCTGAATCCCACGAGCCGATCGTCGCGTCTGCGAATGATAAATGCTTCCGCCATGTGGACCCCGCGGTATTCGAGCGCTTCCCACCGGCGGTCGCCCTCGGTGGGTTGCTCGAAACCGCCCCGTCCTTTTTTGAGAGCCATCGCCACTGCGCCGGTGTTGGTAATGCGCCACCGGACGTAGCAGTCCGCAGGCACTGTCTGGTACTTGTTGACGCCGACGTCGAACCAGAGCCCGCCGCGCGGGGGCAATGCCTCGCCTGACCTGATCCAATGCCCCCCGCCGGAAAACTGAGAGGCGCGGTACTCGGCTGATATGTGGACATTCCGGGAAACATGTTCGGCTGGTTGCCAACGAGGGGCTTGAAGGTGGGCGGGCGTCCGGAACCACGCCGGGAGGATACCGATACCGAAGTCGATCACGTTATCAACCAGGCTATCAAGATGAGCAGCCCCTTCCATAAGAAGCGAGCGCGTCTGGTTTGTCGCAATTGCCTCTACCTTTACTACGTTTTCCCCCTTTGCAAACTCGTCACCGAAAACCTTGCGCCATTTCTCTATGCTGTCGGGCCGAGTTTCGGCATTTATCGCTTCATCGATCCATTTCCGGTATTTGTTTACGAAGTTTCGGAAGTTCGCATACTGAGTGTCGTTCCAGAGAACGGCAAAGTCCTCGCCGGCGAGCGAAGGGTTTGGGACTACCGGCTTGTCCGGCCGCGCTTGCAGCCATTCGTCGAGCCTACCCATAATCGTCTGCAGCGCACTTGGCGTGTCCGCGAAGGCCTCAGAATCTTTATCGAACCATTCGATCCGGTGACCGATGAGAGTCGTCAAAAGCACCGAGGGACAACTGAAACGCTTCTTAATGTCCCGAATGTATTTGATTAGCCGTGTCGCCTTGCGAAACGAGTTGTTACCCGAGTATCCGTTTCTCTCGCGTATCCATCGTGTGTACTCGATGGGCTGGGATTCATCGAACTTATCATTGCGCTTGTCGCAAACCTCCAGCGCTCCCTGATACTCGCGATCCATCACCAGCGGAGCGAGATCGATCTTGCAATCGTCGGCATAGGTAATTGTAACGCAGTAATCATGGATTACGGTCTTGTCAGAATATCGACCGCTTTCAAGGAAAACGCGGCCTAAGTCTTTCACATACTGAGCGGCACTCCAACCATCAACTGATCGAACCCGAATGAGCAAATCCGCGTCGAATTCCCCGCTGTCCACCGGGCGAATGATGGTGTCGTGCGCCCAAGAACCCTGCTCGATGAAAGCAGAAATTTTCGGTTCCCAATTGGATGCTCTTAGGAAGCTCTTGATAGTCTCAGCTCGGTCTTCGAGCTGGGTGATCCGAGTTTGATTGAGATTTACGGTATCAGATAGAAGCTCTTTGAAGTCATTTACAAGTTTCATGTTGTCCCCCTAGATAAGAAAGTAATTTATCTTAGGGTTGATTGCAATTGACGATGGGGGCTCGAACCGCATGGCATGTCGTGGGCTTTGCTTTCTCTCCCAACTCCTGCCGCACAGACCCGCTGCCGCTGGCGAGATCTGAGTGACAGACATTCTTTTGACGGACGTTGTTTGGCTGTGGCCTCTGCTGTCGAGCATTGACCCGACGGTATGACTGACATTGACCGTTGAGATGGTTGATCCAAAACGCTGTGCACTTGATAGCTCAAACGCTTCGTATCTCGATCCACCATAGGAAAAATAGAGCTGAAAATACTCCTACAAAATACCCTACAAATATCCCTACATTTTGAAATTCATCGCTCTTAAAGCCTTGAAAAATATTATTAAAAAAGTATCTATGGAGCGCTTCGCCCGCTCCAGAAGAAATACAATAAAAACAAGGCATTAAGAGTGCGAAGTGCAGCGCTTGGTATCGCCGTTTTTGGCAAAGTAAGTTCCCTGCAAGTTTGGTTGAATGAGCGGTGTAGGTGGCTCGTGCCGGCGGCTGGTGAACGCTCAAGCCTTCCGCCGGCCCGGCCGACCGTGCAAATGGATGCGGTTATCCTTTAATAGTGGTCCGGCGCTATTAAAGGATCCACCAAGGTCATTCCCCACTCGCATCAGGTTTGAGAAATCGCCTCTCGCAGCGTATTTGCAATGATATCGGCAAACGGACCAATATTCCCGTCGACGCTCGCTTGTTCGAGGGCGGACATATATGCGTCGCGCTGTTCTACGCGGATGATTGTCCAGGGTAGTCCGGCGGCGGCCATCATCACGTTCATCAGGAACCGCGCGGTGCGGCCGTTGCCGTCGAAATAGGGATGGATGTAGACGAAGATGAAGTGACTGAGCACGATGCGGGCGGCAGGGTTTTCTTCTTCGCTGAGCAACTCGAAAAAGACCGGCATACAGTCACGGACTGCTTCGACCCGAAGGGGCACATGCATCGAACGGCGGATGTAGACGGGGCCGTTTCTATATCCAGCGAGTTGGGCCGCAGGGACGAGACCCGCAGTGATGGATGGCGCGAACAGTTCACGGTACCAGCTGCCAAGGTCATCATTCACGGCCTGGCCTGGATTTTTGCCCTCGAGGACGGCGCGGATGGTTTGCTTGACGGCCTGGAAAGCCAGCCAGTACCCGCGCGCCGCGAGCGCGTTCTTGTGTTCGAGGTCCTGGGCGTTGGCCTCCGGGTTCCAGGCACCCGTCCTGACCCGCTCAATCAGCTCACGGGACACCCTGTAGCCTTCGATTGATAGCGAATGGTAGGCGTCGGTGACGTACACGGCTTCAACCGCTGCAAGATAGGCGTCGATATCATTTGGTGCAGGTTCGGCCGGCGGCAGGCGCGCGATGACGTCTTCCCGCATGCCCGACCAGAGAAGGCGTATCCGGTTCACATGCGGAGACACCGGGCGGCCCACTCCCAGGACAGGAATGATACGATCGAACGGATCCGACTCGCGCACTTCGTGAAGGGCGGCCTTCATGGCAGCAAGGATATCATCCGCGATGCGGGAATTGCCGATATTGCGGAAAGCGCCTGCGAGACGCCCGGCTGCGCGGGTGTGCCCGCCGGCAAGCAGGCGGGCGAGAAGTCCCGAAGCATCCGGGATGGTTGCGAGCAGGGCGCGCGCGTCGGTCGGATGATTGGCGAAGAAGCTGTCGCTGACAAGGATCAGCGCGGCTTCCAGTGTGAACACCCGCATATTATCGACGGTCGTCAGGTCGCTGCCTTCGGCAATTCGCGCGCGCGCCTCGAAGACTGATGTTCCATGCGGAAAGTCGGTCGCGCCATTGCGCGCGTTCGGCGCTCGGACCAAGAGTTGAGTTGGGACGGTCCGGTTCCCAGAAAGCAGGACAAGCGATTGTTCAGGTGACAGGCTCCAAGCCTCGCCGAAGCGTACGCCGAAATACTGCGCAATAAAGTCCCAGTATGAAGTGTACCAGGCCGTACTCTCGCCCACCGCTTCGTCCGGCCGTGATGAAATGTACCAGCCTTTCATGACCTCCTTGAGGAACCCCGCGTTCAGCAAACGCTCGCGGTGCGTTCGGGTGAGGTCGGTTGAGCGGATTGCAACGGTGCCGCCTAACTGCAGCGCCTCGAGCGCTTCAAGCGAAGCGGCAAGTTTTTCCGGAGCAATCGCCATTTGTGTTCAATTCCCAGCTTGTTGTGCTGCACAGAACTTAGCTTTTTCTGCTGTGCAACATTTAGCTTATTGTGTCGATCACTATTTAGCTTATTGTGCGAATAAATCGTTACTCCCAGCCAGGTTCACTCGGAAAAGCGTGCCTTTATCAGAAGGTTAGACTGGAGCTCACCTGGATATCCGCGCGCGTCTTTCGCGGGACGTGAGCCAGGCGGAGAGACAGCGCTGCCAGTTCGGGGGCTGGGATCAACGCAGCGCCATTGGCACATCCCCCGTGCCGCATGCCTAAACTCAGCCGTTAAACTTTTCGATCATTATGCCAGCACTGCTCCGCTGTCGCAGCTTCTGCTCGTTCGATGCGAAGTACACCGGCTCGAACTTTATCCCGTTTTGTAGGGCAGTTTCTGCTTGCGCCGGCATCGAGGTCACTCGAGACTGCGCGTCTCATTGCGACCTATTATCATGCTCCAGACCATCCCCCTTGCCAATGATGAGCCGGCGCTAGCAGGCGCCCCCATGATCTGCGCTGCACAAAAGGTGCTGGCGTTTCTGGCCCAGCACGAAACCATCGGGCTCACCAAGGGCAAGGCGTTCCAGCGCAGTTTCGTCCACTGGGCAGCGGCAGAGTTCGCCTGGCCGGGCTTGGAAGAAGACAAGCTCTTTCTCGTCAACAAGGTGCTGAACGAATACGATTTCCCGCCGCTCGAGGCGCTGCACTTCGTGCTTCTAAAGCTGAAACTCATCCGGCACGAAAAGCTGATCTGTAGGCTGACAAAAGCGGGCAGGGTGATGGTGGGGGCGCCCGGCGATCTCTTTAACAGCATCGCGCCCTTCTACCTGTTCCAGGTCGATCACGCCGCGTCGTCGCGGCTGCCTGAACCGCCACTCGAAAACTGGAGCCTTTACCTCAACCTGCTGCACGTCGAAGCGGCACGCGGCGTGACCTGCGGCATCTTGCGGGAAGCGCTCTTCGGTAAGCCGGATCCGGCAGATTTATACGACCGGGTTCCCGGCATAATTTGGAACCAGGTCTTGCGCCCGCTATGCTGGGTCGGCCTTCTGGAGGACGTTACGACCGGCGAGCACCCGCATTTCGAGGACAGGCGTTATGTCACGACGCCGCTGTGGGCGAAGGCCTTTGAGTACACACCAGCGGGTGCCCAGGTATCGGTCATGGCAGCTCACCGGTTTCGGCGGGATCATCCTGTTTAGGAGCGGACACCTATTGCGCCGCTCCGGTGCTGAGCGTTTTCGCGGCTCAGTCTGGCGGGAGGATGTTCGATTGGAAAGCCGGTTGAAAAATTTCAGGAGACCGCGATTGGGTCGATGCTTCGAATCTGGATTCACGATAGGAAAAAAAGAGGCGAAAATCATCCTACGAGCTTCCCTACAAATATCCCTACAAATCAAAAACTACTCGCCTTTAAAACCCAGTAAAATAAAGGTTTTTAATTTTCGATGGAGAGCCTCACCCGCTCCAGAAGAAAACTTTCGCAGAACCGGAAAATTGACCACGCGGCTGGCGCCGTGCGGTCTGCGATCCGTGTTGAACTAGCCGGCGGATGGCCGTCCACAAACTGTCCACAAGAGACTCCATAAGTGGGGCGGACTTGTGGAGTGTTTGCGCCTGCGGCGTGTGTTTGGCTTGACCAAATGTCACCGGTGTCATTATGTTGGCGGATCGGGCCGGCGGAGACCGGGGCGCCGGGAGGCAGGACATGGCAGGCACAGGCAACCGGCGGAGCGGCGTACGGCGATGGCTGGCGGGCGGCGCGGTGATGCTGCTGGCGCTGGCGGGGCCGGCGATGGCGCAGGGCCTGCCGATCGACGGGTTCGAGGATGCGATCCATCACTGGCAGATGAAGCGGGGCAGCGATTATCCGCGCCACGCGGAAAGCGATGTCCGGGCCATCGCCGACAATATCCTGCTGCTGCAGCGCAATCATGGCGGCTGGGTGCAGAACCGGGATCCGCTGCAGGTGATGGGCGCCGGGGACGTGGCGCAGCTGCTGGCCGAGAAGGACGAGGTTGCCGGAAGCTTCGACAACCGGAATGTCTTTACACAGATCGAATACCTGATGGGCGCGTTTGCGATCACCAGCGATGCGCGTTATCGCGAAGGCGCCGAGCGCGGCCTTGGATATCTCCTGCGCAACCAGTTTGCGGGATGCGGGGGCTGGCCGCACACGGTTCCGGCGGCGAATGACTACCAGTCGCGCCTGACGGTGGCGGATGAAGTGTTCTCCGGGCCGCTGATCCTGCTGCGCCGGATTTCCGAGGCGAAGGCCCCGTTCGATGCGTTTGACGCGGAGACGCGGACGACGGCGAAGGCGGCACTGGTGCGCGGCGAGGACTGCCTGCTGCGGGTGCAGGTGCGCCAGGGCGACACGCTGACCGGATGGGCGGGGCAGTACGATCCGGTGACGCTGGCGCTGATGGGCGGGCGCAGTTTCGAGCTGCCGGGCATCGTTTCGCAGGAGACGGTAGCGATCGTGAAATACCTGATGTCGATCAAGGACCCGTCGCCGGAGGTGATTGCCAGCGTGACCGGCGCGGCGACATGGTTGCGCGCGGTGCAGATCGACGGCGTGCGGCTGGAGACTGTGACGCTGAACGCTGAAGAGTCCTACAAGTATCACGATGCCAAGTTCGACAGGCGCCTGGTGGACGATCCGGAGGCGCCGCCCTTGTGGTCGCGTTTCTATGATCTGGGCGACAATACGCCGGTGCTGGCGAACCGCGACGGTGTGCGGGTTGAGCGCTACGACCAGATCGATCCCGAGCGGCGCACGGGTTATAGCTGGTATGGCAACTGGGCGCAGACGCTGTTGGCGAAGGACTATCCGAAATGGCACTGCCGCGTGCTGGGCGAGACCGTCGAGGGCGGACCGTGTCCGTGAACCGGCGGCGTCTCCTGATGACGGCGGCGATGCTGCCGCTGGCGGGATGGGCGCGGGCCGGCACAGGCGATCCGGAGGTGATGACCTCGAACGGGCCGGTGCGCGGGCGGGTGGAAGATGGCATCCAGGTGTTCCGCGGAGTGCGCTACGGCGCTGACACGGCGACAACACGGTTTGCCCGTCCGAAGCGGCCTGATCCGTGGACGGAGGTAGCGGCGGCGACGGCCTACGGCGCCTCGGCGCCCCAGCGCGGCGGCGATGCGCCTCAGTCCGAGGACTGCCTTTTCCTGAATGTCTGGACGCCGGGGCTGAGCGATGGCGCCCGGCGGCCGGTGATGGCGTACATCCATGGCGGGGCCTATAATTCAGGCTCCGGATCTGACGAACTTTATGATGGCACGCGGCTGGCGGCGCGCCGCGATGTGGTCGTTGTCACGGTCAATCACCGGCTCAATGCGTTCGGGTATCTCTACCTCGCGCCGCTGATGCCGGGCGTGTTTCCGGATTCGGGCAATGCCGGCCAGTGGGATCTCATCCTGGCGCTGGAATGGGTGCGCGACAATGCGGCCGCGTTCGGGGGCGATCCGGGGCGCGTGATGGTGTTCGGCCAGTCCGGCGGCGGGGCGAAGATTGCGACGATGATGGCCTCGCCGGCAGCGGCGGGCCTGTTCCACGCGGCGGCCACGATGAGCGGCCAGCAGGTGACCGCTTCCGGGCCGCTCAACGCCGAGCGGCGGGCGCGGGCGTTCCTGGCGGCGCTGAAGATCGACCCGGACAAGCCGGGCGCGATTGCATCCGTTCCGGCGGCGCGCATGATCGAGGCGCTTGGTGCGCGCGATCCGCTGGACGAGACGCAGGGCGTTTATTTCGGGCCGGTGCTGGACGAGCGGATGTTGACGCGCCACCCGTTCTGGCCGGATGCGCCGGGCCAGTCGGCGCACATTCCGATGATCCTCGGCAATACGCTGGACGAGACGCGCACGCTGATCGGCAAGCGCGAGCCGGGGCTGTTCGAAATCGGCTGGGACGCGCTGCCGGGCGCTCTGGCGCGGCACATGCGGTGCGATATTGATCCGGGTGCGGTGGTGGCTGCATATCGCGCAGCCTATCCGGAGCGCTCGCCGGTGGATATCTTCTTTGCGGCGGCGACGGCCGGGCGGTCCTGGCGGGGGCAGGTGGAGGAAGCGGACGCACGCGCGCGCCAAGGCGCACCGACCTGGGTGTACCGGTTCGACCTGCCGTGGACGGAAGATGGCGGCAAATGGGGCGCGCCGCATACAGTGGATATCGGCTATGTCTTCGGCAATCTCGACAAGCCCGGTGCGATGCCGGGCGAGGCGGCGGCCGCGCGGCGGGTGAGCGACGAGATCAGCGGCGCGTTTGCGGCGCTGGCGCGCACAGGATCTCCCGAATATGCGGGGCTTGCCGCCTGGCCCACCTACCGCGTGCCCGCCCGCGAAACGATGCTGTTCGGCGCCGAGACGCGCATGGCGCGCGACCCGCGCGGCGTGGAACGCGCGCTGTTTTCCAAGGTGCCCTTCATTCAGTGGGGCAGCTGACCATCAATCTTTGCGAGGAGCCGGGCCGATGAATTTCAGGGAGGTGTCCTGGACAGGCGGCGTCGCGGCCGTGCTCACCGAGCGCTGGCCGCATTAAAGTGCCTTGTAAATCACTGTCCGGATCTTCGCTTCGCCGGTGCCGGACGCATAGAGGGCGGGGCGCAGGCTGAGGAAGTCGCCATCGGTGTTGTGGTGGTATCCGGAGACTTCCATCTGGACGCCGTATTTATCCCAGTTGGTTCCATCCGGGCTGGTGTGGATGGTCACGATATGGTGATCGTTCCGGATGCGGATGAAGAGGCGCTTGCCGTGATTCTGCGGCGCGCGGCCCCGGCGCGGGCGGCCGTAACGGTGCATGACGAGACCGTTCGCATCGAAACCGAGACCGGCATAAAGGCGCTTTGAATAGAACAGCAGCACGCCGGCTTCGGTGCCTTCACCGAGTTCGATGTCGGCTTCGACTTCATAGGCGAGGTCGCCGTTGACGAAGCAGAGCGGCGAGCCATCCGAAGGGCCTGTGCCCTTGGCGGCGAGCGCGAGGCCGCCGGCGGTGAGCCGGAAACGGGCGTCTTCATCCGGACCCGGATTGTAGAACGCCCAGAGCTTGCCGAGGCGGTTGGTGGAGAAGTCGTCGGAGAGGGGCTGGCCGTGTGACTGGCCGGCGGAGGCGGCGGGCTTGGGCAGCGGCGCGGACAGGTCGCCGCCCCTGGCGACGGGCCAGCCATCGGCGGACCATTCGACCGGATCGAGCAGCATCTGGCGACCGAGGGTCCAGAAGCCGTTCTCGTAGCCGTGATAGGCCATCCACCAGTTTCCGTCCGGGGCTTCGACTAGCGTGGCATGGCCGCGCGACCACCACTTCTCGCTGGCCGACCAGGTGCGCACGAGCGGGTTGTGCGGACAGTCTTCCCACGGACCATGGATGGAGCGTGAGCGGGCGGCGATGACCATGTGGCCGGTGGGCGGACCGGCAGTGCCGCCGACAGCTGTGATCAGGTAGAACCAGTCGCCCCGGCGCGTGATCTTCGGGCCTTCGGGCGCGAAGCCTTCGACGGTCCAGTCAGCGGGGTAGCGCCAGGGATCATAGACGTGTTCGACGTCGCCGACGGTGGCGAGGCCGTCATCGGTGAGGCGCACCCGGTCGCCGCCGGAGAGGAAGAGATAGCGCTTGCCGTCTTCACCGACGGCGTGGCCGGGGTCGATATGGGCGGGGAGTTTCAGGTCGATGGGTTCGCTCCAGGGGCCTTCGATCCGGTCGGCCCAGATGACGTAGTTGGAGCGGTATTCGGGGAAGCGGGCGGGAATGTAGAGATAGTAGCGGCTGCCATGCTTGCAGAGTTCCGGCGCCCAGACCGAGCCGATGGGTGTGGTCAGGGCGGCGGTGACCGGAGACCAGTTCACGAGGTCGGTGGATTTCCAGATCACGAGGCCCGGATAGGCGTCGAAGCTGGAGCAGGTCATGTAGTAGGTGTCGCCGTCGCGCAGGACGGTGGGGTCCGGGTGATCGCCGGCGAAGACGGGGTTGAGGAATTTGCCATTGCCGAGATCGGCGCGGCGCTGGCCCTCGAAGCCGCGCGCCCAATCGAGGTGCGACCAGCTTTCGCCGGACGGCGAGAGGAGGTCTTCGTCCGGCCAGGTGCCAGGCTGGGCGGCGACGGAGGAGGTTGCGCAGGCGGCGAGCGGAAGGCCGGCGAGTCCGGCCAGGGTCATTCGTCGGGTGAGCTTCATCTGTTGCGCCGCCTCCATGCGGGCTGCCGGTAGAAACAAGACCGCCGGTTCGTTGGGGGCGAACCGGCGGCAGGGGTCAGGCATGACGTGCGGCGGAAGGAGGGGAGGGAACGCTCCGCCGCACGATCGGTTCAGGCCTTAGTAGCGATACCGGACACCGACCACGACTTCGCGGCCAGTGTGCTCATAGTTCAGGTTGTTGTGACGCTCGCTGTTGATCCAGCGTTCGTCATAGACATCGGTGAGGTTGATCGCCTCGAAGGTCAGCTCGAGCTGCTCGGTCAGTTCATAGGAGGCCGAGAAGTCGAGGTTCATCGTGGCGGCCTTGCCCTCGACATCGTTCCCGCTGCTGGCCGGAACGGTGGTGAGGTACTCATCGCGCCAGCTGCTCGAGATACGGGCCTCGAAGGGACCGCGCTCGTAGTAGAGCGTGGCCGACATCGAGGACGGGGACTGGCCGATGAGCGGTTGGGTCACGGTCACACCGGTGTTCGGGCTGATGATGTAGTCGAACTCCGATTCGATCTCCGTGTAGTTCAGGAGGCCGCCGAAGCCTTGCAGCGGCTCCGGCACAAAGTCGAAGTTGAACGGCGTCTGGAGGGTCACTTCAAAGCCGTTGACCACGCCACCTGGCGTATTGAGGAAGGTCGTCACCGCGAAGAGGTCGTCTGGCGTCACGCCCGGAGGCAAGAGCGAAACCGGGAACCCGGTATCGGAGTAGGGGACGGTCTGGCGAAGGCGCTGAACGAAGCTCTCGATGTTCTTTCGGAACAGGGCGACCGAGAACAGGGCCTCATCGTAGGGATACCATTCCAGCGACAGATCCACGTTGTTGGAGCGGATCGGCTCAAGGAACGGGTTGCCGGCGGTGAGCGACAGGCCCGGAGGGCTGGCGTCCACGGAGCCGCCCGGCGTCAGCGACGCAAGGCTCGGACGGGCAATCGTCCTGGCGGCCGCGACGCGAAGCACGACATTGTCGAGCGGCTCGATCACGATGTTCATCGCCGGCAGCGTGTCTTCATACTTGAAGTTGGCCGTGGTCGGCGAACCGCTCAGGATGCCAGTCGCTTCGAGTTCGGTTTCCACATAGCGGACACCGACGTTGCCGCGCACGGGGATATAGCCGAGATCAGCCCGCCAATCGAGTTGGACGTATGCCCCTTTCGAGGTTTCAGTGGCGCTGCGGGTTTCGCCGGCGAACTGGCTCAGCCTCCAGTCGCCGTATTCGTTGACGCAGTTGCAATCGAAATCGACAATCGCGTTCAGGGCGTTGAGGTCCGGAACCACCCAGGCCGTCGGTGTGCCGGTCGGCAGATCCATGCCGTTTCCGAAACCCGAGATCGTCGTCGTATAGTCGGCCAGGGTATAGCCGTTGGCGGCGAGCGCGGTCAGCGTGGCGGCGGTGACGCCTTCGCTGGTTTTGCGATGTTCCTTGACTTCGAAACCGAACTCTTTCTGGGAAATGCCGCCGCTCACCGTGAAGGTGTCGTTGATGTCCCAGGCGAGGTCGATGCGGCCTGTCTCGTAGGAGTTCAGCGTCTTGTTGGGACGCAGGCGGATGATCGACGCATCGCCGAGTGCCGTGCTTGAGGTGAAGGTGAAGTTGTTCGGATCGGTAACGTCAAAGCCGTAGTTGAAGGCCGGCAGGTTTGGGTTCGAATAGTCGTACGAGTAACCGTCAACATCGTGACGTTCGAGCGAGATCGTCGTCTGTTGCGGGTTCTTGCCGATGGCGCGGGACACGCCGAACAGGCCGGACAGGTGAAGGGAGTCCGTCAGTTCCGACTCGAAGGTCAGGGAGTTCTGGAAGAACTCGGTCGACAGCACGTCAATGCGCTGCTCGGTGCGGATATCGACATCGTTGAACGTCGCCGAGACGAGCGTGTCGTTGTCGTCGATGACGCCGCTGACGAGGTCCATCGTGCGAAGGCCTTGGGCGGCAGTCTCGCGGGCGAGCGAGATGACTTCCAGGAACTCTTCCTGACGCGTCTGGTCGAGCTTCGCAAACAGGGAGTCGAACGTGATCTCCGTGCCTTCGAACGGCTCGAACTGCAGGGCTCCGGTAAGGCCGAGACGTTCGCGGTCATAACCGATGCGGCCATAGCGCGGGATACGCGGAGCCGCCGCGTTGGCAGCGGCGATCCGGGCAGCTGCGCCGGTCAGCACGTTGCCGCTGGCATCGGTGACGGTGCCGACCGACTGGTAGCAGCGCGTGATGTTGACGTAGTTCGGGCCGTTGCAGCCGTCATCTGCCGGGATACGGAAACGGCCCGAGCTGGAGCCTTCCTCGTAGGTGTTGCGGGTCGAATAGGCCACCGAGAGCAGACCGCCGAGACGGCCATCCAGCCAACGATCGGAGATCAGGCCGGTGAAGCGCGGGTCGGTGTTTTCCGACAGGTCGTTGTAGGAGGCATTGAGGCCGGTCGCGAAGGTGAAGTCGTCATAGTCGAACGGCTTGGCCGAGCGCAGCTGAACAGTGGCGCCGAGCGAGCCTTCCTCGACTTCGGCTTCCTGCGATTTGGCAACCTTCACGCTGGTGAAGAGGTCGGCAGCGAAGACGTTGAAGTCGAACTGACGGTTGCGGTTGGCGCGGCCGTCGCGTCCGCCCGTGGTGGCCAGGGCCTCCATGCCGTTGATCTGGACACGGACGAAATCCGAACTGAGACCACGCACGTTGATCGAACGGCCTTCGCCGCCGTCACGGTCGATCTGCACGCCCGGAACCCGCTGCAGCGCTTCTGCAAGGTTAAGATCGGGGAAGTCGCCGATGTCTTCAGCGCTGATGGCATCGACAATGCCGGTTTCGTTGCGCTTGACCCCGATTGACTGCTGCAAGCTCTGACGGAAGCCGGTGACGACAACCGTTTCCTGGCGGCTTTCGCTTTCGTCTGGGGTTTCCTGCTCTTGTGCATGGGCACCGCCTGCAATGAGGCCAACGGCCGCTGCGCCCATGAGCAGCCGGAAATTGAAACTGGTATCCTTGAAACGCATCTGTGCTCTCCTCCCAGGATTGAGCGTTGTAGGTCGGCGGCCGCCTCAAAGGGAAACCACTCATTATGTCACCGGTAGCATAATCAGGAATGCCACCGGTAGCAATTCTTAATATGTCAAACTTGTCATGCTGCGGCGCATTCCTGTTGAGTGTTGCATAAAGGTCGCCCTGTCAGGCTGGATTGGCTTGGGACTGGGTGTTCGGCGCCCGTTCGGCCCGGCAGGTAATGGCGGGCAGGCCGTCCATTTTGATCGTCGTGGACTGGCCCGGTTGGATCATGTGAACGCCGGTGACGGCGCCGGTCGAGATGTGCATCCCGCGGCGAAGGGGCAGCTCCCGGCGGGCGCAGATTTCAAGCACGGCGCGAAGCGATTCGAATGGACCGCCCGGCACGGAACGAGCATCGGCGGCGCCGACCTCGACACCGTCGATGGATGTTCTGAGCTTCCAGTCGCCGGGAGAGGCTTGGCGCCAACCGGCGACTTCGCGTCCAAGGATCAATCCGTTGTTGTTGCCGAAATCCGCGATCGTGACGAGCGGACCGTGATCGTTGATTTCCGGAAATGGGCTGGAGGCGATTTCAACGCCGAGTCTTGTATTACCAGCAAATTCAATGGCTTCGGCGAGCGTCCAGTTGTGCTTGCCGGCCGGGGCATCGGCGCCGATCTCGATCACGATCTCGCCTTCGACCGCGCCGAATCCGCCGGAGAAGATCAGGATGGGGGTGGGCGCGGACGTCGCGTTGGTCACCTGGCGGTCAAAGATCGGGCCGGCGAGCCGGTCGGTGCCGAGCTGTGCATCCCAGGGGGCGTTGATGCGTCCGACTTTCCAGCCGGCGACGCGGTCCGGCCACAATCTGATGGCCTGGGACTGAATGCTGTAGGCTTCTTCCAGTGTCGCCGGCATGATTCCCGGAAAGGCCGGTAGTGCACGGCCGGTCAGGCGCGCCTCAACGAAGGCGGCGGCCCGCGGATCGACCGCAGGATCGCCAGTCCGTGTCGAGAGGTGTGAGTCTGCCATGCCGTTTCTTCCCTGGTCGCCGCAGGCCTTATGACCGCCTGCTTGCTGTTCTGTTTTTCGCCGCGCCTGTCGCTGGACAGGCAAGGAAACCGGTGTCATAATCTAATGAAACGGGTAGGTGTCAATCAGTTTTTCGACTTCTGCCCCAAGAAATATGATCAGAAGCCTACAAGGGAGGACTTGATGTCCGTTCAACTCAATCGCGCGGCTGCGGCCTTTGTCTTTGCGGTTTTCGTGCCGCTCGCCGGCTGTGCAACGCTGTTCAACGCCGGTGCCGAGAATGTGGCCGGGGCGGTGGACGCGGCCGAGCCGCCGCCTGCCGGGCCGGTCTGGTTCTTTCCGGCGATGGACTGGGAATCGATCACGGTCGGCGGGCGCGGCGGCGAGATCGTCAAGGTCACGACGCTCGACAATCACGGACCCGGCAGCTTGCGTGAAGCGCTGGCCAAAGAAGGTGCACGGATCGTTGTGTTCGAAGTCGGCGGCGTGATCGATCTCGAGAAAGAGACGCTCGTGATTGCCAATCCGAACCTCACGATTGCCGGGCAGACGGCGCCGTCACCGGGCATCACGCTGATCCGCGGGGGCGTTGATATCAAGGCCAGCGACGTGATCATCCAGCACTTGCGCGTCCGGCCGGGCGACAATGGCGAGGCGCGCGGTTCCGGCTTTGCGGAAGATTCGGTTTCGGCCGCGAGCGCCCACAACCTGATCCTCGATCACTGCTCGCTGACCTGGGCGGTGGACGAGAATATGTCCGCATCGGGCCCGCGCTTCACCGGCGAAACGCCGGAGGACTGGCATGAGGGCACGTCGCGCAACATTCTCTACAGCCACAACCTCGTGGCCGAAGGCCTGGCGGATGCGACCCATCCCAAGTTCGAGCACTCGAAGGGATCGCTGATCCACGATAACGTCACCGGCATCCTGATCTATGCCAATCTGTATGCGCACAACTACGAGCGCAATCCGCTGTTCAAGGGCGGCGTGCATGGCCAGATCGTCAACAATTTTATCTACGATCCCGGCCAGCGCGCGGTGCACTACAACCTGCAGGGGTTGGAGTGGGGCGCGGCGCCGTTCCAGACCGGCCGCATGGACCTGATCGGCAACGTGATGCGCGGCGGCCAGTCGACCCATGAGGGCCTGCCGCTGTTGATGATCGGCGGTGACGGCGATCTCGAGCTCTATTCACGCGGCAACATCGCCGTAGACTGGAAGGGCGACGCGTTGCCGGAGCGTGGCCGGTACTCAACCGGGCGCGCCAAGATCAAGGACGCCGCCGCGCCGATGCCGCTGCCCGAAGGTTTGCCGGTGATGGCGGCTGAAGACGTCGAGCGGTTCGTGCTGGCCAATGCCGGCGCCCGGCCCTGGGACCGGGATGGCCACGATGTGCGCGTGCTGGCCAATGTCGTCGAAGGCCGCGGCGGGATCATCGACAGCCAGTCTGAAGTCGGCGGCTATCCGAAGATGACGCCGGCCTACCGGGCATTTGACCCGTCGCTCTGGGATCTCGAAACGATGCTGCCGAAGGCACCGGAAGCCCTGGACAGCAGCCAGAAGGGCCGGGGCACCTGAAATCGGCGGAACTTGCCAAAAGCCGGTCTCCGCGCGAGACAGGCTTCTGGCAAGTTTTCCCGTTGAACCAAGGGCCTGTTTTTGACCGAAGTACCCGACTCAGAAGAGCAGATTGAAATCGCGGACGCATTGCGCGAGGCGGCCGCCTTTCGGCTGACGGGGCGGGCGACGATCAATGACATCGCGCGGATCGCGAAGGTCTCGAAGAAAACCGTCTCGCGCGTCATCAACGAAAGCCCGCTGGTCAAGCCGCGGACGCGCCATCTGGTGAAGACGATCATTGCCGAACTCGGCTTCACGCCGGACCCGCAGGCGCGGGCGCTGGCGCTGCGGCGGTCGTTCCTCGTGGGTCTGGTGTATGACAATCCGAGCCCGCAATATGTGGTCAACATGCAGCGCGGCATCCTCGACGGGCTCGAGGATACGGATTTCCAGCTGGTGCTGCGACCGGTCAACCGGGCGGACGCGAACTATTGGGAGCGGCTGCGCCAGTTCATCCTGCATCACAAACCGTTCGGCCTGATCCTGCCGCCGTCGGTGTCCGAGGACGAGGATCTGGCAAACATGCTGCGCGAACACGGCGTGGACTATGTGCGCATCGCGTCGGTCGAACTCGACACGCCGGCGCGGATGATCCGCACGCACGACGCCGAAGGCGCGGCCCAGGCCGCGCGACACCTGTGTTCGCTGGGGCATGTCGACATCGCCCACATCCAGGGTCCGGAAACCTTCCGGTCTGCCCATGAACGGCGCAGCGGCTTTGTGCGCGGCCTCGCCGAAGCGGGCCGCAAGCTGCCCGCCCACATGATTGTGGAAGCCGGCTACACCTTCGATTCGGGTCTTCAGGCGATGGACCGGCTGATCCATGCCAAGCGCCGGCCGACGGCCGTGTTCGCCGGCAACGACGAAATGGCGACAGGCGCCTATGTCGCCGTGCGCAAGGCCGGACTGCGCATTCCGGAAGACATTTCGATTGTCGGTTTTGACGACACGCCGATTGCGGGACGGCTCTGGCCGGCGCTGACGACCGTGCGCCTGCCGATCCGCGAGATGGGCGGGGCGGCCGCGCGGCTGCTGCTCGATCAGGCGCGCGGCCTTGAGCCGACCGAGTTCATCAGCTTTTCGCCCGAGATTGTCGTGCGCGAATCTACCGCGCCGCCGCCTGCGGGCGGATAAGTCACAGCGGTGCGCGATGGAGCCTTGCGGGGCGCGCCCTGTCTTGATATGACACCGGTTACCAAATTCAGAAAAGCAGGGAGCGACCGATGTTCGAGAAAACTTTCCACGCCACGCATCCGGACATGATGGAAGGCGCCTCGAACGACGATCTGCGCGCCCGTTATATTGTCTCGGGTCTGTTCGAGGCGGATGCCGTAAAGCTCAACTACTCCCACAACGAGCGCATGGTTATCGGCGGGGCGATGCCGGTAACGGCGACGGTGTCTCTGCCGGCCCAGACCGAGCCGGCTTCGGCTGCCGGGCAGCCTTTCCTCGAGCGACGCGAACTCGGCATCGTCAATGTCGGGGCAGGCGCCGGCACGGTGACCGTGGACGGAACCGCCCACGCCATGGCGCCGCGCGACGGCCTCTATGTTCCGATGGGCTCGAAGGTCGAGTTCGCCTCGTCCGATCCCCAGACGCCGGCCAAGTACTACCTTGTCTCGACGCCCGCGCATGCGCGCTACGAGACAGTCAAGCTGTCGGTCGAGAAGGCGGTGCCGCTGGAGCGCGGTTCGCTGGCGGAAAGCAACAAGCGCGTGATCTACCAGTACATCGTTCCGGCGACGGCGAAGTCCTGCCAACTGCTCCTTGGTCTGACGATCCTTGAAACGGGATCGGTCTGGAACACGATGCCGCCGCACCTGCATGATCGCCGATCGGAAGTGTATTTCTACTTCGGCATGGGCGACAATGACCGCGTGTTTCACTTCATGGGTGAGCCCGACAAGGCGCGCCACCTGGTGATGAACAATGACGAGGCGGTGATCTCGCCGCCGTGGTCGATCCATATGGGATCCGGCACCAAGAGCTATGCCTTCATATGGGCGATGGGCGGGGAGAACCTCGACTATACCGATATGAAGGTGCTCGACATCTGCCAGCTGAAATAGGGGCGGGGCATGTCATCGGCATTTGATCTCACGGGGAAGGTGGCGCTGGTCACCGGCGCGAACACGGGCCTCGGGCAAGGCCTGGCGGTCGGATTGGCGGCCGCCGGCGCTGACATCGTGGCGGCGGGGCGTTCCACGCCGGCAGAAACCGAAGCGGCTGTCCTGGCGCTCGGACGGAAGTTCGCCTTCGTGCCGGCGGATTTCTCCAGGCCGTCGATGGCGGGAGACGTGGCCGCGAAAGCGGAAACGCCGTTCGGGCCGATCAGCATCCTCGTCAACAACGCCGGCACGATCAAGCGCAACGACGCGCTCGACTTCACCGAATCCGACTGGGACGAGGTGATGGATGTGAACCTGAAATCGGTGTTCTTTCTCAGCCAGGCCGTGGCGCGCAGCATGGTGGCGGGCGGCGATGGCGGGAAGATCATCAACATCGCATCAATGCTGTCCTTTCAGGGCGGTATCCGGGTGGCCAGCTATACCGCCTCCAAGAGCGGGGTGGCGGGCCTGACCAAGCTGCTCGCCAATGAATGGGCGAAACACGGCATCAACGTGAATGCCATCGCGCCCGGCTATTTCGCCACCAACAATACCGACGCCTTGCGGGCGGACGAGAAGCGGAACATCGAAATCCTGGGCCGGATCCCGGCGGGCCGCTGGGGCCAGCCATCGGACCTGGCGGGCGCAGCGGTGTTCCTCGCATCCGGCGCATCGGACTATGTGCACGGAACAATTCTCGCCGTGGACGGCGGCTGGCTCGCGCGTTAGGCATTGGGCCGGGAGGCTGCTTTCATGGGTGCACGGGTCATCTGCTTCGGCGAACTGCTGCTGCGTCTTACGGCGCCGGGCAGCGAGCGCCTGCTCCAGTCCTGGTCGCTGGATGTGTGTACCGGCGGCGCAGAGGCGAACGTGGCGGTGTCGCTCGCGGGCTTTGGAAATCTCGTCCGGTTTGCGAGCGTAGTGTCTGACAATCCGCTCGGCACGGCGGCGCTCGGTGAGCTGCGGCGGCTGGGCGTGGCGACGCAAGATGTGCGGCGGTCGCCCCACCGCATGGGGCTCTATTTCCTTGAGCCGGGCGCTGTGAAGCGTCCCTCCGCCATCACCTATGACCGGGCGGACTCTGCCTTTGCGCAGGCCGATCCGGACAGCCTCGACTGGGGCTCAATCCTTCCGGGGGCGGATCTTTTCCATATCTCGGGCGTAACGCCGGCGATTGGTCCGAAGGCGGCCGAAGCGGCAATCCGCGCCGTGAAGGCGGCAAATTCAGCCGGGGTGCCGGTTTCCTTCGATGGCAATTACCGCGCCCTTCTCTGGGAGGCCTGGAGAGGTGACGGCCCGGCGATCCTGACGGAAATCCTGTCGGCAGCCAGCACCGCTTTCATCAATGAACGCGACCTTGCCCTGATCCTGGGGCGGCCGTTCGCGTCGCGCGCGGAGGCCTATGAGGCCGCGTTCGCGGCGTTCCCTGGGCTTCAGCGGATCGCGGCAACCACCCGCCAACAGGCGTCGGTCGATGATCAGGTCCTGGCCGCCGAATTGGTGACCCGGGAAGGGCGCTGGGTTTCGCCGGTGCATGAATTGCCGGGCGTTGTGGACCGGATCGGCGGCGGCGATGCCTTCGCGGCCGGCGCCCTGCACGCCGTGCTCGCCGGGCGGGACCCGCAATATGTCATCGACTTTGCGGTGGCCGCCGGGGCCCTCAAGCACTCCATTCCGGGCGATTTCAACCGCGTCACCGAAGCCGAGGTAGAAGCCGCCATGGCGGGCGGAAGCCTGGATGTGCGGCGCTGAAAATCGCCGCAGATCATGTATTGACACCGGTTACCATGATGCGAGTATGGGCCACATAACGAAAAGACATAACGGTCCGAGCGGAAAATCCGCCGGGGCAGGGAAACGCTGATGAGGATCGCCGAACATTTTGCCCGTGAGGGCCTGAGCCGGCGCGGCATATTGCTGGCGGGCGCGGCCGCCGGTGTGCTGACGGCGTGCGGGGCCAGGACCGGGCGCGCGTTCCTTTCGTCGGATACGCACCCGGCCGACTATCCCACGGTTACGGCGGTCGACGAGATGGCGCGGTTGCTCCGGGAACGGACGGACGGGCGGTTGGACATAAAGACCTACGCGGGCGGCCAACTCGGTTCGGAGCGCGACACGCTCGAGATCACGGTGTTCGGCGGGCTCGACATGAACCGCGTGAACCTCGCGCCGTTAAATGCGATCGAGCCGGTCACCACCATTCCGGCTCTGCCGTTCCTGTTCCGCTCGAATGAACACATGCGCCGGGCGCTCGACAGCTCCATTGGCGACGAGATCCTCGCGTCCCTGACCAAGCATGGTCTGATCGGCCTCTGTTTCTATGACAGCGGTGACCGCAACTTCTACAATACCAAACGGCCGATCTACACGCCTGCCGACATGAAGGGCATGAAGATCCGTGTACCGAACTCTGATCTCTACGTATCGATGATCAAGGCGCTCGGGGCGGACGCAACGCCGATGAGCATCGCGGAAGTCTATCAGGCGCTGGTGCAGGGCGTGATCGACGGCGCGGAAAACAACTGGCCGTCCTATGAAAGCGGCCGGCATTTCGAGGTCGCTTCCTATTACAGCCTCTCCCACCATGTCATTGCGCCGGAAGTTCTGGTGATGTCGAAGCGGCGTTGGGACAAGCTCGACAAGGCGGATCAGGAGCGCGTGCGACAGGCCGCGAAGGATTCCGTTCCGTTCATGCGGGCGAACTGGGACGCCGCAGTGGACGCGGCGCGCACCAAGTTGCTGGCGGCAGGCGTCAAGGTCAACGAGATCGCGGACCCGGTCGCGTTCGCCGCCGCCATGCGTCCGGTCTGGGACAAGTACGTCGTCTCGGACGACCAGAAGCGTCTCGTGAAACAGATCGAAGCCATGGCGGAGGAGGGGTGATGGAATACCTGTCGCGCATCACGCACGTCATTGCGGATGTCCTCGTGAAGATTTCGGCTTTCGGCCTTGTACTGATGACCGCCATCGTCGGCTGGCAGGTGTTCGGCCGGTACGTTCTCAACTCAACCCCGTCCTGGTCGGAGCAGGCCGCGCTGACGCTGATGATCTGGTACGTGTCGCTCGCTGCAGCGGCTGGTGTGCGCCAGGGCTTTCACATTCGGATCGTGGCGCTTGAAGAGGCGGTGCCGCCGGCCGTTCGAAAGGTCATGCAGGTCATGTCCAACACGATTGTCGGGGCCTGCGGCGTCGCCATGCTGATCTGGGGCGGCGAACTTGTGATGCGGACCTGGAGCCACGTCATTCCGTCGCTCGGCATCTCGCGCGGCCTTGCCTATCTCGGCCTGCCGATTGCCGGCGCGCTGATGGCGCTGTTCGCCTTCGAGCGAACGCTGGAAGTGCTCGCCGCCAAAACTTTGAAGGATGAGGAAGACCCGCGATGGAACTGATCATCCTGATGGTCACATTGTTTGCGCTGCTCGCACTCGGCGTGCCGGTGGCCTATTCGTTGCTGGGCGCGTCCATCGCGACCTTCCTGGCAATGGACATCCCGCTGGTGGTCGTGTTCCAGCGCCTTGCGGCGGGCGTTAGCGTGTTCACGCTGATGGCGATTCCGTTCTTCATCTTCGCGGGCGACCTCATGTATCGCTCCGGCATCGCGCAAAAGCTGGTGGAGGTCGCCGAAGCGATGCTCGGCCGGACGCGCGGCGGATTGGGGCTCGTCAACGTCGGCGCCTCGACCATGTTCGGCGCCGTCTCCGGCTCCGCCATCGCGAGCGCCTCGGCGATGGGTTCCACGCTGATGCCGTTGATGAAGCAGAAGGGATATGACGCGGACTATGCGGTGAACGTCACGGTCACCTCGGCCATCGTCGGCCTGCTCATTCCGCCCTCGCACAACATGATCATCTATTCGGCCGCGTCCGGCATCGGCGTGCCGATTGGCGACCTGTTCCTCGCCGGGGTCGTGCCCGGCCTGGTGACGGCGGCGATCCTCATGGTGGTCACCTGGCTGGTGGCGGTGAAGCGCGGCTATGCAAGCGGTTCATTCCCCGGATGGCGCGCCTTTGCCAAGGCGGTGGTGGTTGCCGTTCCCGGCCTGATGGCCGCCGTGATCATCATGGGCGGCATCCTGTCCGGCATCTTCACCGCGACCGAGTCGTCCGCCATCGCGGTGATCTACACGATCTTTGTGGGCGCGTTTGTCTACAGGTCACTCGGCTGGAGCCGCTTCGTCGAGGCGGCGATGCAATCGGTGAAGGTGACCGCGATGGTGTTGCTCATCATCGGCGCGGCAACCGCCTTCGGTTATGCGCTGGCCGTGCTCGAGGCGCCGTCCCAGCTGGCCGAACTGATCACGTCGATCACGCGCAATCCATTGCTGGTGCTGCTCATCATCAACGTCATGCTGCTCGTGCTCGGCACCTTCATGGACATGTCGCCGCTGATCGTGATCACGACACCGATCCTGTTGCCGGTGGTCATGGAAGTCGGCGTGGACCCGGTTCACTTCGGCATCATCATGATGCTGAACCTCGGGATCGGTCTCGTCACTCCGCCGGTCGGCTCGGTGCTGTTCGTCGGCGCCGCCGTCGGCGGACTTCCGGTCGAGAAGGCCGTGAAGACGATCTGGCCGTTCTATCTCGCGCTCGTCGTTTCGCTGCTGCTCATCACTTACATTCCCGAACTGTCGCTGACCTTGCCGGCAGCGTTCAAATAGGAGTCACGGGCCATGCAACTGCCTCGCCGCGCTGTGCTTCTTTCGCTGGCTGCGCTCGGTGCCAGCGCGTGTGCTATCCGCCCCACCCCTGGCGCCGCAGGTGCTGCAGAGGCGCCGGCTGAGCCGGATGAGGTCATTCCGCTCTGGCCGGCCGGTGTGGCCGGCGGCGCGCCGGAAGGGCTGAGCGAGCACATCGTCTTCCGCGACAATCCTTACGGCCTGCTGGACCGCGCGGCGCATGACGTGACAACGCCGATCCTGTCGGTGTTCCGGCCCGCCCGCCCGGATGGGTCTGCCATTTTGATCATCCCTGGCGGCGGCTACAAATGGGTCGTCATCGACAAGGAAGGCCTTGAAGGCGCGCGGCACTTCAGTCGAGGCGGCGCGGTGGTCTATGTCCTGCGTTATCGTCTGCCGCATCAGGGATGGGCTGCCGGCGCGGATACGCCGCTGCAGGATGCGCAGCGTGCCATGCGCGTGATCCGAACACGGGCGGCCAGCGACGGCGCCGATCCCGCGCGGGTCATGGTCATGGGCTTTTCGGCAGGGGGACATCTCGCCGGCATGCTGGCCACCCGGTTTGATGCAGAAGTCTACGCGGCCGTTGACGCCGCCGATGCCCTGCCGGCACGTCCGGACGCGGCGGCGCTGATCTATCCCGTGGTGACGATGTCCCGGCCGTATGCGCATGAAGGGTCGCGCCTTTGCCTGATCGGAGCGGATCCGTCGCCCGGGCTTGTGGCGGCCTATTCGGTCGAGAAGATGGTTCACACCGGCATGCCGCCGGTCTTCCTCATGCATGCGGAAGATGACGAGGCCGTGCCTGTGGAAAACGCCCTGATGCTGCATGCCGCCTTGCGCGAGAGCGGATGCGCGGTTGCCATGCACCTGTTCGAGACAGGCGGACACGGCTTTGGCCTTCGCGGCATTGCCGGCACACCGAGGCAAGCCTGGCCGGAGCTGATTGCCGGATGGGGCAGGGACAAGGGCATTTTCCCCGTTGAAGGGAGCTGAGGGCATCCCGCAAGGTTAACGGGCTTTTGCCTTGCAACCCGTGCGAAGGGCGGGTGGCCGCCCCAGATTGAGCCACTGTTGCAGGACCCGCGGCGATCCGTGGGCGGTTCACAGACTGACTTTCCGCGCCGGACGGCCCGGAATGTGGGCGGCGGCCTGTTTTCCTCCCCCGGGAGTTGTGGTTCACACGCTGTCAGGCGAAGTCCGGCGAAGGTTTGCACGGAACTTGCAGAAATTCGCGTGGCAAGGTGCTTTTGAGGCGCCTGAACAGTTAAAGGACTTTTATAATGCACCTCGAGCGCCGCATCCTGATCACCGGCGGGGCCGGTTTCATCGGTTCATTCCTCTGCGAGCGCCTGCTCGAGTCGGGCGCCAATGTGCTCTGCGCGGATAACTTCTTCACGGGGACACGCACCAACGTCGCGCACCTCCTGAACCATCCGCGCTTCGAACTGATGCGCCACGATGTCTGTTTCCCCCTCTATGTCGAGGTTGACGAGATCTACAACATGGCGTGCCCGGCCAGCCCGATCCATTACCAGTTCGACCCGGTCCAGACGACCAAGACCAGCGTGCACGGCGCCATCAACATGCTCGGCCTCGCCAAGCGCGTGAAGGCAAAGATCCTCCAGGCCTCTACCTCCGAGGTCTACGGCGACCCGGCGGTGCACCCGCAACCGGAAGAATACTGGGGCAACGTCAACCCGATCGGCCCACGTTCCTGTTATGATGAAGGCAAGCGCTGCGCCGAGACGCTGTTCTTCGACTATCACCGTCAGCACAACCTGCGCATCAAGGTCGCCCGCATCTTCAATACCTACGGCCCCCGCATGCACCCGAATGACGGCCGCGTGGTCTCGAACTTCATCGTCCAGGCGCTCAGGGGCGAAGACATAACCCTCTATGGCGATGGCCAGCAGACGCGCAGCTTCTGCTATGTCGATGACCTTGTGCGCGGCCTGATGGCGCTGATGGACTCGCCGGATTCCGTGACCGGCCCGATCAATATCGGCAACCCGGGCGAGTTCACGATCCGCCAGCTCGCCGAGGAAGTGATCGCCCTGACAGGGTCGAAGTCGAAGCTGGTCTTCATGCCGTTGCCGCAGGACGATCCCAAGCAGCGCAAGCCGAACATTGAAAAGGCGCAGGAAATTCTGGGTTGGGAACCGAGGATCCAACTGCGCGACGGTCTCACCAAGACCATCGCCTACTTTGACAACCTGCTATCGGACAGGATGGCCGCCGAATAGGCGGCCGCCGCTCGGGAATGCGGCAACCGAAAGTCGATGACGCAGCGTCATCTACATTTTTGAGTTGACGAAATTGGTGCGCAGGATCAAACCAGTGGTAGTTTATCGCTGCCCCTGGTGCTGGGCGCCATCGAGTCTGCTTCATGTCCATCGACCGTCTTGATTGGGATTCGCTGCGCGTTTTTCGCGTCGTAGCTGAATTGTCCAGCATGAGCGCGGCGGCGACGCGCCTGGGCGAGTCTCCGCCGACCATCAGCCGCAAGATTGACGACCTCGAACGAAATCTGGGCTCGCAGGTATTCACGCGGTCGACGCGCGGCGTCGAACTTACCGATATCGGCAAGCAAGTCCTCCGCTATGTCCACAAGATGGCGCTCGAGGCCGAGAACCTCCAGCGCGAAACCGCAGCCACCGGCGCTCTGGTCACGGGATCGATCACGCTGTTTACCGGCGACGGTCTCGGTCCGTACTGGATCGCGCCGCGCCTCGCGCGGTTCCACAGCGCGAACCCCAAGGTTCAGGTGAGGCTGATCGTGCGCGAGGATACGCCGGATGCGCTGACTGACGACGCCGACATCTCGATTACCTATGCAGAGCCCCGCAAGAACGACCTGATCGCCCACCGGCTGGGCGTGCAGCACTATGTCGGTTTCGCGTCCAAGGACTATATCGCAGAGTTCGGAAAGCCCGACAGCCTTGTCGAATATTACAAGCACCGCTGCATCCTGCACACGTCGTATGTGAACCAGGTGGAACGCTGGGCGCCGCGCATGTCGGAATTGCGCAGGATGGTGGATTTCGCCTTCATCACAAATTCCGGCACGGCCATCGCCGAATCCTGTGCCAAGGGCGGCGGTATCGGCATCCTGCCATCGTTCATGTCGGTGATCGATCCGCGGCTTGTCGCGCTCGAGCTCCCGGAAATTGCGCCGATCCGGTTCTGGATCACCTACACGGAGCGTGTGCGGCGCCTGCCGCACGGTTCACTTCTGATCGACTGGATCCGTCAGTTGTTCGCGTCGCCCGAAGCGCTCTGGTTCGACGAAGAATTTGTGCATCCCCGCGATTATGCCGCCAAGGTGCGTGCGCTGCACCCGCAGATCCGGCGCGAAAGCTGAAGCGGCGCGGCCGAAAGTGGACCCTTTTCGGGGACGCACAGATCGAACAAGAATGCCGGATCAACGGGCAGGTTCAGGAAATCAGCTCATTGATCCGGACGTTTCCTGCACGGCGGACTTGTCCCGGAGGGGCGACGCCATATTGTGGGGTCACGATGCTGCGCGCCGCGTGGTATCAAAGTGACGGGGAACGACCATCGACACACATGATCATCGTCCCGCAACGATCATAGACGTGGCGCGTGAAGCGGGCGTCTCGTTCAAGACCGTCAGCCGGGTGCTGAATGGCGAGCCCAATGTGCGCGAGCCTACCCGGCAGCGCGTCCTCGGCGCCGTTCAGGCCTTGGGTTACCGCGCCAATCCCTATGCGCGCAATCTCAGGGCCGCGCAGAGCCGGCTGATCGCGGTGTATTCTTCGAATCCCTCGCGCAACTATACCAGCGAGATCCAGATCGGCGTTCTGCAGCGTTGCAACACCGAAGGGTTCAACGCCATCTTCGAAGAGGCCACCCACGGCCTCGAAAGCCTGGTCTCCCTTCGCGGCCAGCCGAACCTGGCTGGTGTCATCCTGGTACCGCCGCTGACAGAGGATCCGGCGATTGTCGGCCACCTGATCGGGGCCGGGATCCCGTTCGTGCGTCTGGCGCCGTCGGAAACGCAAGGCGAAGCCGGCCATGTCAGCATGGATGACGAACGCGCCGCCGGCGAAATGGCGGACTATCTTGTCTCCCTTGGGCACCGGCGGATCGGGTTCATTGCCGGTCCGGAGGGTCACCCTCAGGCGCGGCTCCGGGAAGCGGGCTTCCGCGCGGCGCTGAACCGGCATGCGATCAGGATCGAGCCCGATTTGATTTCCCGGGGGGATTTCCATTTCGACTCGGGGCTGCGCGCAGCAGCTGCGCTCCTGTCGGTCAGCGAACGGCCGACCGCGATCTTTGCCAGCAATGACGACATGGCGGCTGCCGTGCTGGCGGTGGCTTACCGGAGGGGGCTGCGTGTGCCGGAGGATCTTTCGGTCGCCGGCTTTGACGACACGCCGCTGGCGTCGGTCGTCGTGCCGTCGCTGACAACGATCTACCAGCCGATCCGGGAGATGGCCGCCCAGGCAGCGGGCCTCTTGTTCGCGAAGGCGGATCTCGGGGGCGAAATTGCCGCCGTCTTGCCGCACCGCCTGGTGGTGCGCGAGTCGACGGCGCCGCCCAAGGCCTGAACGCCACGACGGGGCATTTCCGGCGCGCCGGGATTGGTGTAAGCGCGCCAGCGATGAACACAATCAAGCCCCTCGACCATATCGCCAACACCAAGGCCTACGTCCCCGGCGGCAAGCTGCACGGTGCGGCGGGACCGGTGGCCATGCTGGCGTCCAATGAAAATCCGTTCGGACCGAGCCCGCTCGCCATCGAGGCGATCCGGGCGGCGGCGGCCGAAGGCCTGCAGATTTACCCGGATCCGGACTACACCGCGCTGCGCGGGGCGATAGCGGCCGCCAAAGGCATCGGCGATCCCGCCCGGATCGTCACGTCAGCCGGCTCGGACGAGATCATCCACCTCCTGACCCAATGCTATGCCGGGCCGGGCGACGAGGTGCTGTTCACCGAACATGCGTTCTCCATGTACGAAGTCTCGGCGCGCAGTCACGGCGCGGCCGCGGTGAAGGCGCCGGAAACCGACATGACCGCCGGCGTCAATTCGGTTCTCGGCGCGGTCTCCCCGCGCACGAAAATCCTGTTCCTCGCCAATCCGAACAATCCGACGGGCACGATGCTGTCCGTCGAGGCCTTGAAGTCGCTTCAGGACGCGCTGCCGCCGCATGTTCTCTTTGTCGTCGATGGTGCGTATTCGGAGTATCTCGGGCCGGACTACGAGGCCGAGCTGCGTGATCTCGTCGATCGCCGCGACACCACCGTGATGATGCGCACCTTCTCCAAGATCTACGGCCTCGCGGCGGCCCGCCTCGGTTGGGCCTATATGCCCCGGCCCATTGCCGACACGTTTCAGCGCATTCGCGGGCCGTTCAATGTGAACGCGCTCGCCGCAGCTGCCGGCATTGCCAGCGTCGGGGACGAGGCTTTCCTGAAACGGTCGCGGGATCACAACACGCTCTGGCGCGCCCGGATGACGGGCGCGCTGAATGCGATGGGGCTGGCGACACCGGACTCCCACGCAAACTTCGTTGTGCCCGATTTCGGATCTGCCGCGCGGGCGGCGGACGCGAACCAGGCCCTGAAGGACGCCGGCATTCTTGTGCGCGCCATCGGCGGTTACGGGCTGCCGAGCAAGCTGCGAATCACGGTCGGCGGCGCCGAAGACAATACCCGCGTGCTCGACGCGCTGCAGGCCTTCACCGCGAAACGCTGAGATTGTCGATCAGGCGCGTGCGGCCAAGCCAGCCCGCCCCGAGCAGGCGCGCGGCGCTGCCCTGGGCAAGCGGCACGTCATCGGGCAGGGCGGCCAGCGTGTCCGGGTCAACCAGCGCAATGTAGTCCACACTCCGGAAGCCGGCTTTCAGGATGTGCGCTGCCGCCTCCGCGCGCGCGTCGCCCGGAAGGGCGCCAATCGACAGGCGCACGGCCGCCCTGTGCAGCGCGGCATAGAGGGCGCCGGCGGTGCGGCGCTCGTCTGGCGAGAGGTAGAGGTTGCGGGACGACTGGGCGAGGCCGTCGCGGTCACGGCAGGTCTCGCCGCCGACGATTCGAATCGGAAATCCGAGATCGCGCACCATCCGCCGGATGATCTGCAGCTGCTGGTAGTCCTTCTCCCCGAAGACGGCGACGTCCGGCTGGGCATGCAGGAACAGACGCGCCACAATGGTTGCGACTCCATAGAAGAAATGCGGGCGGTATACGCCGTCGAGCAGGTCCGACATGCCATTCACGCGAACGTCCGTGACCGAACCATCGGGGTACATTTCTGCAACACCGGGCAAATAAACGACGTCGCAACCGGCCGCCTCCAGCAACGCAACGTCATCCGCTTCCCGCCGGGGGTAGGTGTCGAAGTCTTCGCCGGGCGCAAACTGGGCCGGGTTAACGAATATGCTCGTCACGACGCGGCTGGCGTTTTCTTTTGCCTTTTCAACGAGGGAGATATGGCCCCCGTGGAGCGCACCCATGGTGGGCACGAAACCGACCGTTTCACCTGCGGCTTTCCAGTCACGCACCTGTTGCTGCAAGGCCACACGCGAGCGCACGAGGGCGATGGTCTTTTCTTTCGTGGAATTCACTTTGATCCGGTCCCGCATCAGGCTGAAGTAAACGGGTTGTTAACCCATAGGCCGGAATTTCCAAGTCATGACACACCGCATCGTTAACACTGTTCGTTCCCTCGCGCTCTTCGGAGCAGTCACGCTCGGTCTTCGCAAGGCCCACATCAGTGTTCGCGAGCCGGAAGCCAGGCGAAGTGGTGCGCAAGACGAGGACCTGTCGGACACTTGGATGTTCGATCGTCCGCAGGCGGCCATTTCTGCCGAAGCCTACATGCTCGATCAGGAATACGGCCGGGTGTCCGGCGCCCTGGCAGGGCTGCGGGCGGTTCTGTCGAACCTCACCAAGATGCCGCTGTCGGCCGAAGAAACCTACGCGCCGGTCGCCGCATCTGCCGTCGCCTTCGACACGGCCCTGTTCGACGAGATTGCAGCGCCAATTCCGGTGCTCACCAATGTCGTGGCATTCGATGATGATGACCTCTTCATCGAAAGCGCCCTAACACTTCAGAAACCCTCCGCGTCTATTGAATCACTATCGCGCGTTGCGTGATGTGTTGGTTTAGCCGGCCCTGGGCTGTGCAGATTGTGGAGTAGCTTTCATGCCCGCCGACGGGATGTCCATCACGAGCCTGACGGGCTTGACCGACATCGCCCAGCCGGCAGCTGAAGCCCGCGTTATCGTGATCGGCAACGAGAAGGGCGGGGCGGGCAAATCGACCGTTTCGATCCATCTCAGCGTCGCCCTGCTGTGCATCGGCAAGAAGGTCGGCGTGATCGACCTGGACGTGCGCCAGCGGTCCCTCACCCGCTATCTCGAAAACCGCACCCGCTGGATGCAGAACACGGCGGCGACGCTGCCCATGCCGGCCATTGTCCGCGTGGAAGCCAGCCAGGAGCGCGATCTCGACAAGGCTGAGGCCGAGGAAAGCCAGCGCTTCCTGACCTCGCTGGCCCGCCTCAAGCGCGAATGCGATTTCATCGTCATCGACGCGCCGGGCGGCGACACGTTCCTGTCCCGCCTCGCGCATATGTATGCCGACACCCTGATCACACCGCTGAATGACAGCTTCGTGGATTTTGACCTGCTGGGCGATGTGAACCCGCAGACGCTGGAAGTGCTGCGCCCCAGCTTCTATTCAGAAATGGTCTGGAACTGCCGCAAGAAGAAGGCGCAGACCAGCCGCCGGCCGATCGACTGGGTCGTCATGCGCAACCGGATGTCGCCGCTGGCCGCGCGCAACAAGGAACGTGTCGGCGGGGCGCTCGCAAACCTGTCCAAGCGGATCGGTTTCCGTCTGGCGCCGGGTCTGTCGGAACGCGTGATCTACCGCGAACTCTTCCCGGCGGGGCTGACGCTGCTGGATCTCTCGGAATCCTCGTCCAACGTTGCCTTCTCGATGAGCCACAAGGCCGCGCGCCAGGAACTGCGTGATCTCGTGATCGTGCTGCAACTGCCCGAGCTCGTCGGCGCCGAGTTCAGCTTCTAGAATCACTTCCCCAACATGCTTTCCCCCGCGCCAACCGGGCGGCGCGCCATCTTGCCTTGTGCGTTGGCGCTGCCTACCCAAGTGCGGACGGACGGGCCGGGCAAACAGGTCTCGCCGCCAGGGAGATCGCCGATGAGCAAAGTTGAGGTCCACGGATTCGTGCACGACAAGTACGCGCCCGTGCGTGCGGCGTTCGAATCCAATTTTGCGACAGGCCAGGAGAACGGCGCCGCATTCTGCATGACGGTCGGCGGTGAGATGGTCGCCGACATCTGGGCGGGCTCGGCGGATGAGGCCGGCACGCGCCCGTGGGAACAGGACACGATCGTCAACGTCTATTCGACGACCAAGACCATGACCGCCCTGACGGCATTGTTGCTGGCGGACCGGGGTGAGCTCGATTTTGCCGCCCCCGTCGCCCGATACTGGCCGGAATTTGCAGCGAACGGAAAAGCCGACGTCACCGTCGCCCAGCTGATGAGCCATTCGGCCGGCCTGTCCGGTTGGAAAGAGCCCCTGGTGCGCGAAGACCTCTACGACTGGGAGAAGGCGACCAGCCTGCTCGCGGCCCAGGCGCCTTACTGGACGCCTGGAACCGCGCCGGGCTACCATGCCATGACACAGGGCTTCCTTGTCGGGGAAGTGGTGCGCCGCGTTACGGGGATGTCGCTGGGGACCGTCTTCCGCAAGGAGCTGGCCGAGCCGCTGGGCGCAGACTTCCATATCGGTCTTCCGGCTACGGAGGATCACCGCGTCGCGGATCTCACGCCGCCGCCGCCAGGATCGGGAATCGGGCAGGGGCAATCCGATCCGCTGGTCACCAACATGGCGTCCAATCCGCCGATCAACCCGCTGGACACCCGGACGCGCGCCTGGCGCGGCGCCGAAATTCCGGCGGCAGGCGGAACCGGAAACGCGCGCTCGGTGGCGGCGGTGCAGACCGTGATGGCGAATGGCGGCTTCGCCAATGGCAAGCAGATCCTGTCCGAAGCCGGCTGCCGCAAGGCGCTGGAACTCCAGATCGAAGGCAATGACCTGATCCTCGGCATACCGGTTCGCTATGGCATGGGCTTCGGCCTGGCGGGAGGCGCGGTGCCGTTTCCCAATCCCAACACGATCTATTGGGGCGGATATGGCGGCTCGCTCGTCGTCATCGACATGGATGCGCGCGCGACCTACGCCTACGCCATGAACAAGATGGCCGCGACGACGACCGGCGACATGCGGGCATTCACGATCCTCATGGCAGCCTGGGGCGCTATGGCGGGCTGACGGCGCGCCGCGGCGGCGGTCACTTGTAGATGATGTTACCGCTGGCCGCTTCGGCCATGGCCTCGAAATCCGGCCGGGCAGGCAGCTCGCAGTTCTTCGCAAGACCGAAGCCTTTCAGGTAGGTGCGCCGCTGCGCGCCGATCTTGTAGGCCTGGTTGTACTTGCGCTGGTGGGCAGCGGCGCCGGTCGCCTCCCGCAGCAGGCCGCGATAGGGGATCCAGCCGGTCACCCCGGATTCGACGGCGCCCAGGGCGGCGTCAGCCGCTTCATCGGCCAGCTTCTCGGTGTTGAGGCGTTCGTCGGGACTGGGCGTGTCCCAGTCAGGCCCCAGCACCGCGTCCAGCTCGCTGATCTTTTCCGAGATCAGCTCGCAGGTGAGGTCGATGGTCAGATCGTAGGGGTTTGCCATGTCTGCCAGAAGGGGCGGGATCACGTCCCGGCGCAGGTTCAGGTCTTCCAGCGGCGACAGGGCGGCGTCGGCGAATCCCGCCTGGGTCTGCGTCACCGTGCTGCCAGCGGCCGCGCTGACATTCCCGGAGAGCGTGCCCTCGGGATTGCTGGCTGCCGGCTTGTCGCGGCTGGCACACCCAGCAAGCGCCAGAACGAGCAGGGAAGCAGTCAAAAATACCTTCATGGCCAGAGGGAACGCCAAAATGAGGGCTGCTTCAAGCTGTACCGTGCAGGTAGCGGTTGACCGGCACCTTCCCGCAGCCTAAATGGCCGCTTCGGTCGATTCAGACCGCCCGGTCGTGCCCATAGCTCAGCTGGTAGAGCAACTGACTTTTAATCAGTAGGTCACAGGTTCGAACCCTGTTGGGCACACCAATCTCGCCGATTTACCAGCACACTTTCCGGCAAGCCGGCTCTTGCGGCACCTCTTGATCCGGCCGCCAATCAGCGTCATGCGATAGGTTCACAATCCGAACAGCGATGATGCACAGCCAAAGGCGGGCCTTCGCGGAGTTGGATTTGCCGGGGAGGGCGCCATGTTCCGGACTGCAGCCGCATTGCTGGGTGGACTCCTGCTGCTGGGCGCGCCCGCGTCGGGCCAGGCAGGGTCACCCGCCGCACCTCCCAACTTTGTCGTGCTCCTGATCGACGACGCAGCGTTCATGGACCTCGGCGTCTATGGCGGCGAAGCCCGCACGCCGAATATTGACGCTTTGGCAGCGCAGGGATCGCTGTTCACCCGCTACTATACCTCGCCGCTCTGTTCGCCGTCCCGCGCGATGCTGCTGACCGGAATGGACAACCACCTGACGGGTGTGTCGACGATTCCCGAAGTGTTGCCGAAGCAGCACGAGGGCAAGCCCGGCTACACGATGCATTTCGAGCCGGGCGTCGCCACGCTGGCCGAACGCCTGAAGCCGCTCGGTTATCGCACGCTGATGACGGGCAAATGGCACCTCGGCAGCGGCCCGGGCGACCTGCCGGGCGCGCACGGCTTTGACCGTTCGTTTGCGCTCGATGCGTCAGGCGCCGACAACTGGGAAGACAAGTCCTACATGCCCTATTATGAGGACGCGCCCTGGTACGAGGACGACGCGCCGGCCAGCCTTCCGGACGATTTCTATTCGTCGAAATTCATCGTCGACCAGATGATGACTTACCTTGATGAAGACGTGCCGGACGCGCCCTTCTTTGCCTATCTGGCGTTCCAAGCGGTCCACATTCCCGTGCAGGCTCCGGCGGAATTCACCGCGCACTATGACGGCGTGTACGATGCAGGCTGGGACGCGGTGCGCCTGGCACGCTGGGAGCGCGCGCAGGCGCTGGGTTTCATTCCGCAAGGCGCGGCCCTCGCGCCGATTTCGTCGCCGCTGCGCCCTTGGGCATCACTCTCGCAGGAAGATCAGCGCCTCCACGCCGCGCGGATGGAAGTCTATGCCGGCATGATCGAAGCCATGGACTTCCAGATCGGCCGGCTGATCGAACACCTGAAGGCGGAAGGCCTCTACGACAACACGGTGTTCGTGGTCACGTCAGACAACGGGCCGGAGCCGACGCGCGGCGACACCGATCCCCGGCTTGAATTCTGGATGGACATGAATGGCTATCATCTGGGCGCCGACGGCGTCGGCGAGAAGGGCAGCTGGGTGTTCATCGGTCCGGAATGGGCGATGGCCGCGGCCTCGCCGCACGACAAGTTCAAGTTTCTCGGGTCGGAAGGCGGTGTCCGTGTTCCGTTCATCATGGCTGGCGCCGGATTGGCGGCGGGCGTCCGTATCGACGGCCGGGCGCATGTTGCAGACATTGCGCCGACCTTGCTGGCCCTTGCTGGCGCGCCGGCCGACCTGGAAGGCGCCAGGGCCATGACCGGCCGCAGCCTGCTGCCGCTGGTGCGGGGCGAGGCGGATGCAGTCTATGCGCCGGACGAGGCAATCGTCATCGAAGTTTCCGGCAACGCAGCGGTGGTCAAGGGCGACTTCAAGCTGACGCGAAACCAGAAGCCGCATGGCGACGGGATCTGGCGGCTGCACGATCTCTCGAAGGATCCCGGCGAAGTCCGGGATATCAGCGAGGCCTTGCCGGACAAGCGCGCCGAATTGCTGTCGGAGTATGCCGCCTACAGCGCGCGCGTCGGGGTGCTCGAAGTGCCGGAAGGGTACGATTCCATGGCCGAAGTGACGCGTCACTCCCTGTCGCGTCAGCGCAAGCAGTATGCGCCGTTCCTGATCGGCGCCGTCCTGCTGTTGGTCGCGCTGGTCGGCGGCGGCATACTGCTTTGGCGGCGGCGGTCCCGGCGCGTTTGACCGGGAAGGTAGGGCTTGAGCGCCCGGGATTATTATGACACTAAGAGTGCCATTATAAATTTCCGTCGAGAAAGGTGCAGCATCGCCCGCATGGTCAGCCCGCACCGGATGTCAGCCACGAGGGGCGATCAACCCCGAACGGGAGGGGCTTTGCCATGTCCTTGAAAACCTTGCTGGTCTCGCGCGTCGCCGCCAGCATCACCAGCGAAAAGCGATTGAAACGGAAGCGGGTCATGCAGGAAAAAATACGTCAGGCAGCCTCGACGCCCCATGTGGTCGACTACTTTCATGATGTGACAGATCCCTATTCGAATCTGTGCGTGCAGGTGCTCCCTGCCTTCCTGTCGCGCTATGACGTCTCGCTGCAAGTTCACCTCGTCAGCCCGGCGCCGGATTGGGCGGCGCCGGAGCGTGGGCGTCTGGAGGCCTATGCGCGCGAAGACGCACAGCTCCTCGCAGCGCGCGCCGGGCTCGCCTTCGCCGATCCGGGACAGCAGCCGGCGCCGGAGCACATTCAGCGCGCCAATGCCCGGCTTGCCGAAGCAATCGACGCGGGCACGTTCGTGTCCGATGCGCCCGCCATCAGCGACGCTGCCTGGCGGGGGACACTGGAAGGAACATCCGGCGATGCCGGCGCGCTCTCGGCGCGCCTGGCGGCAGGCAGCGCGCGCCGCGAAGAATTGGGTCATTATCTCGGCGGCACGTTTCACTATGGCGGCGAATGGTATTGGGGCGTGGACCGGCTCCACTATCTCGAAGCGCGGCTGACGGAACTCGGCGCCCGCAAGCCGGACACCGGCGACGCGGTGATCTTTGCGCCGCCGGTTTCACCAGCCGGCCGGGCAGTTGGCCCGGCGTCGTCCCCGAAGCCGGAGCTGCACTACTATCTGTCCTTCAGAAGTCCGTACACATACATCGTTGCCTTGCGTGCCAAGACGCTGGCGGACGCCTACGGCGCAGACCTGAAGCTGCGCTTCGTGCTTCCGATGATCATGCGCGGCCTTCCGGTTCCCCGCATGAAGAGCCGCTACATCACCCTCGACACGGCGCGCGAAGCCCGCCGGCTTGGGGTCCCTTTCGGCAAGATCGCAGACCCCGTCGGCAAGCCGGTCGAGCGCGGCTATTCGATCCTGCCCTGGGCGCGGGACCAGGGGCGCGGGTTCGAGTTCTGCCATGCGTTCCTCTCGGGCGTCTGGTCGCAGGGCATCGACGCGGGCAGCGACACCGGCATGCGCCAGATCGTGGAAGCCGCTGGGCTCGACTGGGAGCAGGCCCGCCAGCAGCTGCTCACGGATGACTGGCGCGCGGAAGCGGAAGCCAACCGCGCCGAGATGATGGCGCTGGGGGTGTGGGGCGTACCAAGTTTTCGCGTCGGCGATGTGATCACATGGGGCCAGGACCGCCTCTGGCTCATCGAAGACGAACTCAGGAAGCAGACCAGTTGATCCGTATCAGGAGGACATAGGAATGAACGTTGTCAACGAGGTATTCCCAACTGACCCGTCGCGGTTGCAGGCGATGCTCGAAAAGGGACCGGATGGCCCGATCTTCATGGTCAATCTCCTGAAGTTCAGGGAGAAGGCCGAATATGAAGACGGCCGCGACGGCCATCTCTCGGGCCGCGAAGCCTACATGATTTATGGAAGGGCAGTCACGGAACTGCTGCCGAAGTTCGGCGGACGCGGCATCTTTGCCGCAGACGTCACATTCCTGGCACTCGGCCAGGTCGAGGAGCTGTGGGACGAAGTCGCCATCGCCATGTATCCGGACCGGGCGTCGATGGTTCGGATGTCATTGTCGGAAGACTGGCGGGAAATCGCGGTGCATCGCTCGGCCGGCCTGAAAGGCCAGCTGAACATCGAAACCGTGCTGCCCGCCAATGGCAAGGCATCGCCCTTTCTCGAAATGATGTTGAAGGCGGGGGGCTGACCGGTGAGGAGCTTGCGCTGGAGTGTCATCGCGGTCGCCGGCGCAGCGGTCGCCCTGCTCGCCGGGAGTTTCCTGTTTCGTCTGCAAATTTCCCAATTCCTGTTCGACCGCGCGGTACAGAAGAATGTCGGCCGGGATACCGCCGCTGCGCTGGGGGATGGGCTGCATGTTTTCGTTTGCGGCGCCGGCACGCCCTTGCCCGATCCCTTGCGCAACGGTCCCTGCATGGCCGTCGTCGCCGGATCGCACCATTTCGTCATTGATGCCGGCTCCGGCGGCGCGCGCACGCTGACGCGCATGGGATATCCCGTCGGCAAGGTCGATGCGGTGTTCCTCACTCATCTGCACTCTGATCACATGGACGGGCTCGGCGAGCTGCTGATGCAGACCTGGGTGAATGGGGGCCGCGATGTACCGATGCCCGTGCACGGCCCACCCGGTGTCGAAGAACTGGTCGCCGGCTTCAATGCCGCCTACCGGATCGACGGCACATACCGCACAGCCCACCACGGCGTGGATATCGCCAATCCCGAAGGCCGGGGCGGGGCGCCGGTGCCCATCCTCATGCCAATCGGTCCGGGTGGCCAGGCCGTGGTGTTCGACCAGGACGGCGTCACCGTGACCGCCTTCCGGGTAAACCACCAGCCGGTCGAAAGCGCGTTTGGTTACCGCGTTGACTATATGGGCCGCTCGGTCTCCTTCAGCGGCGACACGGTCTATGATGCGAACCTGGTGGCGGTCTCCCGCGGCGCAGACCTGCTGTTCCACGAGGCGCTGAACCGCGACATGGTGTCGAAAATGCACGATGCCGCCGCTGCCGCAGGCCGCGCAGACCTGGCGCAGATCCTCAACGACATCCTCACCTATCACGCCTCGCCGGAAGACGCGGCACGCTCCGCCCAGGAGGCCGGTGTGGGACGTCTGGTCTTTTACCATACTATTCCGCCGCTGCCGTCGCGTGCGCTCAACGCCTTGTTTATGAAGGATGCGCGGGATAAATTTGATGGGCTGATGGAAGTTTCGGAAGACGGCCTGATATACTCTTTGCCTGCAGGCAGCCGCGACATCAGGAAAACGAAGGCGTTCTGAATGACCCGGACGAAAATCGTGCCGCTCAACGTGGCGGCTTTGAGCCAGGAGCCCACGGACGGCCGGCGCCAGCGCAGCGAGCGCAGCCGTGCCCAGATTATCGAGGCCATGTTCCAGTTGATTCAGGACGGCGACATGCGCCCCAGCGCGTCACAGGTAGCTGAGCGCGCGGATGTCGGGCTGCGCACCGTGTTCCGGCATTTCGAGGATATGGACAGTCTGTACGTTGAAATGGCCGAGCGCATCACGGCCGATGTGATGCCGAAAATTCTCGCGCCGTTCGAGGCGCGCGATTGGCGCGGCCAGCTCATGGAACACCTCCAGCGCCGGATCGAGATTTATGAACGCATCATGCCGGTGCGCGTCTCGGCAAACATCCGGCGTTTCCAGTCGCGCTTCCTAATGGAAGAATATCGCCGGAGCCTGCTGATCGAAAGTTCCGCCCTGAAGGCGATCCTGCCGAACGAGATCAACAACGATCCGGTCCTGTTTCCCGCCATCGAGACGGCTGTGAGTTTCCAGTCATGGCGCCGTCTGCGCCAGGATTCGGAGCTGACGCCGGAACGGGCGGCGGACGTCTTCCGCCTGACCCTGGAGCGCCTTGTCGCGCCATGAGACGGCTCTCGCCACTCCTGGCTGCGCTGCTGCTGCCGGCTTGTGGCCAGGCCGGCCCGGTTGATCCGGCGGCGGACGAATCGGCAGCCGCGTGCGGACTTGAAGCCGAACAGGTCGGACAATTCGTGACCCTGCCGCCGGGAAAATTCACCAAGGGCGCGTTCGCCATCTATCCCGAAGAAACGCCGGAGATGGTGCTGCACGTCGAGGGTTTCGACATCCAGATCCACGAAGTGACGAATGGCCAGTTTGCGCGCTTCGTCGAAGCGACCGGTTACGTCACCGACGTCGAGCGCGATGTCGCCGAAGGGCGGGTTGGCGCCGGTTCGGCCGTGTTCAAGATGCCGACGGGAATTGCGGGCGATCTCGACCGGTGGGTGCTGGTTCCCGGGGCCAGCTGGCGGGCGCCCGAAGGACCAGGCTCGACCATTGAGGGCCTCGATCAATACCCCGTCGTGCATGTCTCGCTGGCGGACGCACGGGCCTATGCCTCCTGGGCGGGCGGGCGCCTCCCCAGCGAGGAAGAGTGGGAGTACGCCGCCACGCTCGGGCTGACCGAGCCGGAGCGCCCGGCTGCTGGTGCATACACCGCCAGCGGCGTTCCCGTGGCGAATACCTGGCAGGGGTTCTTTCCGTTTGCGGATGAAGCTACAGACGGCTTTGCCGGCCGAGCGCCGGCCGGGTGCTTCGCGCCGAGCGCTGCCGCGCTCTACGACATGATCGGCAATGTCTGGGAATGGACCGAAACACCTTTTGGCGCGGGCACCCATACCCTGAAGGGCGGCTCATACCTGTGCGCCGACAATTATTGCCGCCGCTACCGTGCCGCTGCGCGCCACCCCCAGGAAGTGGATTTCTCCGCCAGCCATATCGGATTCCGGATCGTCCGCGACGGTCCTGCCGCGAACGAGCCCTGAAACTCCGTCAGTTCGGCCACCAGACGAATTCGTCTTCCGGGGTCGCCTTTTCGGCGCCGGTCTTGTCGATGGCGATCGGAAGGTCGGTGGTCGAGGCATACAGCGGTTGCCGCGCGCCTTCATGGTGACGGTCCAGCAGCGCTTGCAGCTCCGCCACCTTGTCGGGGCGGCTTTCGGCGAGGTTCGTATGCTCCACCGGATCATTGGCGAGGTCGAACAGCCAGGACTTCTTCTGCTTGCCATCGACCTGCAGCTTCCAACCGCCGGCCCGCACGACCCGGTAGAATCCGCTCTGCCAGAAGATGGCGTCGTCCGGCCGGCTGAGCCCGCCAGTGCCTTCAGCCAGCGGAAGAAGGTCGCGTCCGTCGATCTCGACACCGGCCGGCAAGGGGGCGCCCGCCGCTGAAGCAAAGGTCGGCATCACATCGATATGCGCGACCGGCGTGTCGATCGTCTTGCCGGCGGGAATGCGCGCCGGCCAGCTGACGAACATCGGTACACGGATCCCGCCCTCGAACAGCGTGATCTTCCAGCCGCGATATGGATCGTTGATGCCCGGCAGGCCGATATAGCCCGCGCCGCCATTGTCGCTCGAGAACACGATCAGTGTGTTGTCCGCGAGGCCCTCGGCTTCGAGTTTCTCGACGATCCGGCCAACGCTTCGGTCGAGGGCATGCAGCATCGCGGCGTAGACGCGCAGATGGTGAGGTTCGATGTCGCCCACCGCGTCATAGTCCGCCTTCGTTGCCTGCAGCGGCGTGTGCACGCCCCAGTGCGCAAGATAGAGGAAGAACGGCCGGTTCTTGTTGGCCTCGATGACCTTCAGGGACTCGTCCGTCCAGTAATCCGCGAGGTAGCCACCCGGCGCGAACAGCGCACCACCATTGTAGGATGTGTGGAAATTGCCCCTGGCCCAGAGAAACTTGTCGATGGGGTCGAAATCCAGTTTGGCATTCACCACGCCGGGATCGTCCTCAGGCAGATGAAGCAGGCTGGTCATCAGCAGGCTCTCGTCAAAGCCCTGTGCGTTCGGGTGTGACTCAGCATTGTTGCCGAGGTGCCACTTGCCGATGTGGACCGTGTGATAGCCGGATTCCTTCAGGACTTCGGCGATGGTGATTTCCTCGCCGGGCAGGCCCTGTTCCTCGAAGTCCGGCGCAGCGTCGGCAGCCTTCTTGTCGAAATACACCTTGGGCAATCCGGTGTCCCTGTCATTGGCGATCATCGAAACGACGCGCCCCATGCCGTTCGGGGTGGGCGTGAACTCGAAGCCCGTGCGCGTCGGATAGCGGCCCGTCAGCAGCATCGCGCGCGACGGCGCGCAGGTTCCGGTTCCGGAATAGGCGGTCGAGAAGATGGCGCCGCGCGCCGCCAGGGCGTCGATGTTCGGCGTCGGCACACGTCCGCCGGCAACCCCGCCGCCAAAGGTGGAGAGATCGTTGATGCCGAGATCATCGACCAGGATGAACACGATGTTGGGCGGGCGCGCGTCTGGCGGGGCCGAGGCTTCGGCCGGTCCAGTCTGCCAGGCAATCGTCTGGTTCGGGGCGACCTCCGGCTGTTCGGCGCGCGACGCCAGAAACAGGACGATTGCAGACTTGTTGAAATAGGCGAGCGCGCCCGCGCCCAGGATAACCGCAAGGATGACCAGCAGGATCCGTTTCATGTTCGCTTCCCTCCCGTTTTATTCTTTTCGAATGAACGCGATGATGGCGTTCGAGAACGCCTGCGGCGCGTCTTCCTGAAGGAAGTGTCCGGCATCTTTGATCGTAACGCAATCGGCGCCCGGAATGCGGGCCTTGAAGATCGCATCGCCGCCCTTGGTCACCGGGTCGCCGTCGCTGAACGCGATCAGCGTGCGGCCTTTGAATGCCTCGAGCACGGCCCAGGCGCGGTCGTTCGCCAGCCGTTCGTCCTTGTGCTGCGGCAGCAGCGGCACCAGCGCCGGGAACTTCCGCGCGCCAGCAATGAAGGCATCGTTCGGGAACGGGGCGACATAGCCGTCGAGCACGCGCTCGTCGGTGATGCCTGACAGCAGCTTGAACACATCCCGCACCGAGAAATCCGGCGACTCGCTCGCGTACTTCACCCAGTAGAGGAACGCGCCCGGCCCGCCGGCCTGGAACTGCTCGCGCACCATGCCGGCGTCCGGCACGGGCACGCTGGCATACATCTGACCCATGAACGCCGACAGCTCGTCGGTCAGCATCGCGGTGCCCGGCAGGCCGGTATTGCCGACGACGATGCGCTTGAAGCGCCCGATCTGGTCGGCCGCGACCCGCAGGCCGATCAGGCCGCCCCAATCCTGGCACACCAGCGTCAGACCGGTCAGGTCCAGCTGGGTCAGCCAGTCATTCAGCCAGGCGACGTGGCCGGAATAGGTATAGTCTTCCATGGCGCCCGGCTTGTCGGATTTGCCGAAGCCGATCAGGTCCGGCGCCAGCACGCGGAAGCCGGCGGCGGTGAGCAGCGGGATCATCTTGCGGTAGAGATAGCTCCAGGACGGCTGGCCGTGCAGGCACAGGATCGGTTCGCCGTCGCGCGGGCCTTCGTCGAGATAATGCATCCGCAGCGGTGTGCCGTCAGCGCCGGTGACCGTGGTGAAGTTCGGGAGGAAATCATACTCGAACAGGTTTTCGAATTGCGCGTCCGGTGTTCTGAGAATCTTCAAGTGTGGCGGCTCCTGCGCAGCGGAATCTATGAAATGGCATTGGTAGTGCCAATAACCGGACCCGTCAATCTGGACCCCGGCTACCTTTGCCCTGCGTGCGGGCCCTGCTAAGTGAACCTGTCACGTCATCCTGGGGTGGGGGGGGCCGACATGGACAAAGCAGCCCGCACCCGAGGAACGGCTGTCGGGGTCACTGGCGGTGGGACTGAAAACGGTTCAGATGGGTGCCGGGGTGTTGCGTTTGCGCGATGTTTCGCATCACCGGGACGCTTGGCTATGTATTGCGAGATGATGAACTAGCGATGAGTGACCGGGTTTTCGTTTCAAACTTGTGCCTGCACGGGTTCCACGGGGTTCACAGCGCCGAGAAGAATCTCGGTCAGAAATTCTACATCGACATCGACTGCGAACTGCAGAACGCGGCGACTGATACCGACCTGATGCGCAACACGGTCGACTACGGCGCGCTGTGCGACCTGGCTGTCCGGGTGTCCGCTGAAACCGTGTTCAATCTCATCGAAACCTTCGCGGAGCGCATCGCGCAGGCCGTGCTCGACACCCAGCCGCTGGTGAAGCGCGTGTCGATCACGGTGCGCAAGCCGTCCGCGCCGATCCGGCATTTCGTGGACCATGTCGGCGTGGTCGTCTCCCGCAGCCGGAATGACTGAGGCCTGTCTCGGCCTCGGCGCCAATCTGGGCGACCGGGAAGCGAACCTGTGCCGCGCCATCCGGCAGCTGAGCGCAACAGACGGGATCCGCTGGCTGGCGGTTTCGCGGGTTTTCCGCACAGCGCCGTGGGGCGGCGTTGCGCAACCTGACTTTCTCAACCTCTGCCTGCGGATCGAAACCACGCTGACACCGCAGGCGCTGCTGACGGCCTGCAAGGCGGTCGAGCAAGACCTAGGCCGGCAGGCCCGCGAGCGCTGGGGGCCGCGCGAGATCGACATCGACATCCTGATGATGGACGGCGCCGAAATGGCCTCGCCCGAGCTGACCTTGCCGCATCCGCGCCTGACGCAGCGCCGCTTCGTGCTGGAGCCGCTGGCCGATATCGCGCCGGACTGGCGGGTGCAGGGACGCGAAGTTGTGCAACATGCGGCGGAGCTGCGCGCGGCGCAGCCGGAGGTGATGTGCGAGCCCGATCCGGACGCCTCGCAGCGGCTGCTGGACGCCCTCAAATAGCGCCTCCGTCCGTCCACAAACTGTCCACAAGGGACTCGACGAGTTATGGACTCTTTTCGCCTCTCAGGCGAGTGAGCAGCTCCTGCGCGAAGACGGTCAGCGTGTCGTCGCGGGCGCCCATGACGAGGATACGGTCACCGGGGCGGGCAAGCTCGAGGAGGCGCGCGGCGCAGGCGGGACGGTCGGGCAGGGCCTCGGCGGTGCGGCCGAGGGCGGTGATGTCGGCGGCGAGTTCCTGGCTGCCGACGGCGCGGTCCACCGTGCCGCCGAAATAGGCCGGCTCCGGCATCAGGAGGACATCTTCCGCATCGAGGTTGCCTGCGAAGCACTCCGCGAATTCGCGGCGCATCTTCTTCAGCGGGCCGAAGCCGTGCGGCTGGAACATCACGAGGACGCGGCCGGGGAACTGGTTCACCGTGCGCAGGGTGGCTGCGATCTTGTCCGGGTTGTGCCCGAAATCGTCGATCACGGTGACGCCGCCCTCGGTGCCCACAATGTCGAAACGCCGGGCGATGCCCGTGAAGGCGCCAAGCGCCTCGGCGGCCTCGGCCAGCGTGACGCCGCAGGTCATCGCGGCCGCGATGGCGGCGAGGGCGTTCGAGACATTGTGCCGGCCCGGCGTCGCTAGGCGGATGGCGGCGGAGGCGCCGGACTTTTGATTGTATACGGAGAATGAGATACTCGTTGGCGCCGGCACGATCTCCCGGGCGACATATCGCGCGGCGGGGTTTTCGAGGCTGTAGGTGATCGCCTCCGGAAAGTCCGCCGCCATGCGGGCGGTCTCGTCATTGTCGAGGTTCAGCACAACCGCCTCTGCCCGCGCCGCAAAGCCGCTGAACAGGGCGCGCAGCTCGTCCATCGTCTTGTGGTCGAGCGAGATGTTCATCAGCACGGCCACGCGCGGATTGTACGCGGCAATCGACCCGTCGCTCTCGTCCACCTCGCTGACGAAGAGGCCGCTGGTGCCGACCAGGGAACTTGAGAACAGCGCCTCAGCTGTGCGGAAATTCTTCATCACCGCGCCGTTCATCACGGTCGGGCGCTTGCCCGCGCGGTGCAGGATCCAGGCGATCATGCCGGTGACGGTCGACTTGCCGCTGGTGCCGGCCACGCCAATCGCAAACGGCGACGCATTGAACAGGGCCGACAGCATGTCCGCCCGGCTCATCCGTTTCGCGCCGACGCGGATCGCGGAGGCAATGTCCGGCACGGTATCCTCCACGGCCGCCGAGGCGACGACGACCTGCTCGGCGCTCGTCACGCCGCTGCCATCCTGCGGGAACAGGCGGATGCCTCGCGAACGCAGATAGTCGAACTTCGCCGGCGTCCGCCCCTGGTCGAGCGAGCGGTCCGAGCCCTCGATGGTGTGGCCCTGGTCAAGCAGGATCAACGCCAGCGGCAACATGCCGGAGCCGCCGATGCCACAGAAGAAATAGCGAGTCAGATGTGTCATGGTGGGCTGTATAGCACCGGCTTATACCAAAGCGTCAGGGCGATTCTTTACTTGGGGAAATGGGGCGGAAGTAGCTTCGGTCTCGCCAATCTGGACCGGCTAGACGTATATGAATAGCTCGAACACCGTCTGGCATGAGCCTTGGAGGTTCGACCTGTCGACCTTCCCCATATTCCAAATAAGCTCGGTTCCAGAGCACGCTGCTTTCGAAGTCATCTTCCGAAAGCTGCTCTGGATAGTAGTGAGACCCATTAAAAAAATGATAGGCAATGTCGCATGGAGAACCTTTTGTGATTGCTCCACCAACTTGAACGGCGCACCATTTACGGGACCCTTCATCCGGCACCATTGCCATGCCGTCCTTGAAGCAACCCAAAGCGCGATATTTGAAAGGAAGAATTACCTTTCCTTCGGCGTCGACCAGCCCCCACTTCCCGTCCTTTGATTTGCGTTTCCTGCCATCAGGGCAGGCGAGGTAGGCCTCTCGGCTAGCGAGCCTTTGCTTGTATTTTACGGAGTAATTGACGTCGTCCTCAATGGAGAAACGTTTGCCCTTCTCGCCCAACAAAAAAATCTTGTCTTGATATTCTACACGGAATTTTCCGTCGCCGTTCCAATGTATTTGGTCGTATGACGGAGCAACCAGTACTTTGCCGGCACGATCAATCAGCCCCTTTCTGCCATTTTGAGAATATACGAGCACGTCGTTGTAAAGGGCGCCGGTGCTCTCGAAGAATCTGTCGGCGAACAACGTGCCGTCGGGCATAATGAGGGCCCATTTGCCGTTCTGTCCGATAGAGATGGGAATTCCGCACGCCTTTCGTCCGGACCACCCATCTGGGGATATCTGGAATGACGCGCTTCCGTCCTCATCCCGGGCAATCTCTTTTCCAACACTGTTATAAAAGATCAGAACGCCATTTTCCGCGTACTGGGCCGTAACCGCACTACAGGAAATATAGACAGCATCAGGATCAGTCGACCATTCCGGGTTTTGCTCAGGCGCAGAAAGCGCGGGAAAAAATCCGATTGCCCACAGGAGCGGAAACAGAGTGAAAGCCCTGAGCATGAAACGCGTCCGCATATGGTGGATGTAGATCGATTTTCGGTTGAAATCAAATCGCTAAAACTCCTCGTAGTTAACGGGAAAACTCGTTCCCATCCTTCGAGAATGCCGCTTTAACTGCGCCAGCAACTCCGGGAGAGTGACATGGGCGCGAAGGTGACACGGATCGGGATTGTCGGGCCGGGGCGGGCGATTGACCGGTCGTTGGCGGAGCGGGTGACGGCGCTGGCGGGGCCCAACGCGGAGCTGGTGTTTCATCCGCAATGTTTCCTGCGGGAGGGGCATTTTGCGGGCTCCGATGCGGCGCGGGCGGCGGCGTTTGAGGCGTATGCGAATGATGCGGCGCTGGACGCGGTGTGGTTTGCGCGGGGCGGGTATGGCGCGTGCCGGATCCTGGACCTGGCGTTCGACAATCTCGGCTATGCGGCGCGGCGGAAGACCTATCTCGGCTATAGCGATGCGGGCAACCTGCTGGCGCGGCTGGCGCGCGACGGGATTGGCCGCGTGGCGCATGGGCCGATGCCGGCGGACATATTGCGCGAGGGCGGCGAGGCGGCGGTGCGGCGCGCGCTCGGCTTTCTGACGGGTACGGATGAGGGGGCGGGGATTGATGCGGCGGCGCGGGCGCCGGGCAAGTATGCGGCATTCAACATTTCGGTGTTTGCCAGCCTGATCGGCACCGGCTGGTTGCCGGATCTCAGCGGGCATGTGCTGATGCTGGAGGATGTGGGCGAGTATCATTACCGGCTCGACCGGATGATGTTCACGATCACTTCGAACCCGGAGGTGCGCAAGGTGGCGGGCATCCGGCTGGGGCGGTGCGGGGCGATTCCGGTGAACGATATCGACTTCGGGGCGAGCGAAGAGGAGATCGTGCAGCACTGGTGCGCGCGGGGCGGGATTGCGTATCTGGGGCGCGCGGATATCGGGCACGATGTGGAGAACAAGATCGTGGTGTTCGGGGAGCGGGGCGTGGGGGTTTGATCCCTTCCGCTCATGCTCGCGAAGGCGGGGAACTCGTGCTGCAGCTTCTGACCTCTTGAGATCTCCGCCTTCGCGGGGATGAGCGGGGTGAGGAAGTGGTACGTGGGCAGAGGGGCCGTCATCTGAACCCTCAGCCTACGCAGCATCTCCATCTGCCGCTCATTCCGGCGGAAGCCGGAATCCAGCTCTTTGCCAGTAAAGTCTGGGCCCCGGCTTTCGCCGGGGTGAGCGGCAAATGAGAGCGCTGAGATTAGCGAAAGGGCAGGTGATGGGCCCTCAGATGCGCTTTCGCGCATCGAGGGTGACGCCGTGGAGAGGGCTGATTGTTTGACTTGATTGATCAGCGCCTTCGCCGCAGGTCCCAGCGAAGGCTGGGACCCAGATCAGGAAAGAAACTTTTCTGCTTTGACTGGGCTCCTACCTTCGCAGGAGCCTACGGAGGGGGGTTACAGGTTCTTCACGATGTCCTCGACCATCTTTTTGGCGTCGGCGAGCAGCATCATCGTGTTGTCGTGGAAGAACAGTTCGTTTTCGATGCCGGCATAGCCGGAGCCCATCGAGCGCTTGATGAACAGCACCGTGCGGGCGTTTTCGACGTCGAGGATGGGCATGCCGTAGATCGGCGAGGTCTTGTCGGTTTTGGCCGCCGGGTTCGTCACGTCGTTGGCGCCGATGACGAAGGCAACGTCGGAGGCGGAGAATTCCGAGTTGATGTCCTCGAGTTCGAAGACCTCGTCATACGGCACCTGCGCTTCGGCGAGGAGGACGTTCATGTGGCCCGGCATCCGGCCCGCGACGGGGTGGATGGCGTATTTCACTTCGACGCCTTCGGCCTTCAGCTTCTCGGCCATCTCCTTCAGCGCGTGCTGGGCCTGGGCGACCGCCATGCCGTAGCCGGGCACGATGATGACCTTGGAAGCGTTCTTCATGATGAAGGCCGCGTCTTCCGCCGAACCCTTCTTGTACGGACGATCCACCTTCACGCCGCCGGCCGCGGCGGCTGCATCCTCGCCGCCGAAGCCGCCGAGGATGACCGAGATGAAGGAGCGGTTCATGCCCTTGCACATGATGTAGGACAGGATGGCGCCGGAGGAGCCGACGAGGGCGCCGGTGATGATCAGTGCGAAGTTGCCGAGCGTGAAGCCGAGGGCGGCCGCGGCCCAGCCGGAATAGGAGTTCAGCATCGAGACGACGACCGGCATGTCGGCGCCGCCGATGGGGACGATCAGCGTGACGCCGAGGATCAGCGCGAGGGCGGTGAGGCCCCAGAAGGCCCAGTGGGCCGTGCCGCCGGTCGAGATCAGGATCACGGTGAGCGCGATGATGCCGCCGGCGAGGGCGAGGTTCAGGAGGTGGCGGCCGGGCAGCAAGATCGGCGCGCCGCTCATGTTGCCGTTGAGTTTGGCGAAGGCGATGATCGAGCCGGTGAACGTCAGGGCACCGATGGCCGAGCCGAGGCCGAGTTCGATCAGCGAGGCGGCTTTGATGCCGGTGAGGCCCATGATGCCGAAACTGTCCGGCGCATAGAGCGCGGCGGAGGCGACGAGCACGGCGGCGAGGCCGACGAGGGAGTGGAAGGCCGCGACGAGCTGCGGCATGTCGGTCATCGCGATGCGGCGGGCGGTGACCGCGCCGATGGTGCCGCCGATGGCGACGGCGCCGATCATCAGGCCCCAAGTGGTGGGGTCAAGCTGGTTCCAGAGCAGAACGATGGTGGTGGCGACGGCGATCGCCATGCCGATCATGCCGTTGCGGTTGCCCTTCTGGCTGGTGGCCGGGCTGGAGAGGCCGCGCAGCGCGAGGATGAAGAGAACGCCCGAAACGAGATAGAGCAGGGGCGCCCAGGTGGATTGAAACTGTTCCACGGGTCAGGTCCCTTTTTTCTTGTACATGGCCAGCATGCGCTGGGTGACGAGGAAGCCGCCGAAGATGTTGACGCTGGCGAGCATGACGGCGACGGCGCCGAGGATCTTGGCGACCCAGCCTTCCTGCGTGAGCCCGTGGGCGGCAGCGGCGACGAGGGCGCCGACGACGATGACCGAGGAGATGGCGTTGGTGACGGCCATCAGCGGCGTGTGCAGCGCGGGCGTCACCGACCAGACGACATAATAACCAACGAAGCAGGCGAGCGCGAAGATGGCCGCGAGGAAGACGGTGGAGTTGATGCCGCCGGCGTCTGCGTAGGCGGGCAGGGCGAGGGCGGCGAGGGCGAGGATTGTCAGGGAACGTTTCATGTCATCAAACTCCGCTCATCCCCGCGAAGGCGGGGATCGGGTTCAGCCGGGTTGGCATTGTGAGCCGCACGGGACCCCCGCCTGCGCGGGGGTGAGCGGATGAATTCAGGGGTGCGGGAAAGCTGATCATTTCAGCCGCTCGCTGACGGTCGAGCCACCCCGCGTGAGCAGCATGGCTTTGACGATCTCATCGTCCGTATCAAGATTGAGCGCGCCGCCTTCGGCGGTGATCAGCGGCAGGAAGGCGAGGAGGTTTTTCGCATAGAGCGAGGAGGAGTCGGCGGGCAGGCGGGCGGGCAGGTTCGAGAAGCCGGCGACTTTCACGCCGCCCACGTCCACGATCTCGTCGGCCGTCGACAGCGGGCAGTTGCCGCCCTGGCTCACGGCCATGTCGATGATGACCGATCCCGGCTTCATCGACTTGACCATTTCTTCGGTGATCAGCACCGGCGCGGGGCGGCCGGGAATCAGGGCGGTGGTGATGACGATGTCCTGCTTGGCGATATGGCTGGCGGTGAGGGCGGCCTGCTTGGCCTGATATTCTGCCGACATTTCCTTGGCGTAGCCGCCAGAGGTTTCGGCGGCTTTGAACTCGTCATCCTCGACCGCGATGAACTTGGCGCCGAGCGAGGCGACCTGTTCCTTGGCGGCGGGGCGCACGTCGTTGGCGGTGACGACCGCGCCGAGACGGCGGGCGGTGGCGATGGCCTGGAGGCCGGCAACACCGGCGCCCATGACGAACACCTTGGCCGGGGCGACGGTGCCCGCGGCGGTCATCATCATCGGCATGGCGCGGCCATAGATCTGCGCGCCCTCGATGACGGCGCGGTAGCCGGCGAGGTTCGATTGCGAGGAGAGCGCGTCCATTGACTGGGCGCGGGTGATTCGCGGGGTGAATTCCATCGAGAGCCCGGCGATCTTCCTGGCGTTCAGCGCGGCGACTTCTTCTGCCGCATAGGCGAACGGCTCCATCAGCGCGATCAGGGCGGCGCCTTCGGGCAGGGCCGCGATCTCGGCCGGTTCAGGCCGGCGGACCTTGAAGACGATGTCTGCCCCGGCGGCCGCAGCGGCTGCGCCGGAGGCAATCGCCGCGCCCGCGTCAGTGAAGGCAGGGTCCGGGAACCCGGCCACCGTGCCGGCCCCGGATTCGATGGTCACCGTGTGGCCGAGGGCCACGAGCTTCTTGACTGTCTCCGGAGTTGCCGCCACGCGGGTCTCGCCGGGTCGCCGTTCTTTGAGCACTGATATCTTCATGGTGCCTTGGATTAGGTTAAACCTTGCGCGGTGCAACAGTTTTTTTGGAGGTAAGGGGCATGAGTTTGTTTAGTCTGGCTAACAAGACCGCTCTGGTGACGGGCGCTTCGAGCGGCCTCGGACGGCATTTCGCGCAGGTATTGGCGGATGCGGGCGCCACCGTTGTCGTTGCGGCGCGGCGGATGGACCGGCTGGAAGAGGTGGCGGCGGAGATCTCCAAACGCGGCGGCAAAGCCCTGCCGATCGAGCTAGACGTGACTTCGGACGCCAGCGTGACCGGCGCCTTTTCCGAGATCAAGGAGGCGCTGGGGCGCCCGTGCGACATCATCATCAACAATTCCGGGATGTCGCGCGAGGGGTGGTACCGCGAGCAGAGCGAGGATGACTGGAACGCCGTGATCGACACGAATCTTACCGGCGTCTGGCGCGTGGGCAAGCATGGCACCAATGCGATGATCGAGGCCGGGGTGAAGGGAGCGATTGTCAACATCGCCTCGATCACCGCGCACCGCACGCAGTTGATGACTGCCGCCTATTGCGTCTCCAAGGCGGGAGTCGATCACCTGACCCGGCACATGGCGCTGGAGGGCGCGCGCTACGGCATCCGCGTGAACGCCATTTCGCCGGGCTATTACAAGACGGCGATCAATGACGACTACCTGGATTCCGAGGCCGGCGAGGCGATGCGCAAGCGGGTGGCGATGCGCCGGTTCGGCGAATACCGGGAGCTGGACGGGGCGCTGCTGCTGCTCACCTCGGAGGCCGGCAGCTACATGACGGGCTCGACCATCGTGGTGGATGGCGGGCATCTGCTGGCTCCGCTTTGACCGGGCCGGCTTGCCGGGTCCCGAAATAGACTTTAAACGATGCGTACGCGAAAGGTGCCCGGGTCAACAGCCCGGGTGAAAAGGGAAGCCGGTGGGAATCCGGCGCTATGCCCGTAACTGTCAGCGGGGAGTCTTTCGAGCCACACGCCACTGGGAAACCGGGAAGGCAGCTCGCAAGGCCCTGATCCGCTTAGCCAGGAGACCTGCCTCTCGCCGTCGTTAGCTCGCCGCCCGGGATCAGGCGTAAGGCTGCGGAAGGCGACCTTCCGTTCATGCGACATGTCATGAACCCGCCGCGGGGCGCTCGCCCCCGGCATTTGAAGGAGCTGTGGACATGATCCTCAGACTGACTTTGCTCAGCGCCTCGGCGCTGGCCTGCAACGCATCCCTTGCCCATGCCGATGAAACCCGCACGCTCGACCCGGTCGAAGTCACGGGTTTTCGCCCGATAGAAGCAGACCGGGCCACCGTGTCGGTGTCCGTTCTCACCCCGGACGACCTGGCGGTGCGCCAATCGCCCAATCCGGCGGACCAGCTGCGGGCGGTGCCCGGCGCGGCGGTGTCGCGGTCCGGCGGCATCGGCGGGCTCACGCAGGTGCGCCTGCGCGGCGCGGAGGCGAACCATACGCTCGTCTTGTTCGAGGGGATCGAAGTGTCCGACCCCGTCAACGGCGATACCGACTTCGGACTGCTGACGGCATTGCCCGTGGGGCGGATTGAAGTGTTGCGCGGGGCGTCCTCGTCGATCCATGGATCGGATGCGATTGGCGGCGTGGTGCGTATCGGCGCGGCGCGCGGCACGGGGATCAACGGATTTGCGGAAGGCGGCAGTTTCGGCACGGCAGGGGGCGCACTCGGCTGGGCGGGGGAACAGTTCGGGCTGGCTGCAACGGGCTTCACCACGGACGGAGTTGACGCCTCGGGCACGGGCGGCGGGACGGATGGCTCCGACGCGCTGACTGGACTCGCGACCGCGAAGTTTGATCTGGGTGCGGACTGGTCCCTCTCCCTGGTCGGCCTCGCCAGGGCGGCGAATTCGGACTTCGATTCCGACACTGATTTCGACGGCCTGCTCAACGATGAGGATCACCGCACCGAGGCCGATCAGCGCCTCCTGGGCGCGGCCCTGTCCGGAACATCTGGCCGTCTCGATCACGAATTGCGCGCCAGTTTCAACCAAGTGGACCGCGACAACTTTGCGGATGGCGCGCTCAGCGATACATCGAAAGGCGCGCGCACGAAGCTCAGCTGGTCGCCGGGCTACACAGCCGGCGCGCACCGGTTCACCGGCCTCGTCGACTTCGAACGGGAGACGTATGAGCGCGCCGACATTGCCTTCGGCGGCGCAACCGGCGCTTCCGAAGCATTTGAATCGTTGGGTCTTGCAGCCGAGTACCAGTTGAGCGCCGGCGCTCTCGACGTGTCGGTCTCCGCGCGGCGCGACGACAACCGGGAGCGGTTCAAGGACGCAACGACATGGCGCGCCGGCGCCGGGTATGCGCTCGAACGCATCGGGGGTCGCCTTCGCGTATCCGCCGGAACAGGCGTCAAGAATCCAACGTTCACGGAGCTGTTCGGGTTCTTCCCGGGCAGCTTCACCGGCAATCCGGACCTCAAACCGGAACAGTCCACCAGCTGGGAGATCGGCTGGGACCAGATCGCCGGACCGGCAAACTTTGGAGTGACGTATTTCGAAGCCGACCTCGAGGACGAGATCTTTACCGCGTTCAATCCGGACTTCACCTCGACCGCGCGCAACCGTGCGGGCAAGAGCGAGCGGAGCGGTGTTGAAGTGTCCGGCCGGTGGCAGGCAACGCCGCGTGTGTCGGTGTCCGGGCAGGCCACCGTGTTCGCGTCCCGGGACGATGCGGGGGCGGATGAAATCCGCGTGCCGGAGTTGACGGCGTCTCTTTCGGCCGATTGGCTGGTGCGTGAGGAGGGGCTCCGGCTCGGCGCCGCGCTGGACCATGTCGGCGAGCAGGGTGATTTCGACTTCGGCCCGTTCCCGGCGCGGCGTGTGGCGCTGGACGCCTACACGCTGGCGTCGCTCACGGCGGCGTATCCGCTGACGGACCGGGTGTCACTGACGCTGCGCGGCGAGAACCTTCTGGACGAAACCGCCACCGATGTGTTCGGTTATGCCGGGCCGGGCGCCGGTGTGTTTGTGGGGTTGAAGCTGCAGTGAAACGGGCATGCGCCGCTATTTTCCTGTCTGGATTGGCCGGCTTTGCTTCGGCAGAGCCGGTGCGTCCGACGGTCGTGTCGCTGGACTATTGCGCCGACCAGTTCGTGCTGGCGCTGGCGGACCGGGCGCAGATCCTTGCCGTGTCGAAAGATGCAGAGCGAAAGTTCAGTCATCTGAGGGACAAGGCAGCGGGGATTCCCAAGGTGCGGGCGGCGGCGGAGGATGTGGTTGCCCTCGGGCCAGATCTGGTCGTGCGCAGCTGGGGCGGGGATGCGCGGGCGTTGTCCCTGTACGAACGGTTCGGGATACGCACGGTGCAGCTCGGCTATGCTGACGACATCGACGGCGCCAAGGCGGTGACGCGCGACGTGGCGGCCGAGATCGGACAGGCTGCCCGCGCCGAAGTCCTGCTCGCGTCCCTGCCAGCGGCCCGGCCGCCGCGCGGTCTATCGGCACTTTACGTGACGCCGGGCGGCGTCAGCGCCGGCAAGGGCACAATGATCGAGGCGATCATGCAGCATGCCGGGCTCGCCAATGCCAACACGGGCGCAGGCTGGACGGCGCTGCCGCTGGAGCGATTGGTGCAGGCTCCCCCACCGCTGATGCTGACCGCGTTCTTCGGCTTTGACGATGATGCGACCGACCGCTGGTCCGTTTCGCGCCATCCGGTCATGCAGCGCCTGATGCGGAACGCGAGGGTGATCGCGATGGACGAGTCGCGCGTGTCCTGTCCGGCCTGGCTCGTCGCAGACGAGGCGGAAGCCATTGCGCGGTCACTGGAGGCGTCGCCATGAGCCGGCTGACGCTCATGCTCACCGGCATCGCGGTGGTCCTGTTCGCGGTATCGGCTCTGGCGGGGACGGCGCCGCTGTCGCTTGCGGACTGTCTGTCGGCGCTGGCGGGGCAGGGAGGCGATGCGGCGCGGGTGATTGTCTGGGAAATCCGCTTGCCGCGCGCGGCGGCGGCGTTTGGCGTCGGCGTCGCCCTGGGGCTGGCCGGCGCGGCCCTGCAGGGCCTCCTGCAAAACCCGCTCGCGGAACCGGGCGTGCTCGGCGTGTCGGCCTTTGCGGCGCTGGGCGCGGTGATTGCCATCTTTTTCGGGCTGGCCGGGGTGAGCGGACTGGTTGTGCCGCTCGCAGCCATTCTCGGCGCCGGCCTCGCCACCCTGGTGCTCGTGGCGGCGACATTGCGGGGCGCCAGCAGTGTGACCCTGCTGCTCATCGGGATCGGCCTGTCGAGCTTTGCCGGCGCGCTGGTTTCGCTGGCGATGAACCTCGCGCCCAATCCCTACAGTCTTGCAGATCTCGTAAACTGGATGATGGGCTCGGTGGCGAACCGTTCGTGGGCTGACATAGTGCTCGCGGCGCCGGCCTGGGGGATCGGCACGGCGCTGGTGCTTCTGGCAGGCCCCGGCCTGCGCGCATTGAGCCTTGGCGAAGACACGGCCATCAGCCTGGGCGCCGACATCCGGCGCACGCGCTTGCTGGTGATCGGTGGCACTTCGCTCCTCGCGGGCGCCAGCGTGGCTACAGCAGGTGCCATCGGATTTGTCGGTATCGTTGCGCCGCATCTCGTGCGGCCCTTCGTGCGTCACGACCCGCAGCGACTGCTCGTGCCTTCGGCCTTGCTGGCCGGCGTCATCCTGCTGGCGGCGGATATCCTGATCCGCGTCTTGCCATTCCAGCAGGAGCTCAAGCTGGGCGTTGCTGCGGCGCTGGTTGGCGGTCCGGTCTTCATCTGGATTGCGGCGCGGCTCGGGAGGGCGTCGGCATGATCTCCGTGAGCGGACTTTGCATTTCAATCGCCGCGCGCCGGATTGTGGACGGCCTTTCGTTCACACTGGACGGGGGAGAGCTCGTCGCGTTGACCGGCCCGAACGGCGCCGGAAAGAGCACCGTCCTGAAGGCGCTCGCCGGTGTGACCGCCGCCGCGTCCGGCGAGATCGGGATCTCGGGCGTGCCTGCAAGCGACTATGGCGCGATGGCGCGCGCAAGGCAGGTTGCCTGGCTCGCGCAGTCAAGGCCGGTGGCCTGGAACCTGTGCGTGGAAGATGTGGTTGCGCTGGGACGGTTTGCCGAGTCGCCTGCGGCCTATGGCCGGCTGGGTACGGGTGGGCGGCGGGCGGTCGATACGGCGCTGGCGAAGGCCGACGCTGTGCATCTGGTGGGGCGGTCTTTCCAGGCCTTGTCCGGCGGCGAGCAGGCGCGAGTGCATCTGGCGCGGCTCCTGGCCAGCCCCGCGCCCTGCCTGTTGCTGGACGAGCCGTGCGCCGCGCTCGATATCGCCCACCAGCTTTCGCTGATGGAAACGCTGGCGGCGGAGGCCGCAACCGGCCGGGCCATCCTGGTCGTGCTGCATGATCTCGATCTAGCGGCGCGGTTCTGCAACCGGATCATCGTCCTGAAGGATGGCCGCAAGGTCGCAGATGACGCGCCGGAGCGCGCGCTGAGCGCAGACGTCCTCGCGCATGTGTTCGGTGTGCGCCGGACCGGATCGGGCGGGTTAGTACGCGCCGGCTGAGAAGATCAGGGCAGGGATCGTCAACAGGATGATCCACAGATCGAGACCGAGGCTCCAGCGGCGCACATATTCGCTGCCGAGCGAGGCGCGCTGTTCAAAGCTGAGGCGGTTGCGGCCCTTGACCTGCCACAGCCCCGTGATGCCGGGCCGGGCTTGTTCGTAACCGGCGATATGGATGCCGTACGCGTCGCGCTGGTGCGGCAGGATGGGACGCTGCCCGACAATCGACATGTCACCCTTGAGGACATTGATCAGCTGCGGCAGTTCGTCGATGGACGACGCGCGCAGGATACGCCCCACACGGGTGATCCGTGGGTCACGGCGAAGTTTCTGGAAGTGGTTCCATTCGGCGCGGGCCTGCGGATCGGTCTCGAGCAGGTATTGCAGGACCGCCTCGGCATCCGGAAGCATCGAGCGGAACTTGCACATGCGGAACAGTTTTCCGCCGCGCCCGACGCGCGATTGAACGTAAAACCCGCTGCCGCCGTCCATCTTGATGGCTGCATATACCAACAGCATCAACGGTGCCAGAAACACCAGGGCGCACAGCGAAATGATGATGTCGGCCGTGCGCTTGGCGCCGCCGTTGATTCCCCAAAAACCGCTCTGGTCGTCGATCGCATCCGAAATGTCGGATACATCAACGTCCAGGCCGGGCTCTTCTAGCCCCACCTCAAACTGGTTCATCTTGGAAGGTCCCCTTGCGACGTTCCCGTTCGCAGGTGCACATAACCCCGAAGCCTGAGTTAGTGAAGCGTTAACCTTCAGTAGTTGGTCGCTTTTTTTGGCACACCGGCGTTAGCCAAGGCTTAGGACTAGCGGCGCTAGGAATGAAGGTTCCACGAAAGAGGTCGCATCGATGCTGGCTGGCAAGAAACAAGATTCAGGCGTTTTGAATGCGCCCGCCAAGCCGCCGGGAGCGGCGCTCGCTGATGTTGCTGCAACAGGTGGCGATACGCTTCCCACGGCCCACCTTTCGCCGGCGCGCGCGCTTCAGCAGCGGCTGGTTCGGGAACTCGCTCAACCGGCCCGGTCCTGGCTGTGGCATTCGGCAGGTCTGGTCCTTACGGCTATTTTGTCGCTGTGGATTGCGGGTTTCATGCTCAGCGCGGGGATATAAATCCCCCAAACTGGCAGGTGATTTGCTAGACACGGTTAAGGGTTGCCGATGGTGAGCCCGTTCAGGAGCGAGTTTATGCGTATCAGGAAAGCGGTTCTGCCGGTGGCCGGTCTTGGCACACGGGTATTGCCGGCGACAAAGGCCATTCCGAAGGAATTGCTGCCAGTCGTGGATCGACCCGTCATCCAGTACGTCGTTGACGAGGCCCGGGAGGCGGGGATCGAGCACATCGTGTTCGTCACCGGGCGGGGCAAAAGCGCAATCGAAGACTATTTCGACCATTCCTATGAGCTGGAAAGCCAGCTGAAAGCCAAGAACAGGCTCGACATTCTCGCCGCCGTCGAGGCTTCGCGCCTGCCGGCGGGGGCCTCCAGCTTCGTGCGCCAGCAGGCGCCGCTGGGCCTCGGCCACGCCGTCTGGTGCGCGCGCGACGTGATCGGCAACGAGCCGTTTGCGGTGCTGCTGCCAGACGTCATCGTGAAGGGCAAACCGTCCAGCCTGAAGCAGATGGCGGACGCCTTCGAGAAGGTGGGCGGCAATATCATTGCGGTCGATCCCGTGCCGGAAGACCGGGTGTCGTCCTACGGCGTGATCGCGCCGAAGTCGCGCGACGGACGGCTGATCAGCATGTCGGGCATGGTCGAGAAACCACCGCGCGAGACCGCGCCGTCAAACCTCGCCATTACCGGGCGCTACATTCTGCAGCCGGAAATCTTCGGCCTGCTGGAAAAGCAGGGCGCCGGCGCCGGCGGCGAAATCCAGCTGACCGATGCCATGGCCAAGCTGATGGAAACCCAGGCCTTCTATGCTTACGAATTCGAAGGCTCGGTGCACGATTGCGGCAACAAGACCGGCTATTTCGAAGCGGTTCTGGCCCATGCGCTCGACAATCCGGACACCGCCGCGTTTGCCCTCGAACTCGTCAAGGCCGCCGCCGCACGCTGATCGGCGTTGACGCAGGCATGTGCCTTGCATCCGGCGACGGTAGGTGATCCGGCGACGGACACCGCAGAATACCAGACTAGCGGGAAGGCGGCCGCAGGGGACGGCGGGCTGCCTGTTCTGGGGGGAAGTCCGCCGGCTTTTCCGGCGGACTTTTTCGTTTGTCACGGGCCTGCGGACGGCTACAACCTCGCCGGATGCCAGATCCATCCCTGCTTCCGACCTTTGAAGACATCCTTGCCGCAGCCGAGCGCCAGCGCGGATATGTGCGCACGACGCCGGTACTGACCCACGCCGCGATTGACGCCGAGGCCGGCGCGCGGATCTTCGTGAAGGCGGAATGCCTGCAGGTCACGGGCAGCTTCAAGATGCGCGGCGCCACCAACCGGCTGGCCCAGATTCCGCCCGAAGGGCGCGCCGGGGGCGTCGTGGCGTTTTCCTCCGGCAATCACGCCCAGGGCGTGGCGCGGGCCGCGCGCCTGTTTGGCATGCCGGCGGTGATCGTGATGCCGTCCGACGCGCCGCAGGTGAAGATGGACGGCGTCCGGGCGGATGGAGGCGAGATCGTCCTCTATGACCGCAACCGGGAAAGCCGGGAAGAGATCAGCAACCGCCTCGCGGCCGAGCGCGGCGCCGTGGTGGTGCCGAGCTATGACGACCGGGACATCATCGCCGGGCAGGGCACGGCCGGCCTGGAATTCGCGCGCCAGATGCAGGCCGACGGCGAAGCCCTCGACGCGCTGATCTGCTGCACCGGCGGCGGCGGCCTGATCACCGGCATTGCGCTGGCCTTCGAGCGCCTGTCGCCGGATACGCGCATCTGGACGGCGGAGCCGGAGGCGCATGATGACTGGGCGCGGTCCCTCGAGGCGGGCGTGATCCTGTCCAACGCGCCGGGCACGCGGTCGATCTGCGATGCGATCCTCACCCCGGAACCCGGCAAGCTGACCTTCGCCATCGGCAAGCGGCTGCTGGCCGGCGGCCTGCGCGTGAGCGACGCCGACGTGCGCGGTGCCATGCGCCTTGCGGCCCGGCACCTGAAGATCGTTGCAGAGCCCGGCGGCGCCGCAGCGCTCGCCGCGGCCGTGCGCCGCTTGCCGGACGAACTGAAAGGCAAGCGGATCGGCGTGCTGGTCACCGGCGGCAATGTGGATATGGCGGATTTTCTGAAGGTTCTGTTGTCGGATGATTAGGGGGGGCTCATTCAGGCCGGCAGCAAATCGCCGAAGGCGGTCGTCCGGCAGTCAGAACCGAATGGCTGCATCTGGCGTTATTGGCGAACGGTGGGCGGCGCGTCACTGTGCAGGCCATTTAACCGGTGCGCTTAGTTTCAAAGTTCAGATTAGCGACCGCTTAGGTGACTTGGGATAACGAATAGCCAGAAATGTCCTCACACGGACACTAAGTATCTGAGGCGCAATAACCGAATCGATGATTGGCCTGGTGGGATGCTGCGCCGCATTTTTGGGATGCGATGGTTGCGAAGAGTCTGGACGTGTTGGTGATGACCTGATTCGGTAGGGCGATGAGCTCGGGCGAATTGGAATGATTGACATTGCTGCGGTCAAAGCGCGCTTCGACAGGCTTGCGCCGTATCTGGACGAGCGTGCGCGTCGGCTGTTTGTCGCGAATGAAGCGTTGTCGGCGGGCTGGGGTGGGATCACGGCGGTTTCTGAAGCGACGGGGGTTGCGCGCAGCACGATCGGGCGCGGTCTGGCGGAGTTGGGGCGTGACAATGCCCAACTGGCGGGCCGAGTTCGCCGGCCGGGCGGCGGCAGCAAGCCTAAGATCGAGACGCAACCCGGGCTGCTGGAAGCGCTGGAGGATCTGGTTCAGTCGGCGATCCGCGGCGATCCCGAGGCCACGCTCCGGTGGGTCAGCCGGAGCCAGCGCCACCTCGTCCGCGCGCTGGCCGAGCGCGGTTTTACAGCCAGTCAGAAATTGGTCGGCCGGTTGCTGCGTCGGCTTGGCTTCAGCCTTCAGGGCAACCGGAAGACGCGCGAAGGTGCTTCGCATCCCGACCGCGATGTGCAGTTTGAGCACATCAACGAGAAGATAAGGCAGTTCCAGAACGGCTCGCAGCCTGCGATCTCTGTCGATACGAAGAAGAAGGAACTGGTCGGCGATTTCAGGAACGGCGGGCGCGAGCTTCGGCCCAAAGGCGATCCTGAACCGGTGCGCGTGCACGACTTCAAGATACCGGAACTCGGCAAGGTCGCACCCTATGGTGTCTACGACATCGCGGCCAACTCGGGCTGGATCAATGTCGGTATCGATCACGATACCGCGGCCTTCGCGGTCGAGAGCATCCGGCGCTGGTGGCGTGCCTTGGGAAAGACGCGCTATCCCGGCGCGACCAGGCTCCTGATCACGGCCGATTGCGGTGGCAGTAACGGCGTTCGCGTTCGCTTGTGGAAGCGCGAACTCCAGACCTTCGCCAACGAAACCGGATTGTCCATCACCGTCGCTCACTACCCACCTGGCACCAGCAAGTGGAACCGTATCGAGCATCGCCTCTTCGCCTTCATAACCCAGAACTGGCGCGGCAAGCCGCTGCTCAGCCGCGAGGTCATCATCCAGTTGATCGCAGCAACGACAACGCAGGCCGGGCTCGACGTGCAATGCTGCCTCGACGAAAACGTCTATCCCAAAGCGATCAAGGTTTCCGACGCAGAAATAGCCGCCATCAACATCGCCTGTGACGACTTCCACGGCGAGTGGAACTACACGATCTCACCCCCCGATCATGGGGCGTGGTGGCAGCAACGGTCCGCCCCTGGAACCAAGAGCACAAAATGATCGATGACCCTGACAAGACCGATATCTTCATCTCGAAGCTCAAGCGTGCATTGCCAATCGACGCCGGGCTCACCAAGGAGCTTCAGCGTTTCCTGGCAACAAAATCGCCCGAGATACCTATCCCGACAAGATGTCAGATGATCGACGTGCTGAACCTCGGTGACGAGGGCGGCATTGCCTGTTGCCTCGACATCGGCGGACCAGACACAACTGCCGCACATATCGTCTCCATAACCCATCTCACTTTCGACCGCCGGTCACCGCTGTTCCGAGAGATCGACGCTTACCAACGCAGACGGATCAAAAAACTCAAACAGCAGAAAGGCCGCAGCTTCTGAACTCTTCTCACAAGTTGAAGCGCTTGTTCCGCATCAGACCCTAAATCACGGGCACCACTTAAGGCCATGAAGAATCTGATTGTTGCTTCGTGCTTCGCTCTGTCTCTGGCTCAAGTCGGGGCGTGTAGTCGTTCGACACAAACGGGGGACTTTGCCGATAAGGCAAGAGCTGCCGAAAATCTGGTAAACTCCCTCGCGGCCGAGCTAGCCGACAAAGTGGCTCAAGATGACTTCGTCACGGATGCAGAAGTAAAAACTCTCTTTGATCATGCTCAGTTTTCATTAGCAGGCCTCGAGAACGTCGAAATAAAAGGGCTTTCGATTGAAAGCGTTAGCGTGACTGACGGCCGCCTACAGAGTGAGTGGAAGGAATTCCGCGGCGCCCCAGATCATAAGTCTGCAGAAGAAGTCTTTTCGAAAATGCCCCCAAACCTTGTCCGCGAGGGGCGCAGCGCGATAAGAGCGCAAATAACCGCGACGTATTCGATGTCCGATCGCGAGGAAGACATTTCCGAGGCAATTACAATACTTCCGAGAAAAGTGCTCTTCGTCGAGAGGCGGATCGGTGATTGAGAGCCGCTGATCCGATCAATTCGCGGAACCGCTGGGATCAAGGCCCCATCACATCGAGAATAAGGCGCGGGTTGATTCCGCCCCACCAAGTCTCTCCGCTCACGTCTTTTCAAGAACCAAAGCCGAAGCACATCAGACGTTCGAATACTGGGTGACGACCGGCAACAAAGGGCCATCGTGTCATTCGGCTGCAAATCTGGCGCTAGGCCGGACTTCGCCGTAGGCAATTATTCGCGCCACGCCTAGAGTGGCAGCTAGCTTTCAATTCCCATCTATCTGCGGACCGACGATGCTGATGCACGCCAGCCCGAAGTACCGACCTAAGACTGTTCGGCAAAACGTGGGAAAGTGACCATCCGGATTCCAAACCCTGAGCATCGCTGAAGATTGTTCATCCAATTGAAGCGAACATTAATTTGAAGCCGGTTACCTTTCATGATTACGCTTCGAGGTGGGAGGGAACAATGCCGAAACTAACGGGGGTTACATCACTTCGCCGGGCTGACGCTCTCGGCAAACATCTCAGTATCAAAGGTTGGAGGGCGCGGTCCGTCATTATCGCAGCAGTGTCAGTCTTTGTTTTGGCTGCATGCGAACCTGCGGAGCCCACTCCTGTTGGTGTTGCACCGATTGAGACCTCCCAAACCGAGGAATCCAGTTTCGAATGGGTCAGAGCGATGCCGGACCCGAGGCCCGCTTTCAAAGAAGCAGCTCAAGGAAGTTCCGCGCCGACTGTAGCCGATAGTTCAGTCAAAGAAGATACTGCAAGCGAGATTTGGTGTGTTCCCGGCTGCCTATTGGCATCAAATCTCGATGGCTCTCCGATAGTTCCTGAATGGTGCACAGCTTGGTCCGCAATGGCGGAAACCCACTTTGCTCGGGACAGCGACGAAGACCAGCTGGTTGACACGAACTCTATTGTTGTTTTTCAACCTGCTTCAAGTTCCCCTGTATCTGAGAAATTCGCGTGCACACGGATCAATCTTAATCGGATTGTTTTGGGATCCACTGAAACAGCTGCCGGGGCGCTGTCTGAGAACGGGCTAGAACGCGGAATGCCAAATAAGCCCTACTCTCCCTACACATTTAGAGGCGAGGCCTTCGGCATGAGATGCCTGCCTGGTTGTGTGACTTCTTGGGAAGAGTATGGCTTGAAGGAGTCGGATATTGGTCAGTCATACGGAAAGAACGTCCAGCTTCCTGATTGGTGCGCCGCTGGTAGCAAGGGGTGCGGGCCTGTTGCCAGCAATGTCATGCCAAAATGTAAACCAGAAAGCATAGCAAATTCGATGTGCACGAGAATACGGTTCAGTGATGTTCCGTATAGCGATCAAATCGTTGGAGAGCGAGATGTTGATTAGCCAAGTCAGCACAAGTTCAGTCGACTAAGCTGACGAGAGACCGGCTCGAAAGGGCCAGATCGGCGCTGATCGCAATTGCAGCCGGACGGCAGGGTCAACTCAGTCCTGTCGTTCGTCGGTATCACCACCACCAGGCCGGACTTCGCCGAAAGCGGCCAGCGTGCCGCAGCTAAGGCACACCTTCTTTCACCGCCAGAGATGACATTGGATATGTTGGCCACTAAACATTTCAATATGGTGTGGAAAGTGACTGCTCTCGGCTCGATATGCTTGGCACTGATCGGGATCGTTGGGTTGTGGCTGTATTCTTCCCAGCCGACGCAATCGATAAGGGCCGAAACGCATCAAGCTGCCGGCGATGAGCCCCTTGATGTACCAGATGAGACGCTTGGCCCTCCAAAGCTTCCGGTGCCCGGTTTACTCTTCGAACCCATCTGCGACCACTGCGCTCACAATTCATGTGCACCAGAGCCTCCCACCCCGCTATACCCCGGTATGGCTATGCCGATAGCCGCAGATTGTGAAGCAGAGTTCTACGTGAACGAGCGCGGCGAACCGTTCGACATCTCTGTCAGTTGTACGAATGAAGCTTTCGTTTCAGCAACGGAGGAGGCGATTGCAGAGATGCGCTGGCCGACTACCGACATGTATGGTGAAGTCTGTCGTCACATCGGTCAAACAGACTATCCCATTAGATACCCATTCCAATACCGGCCTGAGTAAGAAGACATTTGCGCAACGTCATCGCTGGCAGTATTTGGCGCGTGAATGTTCCTGACCCCAAGGGAGACCGACAGCCGACACTTGGGACAGTCGCACAATCCGGCTGCTTAGGGCCAAAACGCAGACAATCTGACTGCGCCTTCCCCCGTCTCGTCCAAGATTTGCCGCGTTCCGGGGGTAGGAGGCTTCGATGCATGATCCCATCTATTGCGCCATCGGCGACATCCACGGCGAGCTTGGGCGGCTGAAGGATGTGCACCGGCAGGTGCTCGCCTTTGCCGCCGGGGAACTCAAAGGCCGGCCGCTCCAGTTCGTGCATCTGGGGGATCTGGTCGACCGCGGGCCGGACTCGTGCGGCGTGATCGAACAGCTGATGGAATTCGAACGCGCGCACGGGCCCCGGGCCATCACGCTGCGCGGCAATCACGAACAGATGATGATCGATGCGCACGATGCCCCCGGCGCGCACGCCGCCCCCTGGCGGCACTGGATGAACAATGGCGGCGAGGCGACCCTGGCGAGCTATGCCGGCAAGCCGGAGGCGGTCAGGCTTGCGCACGTTGCCTGGCTGAAATCGCTGCCAACGGTTCACGCCGACGAGGAGGCCGGGCTCGTCTTCGTGCATGCCGGGATTGATCCTGACCTCTATCCGGATTGCGGCGCGCAGGTGAACATGTGGACGCGGCGGCGCGAGTTCATGGACCCGCGCTGCTGGACGGCGCCGGCCCTGCGAGGCCTGCGCGTGATCCATGGCCATACGCCGACACACGATTTCCGTCCGGAAGCGGCGGGAGACGGACGCCGGCTGAACATCGATACCGGCGTTGTCTGTGGCGGCTGCCTGACGGCGGCGCTGTTGCGCCCGGGAGCGGCGGACCTGTTCTTCCACGGCTGAACGCGGCCGGTCGCCCGTGCGGCGGCACGTTGCCGGCACCTCGAAAGATCCCGCTAACCAACCGCCAGCACGGCACTACGGTTTGGTTAATCGCATCTTCCGCCCCCGGACGAGATTCGCCGGTTGAGCTTCAAGAGGCCTTATCATCCCTCGGTTAAGTCTTCAGGCTGAAGGCAGCAGAACGCTGCCCGAATGAGGGCATTCAGAATGAAAGCTGCACCGCTGATCAGCCTCGGCCTGTCCGTTGTGCTTGGCGCCGGCGCCATTTTCTTTGGCCGGGGCTTCATGTCCGGCAAGGCGCCGGATGCCGAGGCCAGCGCCGTGCCTGCGGTCGCCATGACGACCGTGCTTGTGATGACATCAACGGTCGAGCCCGGCGCCGCGATTGACCCGAAATTTGTCAAGGAAGTCGAGTGGCCGGAGCGCGCGGTGCCGGAAGGCGCGCTGCGCAACGTCTCTGATCTGGGACCGAAGGCCTATTCGCGCGGCCTGATGGTGCCGGGCGAACCCTTGCTGCTGCCGAAGATCGACACGACCGGCTCGGTGCTCACGCTCGCGGCGGCCATCACGCCGGGCATGCGGGCGGTCTCCATCGTCGTGCGCAACGACACCGGCGTGTCCGGCTTCGTGCTGCCGGGCGACCGCGTGGACGTGAACGAGTTCATGGATCTGGAAGACGCCGGCAGCCGCGCAGAAGGCGCCCGCATTTCGGCGAACATCCTCGCGCGCCCCGTGCTGCGCCATGTCAAGGTTCTGGCGGTGGATCAGTCCTTCGAGGCAAACATGGAGGGCGCCCGGCCGTCCCAGACCGTGACGCTGGAAGTGACGCCTGACGACGCATTGGCGCTCGGCGCGGCCAGCCAGCGGGCTGCGCTCGGGCTCGCGCTGATCAGCCGGGACGAAGAGGCCATGGTTGCCGCGCTGACGCCGGAAAAACCGGCTGAAGTGAAGAAGGTGGTTCAACCGGGCTCGGGCCGCCGGGCCGCCGTGACCACCACTGTGCGCGTCATCAACGGCGCGCGTGATGAAAACGTCACAACGCCGGTCGCGCGCGCCGACACCCGGACGGAGGAGAAACGCTGATGCGCCTTGCACGGATCATCTCTGCCGCACTCCTTGTGTGCGCCTGCCTTGTGCCTCCGGCCTCGGCCTGGATGCAGCGCTCGGCAGATGACGGCGCCCAGCGGCTGGAAGTCCGCCGCGGCCAGTCCGCCGTGGTGGAAACAGACCTGGCATTCGCCACGATTGTCGTCGCCGATCCCGAAATCGCCGAAGCCATGGCGACATCAAACCGCTCCTTCTTCCTGCGCGGCAAGACACCGGGCTCGACCACGGTGCTCGTATATAATTCCGCCGGCGCGATTGCCGAACTGATCGAGATCGACGTGAAACTCGGTCTCGAAGAACTGCGCCAGGACATCCGGCGCCTGTTGCCGGGCGAGCCCATCGAGGTTTATCCCGTGCATGACGGCGTGTTCCTCGATGGCCGCGTGACGACCGCCGGCGCGGCAGAGATGGCGCTGCAGGTGGCCGAGCGCTATGTGCCGGGCGGCGTCGCCAACGGGCTGACGGTCGGTCAGAGCCAGCAGGTATTGCTCGAGGTGCGCTTCCTCGAGGCGAGCCGCAGCGCCGTGCGCGAGATCGGATTCGGCAACACCGTTGACGCCAACGACTTCCAGTCCTCAACCGACAGCGGCACGATTTCCGGCCTTGCCGAAAAGACGGTTGCTCTGTTCACGAACCTTGGCGGCGAGAACATCGACGTGCGCATCCGCGCGCTGGAAGAGAAAGGCGTGATCCGCACGCTGGCGGAGCCGAACCTCGTGGCGCTGTCGGGCGACACGGCCAGCTTCCTTGCGGGCGGCGAATTCCCGATCCCGGTTGCCAGCAAGGACAACGAGATCACCATCGAGTTCAAGAAGTTCGGGGTCAGTCTCGACTTCACCCCGACCGTCCTGGGCGACGGTCTCGTCAATCTCCGTGTGCGGCCCGAGGTGTCGGCGCTCGACAAGGCCAACGGCATCCGAGCCGCCAATATCGAGATTCCGGGCATATCGGTTCGCCGCGCCGATACGACGGTCGAACTGCATGACGGACAGGCCTTCGCGGTCGCCGGCCTTCTGCAGAACAACTACTCGAACGACGTTCGCCAGACTCCCTGGCTCGGGAGCGTCCCTATTCTCGGGGCACTGTTCTCCTCGAAACGCTATCAACGCAACGAAAGTGAACTCGTCATCATCGTCACCCCGCGCCTCGTGCAGCCCCAGCCGCATCCGGACCAACTGGCCTCTCCGCTCGACGCCTTCGCAGAGCCGACGGAAGCCGAGTTGCTGCTGTTCGGCCGGACGACCGGCGCGCCTTCTGAAAATGCAGGGTACTGATTACCATGAAGATCGCAAAAGCCTTGATGTTCCTGACCGCCTCCGGGCTGCTCTCGGCTTGTGCATCGCTCGATGCGCAGGACCGGTTCGTGCTGGGCGAGGCCAGCCGTGCCAATATTGCGTCACAGTCTGACCGGGACGTGAACTTGCCGAATTCGCGCAAGGTGGAGTCGACTTCGGGTGTGCGCGCCGTGAACGCTGTCAAGGCGCTCAACGATGGCCAGACCAAGGAACTCGCCGGCACCGGCACCGGGGGCACCGAGTAATGCACGCCGCCGTCCAAATCCAGAAAACGCCGGCATCTTCCGGGCGCACCGTGCCCGCCATAGCCGCGCTGGCGAGCCCCGGCCGCATCGAGGCGCTGAAGGCGGTCTGCGCGGACGTGCAGGATCTGTCGCAAAAGACTGCGCCCGACATCGCGCAGCGCCACGGCGGCGGCCTGCTTCTGATCGAACAGGGCCAGCCCGGTTGGGACCAGCTGCTCCTGATGCTGGCGGTCGAACACCCGGCGACCGCCCTGATTGTCATCTCGGATCATTTGCCGGCGCACATGGTGCGGGCACTGATGAAGCTCGAGGCGTGGGATGTGCTGTCGATGTCGGCGAGCGCTGATGATGTCATGGATACGGCCGCTCGCCTCTCGGACGCGCGGGCGGAGCCGAAAGGCGGTCCGTCGAACTCCGCATGCTGGGCTTTCCGAGGCGCCGTCGGCGGCGCAGGTGTCTCCACGCTCGCCATCGAAAGCGCCTTCGCGCTGGCGCGAATGGTGGGCCCCGGACAGGTTTGCCTCGTTGACCTGAACCTCGCTGACGGCATGACCGCGTCTTTCCTGGAAGCCATTCCGAAGCTCGACCTCCACGCCCTGTCCGCCGCGCCGGAGCGTCTCGACGCCCGCTTGCTTGCGGCCTGGTGCTGGCAGCATGAAGACGGCGTGTCGATCATCGCCTCGCCGCGCAATCCGGAAGCCGATGCCCTGGCCAGCGAGCCGGCGATCCTTCGCCTGCTGGATATCGCTTGTGCGTCATTTCCCTATGTCATCCTCGATATGCCGCGTCATATGATGCCGTGGACAAAGCCGGTGATGGCGGCGGTGGACGAGGCGGTCATCATCAGCGAGCTGACGGTACCAAGTCTGCACGCGGCCGCCGACATGTGCCGGGACATCGACGTACTGCGCGGGAATGGCAATCGGGCGCGGCTGGTGCTGAACCGCATGTTCAAGAAGAAGCAGTTCCGGACGGGCTTCCCGGTCGATACCGCCGAGAAGGCCATCGAGCGTAAGATTGACGTCACGGTCACATCCGACTGGGACGCGGCGCGCACGGCGGTGAATCTCGGAAAGCCGATTGCCGATGTGAAGCCGAAGAGCCCGTTGGTACTTGATGTGGACCAGATGGTCCGCCTGCTGGCGCCCGACGGCATGATCGAGAATTCCCAGTCCCGCAAATCAGCCAGGAAGGCCAAGGCATGAGCCGCTTCGGATTTTCGCCTGCCGTCAAAGCCGAGCCTGCCGTTGCCGAGCCGGTGCCCCAGCCGGCTGCCACGCCCGCCGCGCGGGGGAAAGCGGAAGCCGCGGCGTTCGACCTGCTCGACGCAAAGCTGCGCGTGCATGCCAAACTCATCGACGAACTCGATCTCTCGGCGCTCGACAAGCTCGACGATGAAACGATGCGCCGCCGGGTGCGCGGCATCATCGGCGAGATCATCCGCAAGGAAGAGATGGCGCTGTCATCGGCGGAGGAGGTGCTCTTTGCCGATGCCGTGATGGATGAGATGACCGGCCTTGGCCCGATCGAACCTCTGCTCAAGGACGATTCCATCGCGGACATCCTGATCAACGGCTACAATCAGGTTTACGTCGAACGCCACGGCAAGCTGCAGCTGGCACCGGTGCGCTTCGCCGACAATGACCACCTCCTGCGGATCGTGCAGCGGATCGTTGCGGCGGTCGGCCGGCGGGTCGATGAGAGCCAGCCGCTGGTCGATGCGCGCCTCCTCGATGGCAGCCGCGTCAACGCCGCCGTCCTTCCGATTGCGATTGACGGGCCGCTGGTCTCGATCCGGAAATTTTCGAAGTCACCGCTGACGATGGACAAGCTGGTCAGCTTTGGGGCCATTCCGCGCCCGGTCGCGGATTTCATCCTGGGCGCCGTCAAGTGCCGCGCCTCGACAGTCATCTCGGGCGGCACAGGCTCCGGCAAGACGACGCTGCTAAATGCGCTGTCGGCCGCGATCAACCCGGACGAACGCCTGATCACCATCGAGGACGCCGCCGAACTTCAGTTGCAACAGCCGCACGTCGCGCGCATGGAAACCCGCCCGCCAAACATTGAGGGAAAGGGCGAGATCCGCCAGCGCGAGCTGGTCAAGAACGCACTGCGCATGCGTCCGGACCGCGTCATTCTGGGCGAGGTCCGCTCGGAGGAAGCGTTCGATATGCTGCAGGCCATGAACACCGGACACGAAGGCTCGATGGCAACCATCCACGCCAACAATCCGCGCGATGCGCTCACCCGTCTTGAACAGATGGTGATGATGGGCGGCATGAAGATTTCCGAGGAAGCCATCCGTGGGCAGATCGCTTCGGCGGTGAACTTCATCGTGCAGGCGACACGCCTGTCGGATGGCTCGCGCAAGGTGGTCTCGATTGCCGAGATCACCGGCATGGAAGGCTCGGTTGTCCAACTGCAGGAGATCTTCCGGTTCGAGCGCACGGGCACGGCGGAGAACGGCAAGGTGCAGGGCCACTTCGTAGCGACCGGCCTGCGCCCCAAGTTCCTTGACGAGATGGAGCGGCGGGGCGTGTTCATGCCGGCCGGCCTGTTCGATCCGTCCAGCCGCTATTGATCCGGGAGCCGCCCGCGTGTTCGGCCTGCCTGACCTGACCAGTTTCGATACGATGCTCATCATCCCGGCGGTGATGGCAACCGGCGCCGTTTTCATGGCAATCCAGTCGGTGCTCAGTCTGGTCACCGAGGCGCAGACCCAGCGCATCGTCAACCGGCGCCTCCAGTTCAAGGACCGCTACGCGACCCACAATGAAGCCATGGTGGAGCTGCGCAAGAGCCGCGGGCTCGACAAGGACGGCAACCTCGCCATGTCCCTGCGCTGGCTGAACCAGTTGATCGTCCGGTCCGGCCTCAAGTTCGAACCCGCCCGGTGGGTGGCCATGTCCGCCGCCGGCGCGCTCATCCCGGCCGGGCTCACCTGGTACTACGCCGGCGGGATCTGGACCGCGATCCCGGTTTACATCCTCGTGTTCCTGCTGGCGCCGCTGGTTGTCGTCCGGCATGTCGCTGGCCAGCGCGCGAAGAAGCTCGCCTCGCAGCTGCCCGACGCGCTGCAGATCGTCTGCCGCAGCCTCGAAGCCGGTCACCCCGTGGCAACAGCCGTGGGACTTGTCGCCCGCGAAATGCCCGATCCCATCGGCACCGAATTCGGCATGACCGCCGATGAAGTGTCCTACGGTATGTCGCTGACAAATGCGGTCCAACGCATGGCCGAGCGGTCCGGCGACCCCGATGTCGAACTTTTCGCCGCGACAGTCCGGCTGCAGGAAAAGACCGGCGGCAATCTGACGGAACTGCTGAAGGCGAACACCAATACCATCCGTGAACGCCAGACCATGCGCCTCAAGGTTCGCGCTGCGTCGTCCGAAGGGCGCACCTCCGCGATGATCCTGACGTCCGCGCCGTTCCTCGTGATGGGCGCAATCCACATGATGCGCCCGGAATTCTACGGCAACGTGATGCACGAGCCTCTGATCCAGTACGGCTTCGCGGGTCTGTTCGGCTGGATGGTGATTGGCAACATCGTCATGAACAAGATGATCAACTTCAAGATGTGATCCGGTGATGGACATGACGATCTTCTCCGGCTCGATGGTTCCGGCGGCGCTGTTCTTCCTCGCCGTGCTCGCTGCGATTCCGGGCATCGTCTCGTTCATGCGTAACCGCCAGGCGGACGAGGACGTGAACCGCCGTCTGAGCCGCCGCGACAAGGAATCGCCCGGTGAGCCGCGCCGCACCGAAAGCCGCATCGGGCGGGCCGTGATGGGCTTTGCCGACAACGCGGCGCCGGCCGAGGGCGCCGAAGTCAGCGCCGTGCGCGCCAAGCTGAACCTTGCAGGCTTTCCGCAAAAGAATGCCGTTTCCCGCTACTTCGCCGCGCGCCTCGTCTGCGTGGTCATTCCGCAGGTGGCACTCCTGTTTTCGCTGCCTTACCTGGCGGGATATCCGAAATACGCGCCCGTGGGCCTGTCGATCCTGCTCGTGCTGCTGGGGCTCTCGGCCCCGGGCATGTACCTCGACTCCAAGATCAAGCAGCGCAAGCAGGCCGGCTCGCTCGGCTTTCCGGACATGATGGACCTGATGGTGGCATGCGTCGAAGCCGGGCTGAGCCTGGACGCGGCGGTCCAGCGGGTCGGCGAGGAACTCGAGCTGCGCCACCCCGTGATCGCGGTTCACCTGCGGACGCTTTCCCTTGAGCTGAGGGCAGGGCGGGCCCGCAAGACCGCTTGGCGCGCCTTCGCAGACCGGATGGGCATCGAGGAGGCGGGATCGCTGGCCACCATGCTGCGCCAGGCCGAGGAAATGGGCACCAGCCTCGGCCAGACCCTGCGGGTTTTCTCAGCCGACATGCGCCAGCGCCGCATCCTCTATGCCGAAGAGAAGGCCATGGCGCTGCCCGCGAAGTTGACTTTGCCATTGATTTTCTTTGTGTTTCCGGTCCTTCTGGGGGTGCTGACCCTGCCGGCGGTGGTGATGCTCGGAAAAGTTCTTCCCTCACAACCCGGCTAGGCGAAGCGTTGGCAGATTGCTAGGGAACGCTCATGGCTACCTATCTGGAATTCGAAAAGCCGATCGCCGAACTCGATTCGAAGATTGCCGAGCTGGAAGCCCTTGCCGCGCGCAAGGATGGACCCTCGATCACGGACGAACTTGCGAAGCTGAAAACCAAGTCGGCCAAGCAGCTCAAGCAAATCTATTCCGATCTCGACGCCTGGCGCATCACGCAGGTCGCACGCCATCCCGACCGGCCGCATTTCTCCGATTTCATCGCAAATATCTTCGAAGACTTCGAGGAACTCGCGGGCGACCGTCACTTTGGCAATGATGAAGCGATCATCGGCGGTCTCGCGCGGTTCCGCGGCCGCTCGGTTGTCATCATGGGCCACGAGAAAGGCCGCACCACCGAGAAGCGCCTGAAGCACAATTTCGGCATGGCCCACCCCGAAGGCTACCGCAAGGCGGTGCGCCTGATGGACCTCGCCGAGAAGTTCAGCATGCCGGTCCTCAGCTTTCCGGACACGGCCGGCGCCTATCCGGGCAAGGGCGGCGAAGAGCGCGGCCAGGCTGAAGCGATCGCGCGCGGCACCCAGCGCGGCCTGTCGCTCGGCGTTCCCTTCGTCACGCTGGTCATCGGTGAAGGCATGTCCGGCGGCGCCATCGGCATCGCCGCCGCAAACCGTGTGCTGATGATGGAATACGCCATCTATTCGGTGATCTCGCCGGAAGGCTGCGCGTCGATCCTCTACCGCGATTCCGCCAAGGCGAAGGAAGCGGCGGAAGCGATGGGCATCACAGGGCCGGATCTGCTGCGCACCCGGATCGTTGACGGCATCGTCAAGGAACCTGTGGGCGGGGCCCACCGCGACCCGCAGCGCGCCATGGCGTCCGCCGCAAAGGCGCTCGACGCGGCGCTGCGCGACCTCGAAGGCATGACGCCGGTGGAGCTGCGCCGTCAGCGGCGGGACCGTTTCTATGCGATTGGCCGTGAAGGGCTCTGAGGCCCTTCCGTCACCGGTGCGCCGGCATGGCTGAACGCGACTGGATCAGACAGTACTTTGCCCCTCTGGCGACCCGCCCCGGCGCGTCCGGCCTGACGGACGACACGGCTTTGATGTCCGCATCGTCGGCGCCCGTGGTAATCACCACCGACGCGATGGTGGAAGGGGTCCACTTCCTCGCCAGCGATCCCATCGCGGGCATCGCGCGCAAGCTGGTGCGGGTAAACGTTTCGGACATCCTCTCCAGCGGCGCCGAACCATTCGAAGCCTTGCTGACGCTGGGGTGGCCCCCGGACCGGCCGGAAAGCGAGCTGGCGGCGTTTGCCGCTGCCCTCGGCGCCGAGCTCGAGGCCTGGGGCGCAGGGCTGATTGGCGGCGATACCGTGTCGAGCCCGGCAGGCCTCTTCCTCTCGCTGACGCTCACCGGCCGGTGCCTTGCCGATCACCCGGTCCGCCGGAGCGGCGCAAAGGCTGGTGACGACATCTGGGTGACCAGCGAGATCGGCGCCGCGCGGCGCGGCTTCCTCGCGCGGGCGGCCGGACTCGAAAGCCCGTGGATTGACGCACTGCACGCGCCGGCTCTGCCGCCGATGGCAGTGGCCAGACTGGTTGCGGACTGCGCCAGCGCGGCGATGGATATCTCGGACGGACTGCTCGGGGACATCCAGTCGCTGGCGGAGGCCTCGGGTTGCGGGGCGCAGGTCGACCTCGGGTCTGTGCCCTTCGCGGGCGGCGCTGCCGGGCAGGCGGAGTCGCTGGATCTGGCCACCTGGGGCGACGATTACCAGCTGCTGCTGACGGCGCCGCCCGAAAGCCGGGAACGGATCCTGCGCTATGCTGCGGGTCAGGATATCCGGATTTCGCGTATCGGGCGAATCCGGTCAGAACCGGGTCTCGCTGTTTCGGACAAGGACGGCCGCGTTAACCTCCCGGAAACCGTGGCCTTCGAGCATGGTAGAATCGGAATGTCTGTCACTCGCCCCTGAAGCGAGGCAGGTTGCACCCCAGTGGGGCGGCTGGCAGGCAGAACCGTCGTTAAAGGACGCCGCAGCCCCGTATTTGCGGGGGTGTAGGGCAATCAGGGGTTAAAGGAAGGAAAGCCAATGACTTGGTACTTACTCGCACTTGGTGCGGGCTTCTTGTCGGTCGCCTATGGCTACTGGCAGATCAATTCGATCATGAAAGCACCGGCGGGAACGCCGCGCATGCTCGAAATCGCCCAGGCAATCCAGGAAGGCGCAAACGCCTATCTGAAACGTCAATACCGCACGATCGCCATCGTGGGTGCCGGCGTCGCGGTCGTGCTCATAGTGGCACTCAGCTGGAAAGCTGCGCTTGGCTTCGTGATCGGCGCCGTGCTCTCGGGCGCTGCCGGTTTCATCGGCATGCTCGTCTCGGTGCGCGCCAACGTCCGCACCACCGAAGCCTCCCGCAAGGGACTCAATGAAGGCCTGCAGATGGCGTTCAAATCGGGCGCCGTCACCGGCATGCTCGTGGTCGGCCTCGCCCTCATCGGCATCGTCGGATATTATGGCATCCTCACCGGACCGATGGACCTCTCGCTCACCGACGCAGGCGAGAAGCGCGAAATCATCGACGCACTTGTCTCGCTGGGCTTTGGCGCCTCGCTCATCTCGATCTTCGCCCGTCTCGGCGGCGGTATCTTCACCAAGGGTGCGGACGTCGGCGGCGACATGGTCGGCAAGGTCGAAGCCGGTATCCCGGAAGATGATCCACGCAACGCCGCCACCATCGCCGACAACGTCGGCGACAACGTCGGCGACTGCGCCGGCATGGCCGCTGACCTGTTCGAAACCTATGCCGTGACACTGGTGGCCACGATGGTCCTCGGCGGCATCTACTTCGCTGCCACGCCGTACATCGGCGAGATCATGATGCTGCCCCTCGCTATCGGCGCGGTCTGCATCGTCACCTCGATTGTCGGCACCTTCTTCGCAACCCTTGCCAAAGGCTCAACCGATGTCATGGGCGCGCTCTACAAGGCGCTCATCGTCACCGGCGTGCTCTCGATTGGCGGCCTTGCGCTCGCCATCGAGACCGTGCTTCCCGGCGGTCTTGCCGGTACGCTCGACGGCGCCGGCGACCTGCTTGGCCTCGTCAACCCGGTCACGGGTGAAGCGGCCGACATCACAGGCTGGAAGCTCTTTGCCTGCGGTGTGGCGGGTCTGTTCGTGACGTTGCTGATCGTCGTGGTCACGGCCTACTACACGGAAACCAAGTACCGTCCGGTGCGCTCGATCGCGAAAGCCTCCGAGTCCGGCCACGGCACGAACGTCATCCAGGGCCTCGCTGTCTCGCTGGAAGCCACCGCGCTGCCGGCGCTGATCATCATCGGCGGCATCCTGCTGACCTACAACCTCGCCGGCCTCTACGGGATCGCGATTGCAACCACCACGATGCTCGGCGTTGCCGGCATGATCGTGGCGCTCGACGCCTTCGGTCCGGTGACGGATAACGCAGGCGGCATTGCCGAAATGGCAGAGCTGCCTTCGGAAGTCCGCAAGACGACCGATGCCCTCGACGCTGTCGGCAACACGACCAAGGCCGTCACCAAAGGCTACGCCATCGGTTCAGCTGGCCTCGGCGCGCTCGTGCTGTTTGCGGCGTATTCGGAAGACTTGAAATACTTCGCAGCCAAAGCGACCGAAGGCTCGTTCTTCTATGGCGTCACGGTCGATTTCTCGATTGCCAACCCCTACGTCGTGGTCGGCCTCCTGTTCGGCGGCCTGCTCCCGTTCCTCTTCGGCGGTATGTCGATGATGGCGGTGGGCCGTGCGGCGCAGGCTGTGGTCGAGGAAGTCCGCCGCCAGTTCCGCGAAATGCCGGGCATCATGAAGGGTGAAGTGAAGCCCGACTATGGCCGCGCCGTGGATATCCTGACGCAAGCTGCGATCAAGGAAATGGTCGTGCCATCCCTCCTGCCGGTGCTCTCGCCGATCGTGCTCTTCATCGCGATCTACCTGATCGCCGGTTCGGGTGCGGCGCTTGCCTCGGTTGGTGCCATGCTCCTCGGCGTGATCGTGACCGGCCTGTTCGTGGCCATCTCGATGACCTCGGGCGGCGGTGCATGGGACAACGCCAAGAAGTACATCGAAGACGGCCACCATGGCGGCAAGGGCTCGGAAGCCCACAAGGCTGCCGTGACCGGTGACACGGTTGGTGACCCTTACAAGGACACGGCCGGTCCGGCCGTGAACCCGATGATCAAGATCACCAACATCGTCGCGCTGCTGATGCTCGCCGTGTTGGCCGCCCACTAGGGCCGGATCCTGACGACAAAAGGAAAGCCCCGGAACCTCGGTTCCGGGGCTTTTTCATTTTCAGCTTTCGAAGTCGTTACCGCTGGCGGCCGGTCGGGTTGTCGGGTGTCGCTTCATCCGAGTTTGGCAGGCGAACGCTGCCGACGGTGCCGAAGATCTGCTCCCACAGGCCCAGTTCGCGACCGCGCGTCGCCGTTTCGCGCGCAGCATAGCTGATCACCTGGCCATCCTTGGCGGTGTAGCGCAGCACTTCATCGACCTTGTCATCTTCGCCAAAGCGGATGGCGGTGATGCTGCGATCGGCAACTTTCGGCTTGTAGAATGCGAAGCGCTCCTGAACGTCCGAAATGTAGAACCAGGTATTGGTGTCGAACAGGCCTTCGGTCGAGGGCGAACCCAGCTGCGCCGATACCGACGAGCGCGTGTCTTCGCCCGGTTTGATGTCGTAGGGCTGGACTTCATCCGGGATATAGCCATGGAAATCGCGTGACGGTGTCAGGCACGCAGTCAACGGCAGTAAAAGCAGGCTGGCCGCCAGGATGGCAGTTTTACGCATGGAGTCACTCCCGATGGGCTTTGACCAACGACCTAGCTGCAGGTAACCGGGCTTGGCAAGCATGGGAGTGCACTCTTGACGGCATTTTCGGGCAACTGGTTCCAGCGGCGTTCGGCCCGCCGGAAAGCCGCATCAGAGGCGTATGCCCGGCTGCTCAGCCATGCCCTCGCGCCCGTCCATTATGCCGCCAGCGGGGTGCCGGACACGTTTGGAGGGCGGGCCGGGATGGTCACCATCCTCACCAGCCTCGCCTGCGACCGGATCAGCCGGATGGGCGGGCCGGAGGCGGCGCGGCTGATCCAGCGGCTCGACGAACTTGTCCTCGACGGGTTCGATGCCGCCCTCCGCGAGAAGGGGGTCGGCGACGCCTCGATCGCGCGCAAGGTGCGCAAGCTGGCGCAAAACCACGCCGGATTGGGCAAGGCCCTGTTCGCCGCGTTGCAGGATGCCGATTCGCACGGCCAGGCCGCCCGGATTGCCGATGTCCTGCGCCGCAACGGCGTCGTGGCGGCCACCCGCGCCGTCAGCATGGCCACCATCCTGCTCGGGCTGCAGGCCCGTCTGGCCCGCCAATCCGACGAGGAAATCCTCCACGGACGCTTCGAGTGGATCACGAATACGCCGGTGCAAGGCTGATATCCGCCGCATCTGGCCCGTTGCCTTGCCCCCCGGCGGCGCCTAAACCACGCAAAAATACGTAGAATCTGGCTACACATGTCAGGCACAGGACCGGATGCAGTCTTCGAACACCCTTTCGATCGACGCCATGGGCGGAGACAATGCCCCCGGCATCGTCATCGACGGTGTCGCTGAATTCCTTGCCGGCCGCCCTGACGCGCGGGTGCAGCTGCACGGGGATGAAGCGCTGCTGGCGCCGCTGGTTGCCGGCCGCCCGGTGCTGGAAGCCCGCGCCACAATCATCCACGCCGCCGAGAAGATCACCAGCGACATGAAGCCCAGCCAGGCGCTCCGGCGCGGCAAGGGCAGCTCCATGTGGAACGCTGTTCAGGCGGTCAAGGACGGCACGGCCGGCGCCTCGGTCTCGGCTGGCAACACCGGCGCCCTGATGGCCATCTCGATGCTGATCCTGCGCAAGATGGACGGGGTGCACCGCCCGGCCATGACCGCTGTGTGGCCCACGCTGCGCGGGCGTACTGTTGTGCTGGATGTCGGCGCCAACGTCGAAGCCGATGCCCAGCAACTGGTGACCTTCGCGATCATGGGCGAGGCCTTCGCCCGCGCCACGCTCGGGCTCGAAAAGCCAACCGTCGGCCTCCTCAACATCGGCTCCGAAGAGATGAAGGGCCACGAGGAAGTCCGCGAAGCCCATGAATGGCTGCGCGCCGCCGGACTCGACATGGACTATCGCGGCTTCGTCGAAGGCGACGACATTTCCGCAGGCGCCGTCGATGTGGTCGTCACGGACGGCTTCACCGGCAACGTGGCCCTGAAAACCGGCGAAGGAGTCGCCCGCATGCTGGCCAGTCACATGCGCGCGGCGTTCACGGAAAGCCTGATGTCCAAGGCCGGCGCGGTGCTGGCCATGAGCGGCCTGAAGCGGCTCAAGTCGCTGATGGATCCCAGCAACGTCAACGGCGGCGTCCTGCTGGGACTCGGCGGCATATCGGTGAAGAGCCATGGCGGCGCCGACGCGCGCGGATTTGCGCGGGCCTGCGAGATGGCCGCAGACCTCGCGGCCAGCGAGTTCCAGGGCGAGATCGCGGCGAACCTGGCAAGAATAGGAACCGGCGGCGTCGCGGCTGAGTAGCCGCGCGCGAGCAGTCAACAAAAGGACGAAGCAGCATGGCGCGGCGCAGTTTCATATGCGGAACCGGAAGTTACCTGCCTGAGCGCATTCTCACGAATGCCGAACTCGCCAGCATGGTCGAGACCTCTGACGAATGGATCCGCGAGCGCACCGGTATCCGCCAGCGCCACGTTGCGGCCGACGGCGAACTGACGTCCGACATCGCCACCGCCGCCGCCCGCCGCGCGCTGGATGCTGCGGGCATCGACGCCTCCGCCATCGACCTGATCGTGCTCGGCACCACCACGCCGGACCAGACTTTTCCAGCCACCGCCACCGCTGTCCAGGCCAAGCTGGGCATGACCGGCGGCGCGGCCTTTGACATTCAGGCGGTGTGCTCCGGCTTCCTGTTCTCGCTGGCAACCGCCGACTCGATGCTCAGGCAGGGCCTGTTCCAGCGCGCGCTGGTCATCGGCGCGGAGACGTTTACCCGCATCATCGACTGGTCGGACCGGGGCACCTGCGTCCTGTTCGGCGACGGCGGCGGCGCGGTCGTCATCGAAGCGCGGGAAGGCGATTTCGCCCCCGACGAAGGCATCATTACGCATCACATCCGCACGGACGGCACGAAGGCCGACCTGCTTTATGTCGATGGCGGCGTCAGCTCGACCGGCACGATCGGCCATGTCCGGATGGAAGGAAACCGCGTCTTCAAGCACGCGGTCGCCAACATTTCCTCGGCCATCGAAGCCGTCCTCCAGGAAACCGGCCTGACCGCCGACGACATCGACTGGTTCGTGCCGCACCAGGCCAACAAGCGGATTCTGGACGGCGTCGCGAAGAAGCTGAACATCCCCGAATCGAAAGTCATCATCACGGTGGATCAGCACGCCAACACGTCGGCCGCATCGATTCCGCTCGCGCTGGACCATGCCGTGCGCAGCGGCCGCGCCAAGCCCGGCGACCTGATTCTCTCCGAAGCGATGGGCGGCGGTTTCTCGTGGGGCGCCAGCCTTTTCCGCCTCTGAGCTTACGGCCCTCAAATATCGCTAACGCGTGCGCTAGGAATTCGTTAAGATACCGGGCTTAGGCTTTAACGAGAGGCGAATGGGCAAGATGAGCAACGCGACAGTTACCCGTGCTGAAGTCACCGACGCCATCGTGCGCGAAGTCGGCGTGACCCGGCAGGAATCCTCAGACCTCCTGGACCGCACGCTCGAACTCATTGGCGCCGCGCTCGAGCACGAAGAGGAAGTGAAGCTGGCCCGCTTCGGCAATTTCGTCGTCCGGTCAAAATCGGCCCGTGAAGGCCGCAACCCCAAGACCGGTGAGGAGGCGCCCATCGCCGCCCGCCGCGTCGTCACGTTCCGCCCGTCGCCCATGCTCAAGGCGCTCGTCGGACGCGACTGAACCCCAGCAGGATAGCCGCATGACCGCTCTCAGATCCCGGATCGAAAAATCTTCGTCAGCCCTCCGGTCGATTGGTGAAGCGGCAAATGAGCTGGGCCTCGAAACCCATGTGCTGCGCTACTGGGAAACCCGCTTTCCGAAAGACGTGCGGCCCATCAAGCGCGATGACGGCCGGCGCATGTTCCGCCCGCAGGACATGGACGCGCTGCGCGCCATCCGGGTGCTGGTGCATGATCGCGGTATGACGCTGAAGGGCGCCAAGGCGATCCTGGCAGAGCAGGGGATCGAAGCCGTCCTCGCCGGCACCGCCACGCTCACCGCAGCAGCGCCGGAACCCGTGCCCAGCCCCGCGCGCGAACTCCAGGCCAGCGTCGCCCGCGCGTTCGGCGCGCAGGAAGACGCCGCAGACCGCAAGGTCCGCCTCGAAGGCGCGCTGCAGGAACTCACCGGTATCAAGAGCCGCATCGACGCGGCCCGCGCCCGCCGGGCGGCCTGATCCTGATTTTGGGAATTTGGTCGGAGCGAGAGGATTCGAACCTCCGACCCCTAGTCCCCCAGACTAGTGCGCTAACCGGGCTGCGCCACGCTCCGATCGAACGCGCTGTATAGGCAAAGCCCTTCGCGCCTGCAACGGGGATAATCCCGCACGCGCACCTGCAAAATTCTGTCGTTTCAGCCCACCACCGCATGCCGCAGGGCCCGCGCGTCCCAAAGCGCGTTGTGCTGCACGGCGTCCGTGCGTTCCGTCGGATAGGCCGAGGTGTTCATCAGGCGCAGGGTCAGGTCCGGTATCCGCACCATCTGACCCGGCGACAGGATCAGGCACTGCATCAGGTGCACCAGGTCTTCCGGCCAGTCGGCAATCACCGACGGCGCCGCATCCCCGGCAAAGAAGTCCTGCAGGGCCCGTCCGAACTGGTCGCGCGGCAGGATTCTCGGCCTCGCGTCTGGCAGGGACAGGAAGGGCAGAACATGGTTCTCGACCCAGGCGTGCGCGACCAGGCCATTGAGTTCGCTCTCCGGCCGGACGAGGTAGAGTTCGCTCACCTCACCCGACAGGGCGAGGCTGATCAGCTCACCGCCGAAGCCGTTGAACTCGCAATCGAGGAAGTAGAGCAAGGGCCCTACTCCGGCGCCCCGAGGTCCACCGTGTCGATCTGGCCCGCCGCCGCCAGGGCGAAGGCGTATTCGATGGCCACTTCCTTCAGGCCTTCGAACCGTCCCGACGCGCCGAAGTGGCCGGAGTCGAGGTTGATCCGCAGGAAGTAGGGGCCGGCATCCGGGGCTTCGTGGCGAAGTTTGGCCGCCCACTTCGACGGCTCCCAGTACGTCACCCTCGGGTCAGTCACGCCGCCGGTGATCAGCATCGGCGGATAGTCGAGCGCTGTCACGTTGTCATAGGGGCTGTAGGCGAGGATCGTCTGGTAGGCCGCATCATCCGTGAGCGGATTGCCCCATTCCGGCCATTCCGGCGGCGTCAGCGGCAGGCTCTCGTCCGACATCGTGTTGAGCACATCGACGAACGGCACCGCTGCGACGATGCCGCCGAACAGGCCGGGATCCATGTTCGCCGCTGCGCCCATCAACAGGCCGCCGGCCGAGCCGCCTTGCCCGATGAGGTGTCCGCGTTTCGTGTAGCCTTTCTCGACGAGGTATTGACCGGCCGCGACAAAATCCTTGAACGTGTTGGTCTTCTTGTCGAGCTTGCCATCAAGGTACCACTGATACCCCTTGGCCATCTCGCCGCGCGGATTGACGATGGCATAGATGAAGCCGCGGTCCACGAGGCTGAGGCGGCCGGTGCGGAAGTCTGCCGGAATGGTGATGCCGTAGGAGCCGTAGCCATACAGCAGCACCGGCGCCGTGCCATCGACCGGCGTATCCTTGTGGCGCAGCAGCGTCACGGGCACCTCCGCGCCGTCCCAGGACGGCGCCAGGATGCGCTCAACCACATAGTCCGTCGGGTTGTGGCCAGACGGAATCTCCCGTGTCTTGCGCAGTACGCGTTCGCGCGTGTCGAGATTGTAGTCGTACACCTGGTCCGGCGTGGACGGCGAGGCATAGTCGAACCGCAGCACCGGCACGTCATACTCGTAGCCGCCATCCAGGCCGAGATCGAACGCCGCCTCGCCGAAGCTGATCGAGTGGCTGTCTGCCATCCCCCGCTTGTGGATCACGATGCGCGGCAGGCCGCCTTCGCGCTCCATCAGCGTCAGGTAATCCTTCTGCGCACTGGTGCCCAGCAGCAGGGTGCCCGGCCGGTGCGGAATAACATCTTCCCAGTCGTCGCGGGACGATGAGGTCATCGGCGCCTTCACCAGCTTGAAGTCCACCGCGCCATCAAGGTTCGTCAGGATATAGAACGCGCCGTCCCAATGGGTGACGGAGTATTCGTTGTCCGTGAGGCGCGGCGCAACCAGGCGCAAGGTTGGATTCAGTTCATCCGCCGGGAACCAGTAGGTCTCCGACGTCGTGTGGCCACCTGCGGAAACGAAGATCACCTCTTCGCTCTCGCTGGTGCTGAGGCCCACGAAGAAGCCCGGATCCGTCTCCTCATAGATCAGCGTATCCTCGCCCGACGCCAGGTCGCGCTGATACACGGCGCTCGGCCGGCCGTTGGCATCGCGGAACACCCAGAAGATCGCCTTGCCGGTCGTGCTCCATTCGAAATCGCCATACGCGTTCTCGATCAGGACGCCGGTGTCTTCGCCGGTCTCGATGTTCTTTATACGGATCTGGTAGTATTCGCTGCCCTTGGTGTCGGTGCCATAGGCGAGTGTCTTGTGGTCGGGCGAGGCTTCGATCTCGCCGAAGGCGAAATAATCCTGCCCTTTGCCCATCGCGTCCCCGTCGAGAAGGATCGTCTCTTCGCCGTCCGGACTGAACGCATCTGCAGCCGGCTTGCGCGCATAGATCGCGTATTCGCCGCCTTCGCGGAACCGCGTGTAATACGCCCAGCCGCCATGCACGGTCGGCACCGAACTGTCGTCTTCCTTGATGCGGCCGCGCATCTCGTTGAACAGCGTTTCGCGCAGCTCGGCCGTGGGGTCTTCAAGGCGGGCCTTGGTGTAGGCGTTCTCGGCTTCCAGATAGCCGCGGATCTCCGGCTTCAGCAGGGCCGGGTCGTGCATCACTTCCTGCCAGTTTTCATCCTTCAGCCAGCTGTAGGGGTCGTTGCGCGTGTGGCCGAGCTGGGTGATCTCGTGATCGACGCGCGCGGCCACCGGCGGCGCGGGAAGCGGGGATGCCAAGGGTTCAGCAAGGGTCTTTGTCATCGTGCATCCGGAAAAGAGGGTCGTGACGGCCGCCAGGCCGGCGAGATGTGCAGCTAGACGCATGGGAAGCTCCGCGTGTCGATGCATGCAAGAGTGGATCAGCCCGGCCCGGCCTGTCCAGCGTTTATTCGGCGGGGCGGAAGTCCAGCACGACGCCGTTGATGCACCAGCGCTCGCCGGTGGGCGGCGGCCCGTCCCGGAAGACGTGTCCCTGGTGCAGCCCGCAGGTCGCGCAATGGCATTCGGTGCGGGGATAGATCATCTTGAAGTCGGTCTTGGTGGCCACCACACCCGGCGCGGCTGGTTGCCAGTAGCTCGGCCAGCCGGTGCCCGAATCAAACTTGTGCTCGGACGACCAGAGCGCCGTCCCGCAGCCCTTGCAGTGGTACAGGCCGGCACGTTTCTCGTCATTGTGGTTACCGGGGGTGAAGGCCCGTTCGGTGCCTTCCTTCACGCCCACGCGGAATTCTTCATCCGTGAGGCGTTCGCGCCATTCCTGATCGGTGCGTTCGATCCTGGTCGTCGACATCGGGGGCGCTCCATGGCTGGTTCGCCCCCAATATAGGGCGCCGGTCAGCCGTAGAGAACCGTGATCGACTCGGCAATCAGCGCCGGGCGGTCCTTGCCCTCGATCTCGACGGTGGCCTCCATCTTCATCTGCTTGCCGCCCGCCTTGTCTTCCACCGACAGGCACTTCTGGCGCAGGCGCACTTTCGAGCCGACCGGCACCATGTTGGTGAAGCGCACCTTGTCGGAACCGTAGTTGATGCCGCGGGTCACGCCGTCGATGCGAAGCACTTCCGAGCCCAGCATCGGGAGCAGCGACAGCGTCAGGAACCCGTGCGCAATCGGCCCGCCCATCAGCTTCGTGGCTTTCTCGACATCGACGTGAATCCACTGATGGTCGCCGGTCGCGTCCGCGAACTTGTTGACGCGGTCCTGGTCAATCGTGTGCCAGTCGGACACGCCGACTTCCTGTCCCACCAGCGATTCGAGATCGGCGTAGGAAATTTTGCGGGGGTTGGCCATGGGATCCTCCTTGAATGGTTTTGCCTGTTCTGGCGCGGCCCCGGCGCTTCCGCAAGGGTAACGGCGCGTCAATTGCGAACGGCTTGACTGCCGCCCGCGCGGCCTCATTCTGAACATCAAGGCGGGTGAGCATGCTGACGATGACGCTTTCGAACCTCTTTTCACTCCGCAAGGGCACGCCCGGCTATGCGCGGCTGGTTTATGCCGGCCTGCTGCTCGGCCTTTTCCTGCCCGGCCTGAACGTCGCGGCGGTGATCCTGGCCTGGCGCGGCCGGGGCGCCGGCGATGCGGTGCTCGAACAACACACCCTCAACCAGATCCACATTTTCTGGAAAAGCGTCGTCTATGTGCTGACCGGACTGGTGCTGACCTGGTTCCTCTTTGGCGTACTCATCATCATGGCCGCCATCGTCTGGTACGTCCTGCGCATCGTCAAAGGCCTGCAGGCACTCGCCGCCAACAGCCCGCCCGAGAACCCCGAGAGCTGGCTGGTCTGACTTGTCAGCCGAGGTGGCGCTTCAGCGCCGCCAGGAAGCGCGCCACATCCTCATCCGACGTGAACAGGTGCGGCGTGATCCGCAGCCGGTTGCCGCGCTTGGACACATAGATCTTCTCCGCCTTGAGACGCGCGGTCAGGTCCGCCGGCGCCGTCTCCGGCAACAGTGCGCCCAGATAGTGTGGTCCGCGCTCGGTCTCCGCCATTGCGGGCAGGCCAAGGCCTTCAAGCTCCGCTGCCAGCGCCCGGTTGCGATGGGCCAGCGTCGCCTCGACCCGGTCGATGCCCCAGTCGAGGATCTGCCGCACCGATTCATGGAACGCCGGCAACAACGCAAAGTTCGACCGCTCACCCATGTCATAACGCTCCGCCCCCGGAGCATAGGCATCGGTATAGTCGATCAGCCGCGAGAAGTCCGCCGCGCCCTCGCGGTTGATCCAGTTCTGTTCCAGGGGCACGCCCGTCCTCCGGTGCGGAGCAGCGTAAAGAAACCCCAGCGCATACGGCCCCAGCAGCCATTTGTAGCCCGCCACCACCACGAAATCCGGTTGCACGTCGCGCATGTCAAACGACATCGCGCCGCAGCTCTGCGTCAGGTCCAGCACCAGCGCCGCGCCCACCTCACGGCATCGTGCACCGATCGCTACAAGGTCCAGCCTGGCGCCATCCGTCCAGCGCACATGCGCGCACGCCACCAGCCCGGTGTCCGGCGTGATGGCCTGCAAGAGAGCCTGCGAAAGCGACGTATTGCCCGCAGCGCCGATCGTCTCGATCACGGCACCCGTCGCGCGGGCCAGCGCACGCCATGTATAGACATTGGATGGAAACTGGTCTTCCAGCAGAAGGATCTTCTGCCCCTTTGCCAGCGTGATATTGCGCGCCGCCGTCGCCAGCCCGTAGCTCGCCGATGGCACAAACGCGATGCCTGCCTCATCCGCGCCGACCAGTTCGGCCAGCAGCGGACGCAGTCGGCGCGTGTCCTCGAAAAAGTCCGCATCCGGAATGGTCCAGGGCTGCAGCTTGCGCGCCAATCCCTGTTGCCCGGCCCGCGCCGCTGCCAAGGGCAACGGCCCCATCGTGGCCACGTTGAGATAGGCCACTTCGTCCGGAATGTCGAACAAGTGGCGCTGGTTCGGAATCAGGGTCATGCCACAGTTTTGCGATAGCCAGGATGGGTCCGCAAGCGCAGTTCAGACGATCCGGCTGTCCTTGTTGCCCCAATAACGGTCACGGATCAGGCGCTTGTACAGCTTGCCGGTCGGGTGGCGCGGCAGTTCGGGGTCAAAATCGATGCTCTTCGGGCATTTGATCTTCGACAGGTTTGCCTGGCAGAATGCCATCAGTTCGGCCGCCAGTTCCTCCGAATAGGCAATCCCCGGCATCGGCTGGACAACTGCTTTCACCGCTTCGCCGAAATCCTCGTCCGGCACACCGATCACCGCGCAATCGGCGACTTTCGGGTGGGTGATCAGGATGTTTTCGCATTCCTGCGGATAGATGTTCACGCCGCCCGAAATGATCATGAACGCCTTGCGGTCGGTGAGATACAGGAAGCCGTCGGCATCCACCTTGCCGACATCGCCCAGCGACGACCAGTCGGCGTGCTTGGGGTTCAGCGCGGCTTTGTTCTTCTCCGGGTCGTTGTGATAGTTCGGCGGGGTCGTGCCCCCGAAATAGACCTGGCCTTCCTCGCCGACCGCCACTTCGTCGCCGTCCTCGTTGCAGATGTGGAGCTCGCCCATCACCGGCCGGCCAACCGTGCCCTTGTGGGTCATCCATTCCGCGCTCTTTACCCAGGTCATGCCGTTGCCTTCGGAGCCGGCATAATACTCGTCGATCACCGGACCCCACCAGGCGATCATCTGTTCCTTCACCGGCACGGGGCAGGGCGCCGCCGCATGGATCGCAAACCTGAGGCTGGAGACATCGTACTTCTTGCGCACGTCCTCCGGCAGTTTCAGCATCTTGACGAACATCGTCGGCACCAGCTGCGTGTGGGTCACCTTGTACTTCTCGACGAGGCGCAGGTAGTCCTCCGGATCGAACTTCTCCATGACCACCAGTGTCGCGCCGATCCGCGTGAACGTCATGCACCAGCGCAGCGGCGCCGCATGGTAAAGCGGCGCCGGGGAGAGGTAGACCGACTCGGCGCTCGCGCCGGACATCACCTTGGCGATCTGGATCAGCGCATTGTCGGCGTCGATCGGCAGGTCGCGCACCAGCGGCGGACGGATGCCTTTCGGGCGCCCGGTCGTCCCGGAGGAGTAGAGCATATCGGTGCCGGCCATTTCATCCGCCACCGGCGTTGCCGGGAAGGACGCCGTATGGCTTTCCAGAGGAATGAACCCGTCAATGTCGCCGTCGATCGACCAGCAGTCTTTGAGCCCGGTCGCGGCCTTCACTTCCTTTGCCACGCTCCCCTTGTTCGCCCCCGCGATCAGCAGTTTCGCGCCGGAATCCTCGATGATGTAGTTCACCTCGGGCGTCGTCAGCCGCGAGGAGACCGCGACATAGTAAAGTCCCGCCCGCTGCGCCGCCCAGCAGATCTCGAAATACCGGGGCGAGTTCTCGGCGAAGATCGCAATCGTGTCGCCGGGCCGGCACCCCGCCGCCCGCAGCGCGTGCGCAATCCGGTTGGAGCGCTCGTCCAGCTGCCTGAACGTGATCGTCTCACCCGACCCCGCCATGATGATGGCTGCCTTGTCGGGGTGGGTTTTCGCGTGGTGAAAGGGGTGCATGGCGGTCTCCTCCGGGGGCCGCAATCCGGCTGCGGCATCTCGCGGCGAACTCTAACGCCGCCGCGCCGCCTGTCCACGCGTGACCCAGCGGGAGGGGCCGTCGTGCACTAGGCCGAAGGCCGCAATGCACCGCTCCTCAAAGCTCCCGCATCCAATACCCCATCCCGTGCCGTTCGCTCGGCCCGCCGGGTTCCACCGGCCAGTCGAACCGGGTCACCACGCCGCCGAGTTTCCGGTACCCCCGCTTCGTCCAGAACGCGTCCAGCGATGAATAGTCCGCCGGCCGCCGGGGATCATCCTTCGCCCGCTCGACCGCGCAGAAGCAGGCCCGCCGGTAGCCCCGCGCCCGGGCATGTGCCTCGCGGGCATCGAAGAAGGCATGCCCCAGCCCGCGGCCCCGGTACGCCGCCAGCAGCACGGACTCGCCGAAGTAGAAGGTCGTGGCGAGATCATACCCCGCCGCCGCCAGCGGCGCCGCAAATTCCCCGTGATGCCCCGTGATCGCCGAGCCGGTCGCGCAGCCGACAATCCGGCCTTCGTCCTCGGCGACACAGACGAAGCTGTCCGCCGCCGCCGCAAAGTCGCGCAGGTAGCCCTGCTCGTAATCCTCCGTGCCCGCATAGAGATACGGGAACGCCCGGAACACCTCGATGCGCAGCGCCGCCAGCGCGGGCAGGGCCGCCTCCAGGTCCGCGCCGGTGAGTGTCCGCGTCTTCACGAGACCTGCCGGATCCAGTCCTTGAGATTGTAATAGGTCGTCACCCGCGTGATCGCGCCGCCCGCGACATCGAAGAACGCCCCCGCCGGCAACCGGTAGGTCTGCCCATGCGCTTCCGGCAGTCCGGCATCGGTCTTCTTGTAGACGCCGTTGACGACGAACTCCGCCGCCGCCCGCGACCCGTCAGCGGACGCCATCACCACGATGTCGGTGAGGTGTTCGTCATAGCAGTCGTCCATGTGCGCGATGAACTCTGCAAAGGCTCTCCGCCCGCCGCGCTTGTCGCCCTCGTTGACGAAGTGATTGATGTCCTCGGCCACACACGCCGCCATCGCGGTCCAGTCCTTGGCATTGAACGCGGCGTAGTATCGGGAGACGAGATCGATTGAGGTCATTTCGGCAGTCCTGCCTGTCCGGCTTCTTCGGGGTGCTCAGTCACAAAGGTACGTTTCAGTTCAATCGAGCGGTTGTGCCCGCCGTCCGGGTTCCAGCCCGGCGCATTGATCGCCCGGCCCACCCAGCGCCACGGCCGCAACCCGTCGCTTGCGCAATCCTTCAGCAGCCCGCCGAACTCGTGGAACGCGATCACGAACGGATTGTAGGTGCCCACCGGCTTGACGATTCCGTACACTGGTCTGTCGCGGTCCAGCTCCGGCACGAAGCTGCCGAACATCTTGTCCCAGGTGATGAACACACCCGCATAGTTCGCATCGAGATAGCGCGGGTTGGTCGCGTGGTGCACCCGGTGATGGCTCGGCGTATTCATCACCGCCTCGAACCAGCGCGGCATCCGGTCAATCATCTCGGTATGGATCCAGAATTGGTAGAGCAGGTTCAGCCCGCCCACGAAGCCGATCACGTAGGGATGAAACCCCATCCACACCATCGGCAGGCCGACCAGGATCAGACCCGTGAACGGCCCGAACCAGGGCTGGCGCAGCGCGGTCGTCAGGTTGTAGTGCTCGGAGGAATGGTGCGTCACGTGCTCCATCCAGAACCAGCGCATCCGGTGCGCGAAGCGGTGCTTCCAGTAATAGACGAAGTCATACAGCACGAACGCCGCCAGCCCGCTCCACCAGGTGAAGGGGATCGTCGCCACCCGCCACGGCCAGGCCAGCATCATCATCCACAGGGCAATCGTGCCGGTCGCCGTGTTGACCACCACATTGCCGATGCCCATCGCCATCGAGGCGAAGGCATCCTTCGGATCATAGCGTCCCTTCGCGCGGCCGGTTTTCACCGCCCACCATTCGAGGGCGACCGACAGCACGAAAAACGGTGCGGCGAGGGTGGTGACCGGAGGCAGGGGTGTGAAGTCCATGGCCGGATGGCTAGCGAAAAATGACGGCCCCGTCACCCCTCATCGCGCCCCGCCGCGCCGCGCTTGACGGACGCAGGGGAAGGGGCCCCTTGTCGGCACCAGCACAACCAGACCGGAGGAATCAGCATGACCCGTCCCAAGGAATTCAAGGAGATCATTCTCGATATCGAGGACGGCATCGCCACGCTTACCCTGCACCGGCCGGACAACATGAACGCCTTCACCGGCACCATGATGCACGAGATGATCGAGGCCTTCGACATCACCGACGCCGACGACTCGGTTAAAGTTGTCATCGTCACCGGGCACGGCGAGCGCGCCTTCTGCGCCGGGGCGGACCTCTCCGCCGGTGCCAAGACGTTCGACTATGATGCCCGCGCCTCGACCGGCGAGAAAGGCCGCACCGAACAGGTGGACATCCAGCGCGACGGCGGCGGGCGCGTCACCCTGCGCATCTTCGAAAGCCTGAAGCCGGTCATCGGCGCCATCAACGGCGCGGCGGTCGGCATCGGCGTCACCATGCAGCTGCCGATGGATATCCGCATCGCGTCGGAGAATGCCCGCTTCGGCTTCGTGTTCAACAAGCGCGGCATCAACCCCGAGGCCGCCTCCAGCTGGTTCCTGCCGCGCCTCGTCGGTATCCAGCAGGCGCTGGAATGGTGCTATACCGGCCGCGTCTTCCCCGCTTCCGAAGCCCTCAGCGGCGGCCTCGTCAGCCGCGTTGTTCCGTTGGCGGATCTGATGACCGTCGCCCGCGCCTTGGCCAAAGAGATCGCCGACAACACCGCCCCGGTCTCGAACGCGCTCACCCGCCAGATGATGTGGCGCATGCTCGGTGCGTCGCACCCCATGGAAGCCCACATCGTCGATTCCGCCGCCATTTACTCGCGCGGCAAGACGCCGGATGCGAAGGAAGGCGTGATGAGCTTCCTCGAGAAACGCCAGCCGGTCTATCCGGTGAAGGTGTCGGACGGCATGCCGGGCTTTTTCCCCTGGTGGGATGAGCCGGAGTTCGAATGGATCGGCAACAAGTAGCGGGCATGCAGTCCCTCTTGCCCCTGGCTGCGGAAATCGGCGCGCGCCTCAAGGCGCGCGGCGAAACCGTGGCCGTCTCGGAATCTTCCGCAGGCGGACTGATCTCCGCCGCCCTGCTCGCAGCGCCCGGCGCTTCGGCCTGGTACCGGGGCGGCGGGGTCATCTACACGCCGCAGGCCTTTCGCGGCCTGCTCGGCCTTCGCCGCGAAGACCTGGGCGACCTGCGCTCCTCCACCGAGCCCTATGCCCGCCTCCTCGCGCGCACCATCGCCGGCAAGCTCGACGCCCATTGGGGCCTCTGCGAAACTGGCGCCTCGGGCCCCACGGGCAACGGCTATGGCGACGCCGCCGGCCACACCTGCGTCGCCCTCGCCGGTCCCGGCAGGTTCGAAGTCTCGCGCACCCTCGAAACCGGTCTCACGGACCGTCCCGAAAACATGCGCCGCTTCGCCCACGACGCCCTCGCCCTCCTCAGCGCCGCCCTGACCTGACACACCGCAGGGCGGGGCCCTCACTAACCCCCAACCTCCACTCATCCCGCAAAGCCCAACCTCTCCGCAGACCCCTGCGGAGAGGGCGTGCCCAATCTCAAATCAAGCACCCGGCCAGCTCCCGCTGCGTCCGGTTGTCCGTATGCCTACTCGAACGGGTCCGCCTTGGCGGCGTCATAGGCGAGGTTGCCGAACCGCGTCACGCGGGCGTCGAAGGCGAGCTTCACCGTGCCGATCGGACCGTGGCGCTGTTTCGACACGATCACTTCGGCGGTGCCCTGGACCTGGTTCATGCGCTCGCGCCACTTGATGAATTTTTCGTTCGCATTCGGATCACCGGCATCGCCCGGCGGTTCGGTCCGCGAGAGGTAATACTCCTCGCGGAACACGAACATCACGATGTCGGCGTCCTGTTCGATGGAGCCCGACTCGCGAAGATCGGACAGTTGCGGTCGCTTGTCGTCGCGCTGCTCGACCGCGCGCGAGAGCTGCGACAGGGCCATGACCGGAACGTTGAGATCCTTGGCGAGCGCCTTCAGCGCGGTCGTGATCTGGGTCACTTCCTGCACGCGGTTGGTGTTCGCGTTCGACGAGTTGGTCGTGATCAGCTGCAGGTAGTCGATGACGATCAGGTCAAGGCCTTCCGACCGGCGCAGGCGCCGCGCCCGCGCCGTCAGCTCGCCAATCGAGATGCCGCCGGTATCGTCAATATACAGCGGCAGATTCTGCAGCTCCGCCGTCGCTTCGCTCAGGCGCTCGAAGTCGGCCTTGGTCAGCTTGCCCTGCCGGATATCGTGCGAGCTGATCTCTGTCCGCTCGGCAAGGATGCGGGTGGCCAGCTGCTCGCTCGACATCTCCAGCGAGAAGAAGGCGACAATGCCGCCATCAATCGTCTTGCGCGAGCCGTCTTCCTGCGTCTCGTACTTGTAGGCGGCGGCCACGTTGTAGGCGATGTTGGTCGCCAGTGAGGTCTTGCCCATCGAGGGGCGCCCGGCGAGGATCAGGAGGTCCGACCGGTGGAAACCGCCGAGTTGTTCATCGAGGTCGCGCAGCGCGGTCGGGATGCCGGCGATCTTACCGCCGCGCTTGAAGGCGGCTTCGGCGGTCACCAGCGACTCGGCCAGCGCTTCGGCGAAGGTCGAGAAGCCGCGCTCCGAACTGCCGCGTTCGGCGAGTTCGAACAGCGCGCGCTCGGCCTTGTTGATCAGGGTCGACCCGTTGTCGTCGTCCTCCGGCGTCAGCGACTGGGACTGGATGCCCGCGCCGACGCGGATCAGCTCGCGCCGGATCGCAAGGTCGCGGATGATGCGCGCATAATCCTTCACCTCGGGGCCGAAGGCGGCCGCATCGAGCAGGTCGACGAGATACTTCGCGCCGCCGATTTCGGTCAGCTTTTCCTTCTGCTCGAAATGCTCGCGCAGGGTCACACCGTCCGCCACGCGGCCGGTCTGGATCAGGGTCGAGGCGACTTCATAGAGGAGGTGGTGGGCCGGCGCGTAGAAGTCGGCCGGCCGCAGGATTTCGGCGATGTACTGGTACACGTTGTTGTCAAACAGGATGGCGCCGATGACCGCCGCTTCGGCGGCCAGGTTGTGCGGCGAGACAACGGGCGTGTGAGAGATCGGCTGCTGGGTCATGCCTTCACATTAACCCAAGCCCGATGCGAACGCGCGGGGATTGGGCCGGATTTCCAGAGCGAATCACAAGAAAAAAGCCGCGGCTCCTGGAAGCCGCGGCTCTTGTTTGGGCAGAAGCAGACGGCGATTACTCGTCGTCGCCGGCCGGACCGCGCTCGGCGGCCGCTTCGGCCAGCTCGCCCGCCTGTTCGGCGGCAAAGGCGGCGTTGGCGGCTTGCAGGGCTTCGGCGATGTTCTCGCCTTTCGCCTGGCGTTCGGCCTCTTCCGGCGAACGCGCGACGTTGACCTGGACCTTCACGGTCACTTCGGCGTGCAGGCGGATCGACACGTCGTACAGGCCGATGGCCTTGATCGGCTTGTCGAGGCGCACACCGCTGCGCGGCACTTCGTGTCCGGCAGCTTCTGCAGCGTCTGCCACGTCGCGGGCCGAGACCGACCCGTACAGCTGGCCGGTTTCGCCAGCTTGGCGGATCAGGATGAAGGTTGTGCCTTCAAGCTTCTCGGCGTCCGTCTTGGCAGCGTCGCGGGCAGCGGCGTTGCGGGCTTCGATCGCTTCACGCTCGACGTCGAAACGCTTGCGGTTGCGGTCGTTGGCGACGAGGGCCTTGCCCTGCGGGATCAGGAAGTTGCGGGCGAAGCCGTTCTTGACGCGGACTTCATCACCGATCTTGCCGAGGCGTTCGATGCGCTCAAGGAGAATGACTTGCATGGGGGGCTCTCCTTATTTCACTTCAAACGGGATGAGCGCCAGCATGCGGGCGCGCTTGATCGCCTGGGCCAGCTTGCGCTGGTTTTTCAGGTTCACGGCCGTGATGCGGCTCGGCACGATCTTCCCTTTTTCGGAGATGTAGCGCTGCAGCATCTTGACGTCTTTGTAGTCGATTTCCTGCGCGTGCTCGCCCGTGAACGGGTCCACCTTGCGCCGGCGTCCGAACGGACGGCGGGCCGGAATGTTCGTGATGTTGATTTTCTGTGCCATCGGATCTGTTCCTCTCCCTTAGTCGCGCGGACGGCGCTCTTTACGCGACAGAACCGCGGACGGCTCGTCGGTATGCGTTTCGACGCGGACGGTCAGGTAGCGCATCACGTCTTCCGAGATGCGCTGGCGGCGTTCAAGTTCGTGGATCGCTTCGGCCGGGCCGTCGATGTTGATCAGCGAATAGTGACCTTTGCGCTGTTTCTTGATCGGGTAGGCGAGGCTGCGAAGACCCCAATATTCGGTCTTGCCGACTTTGGCGCCTTTTTCCGTGAGGAAAGTGCCCAGCTCTTCGATGAATGTATCGACTTGGGCAGGCGAAATATCAGGTCGTGTGATCACGACGTGTTCGTACAGTGCCATGTTTTCATTCCCAAAATTCGAAGATGCGGCGCGGGGGAGCGGGAAACTGCCCCAGCGATGGCCCCTCGTTTTCCGGCTTATTCCGGGGACTTGAGGACCGCACCTTGCTGTGAAGAGGGGGTCTAAAGCCTATCTGGCCGCAGATTTCAAGCGCTTGCATGCCGGAAGGGTGCGCTTTAGCACGGCCAAAACAAGCCAAGAACGAGGGAGGCCGGGCCGAAAATGACGCTCGCATTCATTTTTCCCGGTCAGGGAAGCCAGGATATCGGCATGGGCAAGGCGCTTGCGGAGGCTTTTCCGGCGGCCCGCGCCGTGTTCGAGGAAGTCGATGCGGCCCTCGGCCAGAACCTCTCCGGCCTGATGTGGGGCGGCGATCTCGCCGAGTTGACGCTCACCTCGAATGCCCAGCCCGCCCTGATGGCCCACTCGGTGGCCGCCTACCGCGCGCTCGAGGCAAACTTCGGCGTCACAGTGAAGGACGCCACCTTCGTGGCCGGCCATTCGCTCGGCGAGTATTCTGCGCTCGCCGCGGCCGGGTCGATCAGCCTCGCCGACACTGCCCGCCTGCTGCGCATCCGGGGCAACGCGATGCAGTCCGCCGTGAAGCCCGGCGAGGGCGCCATGGCAGCCCTGCTTGGCGCCGAGGTCGAGCAGGCCGAAGCCGCCTGCGCCGCCGGGCGGGCCACCGGCGGGGCGTGCGAGATCGCCAATGACAACGCGCCCGGCCAGCTGGTCATCTCCGGCACCAGGGAGGCCATCGACGCCGCCGTCGCCTGGTCGCAGGCGAACGGGGTGAAGAAGGCGATGGCGCTGAACGTGTCGGCGCCGTTCCACTGTTCGCTGATGCAGCCCGCCGCCGACGCGATGGCCGGGGCGCTGGCGACAACCGACATCAAGGCGCCCCTGGTGCCGCTGGTGGCCAACGTCTCGGCGAGCGCCGTGACAGACCCCGAAACGATCCGCCAGAATCTCGTCCGCCAGGTCACCGGCCGCGTGCGCTGGACCGAGTCCGTCCAGTTCATGGTGCGCGAGGGCGTGACGATGACGGGCGAAGTTGGCAACGGCAAGGTGCTCACCGTCATGCAGCGCCGGATCGAGAAATCGCTGAACGGCTTCACCCTCGGCGCCCCTGAGGACCTCGAAGCTTTCGCCAAGGCGCTGCGCGGCGAAGCCTGAGGTTTCAGGCCGGGCCTTCGCAGCTGCGCGCTTCGATGTCCGTCGTAACCGGGGCGGGGTCGCCGAGCCCCATCATCCAAGCGATCGAGCCACCGGAAATGAGACGCCAGGCGCGCGGCTCGTGTTCCCATTTGCCGATGCAGACGCGGACCGGCGCGCCGCTGGCCTGAACCGAACTGGCCAGTTTTTTCGGCAGGGCGGCCTTCGGCTTGATGGTGCCGCTGACCTCCTCGGTGCCGCCCGAGACGACCCAGCGCAGCTTGTTGGCGCCGGCTTCGGTCCAGAACGCAGCCGATTTGGTTTTCGTCATCATCGGGGAATGCACCAGAACGCCGGCGAACAGGCCGGCATGTTCGCCCGCAGTCGTCGTGGCCCAGTCCGCGCCGTTGGAGACGCCTCCGATGTAGCGCATCGCCGGATCGGGCGCTGCGTGGCGCATACGCTCCGCCCACGGAATCACATAGTTGATAAACCAGCGGTCGTGCGCCTCGTAGGATTTGGGCCCGTGAAAATGGCGCACATACTCGGCCGCGCGATCTTCGGGATCGGCCTGCGGGTCGAGGCCCACCACCATCACCGGCGCCAGCGTGCCCGCCTCGATGGCGCGTTTGATCGGGATCGTCACGATATAGATGCCGATCATGCCATCGGCCATGTAGAGGGTCGGCAGCTTGTCTGACCCGGCATTGGCCGGCCGCCAGACGCAGATGGCGCGCGGACCGGCCTTTTCAGGACCGGGCGAGACATAGCACCGGGTTTCCGCTTCGATTTCGCCGCGCAGCGCCTCGACGTCTTCCGGCGTGAGTTCGGCAAAGGCCGGCAATGCGGCTAACGCGAGCGCCAGAAGTGCCGGGATCAACGGCTTGATGCCGAACGCCATCAAAGGTTTCCTGCCTGTCGGGGACTGAAAACTAACCCGTGCCAATCGCGGCGGCAATCACCGGGCTGCGGCAGGCCGCCCGGTTTGACGCGGGGAGCGCTTGTGCCTTAAGTCCGGCGCCACAGGATACCAACACTCAGGGAGCCCCCGCATGTTCGACCTCACTGGCCGCACGGCCCTCGTCACCGGCGCCTCTGGCGGCATCGGCCGTTCAATTGCGCAGGCCCTTTCGGCGGCTGGCGCCAGGGTCGCGCTGTCGGGCACCCGCGAAGCGGTGCTGCAGGAAGTCGCCGCCACCCTCAAGGGCGAGAGCGCCATCGTCCCCTGCAACCTGTCTGACCCGGCCGCCGTCGATGCTCTGGTCAGCCAGGCGGAAGCCGCCATCGGCCCGCTCGACATTCTTGTCGCCAACGCGGGAATCACCCGCGACAAGCTGCTGATTCAGATGAAGGACGAAGACTGGAACGAGGTGATCAATGTCAACCTCGGTTCCTATTTCCGCCTCGCCAAGACGGCGGTTCGCGGCATGATGAAGCGCCGCCACGGCCGCGTCATCGGCATCACGTCCATCGTGGGCGTCACCGGAAACCCCGGACAGGCGAATTATTGCGCGTCAAAGGCCGGTATGATCGGCTTCACGAAGGCGCTCGCGCAGGAAGTGGCGAGCCGGGGAATCACCGCCAACACGATTGCTCCGGGATTCATCGAATCGCCCATGACCGACGGTCTTCCGGAAACTCAGAAACAGGCCCTTCTGGGGCAAATCCCGTCAGGCCGGTTGGGGCAGGGCAACGACATTGCTGCAGGTGCGGTGTACCTCGCATCCGCCGAAGCGGCCTATGTCACGGGGCAAACACTGCACATCAACGGCGGCATGGCGATGATTTGACCCTGTGCAGTCCCTGTTGAGACAAGGGCTTGGCGCTGCGATGGAGTGTGTGCTAGGCGCAACACAATGGTTCCGCAAAGGGCCAGTCCGCAGGCATATCGAGAGAGGTATCCATGTCTGACGTTCTTGAGCGCGTGAAAAAAATTGTTGTCGAAAACCTCGACGTCGAAGCTGACAAAGTAGTCGAGAGCGCAAGCTTCATCGACGACCTCGGTGCCGACTCGCTGGACCTCGTCGAGCTGGTGATGGCTTTCGAGGAAGAGTTCAACATCGAGATCCCGGACGATGTGCAGGAGTCGATCCGCTCCGTCGGCGACGCCGTCTCGCACATCAAGGCGCATATCTAGGGCGCCCTGGCTGCAATGTCCGAACGCCGCGTTGTCATTACTGGTATCGGTATCGTGTCCCCGCTTGCGAACGGGCGCGAAGCCACGTGGGAGCGCCTGATTGCCGGCAAGTCCGGTGCAGGCCGCATAGACAAGTTCGATGCGTCGGACCTTCCGTGTAAAATCGCGTTCCAGATTCCCTACGCGTCCGGCCGGGGCGGCGGTGCGGGTGATCCCCACGCCTTTGACCCCGACAAGGTGATGTCGGCCAAGGAACAGCGCCGGACCGACGAGTTCGTCGTCTACGCGGTTGCGGCAGCCGATGAAGCCATCGCGGATGCGGCACTGCCGCTGGAGACCGAAGAGCAGAAGGAGCGCGCAGGCGTTCTCATCGGCTCGGGCATCGGCGGCCTGGAGACGATCTACGAAACCGCGATCATCCTGCACGAGCAGGGTCCGCGCAAAGTCAGCCCCTTCTTCATTCCGGCATCCCTGATCAACCTGGCGTCCGGCCAGGTGTCGATCCGGCACGGACTGAAAGGGCCGAACCACGCGGTCGTCACGGCCTGCGCCACCGGCGCCCATGCGATCGGGGATTCTGCCCGCCTGATCAAGTACGGCGACGCCGACGTGATGGTGGCCGGCGGATCGGAAGCCGTGATCGGACGCCTCGGCATTGCTGGCTTCTGTGCGGCCAAGGCAATGTCCACCAACTTCAACGACACCCCGGAAAAAGCCTCGCGCCCCTATGACAAGGACCGCGACGGTTTCGTCATGGGCGAAGGCGCGGCAGTGCTGGTGCTCGAGGAATACGAGCACGCCAAGGCGCGCGGCGCCAAGATCTATGCCGAAGTTCTGGGCTACGGCCTGACCGGTGATGCCTATCACATCACCGCTCCGTCCGAGGGCGCCGAGGGTGGCTACCGCGCCATGAAGATGGCGCTGAAGAATTCCGGCATGGACCCCACCGAGATCGACTATGTGAACGCCCACGGCACCTCGACGCCGAAGGGCGACGAAGGCGAAGCCGGCGCTGTCGAGCGGGCCTTTGGCGACCACGCGAAAAACCTGTCGATGTCGTCCACGAAGTCGGCGATCGGCCACCTTCTCGGCGCTGCTGGCGCCATCGAAGCGGCGTTCTGCGCCCTGGCGATCCGTGACCAGATCATGCCGCCGACGCTGAACCTCGATAATCCGAGCTTCGAAACGGTCATCGACCTCATTCCGCACAAGGCCAAGAAAGGCCGCGTGCGCGCCACCATGTCGAACAGTTTCGGATTCGGCGGCACCAACGCTTCGCTGATCCTGCGGGAAGTGACCTGAGTTTAATGCAGCCCCCGCTGCGTTCGGCGGGGTTGCACTGCGGACAATTGATTTTCGGGCCGGGGCAGGCACGGTACAACAACCGCAGCATGTCACGTTGGAGAGGCCCCGATGCGATTCCTGAAAGCGCTGGTATTCTGGCTGTTCTTTCTCGCTTTCCTGGCGGGCGCCGGCGCCGCCGCCGGTTGGGTTTGGTTCAACAATGAACTGACGCGGCCGGGTCCGCTGGCCCATGAGACCGTGTTCAAGGTGGAGCCCGGCGAGGCGCTCGCGGTCGTCGCCGAGCGGCTTGAAACCGAAGGCATCATCCACGACGCGCGCCTCCTGCGCCTGAAAGCGCGGATCGACGGCACGGAGCTGGCGGTCAAGTCCGGCGAATACATCATCGAGCCTGCCGCGACGCTGGGTCATGTGCTCAGCATACTGATCGAAGGCCGGTCCGTGCTGCACCGGATCACGCTGCCCGAGGGGCGCACGACGGCGCAGCTGCTGCGGGTGATCGAGAAGGACGAGATCCTGACGGGCGACATGCCGGAGGTGTTGCCGGAAGAAGGCACGATGCTGCCGGACACCTATATGTACCACCGCGGCATGACCCGGCAGGAACTGATCGCCAAGACCCAAAAGGCGCAGGCCGACCTGCTGGAAGAACTCTGGCCGGCGCGCCAGGAGGGACTGCCGGTCAGTACGCCGCAGGAAGCGGTGATCCTCGCCTCTGTGGTCGAGAAGGAAACAGGCCGTGTGGACGAGCGCCCCCAAGTGGCGGCCCTGTTCGTCACCCGCCTGAAGCGCGGCATGCGCCTGCAGAGTGATCCGACGATCATCTACGGTATCTCGAAGGGCGAGCCGCTCTACAACAAGGCTGGCCAGCGCCGCACGTTGTACCGGTCCGAGATCGATCGCCACACGGAATGGAATACCTACCAGGTGGACGGCCTGCCGAAGACACCGATCTGCAATCCCGGCGCCGACGCGATCCGCGCCGTGCTCAATCCTCCGGCGACGGAGTATATCTTCTTCGTGGCAGACGGGAAGGGCGGGCACCTGTTTGCCAAGACGAATGCCGAGCACGAACGGAATGTGGCGGCCTACCGCGCCTATGAGCGCGGCGAGATCCAGAGGGAGCGGGCGAACTGATGGGGATATTGTCGGGGATGACCGGCTTCGCGCGGGTCACGGGGGAGGAGGGCTGGGGCAGCTGGGCCTGGGAAGCGAAAAGCGTCAACGGGCGCTCACTGGATGTGCGCGTGAACTATCCGCCGGGCTGCGAGGCGCTGGAGCGGGACGTGAAAGCGATGGCGGGCGAGCGGTTCAATCGCGGCTCACTGCAGGTCAGCTTGCGCATCGACATGGCAGCGGGGGCAGGCGGCGTGACCATCGACCATGCGCTGCTGGGCGCGCTGGCAGAGGCCGCGCGCAAGGCCGCCGGCGTTGAGCCCACGCCGGAAGCCATTGCCACACTGATGACCTTCAAGGGCGTCGTGGAGACCAGCGGTGCGACCCTGCGCGATCTGGCGGCGAATGAAGCGGTCATGGCGGCGCTGACGGCCGGGGCGCGGTTGGCGCTGGACCAGCTGGGTGACGGGCGCCGGGCCGAAGGCGCCTCGCTCACGGCCATGCTGTCCGGCCATCTCGACGAGATCGAGGCATTGTCCGCGCAGGCGGCGACGCTCGCGGTGACCCAGCCGGGACTGATCAAGGCGAAACTCCAGAAACAGCTCGACGAACTCGACCGCGACGGCCGCGTGGATGCGGAGCGCTTTGCCGCCGAGGCGGCGTTGTCGGCGGCGCGCGCCGACGTGCGCGAGGAACTCGACCGGCTCGGCGCGCATGTGAAGTCCGGCCGTGATCTCCTGAAGGCGGGCTCGCCGGCCGGCCGCAAGCTCGATTTTCTGGCCCAGGAACTCAACCGTGAGGCCAACACGCTCTGTTCTAAATCCGCCAGCCTCGATTTGACGAACGCGGGACTCAGCCTCAAAGGGGTGATTGACCAGTTCAAGGAGCAGTCAGCCAATGTCGAATAGCGGTCATCCGAAGGATCACGGACGCCGCCGCGGCCTGATGCTGGTCCTGTCGAGCCCGTCGGGCGCCGGCAAGACGACATTGTCGAAGATGCTGCTGGAAGAATTCAACGATGTGAAGCTCTCGGTCTCGGTCACCACGCGCCCGCCGCGTCCGAACGAGGTGGACGGCAAGGACTATTTCTTCAGGACGCCGGACCAGTTCCACGAGTTGATCGCGCGCCGCGACTTCCTTGAATGGGCGCATGTGTTCGACAAGTATTACGGCACGCCGAAAGCCGACACGGTCGCCCGGCTCGAGGGCGGCGAGGACGTGTTGTTCGATGTGGACTGGCAGGGCGCCGATGCGCTGCATGACCAGATGCCGAACGATGTCGTCTCGGTGTTCATCCTGCCGCCGAGTATCGAGGCCCTGCAGGAACGTCTTGCGGGCCGCGAGGGCTCGACGCCGGAACTGGTGGCGCGCCGCATGGAAGACGCCAAGCGCGAGATCATGCACTGGCGGCGATATGACTATGTCATCGTCAACGACGACCTGAAGGCCGCCTACCAGCGCCTGAAACGCATCCTGCTCACCGAGCGCCTGAAACGCCTGCGCCAACTCGACCTCGAAGATCATGTGCGCTCGCTGCTGGGTGAGGATTAAGTCTCCGGACGCTCCCTTCCATCGTCACCCTCGACTGGCGAAGCCGGTCTGAGTGCCCTTCACTTGCGCTGGGTCCCCGGCTTTGCCTTCGGCAAAGCCGGGATGACGACGAACCGATGTCGCGTGTGAAGAAAGCGCAGAAGATTGGCCCAAGGATGAGCCTTTCGTCATCGAGGGTGACGCGGCCGCTCTAGCTTCTGAAGAATCCCTGCTTCCGCAGCCCGTCGATTCCTTCGTCGTTCATGGGAACGACGATCTTTGTTGCCGTCTCGATCCGCGCAATGATTGTTTCCCTTGGACCGGAACGCCAGGCGTCGCTGGCATAGAAGCGGGATTGGGAGTTTTCCAGCGAAGCCGTGTCGTCAAAACAACGGATGAGGCCATAACAATCTGGATCGTGCATCGATTGGCCATGCCACACGACATCAATATCATGTTGGCGATGGAGCGGGACGCTTACGTCCTGCATGATCGAAAAGAACTCGCCGCCTGTGCCGGGTTTCAGTTTGTAGAGTAGCATTTCGATTATTCTGGACATGCTTTTCCCCCTCGTTCAGTTCCGATTGCGATGCCGGAAATACCACAACCGGAATTGTATCGTCCCACATCGTCGCCCATGCCGCCGCGATCCGCATAGCCTCATGGAGACGAGAGAAGCCGGGCCTTAGGCCAGACTCTCCGCCAACGTCCGGAACTCCGCCTGCGTCAGCGTCTCCGCGCGCGCGGTCGGGTCTACGCCGCAGCCGGCCAGCCATTCCTCGGCTTTCATCCCGCGCTTCTTCGCAAACGGCTTTAGCGCCGCGCGCAGCATCTTGCGGCGCTGGCCGAAGGCGGCGCCGGCGATCTGTTCCAGCAGCTCAATATGCTGGAAGCGCTTTTCCGGTGGCAGCGGCTCGAACACGGCAACCGCGCTGTCCACCTTCGGAGGCGGGCGGAACGCGCCGGGCGGCAGGGTGAAGGAAATGTACGGCCGGGTGACCGCCTGCGCGAGCACCGCCAATCGTCCGTAGGCGTCGGTATCGGGCTTGGCGCAGATCCGCTCGGCGACTTCCCGCTGGAACATCAGCGCCATCTCGCCGCGCCAGTCGCCCGCCTTCAGCCAGTCGACCAGCAGGGGCGTGCCGACATTGTACGGAAGGTTGGCAATGATCATCGCCGGGCCCGCCGCGCCGGCCTCGGCCAGCACCTGCTCCCAGCGCACCTTGCGGGCATCCTTGGCAATCACGATCATCTGCCCGCTTTTCGCTTCCGGCCAGTCGAGCAGCGCTTCGGAAAAACGCGGGTCGGTCTCGACCGCAATCAGCCGCGCGGGGTTCTCGTTCAGGATGGCGCGCGTCAGGCCGCCCGGGCCGGGGCCCACCTCGATGACCGTGCGGCCTTCGGGCGAGCCGGCCGCAGTGGCGGCGCGCTTCAGGATCGACGGATCGAACAGGAAATGCTGGCCGAGGGATTTCCGGGCGGGCGCGTCCGTAAGCGGATGAGGATCGTCGGTCATGCGTGTATCTTCATCCGGTTGGCGGCAAAGCCTGCAGCGAGGCGGATCGCGGCGATCAGGCTGTCGGCCCGGCAGGTGCCGGCGGCGGCGGCTTCATAGGCGGTGCCATGGTCAGGGCTGGTGCGCACGATCGGCAGGCCGAGCGTAGAGTTCACGCCGCCCCAGAAGTCCAGCGTCTTCACCGGGATCAGGCCCTGGTCATGCGTCATGGCGATGACCGCGTCCCAGGCGCCGGACAAGGCCTCGGCGAACACGGTGTCGCCGGGGCGCGCGTGTGAGACGGTCAGTCCCTCCGCCTGCAGACGATCCGCCGCCGGATTGATCAGGTCGATCTCCTCGCGGCCAATCGTGCCCTCTTCGCCGGCATGCGGATTGAGACCCGAGAACGCGATGCGCGCGAGGGCGATGCCGAAATCCTCCACCAGCGCGCGGTGCACGACGCGCGCGATGCGCTCGAGACGGCCATCGCCGAGCGCCGCCGGCACCGCCGCATAGGGCATGTGGATGGTGGCGAGCGCGACCCGCAGTCCGCCGCCGGTCAGCATCATCACGGGGCTGGCGGCGCGGCCGGCGGCCTCGCACAGATGCGCCACAAACTCCGTATGCCCCGGAAACTTGAAGCCGCTGGCATACAGTAATGCCTTGTTGATCGGATTGGTCACCACGCCCGAGGCGCGCCCGGCCAGCGCGTCGGCGACCGCCAGTTCGATGGCGCGGATGATGGCGGGGGCAGCGGCTGCGTCCGGCGCGCCCGGCGCGATCGCCGGAACGCCAGGCAGGGCGAGAACCGGCAAGGCGGAAGGGAACACGTCCAGCGCCTCAGCGGGCGAGGCGATCACCTGAACGGGCGCGCCGCGAACCAGTTCCGGTGCGCCAATCAGGTAGAAGGCGGCGGCGGTCTCGGCGCGCAGGGCCTGCCAGGCCGCGCCGGAAATGGACGGTCCGCAGCCGGCCGGGTCGCCCATCGTCAGGGCCAGGGGAAGAGGCATGCGTTTGCTCACGCCGGCGATGTCGCGCCAATTGCCACGTCAGGCAAGCGCGATTTCGCCCGTCAGCGGTAGATGATGGTCGCGTCGCGGCGCGAATTGCGCAGTTCGCGGTCCGAGATCATGCTCAGCTCGCGCGACTTGATCGAGTTCTTGAGGTCTTCCTTGGACGGCAGGGCCTCGGCGCCGTCCTCGCGGCTGCAGACGTACATGACCGCCAGGCCGCTGCCGACCGCAAACACTTCGGTCGGCGAGCCGACGTCTGTGGCCAGCACCAGCGTGCGGCCTTCCGGGCCAAGTTCCTCGACGTCGATGTCGGGCAGGTCCTGCGCGCGCAGCTCGGTCTTGGAGTTGGCGACGGACTGCACGTCGTTGCACGACTTGATCCGGGTCATGGCTTCCAGGATCGTCGCTTCCTGCCCGTCGGTGGCGATCAGGCGCTTGAGGTCAACCCTGGTGGTCGGCTGGCTGGGCTCGCGCTTGGCGACGACCGAAAGAATGTAGATGCCCGATTCGGTTTCGATCGGCGGCAGCAGGGCGGGCGCGGTGGATTCGGCGACCGCTGAAGACAGGGCCGGCGGGAGGTCTTCGGCGGTCACCCATCCCATGTCCCCGCCGGTGGCGGCGGTCGGCGCGGAGGAGATACGCTGGGCCGCGACGCGGAAGTCTGCACCTTGCTGCAATTGCTGCACGATCGAACCGGCGGCTTTCAGGGCTTCGGCCCGGGTTTCGGCGTCCGGCGCGTAGAGGAAAATCTCGCTGACCCGGAACTGGGTCTTCTTCGATGCGGTGCGCAGGCGTTCGAGCTGGTCTTCGACCTGGCTTTCCGAAACGCGGATCCGCGAGCCGTAGAGACCGCTCATCAGGCGGTTCCAGGCGATGTCGGCGCGGATCTGTTCTTCGAGGCTCAGCGGATTGACCCCGGCAGCCAGCAATTGCTGGCGCAGGCCATCGGCGCCGATTCCGCCCTCGGCAGCCATGTCGCTCATTTCTGCGTCGATGTCGCGGCGATCCACTTCAACCTCGAATTCGGCCACGCGGTCGAGCTGGAGGCGCTCGTCGATCAGCTGTTCAAGCGCCTGGCCGGTGATCTGTTGCAGCTGTTCGGCGCTAGGCTGCTGCCGGCCGAGGGTCAGCATCAGCAGGCGGGCGCGCTGGCGGACGTCCGAATAGGAAATCGGCTTGTCGTTCACGATGGCCGCGATGCCTTCGAGCTGGAGGCGGTTTTCTTCCGCCGCCTGAGCCATGGCAACAGGGGCGCTCATCGCCACAAGGGCCGCCATCAGGACTGCACGCACCATTCCGAACCTCCGTGGATATCCGCCTGGCGGAACCCTGTATCTGCTTTGGGGAGACCATACAAATCCCCGCCTTCTGCGCAACGCAGCAGCACAGTAACCCATGATTTGTAGCCATTTTCAGGCCGGAACCGGCTCGCCTCAGTCGAAATTGCTGGAACCGAAGTTGCCCAGTGATTTCAAGGTGAAACGGAACTGGAAGTTCTCGGACGGGCCCAGGGTGCGGTCTGTCAGCTCGTTGCGGCTGTAAACCAGCTCGAAGCGCGAACAATCGTCGGAATAGGCGAGGCCGATTTCCTGGTTGGCGTCGATATCATCGGTAATGTCGCGCAGTTGGCCGAAGATGACCGAATACTGCTTGGTGATCTGCACTTCGCCCTGCAGGTAGACCCCTTCGTCCGGAACACCGGACGGGCTGATCCGCTCGTCGATCTTGTAATACTGCGCCACGGCGCGGAACCGGTCGAACGAGGTGGACAAGCGCAGGTCGAGCCGGTTGAGCGAGTACTCCTCGTCGTCCAGCCGCATCCGGCTCGACATCTGCAGGGCAGGCCCGAGATTGAGCGACGAGGCCACGACCCAGTCCGAGGAGGTGCCGTCAAGGTTCGAGGCGACATCGAACGTCGCGTCCGAGCGCGAGCGCCAGCGCCGGCCCACCGTGGTGCTCAGCTCGACCCCGTTCTTCCAGATGGCCCGCGCGGTCAGGCCCGCGCTGAGCTTGCCGTCGCCTTCGTAGAGATCGAAATTATCGAAGCCGTTGGCTTTGAACAGGTTCGATTCGTCAAATTCATACAGCTGGCTGTCTTCGACCGGGATGGCCGGATCATTGGCGTTCGAGAAACCCCAGGCCGCCATCACCGCCGGTTCGATCATCAGATCGACCGACTTGCCGGGGCGCACCATGGGATAGGCCAGCTTGGCGCCGGCATTGCCGACAGCGCGGGACACATCGGCCTTGCCGCTGACCGCTTCATCAAGGGCGTAATAATCGGCGCGCACTTCGGCAAACGGCTCGAACGTCAGCCCGCCCGGCAGCAGGTTGAAGTCACGCCATTCTGCGCCTGCACTGACGCGCTGGCTGTCGGCGCCGACATCGCGGGTCAGCACGGCCGACGACACTTCGGCGCGGGCAAAGCCGTAGTTGCCGAGATCCCAGTTCTTCTCGGCATACAGCAGCGGCGCAACCAGCGGCAGCCGGCTCGCATCGTCCACACCGCGCAGGCCTTGCGAATTCAGGACCGCGACATCGGCATAATAGTCGTCGCCCTGACCGACGGCGAACAGCTGCGACAGCAGGCGGCGCGGCTGGTTGGAATACAGGCCGCGCTTGTCGTTCTGGCCGTCGATGTCATAGCGCCGATCGTACAGGTCATCGGTCTGGCTCTCGATCGCGAAGCCCCAAAGCCATTCGGGGTTCAGGGCGAAAGCTCCGTTGGCGTATATATGCCCGCGGAACGATTCCTCGCCAAACGTCTCGCCGTCGCTGTCGAAGTCGGCTTCGCTGGTGAAACTGGCCTTGATCTTCATCGCGCCCGAATAGAAACGCTTGCGATATTCGAGGTTCAGCAGCGGGTTCACGTTTTCGGACAGCAACGGCGCGAGGGTGAGATCCGAGGAGTCCGAGATCGCCCAGTAGTAGGGTTGCTTGTAGAAGGTTCCGAGCTTGGACGACACGCCGGCATTCGGGATCAGCAGGCCTGAGCGCCGGTCCGAGTTCGGATCCGGGTGCGCAAGGTAGGGCAGGTAGAACACCGGTATGCCGGCAATCTCGACCACCGCGTCGCGGTAGGAAATCATCTGGCTCTGCTGGTCGAGTACCGCACGGCGGGCGCGGATCGACCATGTGGGCGTCTTGTGCTCCTCGCAGACTTCGCAGGACGTGTAGACGACCTGGTCGAGCGCGTTGATGCCGTCCGGACGGCGGATCGCGGAATTGGCGGCGAGGCTCGCCCCCTGGGCCAGCCGCGCCGAGAAGCCGATGGCATATCCGTCCGCCAGGTTCGAGCCGACTTCGAGCTCGTCGGCGAACTGCTGCGAGCCGTCCGTGTCTATGATGATGACATTGCCGTTAGCCCGCACTTTCTCTGTGGTGCGGTTGTAGACGAGGCGGTCGGCGCGCAGGGTCCGGCCCTGGTACAGCGCCTCGACATTGCCCTCGGCGACAATGCTGTTTTCTTCCTGGATTTCATAAACCGTGTCGGCTTCGAGAATCACCCGCTCATCGGGGGCTTCGGATGTCGCTGCCGCATCGGCCGGGCCTGCGTCCTGGGCCTGCGCGGCAAGCGGCAGCACGGCCGAAAATCCGGCGAGCAGGGCGTATTGGGACCACATTGCCAAAAGTTCGACCCTCACTCTGCCGTCGTTGGGCGCGGCCTGCCTTCCCCTGCAGGACCGTGCGGCGTTTGCAGAGGCTTAGAGTCGAACCGGCGAGCCGTCCAGCCATCGCGCAGCCGGGGCCTGCTTTTGGCCGGAACGCCGGTGCACCCAGGCCACAAACTGGAGCCCCGGATACTCTAGACAGCGCGGGCGACCGGGCCGTCTGGATAGGTCAGCGCCTCACCGGCCTGTTCCAGCTCCATCAGCCCCGCGCTGCACTGTGCGGCATTCAGGCCGGACACCGGCGCAATCTCGTCGAACGGCATCGGATGCGGGCTGAGCGCCTGGCGCACCCGGGCGAGCTGGCCTTCCGGCAGCGGCCCATCCAGGAATTCCGGCGTGAAGGCAGGCGGCGGCGCTGCCACATGCAGCGGCGGCAATCCGGTGAGGACGTCCAGCACGTCTGCGGCGTGGCGGACCAGGATGGCGCCTTGCCGGAGGAGGCCATTGGTGCCGACGCGCGCGGACCCAGCGGCGGACCGGGCACCGCCATCACCTCGCGGCCCTGCTCGCCGGCCATCCGGCCGGATTTCAACGACCCCGAGCGCGAGGTCGCCCTGCACGGTGAGCAGCGGCGGCGGCGGATCAAGGGAGACGAGGAGTTTGGGGAATTCCGGCTCGCAGCTGGCGATGATCCGCGCGCCGCAGCGCTGGGTGGCGGCGATCTCGTCCTCGACCGCGGAGACCGGCGCCAGCTCGATCCGGCGCCCCTTGGTAACATGGCTGGCGATCTCCGGCAGGGCGGCCAGCGCGTGCGTCGCATTGCCGAACCGCTCGATCAGGCGCGCGAAAGTCAGGGGACCGATATTCGGTGTGCGGACAAGGCGCACCCAGTCGCGGCGTTCAGCATCGCTGAGCCGGCGCAGGCTCATTCCTCCGGCTTGGCTTTCGGCGCGCCGAAGCGCGGCTCGGTGCCTTTCAGCAGGCGGCCAATATTGGCCCGGTGCGTCCAGAACACGAGGACCGACAGCAGCGTGAGACCCGCCAGGGTGACCGGATTGCGCTCGCCCATCAGGTACGTCCCGGGCGGCACGGCCGCTGCCGCCACCAGCGCCGCGAGCGAAGAGATACGCGTCAGCGCAAACAGGCCGAGCCAGATCGGCGCGGCGATCACGAGGCCCTTCAGCGGCGTCACGAACACAAGCAGCCCGGCATAGGTCGCGATACCCTTGCCGCCCTTGAAGTTCAGCCAGACCGGATAGCAATGCCCGATGAACGCCGACGCGCCCGCGATGAATCCCGCTTCTCTTCCGCTATCTGGCCCGCCGATATAGGTGAATGCGAGCGCCGCAAGGCCGGCCTTCAGGCTGTCGAGCAGGAAGGTGGCCAGCGCCAGATCCTTGCGACCGGTGCGCAGCACATTGGTCGCGCCGATATTGCCGGACCCGATGGCTCGGATGTCCCCCAGCCCGGCCGCCTTGGTAATGACCAGCCCGAACGGGATCGACCCGGCCAGATAGCCCACGGTCGATGCCAAAGCGTAGAGTGCCCATTCCGGCATGTGCGGTGTTCCTCGGCAGCCCCTGTTGCGCCAAGGTTTAGGGGGGCAGGGGAGTTGGGGCAAGAGCCCCCTCCGTCAGTCTTCGCCGAATTGCTCGCCTATCGCAGCATCCATGCTTTCAAGCGAAACAGCTGCATCGACAGCGGGAACAATCCCCTTTAGTCGCATGAGCGACTTCGTGGCGGCATAAATCACGACCGAACCGTCCGGCATCCGCACAAAGTCGATACGGTCGCCGGCGCGAATGCCCAATGCCTCACGCACAGATTCTGGTATCGTGATCTTGCCTTCGGAACTCATTCTGGCTGATGGCATGTTCCGTCACCTCAGTTGAGCGCAGACTGTACTACAATTCAGCGCCGCTTTGTAGGGCGGGATGAAATCCCGCCGTCCGCATCACGCGGCCTTTCAATCTGCGCCCGTCAAATGGCTACGAAGTCTGACTTACTCGTCTCCAAACCTTGCCCGGTGGACATAGCTCAAAGACATTTCGAGCCCATCAATCAGGATGACGCGTTCAGAACACAGCAAGACGTCGATATCGTCCAGATTCCAAAGCTGGCATGGCGCATTGTCGTCAGTGTCGCGCACAAAGCCGGAGCGAGTGGATTGATCGAAGTGCCCGGTATGGGTCGGCTGTCCATACAGCGACGTTAAGGCTTGTCGAATCGCCGCGGCTTTCTGCTTGCGTTGTATGGCCAGGTCCGGATCCGGAGTTCCCAAAATTTCGTGAAGGTATGAATATTCGTACACAACCGGAGTGGAGTGTTCATTTAGGAAAACACTGGTGGAGCCGTCCCGGAAATATTCGTGGACATGTTCCGAAATGAAGACACGGGGCGACCGTTCACTCATGCACTCTTCTATGAACTTTGTCTCGTCGGTCTCGCCAAAGTATTCGGCTTGAAAATCGAAACTCTGTTTGCAGCTTTCGACGCGAAATTTGGCCAGCTTTTCGTTGTTCTCGTCAGAGGTCGACCAACCCATTCCAAAGGGCAGTGCCGCGTCGACGAGCTCTTGGTCTATCTTGGCAGTCTCCGCAGTTTGGAGTTCAGGCGAAGACGAGATACTGGCGCGGCTACTCGTGCAAGAGCCCGTTGCAATAAGAACAAACGCCGATGCGAGCATGTCTACATGAAACTTCTTGAACTCCGACATTTGGACTCGCCTACCGCTCAAACACCGTCCTGCCGCCCACGAACGTCCGCATCACGCGGCCCTGCAGTCTGCGCCCGTCGAACGGCGAGTTCTTCGAGCGCGAGAGCAGGTGGTCGCGGTCACACAGCCAGGGTTTGGCGGGATCGAACAGGATCAGGTCGGCCGGCGCGCCCCGGGCGAGGCGCCCTTGCGGCAGGCCGAGGATCGAGGCCGGGCCGATGGTCACCGGCGCGAGCGCTTCCAGCAGGCTGAGTTCGCCTTCCTGCACCAGTGTCATCAGGCACGGCAGCACGGTTTCCAGCCCCGCCGCGCCGAACGCGGCCTCGCCGAACGGCAGGCGTTTTTCCTCCGGGGGCTGAGGATCGTGCGCCGAGACGACCGCGTCGATGGCGCCTTCCTTCAGCGCGGCGATCAGCGTCTTGCGGGCCTGTTCGGCGCGGAAGGGAGGGTTCACCTTGCAATAGGTCAGATAGTCCCCGACATCGAGCTCGTTGAAGAACAGCGCGTGCGCGGCCGCCGTGGTGAACACTTTCGCGCCGCGCCCGCGCGCGATGTCCACGATGTCCAGCGTGCGCTGCGAGGTGACCTGGTCGAGGATCAGTGCGCAGCCCGTCTGCTCCGCCAGGACGACGTCCCGCGCCGCGCCCAGCCATTCGGCTTCAAGGGGAATGCCCGAAAGACCGTTGCGCGCGGCAAACTCGCCCGCGTTCATCACGCCGCCGCCGGCCAGCGTGCGGTCGTCCGGGCGCGACATGACGAGGACGCCGCGGCTCGCCGCATAAGTCATCGCGCGCTTCATTACCTGCGCGCTCGCTACCGGCCAATCGCCATTGGTGAACAGCACGGCGCCGGCTTCGGCCATCAATCCGATCTCGGACATCGCCTCGCCCGCCAGGCCGACCGTCAGGCCGCCGGCGGGATAAACCCGCGCAAACGCCGTCTCGCGGCCGCGCTCGGCAATGAACTGCACCAGCGCCACATCGTCGATGACCGGGCGCGTGTCCGGCATCACGACAAGGCTGGTGATCCCGCCGGAGAGCGCCGCGCGCGAGGCCGTGGCCAGCGTTTCCTTGTGCTCCTCACCCGGCTCGCCGGTCTTGGCGCGCAGGTCGATCAGGCCGGGGGCAAGGCAAAGCCCGCCCGCGTCAATCGTCTCCTTCGCGTCCTTGAAGGATACACCCGTCCCTGTACGGAACTCCTTGATGACACCCTTGTCGATGAACAGGCCGCCGGGCGCGTCCGTGCCGGTGGCCGGATCCAGCAGGCAGGCGTTGATGATTTCGAGGCTCATGCGCGGCCTCCTGCGAGAAGGTGCAACACGGCCTCGCGCACGGCGACCCCCATCTCCACCTGCTGGGTGATGACCGAGCGTTCGCCGTCGGCGATGGAGCTTTCGATCTCGACGCCCCGGTTCATCGGGCCGGGGTGCATGACGATGGCGTCTGGTTTGGCGAGCGCAAGCCGGTCGCCGGTCAGCCCGAAATAGCGGAAATATTCGCGCTGGCTCGGCAGGAAGCTGCCATTCATCCGCTCCAGCTGCAGGCGCAGCATCATCACCACGTCGGCGCCGGGCAGGGCGCGGTCAAAATCCGTACCCGCACTTTCCGCGCCCCAGGTGTCCGTACCCGGAGGGATCAGCGTGCGCGGCCCGCACAGATGCACCCGCGCGCCCATCAGGTGCAGCGCCATCGTGGTGGAGCGCGCAACGCGGCTATGGGCAATGTCGCCGCAGATGACGACCTTCAGGCCTTCGATGCGGCCCTTCACGCGGCGGATGGTGAGCAGGTCCAGCAGGGCCTGCGTCGGGTGTTCATGTGTGCCGTCCCCGGCATTGATCACCGCGCAGTCTACCTTGCGCGACAAGAGTTTCGCCCCGCCGGAAGCCGAGTGGCGGATCACCAGCGCGTCCGGTTTCATGGCGTTCAGCGTCATCGCCGTGTCGATCAGGGTCTCGCCCTTCTTGACGCTTGAATTGCCCACCGGCATCGACACGACATCCGCGCCGAGGCGGCGGGCCGCAATCTCGAAGCTCGAAAGCGTGCGGGTGGAGTTCTCGAAGAAGAGGTTCACCACCGTCTTGCCGGTCAGCACCGGCTCCGGCCGCCGGTTCGCGCGGGTGATCTCGGCGTAGGTGTCCGCCAGGTCAAGAATATGAGCAATATCAAGGGGGTGAAGGCCTTCGATTCCGAGCAGGTGGTCGTGCCGGAAGGTGTAGTCTGCTTGCGCCTCTGCCATGAAGGCCCCTTCGATTTGCGGCGGTTTAGGCGCGATTCTGGTGGGGGGCAAGCCCAGCTTCGCAAACCCCTCCATCCCAGCGTCACCCCCGGATGGCCGAAGGCCATCTGGGGGTGACGCTGGAGCGGAGATGTCACGAAAAGCGCGAGCGCCAAAAAGCTAAGCCGCCCCCAGCCACAGGATCAGCCCCCACACCAGCGGCAGGGTCACCGCCGCGCTCAGCGTCTGCACGGCGATCAGGTTGGCGGCCAGCGCCGCGTCGCCGCCCAGTTCGCGGGCGAGCACATAGGAATTCGGTGCGGTCGAGGTGGCCGCGCAAAGCAGCGCGATCGCCAGAGGCAAGCCTGAAACGCCAAAGGCAAGGCCGATCCCCAGCGTCACGAGCGGCATGCCGACGAGGCGGACGCCCGACCAGAAGAACGTGCGCAGGCCGGACCGTTTGAGCGCGCCAAGGTCCACCCCCGCGCCGGCGCTCAGCAGGCCCGCCGCGATGGCCGCGTTCGCCAGCATCTTCAGCGTCTCGTCGGCGATCACCGGCAGCTTCACATGGAAGCTCGCCAGCGCAATGCCGATCCCGCAGGCAATCACCAGCGGATTGCGCAGCAGGGCCAGCAAGGGGCGCGGCCTGGTGCCCGGCGGATGGTCGGCATGACTGACCAGGGCATAGACCGAAATCACGTTCGCCATCGGGATCAACGCGGCCGCCGCAAGGCTGACGAGCGCGATGCCTTCGTTTCCGAACAGGAGTCCCCCGAGCGACAGAGCGATGATCGTGTTCCAGCGCACGTTCGACTGGATGATCGTCCCCACCGCCGGCCGCTCGATGCCGGGCCATCCGCGCGCGGTCAGGCCGACCAGGGCCATCACGATCTGCGCCAGCAGCAGGGCAGCGAGCATCAGCCACGGGGCTTCGTCAAACCTGGCATTCGCCAGCGCGCGCACGATCAGCGCCGGCAGCAGCACAAGGAAGGACAGCCGGTCGAGCGCGCGGAACGCATCGCCGGTGATCATGCCCCGCCGCGCCAGGAACTGCCCCAGCACCACGATCAGGATGACCGGCACGAGGGCGATCAGGAAGGCGCTCAAGTCCGCGCCTCGAGCCGCTTAAGCGCCGAGCGCAGGATCATCGCCGCCGCCATGGCATCGATCCGGTCTGACCGGCGTTGCTCCGTGAACGAAAGTTCGCGGACGATCTCGTCGGCCTCCACCGTGGTGTAGCGCTCGTCCTGATAGGCGACCGGAATGTCGCGCACTTTGAGTAGGTTCGAGACCAGCGTGCGGACCGACTGGACGCGCGGACCCTGGCTGCCATCGGTGTTGAGCGGCAGGCCGACGACAAGCCCCGCGCCATTGCGGTCATCATAGATCTCGAAGAAGCGGGCCAGCGCCGGGGCGAGCTTCGGCTTCGGGATCGTCTCCACTGGGCTCGCGAGGATGCGGCTCAGGTCGGTCGCCGCCACGCCCAGCGTCTTCGTGCCCGGATCGAGGCCGATCAATACGCCCTTCGCAGGCAGGTCGAACAGGTCAACAACGGGCATCGCAGGGCACATACCGCCTTGAAGCGGCTTTGCCTATGGCGTAATCGGGCTGTTCCCATCAGGAGCCGCCCCATGAGCGTTACCCGCGACGACGTCCGCAAAGTTGCCCGCCTGTCCCGCATCGCGGTGCCGGAAGACCGCCTGGACGAACTCGCCGGTGAACTGAACGGCATCCTCGGCTGGATCGACCAGCTCAACGAGGTGGATGTCGAAGGTGTCGAGCCGCTCACCTCCGTGGTCGAGACGAAACTGCCGATGCGCGCCGACGTGGTCACCGACGGCAATATCCGGGACCAGGTCCTCGCCAACGCCCCGCGCACCGATCACGGCTTCTTCGTCGTGCCCAAGGCGGTCGAATAGTCGGCCCCGGCCGCCCTTACATTTGTTCCCGAAACATCTTACCTCAGAACCCAGGACCTATTCCGGTCCTGTTCGCTGAAGGTTTGAACCAATGGCCAAAGGTCAGAAGAAATCCAACAAGGAAGTCCGCAAACCGAAAGCGGACAAGGTCAAGCCGAAACTCGGCGCACCCGTCGCAAAACCGGGCGACCTCAAGGGCATGGAACATCTGAAGCGCTGATCTGCGGTGCGTGAGGAAGCCCCCTCCGTCAGTCCGCTTCGCGGCCTGACACCTCCCCCGCTACGCAGGGGAGGATGAAGTGGCGGCCGGCCCCATCCCACTTGTCCTCCCCTGCGAAGCGGGGGAGGTGGCTCGCGCCAGAGGCGAGAGACGGAGGGGGCCTTCTGAACCTACTTGTTCGGATTGATCAGGTACTTCGTGCCCGTCGCCTTCGCGTTATAGGCCTGCAGCGTTTTCAGATCGAGCGCCTCGGTGAGCGAGATCTCGGCCGTGTAGTGGCTGGCAAACGTCGTCGTCAGTTCGTCCACCACGCGCTGGCGCATGCGGGCACGCACCTCCGGGCCGGCTTTCTGCAGGAATGGGGTCAGCAGGTAACCGCCGAGGTTCCACGCAAAACCCACGCCCGGCGGCACCAGCGTCTGCGACATGTCGAGCCGGCCGTAGATGTAAACTTGCGTTTCCTGGCCGGAGCCATACCGGCTGAATTCCTTCATGTTCCGGCTCGCCGCCGCTTCCATCGCGACCAGGATCTGGCCGGCCAGCGGGCCGCCGCCGATGGCGTCGAAGCCGAGCGTCGTTCTGGTTTCCGCGAGCGCGGTGATCAGGTCTTCCATGAAGGTCGGCGACGTCGAGTCGACGATGTATTTCGCGCCGAGGCCCTTCAGGATATCGGCCTGTTCTTTCTTGCGCACGATGTTGACCAGCGGGACGTTGTCCTTCTGGCAGATCTTCACGAGCATCTGGCCGAGGTTCGACGCAGCGGCGGTGTGCACGATGCCGGTGCGGCCCTGCATCTTCATCGTTTCGACGAAGGAAAGCGCGGTCAGCGGGTTCACGAAGCAGGACGCACCATCCTTGGCCGAGGTGCCATCCGGCAGCGGCAGGCACTGGGCGACGTTGAGCATCCGGTATTGCGAGTACATCTCGCCGCCGAGACCGGCGACCATCTTGCCCAGCAGGGCCTGCGCGGCCGGCGAGCTGCCCGCCTTGACCACGACGCCGGCGCCTTCATTGCCCACCGGCATCGACTGGTCGAGCCGCGCCACCATGGCCCGCAGGGCCGGGGCAGGGATGCTGGCGGTGACAACCGGCTGATCCTTCGTGCCGGAGGCTTTCGCCGTGCTCATGTCAGCCCCGCCGACCAGCAGGCCGAGGTCCGACGGGTTGATCGGCGTCGCCTCGACCCGGATCAGAACGTCGTCCGGGCCGGGTTCCGGCACCAGGACTTCTGCAAGCGACAGTTCGAGCTCGCCGCTCGCCTTCGCAAGACTGCGCAGCTGAAGCGCGGTTTTTGGAACCGTGTTGGTCATGTCGTTCTCTCCCGTTCGGTGCCCTTTGGGCTCTGTATTATGTGGAATTATCCCGCAAATTCCGGAAGCCGGCATATGTGGGATAAAACGCGGCGCCGGCTCAAAGCGCTTCTTCGGCAAAGTCCTGATAGTCGATCAGAATCTCGGTGCCGGCTGCCAAGTCGGCCGATGCGGTCAGGGTCACGGTTTGCGCGTCGGCGTCAACCTCAAACTCGGCATTGGCGTCGGGGCTGTGATTGCACATCGAGATGTCCCCGAAGGCCACAGCCGCGCGAATCGCGCCGTCGGGCCGCTCATCGACATAGAAGACATAGTGATACAGCCGGGTCGATTTCAACGTTTCCGTGTCGGCATGGCTGAGGATGAGCAAGGGAAAGACGCCGATTTCGGCGCCCTTCTGAATCCGGCTGGCGGCAAACAATCCGCGTCCATGCAGGGGCGAGGTGCGAACCTCGGCGCGGCCCCTTTCGTCTGGTGCAAGCATGGCGTGTGTCTAGCACGCGCCGGGGCGCGCGCCAGCCGGGTCAGCCGGGATTTTCTTCGGCTTTTTCCTCAGGCTCGCTGGCTTTCGGATCCCATTCGTAAATCTCGCGGATCATGCAGCGCCGCGAGCCGAAAGTTTCGCCGAAGGTTTCCGCGACGATGATCGAGTCGCCCGGCGTCAGGCAGCTGGTCGGGCTGTCGAGCCCGATCGACTCGGCGTTTTCGAGGTCGAAACAGGTGCCGGTGACTTCCACCATGTAGCGTTTCTTGCCGTCATGCAGCAGCACCGTGTCGCGGTCATTCATGCTGAAGCCGTCGATGCTGGAGGCAAAGCAGATCTTGTTGGTCTTCTCGCCGAGGCGCGCGTCGCCGGCATACTTCGCGATGCCCTTCTCGGCGGGTTCGCCGGGCGCGGATGCACAGGCCCCGAGGGCCGTTGCGGCCAGAACGGTCAGGATGATGTGTTTCATGGCAAATCCTCTTGATCGGAGCGAATGTCCTTCTACCACAATGCGCGCCCTTCGCCTTTGCCGCAACAGGCTCACAGAAACTTGAACTTTTGCGGCAGGGCGGCTAGCAGGCGACTTCCACGATAGGGATATCCCATGACCGATCTCACCACCCTGACTCTCGCTGCCGCGCTGGACGGGTTGAAATCGAAGCAGTTTTCCTCGGTCGAGCTGACCGAAGCCTTCAACGCGGCCATCCGGAAGGCGCGCGTGCTGAACGCCTTTGTCGTCGAAACGCCTGAAAAGGCGCTGGAGATGGCCAGGGCGTCCGATGCCCGCCGCGCCAAGGGCAAGGCCGGCAGGCTGGACGGCGCGCCGCTCGGCATCAAGGACCTCTATTGCACCAAGGGCGTGCGCACGACCGCGTGCAGCGGCATCCTCGGCGAGTTCACGCCGACCTATGAGTCCACTGTCACCCAGAACCTCTGGGACGAGGGCGCGGTCATGCTCGGCAAGCTCAACATGGACGAATTCGCCATGGGCTCGTCCAACGAGACCTCGCATTTCGGCAACGTCATCAACCCCTGGCGCCGCAAGGGCGACAATCAAGGCCTCACCCCCGGCGGCTCGTCGGGCGGTTCGGCCTCGTCCGTCGCCGCCAACCTTTGCCTCGCCGCCACGGCGTCCGACACCGGCGGCTCGATCCGCCAGCCCGCGTCCTTCACCGGCACAGTCGGCATCAAGCCCACCTATGGCCGCGCCAGCCGGTACGGCATGGTGGCCTTCGCTTCCTCGCTCGACCAGGCCGGCCCGATCGCCAGGACGGTCGAAGACTCGGCCATCCTGCTCGAAGTGATGTGCAGCCACGACCCGAAGGACTCCACCTCCCTGAACATCAAGACGCCGAACTGGCGGGGGGATGTCCGCAAGGGCGTCAAGGGCATGAAGATCGGCATCCCGAAGGAATACCGTATCGACGGCCTCTCTGACGAGATCGACGCCCTCTGGCAGCAGGGCATCAAATGGCTGAAGGAAGCCGGCGCCGAGATCATCGACATTTCTCTTCCGCACACGAAGTATGCCCTCCCGGCCTACTACATCGTTGCGCCCGCCGAAGCCTCGTCAAACCTCGCCCGATATGACGGCATGCGCTACGGCGCCCGCGTCGAGGGAAACAACCTGACGCAGACCTATGAAGGCACCCGCGCCTCCGGCTTCGGCAAGGAAGTCCAGCGCCGCCTGATGATCGGCACCTATGTGCTCTCGTCCGGCTATTACGATGCCTATTACCTGCGCGCCCAGAAAGTCCGCACCAAGATCTTCCAGGACTTCGTCTCCGCCTTCGAGACGTGCGACGCGATCCTCACGCCCGCCTGTCCGTCGCCCGCCTTCGCCTTCGGCGAAAAGTCCGGCGATCCGGTCGAGATGTACCTCAACGACGTGTTCACCGTCACCGCGAACCTCGCGGGCCTGCCCGGCATCGCGGTCCCCGCCGGCCTCTCCGCCAGCGGCCTGCCGCTCGGCCTGCAGGTGATCGGCAAGGCGCTCGACGAAGCCGCCTGCTTCCGCGTCGGCGGCGCGCTGGAAGATGCAGCGGGCTTTGTGGCCAAGCCGGAGAAGTGGTGGTAATTCAGCTTCAGGTTGGAGGCTGACGCAAATGCATTTCTCCAGGGTTTTAGCCGCTGCTTTTTGTATGGCAGCGAGCAGTTGCGCCCATAGTGAATTTGTAGAGCCGCCGCAGCATTCCGAGCACTTCATCAGTCTTACTTATGGGGCGTGTTTTGGTGCCTGCGTTCCTGCCAATGTAACGGTGTTCTTTGATGGTCTGAGAATCTATCGAAGCAGCGGTACTCCACCCAGATTTGCACATGAAGGAGAAACGCCTGAGCCCGCAAAGCTTTTGATCGAAGATGGAATATTTGGGTCAGGCTCAATTGTTCCGCAGCTCGAACTATACAACGCTTTGGTTGCTGCGGGATTGGAAAAATTCGAGGGGGACTATGCGATGGGCAGTCCGGGAGCGCAGTGCAGAACAGACAGCTCCCACCTTGTGATGGAAGTTGCCTGGAGATCAAATCGCCGTCGCATTCATTGGAATACAGGTTGCGAAGGATTTGAAGGCCACGAGGAACTTGTGCACTTTTTCGATGATGCGGTGCGCATACTCGAGATCGAAGATCTTCAAAGACGCGCAGCACCGAGGCCGGAAAGCGGGAGTACACTCTTTCCGCGGAACTGACTGCTATTCGTAGCCAGCCGCCTGAACTGATGTTAGTTTTCCGTCCCATGAGCCGTTGGATACGCATTGGATTCGGAGTGGGCCTGATCGTCTTGGCGATCGGCCTCTATCTCATGCCGCAATTCACCTACACCAACGAGGCGCAGGGCGAGCAACTGGTCTTCGTGCCGCTGGGGCTGCTCGTCGGCATTGGCGTCATCGGCGCCGTGATTGCCGCCACCGGCATCTTCGATATCGACGGCGCCGACGACCGCCTGAAGGCCGAGCTCGACGCCATCCCCTACGCGCCGAAGGCGGCGCCGTCCGCCGACGCCAAGGAAACTCCGCAATGACGCGCTACCTGGTCCTGTTCGCCGTCCTCACCGCCCTCGGCCTCGCCCTGATGGGTGCGGTCCTGTCGCAATACGGCTACAGCCTCCTCGATCCGGAAATGCGCATCATGGTCGCCGTCGGGATTGCGGTCGCCGCCTATGTCGCCTGGCGCATTTCGACGATCCTGAAGAACCGCCAGAACGACCTCTCGGAACGCCCGGCGCCCGGCGGGGCCGGGCAGGGCAAGCTCGCCGCGCTGTTTTCCGGCCGCACCAAGGCGATGAGCGCCCGCGAAGCCGAACTCGCCGCCCGCCGCCGCAAGCTGATCGAGCAAGGCAAGCTGGAACCGGACGAGGCTCCCGCGCCGCCGCCCGCCGCCGCTTCCGGCGAGGACAAACCGGTCCGCGTGGCGCCCGATGCCCCGCTCAAGGACAAGATGGCCGCCCGCGCCGAGCGCGTCAGGCGGGCGAAGGAAGAAGGGAAGATCTAGGCGCCCCCTCGGTCACCGGCGCCTTGGTGCCGCCGCCGGGGCCCTCATCGTCCTTGTCGTCCTCCGGCGCCGAGCGGTCGGTGATTCGCGACAGGTGGATGCCCACGCCGATCAGCCCGCCAATCGGCGCAAACTGCGCCATCGCCGCCACCAGGAAGATCACCGGCACGTCAAGTTCGAGCTTCGCGAACACCGCGAACAGCCCGATCAGCACCACCCCGCCCAGCGCCAACCCCGCCCCAATGCCCACCACCAGATGTTTCAGGAATCCGCGCGCAATCGGGCGTTCGTCTTCCTTGGCGCCGTCGAGGATCATCTTGAACAACATGGCCGCCGCACTCCCTGGCACTGCGGGCCTATTCTGCGCCGATCCGGGGGAAAGAAAAGCCGCGCCGCCGCAGCAGGGGCCGTGACAAAGCGCGGTGCCGGTTTGGCTCGACAGGGGCGGCCGCTGGAGGATAGAAGACACCAGATTCCGAACAGGTATGATTGAGAGAGCCGATGACCGAACGCACTCCCTTCCGCATCAAGGGCGAAACCGGCGACTGGGAAGTCGTCATGGGTCTGGAAATCCACGCCCAGGTCGCCTCCAACGCGAAGCTGTTCTCCGGCGCCTCGACCGCGTTCGGCGCTGACCCCAATTGCAACGTCTCCCTCGTGGACGCCGCCATGCCGGGCATGCTGCCGGTGATCAACCGCTTCTGCGTCGAACAGGCCATCCGCACCGGCCTCGGCCTGAAGGCCCAGATCAACACCTACAGCCGCTTCGACCGGAAAAACTACTTCTACCCCGACCTCCCGCAAGGCTACCAGATCAGCCAGTTCGCCCACCCCATCGTCGGCGAAGGCGAGATCGACGTGGACGTCGAAGTGCCCGGCAAGGAAGACTATGCTTTCACCTGCCGGATCGAGCGCCTGCATCTCGAACAGGACGCCGGCAAGTCGATCCACGACATGGACCCGAACGCAACCTACGTGGATCTCAACCGCTCGGGCGTCGCCCTGATGGAAATCGTCTCCAAGCCGGATATCCGCTCGCCCGCCGAGGCCGCCGCCTATGTCAAGAAGCTGCGCGCCATCGTCATCGCCCTCGGCACCTGTGACGGCGACATGGAAAAGGGCAACCTGCGCGCCGACGTGAACGTCTCGGTCTGCCGCCCTGGCCAGTACGAGAAGTTCCGCGAGACCGGCGATTTCAAACACCTCGGCACGCGCTGCGAGCTGAAGAACATGAACTCCTACCGCTTCATCCAGCAAGCCATCGAATACGAAGCCCGCCGCCAGATCGAGATTCTCGAGGCCGGCGGCACGGTCGATCAGGAAACCCGCCTCTACGATCCCCTGAAGGGCGAAACCCGCTCCATGCGCTCCAAGGAAGACGCGCACGATTACCGCTATTTTCCGGACCCGGACCTTCTGCCGCTCGAGTTCGAGCAGGCCTGGATCGAGGAAATCCGCAAGTCGCTGCCCGAACTGCCCGACCAGAAACGCGCGCGTTTCGAGAAGGATTACGGTCTCTCGCACTATGACGCGGGCGTGCTCACCTCGGACGCCGATAAGGCCCTCTTCTTCGAAGACGTCGCCAAGGGCCGCGATGCCAAACTCGCCGCCAACTGGGTGACGCAGGAACTGTTCGGCTATCTCAACAAGGAAGGCCTCGAACTGTCGCAAAGCCCGGTCTCCGCACCGGCGCTCGGCGGCCTGATCGCCCTGATCTCCGACAACACGATCAGCGGCAAGATCGCCAAGGACGTCTTTGTGCGGATGATCGCGGGTGAGGGCGAGGCCGCCGCGATCGTCGGGAAACACGGACTCAAGCAGGTCACCGACACCGGCGCCATCGAAAAGGTGGTGGACGAAATCATCGCCGCCAACCCCGAACAGGTCGCCAAGGTGAAAGACAAGCCACAGACCCTCGGCTGGTTCGTCGGCCAGGTGATGAAAGCCTCCGGCGGCAAAGCCAACCCCCAGGCCGTCAACGACATCCTGAAAGCCAAGCTGGGACTTTAGGGCCTCGCCCCACCCTAACCCTCCCCGTTCCGGGGAGGGTTAGGGTGGGGCGAGGCAAGCGAAACCGGACTTACGCAACACTTTCCTCAAGCCACCCCTCAATAAAAACAACGTATTACAACAAAATCCGGAAAACTTGCGCGCCCCCCCTCCAAGCGGCCTTATACTGGCCCGCATGAAACCGGTCCCCAACAACGATCCGTTCGCGGAGATTCTGCGCGCCACGCCGCGCGGGGCGGCGATGTACCTCGCCGCCGGGGCGCGCACCCGGTTGCACGCCGCCACCACGCTGACGCGCGACTTCCTGAAACTCATCCTGCTGACCATGATCGTGCCCGCCGAGGCGCTCGCCCGGCGGGTCATTCTCGCCCTCGCGGCCCAGCTGCCGGCGCTTGGCATGCGGGCCCGCCGTGCGTCCTCTGCGCCGGGTTCAAAACGAAGCCGGCCCCCTCAGGCGCCCTCCGGTCACGGAAACATGATCTCCGCCTTCCGGATGCTGGAAGCGCTGCCCGGAGCAAGCAAACCCGGCGCGCCTCAAACCATCCGTAGCCAGACGAAAGCTGAAGCCGATCCGTCCCAAAGCTCCGACGAACGCTACCTGCTCTCGCTCCTCCGCCGCCTCAATTCTGTTGGCCGGGCGCTCTGCGATCCGGACGCCGAAGCCCAACGCTTCCTGCGCCGCCATCCCGCACTCGCCGCGCGCCGGCGCGTCCCGCTGGCCTTCGGCCATCCGCCCGACCTCCGGGTCGCCGCGCCCGATCCCGTGCTCACCGCCTGCCTCACCCGCAGCGACACCGACGCCGCCGCGGCTTGGGCACACCTCTGCGACTCGAGTTGATCTGATTGCCGAAACCCGAAACCGCACCACCGGACGGCCTCGCCGCTCCGGCCGGACGTGTTGCGTACCGGCGCCCCCCCGCCAAACGTCTCCATTGTATCGTCACCCTCGACGGGCGAAGCCCGTCTGCGGGCCCATCTTCTGCCCTTTTCTGTATCTCGCCATCTCCTCCTGCCGCTCATCCCGGCGGAAGCCGGGATCCAGTTCCGACCCGCGAATTTCTGGATCCCGGCTTCCGCCGGGATGAGCGAAATAGGAGAGGCTCAGCATTGGAGCTATGGCAGAAGCTGGGCCCTCAGATGCGCTGGCGCGCATCGAGGATGACGCAAGCATTTGAAGTTTATGAATGGGGTAGCGAGCAGAATGCCCGCCTCAAAACCCCGCCCGTATCCGCGCCGCAACCGGCTCCAGATCGGCCGCGCTCTTCATGCCGCCGCTCGCATGCGCGCCCGGCTTCACGCCGTCGAAGATCGGCATGATGTGGAAGTGCAGATGATAGACCGTCTGCCCGGCCGGCGCGCCGTTGAACTGGATCACCCGGATCCCGTCCGGCTTCAGGCCGGCCTCAACCGCGCGGGTCACCTTCTGCACACGGAGCATGTAATCGCCCAGCTTCGCCTCCGGCATGTCGAGGAAATTACGCGCTTCGACCTGTTTGGGGATCACCAGCGTATGGCCCTCCACCTGCGGAAACACATCCATCAAGGCCAGGGCCACTTCATCTTCGAACACCTTCACGCACGGCATCTCGCCGCGCAGGATCTTGTTGAAGATATTCGAAGCATCGTAAGGGGCGTGAAGGGTCATGGAGCATCTTTCATTTCAGCGCGCCGGGCAAGGAACCGGCGCGATAGGGACACAAAAAACAGAAAAGGCACAAGGAAGTATACGGCGACGAAACCGGTATAGCCCACAAGGTATCCCCAGCGGGCATCCGCCAGGTGCGCACCCACCAATTCCCAACGGAACGGGCCGCCCGCCGATATCGCCTGAACCTCGGTCACCACTTCAATCAGCATGAAAAGCAGTATGAAAGGCACCAGCAGCAGACCGGTATAGTATACGATCAGCACAAACTGGCGAGAGCGCTTCGGTCTCAGCGGCGCTGTCTCAAGATCCGGAAAATCACCGCGCAGACGCTCGTCGGCGCTCTCCGCATACGCGATGATCACCTCGCGCGCCTCCGCAAGCCGGCTTGCAGGTACCAGCACGCCGACCCCGCCGAGTGCCTGCAGCGCGCCCCAGTCGATCATCGCATGGTACCAGTTCTCAAGGCTCGCCGGAATGCCGGCGTCGTTCAGCAACGCGCAGACAAGCGCCGCTTCCTCCGCACTGGCACACCGCCTGATGACACCAACCCCGCTCATTCGCCCTTCTTAAACGGCGTACGGTCTTTGAGGTAGTCGAAATCGGCGTCCACCGCCGCGCGTTCGCGTGTCAGGTAGTCAGCGACGGCGTCCCGGAATCCGGGATGGGAAATCCAGTGGGCGGAGTGGGTCAGCACCGGCGCGTAGCCCCGTGCCAGCTTATGGCCGCCTTGCGCGCCCGCTTCCACGGTCTTCAGGCCGTGCGCGATGGCATAGTCGATAGCCTGGTAATAGCAGGTCTCGAAATGCAGCATCGGGCGCGGATCGGTGCAACCCCAGTACCGGCCATAAAGCGTCTCCGAACCGATCAGGTTCATCGCCCCGGCGATGGCCGTCTCGCCGTCATAGGCGAACACGAACAGAAGGTCTCTGGCCATCCGTTCCCGGAGCAACGAGAAGCTCTTGCGTGTCAGGTAGGGCGAGCCCCACTTGCGGCTGCCGGTATCCATGTAGAAGTCATAGAACCGGTCGAGATGGCTTTCGGTGATGTCCCCGCCGGTGATGTGCCGGAAGGTCAGTCCCTCCTGCGCCCTGGCGCGCTCCTTGCGCAGATTCTTGCGCTTGTCTGAGGAGAGCGTGGCCAGGAAATCATCAAATGTTCCGTACCCTGCATTCGTCCAGTGGAATTGCTGGTCCGTGCGGATCAGCAGCCCGGCCGCCTCGAGCGGCGTGACTTCTGCCTCTTCGATGAAGTTGATGTGCAGCGACGAAACATCCGTCTCCATCGCCACCTGGAACGCGCCCTGCAGCAGCGCAGCCTTGTACAGCTCCGCGTCAGGCCCCGGCGCCGCCAGGCGCCGCCGCCCGGTCACCGGCGTGAACGGAATGGCCGACAGCAGCTTCGGATAATAGGCGCCGCCCGCCCGCTCCCACGCCTCCGCCCAGGACTGGTCGAACACGAACTCGCCGCGCGAATGGCTCTTGAACCACATCGGCATCGCGCCGCGCAGGCGTCCGCCCGCGTCGTGCACCAGGATATGGCTTGCCCGCCAGCCGGTGCGCGCGGTCGCGGCGCCCGAGCGCTCCATCGCCTCGAGAAACTCCCAGGTCAGGAACGGATCGTAAGGCAGCCCCGGCGGATTGGCGACCGCGTTCCAGGCCGCCGGTTGCACAGCGCCGAGCGTGTTGATCTGGCTGATCCGGGGATGGGAGGCGTCCATTCCCGGAACTTAGGGCGCCGCCAGCGCCGGGTCGATATGCTCGAAGATGATTGCCGGATTGTAAGGCCGCGCCGCTGCCAGTTCGGCCTCGCTGCGCACGGTCCACACCACGAACGGGATGTCCGCCTTGGCCGCCGCCGCAGCCGCCCGTCCGGTGTCGGTATGGTGCACCGCGAGATAGTCGATGCCGTCGCGGATCGCCCGCTCGACGGTCTCGTGGAACCGCGACTCCCCGGCCTGCACCGCTGGCAGCACCAGCTGCCCGCGCATCAGCGTCTCCGGCAGGGCGCGCACCGCGTCTTCCGAAAAGCTCATCGCCGCCGCAAGACCCGGCCAGTCTTCCAGACGGTCCGCAATCGTGCGGGCGAAAGCGGCCGGATCGGTCGTCCCGTCAATCTTCAGTTCGCACAGCAAAGGCAGCGCCGCCGGCCAGAAACCGAGCAGGTCATCGAACGTCGGAATCCCTTCGCCGCCGCCCTGCAGCGGGATGGACTTGAGCGCTTCCGCCTCCAGCGATTCGAACACGCCGCTGGCGGCGGTCATCCGGTCGAGCAGGGAGTCGTGGAAAATCATGGCCGTGCCGTCGGCCGCCGGGCGCAGATCGAACTCGGTGCCCAGCCCCGCCTGCGCCGCCGCCCGGAATCCGGCCAGCGAATTTTCCGGCGGCCCCGCCTTCAGCCAGAGTCCGCGATGGGCATAAGCGAAGGCCTTGAGATCGAACGGCGCCGCCATGGGATTATCCGATCTCGAACACGCCGTCCACTTCGACCGCGACGCCGAGAGGGAGCGTGGGGCAGGCGACCGCCGAGCGCGCATGCTTGCCGGCCTCGCCGAACACTTCGACCATCAGGTCCGAGCAGCCGTTCACCACTTGCGGAATATCGACGAAGTGCGGCGCCGCATTCACGAATCCGCCGAGCTTCACCACGCGCTTGATACGGGAGAGTTCCCCCACCGCCGACTTGCACTGGGCGATCAGGTTGATGCCGCAGATGCGCGCGGCATGCTGGCCGGCGGAAAGTTCCATGTCATCGCCGAGACGGCCGAGGATGCGGCCTTCCGCCGTCGCGCTCACCTGTCCGGAGACGTAGAGCAGGTTGCCGGTGATCACGAACGGCACATAGGTCGCCACGGGTTTCATCGGCGCCGGCAGGACAATGCCGAGGGCGTCGAGCTTGGCTTCGGGGGTGGACATGGGCAGGCTCCCTGTTCTGGTTTCCGAAACCTCCTAACCTGCGCCGCCGCGCAAGTCAGCCCTCATCCTTGCGCGCCATCTTCGCCGCGCGCCCCGTCATCACGGCGTCCCGGCCAAACTTCGCCCGGGCCTTGTCGGAGGCGCGTTCGGCGGCGGCGCGTTTGGCAACCTTCGGATCAATCAGGTCGACACTGTCCGCCTTGTAGGCCGACAGGCCCGACAGGCCGACGCCGATCAACCGGTAGCGCACCCGCCCGGTCGCCTCCTTCGCCAGCAGCGGCCGCGCGGTGCGGAACACTTCCTGCGCCAGCTGCGTCGGCGCGTGCAGGGAGAGGCGCCGGGTGACCGGTTTGAAGTCCGACGTCTTTAGCTTCAGCGTCACCACGACCCCGACGACGCCCTCCGCCTTGGCCCGGTCGGCGGTCTTGACGCTGAGGCGCCAGAGATGATCTTCGAGCACGGCAAGGTCGCTTGTGTCCTCGAAGAAGGTGGTCTCGCTGGAGACCGACTTGCGGTCGTCATGCGGATTGACCTTCCGGTTGTCACGGCCATGCGCGCAGCGTTTCAGCCACTCGCCGGTCTCGCCATAGCCCCGGATCAGGTCCTTGAGCTCCGCCCGCTGAAGATCTTCCACCGTATGGAATCCGTCGCGGTTCAGCGATTCGGCGAATTTCGGGCCGACCCCGTGCAGGAATCCGACCGGCTTGTCGGCCAGGAAGGCCTCCGCATCCTCGGGCGCCAGCACGGCAAAGCCGCGCGGCTTGTCGAGCTCGCTGGCCGTCTTGGCGAGGAACTTGTTGGCCGACAGGCCGATGGAGACGGTCACGCCGACCTGCTGCTCCACTTCCAACGCCAGCCGGGCGAGGCTGGCGGCGGGCACCACCCCGTGCAATCGCTCGGTGCCGGAAAGGTCCAGATAGGCTTCGTCGATGGACACCGGTTGCACCAGCGGCGTCAGGGCATCCATCCGCGCACGGATGGCGCGGCCGGCCTCGTGGTATTTCCTGAAATCCGGCGGCACGACGACCGCCTCGGGGCACAGTTTCAGCGCCTTGAACATCGGCATCGCCGAGCGCACCCCGTAGAGCCGCGCCATGTAGCAGCAGGTCGTCACGACCCCTCTCGTGCCGCCCCCGACGATCAGGGGCTTGTCCCGCAAGGCCGGATTGTCGCGTTTCTCGACCGACGCGTAGAAGGCATCACAATCGACATGCGCAATCGTCAGCGAAGACAGCGCCGGGTGGCTGACGGTCCGCAATCGCCCGCAAGCCGGGCAACGGTCAAAATCCTCTGTCTTTACAGCGAGGCAGTCGCGGCAAAGCGTGGTCATCGTGTCGTTTTCCCGCTCCGGACGTCCAATGTCTCAAACCTGCCGCCAGACCGGCATAAATGGGTGTTAACTTTTCACAGTATAACTGAAAACGACGGGTCAGTATCCGCGCGAATCGCCAGCAATCTCGAGTATCATGTCCAAAGATCGTTCCAGAACAGTATTGGTGGTTGAGGACAATGACCTCAACATGCGGCTGTTTTGCGATCTGTTGGGCGCGTTCGGCTACAAGACCTTTCAGTGCCGCGACGGCGCGAAAGCTGTGGAGATCGCCCGCAAGGAGCTGCCGGACCTCATCATCATGGACATCCAGCTGCCGGAAGTGTCGGGTCTCGACATCACGCGCTGGCTGAAGGATGACAAGAAGGTCTCCCATATTCCCGTCCTCGCCGTCACCGCATTTGCGATGCGTACGGATGAACAGCGCGTGCGCGAAGCGGGCTGCGAGGGCTATCTTTCCAAGCCGATCCAGATCGCGTCCTTCATCCGGGCCGTCGAGGCGCTGATGCCCAAGGAAGCCGCATGAGTGCGCGGATCCTGATCGTCGATGACATCGAGGCAAACCGCCGGCTCCTGCAGGCCAAGCTCGAAGCGCAGTATCACTCAGTGCTGCTCGCCAGCAGCGGGCCGCAGGCGCTCGACATGGCCGCCGAGCACGATCCGGAGATCATCCTCCTCGACGTGATGATGCCGGGCATGGACGGCTTCGAAGTCTGCCGCCGCCTGAAAGCCAATCCGGCTACGAACCATATTCCGGTGGTCATGGTCACCGCGCTCAGCGACGCGGAAGACCGTGTGCGCGGACTTGATGCGGGTGCGGAGGATTTCCTCACCAAGCCGATCGACGATTTCCTGCTGAACTCCCGTATCAATACGTTGATGCGCTACAATGCGGTCACCTCCGAACTTCGCAAGCGCGAGGCGAGCGGCCTCAAGGGCGGTGGGGGGGAGGATGAACCGGTTGACGAAGGCGATGCGGCGTCCCGCGTTTTCCTGATTGACGACAACCCGCGCACCTCGGCGCGCATTGCCGGCATGCTGCGCGAAAGTGGCCACAAGGTGATGACGCTGCTCGAATCCGGCAGCATGGGCGATCTGGCGAAAGAGCGCACGGACGTGCTGCTCGTGTCGCTGCTGTCGACGAGTTTCGATCCACTGAAACTGTGCGCACACTTCAAGGCCAACGATGTCACCCGCCCGGTGTCCATCCTGCTGATCTGTGATCCGCTCGAGCGTTCCAAAGCCGTGAAGGGGCTGGAGATCGGCGCCAGCGACATGATCATGACGCCGATCGACAAGCTGGAATTGCTGGCCCGTGTGCGCACGCAGACCCGGCGCACCCGCTATGTCGAAATCCTGCGCGAGCGTGTGGACCGCGGGCTCGAGCTTTCGGTGATCGACCAGCTCACCGGGCTCTACAACCGCCGCTACATGACCAACCAGCTGCAGCAGTTCATGCAACGCGCGGTGATGGGCAAAAAGCCGCTGTCGGTGATGATGCTCGACATCGATCATTTCAAACACATCAACGACACCTATGGCCACCAGGCCGGCGACGAAGTGCTTCAGGAGATCGCCGACCGGCTGCGCCAGAACGTGCGTCCGATGGATGTGGTCTGCCGTCCCGGCGGGGAGGAGTTTCTCGTGATCCTGCCGGAAACGTCGGGCGAGCTTGCCTATGCGGCGGCCGAGCGGGTTCGCCGTTCTGTCGCGTCTCTTGCGTTCAGTGTGCTGAACGATACGCGCCAGGTATCGGTCACCATCAGCGCGGGTGTATCATCCCTGCTGGGGGCGAGTGACACGATGGCCGAGCTCCTGAGCCGGGCCGATACCGCGCTCTACCAGGCCAAGTCCGGCGGCCGCAACCGCGTCGAAAGCATCGCCGCCTGATTGACAGGTCTGCTGGTCCGCGCGACAGCGGCTGACATGGCAAACCGTTTCGCGGCCTTCCGGCATTCGTCCTACAGCCGGTACTTCCTGTCCCGGTTCCTGACATCCTTTTCCTCCCAGATTGTGTCGGTGTCGGTCGCCTGGCAGATGTATGACGAGACGCGCAATCCGGCCCTGCTCGGCTGGATCGGCCTCGTGCAGTTCCTCCCGGCCTTGCTGCTCGTCGTGGTCACCGGCAACGCGGCCGACCGGCTCGGCCGCCGCCTCGTGATGGGCTGCGGCGCGCTGGTGATGATGAGCTGCGCGGCGAGCATCCTGTGGCTGGTGCTGAACCGGCAATTCGACCCCATGCTGGTCCTCGCCATCCTGACGCTGTTCGGCACCGCGCGCGCCTTCTATGGCCCCGCTGCCACCAGCCTCGCGGTCAATCTCGTGCCGCGCGAAGATTTCGCCAATGCGGTCAGCTGGGTCACCTCGTCCTGGCAACTGGCGAGCATTGCCGGCCCGGTTGTGGGCTCGTTGCTCTACGGCCTCGCGCCTCAGGCCGCCTATGGCACGGCCACCTGCCTGTTCATCCTGGCCGCCAGCCTGATATTCTCGATCCCCAAGCCGGCCCAGAAGATTTTTCGCGAGCCGCCGACGCTGGCGAGCATCCTCGGCGGGTTCGGTTATATCTGGAAGGACAAGGTCGTGCTGGGCGCGGTCTCGTTGGACCTGTTTGCCGTGCTGCTGGGCGGCGCGGTGGCCCTGATGCCGGTCTATGCGCGCGACATCCTGCATGTGGGCGAGCTCGGCCTCGGCCTCCTGCGGGCGGCGCCCGGCGTCGGTGCCATCATCGCCATTGCCCTGATCACGGCCTTCCCGATCCGTGACCATGCCGGCTGGATCCTGATCGTCTCCGTCGCCCTGTTCGGCCTCGCCACCGCCGTGTTCGGGGGCTCGACCCTGGCTTGGCTGTCGATACTCGCGCTGATGTGTGTCGGCGGCTTCGACATGATCTCGGTCTATGTCCGGGAGATCATCCTGCAGCTCTGGACGCCGGACGAGGTGCGCGGCCGGGTCAACGCCGTCAACTCCATCTTCGTCGGCGCCTCGAACGAGTTGGGCGAGACGCGAGCGGGTTTCATGGCGGCGGTAATCGGACCGGTCGCCACTGTGGTGCTGGGCGGGGTGGCTGCAGTTGGGGTGGCGGCCGCGTCGGCGTTCATTTTCCCCCGGCTGCGGGACATTCGCCGCCTCGACGAGCGGGAAGACGAGGCCACCCGGATCACCTGAACGAAAAAGCCCGCGCCTTGCGGGCGCGGGCTCTGAAAATACCCGAAAGAACAGGATCTTACTTGATCTTGCCTTCTTTGAAATCGACGTGCTTCTTGGCGACGGGATCGTATTTCCGCTTCACCATCTTCTCGGTCATGGTGCGCGGGTTCTTCTTCGTCACGTAGAAGAAGCCCGTGTCTGCCGACGAATTGAGGCGGATCTTGATGGTGGCGGGTTTGGCCATGGGGTGGCCCTTCTCGAATTGTGTTGAAACCGGAAAACGGGCTTATTGACGAGGTGACGGGGCGAAGTCAAGCGGTCAAAGCCGGTCGGTGACGTGTCCCGTCCGCGTCCAGCGCAGGAAGGGCGGGTCCAGCGCCCCGCCGGGCCGGGCCAGCCGCTCGCCGATCTCGCCCAGCATGAACCGGGTGACCGAGGGTAGGTCGAGCTTGATGGCGTCCGCCAGCGTCACCCATTGCAGGTCCGACAGCTCCGCCCCGTCCACCGGGGGGCGTTCGTCGATCAGTGCCAGTTCGGCCTCGGCCATGAAGAAACGCGCATCGAAGCGGCGGGGCCGGTAGGGCGGGGTCACCGCCCGGCCGATGAATACCAGCGGCGACAGGTCCGGCGCCACGTCCAGCGCATGGAAATCCTCCCAGCCGGCCAGGCTGGCGGGGGGCATTTCGGCGGAGCGCCCGACGATCAGCCCGGTCTCTTCGAAGGTCTCGCGGATGGCGGTCAGCGCGAACGCGCGCGGGTTCCGGCGGCTCTGGATCCGCAGCTTCGCCTCGACATCGGGGCGCAGCTCCTCCCAGGCGACGGCCTTGCCGTCATGCGGATCGACCCGCCCACCCGGAAACACGTACTTGTCCGGCATGAAGGCGCTGCCGCCCGCCCGCTTGCCCATCAGGACGCGCGGCTGCACGCCGTCCCGGCGCACGAGAATCAATGTCGCGGCATCGCGCGGCCGGGGGCTTCGCCCGCCGGTGATCAGCACGTCGCCGTCTTCTTCCTTGTCAAACGCTCGCTTCAGCATGATCCGCATCTTTGATGGCAAGACGGCGAATGCAAGGCGTCAGCTGTGATGACGTCGGGTCAGAGTGATTTGCGCTGACCCCGCTCATCCCCCTGCGCGGGGAGGCGCGGATTGGGGGAAATATTACCGCTTCTTCTTCTTCGTGGAGCCCGGCGGCAGGGAGCGCTTGTCGAATTTTGGCTTGCCGCGCCGGGGCGGTCCACCGCCGCCGCCGCGATAGCCGCGCGGGCCACCTGATTCGCGCGTCAGCACCTTGCGGGCTTCGTGGCGGCCCTTGGGCGCGGGCAGGGGCTCGGACAGCATTTCCAGCAGCAACCCGCCCTGCAGCGGCGTCACTTCGCGCAGCCGCACACGGACGATCTGGCCGAGCGAGAACGTCTTGCCCGACCCGCGCGCATAGACCGCCATCGCCGCCGTGTCGTGCACCCAGTATTCATCTGAAAGCGACGAGATCGGCACGAACCCGTCCGCGCCGGAGCCCGCCAGCGCCACGAACAGGCCGGCCGGTGTCACGCCGGTGATCCGGCCTTCGAACTCGGCGCCGACCCGGTCTGCGAGGAAGATCGCAAGGTAGCGGTCCGTCGCATCGCGCTCGGCCGCCATCGAGCGGCGCTCGGTCGTCGAGATATGTTCGGCAATCTCCTCGAGCCGCGCCGCCGAGCGTTCCGACAGGCCGTCCGGCCCGAATCCGTGCGCGGTGATCAGCGCGCGGTGCACCACAAGGTCCGCATACCGGCGGATCGGCGAGGTGAAGTGCGAATAGCGCTCGAGGTTGAGACCGAAATGGCCGAGGTTCTCTTCCGAATAGATCGCCTGCGCCTGCGAGCGCAGCACCATCTGCTGGATCATGCCCTCATAGTCGCCGCCCCGGATTTCCGCGAGCAGCTTGTTGAACTTGTGCGTCTGCGGACGTTCCCCGATGACCCATTTCATGTCGAGCGTCTGCAGGAATTCCGCGAACGCCGCGATCTTGGCGTCCGACGGCGTATCGTGCACGCGGTAGACCACGGGGCTTTTCTTCTGCTCCAACGTTTCGGCGGCGGCGACGTTTGCCTGGATCATAAACTCCTCGATCAGCCGGTGGGCCTCGAGGCGTTCCTTTGTTGTGATGCCGGTGATCTCGCCGCTGGCGTCGAACTGGATGCGCCGCTCCGGCAGATCGAGGTCAAGCGGGCTGCGCTTGTCGCGGGCCTTGGCGACGGCGGCGTAAGCGCCCCAGAGCGGCTTCAGCACGGTCTCGAGAATGTCGCCCGCCTTGCCGCCCGGCTTGCCGTCAATCGCGGCCTGCGCTTCCTCATAGGCGAGCTTCGCTGCTGAGCGCATCGTGGCGCGCAGGAAGCGGTGGCTCTTCTTGTGCCCGTCCTTGCCGAAGATCAGCTCCACGGCGAGGCAGGGGCGCAGCTCGCCTTCCTTCAGCGAGCAGGCTTCTGCCGACAGCTCGAACGGCAACATCGGCACGACCCGATCCGGGAAGTAGGTGGAGTTACCGCGCTTCTCCGCTTCCTTGTCGAGCGCCGAGCCCTCGGTGACATAGGCGGAGACGTCGGCAATCGCGACGATGACCTTCCAGCCATCCTCCAGTTCTTCCGCATACACCGCATCGTCATGGTCGCGCGCGTCATGCGGGTCGATGGTGATCAGTGGCACGCGCGTCAGGTCGGTACGCTTGACGTCGGCCGGCTGTTTCGACTTCGCCTCTTCGATCACGGCGTCCGGGAACTCGACCGGAATGTCATTGGCATGGATCGCGATCAGGCTGGCCGAGCGCGCATCCGTGATGTGGCCGATCACTTCGGTGATGACGCCCAGCGCCGGGCCATACTGGCGGCGGCCCTGGGGCTTCGGCTCGGCCACCACCAGGTCGCCGTCCCCGGCGCCCTTGCGGTCGGATTCCTGGATCAGCAACTCGCGCCGCTCCTTGCGGCTGGCCGGCGAGACGCGCCCGCCATGCGGGGTCTTGTTGTAGAGGCCGACGATCCGGTCGCTGACGCGCTTTTCCAGCAGCGTCACGACATAGGCGCGCCACTCGCCATCGTCGCGCCCGGCGATCTTGCACATCGCCCGGTCGCCCTTGGCCGGCGCGCGCGAGCGGCTCTTGCCGGACGGCCCGCCATAGATCAGCTCCGGCCCGAACAGGCCGTTGTCGCCGACGCACTGGCCGATCAGGTCACCCTCGCGGGTCAGGCGTGTGAACTCGACGAGGCCGGTTGGCGGCGGGCGATCGGTCTGCGCAAAGCTGCGCTTGCCGGTGCGCTCGAGCTTGCCTTCGCGCTCCAGCTCCTCGAGCACTTCGCGCAGGATCGCCCGCTCGCGCCCCTTCACCTTCAGCCCCTTGGCAATATCGGCCTTGGACGTGGCGGCGGGGTTTTCCTTCAGGAAATCAAGGACAGTCTGTCGGTTCGGAAAGCTCATGGAGGGGGATATAGGCGAGTTCGCGCCGGATTGCGCGGGGAAATTGCGGGGGGCGTGGTCGGATAGGCTGCGTTTGGGGAGAGCCCATCTCCTGAGCCCTGAAAGTTCGCACCAATAGTTTGTCGTCATCCCGGTTTCGCCGCAGGCGAAGACCGGGACCCAGCATAAAGGAAGTCTGGGTCCCGGGCATTTGCTTTGCAAATCCCGGGATGACGCCACACGGATGTTTCGTGGTTGGAGAGCGCAGGAGATGGGCCCTCTGATGCGCTCACGCGCATCGAGGGTGACGCAAACTGAGAGCTTTGTGTGCAGCGACACCCTCGACCGACGTGAACCGGTCTGAGGCCCCATCACCTGGTGCTCAGGCAAATCATTCGTCTGCGGATTTCTTCTTCGCTGGCGCTTTCTTTGCAGCAGGTTTCTTCGCGGCCGGCTTCTTCGGAGTTGCCTTCTTCGGCGCCGCTTTCTTCTTTCCGCCGCTTGCGCCTGCCTTGGCGTTCACCAGTTCCAGCGCGGCTTCGAGTGTTACGGTTTCGGGCGCCATGTCTTTTGGCAGCGTGGCGTTGACCTTGCCCCATTTTACGTAGGGGCCGTACTTGCCGGCGAAGACTTCCACGGGGCCGCCGTCCGGATGGTCGCCGAGCGATTTCAGTGCGGCTACGCCGCCGCGTCCGCCGCCAGCTGCCGCCTTGGCGCGCTTCTCGGCGATCAGGTCCACGGCGCGGTTGATGCCTATGGAGAAAACTTCGGTAGGGTCTTTCAGGTTCGCATAGGTCTTGCCGTGCTGGACGTAGGGACCGAACCGGCCGAAATTGGCGACGATCATCTCGCCATCTTCCGGGTGCGGACCAATCTCGCGCGGCAGGCTCAGCAGTTCCACGGCGCGTGACAGGGTCAGCGTATCCGGGCTGTCAGCCTTGGCGAGACTGGCGCGCTTCGGCTTCTCGCCGTTCGCCATCTCGACATACGGACCGAACCGGCCGGACTTCAGGAGGATCATCTCGCCCTTTTCGGGGTGGATGCCGATTTCGTTGCCGTCCGGATTGATCCCCGCGCCAGCGCCGCCCTCGGACGAGAACTGGCGGGTGTACTTGCATTCGGGGTGACGCGAGCAGCCGACGAAGGCGCCGAACTTGCCGAGCTTCATCGACAGCTCGCCTTCCTTGCACAGCGGGCAAAGGCGCGGGTTTTCGATCGGGTTGCCGTCGGCGTCCTGGCGCGGGAAGACGTGCGCGCCGAGCGTTTCATTCAGGGCGTCGAGCACGGCCGAGACGCGCAGATCCTTGGTGCCGTCGATGTCGGCGGCGAACTGTTTCCAGAACTCGTGCAGGAAGACTTTCCAGTCGAGCTTGCCGTCCGAGATGACGTCCAGCTTCTCTTCCAGCCCGGCGGTGAAATCATACTCTACATAGCGCGAGAAAAAGTTCTCGAGGAAGGCGGTCACCAGGCGGCCCTTGTCCTCCGGCACCAGCGCCTTGCCCTCGATGCGGACATAGCCGCGATCTTCCAGCGTCGACATGGTCGAGGCGTAAGTGGACGGACGCCCGATGCCGAGTTCCTCGAGGCGCTTGACCAGCGAAGCCTCGGTATAGCGCGGCGGCGGCGCCGTGAACGACTGGTTGGCGTTAGCCTTCATCAGATCCGCATGCTGACCTTCTGCCATCTTCGGCAGCCGGCCTTCGGCGTCGTCATCATCTTCGCCGGCGTCGTGGCCTTCGGTGTAGAGCTTGATATAGCCGTCGAACACCAGGACCTGCCCGGTGGCGCGCAGGGCGGCGCGCTTGTCCTTCGAAGCGAGGTCGATGGTGGTGCGCTCGAACAGCGCGGTTTCCATCTGCGAGGCCACCGCGCGGCGCCAGACCAGGGTGTAGAGTTTCTTCAGGTCGCCTTCGCCGTGATACTCCTCCGGGCGCAGGTTGAAGTCGGTCGGGCGCACGGCCTCGTGGGCCTCCTGCGCGTTCTTCGCCTTGGAGGAATAGCGCCGCGTGTTTTCCGGCAGGTAGCGCGCGCCATAGTTCGTCTGGATCATCGCGCGGGCGGCCACATAGGCTTCCTCGGCCATGTTGACGCCGTCGGTCCGCATATAGGTGATGCGACCTTCCTCGTAGAGTTTCTGCGCGGCCTGCATGGTACGCTTGGCGCCGAAGCCGAGCTTGCGGCTGGCTTCCTGCTGCAGCGTGGAGGTGATGAAGGGCGGCGGCGGATTGCGCTTCACGGGCTTGGCCTCGACGCTCGTGACCGAATAGCCACCCGCCTTGACGATCTCCAGCGCGCGGTCGGCGTCGCCCTTGTTGCCGAGGGTGAACTTCTTCAGCGTTTCGCCATCGAGGCTGTAGAGGCGCGCTTCAAAGGCGGTGCCATCCGGTGCGCGCAGCTCGCACTCGATGTTCCAGTATTCCTGCGGACGGAACTGTTCGATCTCGTTCTCGCGGTCGCAGACGATCCGCAGCGCGACCGATTGCACGCGGCCGGCCGAGCGCGAGCCGGGCAGCTTGCGCCACAGCACAGGGGAGAGGTTGAAGCCGACGAGGTAGTCCAGCGCCCGGCGCGCGAGGTAGGCGTCCACCAGTTCGACATCGATCTGGCGCGGGTTTTCCATCGCGGTGGTCACTGCGTTCCTGGTGATCGCGTTGAACACGACCCGCTCGACATGCATGTCTTTCTTCAGGGCCCGGCGCTTCTTCAGCGCTTCGACGAGGTGCCAGCTGATCGCTTCGCCTTCGCGGTCCGGGTCAGTCGCCAGGATCAGCGTGTCGGCGTCCTTCAGGGCGTTGGCGATGTCGGAAATGCGCTTGGCCGATTTCGAATCGGCCTCCCACACCATCTCGAAGTCATTGTCCGGATCGACCGAGCCATTCTTCGAGGGAAGGTCGCGGATATGCCCGTAGGAGGCGAGGACTTTATAGTCCTTCCCCAAGTACTTGTTGATCGTTTTGGCCTTGGCTGGCGACTCGACGACGACAAGTTTCATGCGGTTTCCTTCGCTAAGGGCGGCAGGAATGGTCCGGGCGGGGAGGCCATGTCAAGGCCGTCGCAGAGTCAGCCGTCTTCCCGGTAGGCGATGAAGGCGAGGCTCGCGAACAGCACGAACAGGGGGGGCGACCAGGCCGCAACCGGCGGCGGCGCCGCGCCCGTAGCCCCAAGGCTGGCTGAAAACTGGGTGAAGAAATAGAGGCCGACCGCCGCCAGGACACCGGTGGCCAAAAGCCGTGAGGTTCCCCCCAGCCGCTGCAGCCTGAGGCAGGCCAGCGACCCGATCAGCGACATGGCGATGTACAGGATGGGGGTCGCGGTCAGGGCATACCAGCGCATGGTGTAGCGCGACGCATCCAGCCCGGCGGACCGTGTCTCGTGGATGAAACCGGGCAGGCTCCAGAAGCCGATCGTGTTCGGCGAGGCGAACTTGTCGAGCAGTGTCACGGCGTCCAGCGAGGTCGGGATGGCGAGGCTCTGCCGGCGCTCCGGCGGCTGGTTGGGCAGGTTCTCCACCAGATTCTCGATCTGCCAGAAGCCGTCATTCAGCGTGGCGCGCTCGGCATCGATCCGGCGCACGAAGGCGAAGTCGTTCGTCGGCCGGCGGCCCACATAGAGGCGCTGCTCCTCGATCATCTTGACGTCCAGCAGCGTGCGTCCGGCATCCTCAACCTTGCGGGCATGGATCACGAACTGGCTCGTATCGTCGCCCTGGCGCAGCCAGATGCCGGTATCCGCCACCGCCAGTGTTTCCTGCCCGATCTGCAGAAGGCGGGCGCGTTCGAACTCGAACGACTGCGTCAGGCGCGCCGCGAACGGGTTCAGAGCCAGCGCCGAGAAGAGGCCCAGTCCGCCCGCCAGCAGGATCACCGGCGTCAGGAAGCGCCAGGCCGACAGGCCGCTCGCCCGGATGATCGACAGCTCCGAGCGCCGGTTCAGCCGCATGAAGGCCAGCATGCAGGCCGCCAGCAGCGCGAAGGGCAGGGTCTGCTCGACCAGCAGGGGCAGCTTCATCAGGGACAGGCGCAGGGCGCTCAGCAGGCTGAGGCTCACATCCCCGCCCACGGTGCGCAGCTGTTCGACCACGTCGATCAGCAGGATGGCCAGCACGAGCAGGCCGAGCACCATAGCCAGACCGGCCAGGCATTCCTTCAGGATATAGATCTGGATGCGCGACAACATCACGCTATCGCCTCCCGCCGGGAGTCTAGCAGGCTGTCGCCCGGTGTGGCGCGCCGTCCGATGTGGCGTCCACGCCGGAAATAGATCCAGGACAATGCCCCGATGACGCCGAGCGGCACGGCCCATTGCGCGATGTTCAACGCGGGATCATCGGCCGCCGCCGATTGCAGCGCGAGCTGGACGACCAGCACGAAGGCCGCCGCACCGGTCGCATAGCTGATCCTTCGGCCATAGCCCTGCCGGCTGAAGTCTCCGCCGAGGATGGCCACGATCGCTAGAAGTGCCATCACGATGTTCAGCAGCGGCGTGGTCAACCGCGCATGGGCTTCCGCGAGGAACGTGTCGGCTTCCTTGTTTTCGAAGTAATTCTTCCGGTCCACGAAGAACAATTCGTACAGGAACTTGTCCGAAGCCTTGAGGATCAGCTCGGCGTCTTCCTTCATGAATTCCGTGAGGTCGAACATATACTGGTCGAACTCGAGGATCGACAGTTGCTGGTTGGTGTCGAGCTGCTGGCTCAGCGCGTCACGCAGCAGCAGGGTCGGGCGGCCCTCGACGCTGACCAGCGCTGCGCTGCGGGCGAGAATGTCGGTGGGGTAGTCCGGATCGGTCATGTCCGAGATCAGCACGCCGCGCAGTTCGCCGCCGACCTGTTCGCGTGCATAGAAGGTCAGGCGTTCGCCATTGGTGGTGAACTGGCCGGGCCGGATCAGCGCCGCCGCCAGATCGGCCCGGGCGACCGCCACGGCTTCGCGCATGGTGCGCTGCGCCATCGGCTGGCCCCAGAGGTTCACGCCGAGGTGCAACACGGCGCAGAGCAATCCCAGCCGCAGGATGGGAGACGCCACCTGCCAGCGGGTCATGCCGGCGGCCTGCGCCACCACGATCTCGGAATCCTTGTGGATCCGGTTCAGCGCCCAGGCTGTGCCGACGAAAATGGCCATCGGGGTCAGCAGCGCCACGACCTGCGGCGAGCCGAGCATCACGATATAGAAATAGGTGAGCGCCGATTGCCGGTTCTCGAGGATCAGGTCCGTGCGCGACAAGCCCTGTGCCAGCAGCGCCATCATCACGAGACCGCCGACGATGATGACCACCGCCTGCAGGACCTGACGGAAAAGATGGGCCTGAATTTTTGTCATTTCCGGATGGGTGCGACACTCTATCGAGTAAAAACAGGCAGTCAGGAGCTGTGAATTCCCTTGCTAACGAGTTGCGCTCGGCGCGTCGATGCTTAGTTTCCGGTTCAAACGGAGTTTCCACACATGAAAATAACATTCGCAGAAAGCGCACGGGCAGATATTGCCGCATTCATCGTCGATGAAGGCGGCGCCCTGCCCGAAGCAGCTGCCGCGCTCGACAAGGCCAGCGGCGGCTTGCTCACCGAAGCGCTGGAGGGTAGCCGGTTCGACGGCAAGACCGGTCAGCACGTCGTGGTCGTGCTTCCCAAGGGCACCGATGCCCGCCGCGCCGTCCTCATCGGCGGCGGCAAGGCGAAGAAGCGCGACGGCCGCGTACTCGAGAACATGGGCGCAAGCCTCGTGAAAACCGTGGCCACCAGCGGCTTCAAGACGGCCTCGATCCACGCAGGCGACACCGAATCAGCGGCCCGGTTCGCTGTCGGCGCCAAGCTCGCTGCCTATCGTTTTGATACCTACTTCACCAAAATGAAGCCGGATCAGAAGCCGAGCCTCTCCGGACTGACGGTTGTGACGGCCGATGCGAAGGGCGCCAAGGCCGCCTTCGCTCCGCTCGATGCGGCGACCGATGGCACCTATCTCGCCCGCGACCTGGTGAACCTGCCGCCGAACGTTCTCTATCCTGAGTCTTTCGCCGAGAAGGTGAAAGAACTCACCTCGCTCGGCGTCGAGGTTGAAATCCTCGGCGAGAAGCAGATGACCAAGCTCGGCATGGGCGCGCTTCTGGGGGTCGGCCAGGGCTCGGTGCGCGAAAGCCAGCTGGGCATCATGAAGTGGAACGGTGGTAAGGCGGGTGAGGATCCTGTCGTCATCGTCGGCAAGGGCGTCTGCTTCGACACCGGCGGCATCTCGCTGAAGCCCGGCCCGGGCATGGAAGAAATGCGCGGCGACATGGGCGGCGCGGCGGCCGTCACCGGCACGATGCGCGCGCTGGCGCAGGCGAAGGCCAAGGTCAACGTCGTCGGCCTGATCGGCCTCGTCGAGAACATGCCGGACGGCAACGCCATCCGTCCGGGTGACATCCTCCGCTCGGCGTCTGGCCAGACCATCGAAGTCCAGAACACCGACGCCGAAGGCCGCCTCGTTCTCTGCGACGTGCTCTGGTACGCGCAGGAACACTTCAAACCCAAGGCGGTCGTGGACCTTGCGACGCTGACCGGCGCCATCGTCATCTCGCTCGGCCACCACCATGCCGGCCTGTTCTCCAACAGCGACGATCTCGCCGAGGAGCTGACCAAGGCCGGCCTCGCGGAAGGCGAGCGCGTGTGGCGCCTGCCGATGGGCCCGGAATATGACGCGCTGATCAAGTCGAAGTTTGCCGACATGCGTAACATCGGCGGGCGCTCTGGCGGCTCGATCACCGCCGCGCAATTCCTCAAACGCTTCATCAAGGAAGGCGTGCGCTGGGCCCATATCGACATCGCCGGCGTCGCCTGGGTCGAAGGCGAGAAAGCCCCGACCGATCCGAGCTGGGCCTCGGGCTATGGCCCGCGCCTGCTGACAAAGTGGATCATGGACAATTATGAGTGAGGCCATTCATCTTCCCCCGCTTGCGGGGGAAGTACCGCCGCAGGCGGGGATGGGAGCTCCCCCCTCCGCCTGCTGCGCAGCCACCTCCCCCGTAAACGGGGGAGGATAAGGAGTGCCAGACACCCAGCGCCCCGAATGGTGGTTCTACCACCTCTCGCGCACGGCGCTGGAGGTGGCGGCGCCGCCGTTGATGCAGAAATGCCTGGAGGCGGGATGGCGGGTGCTCGCTGTCTCGCCGGACATGGAGCGGCTGGCGAAACTCGACGCGGCGCTGTGGACCTTCGACGACGCTTCCTTCCTCCCGCACGGCCAGGCCGAGGCGCCCGGCCTCGACGCGGCGCGCCAGCCGGTGCTGCTGTCGGCCAAGCTGAAGAACGCCAACAATGCCGACGCGCTGGTGCTCATGGACGGCACCGACGCGCCGGTCGAGGCGCCGTTCAAACGCTGCATGGTGATCTTCGAAGACGGCGACAAGGACACGCGCGCCCGGGCGCGGGAACAGTTCAAGGCCGCGAAGGATTCGGGGCTGGTGACACGCTATTTCCAGCAAACCTCCGCAGGCGGATGGAAAGAGGCGGGGGTGTGAGCCGAAGTCTTCCAGTCGACGTGCTCCGATCCTTGCTTGAAGGACATGATCTTGATGTGTCCGTTTACAATGACTGGTGCCTCGTCGCAGGAGGATATCCAGCTTTCACGTTGACGCATGTTCCCCCGGAGCCGGGACGTCATCATGGCCGCCTCGTGGCTGAAGTACAACTCGACCAAGCCAGAAGAGTGGCGCTGGTCTTCGCTGCCATTGGAGAAGGGGATGAAGGATTCGCGCACGCGCTAAAGGCTTTCGTGACGACCGCCTTTCACGTCTTCTTGACGGCATTTTGCGGCGCCGATTGCTGTAACCAGACTGATACCGAGATCGTCACAATCGGAGACAAGCAGTGGCGCGTGACCAATGGTCCTCTTTTCTTTCGTTTCGGAGATGCCGGGCGTCCCTCGATCCCGGAAGGATTTTGGGCGAGCGTGGTTTCAGCGTTGCAGCATGAGCCAGACCTGTCCACGGTCACGCATTGGGTTTCGTTGTATTTCGCGCGGGTTCAGGGGTCTAACACTGTCGAAGCTCTCCTTGACAATGAGACTTGGCTAGGCGGCGCTGCCACCATGGAGAAAATTCAATGGCCGGATTGGCCTGGATTCTATTCGGTAAGAGTTTTTGCCGTGATTCAGCCAATCTGAACCACAAGGTATGCCGCGACAAGCAGCGGACTGCGGTCACGCCTTCTTCACGAACTCCGATTTCAGGCCCATCGCGCCGATGCCGTCGATCTTGCAGTCGATGTCGTGGTCGCCGTCGACGAGGCGGATGTTCTTGACCTTGGTGCCGCGTTTCACCACGAGGGATGAGCCCTTCACCTTGAGGTCCTTGATCACTGTGACCGTGTCGCCATCGGCAAGCGGGTTGCCGACCGAGTCCTTGATGACCTTGGCGCCGGCGGCGGGCGCGGCCGGTGTCCATTCGTGCCCGCATTCGGGGCAGATCAGCAGGGGGCCGTCCTCATAGGTGAGGACGGATTCGCATTCGGGGCAGGGAGGAAGATCAGCCATGAAGTTCCCCTAAAACGCGCCGCCGCGTTGCGCAAGTCTCGGCCGGTCTATTCGGCGGCCCGCGCCGCGTCCTTGCGGTAGCTCCTGGTCGCCATCAGCAGGCAGAAAATGCTGGATACGTTGAACAGCAGCATGATTTCCAGCGACCGGGCGAGCGGGTGGTCTGCGCCCTGGCCGGCGAAATGATCCGACAGGAGGCCCGCGATCCAGGGGCCGCAACCGATGCCGATCAGCGTCAGGCAGAACAGCATGAAGGCCGATGCGAAAGACCGCATACGGAGCTTCACGAGTTCCTGCGAGGCGGTGTAGGCGACGCTTGCGTAAATCAGACCGATGAAGCTGGGCACGATGTTCCAAGTGTAGGCGAGTTCGACGCTCTGTGCGCGCAGGAACATCCAGGCGAAGGGCAGGGCGATGCCGGCGCAGACGGCGATGATCAGCGGGCGCCAGCGCAGGTCCTTCTTCGACAACACGTCGCAGACCCGGCCGAGCACGACCGCGCCGATGCTTCCGACGCCGCCGATCAGGATGCCGAGCGGCAGGGAAACCTGACCGGGCGTCAGACCATAGGTGCGCTGCAGGTGGCTGGAGGTGAACACGAGGAAGGCGTTGGCCGAGATGCAGATCAGCAGGCAGCCGGCCAGCAGCCAGAGGTAAGACGACTGGCTGAAGATGAATTTCAGCGTTTCGCCCAGCGAGGGCGCCGGGCCGTCATCCTTGCGCTGGTCGGCGAGACCGCGCACCGGCTCCGGGATCGCAAAGCGAACCGTCAGAGCAAGGAGCAAACCCGGAACGCCGGCAATGAAGAAGGCCGCGCGCCAGCCGTAGAGTTCATAGACATACCCGCCGAGCGCAAAGCCCGCCATGATGCCGAGGCCGATGCCGCTGGTATAGATACCGAGCGCGGTGGCGCGCTCCTGCGGCGGGTAGAGATCGGCGATCATCGAGGTTGCCGGCGGCGTTCCGCCCGCTTCGCCAACGCCGACGCCCATGCGGGCGAGCAGCAGGTGCCAGAAGGTCTGCGCCAGGCCGCACAGCGCCGTCATGGCCGACCAGACGGTGAGCGCGAGCGCGATGATGTTGCGCCGGTTGCCCCGGTCGGCCCACATCGCCACCGGTATGCCCAGCGTCGCATAGAAGGCCGCAAAAGCGAGGCCGGTCAGCATGCCCAGCTGGCTGTCGGCGAGGCCCAGCTCGTTCTTGATCGGCTCCAGCAGGATGACGAGGATCTGCCGGTCCACGTGGTTGAACGTGTAGGTCAGCGTCAGCACGGCGAGCACCCAGGCCCGGCCGGAAATCTTCGGCGCCGCAGTCGGAATCGTCGTGGATGTCATGCCTTGGTCTCCAGGCGTGTGAGGAATTCGGTGAGGGCGAGGACCGCCTCCGGTTCGTCCAGGATCGGCGCATGGCCGACGCGCGGCACGGCGGCGAGTTTCGCGTCCGGATGCCGGCGCACCATTTCGGCGGCCGTCTTCGCGGAGAGAATGTCGGACATCTCGCCGCGCACGACGAGAAGGGGCGCCTTCCTCAGCCCGCCGAACAGGCGCCAGAGGGCAAAGTTCGCAAGCAAGCCCGGCTTCACCTTGCCGAGCGACCGGGCAATGCCGGGATCATAGTCGAGCACCACTTCGCCGGTGGGCAGCTCGCGGTAGGTGCGCCGCGCGAAATCCATCCAGCGCTCGTCCGGCATGTCGGGGAAGGCCGCGCCCTGGATCGTCCTGACCGCTTCGGCGGCGCTGTCCCATCCGGTCACCGGGCGAACCTTGCCTGCATAGCCGGCGATGCGCGCAATCCCGGTCTTCTCGACCACCGGGCCGACATCGTTCAGCACCACGCCGGCGATGCGTTTCGGCATTGTCCGCATCATCATCAGGGAAATCAGGCCGCCCATCGATGTGCCGATCAGCGCGACCCGGTCGAGGCCGAGCTTGTCGAGCAGCAGCCCCATGTCCTTCGCATAGACGCGCGGATTGTAGTTGTCCGGTTCGGGGTCGTGCGCCGAGCGGCCGCGTCCGCGTACATCCACCGCAATGAAGCGGAACGCCGGGGGCAGCGCGGCGATCATCGGCTCGAAATCCTTGTGGTTGCGCGTCAGGCCGTGGATGCACAGGACGGTCAACCGGGCGGTCGCGGGGCCGTAGGCTCGCGCGTAGAGGGAAAGGCCGTCGGCGGACGACCACTGAATATCCTCACCAGCCATGCTCATTGTCGCGTGCTCCCTGGCTCCGGACGCTTTTGGTCCGTTTCAACGCCTGTTGAGGACTTTGCAGGAAAGTTTCAATCGTGCAAGCTACTGGCAAGAATTGAAACCCAGTCTGCTTTGACTCTCACGCCCGCGAGGGTTCATACTCACCCTGACCACAATGCTGAGGACACGCCGCTGAGCGCTCGCAAGAAACCCCTTCCGCAAAAGACCGATCGCGCCGCCGCCATTCTCGATGCGGCGGAGGCGGAGTTCAGTGCGCACGGCTTCGATGGGGTCACGCTGCGCACCATCGCCAAACGGGCCGGCGTTGATGTCGCGCTGCCGCACTACTACTTCGACTCGAAGGACAATCTCTTCGTCGCGGTCTTCGACCGGCGCGCGAAGATGCTGAACGACTGGCGCGAGGAAGCGCTGACAGCTGCCATCGATGCGGCCCGTCCCAAGGCGCCGACCGTGGAAGCCATCGTGCGCGCTTATCTGGAGCCGCTGCTGAAAGGCCCCCACCTCGCAGAGCCGGGCTGGAAATACTACTACGCCCTCGTCGCTTACGTGAACAACGCGCCCGGTTGGGGCGGCCGTCTGATGGGCGAGCATTTCGATCCGCTCATCCGGAAGTTTCTCGACGCCCTGCGCCTGGCGATTCCCGGCATCGAGGAGAAAGACCTGTACTGGGGGTATCACTGCTTCTCCGGCGCGCTGACGCTGGCGCTCGCCCAGACGGGCCGTATCGACAAGCTGTCCGGCGGCTTCGTCCGCTCGGAAGATCTCGCTGAAGCCTGTGAGCGCATGGTGCCGTTCATCACGGCCGGTTTCGAATCGGCCAAGCGGGCCCGGCCTGCACGGCCCGCCCGGGTGAAAAGCGCCGCACACTGAATCCTTTTCCCAAAAAGAAAAGGGGCGGCGCCCGATGGACACCGCCCCAGTGAGGCTCCCGGCAGCCCCGCCGCCTTGGCGGCAGGGTCTGGGAGGAAACGCGCCAGGCGCCCCTAGAAGTTGTAGTCGATGCCGAACGTGAACGTGCGCGGGTCACCGTAATAGGCGCTCAGCACACCTTCGAGGCCGAGCGTCGGCAGGCCGGTCACCGGGTTGATGAAGTTGTACCCGGCCACCTTGTAGCGCTCGTCCGACAGATTCTTGCCGGACACCGAGAAGCCCCACGGGCTGCCATTTTCCTGCCAGCGCAGGCTCAGGTCGAACAGGGTGTAGGCTTCCTGGTCGAGCGGGCTGCGGACTTCGAACTGGCTGGAGTCGCCACGGTAGGAGGTCAGCTGGTTGATCGACAGGTGACCTTCTTTCAGCAGGATGTTGAACGGCGTGTCGTAGGCGAGACGCAGGCTGCCCGTCCATTCCGGCGTGTTCTGGAACACGCGCTGGTCAGCCACATCATTGCCGAACGCATCGATGAACTCGTCATACTGCGCATCGATGTAACCGATGCTGATGCCGGTGGTGAACATGTCGGTGTCGTTGAAGATCGCCTCGCCGAGTACGGCGGTGCTTTCGAATTCGACGCCCCACAGGGTCGCTGCGCCGGCATTGGTCGTGACGCCCGTGAAGGTATCGTTGACGCCGTCATTGTTGGTATCGACACCGACCGAGCCGGGCACCTGGATGTCCTTGTAGTCCATGTAGAAGCCGGCCAGGCTCGACTGGACCCGGTTGTCGAACATGTTGGATTTCCAGCCGATCTCGTAGCTGTCGACTTCTTCCGGGTCGAACTGCATGAACTCGAAGATCTCTTCCGGCGAGCGGATGCCATCGCGGTCAAGATCCGGCGCTGCCGTCGTCTGGCCACGCGGGTCGAACGAGCCGCCCTTGAAGCCCTGCGAGTAGGTTGCGTAAAGGGTGTGGTCCTCGACCGGCTTGTAGCTCAGCGAGACGCGCGGGCTGAAATCGTCGAACGTGGCCGAGCCGTCGAAGTTCGACGTCGTGGCGATCGCAGTGGCGGTGCCGCCGAAGAACGGCGAGAAGCCGCCGATATACGTCCGGCGCAGGACAATCGAGCTGCGCTCGTCTTCGGTGTAGCGTCCACCGAGCGACACGGCGAACTGGTCCGTCAGGTCGTAGGTGAAGTCGCCGAACACCGACCAGGTCTTGGTGCTCACATCGCCGAAGGTCTGGGCGTTGAGGCCCGGCAGGTTGATGAGTGCGCCGGTGGTTCCGAGCAGCACGTCGAACACGGTGCCCGAGTTGGCGTCGAGGTAGTAGGCGCCAACCATGCCGTTCAGACGGTCGCCGGAATAGGCAATCTGGAATTCGTTCGAGAGCTGATCATTGGTGTAGATCGCCGGAACGTCCACATCGGCTTCCGGAAGGGCGTCGAAGTCGATCGGCGTGGTGCCGGTGTCTTCGCGGTAGGCGAGGATGTTCTTGATCGTGAAATTGTCGTTGAGTGTGTACTCTGCGACCAGCGATCCGCCTTTCACTTCGACTTCCTGCGCAACCACATCCAGGCCGGCGCGGTTGTCATACTCGTCATCCAGCACCGGATAGGTGAACGGAGCGCGCAGATCGGGGATGAGGCGGTGGCCCTGGCGGGCGTTCGACTCGTCGTTCATGTAATCGCCGGCGAGGCGGAGCTGGAAGTCGGGCGTCACATCCCATTCGGCCGAAAGACGGTAGGCCGCGACGTCCTTGTTGTAGTTGTCTTCGCCGGTGATCAGGTTCTCGCCGAAGCCGTCACGGGTAAAGAAAGCAAGGCCGCCGCCCACCCGGACCGTGTCGGACAGGGGCAGCGAACCGGAGGCGACGATGTCCGCCTGGCCGTAGGTGCCATAGGCGCCGCGCGCCTTGATCGTGGGCTCATCGGAAAGGCCCTTGGTGACATACTTCACCGCGCCGCCAATCGTGTTGCGGCCGTAGAGCGTGCCTTGCGGGCCGCGCAGGACTTCGATGCGCTCGACATCATAGACTTCGAGCACCGCGCCTTGCGGGCGGTTAAGGTAAACGTCGTCGAGATAGATGCCGACGCCCGATTCGAAACCGGCCACCGGATCCTGCTGGCCGACGCCGCGGATGAAGGCGGAGAGCGTGTTGTTGGTGCCGCGCGACACTTCCAGCGTCACGTTCGGCGAGATCTTGGCGACTTCGTCGAGCGTCTGGACGCCGAGGTCAGCGAGCAGGTCACCGCCGAAAGCGGAGACCGACAGCGGCACGTCGAGGAGGTTCTGTTCGCGGCGCTGGGCCGTGACGACGACCGCGTTGAAGCGGCGCTCCTCTGTGGCTTCCGGCGCAGCGGCCGTGTCTTCCTGAGCGTACGCCGACAGCGGCGTCAGGGCGCTGGCCGCCATTGCGGCAAACAGCAGTTTATTGAAGTGAGCAGCCATTGTTGTCCTCCCAGGACTCGTGTGTGAGCTTTTATGGTTCTCAACGTGCGTTGAGTTTTTTCAACAGGTGTTGAAAATGCACAGGTCTCAGAAGCTGTCAATGCAGAGGGCCGGTCCTGCAGAAATTGCGGTGCCCGGCGTTGCATTCGGGAGACAGGTTACGGCCTGTCGGCTGTTGCAGGCGGGAGGGCAGGCGGCTATAGGCCGCCTCAAATCCACACCCCAGAGATCCAGGAAGCCCCACATGGCCGCGCAGCGTACCTTTTCCATCATCAAGCCGGACGCCACCGAGCGTAACCTTACCGGCGCCATCAATGCGGTCATCGAAAAGGCCGGCCTGCGCATCATCGGCCAGCGCCGTATCCAGATGACCCGCGCCCAGGCCGAGCGCTTCTACGGCGTTCACCGCGAGCGTCCGTTCTTCGGCGAACTGGTGGACTTCATGGTATCCGGCCCGGTTGTCGTGCAGGTTCTCGAAGGCGATGACGCCGTCGCGAAGTACCGTGATGTCATGGGCGCCACGAACCCGGCCCAGGCCGCTGACGGCACCATCCGCAAGCTGTTCGCCAAGTCGATCGGCGAGAACTCGGTCCACGGTTCGGACTCGGCCGAGAACGCCGCCCTCGAGATCGCCCAGTTCTTCTCGGAAGCTGACATCGCCGGCTGAGCGCGAAATCAACGCACTGCGAAAAGCCGGCCGGACCTGTTCCGGCCGGCTTTTTCATGTGTCGCTCTCTCCGCAGGGGCCTGCGGAGAGGGGGTGGCGTACCAATAGAGCAGCCTAGTCCGCGCCCACCCGCACGACCCGCCGGCCGGCATTCTCGCCGCGGAACAGGCCGCAGAAAGCGTCCGGCATGGCGGAGAGACCTTCGAAACGGTCTTCCTGTGTCTTCAATGATCCGTCTGCGATCATCTTCGCCATCGCGGCCAGCGCTTCGGGAAAGCCGCGTGCGAAATCGAACACGACCAGTCCCTGCATGTTCACCCGGTGGGTGATGAAGGGCTTGGTGTTGACGATGCCGGGCGTTTGCTCCGGGGTCAGATTATAATCGGCGACCTGGCCGGAGATGCAGATGCGCCCGTTCAGCGCCATCAGCGGCAGCACACAGTTGACCATCGCGTTGCCGACATTGTCGAACAGGACATCGACGCCTTTGGGGAATTCGGCGGCGATGGCGGCTGTCAGGTCTGTGGCCGACTTGTAGTTGATTGCCGCGTCAAAGCCCGCTTCATTGATCAGCCAGTCGCACTTGGCGTCTGATCCGGCGACCCCGACGACCTTCGAGGCGCCCCAGGCCTTCGCCAGTTGGCCCGCCGTCGCCCCGACCGGTCCGGCCGCCGAAGTGACCAGCACCGCGTCGCCTGCCTTGAAGCGCGCCACATCTTTCAGGCCGAACCAGGCCGTCAGACCGGGTACGCCGAGCACGCCGATCCACGCCGAAAGCGGCACGCCGGGCACGTCCGTCACCTTGCCGATGAAGCCTTTTCCCGATTGCAGCGAGTGGGTTTTCCAGCCGCCCGCGCAGTACACCTTCGTGCCCACGGGCCAGTCCGGATGGTTCGAGACGTCGATCACGCCGGCGCTGAAACCGTCCACCGGCTTGCCCAGTGGCAGGGCCGCCGCATACGAGTCGCCGCCGGAAAGGCGCGAACGCGTGCCAGGATCCACCGAGCACCAGACATGCCGTACACGGAATTGTCCGTCCTTCGGCTCCGGCAGCGGCAGGCTATCGAGGCGGAAGTCCGAAGGCTTCGGCGCGCCTTCGCAATACCGTGCCAGGACGATCTGTTGCATGTCACGCATGGCCGGAGGTCTCTCTGATCTTGTGGCAAGCCGCCGCGAGCGCTTCGGGATAGAGGCGGTGTTCTGCGGGCAGGGTGCGCGCGGCGAGGGTGTCGGCGGTATCATTCGGCAGGATCGGCACGCGGGCCTGCGCGATGATCTCGCCCTCATCGACGCCGGCGCTGACCCAGTGGACGGTGCAACCGGCTTCCGCGTCGCCCGCGTCGATGGCGCGCTGGTGGGTGTCGAGGCCCTTGTATTTCGGCAGGAGGGAAGGGTGGATGTTGATCATCCGGCCTTCCCAGCGCTTGACGAACCAGGGCGTCAGCACACGCATGAAACCGGCCAGCGTGATGATCTCGACACCGGCGCCGCGCAAGGTTGCGTCCACGTGAAACTCGAAGGCTTCGCGGTCCTTGCCGAAGGCCTTGTGGTCGATGGCAACGGCGGCGATGCCGGCCGCGTCGGCGAATTTGAGGCCGGCGGCGTCCGGCCGGTTTGACAGGACCAGAACGGGCTCGGCCGGGAAGGCGGGATCTTCTGCCGCGCGCAACAGGGCTTCCATGTTCGAGCCGCGGCCCGAGATCAGGACCGCGAGCCGCAACCGGCTCATGCGGACTGAAGCGCGCCGATGACGTGCGCCGGTTCGCCCGCCGCCGCCAGGTCGCCCAGCACACCCTCAACGTCCGCCGGGCTCACGGCGAGGACCATGCCGATGCCCATGTTGAAGGTGCGGTGCATTTCGTCTTCGGTGACACCGCCGGCCTCCTGCAGCCACTTGAACACGCGCAGCGGCTCCCAGCTGGCCCGGTCGATGTCCGGCACGAGACTGTCAGGGCACATGCGCGGGGTGTTCTCGGTGAGACCGCCGCCGGTGATATGGGCGAGGCCCTTGATGCGGCCGGAGCGGATCAGCGGCATGACGAGCGGGGCATAAAGGCGGGTCGGGGTCAGCAGCGCCTCGCCAAGCGTCTGGTCCGAGAAGGGCGAGGGGCCGCCATAGAACAGGCCTTCGCGTGCCACGATGCGGCGGATCAGGGAATAGCCGTTGGAATGCGGGCCGGAGGACGCAATGCCGATCAGAATGTCGCCGGACTCCATGTCGCCCATGCGGGGCAATACCTTGTCGCGGTCCACGGCGCCGACCACGAATCCGGCGAGATCGTAGTGCCCCGGCGGGTACATGCCCGGCATCTCGGCGGTTTCGCCGCCGACGAGGGCGCAGCCGGACTGGCGGCAGCCTTCGGCGATGCCTGCGATGACCGCCTCGGCGATCCCGCCCTCGAGTTTGCCGGTTGCGAAATAGTCGAGGAAAAACAGCGGCTCCGCGCCTTGGGCCAGCACGTCATTGGCGCACATGGCGACGAGGTCGATGCCCACGGTGGCATGAATTCCGGTTTCGAAGGCGAGCATCAGCTTGGTGCCAACCCCGTCGGTGCCTGATACCAGTACCGGATCGGTATATCCGGCCGCTTTCAGGTCAAACAGGGCGCCGAAGCCGCCGAGGCCGCCCATCACGCCGGCGCGGGCGGTTGCCCTGGCCATCGGCGAAATGGTCTCTACCAGCCGCTCGCCTGCCTCAATATCGACACCGGCATCGCGGTACGAAAGGGGCGGTTTGGAGGTCGCGTTCATCTGATCTGGCCCCAGTGCTTGCCCGAACCGGCGCGTTAGCATGAGGCGGACCAGAGTTCCAGTGAAGGTTCGGAAGTGAAGCTCGCGGTTTCCGGTTCAGATTGCGCCTGTTAGAAGAAGCCCAACGAAGGAGTTCGCGTTCCATGATTCGACTGCTACTGGCCGCCCTGTTCCTGTCCCTGGCCGGCGCGGGCGCCGTGCATGCGGACACGCGCGACGTCTATACAATCCACAACATCCCCGTGGACGAGACCGCCGCGACCGTCATCGAGGCCCGTGAAAAGGCGATGGTTTCGGCGCGCATCACGGCGGCCCGGTTGCTGATCAACAGGATAACCCTTGCCTCCGACCGCGCCGCTGCCGGCGGGGTGGGGGTCGATGCCGCGCTGGCGGGGCGGTTTGCAGCCGCCGTGGACGTTGAGGAAGAATCCTCGGGCGCCGGCCGCTACCGGGGCAAGCTGGCGGTGGTGCTGAACCCGGCGGCGGTGCGCGCACACCTTGATTCGCTGAAGGTTCCCTATCTGGATGCCCAGGCTCCGCTGGCCCTCATGGCGCCGGTCTCGACGGCCGGACAGCAGGCGGAATGGGCCCTGGCCTTCGGTGAACGCAACCGGGGCGCGCTTGTGCCTTTCGTGACCGCGACCGGCGGGTATTCCGCCTACAGCACCTGGGCTGACCTGGCGCCCGAAGCGACGCCGCTGAATGCCCGGCGCGGGATCATTTCCGAATTGCAGGGCCGCGACGGCGCCTGGCGGGTCGTCGTCTCGACGGTAACGGCCACCGGCAACGAGCCGGTCGGCGCCACACCGCCCATGGCGACGTTGGAAGCCGCCGCCGATGCGGTTTCGACCCTGCTCGACGAATCCTGGAAACAGGCCTCGATCGTGCGCGACGGCTCGCGCACGGATGTGTCCGCCACGGTGCGCTACACCTCGCTGGCCGAGTGGAACACCTTGCGCGGTGCGCTGGCCCGTTCGCCGCTGGTGTCGGACTTCCGCACCAAGGCGATCGCCCGGGAAGGCGCCATCGTGACCTTCTCCTATGCCGGGGACGAATCGCGCCTGCGCAATGATCTCGTGCAGCGTGGCGTGACCCTGTCGCGCGAAGACGGTGACCTGACGCTGCGCTCGGCCGTATCGACATCGATCCTGCAGTGAGTTCCGGCGAACCGGATCCACCCCCGCGACCGGCTCAGCCTCTCTTCGGGTTTCCGTCGCCGGCTGCGCAATGGACCGGTCTGGTTCACGGCCCCAACAATGCGGCCGCGCTCCGGATCGCGGCCCGGCCGGAGGGCTGGGCAACTCCGGTCCTGTGCATCACAGGGCCCGCCAAGTGTGGCCTCAGCTATCTCGCAGCCGCCTGGGCCGTCCGGTTCGACGGCGATTTGCTGACGGCGCCGCTGCTGGCGCGGTCCGGCTTGCGGGGCCTCGATGCGCTGGCCGGGCGCCACGTCGCGGTCGATGATGCGGACCTGGTGGTGGGCCGGCATGACGAAGTCCTGCTGTCGCTGATCAATCTCGTTGCGTCCGGCGGCGGACGGCTGCTGCTGACGGCCCACCGGGCACCCTCGCAGTGGAGATCCGTATCGCCGGATCTGAAATCGCGCCTCAATGCCTTGCCGGTCGGGGAAATTGGCCCGCCCGATGACGATGTCCTGCGGGCCCGGCTGCAGGTCGCCGCCGAGCGCCGGTACCTGCGACTTTCGCCCGAGATACTCAACTATCTGGTGCCCCGGCTCGAACTTGCCTATGAGGCCGTTGAGAACTTCATGGACCGACTCAGCGATGCCGTGAGTGAACACGACCGGGCGCCCAGCATGCCGCTGGCCCGGCGCGTGCTGGACCGGATGAGCGAGCCGGATGACGATGACGATGCGGAAGGGTGAGCCGACATGGCAGACAGCCAGCAGCGTGTGACCAGGCAGCTGATGAACTCGCCGCAGCGGTTCCTGAACCGCGAGCTGTCCTGGCTGGAGTTCAACCGGCGTGTGCTGGAAGAGGCCGACAACCGCGCGCATCCGCTGCTCGAGCGCCTGCGGTTCCTGTCCATTTCGGCGAGCAACCTCGATGAATTCGACATGGTGCGCTATGCCGGCCTGCGTGAGCAGGTGCGGGCGGGCGTGTCGCGGCTCAGCCAGGACGGGCTGACCCCGGCGCAGCAGGTGGATGCGGTCGAGATGGCCGCGTTCAAGCTGATCAGCGATCAGCAGAGCCAATGGCGCGCCCTGAAGGCAGCCATGGAAGACGAGGGCATCTTTGTCCTGAGCCCCGGCGATCTGACCAAGCGCGAGCGGGCCGACATCGAGGCGTATTTTCACTCCAACATTTTCCCGGTCCTGACGCCGCTGGCAATTGATCCGGCGCACCCGTTTCCGTTCATCCCGAACCTCGGCTTCACCATCGCGTTCGACCTGGAGCCCCTGAGCGGCGGCGAAACGCAGGTCGGCATCGTTCCCATGCCCTCCTTCGTGCGCCGGTTCATCCGTCTGCCGAAAGGGCAGAAGCCGGGCATCCGTTTCATCGCGCTGGAAGACGTCATCGGCCTGTTCCTGCCGGCGATGTTCCCCGGGTTCAAGGAATCGGGGCGTTGCCTGTTCCGCATCGTTCGTGACAGCGATATCGAGATCGAGGAGGAGTCCGAAGACCTCATCCGCGAATTCGAGGTGTTGCTGAAACAGCGCCGCCGGGGCCGGATCGTCCGCCTGCGGATGCAATCGAGCGCGCCGGAACGGCTGCGCATTTTCATCATGCGAGAGATCGGCGCCGATTCTTCGGACGTCGTGCTGTATGACGGTATCCTCGGCATGACGCGCCTGTCCGAGCTGATCGTGGATGACCGGCCGGACCTCCTGTTTCCGCCGCACGAGCCGCGCTACCCGGAACGGATACGCGAGATGGGCGGCGACATACTTGCCGCGATCCGGGCCAAGGACATTCTCGTGCACCATCCGTTCGAGAGCTTCGATGTGGTGGTCGAGTTCGTGCGCCAGGCGGCGGCAGATCCGCAGGTCGTGGCGATCAAGCAGACGCTCTACCGTACCACCGTCAACTCGCCGATTGTCGGCGCGCTGATCGAGGCGGCCGAGTCCGGCAAATCCGTTACCGCGCTGGTCGAGATCAAGGCACGGTTTGACGAGGAGGCGAACCTGCGCCTGGCCCGCGATCTTGAGCGGGCGGGTGTGCAGGTCGTGTACGGATTTATCGAGTACAAGACGCACGCCAAGGTGTCGCTGGTGGTGCGACGTGAGGGCAATGAGCTGCGCACCTATACCCATTTCGGTACGGGCAACTATCATCCGACCAATGCGCGCATCTACACTGACCTGTCGCTGTTCACCGCCGACCAGGCGCTGGGCCGGGATGCCAATCGGCTGTTCAACTACGTCACCGCGAACCGCGAGCCGCCCGAAGTAGCGCCGGAGTTCGAGTCGATCTGCATGGCGCCTGTGAACCTGAAGGAACAGTTGCTCGTGATGATCGAGGCGGAAGCGGCAGCCGCCAGGAAGAAGAGGCCGAGCGGCATCTGGGCGAAGATGAACTCGCTGGTGGATGGGGACGTGATCGATGCGCTCTACCGGGCGAGCCAGGCGGGCGTACCGATCCATCTCGTGGTGCGCGGCATCTGCTGCCTCCGGCCGGGCATTGCGGGCCTCTCGGAGAACATCACGGTAAAGAGCATCGTCGGGCGCTTCCTGGAACATGCGCGCATGCTGTGCTTCGCCAATGGCGAGGCATTGCCGTCGGCCAATGCCAAGGTGTTCATGTCGTCCGCAGACTGGATGCCACGCAATCTGCTGCGGCGGGTCGAAGTGCTGGTGCCGATCCAGAACCCGACCGTGCACCGCCAAGTGATGAACCAGATCATGGTTGCCAACCTGAATGATGCAAGCCAGTCCTGGTTGATGCACCCAGACGGCACATATGAACGCCTGGTGAGCGCGACGCCGGAAGCGGCCTTCTCCGCACACGGATATTTCATGTCGAATCCAAGTCTTTCCGGCCGGGGCAGCGCGCTGGAGGTGACGTTGCCGCCGCGCCTGTCATTGCCAGAAGGGCCGAGATGAGTATTCCCCACCCACGCCAGGCCGGCATCATCGATATCGGGTCGAACTCGGTTCGTCTCGTCATCTGTGATGTGCTGGGTGCATCGATCCTGCAGAGTTTCAACGAGAAGGTCATGGCGGGCCTCGGCGAAGGGTTGACGAAGACGGGGCATCTGTCGCCGCAGGGGGTGGAGGCGGCTTTGCAGGCGCTCAGCCGCTACCGGGCTATCCTGCGCGCGCTGAATGTGGACACCTATCAGGCGGTTGCGACGGCGGCCGTGCGGATGGCGGGCGACGGGGCCGACTTTCTCAAGCATGCGGGCAAGGTGCTCGGCCGGCCGGTGCGCTTGCTCAGCGGCGAGGACGAGGCGCGGCTGTCGGCGCGCGGCGTCGATCTCAGCATCCACAATCCGCAAGGCCTGATCGGCGATCTGGGCGGCTCCAGCCTCGAGTTCATGCACATTGGCCATGCCGGCGGGTCCGAGGCGGGCGAGAGCCTGATGCTGGGGCCATTGGCGCTGGGCGATGTCGTCAATGAACCGAAGGAATTGCGCAAGCGCATCCGGGAGACACTGAAGACAAGCCGGGCTTTGGGCGAGGCGCGCGGGCGGTTCTATGCCGTCGGCGGCGCGTGGAGGGCCTTTGGCCGGCTGGTGATGGAAATGGAGCGGTATCCCCTGCATGTGCTGCAGGGTTACCAGATCAATCAGGGTCAGGTGGCCCGTGCCGCGAAACTATGTGTCGACTCGATGACGAATGCAGCAGCGCGCCAGCAGATCGAGGCGCTGGACAAGCGGCGGGCGCGGTATTTTCCGGTCGCTGCGATCCTGATGGAAGAGGTGCTGGCGCAGAGTACGCTGGAAGGCGTGACGATCTCGGCGACCGGCGTGCGGGAAGGTGTGCTGCACGACTTGCTCGACATGAAGCTCGAAGATCCGCTGACGGATGGCATCACGGCGTTTGCCCGCCTTGACCACAATCAGATCGCCTTCGGCCGGGCCTTGCACGATTTCATCTCGCCGGCGCTGGTTCCGCAGCCGGATCTGTTCGGGTCGCCGGCAGCCGACATCCGCATCGAGAAGGCGGCGTGCATGATGGCCGACAGTGCGGGGCGCTACCATCCCGATCACCGCGCAGAAATGGCCTATGACCAGGCGCTGCGCGCGCCCTATCTGGGCGTCACCCATGCGGAACGGGCGATGATCGCCTACGCGATCGGTTGCCGGTATGAAAAGGACTTCAGACGGCCGGCGGAACATGCCGGGCTGACCACCGATGCGCAGGCCGACCGGGCCCGCCAGATCGGCCTGCTGATGCGCCTCGGCGCGGTTTTCTCGGGACGCTCGGGTCCGATTCTGAAACGTGTAAAGCTGCGCCGCGAGGGTGACGTGCTGGAACTCGAAGTCGGCAGACGCGACGCTAACCTGATTTCGGAGACCGTGGAACGCCGGCTTTCGCAGGCCGCCAGCCAACTGAAATTGAAATCGCGAACGAGCGTTCGGTGAACCGCAGGGCGGGTTGAAATCCCGCCCGGCGGTTTGATCAGACGTCGAACAGGCGAACTTGTCCGCCTGCGAATGAAACGGCGAGTTTGCCCGAAAGCAGGGCAATGGCTTTCTTGCCGAACATATCGTAACGCCAGCCGGTCATTGCCGCGATATCTTCGCTGGTCTCGCCCCGGGCGATCCGGTCGATGTCCGCCGAGTTGGCGATCAGACGCGGCACGACGTCATTTTCGTCGCTGACATGCTTGAGCAGGACTTTCAGCAGCTCCGGCGCGCCCGCCGGGATCTGGGCGTTCTGGGCCGGACGGGTCATTTCCGGCGCGTAGCTGTCCGGCGCGTCGATGGCGGCGCGCACGGCGTCGAGCAGCCCCTGGCCGTGCTTGGAGCGGATGAAACCACTGGGCACCGCGCGCAGCTGGTTGAAGTCGTCTTCCGAGCGCGGCTTCTGCGCGGCGATCTCCTGGATCGCGTCATCCTTCAGGATGCGGCGGCGCGGCTTGTCGAGTTCCTGCGCCACGCGCTCGCGCCAGGCGGCAACGGAGACAACCACGGCCGCATAGTCTTTCTTCGGCATGCGCAGTTTCAGGCGCTGCCAAGCGTTCATCGGCTCGGTGTCGTAAGTGGCGGGATCTTCGAGATCGGACATTTCCTCGCGCACCCAGGTCATCCGGTCGGTGCGTTCCAGTTCGTCGCGCATGATCAGGTAGGCATCGCGCAGGTGGGTCACGTCGCCGAGGGCGTAGACCAGCTGTTTCTGGCTGAGCGGGCGGCGCATCCAGTCGGTGAACTGGCTCGACTTGTCGATCTGCTTCTTGAGCACGCGCTGGACGAGGTTGTCGTAGGAAATCGAATCGCCGAAGCCGAGCGCCATGGCGGCGACCTGGGTGTCGAACACCGGGCCGGGCGGGTGGCCGATCAAGCGGTTGAAGATCTCGATGTCCTGGCGGGCGGCGTGGAACACCTTGGTCTGCCGGTCGGAGGCGATCAGGTCGAGAAAGGGCCGGATGTCGAGGTCTTCGGCGCGGGGGTCGATCAGGCCTTCGACGCCGGGGCCGGAGGCCTGGATCAGACACAATTCCGGCCAGTAGGTCGTTTCCCGGTGGAATTCGGTGTCCACGCAGACGAATTCGGCTTCGGCAAGACGTCCGCACAGGTCTTCCAGTGCGGACTGCTCAGTGATCGGCGTCAAGGTGTTGTCAGTCATTGCTGGGTCGCTTATCGCACCAGCTTGACAAAGGCGAGGGGGTCTGTGCCCTACGCCGCTTCTTTCTGTTTGGCCGAGATACCGGAGTTTTCGCCCAATGCACGCCTATCGGACCCACACCTGCGGGGAATTGCGCAAGTCCCATGTGGGCGAAACCGTCAAATTGTCAGGCTGGCTGCACCGCCGGCGCGACCATGGCGGGGTGATGTTCATTGACCTTCGTGACCATTACGGGCTGACCCAGATCGTGTTCAATCCGGGCTCGCCGGGCTTCGAGACGGTCGAGCGCCTGCGGGCCGAGAGCGTGATCACGGTGGAAGGCAAGGTTGTGGCGCGTGACGCTGACCTCGCTAATGCCAACCTTGCAACCGGTGAGATCGAAATCGTGGGCGGGGCCGTGTCGGTCCAGTCGGAAGCCGCCGAGCTGCCGATGCCGGTGTTCGGCGACCATTCCTATCCGGAAGATATCCGCCTGAAGCACCGCTACCTCGACCTGCGCCGGGAAGCGCTGCACAAGAACATGGTGCTGCGTTCGAACGTGATTGCGAGCCTTCGCCGCCGGATGGTGGCCGAGGGGTTCACCGAGTACCAGACGCCGATCCTGACCGCCTCGAGCCCGGAAGGCGCGCGCGATTTCCTCGTGCCGAGCCGGATGCATCCCGGCGAATTCTACGCGCTGCCGCAGGCGCCGCAGCAGTTCAAGCAGCTGCTGATGGTGTCGGGTTTCGACCGCTATTTCCAGATCGCGCCCTGTTTCCGCGACGAGGACGCCCGCGCCGACCGCTCGCCGGGCGAATTCTACCAGCTCGATATCGAGATGAGCTTCGTCACCCAGGAAGACGTGTTCGCAGCGATTGAGCCGGTCATGCGCGGCGTGTTCGAGGAGTTCGCGGACTGGGACGGGAAGGGGCGCGTCGTGGCGCCCGGGCCGTTCCCGCATATCCCGTACGCCGAGGCGATGCTGAAGTACGGCGTGGACAAGCCGGACCTGCGCAACCCGATCCTTTGTTGCGATGTTTCCGACATTGCCACCCGCGAGGACGTGACCCTTGCCGTGTTCAAGAAGATTGTGGACGGCGGCGGCATCGTGCGCGCCATTCCGGCGCCGAATACGGGCGAGCAGCCGCGCAGCTTCTTCGACAAGATGGACGCCTGGGCGAAGAAGGAAATGCAGGCCCCCGGCCTCGGCTATATCCGCTTCGTGGAAGAGGACGGCAAGCTGTCCGGGACCGGTCCGATCGCCAAGTTCTTTACGCCGGACGCCCTCGCGGCGCTGGCTGCCCGGGCGGGCGTGAAGGCAGGCGACGCGCTGTTCTTCTCGGCCGGTGACAAGACCGCCGCCGTCAAGCTGCAAGGCCAGGCGCGCATCCGCATCGGCGAAGAACTCGGCCTGATCGAGCCGGGCATTTTCCGCTTCTGCTGGATCGTCGATTTCCCGATGTATGAATGGGACGAAGACAACAAGTGCGTGGACTTCAGCCACAACCCGTTCTCGATGCCGCAAGGCGGCATGGAAGCGCTGCTGGCGGCCGATACGGTCGAGAAGCAGCTGGCGCTGAAGGCGTTCCAGTATGACATCGTCTGCAACGGCGTGGAGCTGTCGTCCGGCGCGATCCGGAACCACCGCCCGGAAATCATGCTCAAGGCGTTCGAACTCGCGGGTAAAGGCCCGAACGTGGTCGAGGAAAAATTCGGCGGCATGCTGAACGCCTTCCGTTTCGGCGCTCCGCCGCACGGCGGGATCGCGCCGGGCGTAGACCGCATCGTCATGCTGCTGGCCGAGGCCGACAGCTTGCGCGACGTGATCCTGTTCCCGATGAACCAGCAGGCCCGCGACCTGCTGATGGGCGCCCCGAGCCTCGTGGATGAGCGTCAGCTGAAAGAGTTGAACATCCGGTTGGCGCCGGTGATGAAGAGCTGACGGCGCGCCGCCGCGCAGAATCTTCGCGGCGGCCGAAAGAGTTAGCAGGTTCTTAATCAAGTCTTGCGAATTTCACCCACAGCATGAAGCGAACGGAACCGGTTGGTCTGGCGGAACAAGCCTCGCCAGACACACCAACCGTGCCGTTTCCTGCGAGGGTTGCCGTCGGTCTGCAGGTGGGTTCTCGCTTACCCGGCGAGATCCGCATCCAAGTCTGACATCCTGCGAACATCTATGGAGAAAGACTATGTCGCAAACTTCTTATCTGGTTTCGTGCGAAATCCTGTGCGGCGAGGGCAGCGATGGCGCCCTTGAAGGCAAGGAAGCCGCTTTCCTGATCGTGGCCGTCAACGCGTCGAGCAAAGACGACGCCATGGCGAAGATCGAAGCCGACTTCGAGGACGAAGGCTACGCGATCAGCGAAGTCGAATGGATTTCGAAAGCGTCCGAAATGGAATGGGAAGACGCGGACGGTGAAGCCGAAGCGAAGGACATTCTCGCCCGCCTCGCCGAGCTGCCGGACGAAGTCGTCTACGGCACGCTTTACGAATATTCCGACGACGAGGTCAGCGAAGCCGCGTAACCGGCGTTTCGGTCTTCACCCTGTACCAAAGTCCAGCGGCCGCTCCCGGAGTGGCCGCTTTTTTTGGGTTCGGCATACGGGAAAAATTGCGGGCTAGTTCGAGTCGCTGCTGAAGTTGGCCGCGAGCTGCGCGTTGGTGCACAGCGGCAGGCTGGCGGCAGGCGGCAGGCGGGTCGTCAGTGAGCCGCAGGCGCCTTCAAAGTCGGCTTCGTCGAAGCCCTTCACCGTCTGCAGGTTGGCGCCGGGCAGGCGGGCATCGCGGAACGAGGCGCCGGTGATGTCGGCGCCGCTCATCCGGGCGTCGGTGAAGATGGCGCCATTGAACACGGTGCCGCGCAGGTTGGCCCGGTCGAAGACCGCGCCTTTGAAGTTGGCGGTGGACAGGTCGGCATTCTCGAGGCGGGCGATGATCAGCTCGGCGTCTTCGAAGTTTGCGCCGATCATCACGGCGTCCTGGAGGCTGGCGCCGTGAAGCAGGGCGCGGCGCAGGTCAGCGCCTGACGCCTTGATCTCCTGCAGGCGCGTGCCAGCGAACACGCCGTCCGCCAGCTTCGCGTTGGTGAGGACCGCCCCGCGCATGTCGGCGCCGGTGAGGTTTGCGCCTTCGAAATTGACGCCCACAGCCTGAACGCCGCGCATCACGGAATAGTCGAGTTTCGCTTCTGAATAGTTGGCGCCGGAAAGTGTCCAGCCAGTGAGGTTGCGGCCTGAAAGTTCGCAGGTCGCGCAAGTGCCGACATAGCTCGGCGACCAGGCCACCGGCTGACCTTGCGCCAGGGCGCCCGGTGCGGTGAATGCGGCGAAAGCGCCAGCCAACGAAATGAGACGCAGGTTCAGCTTGTCCATGGGACTCCGAATAGACCTTTCCGGATATTCCCTAAACTGAACAAACTGTAAGAACTGTAAATGCGGCACGACTGTTGCCACAAAGCAATAAGTATTGCCGCCGCGTCATGTTTATTGCCGCGCGCCGGGAGGTAGTTGCGGCGCCGGACTCGCCTCTCAGGCTACTGGCTCGCCCGGCTTTCTTCCCCGCAGGTGTCGCAGGCCTGATGACCCGGCCCCGCTTCGAACAGGGTGAAGCTGCCGCAGGCCGGACAGGCCTGGGAAAGATAAACCGGCGCAAGGTCTTCGGGCGCCTGGGCAGCGGGTTCGTCGGCCGCCTTTTCAGCCCGGCGGGCACCGAGGATGACGATATTGTCCGGCAACTGCCCGCGCGAGAAACCGCGTGAGATGAACTGGGCCGCCTCACTGCTGAACGCCGCCGGTTCACTGCGCGTGGCGTCACCGGCGCCGCGGCCAAGGCCGTCATGGGTGACGTCGGCTTCGGCAAGATCGTCCCTGCCAAGATATGACACCGCGAGCTCCCGGAAAATGTAGTCGAGAATCGAGGTCGCGTTGGTGATCCGGTCGTTGCCGGTGACGGCGCCGGCCGGTTCGAACCGGGTGAAAACGAACGCATCGGCATACTCTTCGAGCGGCACGCCGTATTGCAGGCCGAGCGAGACCGAGATGGCGAAGTTGTTCATCAGGCTGCGGAAGGCGGCGCCTTCCTTGTGCATGTCGATGAAGATCTCGCCGAGGCTGCCGTCATCGAATTCGCCGGTGTGCAGGTAAACCTTGTGGCCGCCGACCGTGGCTTTCTGGATGTAGCCCTTGCGCCGGTCCGGCAGGCGGGTCCGGCGCACCCGGGGGGCCTCGTCGGTCAGGGCCGGCAGGTCTGGCAGGGCTTCCGCGTCTTCGGCGATCTCTTCGGCGAGCGATACGATCTGGTCCATGCGCAGGCGCAGGTCGTCCGAGGGCGGTGCGCGGTGGCCGGTCATCAGGGCGGACAGGCCCGACGCCATCGCCGCTTCGGCGAGTTCCAGACCTTCGGCGGACGGCGCGCGCAGCATGCCCATACCGCCGAGCGCCCGGGAGGCGGCAGCGGTAAAGCGGATTTCGGCGTCGGCGGTCACGGTCAGCGACAGGCCGGCAGCGGCGAGGCCCTTGCCGGCGATTTCGTCGATGGCGCCGTCGATGGCGAGTTCGGCCGCCGCGATGTCCTTCTTCGAGAAGCCGACCGCCGACAGCAGCGCCCGGCCATCCGAATCGAAGCGCTCGGGCGAGAGTTTCAGGTCGTTGATGATGATCTCGTCGCCCAACACCCAGCGCGAGAAGGCCGCGTTGAGGGGCAGGCCGTCGCCGATGGCGCGGGTGACGCGTTCGATGGCTTCGTCGGTGAAGCCCCGGTCGCGCAGGCGGGTGCGGCCCAGCGCCGAATCGAGATCGTGCTCGCCGGCCCGGGACAGGCGCTCCAGCAGGACCGGCAGATGTTCGGGCGCGCGCCGGGCGAGGCCCAGACGGGCGGCGCGGCTGAGGCTGGGAGCGTCTTCGCCATAGGCGAGCACGGTGCGAACCGGGGCGGCGCCTTCGCTTTCGCATTCGGGCAGCACGGCGGCCATGTCCCGGAGCGGCAACAGCGCCACCTGGCAAGACCGGCGGCCGCTGGCTTTCAGCGCCTCCAGGCCGAGCAGACGGCCCTGGGCGGCGGGAAAGGCGGCGCCCGTTGCGGCGGACTTGACCAGCGCGGCCAGCGCAACGCCGGCGGCGACGCCGGTTTCGGAGGCATAGTCGAGGCCGAGCGACAGGACCGCAGCGCCGAGACCGGCGACGACGAGCATGCCGTCGCCCAGGCTGCGCGAGGCCGCATCGACCGCGGCGCACAGGTAATCGGCTTCCAGCCCGCCCGGACCGATGGCCTGGGCCACGTCCAGCACCCGGCAGCGCGTGCCGGCTTCGGGCAGGGTGTGGCGCATCAGGTGGATTTCCGCGCCTTCCTCGAGCGCCGAGAGCAGCGCGTCCGACAGGCCCGCGTCGATATGGCCCGCCTCGAAGACGCCGGGGCGCGGAGACGGCGTGCTGACGGCGGCGGCGCGCAGGGATGCGGCGGTTTTCAGGATGCCGCCCGGCTGGCGAAGGGCTTCTTCCATCACGTCCTGCGGCAAGCCGGCGGCGAGGGCTTCGGCGAGTTCTGCGTTTTTCGGGGCGTCGCCAAGGCGTTCGAGCATTTCCGCCGTCGCCAGCTGCGACACGCCGAGCAGGTTGGCCGCTGACCAGGCCGAGCGGACATCGCGCAAGGCGGCGGCTGTCAGTGGCTGGGGCGGGCGGCCGGCAGAGCGCAGCACATCCCGCAACCGGAGTTCAGCCGACAGCAGCCCGTCGGCCACTGCCGCGTCGAGGAGCTCGTTCTGGGGTTTCGCTGCCATGAGGGGGGACTCCGCGCCGAATCAGTTCAGCCGAGGGTGCCTTGGGGCCGCCTGTGCCGCAACCCTGTGCAGCCCGGATTTGCGGGCAAAGTTGCCTGCAGGCGATGGATGGATTAACTGCCGCGTCGTGGCCATATTGCGGCCATCAAGTCAGGTCAGGAACCGCTGGATGCTGAAGCAGATTTTCACGTGGTGGAGCGGCAACACGATCGGCGCCGCATTCGACATCGGGCGCCGGGCCAACCCCGTCGGCACCGATGAATACGGAAATCGCTATTTCGAGGAGCGCAAACCCTCGCTGGAAGGGCGCCGTCGCCGGTATGTGATGTACAACGGCCTGGCTGAGCCTTCGAAAGTGCCGGCCGACTGGCACGGCTGGCTGCACCACACGCTGGACACGCCGCCGACCAAGATGCCGCTGGACCGGCGCGACTGGGAAACCGATCATACGCCCAACATGACTGGCACGCCCTACGCCACGAAGCCCAAAGGCAGCCTTGCGGCCGGCGACGCGCGCCAGAAGTCCGATGCCGACTATGAGGCCTGGAAACCCGATGCGTGAATCTGCGTTTGAAACCGTTGTCGGCGCCCTCGTGGTGGTCGTGGCGGCTGTATTCCTGTGGTTTGCGCTGGCGCGCGGTGGCGAAGCCGCGACCGGCAGCGACCAGTATGAATTGACCGCGCGCTTCAACAGCGTGTCCGGCCTGGCGCGCGGTTCGGACGTGCGCATCGCCGGTGTGAAGGCGGGCATCGTCAAGGCGATCGACGGCGACCCCGAACGCTTCGAAGCCGTGGTGACCCTCAGCCTCGATACCAAATGGGTGCTGCCGGACGATACCGATGCGCGCGTTTCGACCGACGGCTTGCTCGGCGGCGCCTACATCGCGCTCGAGCCCGGCGGCGGGATGGATACGCTGCCGCAAGATGGCAAGGGCGTGATCCAGTACACGCGCGGCAGCGTTGACCTGCTCACGCTGTTTGCCTCGTTCGCCGCCGGTGGTGGCGGCTCTGATACACCGGACGAACCGGCCGCCGATCCGCTGGTAGATGACCTTGAGGGAGTTGAGCCTTGAAATCCTTGCTTCGCATGGCGGCCTTTGCGGCCGCGGGCCTGTCGCTGGTCGGCCTTGCCTCGGCCGCGACGTATGCGAAGCAGGACCGCGCCACGCTGCGCGCGCTCGACAAAATAACGGGACGTTCGACGGACATCGTCGTCAAGGTCGGCGAACCGGTCGTGTTCGGATCGCTGAAGATCGAACTCAGGGCCTGCTTCCAGACGCCGCCGGACGAAGTGCCGGAGAGCGCGGCGTTCCTGCGGGTGTTTTCGACCCATGTGTTAGGCAATGAAACGCTCGGCATGAGCGATAAGGAAAAGGCCGATGTTGTCCCCGCTGCGGCCGTTGAAGCGCCAGTGGTATTTTCGGGATGGATGTATGCGTCTTCGCCGGGCCTCAGCGCGCTGGAGCATCCCGTCTATGATATCTGGGTGATCCGCTGCACCGCGCCGGCGCCCGTGAAGCTGCCGGACCGCGTGACCATTCCGCTCGGTGACGAACCGTTGACGGACGATGTGCCGGCGGGCGTGTCGTTGACGGACGAAGCGCCGGTCTTGCCGGAAGAACCCATGCCCATCGACTGATCAGGCAGCGCGGGCGGGTAGAAGCTCGCCGGCACCTTGAGCGCCTGTTTGAGCCGTGCACGAAAGTCTTCGCGCGTGATTTCGATCAGGCCGAACTGTTCGAGGTGCGGATTGTGGAACTGCGCATCGAGCAGGACATAACCCCGGTCGATCAGGCGCGCGACGAGATGGACCAGCGCGATCTTGGATGCATCGGTCGCGCGGCTGAACATGCTTTCGCCGAAGAAGGCACCGCCGATGGCGATGCCGTAGAGCCCGCCGACAAGGCGGTCGCCGTCCCAGCACTCGACTGAATGCGCATGTCCTTGCCGGTGCAGCGCGCTGTAGAGGTTGAGGATGGAGGCGTTGATCCAAGTATTGGGCCGGCCTTCGTGCGGTTCGCCGCAAGCCTCGATGACGCGTGTGAAGGCAGTGTCGAAGGAGACTCGGTAAGGCTCCTGGATCACTGTGCGCTTCAGACGTTTCGGGATGTGGAAGGCGTCGAGCGGCAGGATGCCGCGCAGCTCCGGATCGACGAGAAACAGGCGCGGATCATCGCGCGCATCCGCCATCGGAAACACGCCCCGGCGGTAGCAGGCGAGCAGATCTTCAGGGGAGAAGCGGGCGGACATGGCGCAGATATGGGTCGCGCCGGGCAGGGTGTAAATGCGCCGATGGCGTCAGGATTTTGGTGACATGGAGCCTTGGTCCGATTCCAAGTCTCTCCGGCGCGGGATACCTGCCTGTGCAGGTATCGGCGGAGAGGGCGGGATTTGCCGAAAGTCCTAGCCTTCGGCCGCCGCTTCCGCCTCGGCCGCCTTCGAATCCGCGAGGAACTTTTCCAGCCAGTGGATGTTGTAATGGCCGGCAACGACGTCGTCATTGTCCACGAGGCGGCGGTGGAGGTCGAGCGTGGTGTGGACGCCGCCGACAACCATTTCCTGCAAGGATCGCTTGAGGCGCATCAGGCATTCGCGGCGGGTGCGGCCGTGGACGATCAGCTTGCCGATCAGCGAGTCGTAGTGTGGCGGGATCCGGTAGCCGGCATAGACCGCGCTATCGAGGCGCACGTCCGGGCCGCCGGGGGCGTGGAACTCAGTGATCAGGCCCGGCGAGGGCACGAAGGTTTCCGGGTGTTCGGCGTTGACGCGGCATTCGATGGCGTGGCCGACCAGCATCACGTCTTCCTGGCGGAAGGAAAGCGCCTTGCCCTCGGCGATACGGATCTGCTCGCGCACAAGGTCGATGCCGGTGATCATTTCGGTGACCGGGTGTTCGACCTGAAGACGGGTGTTCATTTCGATGAAGTAGAACTTGCCCTCTTCATACAGGAACTCGATCGTGCCGGCGCCGCGATAGCCGATCTTCTGCATCGCGCGGGCGCAGATCATGCCGATCTCTTCGCGCTGGATCTGGTTGAGTGCCGGCGAGGGGGCTTCCTCGAGGACTTTCTGGTTACGGCGCTGCAGCGAGCAGTCGCGCTCCCACAGGTGGGCGACGTTGCCGTGCGTGTCGGCGATCACCTGGATCTCGATGTGGCGAGGACCCTGCAGGTATTTCTCGAGATACACCGCGTCGTCGCCGAAGGCGGCTTTCGATTCGGTCTTGGCCGTCTTCACGGCGTTCTCGAGGTCGGACTCGGTCATCGCCAGCTTCATGCCGCGCCCGCCGCCGCCGGCAGAGGCTTTCACCAGAACCGGGTAGCCGATCTTCTTGGCAGCCTTCTTGGCCTCGGAAATCGACTCGATGGCGCCTTCGGAGCCGGGAACGCAGGGCACACCGGCCGCGATCATCGCAGCTTTGGCGGCGATCTTGTCGCCCATGATGCGGATATGCTCCGCCGTCGGACCAATGAAGGCAAGCCCGTGGGCTTCCACCATTTCGGCAAACTGGGCGTTTTCCGACAGGAATCCGTAGCCGGGGTGGATGGCATCGGCGCCGGTGATTTCAGCGGCCGCGAGGATGCGGGATTTCTTGAGATAGCTTTCCGAGGACGGCGCCGGGCCAATGCAGACGCTTTCGTCCGCGAGTCGAACGGCCATGGCATCGCGGTCGGCTTCCGAATGGACGACCACGGTGGACAGGCCCATTTCCTTGCACGCGCGGTGGATGCGCAGCGCGATCTCGCCGCGATTCGCGATCAGGACTTTGTGGATGGGTCTTGGATCAGCCATGACTACTCGATCAGGACGAGCGGCTCGCCATATTCGACGGGCTGGGAACTCTGAACGTAGATGGCTTTTACGATGCCGGCCCGGTCGGCCTCGACCGGGTTGAAGGTCTTCATGGCCTCGACCAGCATCAGCGTATCGCCCTTTTTCACCTTGTCGCCGACATTGATGTACGGCTTCGACTGGGGATCGGGGGAGAGATAGACCGTGCCGACCATCGGGGACTTCACGGCATTGTCGGGAACGGCCGCAACAACCGGGCCTGCGCCGGGTCCTGCAGGTGCCGGAAGGGCCGCAACCGGCGATGCGGCCGCAGCCGGCGCGACCGAAGCGTGCACGATCTGTGTGCCGCCCCGCGCGACCCGGACTTTCAGCCCGTCATGCTCGATCTCGATTTCGCCAAGGTCGCCTTCCCGGAGGATGGCCGCCAGCTCACGGATCAGGGCGGTATCCAGCTTGTTCTTGGAAACACTCATTTTATTCTAACTCCCTCCCTGACCTGACAGCCGCATGGCAGCGTTCAGGGCCAGCTCGTACCCATAGGCACCTAGCCCGGCAATCGTTGCCGTTGCAACAGGCGCAACGTAGTTAACATGCCGGAACGCTTCGCGTGCAGCTGGATTGGACAAGTGCACTTCAATGACTGGAATCTTGAGTGATTTCAAGGCGTCATGTAGCGCGATGGACGTATGTGTGTAAGCGGCCGCGTTGAGAATCAAGACAGCGGCTTCGCGGCCGGCTTCCTGGACCCATGTGACGAGCTCGCCTTCCGAGTTGGTCTGGCGCAGCACAAGCGCCGTTTTGGGCGCCTGAGCGCGCAGCCTGGCGTGGATATCTTCCAGGGTGTCGCGGCCGTATATCTCGGGCTCGCGGGTGCCGAGCAGATTGAGATTGGGGCCGCCGAGGACATATACCGGTTTCGACATGGGCCTCCGTTTGCGCTGGAACGCCGTGTGTTGCAAGAGGGCAACAGGAGCTGACTGCGATGAAGATCATCCTCAATGGCGAACCACTGGAAATCGAGGCCGGAGCGACCGTGGCGATGCTGGTTCTTCGCCTGTCGGGCGAGACAGGACGCGACCCCCGCGGCATCGCGGTCGAGCGCAATCTCGAGATCGTACCGAAGTCCGAACAGGCTCTGACGGTGCTCGCAGAGGGCGACCGGATCGAGCTGGTGCAGTTCGTGGGCGGCGGTTGATTCCCTCAGAAAACCGTCCACAACCTGTCCACACGAACCGGCGGACTTCTGGACGGTATGGGTGGTTTGAAAGCAGAGACGTTGACGCCCCGCCGAAGGACGGCCAGAGCTTCCGGCATGACTGAAATTTTCCCCGACGACCCGCTGGTCATTGCCGGCAAAAGCTATGCGTCGCGCCTGATCGTCGGCACGGGCAAGTATGCTTCGTATCAACAGAACGCCGACGCCGCCCGGGCGGCGGGGGCCGAGATCGTCACCGTGGCGCTGCGCCGGGTGAACCTTTCGGACAAGAGCCAGGAAATCCTGTCGGACTTTGTGAAGCCGACGGAATTCACCTACCTGCCGAACACGGCCGGTTGCTACACCGCCGACGACGCCGTGCGCACGCTGCGCCTGGCGCGCGAGGCGGGCGGGTGGAACCTCGTGAAACTGGAAGTGCTGGCCGACCAGAAGACGCTGTATCCGAACATGCCGGAGACGCTGAAAGCGGCCGAAGCGCTGATCAGGGACGGCTTCGAAGTGATGGTCTATTGCTCGGATGATCCGGTCTATGCGCGCCTGCTGGAAGAAGCGGGTTGCTGCGCGATCATGCCGCTCGGCTCGCTGATCGGCTCGGGCCTTGGCATTATGAACCCGGTGAACATCAGACTGATCGTGGAAGCGGCGCGTGTGCCGGTGATCGTGGATGCGGGCGTCGGCACGGCGTCGGACGCGGCGATTGCCATGGAACTCGGGTGTGACGGTGTACTGATGAATACCGCCATCGCCGCCGCGAAGGATCCGGTCCGCATGGCGCGGGCGATGAAGCACGCCGTGATCGCAGGCCGCGAGGCGTATCTTGCCGGGCGGATGCCGAAGAAGATGTACGCCGACCCGAGCTCGCCGCTCGCGGGATTGATCTAGGTCTCCGCGTGAGCACCCGTCGCGACTTCGACCTCCTGGTCTTCGACTTTGATGGCACGCTGGCCAATAGCGCGGGCTGGTTCCGGTCGATCCTGCCCGACCTCGCCCGGCGATTCAGCTTCCGGTGTCCGGATGAGGCGGAACTCGAGGTGCTGCGTCACAAGCCGCCGCGTGAAGTGATGCGTATCCTGAAGATTCCCGGCTGGAAGCTCGTGTTCATTGCCGTGCATGTGCGCAAGCGCGCGGCGAAGGCCGAGGCGTTCCCGCTGTTCGACGGTGTGCCGGAGGTTCTGCGGCTGATCTCGGCGCAGGGCGTGAAGATTGCGGTTGTCTCGTCCAATGCCGAGGTGAACGTGCGCCGCGCGCTCGGGCCGGACCTCAGCGCGCGGGTGACGGCCTGGAGTTGCGGCGCCGGCATGTTCGGCAAGGCGCGCCACTTCCGCGACGTGCTGAAGGCATTGAAGATCGCGCCGGAGCGCGCCCTCGCGGTGGGCGACGAAATCCGCGACATCGAAGCGGCGCGCGAAGTCGGGATGAAGACGGCCGCCGTGGCCTGGGGTTTCGGCATGAAGCCGGCGCTGGAAGCAGCGGGGCCGGACCTGATTTTCGAGACCGTGGGGGAGTTCCGGGCCTTTCTGGCGGGGTAGGCGCTCTATCGCTCGCTAAAGCCCCTCTCCCGAGGGAGAGGGGCTTTTAGGGTCGCTATGCTTTCACCAGTCCGATATCGCGCAGGCGTTCCATCAGGAAGTCCTGGGCGGTGATCGGGGGTTCGGCCTTGCCGCCTTCGGCGAGGCAGCCGGGCAGTGCTTCGATCAGGAAGTCCTGGTTGAAGTGCAGGAAGAACGGCGTCGAATAGCGCGGGAATTTCGAACGCTCCGGGGACGGATTGACGACGCGGTGCGTGGTCGAAGGCAACACGCCGCCGGTATAGCGTTGCAGCATGTCGCCGCAATTGATGACCAGCGCGCCGGTTGGCGGGTTGACTGCCAGCCACTTGCCGGAACGGTGCTTCACTTCGAGGCCGGCCTCTTCGGCGCCCAGCAGCAAGGTGATGACGTTGATATCTTCATGGGCGCCGGCGCGCACCGAGCCTTCCGGCGGCGGGTCCATCTGCGGCGGATAATGCAGCAGGCGGAGGATCGAGTTGCCGAAGTTCACCTTGTCGGCAAACCAGTCCTCAGAAAGCCCCAGATGCAGCGCGACGCCCTTCAGGACATCGGCGCCGAACGCATCCAGTGCGTCGAAGAGGGCGCGTGTGGCGCGGTCGAAATCCGCAACTTCAGTGACGGCCGGTGTGTCTTTCATGGTGGCGCGGTAGGGCGACTCGTCCGGCAGCTTCCGGCCCGTATGCCAGAACTCCTTCAGGTCGGCCTGGGCATGGCCTTTGGCGTTCTCGGTGCCGAACGGCGTGTAGCCGCGTTGGCGCCCGCCCGCCGCGTCGTGGTAGGTTTCCTTGGCATCGGTTGGAAGCGCAAAGAAGGCTTTCGTCGCGGCGAGGTTATCGTCGATCGTCTTGAGGGGCACGGGATGGCCGGTGATCACGGCGAAGCCGGTTTCACGGAAAGACCGGCCGAGCTTTTCCGCGAAAGCGGCCTTGTCCGAATGCCAGAGCGAATAGGGGATGGGTTCGAAATATTGGGTCATGCCGCCAGTTTGCCAGAAGCCTGCGGCGTCAGATAGGGGCTACGTGAGCCCGCGACAATTTCAACGATTGCCGCCGCCCACGTCATAGAAAAGCGAAAACTGGACGGGCAGGGCGTCGCGGACATATTGCTGAACGAACTGGTTCTGCTGGGAAATGAACGTACGCGGCACATAGACCACATCGAACCGGCGCAGCGGCAGCCAGCCGGCCAGTGCTGGATCGCGCAGGCCGGAGCTGACATCGACGAGCGCAGAGCGCACCTCGCCGCCGGGCAGCCGGCGGATCAGCAGGACGTCCCTGGCCTGGGCATCGCGGGTGAGGCCACCTGCCATCACGATGGCCTGGAACGGGTCGATCTGGCCGGGCAGGTCAAACATGCCGGGTTCGCGGACCTCGCCGCCGACAAAGACCTTCTGGGAGGCAAATTCGGTCGCGATGACATCGAGATCCGGATCGCGCAGTTCTGTGGAGAGCGCTTCGCGCAGGGCCTCAGCCACCTCGTCCGGTGTGTGCGCCATCGCCATGAGCGGCCCGGCCAGCGGCATCCGGATGCGCCCGTCCGGCGCAATCACGAGTTCGCGGGAAAGTTCCGGCGCGGTGTGGACGATGATCTCGATCGTGTCGCCCGGCGCGAGCAGGTAGGGCGCGTCAGCAAGATCCGCGAGCGCCCAGGGTTCGGGGACGATTTCCTGGGAAACGGTTGCAGGGGCCGAGGCGCAGGCGGCGACGCCCATAGCGGCAAGGATGGCGGCAAGGGTGAGGGCTGAAGAGGGGCGGGCGCTCATGGGGCTGGGCCTTCTCGCGTTCACTTCGAAGCAATTTCTGTATGAACCACCCATCGTTGTTAATGATTAAGGAAATATCAAATGGCACATGCGAATCCTCGGGGCGAATTCAACCAGGTCAGGGCAATCCATGTCGCAGTCCGGCGATGACACCACGGGATCGGCGCCCAACGCCGCGCGGCACGGCGGATTCGTCCGGCCTCGGCTGAGCGGGCTGGACATGGTGGTCCATCTCTGGCGGGCCAAATGGCTGATGGCAGCCGTCTTTGTGCCGATCTTCCTGATCGGGCTGCTGGCGGCCATGGCCTTGCCGCGCACCTACACAGCGACGTCGCGGCTGATGGTGTCGCTGGGCGATGAATACATGTACCGGCCGGCCGTGGGGCGCGGCGAGACGGCGGCGCCCGTGTCGCCGGAAATCGAATCGCTGGTCCAGTCGGAGCTGGAGTTGCTGCGCAGCCCGGTCGTCGCGCAGGCGGCCTTGGACAAGGTGACGCTGGCGCGCGCCTATCCGAACATTGCGAAAAGCTGCAAGCCGGAAGCGTGCGACCGGCTAGGCGTCCAGGCCGTCACCGAAAGCCTGACGGCCGGCGGGACGCCGAAGAACCTCGTGATCTTCGCGCATTTCGAGCACAAGAGCGCGGCGATGTCGGCGGAGATGCTCAATGCGCTCGTCGATGCCTATCTCACCTACCGGGCCGACATATTCACCGACAACCGCACGGCGAGCTTCCGCGAGCAACGGGAGCGTTTCGAGAAGGACCTGTCGGCGGCCGACAAGCAGATCCGCGAATACCTGCTGGCGAACAACCTGACCGATCTTGCTGCAGAACGCGACACGCTGCGCCAGCTTTACCAGTCGGCGAGCAGCGAACTGCTGCAGACCCAATCGAGCCTGCGTCAGTCCGAAGCCCAGCTGGCAAACTACCGCCGGCAGATCGAAACCATCGCGCCGGAGCAGGATCTTTATGTCGAGGATTCCAGCCAGCAGTCGCTGCTGTCGCTGAAACTGGAGCGGGAAGAGAAGCTGGCGCGTTACCGGTCCGATTCGCGTGTGATCCAGGAACTCGACAAGCGGATCGAGCAGGCCGAAGCCTATCTTGAATCGAGGGTCGGTCCCGGCGGGGTTGTGCGCCGGGGGCCGAACCCGCTCTACCAGCAGATCCAGGCGTCGATTGCGACCCTGCAATCCGAAGTGCAGGCGCTGCGCGGGCAGGAGAAGGAGCTCAAGTCCCAGATCGAAGCCTTCGAGGTGCGTCAGCGCCGGCTGGTCGAACTGGCGCCGAACCTGGCGGAGCTGGAACGCAGCCGCGCGGTGGCCGAACAGTCCGTGCGCGCCTTTGCCGAACGCGAAGTCGAAGAGCGCGCGCGGACCGAGCTGACCCAACGCAGTGTCAACAATATCCGCCTGCTGGAAAGGGCGACGCCGCCGATCAAGGGCTCCAGCCTCAAGCTGCCGGTCGCCGTGCTCGCGCTCCTGTTCGCCGGGTTCACGGCGCTGGTGGCCGGACTGATACGGGCCATGACGCGCAGTGGCTTTGCGACGCCGGGGTCCGTCGAGCGTACGCTGGGATTGCCGGTGCTTGCGACGGTCCAGAAATACTGAGTGAGCGGGCGGGCGTGTGATGCATGATCTGAGACAGGACCTGGCAGGCCTCTGGCAGCTTGCCTCACAGATGGCCGCGCCGAAAGGCGGGCGGGTGATCCTCTTTATCGCGGCGCACACGGGCGAGGGTACGAGCAGCGTCGCCGCGTCCTTTGCGCTGATCGCGGCAAGCCGGTCCGTGAAAACCGCATGGCTGGTTGACCTCGATGTCCAGAAGAACGCTCAGTTCACGGCGTTTTCACAAGGCGCGATCAAGGATGCCGGCCGGCCGGGACACGCGCTGGATGCATCGCTCGGCGCCGAGCAGATCTACCAGGTGGCAGGTCACGACACCGATGCGTCTTACGGCAAACTGCTCAACGCGCACCAGATCGACGGGCTGCGCCTGCTGGTGACGCGCTTTCGGGGTGACCGGCTGGCGCCCGGCCAGAAGGTGCAGCTGCGCAGTGCGCCGGGTTGGTGGACCGCGCTGCGGGCGGCGGCCGACTGGATTGTGATTGATGCGCCGGCGACAGACCGGACACGGGCTGGCCTCGCCTTCGCCGCGCAGGCTGACGGGGTGGTCCTGGTGGTCCGTGCGGATGAGACGTCGGCGGCGGACGCGGCTGCGCTGCGCCAGGATGTCGAGGCCCATGGCGGGCGCGTGCTCGGCGTGGTGATGAACCGGCTGCCTGATGACGCGCGGATGGCTGGGCGGTTTGAAGGGATAGGTTAGAGCGGCGTGCCGAAAAGTGGGCCCGGTTTTCGGGAACACGCCGCGACCAACAAGAATGCTGGATCAAAGGGCTGGTTCAGGGAACCAGCTCTTTGATCTAGAGGCGCGAGGCGCCGTAGAACCGGAATGAAATCCACCAGATCAGTTTGCCGAGACCGCGCGCAGCCCGGTCGATGTGCCAGGCCCGGTCCGGACTGCGGGTCAGCCATCCCCAAGCATAGAGCGCCAGATTGACCACCAGCTTGTAGGCGCCCACGCCCATCCAGAACAGGATGGCGGGCCAGTCCGGCGGAGTCTGGCGCCGCGCCTGCGTGATGGGCCCCTGGCCGTAGGCGATGGCGCGGCGGAGCGTGTAGGCGAGCGAAGCGCGGGACACCGGAACGTGTTCGAACGTGACCGCCTCGGCGCACCAGGCAAAGCGGCCACCCGCCAAGCGAACGCGGCTGAAGAGAACGTCGTCCTCGCCGCCGGTCTCGTTGGTGCTGGCGTCAAACACGGGACGGCCGGGCGGAATGGCCTCAAGGTCGATGAGGGAGTTGCCGCAGCCGAAGGATTTGGCCATGTAGCCGGTCGCGCCTTGCTCGGGCCGGCTGAAAAATTCCTTCAGATAGTCCGTATGAAGACTGCTGCCCGGCGGAAGAACCGTGCGCACCGGGCCGAACGTCACGGCAGCCGGAAAGCGGGTGTGACAGTCCATAAGCGATGCGAGCCAGTCTGCGGCGGCGGTCTGATCGTCATCCAGGAAGGCAATCAGCCTTGTGCGGACAGTCTCGACGGCGGCGTTGCGCGCATTGGCGACGCCGGCGCGCGGCTCGTGCCGGTAGCTCAGCGTGATCGACGCGGGAAGCCGGGCTCGCAGGCTTGCGGCCGCCTCGCGCGCGCTTGCGCCGGGATCATTGTCCACGATCAGGAGATCAAAGGGCGGACAGCCGGTCTGCAGCAGAACACTGCCGGCTGCGCGGACGAGATCGTCCGGGCGTCTGAACGTCGGGATCACGACCGTGACAGGCAGGGTCACTCACGGCGCTCCCGAAGGACCGGCTCGATGTAAGGCGCATAGGCCGCCGCGCGGTAAACCTTCAGCGCCGCAACGCGGAGCCTGACCGGCAGGAACCTTGCCGCCGCAATGGCGCGCGCGACGGGAACCAGCAGCGGGATGCCCTTGACGCGCCGGCTCGCGGCAAGCAGCGGCATCCGCTCGGCCGCCTCGGGATGACGGCTGACGAGGCGGGCGAAATTGGGACCGGAGGCGCCGAACTTGTCCAGCAGCCGATCATCCGGCTCGAGGCCGAAATGCGTGGCCGTGTTGTCGATGTGCACGACCGGGAAAGCGGCGACGACCCGCAGGCCCCAGTCCACATCTTCCCAGCCCCAACCCGAAAATTCTTCGTCGAACCCGACCTGCTTGAGCACGTCGCGGTGAACGAGGATGTTGGAGCTGAACACGAACCGGCCCGGGTCCGACCGGCGGGTTTGGGCATCCACGCAGTCGGAGGCCTGAGCCTGGGCATGGTGCAGGCGGTTGTGCGGGCCGGGCATGACCTGATCGAGCGAGAAGCCGCCCGCAATCAGCGCCGGACCGGGTGCGTCCTCCGCTGCGCGCAGGTAGCGCGCCAGGAAGTCCGGATGGTCCGGCAGCATGTCGGCGTCGATGAAGAGGATCCAGCTCGTAGGCGCGTGCGCCACCAGCCAGTTGCGTGCGAAACTGCGCCCGAGGTTTTCCGGCGCAACTTGCAGGATCTTACGCCCCGGATAATCGGCCAGCGCGGCCTCGTGTTTACGCACGAGCTCTGCATCGCCCGAACCGTCGTCGTAGAGAAGCAGCGCGCACTCTGCCGCTTCCGGCAGCACGCTCAAGGCGCGGATCAAGGCGCTCGCGTCATCCCGGTAGGCCGGAATGCAGATCGCCAGACGCGGGGCCGGGGAGGTGTCGCGGTGGAACATCCGTTTGTCCTACCGCGCCTGCTGGCGGTCGCCAAGCAAGCAGGGCGCCGTCATCAGCATGATGTAGAGGTCGAGCCAGAAGGAACTTCGGTTGACGTATTCCAGATCGAGGCGGATGCGTTCGCGCACTTCTTCCTTGGTGTGGACAGGGCCGCGCGAACCGTTGATCTGGGCCCAACCGGTGATGCCGGGCTTGACCCGGTGGCGGTGTGCATAGTCGCCGACGATGGCGTAAACTTCCGTCTGCTCGGCGGTCATTCCGAGCGCGTGGGGGCGCGGCCCGACAATCGACATTTCACCCTTCAGAACGTTGAACAGCTGCGGCAGCTCATCGAGCGATGTGCTGCGGATGAACCGGCCAACCCGCGTGATCCGCGGATCGTCTTCGATGGCCTGGCTGGTCATGGCGTGTTCGGCGGACCGGTCTTCACGCATCGACCGGAATTTCCAGACCCGGATGATCCGGTTGTTGAAGCCGTGCCGGCGCTGGCGAAACAGGACCGGTCCGGGACTGTCGAGACGGATCGCCAGCGCGAGCAGCAGCAGGATGGGTGAAAAGACGACGAGCATTGCCACGCCGAAGACCAGATCCGACAGGCGCTTGATGATGGCCCGGCCGATATTTTCCGGCGCGCCGCAGACATAGGCCGCCGGTGAGCGGGCGATCTGGGCCAGCGTCTGTTGATCGCCACCGAAGGCTTCCAGATCGAGCAGCAGCACGACTTTCTGCGGCAGAATCCGCAGCCGGTCGATCAGGCTCCGAACGCGGACGCGAGCCTCGCTCGAGACGCTGACGATGATGCGGTCAACGTGGGGCAGCTGGTCCCAGCTCAGCAGGTCGTCGATCCGCCCGATCACGGGCACGCCGGCAATGTCAGAGGGCGCGCGGCTCAGCCGGTCATCGAAGACGCCCAGGATATCCAGTTCGCGCGAGGCGGCATTCCGCGCAATCAGGCTGCGCGCCTTGTCGGTGGCGCCGACGATGACCACCGTTTCATTGAACAGGCCGCGCCGGCGAAGCCAGTCATACGCCGCCGCCGTGACCATCTGGATCAACAGGCTGAGCGTGAAGGCGGCGCCCGCCGCCCGGATCACGTGTTTTTCCTGCGGGACCGGGGCGACCGTAAGGCTTGCAGCGCACAGCAGGACGAGGATGGCGCCGAGGCCCAAGGCCGCCGGCAAGGTGCGATCGGTGGCGCGGTTGCCGACCGAGAACTCGAAGGCATTGGACGTTTGGAGCGCAATCAAGGTTGCAAAAGGCAGGGCGAGGAGCGGAAGGGCCGCCGCCAGCGGCGTGTTGAGACCGGCAGGCAGGAAGGCGGCGGCGCAAAGGATCGTGGCGGCAGTCGCCGACCATCGGCCTGCAGCCGGCAAGACGGCAGCCGCGATCCGGGAGCGGTGGTGTCCCAGGCGCCGGCGTACGGGCAGGCGCGCGCTGACAGCGGCTTTCGCCGGCACCTGCGGCCCAATTTGCGCGTTTGGCCTCATGCGTGCCATTGGGAGCCGGAGGAGAGCGACATGGTCCGGACAGGGTTAAGACGGTAACGTCAATATCCGGTTGAACAGGCCGGTGGAATTTCAACGGCATGCGGGGCTTGCAGAGGGGCAGGGGTTTCAATAGACCCCTCTTTTGCGCTGGAGAGGTGGCCGAGTGGTCGAAGGCGCGCCCCTGCTAAGGGCGTATACGTTTACGCGTATCGAGGGTTCGAATCCCTTCCTCTCCGCCATCAAAAGTAGCATCAAAGTCCACTCAAGATTATACGCGCCAAGACCCCGGAAACAGGGGGATTTTCTGTTCTACTGGCGTCTCCGTTTCCCTTATCAGCGAATATTCAGCGCGTTTCTGACGTCCCGTCTCTGTTTGCGATTTGCGACAGTTCGGTTGTGCCGGATTTCCCTGTTCCGGGCTGATTTACAGGGAAATTTTGCAGATTAGCAGGGAAGCGTCCGGCGGAGTGCCGGAAATACCGCGTCTATTCAGGGCGATGCGCGTAGATCCCCAAACAAGGAACAGGGAATTTTCCCGCCCCTATCAGGGAAATGCTTTTAGGGAACAGGGAAAGGTGGCGAGGTATCAGCCCCGGCCTTCAAAGCCGAGATCCGTCCACTGAGCATCACAGTCTGAAGGAAACCCCTTCGCCACCAGGTTGGTGAGCGTCAGTTCGATCAGCGACTGTTGCTGCCGATGCCTTCCGAATGGTTCAGGATCAGATCGCCGGCTGAGCCTGCTGGGGGCAGCGTCGGGGCAAACGGCATGGAGAAGGTAATTGTTGCGGCGCTGCCTCGGTAAATGGCCGAAATCCGTTTCGCTACTTCAAGACATCGTCCGAGAAAACTCGAGGGGAGGGACAGGTTCTAAACATTGCGAGACGCCGCTCTTCGCGAATGGCGCGAACTTCTCGTGGCCCTAGAACCTGCTTTCGCGCGAATAACGGAGACTGGTTCAGCGCCAGTCCAAACACATCAGTTGGGCAGGTCGATCTTGAATGCAGATCCAGTCCGCCGGCCGAGGCGCTGCCGGATCCCGGCGCGGCGGCCGAGGCCTACCCGGATCAGGTTTCCGGCGGTTGTCCGCAACTGAAGGCCATCGCGCCCCAACTTTTCCGTCCCGATGATATGGGCAACGTTGACCAGAGCGGAGCGGTGCGCCCTGATGAAGATATCTGGATCGAGACGAGCCTCCAGGCTAGCCATGGTCTCGCGGAGAATGTGAGTCCGGTGCTCGGTGTGGACCAGCATGTAGTCGCGCGCGGCTTCGACCCAGACCACTGAAGACGTCGGAATTCTCGACAGCCCGCCGGCGCGCGGCGCCCACAATTCTTCATCATACTTCTGCTTGGCGCGGACGAAGCCCTGGGAATCGCGCAAGGCATTGACGACCAGTTCGAGTTCTTCGACACGCTGGCTCGCAAGGCGGGAGTCGCGCCGCCGGATGGCACGTTGTACGGCGCTTGCAAGCCGGTCGAGCCGCACCGGTTTGACCAGGTAGTCTGCGGCATCGACTTCAAAGGCCTCGCTCGCAAAGCAATCGAATGCCGTCACGAATACGATCTCCGAGCCCTGGCCCCTTGCCTTCAGGTCGGCGGCGACTTCCACGCCCGACAGACCAGGCATTTTCATGTCAAGAAAAACCAGATCCGGCTCCAGTTCGCAGATCTCCCGTATTGCTGCTGTGCCGTTGCAAGCCGATCCAACCACTTCGGCACCTGCCACCGCGCGCAGCACCTGCTTCAGCCGGTCCACCGCCAGGGGCTCGTCGTCCACAATGAAAATGCGAAGATTGTTCACGGATTGGCATCCGCCGCTGGGGTATCAGAGAAGGGCAGTGTGATTGTAACCTGAAATCCCGAATTTGCCCGGCTCACGTTCATGCTCGCGGAGGCGCCGTAAAGGGCCTCTATCCGGCTACGGACATTTTCCAGGCCAACGCCTTCGCCCGGCGATATACTCCCGTCCGCCGACGTGCCCGTGTCCTCGACCGAGACACGCAGAACATTGTAGGTGCGGCTGGACGAAATGATCACGTCTACAGGCTCCGTCGAAGGCGCGACGGCATACTTGATCGCGTTTTCGACTAGGGGCTGGAGCAGGAAACTCGGAATGAGCCCGGCCCCGGTTCCCTCGCCCATGACAATGTTGGCCCTGAGGCGATCCGGGAAGCGCAGCTGTTCCATTTCAAGGTAGGCTTCCAGCATTTCCAACTCATCGGCGACGGTCACCAGCTGCCGGCGCTCGGCCGCGAGGCTTGCCCTGAAGAACTCGGACAGCCGCATCAGGGCCTCCTCAGCTTCCTCGTATTGGCCAATTGTCATCAGGGAGGAAATTGCGTTCAGCGCATTGAAGAGGAAGTGCGGGTTCACCTGTGCCCGAAGCGCGGACAGCACCGCTTTCTGTGCCTGGCTTTCGGCCTCGGCGAGGCGGCGCTCCTGTTCAACGATCAATTGGGAGCGGATGATGGTCCAAGCGAACGCGGCAAAGAAGGCATGGATCCAGATGAAGAACTCGAACGTCTGTCCACTGAACAACAGCAGCTGCGAAAACGCTTTGGAGGGATTATCCGTGAAGCTGCGCACGAGCTTGGGAAAGTCCTGGAGAACATCCGCCATCAAGGTGTCCAAGGTGGCATGGACAGCGGCAATCAGGATGATCGACACAACGAGGAAGGACGTTCTGCGAAATCCTGGCAGGTTCCAGAACCGCACAACGGCATACTGGATCGGGCTGCTGAAAATGAAGCCGAGAACGCTCGTCGCTGCGAAGACATAGAAAATCGACCAGTCTGCCCGGCCGGCGAACATGAACATCGTGAAGTACATCATGCCGGCCGCCAGCCAGATGAGGGCGCGGACGATCAGCAAGGTGCGACGGGGAAGTTCGGCGATTTCCAAGTCCAGCTCCGTTCTCTGACATCGGAATATAGGCGGAACAAGCTGCGCGTGCGCCTGCTTTTGTCGCTCGAAAATGCAGGTTTATCGCAAAGTTCCCGATTCTGCAGTTCGAATTTCGGTCTTGATCGTAAACCGGAAGCTGGAATCGACGCTGCCGCCTAGGTCTCTCGGTCAGGACGCCGCGCGGGGTGGCGTACACTTACAAACTCCTGGGGAAAAAAATGACCGATACCAAAGGAAAAGGCTCCCAACTGAAGCGGCCAGCAGCGGCCAGCCGTGCAATCGCCAGTGCATTGGCGATAATGGCGCCGGCGGCCGTGGTGGCCGGCGTGATCGCGCCGCTGCCCGCCAGTGCCCAGAGCTATACCACAGGTGCCCTGATAGGCACGCTAAGGAATGAAACCGGCTCGGCCCTTGCTGGCGTCGAAGTGTCCGTTACCTCTCTCAGCCAGGGTTTCACGCGGACATCGCACACCGATGCTGGCGGCGCGTTCCGCGTCGGCGCATTGCCGGCAGGCGAATACCGGGTGACGTTCATCCTGCCAGAAGGCGGCACACTCGAGCAGAACGTCAAGGTTCAGGTCGGCGAAGATACGTCCTACGGCTTCACAGCAGAAGCGACCCGCAAGCTCGACCAGGTCGTCGTCACAGGAACGGCATCGAAGGAATTGACGTTTGCGCAGACGACATCCGGGGTCACCGTGGATGTGCGCGAAGCGCTCCGTACGCAGCCGATCGGCCGTTCGATCGAGTCCGTCACATTGCTCGCGCCGACTTCGGTGCAAGGCGATTCGAACTTCAACGTCTCTGCGCCGACGCGCAACACCAACGTGACAATTGGCGGAGCGTCGCCGGCCGAGAACGCGTTCTACATCAACGGTCTGAACATTACGAACTTCGATACCTACCTGGGTAGTGCGACGGTTCCGTTCGACTTCTTCCAGTCGGTTGAGGTCAAGACGGGCGGCTACCCCGCCGAGTATGGGCGCGCAACGGGCGGTGTGATCAACGCGGTCACCCGTTCGGGAACGAACGAGTGGGAGTTCGGCGTCAGCGGCGACTGGACACCGGACGAACTGCGCGACACGTCGCCCAACACCTATCGCGCCTTCAACGAGCTCAATGAGCGTGACGCGAGCTCGATGACGTTCACGGCCGGTGGCCCAATCGTCAAAGACCGGCTTTTCATATTCGGTCTCTACGAAGCACAAGACACGCGGTCGCTCAGCCCGTCAATTTCGCTGGGCTCGGCTGTGCTCGATGAGTCTGACGATCCCTTCTACGGTTTGAAACTGGATGGCTACGTCACAGACTCCCAGCATCTCGAATTCACCTACTTTGACTCCTCGCGCGAAGTCAGCCGGACAAGCCTGGCCTTCGATCCGGATACAGGGGTTATCGGGCAGCCCTTCGGTGGCTCCACCTTGCGGGGCGGCGGCGAAAGTTGGGTCGGCCGGTATACCGGCCAGTTCACGGACTGGATGACCCTGTCGGCCGCTTACGGTGTGAGCAAGGACCGCAACCACCAGCAAGCCCTCGATTCGGATACGCCCTTTGTCGTTGAGACCCGGTTCGGAACCGTTGCGCGGGTTGGCCCTCAGACCACGGTCAGCGATGATATTGGTGACACGGAGCGCGCATTCTATCGCTTTGACGCGGACTTCTCGTTCGACCTGCTTGGCACTCACCAGCTTCGTTTTGGCCTGGACAATGAACAAACGACGCTCGAACACGTGTCGGCGCGGACGGGCAAATCCGACTATCGTTTGTTCCGGGTAACGAGTGCCGGCTCTGCCGACACCTACGGCGTTCCGATCGGTTCTGATCTGGCGCGGGTTACCACCATCCGTCTCGGCGGAAGAGTTGAGGGTGAAAACGAGGCTTTTTACGTCCAGGATTCGTGGGACATCACGGATCGTCTGAACCTCCAATTGGGTCTGCGCAATGACCGGTTCAAACTCGACAACCTGATCGGCGAGAATGTTCTGGACCTCAAGGACAACTGGGGCCCCCGCGTTGGCTTCAACTATGACGTGGATGGATCCGGTGAGACCCGCGTATACGGCAGCTATGGCCGGTACTTCATTCCGCCGGCATCCAACCTGAGTTTCCGGGGGGCGGACCTCTTCGTCCGGGAATACTTCGACCTGGTCTCGTTCGATCCCTCGACCGGAGCCATCGTGCTTGGAGATGAACGTACGAACCTCAACTCCAACATTGTTGACGATCTGGGTGCGAGTGCATGCCCCAACGGTGCGATCGGACCAGCGGGCACTGTCGCGTGTCTTGTGTTCGGGAACGGTTCTCAGGAACCGCCGATCTCCAAGACCTCCCGTGATCTGTCTGCGACGTATGAAGACGAATTCGTCCTCGGCGTGGACCGGATCCTCAACGACGACTGGTCGGTCGGCGCCCGCTTCTCCTGGCGCACACTTGGCGATGTGTCAGAAGACGTCGCCATCGATTACGCGATCCTGAAATATTGCGATCGCAATGGCATCGCCGGCTGCGGCGACATCTGGTTCGGGGACTATCAGTACACCGTGCTCAACCCGGGGCAGGCCATCGACGTCTACACGCGTGATCCGCTGCCGGGCCAGTCCGAGCGTCAGATCATTCACCTGACTGAGGCCGATCTCGCCATTCCGGAAGCTGAGCGCGACTATGTCGGTCTCGAACTGACGGCGTCGCGTGCCTTCGACGGCGTCTGGTCGCTTGACGGTTCCTATGTCTGGTCCTCGTCCATCGGCAACTATGAAGGTACCGTTCTGTCCGACACCGGCCAGACCGATGCTGGGTCGACGATCCTGTACGACCACCCCGGTCTGACGGACAACCAGTACGGATATCTTCCGAACCACCGCCGTCACCAGTTCAAGGTTCGCGGGTCCTATCAGGTCCTCGACTCCCTGATGGTGGGTGCCAACCTGACCGTGATCTCACCCAAGCAGTATGGATGTCTCGGCGTGCACCCGACAGATGGAGCCTCCGCCGCCTATGGCGCAGACTCGCGCTTCTGTCAGGGCGAGGCCGTGCGGCGCGGAACGGCTTTCGAGACCGACTGGCTCACGAACCTCGATCTGGCTGTGCGCTACGACGTGCCCCTCAAGGTGCCCGGGAAGCTGACCCTTCGGGCTGACATTTTCAACGTGCTGGGCCTTGAGAATGTCCTGACAGCCAACGAGGCAGGCGACCTGCCGACGGGGGGTATCGACCCCGACTACCGCAAGCCGCTGACCTACCAGTCTCCCCGCGCCATCCGGCTCGGCTTCGACTGGAACTTCTGACGACCTGAAAACCGGGGATGCCGGACCTTCCGGCATCCCCTTTTCCTGTTCTTGGAATGAGGATTGGCCATGTACTTGATGGACTGTATTGCGCAGGCGCCAAAACGTGTTGACCTCCACGACGCCTTGACGGGCCGAATCCTGCATCTACCCGGTGCCGGGACATGCCGGGACGACATCGTGAACACGCCTGTCCGGTACGTCATGGACGACGCAATCACGGCGCTTTGCGCCGACATGGTTCGCAACCGCCAGGATTTCCTCTCTGGGGCGCTCGATATCTTACGCGCGCCCTTTCCGGAGTTCTGGGTCGAGTGGAATGAAACCGTCCGGGCGCGTTTGCTCGCCGATCAGCCCTCGACCAGCCTCACGCCGGCATGTTCCCGGGCCGGCATTCTTGTCAAAATGGACGCATCTGAACGGTCGGGATCCCTTCGCGTATTCTGGTCCAAAGACGGCCAGTCAAGCGACATCAACCCGGCGATCCTCGAATTCGACTTGGATGCGGCACAATCCCCACAAGCCGGCTGGGCGCTGAAGGCGCCAAACGATTCGCTGCAGGGCCTCTTCGACACTGTTTCGGTTCGTCTCGATCCGGAATGGGATGCTTACTATCGCACGCGCTCAAGTTCGCCCGTTCATCTCAGGAATTTGCTCGCTGAGGCCATCGGCCCGGCTGCGTTCGATTTTCCGTTCATGTTGGCTTTCGTTCTTCTGATCATGGCTCAAGTACGCGAAATCCCGCGCACCGATCTGTCAGCGCTCAATCGCCGCCGGATCCAGAGTGGCAGGCCTGAGCTTCTTGAACACGTGGCGCTGACCCACACGATGTTTGCGCCCGCGACAGAATGTAGTCCCGGAGCGAGCATATTCGACCGCGCCGGCCCCCGCCTGCATCTTGTCCGGGGACACCTCGTCCGACGGGGCGACAAGGTATTCTGGCGCACGTCACACTTCCGTGGCCGGGTTAGTGGCCCACCGCTTCAAAAGACCATCCGGCTCGTCTTGCCTAACGCGGCTTGAGGCCCAGCTGCTCAATTTTCGGCCCATACTGATGCGAATCTGGAACCGGGGCGCGCGGCGGGCGTCTGCCCGCAAGCTGTGATCTCAAGCGTTCGCATCCCGTGAGCCCTTGCGCGCCGCGTTGCAGGGATTAGGCAGTCGCATGGCTTACACCTTGACCCATCTGCGTGATCTTCTGGACGGCCCGTTCGACGAAATCATCGACGTGCGCTCACCCGCTGAATTTGCGGAAGACCATCTGCCGGGCGCCATCAACCTGCCGGTCCTTGATGACGAGGAACGCGCCCGGGTCGGAACGATCTACAAGCAGGAAAGTGCATTCCGCGCCCGCAAGATCGGCGCATCTCTGGTCGCGCGCCGGGCGGGGCTGAATATCGAGACGCACCTGCTCGAGAAGCCGGGCAGCTACCGGCCGCTGGTCTATTGCTGGCGCGGCGGCATGCGCTCGGGTTCGTTTGCCACGATCCTGAAGCAGATCGGATGGCGCGCCGAAACCCTTGAGGGCGGTTACAAGTCCTTTCGCCGGGCGGTCGTGAAGCTGCTGTATGCGCCAGCTGAAAATGACCCGCCCCTCGCGCCGCGTCTGGTCGTGCTCGATGGCAATACCGGCACCGCCAAGACGGAGTTGCTGCACCTCATGGCGGCGCGCGGCGGGCAGGTGCTGGACCTCGAAGGTCTGGCAGGGCATCGCGGATCGTTGTTCGGCGCGCTGGAGCGCCGGCAACCCACGCAGAAATCGTTCGATTCGGCGATTGCGATGCAGCTCGTGACGTTCGATCCGTCACAGCCGGTGGTGATCGAAGCGGAATCGAGCCGTATCGGACAGCTCAACCTGCCGAGCGTCCTCTGGGCGGAGATGCGCCGCGCCCCCCGGATCCGGATTGAGGCGGGACTGGCGCAACGGGGCATCTATCTCGCGCAGGCCTACGCCGACATCGCAAACGACCGCGTCCGGCTGGCCCGGGCGATTGATCTCCTGAGGCCCTATCACGCATCAGACCGGGTGGTGGCATGGCACGACCTGGCCGGCGAGGGGCGGATGGAGGATCTGGCCCGCGAGCTGGTGGCGCACCATTACGACCCGAAATATACCCGCCAGCGTCTTCGCGATACGCAGCCCGAACTCGGGAGTGTGCGCCTGTCAGGCTTCGATGCCGACGCGCTGGCGAAGGCGGCGGGGGAGGTGCTGGCGCGGGCGCAAGATTGTCCCGGCGCGCTCAATCCACCGTGATGAACGGCGCGCCGTCCACGATCTCGCCGATCAGGAATGCCGGTTCGCCTGCCGCCTCGAACGCCGCAAGGATCGCAGGAACCGCGCCGGCCGGGATCGCGGCCAGCAGGCCGCCAGCAGTTTGCGGATCGTAGATCAGGTCGCTGATCGCGGAGGCCGGGCGCGAGACGCGCGGCTCGAGGCTCGCATTCGACCGCCAGATCGATGACTTTACCCCCTGGCCGGCGAGTTCCTCGGCGCCGGAGAGCAGCGGCACACGCGAAAGCGAAATCCGGGCTGCGACGTTTGACGCTTCAAGCAGGCTCATCATGTGCCCGGCGAGGCCGAAGCCCGTCACATCGGTCATCGCGTGCGCGGCGGGGGTAAGGATCCTGGCTGCGGCGCCGAGCGGGCGCTGCATGCTCCTCAGCGCGGATTCAACATCGCTGCCGCGCGCGAGCCCGCGCATCTCGGCGGCCAGTATCACGCCGGTCCCGATTGACTTGGTCAGAAGAAGCACGTCACCCGGACGTGCGCCCGAGAGGCCGATCGCGGGGCCGTCCAGCAGTCCCGTGACCGTCAGCCCCACGGTCAGTTCCCGGCCCATGCTGGTGTGCCCACCGACGAGGTCAGCGCCCGCCTCGTGCAGCACGTCGCTCACCGCCGCGACAACTTCCGAAATCGTTCCGGCCTGCATCCGCTCGCTCATGCGCGGAATGACCAGCGACAGGAGCGCCGATTGCGGTGAGGCGCCCATCGACCAGACGTCGCCCAGTGCGTGGACGGCCGCGATCCGCGCGAGAAGGTAGGGATCTTCCGTGAAGGCGCGCAGGTGATCCGTGCTGATGACCTGAAGGCGCCCGCCGATCTGCAGCACGGCTGCATCATCGCCGATGCCGCTGATCGTATCCGGCCGGACGGGAAGGCTGGCGCCGGCCAGCGCGGCGATCAGGCTCGGCCGGCCGACCTTGGACCCGCACCCGCCGCACAGGATCTCGCTGCGGTCTCCTTCATCGTCATCGAGCGCGCGAAGGGCAGGCGCCGGCGGCGCAGCCATGGGAGGCAATTCGTTCAGACGCGCCATGAACGTCGTGTCGATATGATCCTTCAGTTTCCACACCCATGAGCCCGAAAGGCTGATAACGTGTTTCTGTCCGGCAGCGGATTTCCCGCCGGTTGATATCAGCTTCAGATAATCTGTTTGCGGATTATAGGGCCGCAGCTTTCGCCCGCTCAGGACGGCCTGCAGGTTGTCGAAAAGGACCGGCGCTTCGCGCACGGCGTACACCCCGGCCTTCGGGCGCGGCGCGTGGGTGAGGTGTGCGCAGTCCCCCGCGGCGAAGATGTCCGGATGGCTCACCGCGCGCAGATCCGGCCCGACATCGACAAACCCGTCGGTACACGCAAGACCGGTCGCAGCGATCCAGGGATAGGGCCGGGCGCCGGCGGCGCTGACGATGAAGTCAGCCGGCAGGGATTGGCCGTCCGCAAGTTCGACCGTGTGGGCGGTGATGCGGACGGGCTCTGCCTGCGTCACAACCTTGATGCCGTACCCGGACGAGGCGCCGATCAGGATCTTGCGGACCTGTGCGCCGGTGCCGGTCAGTATTTCCGGCCGGGCCTCCAGCAGCGTTACCGAAGCGCGGGCAAGACCGGCCTGCTGCATCCGGTGGGCCATGGCGAGGGCGAGTTCGACCCCCGCGACGCCGGCGCCGATGACGATGCAGTCGGCGCCCGCTTCGGGACGCGCAGCCTGTTCGAGAAAAACCTGCCAGGCGCTGGCGAAGGGCCCCAGCGGCTTGACCGGATGGGCATGCTCCGCAAAGCCGGGGACACTTGGCAGATCCGCTGTTACGCCGATGTCCAGCGAGGCGACGTCATAGCGCAGCGGCGCGCGGCCCTCGAGGTGGACAAGCCGGGCCTGCGTGTCGATGCCGCAGGCCCTGTCGAAGACGGTCCGGGCGCCCGCAAACCGGGCAAGGCGTACGAGATCAATGTCGAGTTCGCCGCGCGAATAATGCCCGGCGATATGACCGGGGAGCATGCCGGAATAGGGCGCGCCGGGCCCCGGATTGATCAACGTGACCCTGACGCCTGGCAGCGGTTTCATGCCCCACTGACGCAGCACGAGGGCATGCGTGTGCCCGCCGCCAATGAGGACGAGGTCTCGGGTAAGCGGCCAATCGGTGTTCATGCTGGGTAAGTTCCCGGGGTCAGACTGTTTCACGGATGTCTAGGAGACTGCACCGGAACACGCCAGCGGCGCCGGCATTCCTTACGGGGCCATTTCTGCGGCAGACTCGCCAATGCTCATGTGTTCAGGCACGATCAGAATGAACGGCGCCACTGGAACGAACCGGAAGACATCATGGCTCAGCTCACATTCCTTGGGGCAGCAGGAACGGTTACGGGGTCCAGGTTCCTGCTGGAAACACCGGCCGCCCGGCTGCTGGTCGATTGCGGTCTCTTTCAGGGATACAAGCAGCTGCGCCTGCGCAACCGGAAGCCGTTGCCCTTCAAGATGGCGGACCTTGACGCCGTGATCCTGACGCATGCCCATCTGGACCATAGCGGATACCTGCCGGTGCTTGCCGCGTCGGGGTATCGGAAGCCGGTCTGGTGCACGGAGCTGACCGCCGACCTCTGCCACATTCTCCTGCCCGACGCGGCGCGTATCCAGGAGTTTGACGCCGAACATGCCAACAAGGGCGGATACAGCCGCCACAATCCGTCGGAACCTCTGTTCACGGAGAAAGACGCCCGGCGGGCCCTGAAGCTGCTCGCGCCCTGCCTGATGAATACGGACATGGAGCCGGTTCCGGGGGCCACGCTCAGGTTCCGGCCGGCCGGACATATCCCGGGCGCGTCGACGGTTGACCTCGAGATCGATGGCAAGCGCATTGTCTTTTCCGGCGACCTCGGCCGGTACAACTCTCCGATGTTCCCGCCGCCGGAACCCGTTGAACGGGCGAACTTTCTCGTCCTCGAATCCACCTACGGCGACTCCGTGCATTCGCCGGAAGACCCCGAAGCGGTGCTAGAAGCGGTGATCAATCGCACCGTCGCGCGGGGCGGCTCAGTGATCATTCCGAGCTTTGCCGTCGGCCGGGCGCAGCTGCTGCTCTATCATGTTTCGCGGCTCTACAAGGCGTCACGGATTCCGCCTGTGCCGCTGTATCTCGACAGCCCGATGGCAATCGAAGCCACCGAACTGGTCTGCCACAAGAACACAGGCTCGCAGCTGTCGCTGCAGGAAACGCGGGATATGTGCGATGCCGCCCGGTTGGTGGCGGACGCCTCGGAGTCCGAGCGCATCGTCGCCGACGCGTCGCCGAAGATCGTGCTCTCCGCCAGCGGCATGGCAACCGGCGGACGAGTGCTGAGCTATCTGAAACGCTATGCGCCCGATCCGCGCAACACGATCCTGTTCGCCGGGTATCAGGCCGGCGGTACGCGCGGCGCACACATGGTTGCGGGTGCAAAGGAAGTGAAGATACACGGGGCGTGGCACGCCGTCCGCGCCGAGGTGCTCAACCTCAACATGCTCTCGGCGCACGCAGATTCCGATGAAATCATGCAGTGGTTGTCCGGCTTCCGGGCGCCGCCGGCGCGTACCTTCATCGTTCACGGCGAGCCGGGCGCCTCCGATACGCTCCGCCAACGGATCGAAGAGAAACTGGGCTGGAATTGCCACGTACCGGAGCACGAAGAGCGCGTTGATCTCGGCAACACGGGTTAACAAAGCCCTCGCTTCTGTTTGTTGGCCGCCCCTGCGGGACCGGATTGCCCGGCTCTCTTAAGGCAGAGAGCCGGGCGTTCGCGAAATACGCCGATGGGGCAGGCCGGTCCCGGCCTACACCTTTGCGAGCTCGGTCAGGCGCAGATAGGGGCGAAGCTCTTTCCAGCCTTGCGGAAACAGGGTCTTGGCTTCGGCGTTGCTGATCGACGGCGGAATGATCACCTTGCCGCCTGGAATCCAGTCGGCCGGGGTGGCAATGCGGTTTGCATCGCCGGCCTGCAGCGCATCGATGACGCGCAGGATTTCAGTGAAGTTGCGTCCGACATTCATCGGATAGGTCATCGTGAGGCGGATCTTCAGCGCCGGATCAATGATGAAGACCGAGCGGACAGCAGCCGTCTGGCTTTCCTCGGGATGGATCATGTCATAGGTGCGCGCCACGACGAGGTCTTCATCGGCGATGATCGGAAACTGCAGATCCGTGTCCTGAGTATCATTGACGTCGTCGATCCATTTCAAATGCTCTTTGACCGTGTCCGTCGAGAGCCCCAGCGGCTTCACGTTGCGTGCGGCGAAGTCGGCGGCCAGCTGGGCGGTGCGGCCCATTTCAGTCGTGCAGACAGGGGTGAAGTCGGCCGGATGGCTGAAAAAGAACACCCAGCTGCCCTTGGCCCAGTCGTGAAGCCGGATCGGGCCTTTGGTCGTGTCGATGGTGAAATCAGGGGCGATGTCGCCGATGCGGAGTGACATGGAAGTTTTCCTTTGTGTTCGCCGCCTGGCGGCGCGGTGTGTGGAGTGCGCCGGTCTGACCAGCAAGAATTATAAGTGGCACACAAAGTGGCACGTTACGAATTGAAACGTCCCTTCTGTGATATTCAGAACGCTAATGGCCGGGAAAGGTTCACTCCGGTGCTGCCAGGATAACGGTATAGGTTCCGTGACAGGCGACGCATTTCGACATCACCAGGGACAGCCTTTCCTGCAACTCACCCACCGGCGCCGTATCGGCCGCTTCGGCCAGCGCCGCAAAATCGCCGCGCAGCGACTGGTTGATCTGGCGAAATCCCGCCGGCGCCTTCACCCGCAGGGTTTGCCCGATGCCGTTCGGGTCACGCCGGTTTGCCTGCGCCGTTCCGATTTCCCGGATCAGGTCCCGGTCTTCGTCGGCGAGGGCCATGTTCAAGGTCTGCAGGTCGGTCAGAAAGGTGAGCATCTGGCCCTGGATGTGAGCGCGCTCGTCTTGCGTTACGGCAAAGGAAATGCGGGTATCGCCCGGGGCCGCGGGGCGGGCGGCTTCCTTGGGCGCGGCAGCCATGGGGGGCACCTGCGACGCGGCGGTGTGCGGCAGGGCAAGATAGGTCGCCCCCACGCCGCAGACAGCGCCGGCGATGAAGGTGAGTACGGTTAGTAAGGGTTTGCTCATGGGGTGGGTACCGGTTCGGGTGAAGTTTCAGAAGCTGAAAAGGCGAAGGTCCGGCGCCGCGATGAGGCGGCCGACATCTGCAGGATTTGCAACGCTCACACCGTCGATCAGGGCTTCCAGTCCAAACGGGCGGTTGGGCAGGTAGATGGCGCAGACATCCGACTGGACGCCGTCTGCGATCAGCCGTTTCAGGAGGTCTTGCGGCGCCAGGCCGGAAGGTTCGAATGCCGCCGTCGCTGCGGCAGGCGGATCGCCCAGCGCAAGGTCGGCGCCCTTGCGGCACAGCAGGATGCGGGGGGAGGCGCCCGCCGCCTTGGCGCTGAGGGTCAACGTCAGAAGATTGACGGGTGCCGGTTCGGCGACCGCTTCGGCGGGCGCAGCGCTTTCCGCCTGCGAGGACGAGGCGCAGGCCGAAACAAGCAGGGCAGCAAGCGCTGGAATCAGGGATCTTTGAGTGATCATTGGGGCAGCTTTCTTTCAAGAGTGCGCTGGGCCGCCAAGGTCCGATCTCATCGTCATGTGGCGCAGCCGACGTGCAGCGAGTGGTTCACATTGCCCGCAAGCGAGAAGCCGGAACGTCCACCGAATTGACCCATGACTTAAAAAGTGTCATTCACAAACACAGTTAAAACAAACACGCCCAAACGCAAGGCGCATGGCGGCGCCCTTTCGTCGCAGCGTGTCCGAACAGAAGGGGGAATCGTCATCCGACTGACCGCATATACGAACTACGCGCTCCGGACACTGATGTATTGCGCCTTGCACCCGGACCAGATCGTCCGGATGGAAGATGTGGCAGATGCCTATGGCATTTCGAAATCCCATCTGATGAAAGCGGCGCGCCAGCTTGGCCAGCTCGGCTACCTGGAAAACCACCGGGGCCGCTCCGGCGGTGTGCGCCTCGCGATGCCTCCGGGAAAGATCGTGATCGGCGAAGTCGTGCGTCACACCGAGGGCGACATGGATCTCGTCGAGTGCTTCAATTCCACCACGAACACGTGCCCGATCATCGGCGCGTGCAAGCTGACCGCACTCTTCCGGACCGGCCTGCGCGCCTTTCTGGCGGAACTCGACAAGGTGACGCTGGAAGACATGGTGTCCGACCGCCGGAAATTGCTCGCCCGCCTCGCCGATTTTGCGGAGCGTTGACAAGCGGCGGGCCAGTTCAGCGGTGACCGGGACCGGAAGGTAAACCGGTGTCAGGAAACAGGCTGCAAAATCGCCTAAAGCGCCGTTTCTGGCGTCGCCATTAACGCTAAACAAACCCTCTTTTGAGAGTGATGGCGCAGGTAGCGCCGGACGGCGCGTTGATCAGGTTGGCTACATGCGTCCCTCAGCCCGTCAGACGGCAAGCATTGTGCCCGGCATTGCTTCGCAGCGCACTTTCCGCGAAGTCTGTCAGGCCGCAATCCGCGTGTTCAACCTGATGGGTAAGCATCAAACCGCGCCGTATCCGAACGCCTATGCCGTGCTGTTTGCCTATACGACGGGTTCCAACGAAACCCTGATCGCAGAAGTGAACGATCTCCTTCAATTGAAGGATCAGCTGAGCCCCTACGATATTGAAACCCTGTACCATGATCACCTCGTCGATGAGACTGAGAGCTATGTCACACAGGGGATTGGCCAGGCGATCGGAAACGAGATTGGCGCGGTGCTCGAGATCATCGAGAAGAGCCTGAAGGAGACGGACGAATTTTCCAGCACGCTCGATACATTCGCCGAGACGGCGCCCCAGGCCGGATCGGGCGAGGGACTCGCGAAAGTCGTGGCGCAGCTGCTTGATGAGAACCGCCGGATGGTGGCCGTGACGCGCGAACTCAATCAAGGCCTTGCCAAGTCGCAGGACCTTATCAACGTCCTCAATCATCAACTCGAGGAAGTCCAGGCGCAGAGCCTGCGCGATCCGGTCACGTTCATCCCGAACCGGCGCGCCTTCGACAAGCGGATTGGCGAGGCGGTCAGCCGCGCCGAGAAGATCAATGAAGGCTTCTGCGTGGTGCTGGCCGACATCGACAACTTCAAGGCGCTGAACGATTCCTACGGGCACCCGGCCGGCGACACGGTCCTTGCCGGATTTGCAGCCCTCGTGTCCGCCAGTCTGGCCGAAGGCGACATGGTCGGCCGGTATGGCGGCGACGAATTTGCAATGGTGCTGACGGGACGCAACCTGATGTCAACCTACAATCTTCTGGTAAAGTTCAAGCACGACTTCCGCAATTCGCAGTACGCCGGCGCCGACGACGATACCGTCATCACCGGCATCACGGCCTCATTCGGCTTGGCATGGTGCGAACCGGGCATGTCGGTCCGCGACGTCATCGAGCGGGCTGACGCGTGCCTTCGGGATGCAAAGAACTCGGGCCGCAATCTTGTGAAAGCGCCCGGAATCGCCTGAGCGGCTGGCGGCGCAGGTCTGCGTCAGGCTGAGGCTTCGAACACCGGCCAACGCTGCGTGATCTGACCATCTTCAAACACGGCGATATCCCCGAACTGAAGGAACACCGCTTCGCTCTGATGCGGTCTGAAGAACACAAACTCGTCTGGCTTGATCCCGAGGTTGTGTCCGCCGGTCAGCATTTCCTGGTTGGACGAGCGCCCGAACGTCTTGTTGTAGGAAAGGCCCGGCGGATCGACCGGATCAGCCAGCCAGTTGCCGCCATAGATGAACACGGTGCGCGAGACATTCGGATCCCAGGCGCGCTGGCCCTCTGCGGCAAACTCAAGGCCGGGCAAGCGCGTCCTGTCGATCGCCTTGATGACCGGCGTGGCGATAAAGCTCGCCGGCTGGTGCGGCTCCAGCAACGGCGTGTCGAAGTGAGTGGGTTTGACGAGGCAGGATCCGGCCGAAATCTCGTTGGCGATTTCCGTGGACTGATAATATCTGTATGTCGGACTACCGGCGGCATTGCGAACCAGCCCGGCAATCGCCTCTGCGCCGAAGACCTCCGCCGCCTGCGCCAAGGCTTCGCCGTAGCGCCGCCAGGCGCCGGCCTTGGCGCGCTCGCGCCATCCCAGCGCCTCCGGCAAGGCCGCCAGATGCGGCTCATATCCCATGAACCCGGCGAATTGCAGCTCCTCGGCCTCCCGCAGCGTCCCGAGCATGGCCTTCAGCGTTTCGCCCGCCTCCAGACCGCCGCGGTGCAGTCCGACATCCAGTTCAAGGTTGATGCGAAGGGTTTGCCCCGTTGCCCTTGCAAGCTCCTGATACTGACGAAGCCGCTCCGGCGTATCGATCAACCATTGAATCTTGCTCGCGGCTGCCGACTCCTCAGGCGTCAGCCCGCCAAAATAGTTTCGCGCCGCCGCCACCGGCAGGGGCTTTCCGACCAGCTGGTCCGCCTCCGGCATGGCGCGCGTGAGAGCGCTCAGCATGGGCTGGTTGAATGTCATCAACCGGTCCGACCCGGACCGTTTCCGGATATGGGCGATCAGGTCCAGCGAAGGCAGGGATTTCGCGACAATCCGGTACGCCATCCCGGCGGGCAGGTGGCTGACCAGCGTGTCGATGTTCGCATTCAGCCGCGCCTTGTCGATCACCAAGGTCGGCGAGGCGATCCCGGCAGCGGTCAGCGCCGCCTGCAGCGTCTCGAAATATGGGTCGCGCGGACCGCTTTCGTCACCCGGTTTGCTCATCAGAATTGCCGCTCCCGCAAGGCCTGCGCCGCCGATCATCAGATGCCGGCGTGACAACTTAAACATCAAAGTCCACTCCGAACAGCTTCGCCAGGTGCGCATTCAGAAACCGGCCTTCGGGATCGAGTTCGGCGCGCAGGGACAGGAAGCGTTCGAACTCGGGATAGAGCGCCGTCAGCTCGGCATGGCCCAGCGAATGCAGCTTGCCCCAGTGCGGACGCCCGCCCGCTTCCCGGTACATCGGCTCGAAGTCGGTGAAGAAGTAATCGTAGCGCTCGCTCGCCAGGGCGTGGATCGCGATCGACGTGCGCGGCCCCGCATTAAACGGGCTGAGCCAGGCCGTATCCGGGGCAATGTGGCGATACTCCATCGGAAAGAATATCTCGGCGCGCTGATCCAGCTTGCGCATCACACGTTCGACCATTTCCGCGCCTCGTTCGCGCGGTAGATGGTATTCCATCTCGATGAACCGCGTCGGGCGCGTGGTGGACAGGAGGACGCGCGACTCGTTCACGCGGTCTTCCACCACGCCGCGCGGAAATTCGGACCGCGCAATCGACCGGCGCAGCCAGGGCGCCCAGCCGAGCTGGTCGCGCAGCGCCATCAGGCCTTGCAGGAAATCGTCGTCATCCGTTCCGTCGTCTTCGGTCGCCGGCTCGTCGGTCAGATCGTGGACAATGCTCGCCACCAGTCCGGTGTGCGGGAAATAATAGAACTCGAAATTCCGGTGCGCCTCTGCGGTCTCTTCCAGCCGGCTCAGGAAGGCCTTGGAATCTTCGACCGTCACGACGCGCTTCAGCCGGTAGGCGGGCACCGTCCGGATCGTGTAGGCGCTGAACACGCCGAGCGCGCCGAGAGACACCTTTCCCGCTTCGAACAAGTCGGGATCCGAAGCGGCGGTCACCTCCCGGATGCGCCCGTCCGCCGTGACCAGTTCGAACGCGGTGATGTTGTTGTGCAGGGCAGTGAGGTTGTTGCCCGTACCATGCGTCGCGGTGGCAAACGCGCCGGCCAGCGTCTGCGAGTCAATGTCGGGCTGGTTGTCGAGGGCGCGTCCGTGCCGGGCCAGAATCTCGCTGACGTCGAATAAAGGCGTACCGGCGCCAAAGCGCGCCTCGCCGGTTGCAGCGTCATAGCTGATGAGGCCCGACAGACCATTCAGCATCAGCAATGTGTCTTCTGTTGTGGCTAGACCGGTGAAGGAATGCCCGCTGCCCACCGGCCGGATCCGCCCCTTGGCGCCCGTGATCGTCTCGGCCAGTGCCTGGACCGAGCCGGGAAACGCAATCTGCCGGGGCGTGGCGCGTTCGATGCCGGACCAGTTCATCCAGCTCGCTTCGCCCGGCGGCGCTTGCGGGGCGGTTTCGACATAGCCCGCCCGCGTGAAGTTCCTCCGGTTCCAGCCGATCTTCTGCGCCGCGACTGCGCCAGCGGCCAATCCCGCTCCGGCTGCGCCGATCAGCAAGTGACGCCGTGTTATCTTCATTTGGACGTTCTCCCGAAGCCTAGCATTTACTATTTTATTCATCTGGTCAATGATGCCAGGAACAGATTTGCAATTGCAGGACGGGAGAGGAATGTGCCAGTCACGGTTTCAACACAGCCCAGACAGGCGCGCGCTCAGGAAACGTACGAGCGCCTTCTGACGGCCGGGCAGGTGGTGCTTGAGCGGGGCGGACTTGAAGCGTTCAATTCGAACGCAGTTGCGGCCGCGGCCGGCGCAACGCCGCCCTCCTTCTACCGCTATTTCCGAAACAAGCATGAGCTGCTCGCCGAACTCGGCCGCAGGCTGATGAATGTGCAGAATGCCGTCATCGAACAGCGATCCGTACCCGGAGCCATTGCCGCGCCGTTTGCCGATGACGAGCTGGAACGGGTCCTGTCCGAGACCCTCGCCGTCACCCGCAAGTTCCGCGGCGGTCGGGCGATCATATCGTCCCTGCGCGCGGTTCCCGAGCTGGCACCGATCCGCCTTGAGTCCCACGCCCATGTCGCCGGCCTGATTGCCCTGCAGCTGGAGGGCACAGGTCTGACGAAGCCGGAAGCGTACGAACGCGCCCGCCTTGCCGTGGAACTGGGTTATGCCGCGATCGAAATGCTGCTTGAGGTCAAGCGGTTGAACGCCGCCCGCACTCTGCGTGCCACCGCACGCGCCGTGGCCGCCTGCCTCGCGCCGGACAGACCGGGCGCCGCAAATTAGGGCGTTCGCAGCACATCAGCGGGTGTTCTGGCAAGCGTCGCAATGCCCACCAGTGTTCCGCCTACGGCCGATACGAACACAGCGGATCCGATGACCAGCAGCGCCGGCTGCCAGGGAAGTGTCCACGTCGCCTCGAACACCAGGGCGACAATCGGATACGCCGCGACGAGCCCGATCAGCGTTCCGATGGCGGCAGCAACACCGGCCGCGAGCGCGAACTCGCCGGCATAAAGCAGCAGGATCTCGCCGCGTGAGGCGCCGAAGACCTTCAGCAGCGCCGCCTCGCTCCGCCGCTTGCGGGCAAGCGACGCAAACGTGCCGAGCAGGACGAGCAGGCCGGCCAGCGTCACGATCCCCGCGGCGGCATTCACGGCGACCGCGATCTGTCCGAACACGCGCGCAGCCGTCTGCAGCGCCGCGCGTGTCTGGAACACGACGACTTCCTGCAAGTCCTTTCCGAGCGCCAACAGGATCGCGTTCTCCTTCTCCGGCGCAACCCTGGCAATGGCGACGAAAGCCGGGTTCGCGGCTTCCAGCGTGCCGGGCGAGAGGATGAAAGCGGTGTTCGAGCCGATCCCGAATGTTCCCCAGTCAACCTTGCGCAAGGACGCGACACGCGCCGTCACGTCGCGCCCGAAGATGCGGAATCCGATCGTGTCGCCGACACCCACGCCCAGCCCTTTGGCTGCGTCCACTTCGACGGACACGAGCAGGGCCCCGGCATAGTCGGCAGGCCACCAGTCACCCGCGACGAGCACGGTTTCCGGCGGCTTCCCGGCAAGATAGGTCAGGCTTGTTTCGCCGCGAACCACCCAGCGCTCCGCTTCCGCAACGTCCTCTTCCACCAGAGGCTTGCCCTTCAGCTCGGTCACGCGGGCGAGCACGAACGGGGCCTGCCGGAAGGCGTCGGGATCATCGGTTTTGACGCCGTTCGCCTGCATCACCGCGTCAAACGCCGCGACCTTGTCGAACGGGATTTGCGAGAACACCATGGACGGCGCATTGGCGGGCGCCGTCGAGGTGATCTGCCGGATCAGGTTCGTCTGTACCGAGACGACCAGAACCAGGAGAGCCAGGCCGAGGCCGAGCGCCGGGACAATTGTGGGCGCCAGTGATCCGGGTCCGCCGAGGTTCGCCAGCGACAATCGCCAGAACCCGCGCGCACGGCCCGCTGACAGCTTTGCCAGATGTTTCACCGCCGCGGCGGCCAGCATGAAAACTCCGCCGGCTACCACCGCGCCTATGAGGATCATCGCCGTCAGGGACGGGCGATAGCTGCTCGCCACCGCAACGCCCGCAAGGCTGAGGGCGGCCGCGAGCGCCCAGAACCGTTCCAGCCAGGCTGGCCGGTTCGGCCCGGCCTCGCCGATCCGGCGGAACAGGGCGGAGGGCCGCGTCGCCCGGGCCTGCCCGATGGCCGGCAGGGCAAACACCGCTGCGGTCAGCAGGCCGAGCACCAGTGCCCTGGCGAGTGCAACCGGATAAAGCCCTAGCGCCTGCGGCAACGGAATCGAGCCGCCCGCAAAGAAGGACAGCATGTACGGCGCCGCCGCGCCAAGCGCCGTGCCGGCCAGCGTACCCGCCAGCGCCAACGCGCCGAGTTGCAGCAAGTAAGCCGCCCGGATGGTCGCCGCATCCGCGCCGAACACTTTCAGTACAGCGATGGATTGGGTCCGCGCTTCAAGGAAAGACGATGTCGCCTGCGCCACGCCCACCCCGCCCGCCACCAGCGCCGCAATGCCGATCACGGCGAGAAAGCTGTTCAGTGTATTGAGCAGGTTCTGAAGGCCATCGATGGCGTCTTCCGGCCCGCGCAGCCGCGCGCCGTCGTCCGGAAAGTCCGTACGGAAACGTTTCTCGGCGTCATCGAAGGTTTGTCCCGGCTTGAACAGCACCCTGACACTGGCGCGGAACAATTGCCCGGTCGTCAGCCGCCCGGCTTCCTCCATCGCTTCGAGGGAGACCATGGCTTCCGGCCCGAACCCGCCCGGTGTCCCGATCCGGTCCGGCACCTGGTCCAGCCGCGCCGTGATCACGGCATCGACCGGACCCAGCGCCACCTCATCGCCGACCGAAACACCGAAACGGTCGAGAAAGGATTGGCTCACCACAGCGCCCCAGCGCTCGCCTTGCCGGGCAAGTGCCGGCTGGAGACCGGGCTCGCCGCCAGTCAGGGTGACCGCGTCGAGCAGCGGATAGCTTGCATCCACGGCCCGGATATCAACCTGTGCCCGGGCGTCGCGGGCCGAGCCCATCGCGTCGAGCGACACGGTTTCCGAGATGCTGCCGAGGCTCTCGGCAAAGGCGCGCTCTTCGCCGGTCGGACGGCGCTGCGCCGTGCTGAACTGCGCGTCGGCGCCGAGCAGATTGCGCGCTTCGCCGGCAATGCCCCGCGAGAAGGTTTCGGTCACCGATCCTGCCGCGGCAATCGCGGCGGTGCCCAGGGCCAGGCAGGCGAGATAAATCCAGAACCCCCGGATACCGCCTGACAGCTCGCTCCAAGCCAGCTTCAACGAAACGCTGTTCATACGATGTGCCCGTCGCGCATGTGCACGATCCGGTCAGCGCGCGCCGCCAGGTCGGCGTCATGCGTCACGACCACCAGTGTCGAGCCGCGGTCCTTTGCGATGGAGAACAGAAGGTCAGCCACCACGAGGCCACTTTCCGTATCGAGGTTTCCGGTGGGCTCATCGGCGAACACGAGCGCCGGATCAGAGGCCAGCGCCCGCGCCACGGCCACCCGCTGGCGCTCACCGCCCGAGAGTTGTCCCGGATAGTGCAGCCGCCTCGGCGTCAGCCCGACCGCCTCCAGCGCATCATTGGCCCGGGCGTCTACTCGGTCCAGCCGCGCAATTTCGAGCGGTGCGCGCACATTGTCGAACGCCGTCATGGTTTCGAGCAAATGGAACGACTGGAATACCATGCTGACCCGGCCCCGCCGCAGTTTTGCCAGCTGGTCTTCGCCATACGACGCGATCCGCTCGCCAAGCAGCGTCACCTCGCCCCGGCTCGCCCGCTCCAGACCGGCGGCGACGGCAATCAGCGACGACTTGCCGGAACCGGACGGCCCGACAATCGCCACGCTTTCGCCTGTTGCTGCCGAGAAATCGAGCCCCTTCAGGATATCCAGATGTCCATCCGCCGCCGGGAAGGTCAGCCAGACACCGGATAGTCGAAGTGCTTCGGTCATGCAGTGCGCTTTCTCTTGATACCCGGGCACATTGTCAGTCCCGGCCCTGCTGTCTATCGTTAAGTATGATTGCATTCACATCACAAAACCCCCCGAGACGTTTGCCGAGCCTTTCGGCTCTGGCCGGTTGTTTCGTGCTGCTGCTTGCCGCTTGCGGAAGCCCAGCCGCTCAGCCGCCTTCGGGCGCGCCGTTTCCGGCCTCGGAAGTTGCGCCTCCGGCCGAGTCTGAGGCGGCGCGCGCCGAAACCGTCGTGGTGTTTCTGGGCGACAGTCTGACCGCCGGATACGGTCTCGATGCCGGCGACGCACTTCCCGCGCAGATCGAAGCGATCTGGAAGGCGCAGGGCCTTGATGTCGGCGTGGTCAATGCCGGGGTGTCGGGCGATACGACGGCCAACGGTCTCGCCCGGTTTGACTGGAGCGTCACGGCGGCCGAACCGGACCTCGTCGTGATCGCGCTCGGAGCCAACGATTTCCTGATGGGCGTTCCGGCGGATGCCGCGCGCGCCAATCTCGCCGCCATCCTGGAACGGGCCAGGGCCGCCGGCATTCCCGCCGTCCTCGTCGGCCTCGCGCCGCGCGGCGACATCCAGCCCGGCAGCCGCGAAGCGGACTATGCAGCCATCTACCCTGATCTCGCTGCGCATTACGGTGTACCCTATTATCCCTCGCTTCTCGGCGACATCGCCCTTGATCCTTCGCTGCTCCAACCGGACGGACTTCACCCGACGAAAGAAGGCGTCGTCCGCATCGCCGAACCTCTGGCCGGATTCCTCGAACCGCTCCTCGAGACACGAGAGTGAGTCCGGACAGGTCTGGCACAAACTGCGGACCCAATGACGGGGCCTATAGCTCAGCGGCTTAAAATCTATTTGATCTATACGCCCCGAAACGTCAGCGTACCTTTCAAGGTCAAATCACTGACACACATCGGAGAATGGACATGGATAGTGAAAGCAAGTGCCCCGTCATGCACGGCGCCGGAAGCCACACGAATGCGGAAGCCCCGACCAACGCCGAGTGGTGGCCGAACCAGCTGAACCTCAAGATCCTGCACCAGCAGTCGTCCCTGTCCAATCCGATGGGGCCGGCCTTCGAATATGCCGAGGCGTTCAGGAAGCTCGACTATGCCGGCCTCAAGGCCGACCTCAAGGCGCTGATGACCGACTCGCAGGATTGGTGGCCGGCAGACTGGGGCCACTACGGCGGCCTGTTCATCCGCATGGCCTGGCACAGTGCCGGTACCTACCGTATCGGCGACGGCCGCGGCGGCGCCGGAGCGGGACAGCAGCGTTTCGCGCCGTTGAACAGCTGGCCGGACAACGGCAATCTCGACAAGGCGCGCCGCCTGCTTTGGCCCATCAAGCAGAAATACGGGAGCAGCATTTCCTGGGCCGACCTGATGATCCTCGCCGGCAACGTGGCGCTCGAATCGATGGGGTTCAAAACCTTCGGATTCGGCGGTGGCCGCGTTGATACGTGGGAGCCGGAAGAGGATGTCTATTGGGGCAGTGAGACCGAATGGCTCGCCACCAGTGACAAACCCAACAGCCGTTACCGGGGCGAACGCGAACTCGATAACCCGCTCGCTGCCGTGCAGATGGGCCTCATCTACGTCAACCCCGAAGGCCCGGATGGCAATCCCGATCCGGTCGCCTCGGGCCGTGACGTGCGTGAAACTTTCGCCCGCATGGCGATGGACGATGAAGAGACGGTCGCGCTCGTCGCCGGCGGTCACACCTTCGGCAAGGCGCACGGCGCCGGTGATGCCGCGCTGGTCGGGCCGGAGCCGGAGGCGGCGCCGATTGAGGCGATGGGTCTCGGCTGGATCAACAAGTTAGGCACCGGCAAGGGCGGGGATGCGATCACCAGTGGCATCGAAGGCGCCTGGAAGCCGAACCCGACGACCTGGGACATGGGCTATTTCGACGTTCTCTTCCGCTATGATTGGGAACTCGTGAAAAGCCCCGCAGGCGCCCATCAGTGGCGGGCGAAGAATGTGCGTCCGGAAGACATGATTCCCGACGCGCACGATCCGAACAAGAAACATGCGCCGATGATGACGACCGCCGACATGTCGATGCGGTTTGATCCGGTCTACGAGAAAATCTCGCGCCACTTCCATGCCCATCCGGCAGAGTTTGCCGATGCCTTTGCGCGCGCCTGGTTCAAGCTGACCCACCGCGATTCCGGTCCGAAATCGCTCTACCTCGGACCTGAAGTTCCGGCGGAAGTGCTGATCTGGCAGGACCCGGTTCCGGCCGTGGACCACGCACTGATCGGCGAGAAGGATATCGCGGACCTGAAAGCCCGGATCCTCGCGTCGGGCCTGTCGGTCTCCCAACTCGTCAACACCGCCTGGGCGTCGGCGGCGACCTATCGCGGAAGCGACAAGCGCGGCGGTGCCAATGGGGCTCGCATCCGCCTTGCGCCGCAGAAGGATTGGGAAGCCAACAATCCGGCAGAACTTGCGAAAGTCCTGTCGGCACTGGACGGCGTCCAGAAAGCCTTCAACGCTTCGGCGGCCGGCGGCAAGAAAGTTTCGCTGGCCGACCTGATTGTTCTCGGCGGTGTGGCCGCCGTGGAAGCCGCCGCGAAGGCAGCGGGCCATGACGTGAAGGTTCCCTTCACGCCGGGCCGGACGGATGCGACCGCAGAGCAGACCGATGCGGACTCGTTTGCGCCGCTCGAGCCGACGGCTGATGGTTTCCGCAACTATATCCGCAGGGCCATCGAGCGCCCGCCGGAAGAGTTGCTGGTGGACCGCGCCCAGCTGATGACGCTGACGGCGCCGGAGATGACCGTTCTGGTCGGCGGGATGCGCGCGCTGGGTGCCAATACCGGCGGCGTCAAGCACGGCGTATTCACAAGCCGGCCGGGTACGCTGACGAATGACTACTTCGTCAACCTGCTCGACATGGGCACGTCCTGGATGCCCGGCGCTGACGGGACGTTCGAAGGCCGTGACCGCAAGACCGGCAAGACCAAATGGACGGCTACGCGCGTTGATCTCGTGTTCGGCTCCAACTCGCAGCTGCGGGCGATTGCCGAAGTGTATGGTCAGAGCGACGGTCAGGCGAAGTTCGTCCGCGACTTCGTGGCGGCCTGGACCAAGGTGATGAACCTCGACCGGTTCGACCTCGCGTGAAACGCGTTGCCGGACCGACAAGTCCGGCAGCCGTGTAGAGTGGTGTAGACTTCAGGAAGGGCGGGCCGGTTGGCTCGCCCTTTTCCGTTAGCGGCAGCAACTGCGTCCGGCGCGCAGGAAATGCGGCCGGTGGAGAGGGCTGAGTTTTCGGAATTCTGTCGGTGGCTAGGATGTGTCGGGATGTGCGCCGGCATGCGGCGCGGCGCCGTTCGCACCGAGCATACGCGCGAGCAGCCAGAACTCGGATGATGGGATGCGGGTTTTGGGTGCGCGCAGGTGCAGGCCGTGCGCCCGGATGGCGGCGCTGATCCGGGCGGCGTAGCGGGAGGGATCCGCAAGGGCGGCGCGCAGGGCGTCGAGACGGCGCTTGAGTGCGCCGGCAGGATCGCGCGGCGGCAGGGCCGCGGAGGTGGTAAGTCCGTATACGGATGGAAGTGGTCCGGCGACCGGAGCCCAGCTGAACTTACGCAAGGTGAGCGAGAAGCGGACCGGCCCGCCTCCCGGCCGGCGCCGGGCCGGGCGGTTCGGGGCGGTGAACGGCAAAGCCTTCGGCGGCAGGGTTGGTGCGCGCATCAGCAGCAGAAGGCTTCGGAGAATCTGCTCGAGCTTGCCGAGGTCTTGCGCCGCCGCGCGCAGCCAGTGGCGGCGCAGGCGCGAGGGGCCGATCAGGGACAGGAAGGCTGCCGCGAGCGACAGGAAGCGGGTCCACCGGCGCAGCAGAATCCAGGCCGAGCGATCCGCGCGGGTGGTGTGACGGCGTGCGACGGAACGACCTCGTTTCATCCATGCAAAATACCACCGTCGCGGACGGGTAGGATTCGCGGGCCGGATGGCCTGTATCCGCTGCGCAAGCGTGCTGCGCAGGGGCGAACTTGTGCACCTGTTTTCGGGCTGGTGCGGCGCGCCGTCAGGCCGGGTCCTGGATCGCTTCGATATAGGTCAGCAGGTCGTCGATATCCTGCGGCTCGAACTGGAAGGGCGGCATGTCGGGGTGGCCGACGAGGATGCCTTCGCCGAGCGCCTCTTCGAGATTGCGGACCGGATAGTGCATCGAGATCTTCCGGAAGGGCAGGGAATCGGGATGGGTGCTCTGGTCCGAGCGGCCGATGGCGTGGCAGCCCGAGCAGTATTGCTCGGCGATGGCTTGCCCGCGCAACTTGGGTGTCGATGCGTCGGCAAGCGTGCCGGTCTCGGCCGGGGTGCTGTTGCAGGCGCCGAGAAGGCTGGCTGTCAGCAAGCCCGCAGCGAGCGCGAAAGGCTTCAGGCGGGCGAAGGGGGGCATCATGCGGGGCTCCGTGCCGGTATTGTCCGGGCCATTGCTACTTTGGAAGTGTACCAAGTGGCGCGGGATACGCAAACCCACCTAAAGCGCCGCGTCTGCAGGGTTGACGCGCGGCGCACGGCGGCTGTTATCGCGCACAAGGAACGGAGTGATGGCGGATGACGGATATCAAGGCTGAGGCCTACAAGCTCGCAGCGTTGGACCAGGATTTCATCCTTGGCGACACGATGCGCGGCGCACGCTTCATGATGGAGTACGCCAAGGCCGAGGAACACCTGCGCCGGCACAAGATCAGGTCAACGATTGTCGTGTTCGGCAGTGCGCGTGTCCGCGAGAATGGCAATGCCTGGCAGGCCGGCATCTATGACGCAGCGCGCCAGTTTGCCCGGATCGCGTCCACGCGGGGCGGGGCGCTGGCGCACGATCATGGCTGGCGTGACAACGTGATAGCCACCGGCGGCGGACCGGGCGTGATGGAAGCTGCCAATCGCGGCGCGATGGACGCCGGCGCGGTCAGCATCGGGTTCAACATCTCGATCCCGCACGAGCAGGAGCCGAACCCCTACATCACGCCGGACCTCAATTTCCAGTTTCACTATTTCGCCATGCGCAAGATGCATTTCGCCATGCGTGCCCGGGCTCTGGCTGTGTTTCCGGGCGGCTTCGGTACGCTGGACGAATTGTTCGAACTGCTGACCCTGAGCCAGACGCAGAAGGCACCAATCATTCCGGTGGTGCTGTACGACAGCGCCTACTGGAAACGCGTGATCAACTTCGATGCGCTGGTGGAGGCCGGCATGATCGGCGCCGAAGACCTGAACGGTTTCGACTTTGCCGATGACGCGGGAGAGGCCTGGGAGAAGCTGGAGGCGCGCGGCCTGGCGCCGGGCGAGGACTCTGAACCGGTGACCTGATCGCTCCGTTTGGGCCAGGAGCCGACGCGCTGCTTCAGCCAGGCATGCAGGCCCGAACGCCCGTCACCGGCAGGATGGTTTCCCAGCCATCGGCGCTGCGCACGAGCAGGTTTCCGGTATCGACGCGCTGGCCGCCTTCGAGGGGCTCGCCGGGATTTATCAGGATGTGGACAGATCGGCCGGTTGCCGCGTCCTGGAATTCCATGTCGGTGAGGAACTGGCCGAAGACGTCGCCGGCAGCTGAAGTCATCCGCAATTTCTGCGGCATGTCATCGAGCAGGGCGAGCGCCGTTCCGGACGTCGCTTCAGAAAAGAACACGAACTTGCGCGGGGCCGACATGCCCCAGAGAAACAATCCGCATTGGCCGGGTTCGAGGCGCTGGGGCGGCAAACCGCCGGCCGGTACGCTGTCGATGGCCGCCGCCGTGGCCTGCGCGGTCTCGGCGGTTGTGGTCCTGGGCGTGCCGGCGCAGGCGGTCAGGACGAGTGCGGCGACGAGGATGGACGCATATCGGGTCATGGCAGGGTGTTCCGGATGGAGGAAGCGTAGGCGTAGACGAAATCGCCGCCGTCCGGTTTGAAACCGGCGATCGGCAGGGCGAACTGGAGCTGGCGCGGGATCATGCCCGAGACGCGGGCCTCGAAGCGGCCCGGCCGGCCGGGCGCCACGCGAAGCTGGGCCAGGAAGCGGGTGCCGGACCCGTTTTCCGATTGCAGCGGGATGATGAGGTCGCCCGCGTCGCAGTGCAGGTCTCCGGTCATGTCCGTCCAGCCGTCACCGAGAATTTCGCGGTTGCGGTCGAGTACGTCGCTGGTGGCGGTGCCGGTCGCCTCGGCGCATTGCGAACCGTTGAAGCGGATCACGCCGCCTGTCAGCTGGACGCGGCCGCCGGACTGCTGGATCCAGCGCGCGGCCTGCTCGAGACGCAACAGGTCGAGATCGATGTTGAAGTCGTCCAGCTGGAACTTCTGGCCGGAGCCGAAGGAGATGTTGCCGGCCCCCTGGCCGTGCTCGCCGATCCAGTCGACGGCGTACTGGATGCGGCCCGACAGCAGCGCGCCGGGCGCGAGCTTGAGCCCGGCATCGCCGTAAGGCTTGCCCTGGAAGGACATGCCCCGGAGGCGCCCGTCCATCACCGAGCCTTCGGCGCCGGTCCATCGGAAGCCGTGTTGTTCGGCGCCGGACAGCTGCAACACCTTGCCGATCGGCGCGAAGGCGAAGACGCCGACCAGAAAGCCGGTGGCCAGAAGCAGAACGAGGAACAGTCGCGTCATGGCGGTGGATCTCCCGAAAACACCAGCGTCGCCGCGACCTGGCCTGAACCTGCAGACTCCATTTCGGCGGAGAGGAGCGTCAGGTGAAGCCCGGTTTCGACCCGGTCAATCCACGAGAAGACAACAGTCGGCTCGGCCGGGTCAAACGCAAAGCGCAGGTGATCTGCCGGATTGAGGGTCGGGCGCTGGACGAGGCCGGTCCCGGCGGCCCATTGCGCGGCCTGTCTGCCCGCCTCTTCGGGGGGAATGGCGGCAGCCGGAGGGGTGTAGGACGCGCCGGATTGTTGCAGCCGGTTGAGGCGAACAAAGGTGCGTTCGGCTTCGTCGAGGCGGCGTGCGGCGGCTTCCCGGCCGTGCAGGGACGGCATCAGGACGCCTTGAAAGAGAACGGCTGCGAGCCCCACGAGGGCGGCGAGGCTGAGGAGCAACCGCTCACGGGGAGCGCGGTCTGACCACCAGGTTTTCATGGCTGGACCCTCACCGTGATCGAGGCATCGACGCCCGACAGGGTGTCGCTGGCCTCCACCGTTTCGGAGACCAGCCCGGCGGTCTGGAGACGCGTGTGGAAGGACGATTCGTCGGCCCGGTTGGCGAAGTGGAGTTTGGCATTCAGGGCCTGATCCGACGACGACCAGGACAGGCGCGCGAGCTGGATCGTGTCGCTGCCCGAAATGGCGGCATAGACGGCGGAGGCGAGCGGCAGGAAACCGCCGGCCGGCGCGGCTTCGGCTCGTTGGGAGAGACGGCGCACTTCGGCGCCGAGGTCTGCAGGCTCCGGCGCGCCGGCAAAGAGTATGGTGAAAACCCGGCGCGCGTTGTCTTCCTGCGCGGTGGCCGCCGCCTGAAGGTTCCGGGTTTCGAGCCATACACCCGCGATCCACAGGGCGGCGACGGCGAAAGCGAGGGCGGCGGCGGTGAACCAGGCGCGGTAGCCGCGCGATGAAGCGCTGCGGGCCGGCTCGCCGCCGGGACCATCGAGGCTGACGCCGGGCCGGTCTTCGTGCAGGCGGGCGAGGGTCGTGAGAGCGTCGCCTCGCGTCGTGGGAACGTTTTCGAGCCCGGCCGAGCTGATCAGGGCACGGAAGACGTCTTCCGGCAGATCGGCATCGGCGCCGATCGTGCGGTCCGGTCCCGAGAGAACCAGCCGGGCGCCGAAATCATGGATCCGGGTGTCAGGTGTTATCAGGCTGGATTCCGGAATGATCTGGACCTGGTCGAGCCCCAGCGACTGGATCAGGGCGAGCCAGGATTTGAGCAGGGCGCGGTCAACGACGTACACATCCCGGGGCATTCCGGCGGGGGTGCGCGGGCCGAGGGTCAGGGCGACATCCTCGACCGGTTGGGCGAGGTCATCTTCAATCGCGAAGAGGGCTGCCTTGCGAGCTTCGGACTCGCTGCGCGCCGGAAGGGACACGCTGAAGCGCGGCGCGGCCAGGGCAGGCGCGAAGGCGACGGTCTTGAGCCGGGCGCCGGGCTTCAGTTCGGGCGGTGTGATGGTTTCCAGCTGGTGGTTGCGGACACGGGCGAGGCGCACCGGAAGATCCGGATTGGCAGGAAGTTCCAGATAGAGGTCAGCTTTCATTCCGCGTCTCCGAAGGTTCGCCAGACGACGCGGGCCGCTGAGGAATGATCTGCGCGGAGCAGGAAGCGGAACTGCCAGTTTCCGGCGTCGAGCTGAACGTCGCCTTCGCCGGTGAAGTAGGTGCCCTGGACGGTCAGGGGCAGTCCGGCCAGGGCTTGTTCGAGGGCGGGACGGCCGGCAGCGTGGTCGCGCACGGCCTGCAAGGTGGACCAGCCGGTTGCCGGGCGCGCCTCGATGAAGCGCCGGGCTTCGGCCATCGACAAGGCGCCCTGCGTGACGGCGTGCAGCAGGGGCGCCGCGCCGGGGTCTAGCGCATTGAGATTCAGCGGCGCGGGTTCATATCCGGGCAGGACGCAGGTGTGCACGGCAAGCGCAGAACGAAGATCAGCCGCGAAGCCCGGCAGCGCGGCGAGTTCCTGACGGCTGCGAAGCGGTTGGCTGGCTGCCCGGAAACTATCCTGCAGGGAGAGATAGTAGGGGTCTTCGGCGCCTGAAGGGCTCTCCACCCTATCGGCATCAACCCAGTCGGCAAGGGTTGCGATCAGAGCCTCGGCGTCGTTGCCGCGCACGCCGAGTTCCTCCAGCAACAGCGTGAGGACGGCGGCGCTACGCTGACGCAGGACGGGATCGGGATCGGCGAGCGTGTTGAGATTGAAGCAGGGCGCCTGTTCCTGGAGAGTGAGGATGACCTGTCCGCCATCAACCGGAAGCGCGACGGTCTGCGTGCGGCCGTCGCCGGACGGTGGCAGGCGGCTCGCCTGAACCAGATCGTGTACGGACGACAGGGCCGCCGCCTCAGCCGAGCGCGCGGCCCAGCTGGCGATCATGCGGCGCGCGCCGAGCTTCTGGATGGAAGTTTGCCGCGCGATGGCGCCCGTGGCGATCATTGCGGCGACCGACAGCGTGGCGACGATCAGCAGGATCGACAGGAGCGCCGCGCCGGCTTGCTTGCTTGCGGGGATCATGCGCCGCCTCCGATCAGGTAGCGCGTGGTCAGCGTGTCGCCGTCGCCGAAGACGAACCTGACTTCGGCCTTCTGCGGCGCCGGCTCGGTACCCGAAGCCGATACGAGCCATTCCGGTCGCCACGTGTCGCCGCGGCCAAAGCGGACATCTACCCGCTGGATACCGGTGAGCAGCGCCTGGTCGACGGACGGGGTCGCCGGACCGGGATCCGGCGCCAGCCAGGAGCGGCGGGTCAGTGTGCCGTCGGCGAAAATGTACTCGACGCGCTGAAGATCGCTGCGAACGTCTCCGGCCGGGTTCTGCCAGCCGTTCCGGACGAACACCATCACCCGGCCATCGGCGCGCGGCGGGTAGCCTTCGAAGGCGAAAGCCGGATCCGACAGCGACGCGTCCTGACTTGGCCGGCCGGAATAGGCCGCGAGATCTGCCGAAATCATCGCGAGCGCGGAGGACAGCGCCGTCGCCGAAGCGCCGCGCGTCTCGACGGCCCGAGCGCCCCGGAGCGACTGGCTGGTCATTATCGCGCCGGCAGCTGCCATCAGGGCGATGACGAAAAGCGCGACCAGCGTTTCCACCAGCGTCACGCCGGCGTCGGCGCGCAGTTGGGAGGGCGAGCGGGTCATGGCGCGGCGCTCCCGGTCGTCAGGAGCGAGAGACGGGCCAGCACGGAGTCGCTTCCCGCTTCGGTGACTTCGATGCGTACACTGTAGAGACCGGCGCGGGGCGCTGGCTCCAGCGTCCGCGTCCAGGCAAAGCTCCGGGTGCGTTGGACCTGCTCGCCCGCTTCTGTCTTGCCGGCAGACTCCAGCGTCCGGGTCACGGTATCCACCGCGACGTTTTCGGCCACCGTGCGCGCGAGGAGGCGCGTGTCGAGTTCGCCGCTGATGCGGACCGACTGGGTGTTGAGCGACAGCAGACCCATGGCCGATATCGAGAAGACCGAGAGGGCCACCATCGTTTCGAGAAGGGAGAAGCCGCGCGCGTTCATTGGGGCGCCTGACCGGGAGCTGTCAGCGGCACGACGTCAATCTGGCGGGTGCCGGCTTGCAGGCGAACGGGTGACCGGGCCGAGTGGCCGAGCGGATCGAATATCAGTGCCGGGACGATGGCGGCCTTGTCCTTGCGGGCGGCGCGCGCGTCCGGCCGCCGGGCGGAGACGCCGCGCGCAAATGTGTGGCGTGACGCCTCGGCGACGATCCAGTCGCCGCCTTGCCAGTCGGCGCCGGCATAACCGGCTTCATCGAGCATCAGGGCGGTCGGGCGGCCCGACACGCGGGCGCGGGCTTCCAGCTGGGCCAGGGTATGGCCGAGCTGTTCGCTTTCGGTCTTGAGGGGATCGGCAGGGCGCGTCGTGGCAACGATCAGCACGGAGGCGAGCGCGACGATGGACAGTGTGACCAGCACCTCGACCAGAGACATGCCCGCCTGCTGCGCCAGCGCGGCGCGGGAGCGGGTGGTCTGCAGGGACGAGGGCGGCCGGCGCATCAGGGTTCAGTCCCAGTTGCCGATATCGGCGCCGGGACCTTCGCCGCCGGGCTGGCCATCGGCGCCGAGGGAGAAGAGGTCAAAGCGTCCGCCGGAGTGGGCGCCGGGGACCGCGTACTGATAGGGATTGCCCCACGGATCCTTATGTATACGGCGGACATAGCCACCGGGACGGTAGAGCGCTGCATCGACTCCCGGGGGTGGGGCGGAGAGCGCGGCGAGGCCGTCGGCGGCGCTGGGATAGGTGTAGAGATCCAGGCTGTACTGTTCGAGCGCGCTTTCGAGGCTGGCGATGTCGGAGCGCGCTTTCGAGATGCGCGAGCGGTCGCCGACAGGGGCGACGTTGACGATGATCAGCGTTGCGAGCAAGCCCATGATGAAGACGACGACCATGAGCTCGACGAGCGAGAAGCCGTGCTGCAGTGCGCGGCGCGCAGCATTGCGGCGGGGTGGGGTTGTGGGTGCCATGAATTCCTCCGTCAACCGAGGGCAAGGGTGTTGAGTTGCATGATGGGCAACATGATCGAGAGCACGATGGTGCCGACGATGCCGCCGAGAACGACAATGATCAGCGGCTCAAGCAGGCTGAGCATCGTGCGGGTGGTGGCTTCGAATTCGCTTTCGAGAAAGTCCGCTGCGCGGTTCATCATGGCGGGCACGTCGCGGGCTGCTTCGCCGCTCTGCACCATATGGGTGAGCAAGGGCGGGAAGACGCGGGTGGTCTTCATCGCAGCAGACAGGGCGCCGCCTTGCTGGACCTTTTCGATGATGGATGTGGCCGCGTCGCGGAACACCGTGTTGCCCATGGCGCCGCGTGCGGCAGAGAGCGCTTCGATGACGGTTGCGCCGGAGCCGGCCAGCGTGGCGTGAACCCGGGCGAATTGGGAAGCCGACAGGGTACGGATCAACGGGCCGATCAGGGGCAGTTCCAGAAGGAACCTGTCGAGCGACTTCCGGAAGGCAGGGTTGCGCAGGGCTTGCGTGAACAGGAAGACGGCGCCGGCGACCGACAGGGCGATCAGCCATCCCGAGTTTCGAACGAGATCCGACGCGCCGATCACGAGACGGGTGAGCAGGGGCAATTCGGTGGTGCCGAGCATGGCGAACTGTTCGACCAGCTTGGGCACGACGAACACCATCAGGGCGGAAACCATCAAAAGGGCCATGACACCGAGCACGGCGGGGTAGACCAGCGCGGCGCGGGCGGTGGCAGTCATGCGGTAGGTGCGTTCGAGATTGGTCGCGAGCTGTTCGAGCACGGCGGGTAAACGACCGGCGGCTTCGCCTGCCGCGACGACCGAACGGTAGAGCGGCGGGAAGGCCGCAGGCGCCGAGCGCAGGGCATCGGCCAGCGAGACGCCTTCGAGGACCTGCGCGCGAACGCCGAGCACGAGCGACTTAACCGATTTCGGGTTGCCGTCTGCGGCGGCGGCCGTGAGGGCTTCCTCGACGGTCATGCCCGATTGAAGCAGCACGGCGAGTTGCCGCGTGAACAGGGTGCGTTCCTTGTGGGACAGGCGGGCACGCAGGCGGCGAACGCCGGGCTTGGCCTGGCCCGCTTCCTGGACTTCCACGGGTGTGAGCTGACGGGCGCGCAGCTCGCGGCGGGCCGCGCGGGGGGTGTCCGCCGAGATGACGCCGCTGGTGCGCTGGCCGTCTGCCGTCAGGGCCTTGTAATCATACGCCGCCATTCGACCAGGACTCCCTGCGGCAGACATGGAGCAGTTCTTCCGGGCTCGTCTCGCCGCTGAGGACGTGGCGCAGGCCATTCGAGAAGAGCATCTCGGCATTGGCGAAGGCGGCGCGCTCGATGGCCTCTTCGCTCGCTTGCTCGTGGATCAGGCGTTTGATATCGGCATTGATGACGAGGAGCTCGTAGACGCCGAGGCGGCCGGAATGACCGGTGCGGGCGCAGGCGTCGCAGCTGCCGGGATGGTAGAACGTGCCGTTGAAGTTTGCCGGCAGGCCGAGGCGGCCGAGCAGCGCCGCGTCCGGTTGGAACGGCGTCTTGCAGTGCGGGCAAAGGCGGCGCACGAGGCGCTGGGCCAGCACCGCGCGGAGCGTGGAGGCGAGCAGGAAGCTCTCGATCCCCATGTCGCGCAAGCGCGTGATGGCGCCGGCGGAGCTGTTGGTGTGGACGGTGGAGAGGGCGAGGCGTCCAGTCAGCGCAAACTCCAGCGCGACCTCGGCGGTTTCAGCGTCGCGGATCTCGCCCACCATCACGATGTTGGGGTCGTTGCGCAGGATCGACCGCAGGGTCGCTGCAAAGGTGAGGCCCACCTTGTGGTCCATCGGGGTCTGGCTGATGCCGTCGAGGCCGTATTCGACGGGGTCTTCCAGCGTCATGATGTTGACGCGGCCGGTGTTCAGCAGGGCGAGGGAGGAATACAGCGTCGTGGTCTTGCCTGAGCCGGTCGGGCCGGTGACGAGGATCACGCCGTTGGGCTCGGCGAGGACCGCCTTGAAGCGGTCATGGGTGAGCGGGTCCATGCCGAGGCCGTCAAGGCCGATGAGGGCCTGGCGGGTGTCGAGGATGCGCAGGGCGACGCGTTCGCCGTAGCGGGTGGGCAGTGTGGCGACCCGCACGTCCAGCGCGCGTCCGCCAAGGGACAGCGACACGCGGCCGTCCTGCGGCATCCGCTTTTCGGAAATGTCGAGCCGGCTCATAACCTTGATGCGGGACACGAGCGGCGCGGCGATGCGGCGGGAGGCGACGAGCACTTCCTGCAGTTCGCCGTCGATACGGTAGCGGATCGACAGTTTTTCCTCGAACGGGTCGATGTGGATGTCCGAGGCGCGGCGCTTGACGGCGTCGTGCAGCAGGCCGTTGATCAGGCTGACGATGGGGGCATCGCCCTCGCCGGCGAGCAGGTCTTCCGTCTGCGGAATACCGTCGAACAGGGTTTCCAGGCTTTCCTGCTTTTCAGCGGCGGCTGCGGCCGTGCCGTCCAGTGCCCCGCCGCCGAAACCTTCCGACAGCAGACGTTCGAATTCGACCGGTGAATGGGCTTCCAGCAGGAAGGTGCGGCCCAGCACCCGGCGCACTTCGGTCAGCGCCAGAGGGCTGGCGCCTTCACGAACAGCGACCGTCAGCGGCTGGCGGCCAGGAATAACGGCAAAGCCCTTGTCCTTGGCAAATGCGTAGTGGACCTGCGCTCGCATGCGCGCTCACCTCGCCGGAACGATCGCCGACCCCATGGGCCCCGCTCCGCCCAGGACTTCGGCCACGTAACTGTCGATCGAGTTTTCCGGAGCGACGCCGCGCATCAATTCCTGGCCGCGAACATACAGGTATTTCTGCTCGGTCAGGTCGCGGGCATCTTCCTTGTTGCGCACGATCGTGGGCCGGATGAAGACCATCAGGTTTGTGCGCGTGGTGGCCTTTCCGTCGGAGCGGAACAGACGTCCCGCGAACGGCAGATCGCCGAGAACCGGTACCTTGGACTGACGAACGGTATCGGTCTGCTCGACCAGGCCGCCGAGCACGATGATTTCGCCGTCGTCCGCCAGAACGCTGGCGTTGATTTCGCGCTTGTCGAGGATCAGGTCCGGCGTCAGCGTGCCGACGCTGCCGAACACGCTGGAAACTTCCTGCCGGATGTCGAGGCGGACTGTGTCGTTCTCACCGATGCGCGGCGTGACTTCCAGCTTGATACCCACGTCTTCGCGCTCAACCGTGCGGAAGGGGTTGGAGTTGGCGTCTCCCAGAACCTGACCGGTCGTGACCGGAATTTCCTGACCGACGATGAGCGAGGAGGTCGCGTTGTTGAGAGTCATGCCGAACGGGGTCGACAGAATGCGCGAGTTTGTGTCGTTTTCGACGGCGTTGAGGATGACGCCGAACAGGCTGTCACCGGACTGGCCGCCGAAGCCAAGCGTCAGGCCGCTGGACCCGGTGAGCGAGCTGATGGCCGCGTCGCGGAAGGGGTTAGCCTTCGACAGATCTTCGAAACCATCGGTGATCAAGGCGCCGGTCAGCGCGAGCAGGCTCGGCGCGGACCGCGAGAAGTTGGTGGAGGCGAAGGGAACGTCGCTGCCGCCGGTACCCGACAAGAGGAATTGCAGGCCCAGTTCCTTGGCCGTGTCGTCCGACATCTCGACGATGATCGCCTCGACCATGACTTGGGGACGGCGCACATCCAGGGCGGCGATCACCTTTTCCATTGCCACCAGCGTTTCGGCATTTCCGCTAATGATCAGGGAGTTGGTGGCGGGGTGGTGCGAAATGGATTGTGACGGCGGCGCTGTATCCGACGGGGAGCGCTGCGCGGCGATGCCCTGGCCGAGCCGTTCGAGGATCGGGACGATCTCGCCGGCGTCTGTGTAGTTCAGCGGAATGATGCGGATATTGTCGCGTTGTGGTTCGGTGTCGTCCAGCTGTAGCGCTACGCGGCGCGCGCGCTCCACCGATACAGAATCGCCCCGGAGAAGGATGGCATTGCTGGTCTGCGAGGCCACTGCGACGAAGCGCTTCGAGCCTTGCGACTGACCCGCTGCTGCCGAGGCCGCGTCGCCTTGCAGGCGGTTCAGCACCGCCTCCATCTCGAGGGCGGGCACGTTGCGAAGGGCGACGGTTTCGGTGACGCTCTGGTCCCGGTCGATCGTCTCGATCATCCGGCGAACACGCTGGAGGTTCGACGCGTAGTCGACGATCACCAGTGTGTTGGTGTTGGCATTCGCCGCCACCTGGCCCTGGCTGTCGAGCACGGGCTTGATCTGCTGGGCGACGTCCATCGCGTTGGCGTTGTCGAGCTTGATGATCTCGGTGACGAACGCGTTGGCACCCTGTCCCGAGGTCGGCGCTTCGGTGGCGGCGATGGCTTCGGGAACAATCCGGTAGGTGTCCTTGCCAGCGGGAATGGCCGCAAAGCCCTGAACACGAAGCGTGGTCAGGAAAACCTGGAACACTTCAGCTTTGCTCATCGGCGTCTGGGAGACCACCGACACGCGCGCCTTGCGCACATCCGGGTGGGTGATGAAGGTGTAGCCGGTGAGCATGGACACGTCGGCAATCAACGTGTTGAGCTCAACATCCTCAAGCTTCAGGACGTGCTTTTCCTCGACCGGTGCCGGCGCTTGGGCGGCCGCAACCTGCGACACGGTGAGCGCGGCCGCAGCCGCCAACAAGATGCGATGGGTCATTGGGAAAGGCTTGCGTTGGGAGCGACGCGAAGGCGGACGATGGCGCCCTGACGGACAACGTCCAGCGCCACATCTGCGCCGGTCGCGACCGTCCGGTGGATCTGGTCAGGGCGCATGCCTTCGATGGCCTGTCCGTTGACGCGCAGGATCAGATCGCCCGATTGAAGCCCGGCTTCCTCGAAGGCGCCATTGCCGCGCGGCGCGAGCCGGTAGCCCGAAATCTCTCCGCCGCGAAATTCAGGCGTCAGGATCGTGTCAGCGGCGAGGCTGGCGGGTGTGATGTCATAGGACGGCGCGGTGTCCGCGCTGGCCATCAGGGTTATCGCGCCGGTGCCGGGCGATGGCTGCGGCGGCGCAAAAAGCGTGCGGCCGGCCGGGTAGAGGCTGAGAACTTCGAGTGTTCCATTCCGGCTGAGATGCACGGCGTCGGAGGTGACATTGACCAGAAGGACACCCGGGACGACTTCGTCGCCGGGCACAACACGGGTCTGATGGCCGTCCGGATGACTGATCACGGCGCTGCTGGCCATGGTGTCGCCCGAGACGGCGCGCACGCCGGCAAGCTTCAGATCGAGGGTGGTTTCCTGGGCGCTGGACTCGAGGCCTGTGGCCGATCCCGATTGCCCTTCGAACGGGTTCATCCGGGTCAGCAATGTGCGCTCGGATGCAGTATCGCCGGGCAGCGACGTGGTCACCAGATCAAGCGGGGCAACGCCAACTGTTCCGGGCGCCAGGATCACCCAGGCCAGGCGGCCCAGCAGGACGCCCACGGTTACTGTCAGGAGCGATTCGACGGCGACCCGGCCGACTTGTTCCACGCGCGCGTAGGAAACACTTCTTTCCATTCTGAAAAGTCCTGCCATCCGAAATCCCTTGGCTCAGCCCCTGCACGGTAATCACACTTATGCGACAGTTCCGCGACGAAACGGGTCCATTTTTGCTTCAGTCTGTAGACCGTAGCGTCCCGGCAACGGTCTTCAGGTGAAACGCGGTACAGGTCTGCCTGAGCCCGGATCAAAACTCCGTGCTCAGACCAAGCGAGACCGTCGTTCCGACGTCATATTGGTTGACCTGGACGAAGCCACCATTGCCCGACTGGTATTCATCGAAGTCCTGGCCGAGCAAGTTCTGGGCCTTGAAATCAACGGTGAATTCGCGGCCGCGGATCTCCAGGCCTTTCTTGTAGACGAGGTCCAGATTGATTCCGGGGTCCTGCACGAAATCAGGCTGGCCGCTGGGGCCACGGGCCGTGATACGTTCGCTGGCGTAGGTGGCGAGCAAGGTGAGCTGCGACTTGGCAGCTTCATCTTCCCAGCCGAGCTGCAAGTTGGCGAGGTGTTCGGATAGACCCTGCAACTGAGAACCGTCGACGATGAAGTTGGTGGCCGGCCGCGGCTGGCCGGCGGCCTGAAGCGGAAAGACAACGTCGCCTGCGCCGGCCTGCACGTCCGAAGTCGTGTAGGTGTAGTTGGCCTGAACGAGGAAGTCCTTTGATCCGAGGAACGGCCCGCTGAACGGCGACTCGAAGGTGCGTTTGAACTCCGCCTCGGCACCGGTGAGGGTCGCCTTCGGCGCGTTGAGGTAGGTCTGGAACACCGAGGCGCTCTGGGTAACCACAACGGCTTCAACTGGCTTGTCGAGGTCCTTGTAGAATACGCCGAAGGTCAGCGACTGACCGCGATCGAAATAATATTCGTAGCGCGCGTCGATGTTGGTGATCTCGGTATCGGTCAGGTAGGGGTTGCCGATGAAGATGCGGCTGCTATCCGGATCGTAGTATTGTTGCGGCGCCAGCTCGCGGAATTGCGGACGTCCAATGGTCTGGGAATAGCCGAGGCGGAATTGCTGGTCTTCCGCGAAGTTCCAGGTCAGCGTTCCGGCGGGAAGGATGTAGTTGTTCTTCACGCTCGGTGCGCTGGTGGGCGCGGCTTCAGAGGCAATCAAAGACAGAGGCGTCGTCGATTGGACGGCGTTTTCGTAACGCAGACCGAAAGCAACGCGCACTAGCGGAAGGACTTCCGCATCGATCTTGCCATAGAGGCCTACGACTTCGAGATCAGCATCATATGCTGCCGAACCGGAAGCACCGGTGATTTCGCGAAGTTCGAACCCGTTGACCGGGTTGATGTTGTAGTTCGCGAAAAGGTAGTCGGCGCGCTCCTGGGTCATCAGGAAGTCGAGCGGCGGATTGGCCGGGATGAACTGGAAGATGCGTTGCTGGGCGCTGCGCTCGTCCTTGTAGGCTTCGAATCCGGCGGAGTATTCGATGTCCCGCGCCGAGGAGACCGGTTGTGTATAGGTGACATCAGCGCCTGTGCTGATCACCTTGTCATCCAGATAGCTGAAGGACAGGTTGTTGGCCGAACCGTTGCCGGTAGGGTTGTACACGAATCCGGAAAGCACGGGCGAATCGACGTAGCGGATATCACGCTCGTACGGAGCATCGCGCTTGGTTTGCGACAGGGCGGTGCGCCAGTCGAACGTCCACGGACCGCGGAAGTGTTTGCCGTTGATCTGTGTGCTGTAGAGTTCACGCTCGTACCATGCTGTGCGGTCGGTGCGCGTGAAGCGCGAGGCCAGGTCGTCGAAGCCTTCTGTCGTGCGGGCTTCCTTCGATGTGCGGCGGATGTAGAGGTTGGTCCAGTCGATCTTGTCGTCGCCGAAATCGAGGCCGACGCCCAGCATGCCGTCCAGACCGATGTCCTGCGACGTGCGGGTGTAGTCGAAGAAGGTTGGTGCCAGCAGTACGCCGCCGCTGATTTCGCCCACTTCCTGACGACCATTGCGTGTGCGCCACTCATTGCTGTAGCCGAGTACGCCGACGACGCCGAGTTCAAATGAGCCCATGTCGAACGACGTGCCGCCGGAGGCAGAGTAGCTGCCGTCGAGCGGAATCTGGTCGTTATCCTGCAGCAGGTTGATTTCGGCATTGGTGAAGCTGGTGCCGAGCGCCTGCAATTCAGTGGGAGTGAAGTTGCCGTTCACGATGCGCTGGCCCGTAGCCATGGCGCGCCGGACGGGTCCGGGCAGTTTGCGCGTGCCGTCATCGAAGCCGAGCGCGTCGGTGCTGCCGCCGGAGTAGACGAGACCCGACTGGCCGGTCGTCTCGCTGTTCCAGCCGCCACTGATCTTGAGGTCGAGGAAGCTTTCGGAAGGAATGCTCAGCGTGCGCAGATCGATGATGCCGCCGCCGAATTCCGCAGGATATTCCGCGGAATAGGTTTTCTGGACGAGGACGTTCTCGAGAATCTTGGTGGGGAAGAGGTCCAGCGGAACAACGCGCTGGAGCGGTTCCGGGCTGGGCAGTGGCGAGCCGTTGAGTCGGGCGGACGAGTAGCGCTCGCCGAGGCCGCGGACGTAGACGAACTTGCCTTCAGCGATGCTGAGGCCGGTGACGCGCGCAAGCGCTGCGGCAGCGTCCGAATCGCCCTGACGGGCGAGGTCTTCCGGGGCGAGGAAGGCCGCAACTTCCGATGTGCTCCGCAGCACTTCCGGAATGTAACGGCCGAGCACCACGACTTCCTGAAGCTTGAGGTCGGACGTTTCAGCCGTATTGGCTTCCGGTTCCGCTTCGACGTCCGTTTCGGTCTGTGCGTAGACGAGTTCCGGCACCAGCATCGCGGTAGAAGCGACCAGCAGCGCCCGGAAAGTGAGCGAGTTGAATTTCATCGGATTGGGCCCTGATAAAAATATTGGGGAGTTGGAAAACCGGGGACCCGCTGGGTCCCCGGTCGCCGCAAGTCAGATCAGCAGGCCGGTTGGCCCGGGATGCCGCAGGTCCAGCCCTGGTACCATGTGTCGGAGGCGTTCTGCACGGCGCCGATATAGGTCACAGGGGTCAGGAAGTTCGTGGTGGCCGAGCCCGACAGCCCTACGCCGGTGTTCAGGAAAGTCGGGAACGTGGACGCTGGCACAGCGGTCTCGTTCGCGCCGTTGATGAAGCCGCCGGTGAGCGTTGATGTGCCAACAAGAATGTTGGCGCCGGCTTCGACCTGAGCTTGAACCTGGGTATCCGTGAGGGTGCCCGATCCATGATAGCTGCCACCCGGGCAGGACAGGAAGACCGAGTTGAACAGGGGGCCAGTCGGCGTCGTCGCACCCGCAGCGCCGTAGCTGACGTTGGTGAGGGTCACGGCGCCGTCAAGGTTGACGCACTGCTTGGTGGAGCCGTCAGCCGCCGCGATGACCGAGTTGTAAACCCGGCCCGTGTGTCCGCTGTTGAAGGTCAGGGCGCGGCCGGTGGTCGCCGACGAACGGGCCACGATGGTCCAATTCGAATAGGTCGGGCGGGAGAAGAAGTCGGTGGTGTTGGTGCCGCGCGAGCTGGCTTCGAAGCCACGGTCACCGCCACCGGTACGCTGGTAGACAATGCCGAACTGGGCCGCGCCGCGCCAACCGGAGTCAAGGTCGAAGCCATCATCGTCTTCACCTGAAAGCACGAGGTATTTCAGGTTGACGTTGCCGCCGAAGATCTCGATGCCGTCGTCCGAACTGTTGTGCACCTGGACGTGGTCGATGGTGGTGCCCGAGCCGACGCCGGCCAGGGTGATGCCGTTCAGTTCGTTGCCCGGAGCCAGTTCGAAGCCGGAGAAGGAGAGACGGAGAAAGCGGATGCGGCCGCTGTTGTCAGCGGTCGAGTTGCCGCCGTAGAAGCCGTTGGTGCCTTCGACCTGGGCTTCGCAGGCGATGTTTGGCGGCGTGACTGCGGCCGTGGTGCAACCATCCGTGGTCGGGCCGCGGCCGGCGATCACGAGACCGCCCCATTGGCCGATCGACGTGTCAGTTGCGGTGCCTTCGACGTTCTGGCGGCTGGTCATGATGACAGGGTTGGTCTGCGTGCCTTCCGCGAAGATCTGCGAACCGCGGTTCACGAGAAGGTAGTCGAGACCCGAGTTGCCGAAGATCGTGACGCCGGCTTCGACAGTCAGGATGCCGGCAGCGCTGCCGACGAGCGGGCTGAGCGGGTTCGGGCCCTGATCGGTGCCGACCTGCGTGCGGCCGCTGATTGAGTAGATTGTGCCGTCACGGGCAGGCACCACGAGGTTGCCGGTAATGGTGGAGGGCAATTGGCAGATGCGCTGGTTGGAAACCGTACCGACGTTCGAGAATCCGGCCGGGCAATCTGCAGCCGGCGTTCCGGGCGGTGTGGTCGGCGTCGTCGGCGTCGGGGTGGTGGGGGTAGGCGTCGAAGGGGCAGGCACGAATGCGCCAACGCCCGGGGAGGCAACTCCATCAGCACCGCTGCAGGCGCCGAGGATGGCTACGGCAGCGCAAGCAAGCAGCGCCGAGCGGGTGGTATTGATTTTCAGCATGAGAGTCTCCGTCGTGATCCCTTTGCGGGCGCATCGGCGGAGACGTCCGCCGCGCATTTCAGACGATGACACCCGCCTACCCGCGAGCAGACCCTTAAGAAAGGTTTGCAACAGTTGCCGCAAGTTTAGATGACGGTTCGGTGACACAGATGTTTGGGCGCTGTTTGTGTCGGCACGGCAACAATTACAGGTTTGTGTAGTATTCCGGCGGGAACATTTCGCCCCAGCCACGTTCCCTGAACCACTTGGTGATGACGTACTTGGAGCCCTTTCGAACCTTCATCCCGTGATGGATCGTGTACGGATTGACGGTGCCGTCGGGATTGAGATTGTTCCAGATCACGGCCTTGCCCTTTTCAGGCATGATCGTCTTTTCCAGCCGGCGGAACCGCGTGCCGCCGCCTTCCTCGACATCATTGAGGTAGATCATGAAGGTCCAGGTGCGCTGGCCGAGGAACTGGCAAAAGACCTGATACTCGTGGGAGCCCGGAGTAAAATAATCGTAGTGGGCCTTGTATTCCTGGTCGAGGTCGTAGCGCTGGCCCTGCGTGATGTCGGCATAGGACCAGTGGATTCCGATTGCCTCCGCCATCAGCTCGTCAAGCTGCATGATCAGGTCATGTCCGAGCATGCCGATATCCGAAGTCCGCGAGGTCCGGATTTTCGGGTTGGCAAAGGCATCGGCCGTGGTGGAGGCGCGCAATTGGTGGTCGATGACATCGACCACCGCATCACAGACATCCGGCACCAGAAACTTGTTCCACACGTACACCTGAGCCTTGCCGGCGGGAACTTTCTGGATATCCGGATGGCTCAAGGCGCGGCGGGTGATCGCCGTCTGCGCGAGGGCAGGGTGGTTCACGCCGGCGATCGGGCGCCGGCCGTCATAGGCTTCCTGCATCAAGGCGCGAATCGCCGGCTCGTCCAAGCCCTTCAACCGGAGCAGCCGTCGAACCTCGAATGGTTCGATCCCGGCCCGGAGGCGGACCCAAGTGAAGGTCATCAGTTCTTCGTCGAGGGCTGTGGTCATGGGAGGCTGCCTGCTGCAGTCCGGACGCTACGACGGTTCCATGACGACGAAATGACAGAAGCGCGTAGGTCATCGACCAATGGGCCGCAGGCATTCGTGGGCGTACAAAGAATATACAGTATACTGTACGTCCTTGACACAAAAGGGTCACAAGCGCACTGTGACACTTATGTTACATCGCACTTCCATTTCCATGTCACTCTTGGTGCTGGCGCTTGCGGCGCCCGGGTTGGCGACTGCCGAAACCAAACTCATCCCGGTTAGTTTTGCCGGTCCTGCCGAGGTCTCGGACAGCGCGTCATTGCCGCGCGAGCTTGACGCGGCGCTGCTGGATATTGCCAACACCACGCGGGCCCAGTCGGGCCTTGCGCCTCTGAATTTCGACACCGGGCTGGCGGCGGTGGCAGAGGCACATGCCCGGGACATGGCGACAAGCGGATATGTCGGATATGCCGATCCATCAGGCGCATCTTTGTTCGACAAGGTGCGCATTTCGGATCGCTCGGCCCTGATCGGATCGTTCGGGAGCAGCCTGGCCGTGCTGGATGCCGGCGCAACAGCCGCAGAAATCCACGGCGCCATCCAGTCGGATGCCGGAAATGCTGAAAACCTGCGACGGGGGTTTACCCACGCCGGCATGGGGACTTACGAATCAGGCGGCAAGGTTTTCGTGGTCCAGCTTTACGCGCGGATCGACGGCGAACTAGCTCAGCCGCTTCCCACCCGCCTGACGGATGCCACCCTGATCCAGCCGGCCTTGTTCAATGACGACATGACCACAATCGGGTGGTCCTTGAGCGATGAACAGGGCGCACTGCTGGCCAGAGGCTCGGGACGGCGCATTCACGGCGCTCAGGGCAGGACGCTCGAGGGCTTTCTCGATCTCGATGTCGCCGTGGGGCCTGACGTCTACACGTTGCGAGGGCCGTACGTTCAACTGAACTAGCGGGGATCCAGGCCATCTCTTGCCAGAAGGTTATCAGGCGCGGGCGAGTTTTCGTCCGCGCCTGAAATCTATTCAAACCATAGTGTGAAAAGGTGGACGCTGTCACAAGAGGCAGGGGCGTTCCATGCACGCACGCGAACCCATTTCCAATCCGCAGCGGCATGAGCCCGCGCCGCCGCCAGCGTACAATGCCGAGGCGCTCGAATTCCATCACGGACTGGCGGACTACCGGCCCGAGCGACTCGAGGCGATCCTGCGCGGGGCTGTTGCGGCCGGTCCGGATCAGCCCTTCCTGACGACGGCGCTGCCGAACGGACTATCGGCGACCCTGACATTCGCGCAGGCCGAGCAGCAGTCGGCCCATCTGGCCCGCTATTTCCGCGAAGTGCTGGGCCTGAAGGCGGGCAGTGTGGTGGCGGTGCAGTCACCGAACTGCATCAGCTATGTCGTCTGCCTGCTGGGCATCCTGCGCGCCGGACTTGTGCTGTCGAACGTGAACCCGCTCTACACGGAAACCGAGACGCGCCGTCAGTTGCGCGATTGCCAGGCGGACGTGCTGATAGGCTCGACCTTGTTTGCGGACACGATAGATGCGGCCGTCAGCGGCACCCGCGTCCGGCATGTCATGTCCATATCGTTGACGGACTTCTTCCCCGCGATGAAGCGGGCGGGCCTGGATTTCCTGCTCGGCCGGGTGAAGGGCATGGCGCGGCCTCTCGCCGTCCGCCACGTGATGCTTCGCGAAGCGCTCGAAGCGGGCGCGCAGTTTGCCGGCGACGTCGCGCTGTACACGGACGAACTTCCTCAGGACCGGGACGCGATCTACCAGTATTCGGGCGGCACGACCGGAACGTCCAAAGGCGTGCGCCTGACCGAAGCGGGGCTGATCACCAATATCGATCAGTTTGTAAGCCTCGCCCCAAGCCTTTCCGGGCTGCGGGGGCAGACGATGCTTCTGGCCTTGCCGGTGTACCATGTCTTCGGCTTGTTCGCGTCGGTGATTGCGCTTCGGCACGGTGTGCATGTCGTTCTGGCGCCAAGCCCGCGTCCGCTTTCGAACCTGAAGAAGAGCTTCGAGAAGTTCCGTCCGGATATCTTCCCGGGCGTGAACTCGCTGTTTGCGAAGCTCATGGAAGAGCCGTGGTTCAAGGCGGCGCCGCCGCAGCTGTCGCTGACGATTTCCGGCGCGGCCGCGCTCGATCCCGTGATCGCCCAGCGCTGGCAGGAGATGACCCGGACTGAGGTGATCGAGGGGTACGGCATGACTGAGGCGACCACGCTTCTCGCGATCAATCCTCCGGATGCGCGCAAACGCCCCGGGACCGCCGGCTTGCCGCTGCCGGGAACGCAAATCGCGATCATCAACGAGAAGGGCCAGTTCTGCGCGCCGGGTGAGACGGGTGAAATCGTTGCCAAGGGACCGCAGCTGATGACCGGCTACCTCTTCCGCCCCGATGAAACCAGCGCGGCCTTTGTGGACGGCTGGATGCGGACCGGTGATATCGGCATGCTGAGCGAAGACGGATACCTGCGCATCGTGGACCGCGCCAAGGACATGGTCCTCGTGGGTGGTTTCAACGTGTTCCCAAATGAGGTGGACGAAGTGCTGAACGCTTGTCCCGGCGTGCTGGAAGCGGCGAGCGCGGGCATCCAGGTCAAGAATTCTGAAGAAGAGCTGCACGCCTTCGTCGTGCGCCGCGATCCCTCGCTGTCCGCGGAAGACGTGCAGGCACATTGCGCCGTTCAACTCACGGGTTACAAGCGCCCCCGGAAAATTCATTTTGTGAATGAGTTGCCGAAATCCCCAATCGGCAAGATCCTGCGCCGCGAGCTGCGCACCATGCTGGCGGCGGTCTGAGGGCGCCTCTGGGAAGCGCCCGTAACGCATTGATCGTGCACACGAAATTCGGTGCTAACCAATGCTAAATGGCTATCACGGTAGGTAGGGAATCAGAAACCACAATTTCTGAAGTCCCGCGCCATGAACTATACGCTCCCTCAGTTCGAGCAGCAAAAAAGTGAAGTGCTTCAGCGATACCGCATCCTGAATGGTGCGGAGGTCCACTTTGCAGGTCAGATTGCCCAGACGGCCGCTCTGGCCCTTGGCGTGCCCATCGTGCTCGCGTCGCTCAACGAGCGTTACCGGAACTGGTATCGTTCAGAGTACGGCGTAAACCCGCGCGACGCAGAACGCCTCGACGCATTCTGTACGCACGCGAACCTTTCCCAAACGGCCTTCGAGATACCGGATGTCCGGCAGGACGAGCACTTCGCCGGCGACCCCGCCGTGTCCGGTTCGCCCGGCATTGTCTTCTTTGCGGGGGCCCCGCTTCGGGATCCGGAAGGCAAGCGGTTCGGAACCCTGTGCCTGATCAGCGACAGGCCGCACGAGTTTGGTGAGGCGCGCCTGCAGATGCTGCAGAGCTTTGCCGGTATCATGAGCCAGGACATCTGTGTGCGCAGCGCCGCGCGGTATGCGGTTCGCGACCTGATCGAAGCCGAGCATGACAAATGCGACCTGTTCGACCTGGCAATGACCGATCCCTTGACCAAGGCGCTGAACCGGCGGGCCTTCTACCGGCTTTCAGAACGCGAGGTCCTGCGGTCCAGCCGGCATGGGAAACCCCTGACGGCCATCATGTTCGACATTGATCACTTCAAGCAGGTGAATGACGTGCATGGTCACGCGATTGGCGACGAGGTGCTGACACAGCTGGTGTCCTGCGTGACCCGGAACATCCGGGACGAAGACCTGCTCGGCCGCCTCGGCGGCGAGGAGTTTGCGCTGGTGCTGCCCGAGACCGATTTGTCGAACGCGGTAGTGCTCGCCAACCGGTTGCGTGAGGCGGTCAGGGACCTCAGCTTCCCGGGCAAGGACGGCCGCTTCCGGATCTCGATCAGCGCGGGCATCAGCGAACCCACGTTCCGGGACCTCGACATAATGGGGGCGTTGGAGCGCGCCGATGCGGCCCTGTACCGGGCCAAGCAGAATGGACGCAACCGGGTGGAAATCACGCCGTTGCTGTCTGAAGTGCCGACGCGGGCCGTTGCCTGATCAATCCGGGAAAGACGCGCGTCCGGCCTTTGTGGCGGGTTGTGTGTCGAGCAAGGGCTCGTCGGACGAAATCAGGATTCTGACGGCAGCGCCTTCCGGATCATCGAACTGACCGGAGCGGACTGCCCAGATGAAGGCCAACAGGCCTGTGAGGCCCATCAGAAGCGCAATCGGGATCAGGAAAACCAGACCGCTCATGGCATCGCCTTTTCATTGAAGTTAAGCCGCAGGGCATTCAGGCAGACTATCGTTGATGAGGCCGACATGGCAATCGCGGCTACCAGCGGCGTGGCGTGGCCCATCACCGCAATCGGAACTGCCACGAGGTTGTAAGCGGCCGCGAAACCGAAATTCTGCAGCATAGCCGACCGTGCGCCCCGGGCGGTACGCACCAGCATGGGCAGCGACGCGAGGCCCTTGGAATACACCGCGTCCGATGCCGACTGGCTGATGTCCAGCGCGCCGCCGGGAGCCGCCGACGCGTGAGATAAGGCGAGGGCGCCGGCGTCGTTGAGGCCGTCCCCGATCATCAGAACGCACCGGCCTTCGGATTCCAGTTGGCGGAGCCTGGCCACCTTCTCCTGCGGGGAGGCGGCGGCGGTCCAGTGATCCATGCCCAGCCTGCGGGCAGTTTCCTGTACCGCGCTGGCATGGTCGCCCGAGACGATCTCAAAACTCAGGCCGAGGCGGCGCAGGTGATCAAGGGCCTTGAGTGCATCCGGCTGGATGTCGTCTTCGAACCGGAACTCGATGGGTGCCTCGGTTCCGCGCGCAAAGAACAGTGAGGCGCCTGTGTGGCCGGTCGTCCTTGCGCCGGTCCACTCTGCTGAGCCGAGCCGGCAGGCGATGCCGTCCAATTGGGCTTCGAGCCCCAGGCCAGGATGTTCCTTCACATCGGCCGCCACCGGGCCGGGACCGGCAACGGCCGTCAACGCCCGCGAAAGGGGATGCCGGCTTGCCCGGGCGAGACACGCCGCATCCGCGATGGTCGACTCCGCGAGGTCCGTAGAGGACAGGCGCGGCGTGCCGAGTGTCAGGGTGCCGGTCTTGTCGAAGACAACATGGTCGCAGGCGGCGATGCGCTCGAGCGCGTCGCCGGATCTCAGGAATATGCCGCTGCGGAACAGGCGCCCGGCGGCCACAACCTGCACCACCGGCGCGGCCAGGGCGAGCGCGCAGGGGCAGGTGATGATGAGCGTGGAAACCGCGATGAGAATGGCTTCGCGCACGCCCGTGCCGGTCAGCCACCAGCCGAGGAAGGTCAGCAGCGCCGCCGAATGGACGAAGGGCACGTAGAGTGTGACGGCCCGATCCGCGATACGCCGATAGGTCGAGCGTTTCTGCTCGCCGGCTTCCAGCATTCGTCCGATATCGGACAATAGTGAATCTGCAGCGGCGGCAGTCGCGCGGCCAGTCAGCGGGTGGGAAAGGTTGATGGCGCCGGCCAACATGCTGGAGCCGGGCGCAGCGCAGCGCGGCAGGCTTTCGCCCGACACGAGGCTCTCATCGACCTCGGACACTCCTACTTCGATCACCATGTCGACCACAGCGCGCTCGCCCGGGGCCAGAAGGATCCGGTCGCCCGGACGCACATCTTCCGCCCGCGCGGGTTCCGGGTTTCCCCGGGCGTTGAGACGGGTGACCGTGCGGTTTGAAAGTGCAGCAAGGTCCCGGGCGGCCGAATAGGCGCGCCGGCGTACGCGCGCGTCCAGAAACCGTCCGATCAGGAGGAAGAACAGCAGCATGCAGGCTGCATCGAAATAGGCATGCTCGCCGCCGGAGATCGTTTCCGCCACGCTGACGCTGAAGGCGAGAATGAGGGCCAGCGATATCGGCACGTCCATGTTGGTGCGGCCGCGCTTCAGGACGTTCCAGGCCGAGCGGAAGAAGGGGCGGCCTGAATAGAGCAACGTCGGCAAGGCGATCAGGCCGGACAGGGCATGCAGGCCCTTGCGGGTGGCCTCGCCCATCTCGCCATGGCCGCCCCAAACGGAGACGGACAGCAGCATGATGTTGGCCGTCGCGAAGCCGGCGACACCCATCGCCAGCAGCAGGGACCGCTCATCCTTGCGGTTTGCATCGTCGCCCGTGTTGGCATCCAGCGGCGCGACGCCGTAACCAAGCCCGCTCACGGCCTGGGAAATTCTGAGGGCCGCAAGATCGCCCGTCCAGCGCACATCCAGCTGGCCGTTGGAAAGATTGAGCCGGGCGGTTTCGACCCCGGGCAGCTTGTTCAGCGCGCCTTCAATCCTTGAAATACATCCGCCGCACTTGGCGCCCCGCACGGACAGCGACAGGCGGCTTTGACCCCCGACGCGGCGAACGAACGGAGTGGGGTCCGTTACGTCCGATCCGCTCGGCGGGGCCAGACCGCTGGGGCAACCCTCAGCGCTGAACGGCACTTCTGTCATGGAATGTCGAGCTTCTTCTGAGCCTCGAACTCGAAACCGTCCTTGCCCGGATCGATGTCGGCCGTGAGACGCGCTGTCCATGTGCCCGCTTCAAGTCCGTCCAGTAGGGCGGTGAATTCGCCGCCGCCGACGGGTGTGAGTTCGACCACGCGGTCCAGATGCCGGTCCGCCGGATGGCGGAGTGTTACCGAAACGGTTTCGGCGGCGAGGGGTGTGTCGGTGCGGGTCAGCAGCCGCACGCGGAGCGCAGAACCAGCCCCGGCGCCGGAAATACCAATCTGGGCCTGCCAGCCATGTTCCGACTGGACGGCCCGCCGGGCCAGCTCGTCGTTGTAGTCGATGCCGGCAAGATAGGATTTATCGACATCTTCACCCGGAAAGGTCGTGATGGCGGTCCACAGGAAGATGCCGTTCACGACGAACATGAAGCCGAAGAAGCCAACGAACCACATCAGGGCATGCCATCCCTTCAGGCTGCCTTTGGGGGCGGGCGCGGCGGCTGGAACAAGGGCTGGCATGGTCAGCGGTCTCCCATCACAAACGGTGTATTTTCGCTCGCCACTTCGCCGGATTTCAGGTCGGTGATCCGGACGGTCAGCGTGGTGCGGCGCTCGGTTTCGTTTTCGGGAAGCGTCACGAGCATTCGGTAACGCCCGACTCCGTGGGCTTCAGATTTGAGTTCCAGGGTGCCGTCTGCGGCGGCCGAGCCGACGCCGACGATTTCGAACTCGGCATCCTTCAGGCCTTCGAGCGACACGGCAACGGAGGTCTGTTCCGATGCCTTGTTGACGATCTTCAGCGTATAGCCATTGCGCACACGGCCATCCGAAAGACGGATATAGGGCGGCGAGCGGTCCTTGAGGACGTTGAACTCATAGTTGGATTTCGCCGTATAGCCCCAAAGAATGAGCCCGCTGATCAACGCAATCAGGATGGTGTAGAGAACGGTGCGTGTTCGGATGAGTTTGTAGACAACCTTGCCGCCGCTCGCGCGGGTGCTGACCGCCTTGTCGGTATCGTAGGCAATCAGGCCGGTGGGCCGTCCGACTTTCCGCATGATGTCGTCACACGCATCAATGCACAGCGCGCAATGGATGCACTCAAGCTGCGAGCCGTCCCGGATGTCGATGCCCATGGGGCAGACCTGGACGCATTGATTGCAGTCGATGCAGTCCCCGCGCCCTTCCCAGGATTCGTCCTTGCGATGAGGGCCGCGCGGCTCGCCCCGGTCAAACCGGTAGGTGACGTTGAGGGCGTGCTCGTCGGTCAGGGCCCCCTGGATGCGCGGCCATGGGCAAAGGTAGGTGCAGACCTGCTCGCGCATCGTGCCGGCGAGCATGTAGGTCGTGAATGTCAGTACGCCGGCAAAGAAATAGGCCGTGAGCGGAGCTTCGCCCTTGAAGAAGGTGCGCGCGATCGTCGGCGCGTCGTGCCAGTAGAGAATGAACGCGCCGCCGGTCACGAACGCGATCAGGAGCCAGACGGCATGCTTGCCGAGCTTGCGCCAGGCTTTGTTGAGGCTCCACGGCGCCTTGTCGAGACGCATGCGGGCGGCGCGGTCGCCTTCAAAGGCGCGCTCCACCCAGATGTAGAGGTCCGTCCAGACGGTCTGCGGGCAGGTGTATCCGCACCACACCCGGCCAAAGAGGGAGGTGACGAGAAACAGCGCCAGCGCGGCAAGAATGATCAATGCGCCGAGGAAATAGATCTCCTGCGGCCAGATCTCGAGGAAAAAGAAGTAGAACTTTTCACCTTCGAAGTCCGCCAAGACAGCCTGGTCCGGAATGCCCGATCCCCGCGGCCAGCGAATCCACGGAATCAGGTAATAGGCCGCCAGCGTCACGGCCATGACGAGCCATTTCACGGTGCGGAACTTTCCGTGCGCCAGCTTGGGATAGATCTGATGGCGACGTTCATAAAGCGATGGCTGGCGCTCCGGTTTCGGAGCGCCGCCTTCGTTCGATGATATCAGCGTGACTTTCGTCACTTTTCACCTCCGCCAAGGGAGTGAACATACACCGCCAGGGACTTGATCGTGGCGTCGTCGAGACGACCCTGCCAGGCGGGCATGTGCGCGTTCCGGGCATTGAAGATTGTCTGCTGGATGTCACGCGGCTCGCCGCCGAACAGCCAGTCACGATCTGTCAGGTTCGGTGCACCCAGAGCGCGGTTTCCCTTACCATCGGCGCCGTGGCACACGACGCATTGCTGCGCAAAGACCGGTGCAGCGCGGTTAACCGCATCCGCTGCGGCCTCACGTCCCGAGATATTCAGGACGTACTGGACCAGGTCGTCAATTTCCGACGTTGCCAGCAGACCATCCCGGCCGAAGGCGGGCATGGCGTTCAGGCGGGTTGCCGGATCTTCCATGTGGCGGATGCCGTGCCGGATGGTGGTTTCGATACCGGTAAGCGTGCCGTCCCAGAGCCAGACGTCGTCTGCCAGCATCGGGTAACCCTTGGCGCCCCGGCCGCCTGCACCGTGGCAGGTTGCGCAGTTGTCGCCGAACGCGCTCTCACCCATGGCGAGGGCGAACTGCTGGAGATCCAGATCCGTTTCGATCTGGCTCAAGGAGGCACCGAGCAACTTGGCCGAAGCGGCATTGCGCTCGGTGTGGAGCTTTGCGATGTCCTGGGCCACCAGCGCACGGTCCGAATGGCCTCTCAGTCCCAGCGTGTTGGTGTAGCCCATTCCGGGCAGGGCCGGGATGGCGGGCATGAAGATCATGTAGATCACGGCCCACACGATCGTGCTGTAGAGTATGAACAGCCACCAGCGCGGCAGGGGCGTGTTCAGTTCCTTGATTCCATCCCAGCTATGGCCGGTGGTTTCGACGCCAGAGACTTCATCGATGTCCGGTTTATGGTCAGTCATCGGACGGTGCCTTCTCAATAAGGGGTTGGTGGGCGGCTTCCCGGAACGTATCCCGGTTGCCGGGCCAGAGTGCATAGGCAACTGCGACCAGGAACATCAGGACAAAGAACCCAAGGCCCCAGGTCTGTGCAAAGCTAGCGAGCATCTCGTACATGGCTGTCTCCCTAGCGCCGGTTGTTCAGGTCATCGGCTTCATAGGTCGAGAAATCGACCAGTGTGCCGGTCATCTGAAGATAGGCAATGAGCGCATCCATTTCGGTGATCGTCGCCGGGTTGCGGTCAAAGTCGGATATCTTCACCGTGCCTTTGCGTCCCGAAGCCGCTTCGTAGCGGGCAACGAGGGCGTCTTCGGTGTCGTAGTCGGCACCAGGAGAGGCCTGGGCGATAAGATCGGCCTTTGCATTGGCGATCATGTCGTCCGTGTAAGGCACACCGGCAAGACGAAGCGTCTTGAGATGGTCTTCGATCCCGTCGAGACGAAGTTTCTTCGTCAGCAGGAAGGCGTAGGGCGGCATCACCGACTCCGGCACGACCGATTTCGGTTCGGTCAGGTGGTCCAGGTGCCATTCGTCGGAGTATTTTCCGCCCACACGGGCCAGATCCGGACCCGTCCGTTTGGAACCCCATTGGAACGGGTGGTCATACATGCTTTCGGCCGCCAGCGAGTAGTGGCCGTAGCGTTCAACTTCGTCCCGAAGGGGGCGCACCATCTGCGAGTGGCAGACATAGCAGCCCTCGCGGATGTAGATGTTGCGCCCCTTGAGTTCGAGAGGCGTGTAAGGGCGCATGCCCTGCACCTTCTCGATCGTGTTATCGAGATAGAAGAGCGGTGCGATTTCAACCAAGCCGCCGATCGCCACAACGATCAGGATGCCGACGGTGAGGAGCAGCGAGTGACGCTCGAGCGTCTCGTGCCGTTTCATGAAAGCCATGTCAGTGCTCCTTATTCAGCAGGCTGAAGGGCGGGGTTGTGAGCGATAGGCGTAGTCTCCACATCGCCGCGTGCTTCGCCGTGACCCAGCGCAGTGCGCACCAGGTTGTAGGCCATCAGCAAGGCGCCGAGGAGGAACAGGGTGCCGCCTCCGGCCCGGACGGCGTACATGATGTGCTTGGCCTTGACCGTCTCGATGAAGGCGTACTCAAGGAAACCAAACTCATTGTAGGCACGCCACATGAAGCCTTCCATGATCCCGGCGACGTACATCGCCACGATGTAGAAGAGGATCCCGAGCGTCGCGAGCCAGAAGTGCCACTCCACAAGGGCCTTCGAATACAGGGCTGGACGTTTCCAGAGCCACGGCACGAGGCAGTAGATTGCGCCGAAGCTGATGAAACCAACCCATCCCATCGAACCCGAGTGGACGTGGGCGATGCCCCATTCCGTGTAGTGGGAGAGAGAGTTGACGGCGCGAACGCTCATCAACGGTCCTTCGAAGGTCGACATGCCGTAGAAGGCGAGGGCGACGATCATCATCCGCACGACCGGGTCGGTGCGCAGCTTGTCCCAGGCACCCGACAGGGTCATGACGCCGTTGATCATGCCGCCCCAGCTGGGCATCCAGAGCATCACCGAGAACACCATGCCGAGCGTCTGCGCCCATTGCGGAAGCGCGGTATAGTGAAGGTGGTGCGGACCGGCCCAGATGTAGATGAAGATCAGCGACCAGAAGTGCACGATCGACAGCCGGTAGGAGTAAACCGGACGGTTCACCCGTTTCGGAATGAAGTAGTACATGATGGCGAGGAAGCCGGTGGTGAGAAAGAAGCCCACGGCGTTGTGGCCGTACCACCATTGGGTCAACGCGTCCTGCACCCCTGCGAACAGCTGGTAGCTCTTGGAGCCGGTCAGCGAGACAGGAATTGCGAGGTTGTTGACGATGTGCAGCATCGCGATCGTGACGATGAAGGACAGGTAGAACCAGTTGGCCACATAGATGTGGGGTTCCTTGCGCTTCCAGAGGGTTCCGAGGAACACCAGCAGGTAAGCCACCCAGACAATCGTGAGCCAGAGGTCGGCATACCATTCAGGCTCGGCATATTCCTTCGACTGGGTCACGCCCAGAAGATAGCCGGTGCCTGCGATGCAGATGAACAGGTTGTAGCCCCAGAACACGAACCAGGGCCACAGGCCGCCCGCCAGCCGTGTGCGGCAGGTGCGTTGGACGACGTAGAAGCTGGTTGCAATCAGGACGTTGCCGCCGAAAGCGAAGATCACCGCAGACGTATGCAGCGGACGCAGTCGGCCGAAGTTCGTCCACCCGAAGTCGGGGAAGTAGAACAGGTTCGGGAACGTGAGCTGAAGCGCAATGATCAGGCCGACGAGGAAGCCCGCGATGCCCCAGAACATGGCCGCGACGACACCGAACTTGACGATCGTGTCCTCGTAGAATGCCGGATCAAACGGATTGCGTTTCTGCAGTGTCCCGGCCCACAGGCCGGTGACGAGTAGACCGGTCACAGCCAGGAAAAAGAATATCCAGGCATGTGCGGCCATCATTGGGTCAGCCGCATTAGCGGCTATCATGAGGACACCAAAGGCCACCGCGCCTACAAGGAGGCTAACGGTGCCGATGCTGAAACCCCAGCCCGGTCGTTCGTTGAGAGTAGTGTTTGCGCTCATGGATCAGCCCTTCGCGAGTCGTGTTGCGACACTAACGGCTAATTGCCGAAGGGACCATGCTGCAAGTATAAGGTGATGTACCTATGGGCTCGCCTGTCGCACCCGGACTACCACCATTGGGCAACTTCAAGGGAGTTCAGCAATGTTGAAGTGGATGTTTTCGGGCGGCGCGCTGCTGGTCGTCGGTGCCATCAAGTTTGCGCTTTATCTCGGTCGGACCCCGACCTTGGAAGATTATCTCGCCTTCCGGTGTGGGGCTTCGACGAACGCGGCTTCGGGCGCATTGCATCTGGACGGCTTGTTGCCGTTCGCCCATTGCTGGGGATGCTACGCGATGGCGGCCGGCGCGGCGATACTCCTCGTTGGCGCGGTTCAGGCGATCCGCCAGGCCGCAACCGGTGAGCGACTGGGTGCTGGCTTGCAGGGCTGAGCCCGCGCGGGCACTTGCGGGTGTCGTGTGAAGGATCGCGCGAAATGGACAAGACACCCTTTGAAACACTCGATGCGCCGGCGTTGCAGCTGCACTTCGAGTCGATTCTCGATTCCGTCCCTGATGCGATGGTGGTGACCGACGAAGCGGGAATCATCCTCGCATTCAGCCGGGCTGCCGAGAAACTCTTCGGTTATCTGGCGGCGGACATGACCGGGCAGCCGGTGGCCCGGTTGATGTCCGGCCGCGACCGCGCCAACCATGACAGCTATATCGGCGCCTACCTTCGCACGGGCGAACGCCAGATCATCGGCAGGGGCCGGGTCGTGTTGGCGGCCCGCGCCGACGGCACGGTGTTTCCGATCGATCTGAAGGTCGGTGAGGCCCGTATCGGTGAGCGATACCTCTTCACTGCGTTCATGCGGGACCTCACCGAGCAGCAAAGTGCCGAACTCCGCATGCAGGAGATGCAGGCCGAACTGGTCCACTTTTCACGCCTCAGCGCCGTCGGGACCATGGCGTCTGCCCTGGCTCACGAGCTCAACCAGCCTCTGACGGCCGTTGCAAACTATCTTGAGGCCAGCCGCGACCTGATTGATTCGCCGGACCCGGACGTGAAGGAAATCCTGCGAGAAGCCCTGTCAGAAGCAGCCGTTCAGGCCGTCCGGGCCGGCGACATCGTCCGGAAACTGCGCTCGTATGTGTCTCGCGGCGAAGTGGATGCGCATGCTGTGCCGCTTGCGCCCCTGCTGGCAGACGCAATTGCCCTGTCGAAGATTTCCCGCGACCGCGCCGATATCCCGGTCAAGGTCGAGATGGCAAAGGGCGTGGACCGCGTCCTCGCCGATGCGATTCAGATCCAGCAGGTCGTCATCAATCTCATCCGCAATGCCATGGATGCGCTGGCTGACCGGCAGGACGGGGCCATCGTACTGAGAGCTTTTCAGGCAGACGAGCCGGGATTCGTCACGATTGAGGTCTGCGACAATGGGCCCGGTCTCCCCGCAGAGATGCAGCAAATCCTGTTCAAGCCGTTTGCCACCACCAAATCGCATGGAATGGGTCTCGGATTGTCGATCTGCCAGACGATTGTGGAAGCCCATGGCGGCACCATCCGCGCCATGCCCCGTCCAACCGGGGGTTCGTGTTTCCGGTTCACACTCCGTCAGGAATTGGCTAGAGCGGTGTGATGAACGACACGCGACTGGTCCACCTTGTTGATGACGACGAAGCGATTCGGCATTCGGCGAGCTTCATGCTTCGCCATGCCGGTTTTCGCGTGAAAACCTATATCGACGGAGTGGCGTTCCTCGAAACCGTGGCCGACGCCGAGCGGGGCTGCATCCTGCTGGATGTCCAGATGCCCGGCATGGACGGCCTTGAGGTGCAGGAAGCGCTCAATGAAAGGGGCGTCGCGATGCCGGTCATCGTCCTGACCGGACACGGCGACGTCGCCGTAGCGGTGCGCGCCATGAAGGCCGGCGCGACCGATTTCGTCGAAAAACCCTATGCCAAGCAAACGCTTGTCGAAGCCCTGACCCGCGCTTTCGAGCGGATGGAGGCGCGGCGCCAGGAAGACGTGCTGTCAGAAGAGGCGCGCGGCCTGATCGAACGCCTGACCGCCCGGGAGCGCGATGTGCTGATTGGTCTGGTCGAAGGCCACACCAACAAGGTGATCGCCGAGATGCTGGATATCTCGCCGCGGACCGTCGAAATCCACCGGGCGAACCTGATGGAAAAAATGGACGCCGCCAACTTGTCCACCGTGCTTCGGATCGCTTTCGCCGCCGGCTTCGGACGATCTGCACAAGCCTAGGAAATGTACTTAAAGATCAGACGATCCAAATCGTCCTAGTGTGTCGCCTCGATTGTGAGTCCGGCGCATTCAAATGGCTTTACCCGTTCCTGTAGAACCCAGTCGGCGCGTCGCAGTTGTCGATGACAGCGATGCGGTACGTCTGTCGCTTCGCCTGTTGCTCGGGCGGCGCGGCTTTCAGGTCCACACCTTTGCAACGGCTGCAGATCTGTTGGCCGGCTTGGCCGAGGCCGAGTACGATTGCTTCGTGATCGACTTCAAACTTGAAGACGGGGACGGATTCGAGGTGCTGGCAAAGATTCGCCAGGGCGGGTTCGAAGCGCCCGCGATCATGATTTCCGGCTGGGATTCAGGCACCCTTGAAGGGCGATCCCAAAAGGCCGGATTCGCGGCATTCGTGCGCAAGCCCATGCTGGAAACCTCGCTTGCGGACGTGCTGGACCAGGTCTTGGGATAAGTTTCGGCGACAGGCGCTTGCGCGGTCAGTGAAAATCCCGGCTCTTCGGAATGGTGCGTACATTGCGGGGATGCTGGGCGCCGTCTCGCCGGGCGCCGGGCACCTTGCGCTCCGCAACCGGACGGGCGACTTCGTCTGCGTTCGCCAGCACGCCCTTCATCGCATCCCGCAGCACGTCTTCCGACAGCAAGTTCAGGTCATCCGTGCGGTCGAACAGCCTTTCGGCAACGATATGGGTCACATTGTCCGCCGTCTGGACGCGTCCTTCGACATGCAGGATGCGCGCGCCCATGACGACGGGACGGAAGCGTTCCATGACGCGTTGCCAGACAACGAGGTTCGCGATGCCGGTCTCGTCCTCGAGGGTGATGAAGACGACGCCATTGGCCGAACCCGGCCGCTGGCGCACGAGCACGAGCCCGGCCGTCTGCACCCTTCGCCCGTTCGCGGCGGCCACCGCTTCAGCCGTCGGCAGGATTTTCCGCGCCCGGTATCCTTCCCTTAGGAAACTCATGGGATGGCCCTTCAGGGAAAGCCGTGCGGTCTGGTAATCCTGGATCACCTGTTCCGAGGGCGGCATCAGGGGCAGGGCCGTCCCGGCCTCGTCGCCCTGCTCGGACACGCCGGTCGATGAAAACAGGGGCAAGGACTGGTCAACGACCTCGCCGCGCACATGCCACAGCGCCTCGCGGCGCGTCAGCCGCATCGACCCGAATGCGTCGGCGGTGGCGAGCCGTTCCAGCGGCGCCCGGTGCAGGCCGGTGCGCTGGCGCAGGTCTTCCGGTGTCGTGTAGCCCGGCCCTCTGGCCGCCATCAGAGTCTCCATCTCGCTCTCGCGCAATCCGTCGATCTGACGAAAGCCGAGCCGGACGGCGCAGAGCCCGTCCCCCTTGTCCATCGGCTCCAGCGTGTTGTCCCAGTCCGAGTAATTGACATCGACGGGGCGCACCTCGACCCCATGCTCGCGGGCGTCGCGCACGATCTGGGCCGGCGCATAGAACCCCATCGGCTGGCTGTTCAGAAGGGCTGCGCAGAACACATCCGGATGGTGGCATTTCAGCCAGGACGACACATACACCAGCAGCGCAAACGACGCGGCATGGCTTTCCGGGAAGCCATACTCGCCGAAGCCCTTGATCTGGTCGAAGCAGCGTTTGGCAAATAGCGGATCGTAGCCGCGCGCCACCATGCGCGAGACCATCATCTCCTCGTAATTCTGGATCGTGCCGACCCTCCGGAACGTCGCCATCGCCCGGCGAAGCCCGTTGGCTTCTTCCGGCGTGAACTTGGCGGCATCGATCGAGATCTGCATGGCCTGCTCCTGGAACAGCGGTACGCCGAGCGTGCGCCGGAGGATCCGGGAAAGCTCGTCGGCGGGGCCATGCGCCGGGGAGGGGCTGGGAAAGTTGACCGGCTCCAGCTTCTTCCGCCTACGGAGATAGGGGTGCACCATGTCACCCTGGATCGGACCGGGCCGCACAATCGCCACCTCGATCACGAGATCGTAGAAGGTGCGCGGCCTGAGGCGGGGCAGCATGTTCATCTGCGCGCGGCTTTCCACCTGGAACACGCCCAGGCTGTCACCCTCGCACAGCATGTCATAGGTCGCGGCATCGTCTGCCGGGAGGGTGGCGAGATTGAATCGCAGGCCCTTGTGCAGTTCGAGAAAGTCGAACGCCTTGCGGATACAGGTCAACATGCCCAGCGCGAGGACATCGACCTTCAGGATGCCCAGCGCGTTGATGTCGTCCTTGTCCCACTCGATGAAGGTGCGCGCGTCCATCGCGGCGTTGCCGATCGGCACGGTCTCGATCAGCGGCCCGCGCGTCAGCACGAAGCCGCCGACATGCTGCGACAGGTGGCGCGGAAAGCCGATCAGCTGCTGCGTCAGTTGGATGGCGCGCCGGATCAGCATGTTCGCCGGATCCAGCCCTGCGCCCGCTATCTGCTTTGCCGATATGCCGCTCCCCCAGCTGCCCCAGACCGAGCCCGCCAGCGCGCCGGAAATATCCTCACTGAGCCCCAGCGCCTTGCACACTTCGCGCACGGCCGAACGCGGGCGATAGCAGATCACCGTTGCGGTCAGCGCCGCGCGGTGCCGGCCATAGCGTCCGTACACGTACTGGATAACCTCCTCGCGCCGCTCATGCTCGAAATCGACATCAATGTCCGGCGGCTCCTTGCGTTCACGCGACAGGAAACGTTCGAACAGAAGACTCGTCTCCGCCGGATCGACGCTGGTGACGCCGAGGCAGAAGCAGACCGCCGAGTTTGCCGCCGAGCCGCGCCCCTGACAGAGGATGCCCTGCGCGCGTGCCCAGGCGACGATGTCGTGCACGGTGAGGAAATACGGCGCGTAGGACAGCTCTTCGATCAGGCCGAGCTCCTTGCGCACCTGCCGGGCGACGGTGTCCGGGATGCCTTGAGGATAGCGCCATCGCGCGCCTTTCCAGGTGAGAAACTCAAGATGCCCCTGCGGTGTGGCGCCGGGCGGCACGGGCTCGTCCGGATATTCATAGGCCAGTTCATCGAGGCTGAAGGTGCAGCGTTCGGCAATCTCCAGCGTCCGCGACAGCGCCGGCTCAAAGCCCCTGAACAGCCGCGCCATTTCCGCCGCATCCTTCAGGTGGCGCTCGGCATTCGCCTCCAGCCGGAAGCCGGCGGCATCGATGGTGCAGTGTTCGCGGATACAGGTCAGCACGTCCTGCAGCGGGCGGCGCTCGGGCTGATGGTAGAGCACGTCATTGACGGCGATGAGCGGGACGCCGTTGCGGGCGCCGAGTTCGGCAAGGCGCGCGAGCCGCTCCCGGTTGCGCCCGGCATGGGCATACCGCGCGGCAAGGTAGGTCCGCCCGGGCGCGGCCTCCGCAATCTGCGCCAGCGCCGCCTCGAATCCGGTAGCCGGTTTGTCCGGCGGCAGCACGATCAGGATCTGACCTTCGCCCGCGCGGAGAATGTCCTGCAGATCCAGATGGCACGCGCCTTTCTCCGCCTTCAGCTTGCCTTCGGAGAGCAGCCGCGACAGGCGGCCATAGGCAGCCCGGTCCACCGGATAGGCGAGGATCTCCGGCCCATCGACCGGCACGAGCCGGGCGCCGACGAGCAGCTTCAGGCCGATCTCCTTGGCCGCCAGGTGTGCGCGCACGACGCCGGCCAGCGTGTTGCGGTCCGCCACCCCGATCGCCTGAAGGCCAAGCTCCGCGGCGCGCCGCACCAGCTCCTCGGGATGGCTGGCCCCCCGCAGGAAAGAGAAGTTCGTGGTGATGGCGAGTTCAGCATAGCGGCTCATGCAAACAGTCCCTGCACGAACCATTCAGGCAATTGTCCCCGCCCGTCATCATAAAGGCCATCGCGGTAGACCCAGTAGCGCCGCCCCTCTGCATCCTCGATCCGGTAATAGTCCCGCGTGCGCGGCAGCGGGGTCGCGCCCGCGTCCTTGCCGGGCAGGAACAGCCACCATTCCGGCGAAATCCGCTCCGGCCCGTCAGAGCGCACCACCCGGCGCACCACTCGCCGCCAGACAAAACTCAGGGGCGGCCCGTCCGGCACCTGCGCAATCACGTCCACCCGTTCGGGCCAGGCGAGCATCCGCGCCGGTCGCGGCGCCTCGCGGGCGGGCAGGGCCGGCCCGGTGCGGGGAAGCTCGCCGGTGAAGACCACGCACCGCTCGGCCTTGTCGGGGGCATGCCGGGCCTCGGAGAGCGTCAGGCTGACCGTACCCTCGCCAAGCCTTGCATTGATCCGGTCCGCCAGCGCCGACAGGGCCGTCTCGTCAACAGCCGTCCCGGCGAGGTCTCCCGAGAGGGGCCGGCTGCCCATCTCCATCGGGCCGGTGCGCTGGGCTTCCAGCAAGAGCAGGTCGATGCCGAAACCCGGATCCACCGTCTCGATCTTCTCGCGGAAAAGCCTCAGGATGTGCTCCGGTGTGCGCACCGGCCGCGCAGCCTGGGCCGTGGCTGCGGAGACCTGGCCGTCGGAATGGAAGGCGCTGAACACGAACCGCCGGGCGCCGGCCCCCTTGTCTGAAAGCGCCGCGCACAGCGTCTCCACCAGCTGCTGCAAGCCGGCTTCAAGGCCGGCCGCCTGGGTAAGCGGCTCGGGGCAGGCCAGACGGGAAAAATATTCCGGCGGCGGACGAAGCGGCGTCATCGGCTCAATCCGTAACCCGAGCGCCTGGTCGAGACGCAGGCAGACAGCGTCTGCGGCGTGACGCGACTGGAACCGCCGTGCAAGCGCCTTCCGGTCGATCCCGTAAAGCTGCCCGATCCGTGTCAGGCCAAACCGGCGCAGCAGGGTGATCGCCTCGGGTGACAGGCGCAGCGCCTGCACGGGCAGGCCGGCAAGCCCCTCGCGTTCGGCGCCCTGCGGTAAGATCTGCGGCGCGCCCTCCTGCGCCGCATGGCGGGCCAGCGCCTGCGCGGCGCCGGGTGTGCTCGCCAGCGCGATCCGGTGGCCATACCCCGTCCGCGTCAGCCTCTCGGACAGCCGGGCGGCCATGGCGCTCTCGCCGCCGAACAGGTGATCGCATCCGGTCGTCTCAAGCCGCAGCCCGTCGAGGTCATCAAGTGCGACAAGCGGCGAAAAGCCGGTCATCCACCTGGCAAGCAGGTTGAGGGCGCGCGCATCGGCCTCCCGGTCGATTTCCTCGGCGATGAGGTCCGGCAGGCAGGCCCGGGCATCGCTGAACCGCTGGCCCGGATGGACACCGCCTGCCCGCGCCGTTGCATTCGCGGCCGCGACGGTCAGCCCGTGCGCGGACTTCTCATGCAGCACGAAAGCGGGCGGCTTAGCCGGCCTTGCGGCGGGAAGGGGCTTCCCGTGCCACCGGACGCGGCGCAGCCGGTCCAGCGGCCAGTCCGGAAACCACACCGAGAGATAGCGTTTCATCATTCCACTCGAGATCAAAGACAGTCCCGGCGGCGTTCGGCGCGGTCCGGCAACGCTCGAGCACGGCCCGCCAGCGGGGGTGTCCGGGGGCCTGCGGATCGTACCGGTTCGGGGCGGAGGGGCGGGGATGGATACGCCACCGCGTGGCGGCCGCTGTCGCGCCTTCGCGGGTCTGCGGCATCAGCAGGATCACCGGAACGCCGTGGCGTCCGGAGGCCAGCGTCAGGCGCCGGGTCGCCGTGAAATCCGCCGCCTCGACCTCGGCAATGACAAGGCTCACCGCGCCGGAGACCACGGCTTCCTCGATCACCCACAAGGCATCCGGCAGCGTGCGGACCTTTACGCTGAGGCGCGGGGGCGGCTGGCCCTGCATGTGCCGGAGGGCAGCTTCCGGAACCTGTCCCAGATCGTCGGCGAACCGTGTCTGGCTGACCCACAGCCAGGCACCCGCCTGCGCCGGCCGTGTCGCGGCCAGGACAAAGCCGGTAGCCGCAGCCCGGTCGCCATAGGCCGTTTCGGCGACTTCGTGCAGGCCCACGGCGCCGAGGCCGAACGGAAAGCCCGCCGGCGCCTCCGGCGCCGCTGTGAGCGGGCCCAGCAGGCCTTTCATCTTGAGCGTGGCAATATCCATATGTTCTTATTTTGTTCTTTTGGGTCGGAGTCAATCCCTTACCCCGCCCGGCTGCGGCGTGACGTCTCGCCATGGCGCCATGTTCACGCTAGAGGCTCGCCCTAGATCCATCGCAGGGGATCAACCCGGCCCCGCCACAAGGGATCGCGATACCGAGGGCACCATGGCACAATCACAATTCAAGGGGTTCGCCGGCATTGCCATTCGCGGCGAGATGCGCGGCGACCCGGACGATCCGCTGGTGATCCTTGTCCACGGCGGCGGTCAGACCCGGGACATCTGGAACGAAACAGCGTCAGCGCTGGCACGCGCGGGACGCCAAGTGATCGCCATCGACCTGCGCGGGCACGGCGAGAGCGAATGGCCCGCCGACGGGCGCTATGATTTCGGGGCCTATGTCGAAGACCTGCGCGCGGTCCTGGCGCAGCTGCCGTCCCGCCCCGTCATCGTCGGTGCATCGCTCGGCGGCTGGGTCGCGGCGGCGGCCATCGGCGAAGACGGCGCGCACCTGGCGTCCGGCCTGATCCTGGCTGACGCGCCGCCCGACCTCGACCTCACCAACATCCGCAAGGCAGCGGGCACCTTGCGCGCCGCATCCGAGACGGCAAAAGGCGCATGGGACCCGCGCATGCTGGAACGGTTTCAGCTTGAGGAGGCCCTGAACCGGTTCAAGGCGGCGGCGCCCAATATCCAGATGCCGGTCCTGTTCGTCCGCGGCGCGCTCAGCGATGTCACGGATGCCGCTTCGGCCAGCCGGATCGTCGAACAGATCCCGGGCGCCGAATACGCAGAGATCGGCGACGCCGGCCATGTGCTGGCCGCCGACCGGTCAGACCTGTTCAGCGCCACCTTGCTGGATTTCCTGGAGCGCCGGGTTCCGCGCTTCGTGCCGGAATACCGCTCGGGGTCCGATGCCCGTACCCTGCGCGAAGCGCTCGGGTGTTTTGCCACGGGTGTCACGGTGGTCACCGCCTTCGAGCGGCCCAGCGGCGAGCCGGTCGGCCTGACGGCCAACTCGTTCACCTCGGTATCGCTTGATCCGCCCCTCCTGCTCGTCTGCATCGCCAAGACATCCAACAGCCTGAAAGCTCTCGAAGAGGCGGAGCATTTTGCAGTCAACGTGCTGCACATCGGCCAACAACCCGCCTCGCGCATCTTCTCGCGGCCGGGCGAGGAGCGCTTCCAGCAGACGCCCTGGAAACGCGGCCGGCATGATGCGCCGCTCCTGTCGAACGCCCTCGCGAATTTCGAATGCCGCCGGCACCAGATCCATGATGGCGGCGACCACGTCATTCTGGTCGGCGAGGTGCTTCGCGCCAACTTCGACCCGCGCCGGGATCCGCTGCTGTACTTCCGCGGGAAATACCGCCGGCTGCATTTCTCCTGACCGCGGGAGGCGGTTCAGAGAAACGCCTTCAGATCAGACACGAAGCGGTCGAACTGATCGTGGTGCAGCCAGTGCGCGGCGTTTTCATAAGTGCGCACTTCCGCATTCCGGAAATGCGCGATGCGCCCGTCTTTTTCCGGGTTCGAGGCCCAGCTGTTCTGGCCGTAGAGCAGCAAGGTGGGGCAGGTAATTTCCCGCCACAGGGCTTCAACATCTTCGTTGGCCATGTCGTAGGGCACCATCACCCGGAAGTGGTTGTCGAACTTCCAGGAATAGGTCCCGTCCTCGTTCTGGCTGATGCCGTGAACGGTCAGGTGGCGCGCCTGCGCATCGCTGAGATAGGCGTTCTCTTCCTTCATGCGCTGATAGGCTTCATCCAGCGTCGCATAGCGTCTCGGACTGCGCCCCGCCGCCGCCCGCTTGGCATCAATCCAGTCGCGCATCCGCTTGCCGATGGGTGCGCCGAGACGCTCCTTCAGCATCTTGGGTGACGGCCCGAGCCCTTCGATGGCCACGAGCTTGCGCACGTTCTCCGGATAGATGCCGGCATAGCGCAGGCAGATGTTGCCCCCATAGGAGTGCGCCACGAGAGTCACCGGAGACAGCTGCTTCTGGTGGATCAGTTGTGCCAGATCATACACGCAGGAGCGCACCGAATAGTCGCCGTCGGCCGACCAGCTGCTGTCGCCATGCCCGCGAAGGTCCGGCGCAATCACATGCCAGTCGCTGCGCAGTTCATCGGCGACCCAATCCCAGCTCCGGCAATGGTCCCGGCCGCCATGCAGCAGGATCAGGGGCGGGGCGTCCGCATTGCCCCAATCGACATAGTGAAGCCGGAGGCGCTGCGAGAAATAGCTGTGTGAGGTAGGGCCGGTAATCATGTCCATGAATTAGCCCCAGCCGGCCGCCAGCGTCCAGAGCCCGGACCGGCAACTGCCGCAACGACAAGCCTTCGCCCCCCGTTGCGTCGGTCCGCAAGCACGCTAGGCTGGCTCCACAACGCACCGCTCGAAACAGGGCGGCGCACACGGTCTCCGGGGAGGAACCAATGCAAAAGATCCTGGCTGCACTCTGTGCCGCAGCAATCGGCACGTCCTGCACCCTGTCCAGCGAACCTGTGGAACGAGCGACGGGCGAAGCGACACCGGCAACCGTCGCGGCAAACCAGGCGTTTTCCGCAGGCTTGCCCTGGAGCGACGAGACTGAAGCCGCGCTCGCCAGCCGGGGCTTCATCGCGGCGCTGGACGATCCGAAGATCCTGTCCGCCGATGGCCGGACCGTGTTTGACGCCAGCGCCTACGACTTCGCGGACGGCGAGGTCCAGGCGACGATGAACCCGAGCCTTTGGCGCCACCTCAGCCTGATGAACAATCACGGTCTGTTCGAAGTGGTACCGGGGCTCTGGCAGGTTCGTGGTCTCGATCTCTCGGTGATGAGCGTGATCGCAACCGAAACCGGCTACATCCTCGTCGATCCGCTGACGTCCACCGAAACCGCCGCCGCCGCGCTGGGCCTTGTGCGCAAGCATGTCGGCGACAGGCCGGTGGTCGCTGTGATCTACACGCACAGCCACGGCGATCATTTCGGCGGCGTCAAAGGGGTTGTCAGCCAGGCGGACGTTGACGCCGGCAAGGTCCGGATCATCGCGCCGGACGGGTTCATGGATCATGCCGTGAGCGAGAACCTGATCGCCGGCCCCGCGATGACCCGGCGGGCCACCTACCAGTTCGGCACGCGCCTCACACCCGGCCCCGCCGGGCAGGGCGGCGCCGGCATCGGGACCGGTCTGCCGAGCGGCACCTTCAGCCTCATCGCGCCCACCTACTCCGTCAAGGAGACGGGCGAGAAGCTCGTCATCGACGGCATCGAGATTGAATTCCAGGTAACGCCGGGCACCGAGGCGCCCGCGGAGATGAACTTCTACCTGCCGCACCTGCGCGCGCTGTGTCTCGCAGAAAATGCCAATGCCACAATGCACAACGTGCTTCCGCCTCGCGGCGCGCTGGTGCGCGATTCCAAGGCGTGGGCGGACTATCTGACCGAGTCGATCCGCCTTTTCGGCGACCGCACGGATGTGATGTTCGTCTCGCACGGCTGGCCACGCTGGGGCCAGTCCGATGTCGTCACCTTCATGGGGCTCCACCGTGACGCCTACAAATATCTCCACGATCAGTCGGTGCGTCTGATGAACAAGGGGTACACGGCCGAAGAAATCGCCGAAGTGATCGCCCTGCCGGACGCCCTCGCCTCGAAATGGTACAACCGGGGCTATTACGGCACGATGGCCCACAATTCGAAGGCCGTGTATCAGCGCTATCTCGGCTGGTATGACGGCAACCCTGCCAACCTCAATCCCTGGCCGCCCGAAGAGGCCGCCGTGCGCTACGTCGAAGCGATGGGCGGCGCGCGCAAGGCGCTTCGCATCGCGCAGAAGGCGTACAAGGCGGGCGACTATCGCTGGGCCGCCGAAGTTGCCAGCCGGATCGTGTTTGCCGATCCGGCAAACCTCGATGCGCGCGAGATTCTCGCGCAGTCCTTCGAGCAGATGGGCTACCAGGCTGAAGGCTCGCTCTGGCGGAACATGTACCTGACCGGCGCCGCCGAATCGCGGGCCGCGCCGCAAGCGGCCACCGTCTCGGCGCTGTCTCCGGACGTGATTTCGGCGATCTCGGTCGAACAGGTCTTCGACATGCTGGCCGTGCGGATTGATCCCGCTCTGGCAGAAGGCAAGTCGGTGTCCATCCTGTTCGAGTTCCCGGATGCCGGCGAAGCCCGCCTTGTCACGATCCGGAACTCCGTGCTGGTGCACGAGGCCGGGGCCGGCGCCCAGGCTGACGCCACCTTGCGCCTGCCGAAGGCGGCATTCCTCGGCATGATCTTCGCCGGTCAGAAGCCGGCGGACCTCGTGGCCAAGGGCGCGCTGACGATGCAGGGCGATCCGCTGGCGGCCGCAACATTGCTCGGCGTGCTGGATCCTCCGGCGCCGCCGGAACCCTTCCCGATCGTCACACCCTGAGCGGGCTCTAGCCTTTGGTGCTGCAGCGCGCGTTGAACACGGAAACGTCGGTGTTGAACTGTTTCACGGTGGCCTGCAAAGCCAGCTCGTCGCGCGCCAGTTGCTGGCGGGCGGACGTGTAGGCGGCCTTGGCGCTGTCGGCGGCAGCGGCGTGCGCGTCCGAGATCAGCCGGTGGATTTCAACATCCTCCCAGGCCTCGCCCGCCGCCTCGACGGCGATGGCGGACGCATCGCGCCGCTCGGTCAGACCTGTTATCTCGGTCTGCCGGGGGACCAGCGTGGCCTGCATGGCCTTGCAGGCCGCCACATCGGTTTTGCCATTCGCCTGCGCCGGCGCGGCGAGGACAAGGGCGAAGACGCCAAGGGTGAACAACGTACGAAGCATGAAGATCACTTTCACGAACACTGCGGCAATTATTCGGCGGGTTGATGAAGCCAGCGTGAACAGTCTCAGACGCAGGCTGCTGCTCGTCAGCTTGGCGGCGGCAGGCGGCTGCGGCCCGCCGTCACCGCGTCGATCAAATGGAACACCGCCGCAAAATCCTTCAGCAGCTCATGCACCCGGTCTGCGCTGTCGAGCGGCTTGAACATCGAGCCCGGCTCGAACAGGTTCCCGCCCTGCACCGTGATGAACATCTCGCCGCCATCAAACGCGGCCTTGAGTTTCCCGCCCCGGAAAACGCCTTCGAGATCGACCAGCTTCTGCATGAGATCCGGCGTCAGCAGGTAACGGCTCTCGACCTGGTCGGTTGTGTAAACCTCGAAGATCTTCTCGAAGGTCGGGTCTTCCAGCGCGGCGCGCTGCATGCCCTTGCCGCCGCCGAAGCGGTTGAAGAAACCGGCGTCCCGCGTGATCAGTGTGCGGCCATAGAAGTTCTTGTGAAAATCGAAGCGCAGGCACTGACCCTTGAAGACGGTCACCCAGGTCGTCTGTGTGCGTCCTTTGGAATCGGTCGTGGTGCGGCGCTCTTCGAGATGCGCCTCGAACAGTTCGAAATCGACCATGCCCCGGCGGCCCGTGAGAAGGTCCTCGTACTTCGATCGGTCCCAGCCCGGCACCACGCCGACTTCCTTGTGCCGGAAGATCGACTCGCAGTCGCCAGGAACAGCCGTGAAATACAGGTTCAGCTTGCTCGCTATCGGCTCGACGATCAGTGACTTCGCTTCACCGGCCAGGCGCATGATGCCCATGTTGCCCCAACCGATGACGCCAAACCCGATGATCGCCACGATGATGGCCACCGCAGGCATTTTCAGCAGCGCCAGTCCGACCCCCGCGCCCACCAGAATGATCGCCCCGCCGGCCCACCGTGTCTGGATGGCGCGCTCGGCGGCCGCGATGCGTTCCAATTCCCGCGCCACGAGGCTCGGGCGGATTTCCTCGTCATAGAGGCGGCCGAAATCCGCAAATTCCGGCGGCAGGTCGCCGAGCGACGGCGAGGTGCCCGGCGCGGAAGCCTTGTCGCGTTCACTCATGCCCGGCTCCCCCGTCTGCGGTCCGCACCGAGCTTAAGGGGCGCCGGCGCAGACGGAAAGGGCCTGTGCTGCGGCGCCCTCAGATATCGGCGTAAACGTGGCGCTCGCCTTCGAAGCCGGGGTGGGTGACCGCCCCTTCGTGCGCCGGGCCCACCAGCCTGGCAAACTTCTGCAACGCGCCGGACCCGTAGCGGGTGGCGCGCGGTTTCCATTCGCGCTTCCGGTCGGCCAGGTCCGCCGGCGTGAGGCGCACGTCGATGGTGCCCTTGATGGCGTCAAGCGTGATGATGTCACCGTCCCTGACGAGACCGATCGGGCCGCCCTCTGCGGCCTCGGGTCCGACATGCCCGACGCAGAATCCGCGCGTTGCGCCGGAGAACCGGCCGTCGGTGATCAGCGCCACCTTGTCGCCCATGCCCTGGCCATACAGCGCCGCCGTCGTCGACAGCATCTCGCGCATGCCAGGGCCGCCCTTCGGCCCTTCGTAGCGGATGACCAGTACGTCGCCTTCCTTGTACTGGCGGTCACGCACGGCCGCAAAGCAGGCTTCCTCGCCGTCGAACACGCGGGCGGGGCCGGTGAAGGTCAGATCCTTGAGTCCCGCCACCTTCACGATGGCGCCGTCCGGTGCCAGCGAGCCCCACAGGCCGACCACGCCGCCATTCGGCGAAATCGGATCGTGCGCTTCGCGGATCACCTTCTGGTTCTTGTTGAAGACGACATCTTTCAGGTTCTCCGCCACCGTCTTGCCGGTGACGGTCATGCAATGCCCATGGATCAGGCCGGCATCGTAGAGCGTCTTCATCAGCATCGGCACGCCACCGGCCTCGCCGAAATCCTTGGCGACATATTCGCCGCCGGGCTTCAGGCTCACGATGTAAGGTGTCTTGGCGAAGATCTCGGCGACGTCCTTGAGGTCGAACTGCACGCCGCATTCGTGCGCCATCGCCGGCAGGTGAAGCGCCGCGTTGGTCGACCCCCCCGTCGCCGCCACCACCACCGCAGCGTTCTCGAACGCCTCGCGGGTACAGATGTCCCGTGGACGGATGTTCTTCTCGATCAGGCTCATCACCGCCTTGCCGCTTTCAGCGCAATAGGCGTCGCGGTCGAGGTTCGGCGCCGGAAGCGCAGACGACAGCGGCAGCGCGAGGCCGATGGCTTCCGATACGCAGGCCATGGTGTTCGCCGTGAACTGGCCGCCGCAGGCGCCGTCGCCGGGGCAGGCCAGCTTCTCGATGGCATGCAGCTTGGCTTCGGTCATGTCTTTCGAACCGGCGGCATGCGCGCCCACCGCCTCGAACACATCCATCACCGTGATGTCGTGGCCCTCGAACCGGCCCGGCATGATCGAGCCGCCATAGATGAAGACCGACGGCACGTTCAGGCGCAGCATCGCCATCATCATGCCCGGCAGCGACTTGTCGCAGCCCGCCACGCCGATCAGCGCGTCATAGGAATGGCCGCGCATGGTGAGCTCGACCGAGTCCGCGATCACTTCACGGCTCACCAGCGACGAGCGCATGCCCTCATGGCCCATCGCAATGCCGTCCGTGACGGTGATGGTGCAGAACTCGCGCGGTGTTCCATCGGCGGCCTTGACGCCGGCGCTGGCGGCATGCGCCTGGCGCATCAGTGCCGTGTTGCACGGCGCCGCTTCGTTCCAGCAGGAGGCGACGCCCACGAAGGGCTTCTTGATGTCCTTGGTCGAGAGGCCCATCGCATAATAATAGCTGCGGTGCGGCGCCCGTTCGGGGCCTTCGGTCACGTGGCGAGAGGGCAGGCGGGACTTATCCCAGGTCTTGGTCATTGAAGCGCGTTCCCGTTCGGAGTTGCGAAAAGGGCCTAGCGCGCAATTTCCTTCCCGAAAAGGGCTTATTCATCACCGTAAATGGCGACCTTTGCCCCGGAAGCGTCAATCACGCCGCGATACATTCCGGCTGAATTGAAAACGAAAGCCGGCGTGCCTGCGCCGTCAATCACGATCACGCCGCCGTCGCCGCCCAAAGTTGCGACCTCGTCCAGCGCAATACCCGCCGCAATCGCAATCGGCTCGCCGGCCAGCTTCACCCGGTCGCAAATCGTCTTGGCAACGCCGACGCGGATGAAATACTCGCCGTGCCCCGTGGCGGAAACCGCGCAGACGCCGTTCTCGGCGTAAGTTGCCGCGCCGATCAGGGGCGTATCGCCGACCCGGCCCGCCGCCTTGGCCGTCATCCCGCCCGTCGTCGTGGCAGCGGCGAGGTTGCCGTTCGTGTCGATGGCGACGGCGCCGACCGTGCCGTGCCGGTCTGCCGCCGTCCGCGCGCGGTCTTCGAGGACCCGCTCCAGGGCTTGCCGGCGCCAATCGGTGTCAAAGTAGGTGTTGTCGACCATGTCGAGGCCCTGCGCCTCGGCGAAGGCATCCGCGCCCGTCCCCGCGAACATTACATGCTCGGACTTGTCCATCACGGCCCGCGCGGCCTTGATCGGGTTCTTCACGCGCATCACCCCGGCTACCGCGCCAGCATTGCGGTCCCGTCCGTCCATGATGGCGGCGTCGAGTTCATGTCGCGCATCTGCCGTGAACACGGCGCCATGACCCGCGTTGAACAACGGGTTGTCTTCCATCACCAGCACGGCGGCTTCGACAGCGTCGATGGCTTCACCGCCGCTGCTCAGCACCCTGGCGCCAGCTTCGAGCGCCTCGTTGAGCGCCGCCGTGTAGGCAGCTTCCATTTCGGGCGACAGGTTTTCGCGCAGGATTACGCCTGCGCCGCCATGAATCACGAGCCGCCATTCAGGTTTGACCGGCATGGGTGCCTCCGGAATTGTCGAACAGGCCGCAACCAGCAAAACAGACAGCAGGCTGATGAGGCGCGGCATCACGAAATACCGGCCAGCGATGTGCGCGCCGCTTTCAGCTTGTCGCGCCGCGCAGACCAGTCTTTCACCCGGTCGCGGTTCTCTTCGACAATCTCTTCCGGGGCCCGCGCCACGAAATCCGCATTCGCGAGTTTCTTCTCGGTTGAGACGATGTCCTTCTCGAGTTGCGCCACTTCCTTGTCGAGACGCTTCTGCGCTTCGCCGATGTCGATCAGGTCCGCGATGCGCAGAGCCACGACGGACGACCCGACCAGCGTGGACACCGCGCCCGGGGGCAGGGTCGCCGCCGCACCCGTGTCGTCCAGGCGCGCCATCCGGCGCAGCACCTCGTCATGCCGCTCCAGGCGCTGCGCATCAACCTCAGACGGGTTCACGAGGGTCATCGGAACCTTGGCGCCCGCAGGCACGCCGAGATCGTTCCTCAGTGAACGGATCTCGGAAATCATCTCGATCAGCCATTCGATCTCTTCGGTGGCCGCCGCATTTCCGAACCCGGTGATCTCCGGCCAGGATTGCAGCATGAGGAAGCCCTGCTCCTCCGACCGCCCCGGCGCGCGGCGCTCCCAGAGTTCCTCGGTCACGAACGGCATGAACGGATGCAGCAGCTTCAGCGCTTCGTCGATCACATGGCCGCACACCGCGCGCGTCTCGGATTTCGCAGCGTCGTCCATGCCCATCAGCAACGGCTTGATCAGCTCCAGATACCAGTCGCAGAGCGTGTTCCAGATGAACTTGTAGAGCGCGCCCGCCGCCTCATTGAACCGGTACTCCTCAATGCCCTTGGTGACATCAGAGACACAGTCGGCAAGTTCGCTGAGAATCCACTGGTTGATCGGACGCTCCGCCGAGCACGGATCAAATTCGCCCGGCGCGCCGCACTCGTTCATCTCCGCAAAGCGGGCCGCGTTCCACAGCTTAGTCGAGAAGTTCCGGTAGCCTTCCACGCGCTGTTTCGACAGGCGTATGTTGCGCCCCTGCGCGGCCATAGCCGCCATCGTGAAGCGCAGCGCATCGGCGCCGAACTCGTCCACGAGTTCCAGCGGGTCCATGGCATTGCCCTTGGACTTCGACATCTTCTGCCCCTTCTCGTCGAGAACGAGGGCGTGGATGTAAACATCCTTGAACGGAGCTTCGCCGGTGAACTCGAGCCCCATCATCATCATCCGGGCGACCCAAAAGAAGATGATGTCAAACGCCGTGACCAGCGTGCTCGTCGGATAGAAGGTCTTCAGCGCCTCGGTATTCTCCGGCCAGCCCTGCGTCGAGAACGGCCACAGCGCCGAGGAGAACCAGGTATCGAGGACGTCTTCGTCCTGTCTGAGATTGACGCCCTTGCCGGCCTTCGCCCGCGCTTCCTTCTCGGTGCTGGCGACATAGACGTTGCCGGCCTCGTCGTACCACGCCGGAATCCGGTGCCCCCACCAGAGCTGCCGGCTCACGCACCAGGGCTGGATATTGTCCATCCAGTTATAATAGGTCTTCGACCAGTTCTCCGGCACGAACCGTGTGCGCCCGTCCTCGACCGCCGCGCGCGCCGGTTTCGCCAGCGTCGCCGCATCGACATACCATTGATCCGTCATCCACGGCTCGATCACGACGCCGGACCGGTCACCAAATGGCTGCTCGATCTTCAGGTCCTCGATCCGCTCCAGCAGCCCTGCCGCTTCAAACGCCTCAACGACTTTCGCGCGCGCCGCAAAGCGGTCCAGCCCCCGCAGCTCCGCCGGAATGCCCGCCGCATCCGCCTCGGCGCCGTTCACGATGGCGGCGACGGCAGTAAGAATGTTCAGCGGCGTATGGCCCGCCCGCTTGCCGACTTCAAAGTCGTTGAAGTCATGCGCCGGTGTGATCTTCACCGCGCCCGACCCCTTCTCGGGGTTGGCATATTCATCCGCCACAATCGGAATCCGCCGCCCGACAATCGGCAGCTCCACGAACTTGCCGACGAGGGACGCATAGCGCTCATCCTCCGGATGCACTGCCACGCCCGTATCGCCCAGCATCGTCTCCGGCCGCGACGTGGCCACCACGATATAGTCCCGCGTCTCGTGCGTGACGTTGCCGTCTTCGTCCTTGACCGGATGATCGTAAGTGACCCCGTCCGCCAGCGGATAGCGCAGGTGCCAGTAATGACCCGCCACTTCCTTCGTCTCGACTTCGAGATCCGAAATCGCTGTCTGGAAATGCGGGTCCCAGTTCACCAACCGCTTGTCGCGGTAGATCAGGCCCTTGGCGTGCAGGTCCACGAACACCTTGGTGACCGCTTTCGACAGCCCCTCATCCATGGTGAAACGCTCGCGGCTCCAGTCGCACGATGCACCCAGCCGCTTCAGCTGTCCCGTGATCGCTCCGCCGGATTCTTCCTTCCACGCCCAGACGCGCTTGAGGAACGCCTCGCGGCCCATCGACCGGCGGTCCAGGTTACCTTCCTTCGCCAGCTGGCGCTCGACCACCATCTGCGTCGCGATGCCCGCATGGTCGGTGCCCGGCTGCCACAGCACGTTCTTGCCGCGCATCCGCTCGAAGCGAACGAGCAGGTCCTGCAGCGTGTTGTTGAGGGCATGGCCCATGTGCAGCACACCGGTCACGTTCGGCGGCGGGATCACGATCGAGTAGGCCTGCGCGCTCGTATCGCCCGAAGGATGGAAGCACCCGGCTTCCTCCCAGGCCTTGTACAGCCGCGGTTCGGCGTCAGCGGGGTCGAATCTCTGGTCAAGCATCGTTGAATGTCAGTCTGGCAAGGGCACAAAAGAAAAGCGCGCCTGCGAGGGCGCGCCGTTCCCTATATCAAGTTTAAGGAATGAGGCTAGCGCGCCATGCGGGCGATCCGCTGGACTTCCGCCTCCACCTTCTCCTCGACGATGTTGGCCAGGTTGGCGTCGAGCCAATCCTTGATCATCGGCTTCAGCATCTCCTTGACGAGACCTTCGATCGTGTTGTCACCGGCAATCTCCATCTTGGAGATCAGCTTGCCGAGGGCACCGGCCGCCATATCGGCCGTATGTTCATCGGTCAGGGCAGTCTGCGCGTAGCGGGCGCTGGTTGTCATGGGTGTCTCCGAAGCGGGGAAAGCAGGGCGGGCAGGGGGCGTGCGGGTGATCGGGGTGACCGGTGCGGGTTCGGGCGCCGACTCGGCGGCTTGGCGGGCCGATCCGAGCATCTCCTCGAAGGAAAACTCCGGTCCCGTCACCTTGGCGGCCGGCGCCGTGAAGACCGGTTCAGCCGCGAGTTCTTCCTCGCCTTCGAACATCGACGGATCGGGATCTTCGAGACTGTCCCCGGCGACGGCATCCTCGAAGTCTTCGATATCGTTGACTGGCTCGGGCTTGACCTCCCGAAGCGCCGCGCTGGGGGCGCGTGCCGCTGTCGGTTCATCATCCGAGATGATTTTGCGGATCGACGCGAGGATCTCCTCCATCGTCGGCTCTTTGTGCGCTTCGTTGGCCATGTTAGCCCCTCGTTGCTGGAATCGCTTCCCAGACCTGAAGTCAGGGTTAGTCCGAATCCGGTTAACAACCCTTTGACAAGGTTAACGCGGGTGTGCGGGTAAAGCCAGCCTCTCAGCCGATGGTGTCGAGACCGCCGGTTGCCCGCAACAGCTGGTGCGCGGCCACATAGGCATCCCGTTCCGCGCCCACCAGCGCCAGACGGGCCTCGAACAGCTGCTGTTCCTGGTCCAGAACGTCGAGCGTCGTGCGCACGCCAACCGCCAGTTCCTCTTTCGCGCCCTCATAGGCGATTTCAGCCGCTTCCACCTGCCGCCGGGACGCTTCAATGGCGCGCGTCGCGGCGTCGTAGCCGTACCAGGCCTGGGCAACCTGCGCTCGCACCTGCGTCTCGAACGCGTCCACACGCCGGCGGGCCTGTTCCCGCTCGAGTTTGGCGGAATTGACCCGGGCCCGGACCGAACCTCCGGTAAACAAGGGGATTGTTCCCTGGGCGACCGCCGAAACGCTGGTATCCTCGCGGCTGGTATCGCCCCAGGTCTCCTGGATGCTGGCGGTGCCGACCACGCTGATCTGCGGCCGGCCTTCGGCTTTCGCCGCGTCGACGCCGGCGCCGGCGGCGCGCAGATCTTCCCGCGCAGCCCGGATCGACGGGTTGTTCTCGTTCGCGTCGGCAAACGCGCTTTCCACATCGGCCGGCAAGGCCGGCAGGGCGGGCGGAATCTCCAACTCGCCGGGGCGCTGGCCGGTCAGGAATTCGTACACGGCTTCGCTGCCCTGCAGGGCAGCCTCGGCGCCGGCAAGCGCGGCGCGCGCGCCTTCGAGGCGGGCCTGGGCCTGCGCCACGTCGGTACGGGTCACAACGCCCACCTCGAACCGATCCTCGGCGGCGCGAACCTGCTCGCCCGTCACCTCGACATTGTTCTGCCGGATCGCCACCGTGTCGCGGTCCCGGCGAACATCCACATACGCGGTGATGACGTTGAGGATCAGGTCCTGGCGGGCCGCGTCGAACGTGCGGTCAGCCGAATCGATTCCGGCTTTCGCCTGACGAATGCCGGCCGAGATGCGTCCGCCGGTATAGATCGGCTGGACGGCCTGCAGCTGCGCGCTGGCAATCGGGCGATCCCCGACCCCGAAGTTCAGGGCGGAGTTCGTATCGACGGTCTCGTAGCCGCCGCTGCCGGAAAGGTTGACGCGCGGAAGCGCGGCCGACCGCGCAAGGTCGAGATTTTCCCGCGCAATATCCGTCCGGTAGCGCTCTATCTCCAATTGCGGATTGGTCGCGAACGCTGCCGATACCGCCTCGGCAAGCGTTTCGGCATCTGCCGGGGCGCCGAGGATGAGGCTGGACAGGCTAACGCTGATCAGGAGCGGCAGTTTGAAGGCGCGCATGGCAGTTTTCCTCGTAGATGCGTGGGCATTATAGAGGCAGCCCCACCGAAGGTGAACAGTGTTCACCCTGCAGCAGAGTCGCACACGCGCCTGTCTAGTGGTCAGAAGCTAAAAGTAGGTTTCCGGTCGAATTCGGCAAACCGCGGCGGGCAGGCATCAAACCCCTCCCGCGAGGCGAGCGTGTCACCGGCCTTGGTGAACACCTTGCCGCGTCCCATGCCGCCGGCGCCGGCGAGCACGGCCACCAGCCGTCCTCCGTCCCGCAGCTGGCCCGCCCAGGCGTCCGGCACGACCTCGATCATGCCGGCAACATAGATCACATCGAACGGCGCCTGTTCCGGCAGGCCCTTGGCCAAGGGACCGACAACGGCTGCGGCCCGGTCCACGCCGATGGCGGCGAACCGGTGGGACATCGCGTCCACCAGCTGGGCTGTCTCTTCCAGCGCAATCACCGTGTCTGCCAGCTGGCTGATCAGCGCCGCCTCATAGCCCGCGCCGGCGCCCACCACGAGCACCACGTCGGCCGGCTTGATACCCGCCAGCTTGATCAGCTTGGCGGTATCGCGCGCGGTCCACAGCGCGCGGCCGGGCGAAGTCGTGATCTCCAGTTCGGAATAGGCCACGCTCTTGCGCGAGTTCGGCACGAACACTTCGCGGGGCGTGCGCAGGAACGCACCCACGATCCCCGGATCGGTTACGTCGTCCGGGCGGATCTGACTGTCCACCATGATCTCACGGGCTTTGTCGAAATCCATGCGAGTCACTTCCGTTTGCGTTAGGCCGGTTGCCAGCGCCATGTATCATGCCCGCGCGCCCGCGCAATCTTCCGGACGCGGCGAATTTAGCCTGCGCGGCCCGATTGTCTCGACCTGCAAGCCTTGCTAGGGACGGCGCGACTGCCCGAGGCTCCATGGCGGAGTGGTGACGCAGCGGATTGCAAATCCGTGCACCCCGGTTCGATTCCGGGTGGAGCCTCCAGGCAGACCTCCCCCGATGGCCTGTAAAATGCTGCGCGGCGCGCCGGCTGGGTCCGTTACGCCCGTCTGCCGGGATTGTTCGAATCCATTAACCTGTAATTAACCATATCGGGCGACCTTCAGCCTGTCTTCTTTGGAGACACCCACCATCACCCAACGCCTTTGGCGGGAGCTCACGCTCCCGCCTTTTTTCTGTCCGGGCCGGGGATCTGCGAATTTCCCGGAAATTGTGAACCCGCCGCACTTAGGCACTTGAACAGGGTGCGCGGTCTGCTATTCCCCCGTCTCCGGCTATTCCGTGATAGCTCAGTTGGTAGAGCAGGCGACTGTTAATCGCCCGGTCGCAGGTTCGAGTCCTGCTCACGGAGCCACTTTCCGGACCTCTCCAAATAGCCTGGCTGTCGCGTTCGACACTCCGCAAAGAGCGCTCGGACAAATCTCATTTTGCCACAGGCGAGTCTTTGAGCGACATCTATTCAATCATGAGATCGCTCATTGTTCTTGGCGCTTTCGCTGTGCTGCACGCCCAACAAGCCGCCGAAGCCTGCTTCGCCGCGCCTGCGCATGTGTACCAGTCCCACGAGAACGCCATTGATTCCGCAGAGTGGATTGCGATTGCAGAACCTATTGCTACGCAAGCCCAACCTGATGGGTACAGCTCCTATCGCATGAGGGCGCTCGAATACGTCAAAGGAAGCGGTCCGGCGGCGTTTATTGTACCCAATGCAGATCAAATGGCGGCGCAAGGTCATTCAAAAGAGCAGTCTGAAGGCAACTACTACGCCCATACCGTGTCACGTTTCTGGACTGAGGGTGGAAGCTACTCCAACTGGTCAGACTGCCGTATCCATCCGGAATTCTTGTACTCCGGTCACAAATACCTTGTCTTCGGTCCGCTGGATTACAATGTGGGCTTCGAGAACATCACGGGTGAAGAAGACGAGTGGCTGAAATACGTGCGCGCCCGTGTTTCTGGTCAACCGGGGCACAAGCCTTATCCAATACCGTTCCAGACTTATCTCGATCAGGCGGCGGCTGTCCTGAGAGTAAAAGTCTGGTGGGACGGCACATCGTCTCAGTGGACGGAGACTGTTCGAAAGGGCGTCGAGGCCAACTATCTCAACATGGCCTACGTAGCTCCGCAGGTGCATTTCGATTCCCGGATCAGTCCGAACTGCAAAGAACTCTTCAGTTATGGGGACCGTCCAACTGAACTCGACTTTCTCATGGTCTTCGAGCGGATGCCGGAGCGCAAAGTGCGCAAGTCAGACTATCTTGAATGCGTTGGTGGCGATTTGGGTTCGTACGGTTCTGCATCGGCGCACGGCCTGTTTTCGCTGACAGGGTTTCGGGAGTTCCCGATCGTTGATGATCAGGTGGTATTTTCAAAGGGAGAAAGTGGATACTGGGGAAACTGGGGGGCGCCTACGCTCACCGAGAAAGTCCTGGTTTCGGAGCTTGAGGATTTACTGAAATAGCTTTCGTCACTGAGCTTTGGCCTTGCGTCATTGACATATACGTCAATGACGCATATATGGGACACGACAGGATGCCGCTGCAGACGGTTGTTGAAACGCCGGAGTTCATCAGGCGGGCCGGTGCGGCTGGCATGACAGACGAAGACCGGGCGGATCTGATCACCACGCTTGCGGAAAGCCCAGAAGCTGGCATCGCGCTCGGCGGCGGATTGCGCAAGGTCCGGGTGGCCAGGCGGGGTGGCGGAAAAAGCGGAGGATACCGCGTGATCCATTTCTACCGTGCGCCGGACATGCCGCTCTTCCTGCTGACGGTGTTCGCCAAGAACGAAAAGGCGAACATCACACCGGCCGAACGCGACGGCCTGATCGAACTCTGCGACCTGATCGCGCAAACCTATGGGAGCCGGAAATGAGCGACGCCTACAAAAGCATCAGGAAAGGCCTCGAAGAATCGCTGGCCCATGCAAAGGGCAAGAAAACCGGCGCCCGCGTGCACGCTGTCACAGTCGCCGATCCCGATGTCGCCGCCATTCGGACCCGCGCCGGGCTCTCGCAGGCCGAGTTCGCGCGCAGCATCGGCGTCGCCGTTGGCACTTTGCGCGGCTGGGAACAGGGCCGCCGCAAGCCGGACGGCCCAGCGCGTGTCCTGCTGGCCCTGATCGAGAAACGTCCCCGGATTGTGCAGGACGAGCTGCGATAGCGTCTCGCCTCGCGCGTATTTCGATGAGGAAAATGGTGCCCGGGGGCGGAATCGTGATGGCTCTCAATGCCTTGTATTAACTGCACAAATCAAGTTGTTGGCATTTGCCCATGCCATGAATTCTGCCAACAAGAGGAATTCGCAAATGGTTTGATTCCGAATTCCACAAGAAATGAGTACTGAAGTCATCCATGTGTCCCCGAACGGGGGCGAGTGCCAAGGTCTGGACTGACTCTTGAGGACTTTTTTTCACAGCCTCTTAAGTCATCTAATATTTGGAGAGGTCGTTGCCCACTCGCCGCGGCTCAGATTGGTGAACTCCTTGCTAGTGCGCTGCTTGAGTCCAAAAAGAGCTGTTCTGAGTTTCTGAATCGAGTCTCGAAGCGGGTGCCATACTTGAGCGAATTCATTGACATAGAAAGGCGGTTCACGCCGCTGCTTGAAGGCGAACCGCCTGACGAACCAGAACGGTCACTGTACGCGCGGTTCTGGTCGGATTCTGAAGGCGAACCCTTCGACGCTTTGCTGTCGGCGCGCTGCAGCGTCATTCTCGGTATGCAGGGATCAGGAAAGACGACTGAGCTCCGCCGCGCGCGCGAGAGATTGCGGCTTGCCGGCAAGGCCTGTTTCCTGGTGCGCCTAGAGACGCTCGAGAGGCTCGGACTGAGAGACAGCTTTGATCCGGAAGACAGAGATGCCCGCAGGCGTTTTGACCTCTGGCTCCTTTCGAAGACACCTGGCATCTTTCTACTGGACGCCCTTGATGAAGCGACACTTCCGGCGGGGGCAGGCGCCGAGGTGCTGACCGGCGCGATGAGAGCGTTTGAACAAGGCGTCGGCGAGGCTGGCGGGAGATGTACGCTCGTCATCACTTCCCGGGGAAGTGAATGGGACCACGAAACGGATCGCCGTCTGCTCATGGCATTGATGAGCGATCTCGTGGGTGAGACTTTTGACAAGCTGCCCCGCGAGAAGGCGCTCAACGTGTACGCCCTTGCGGCGCTGAGCCGGCAACAGGTGGCAGCGCTCGCGACAGCTCGTGACATCGAAGGCGGCGCCTTTGTCAAAGCGATCCTCGACAATCGCTGCCAGGCGCTCGCCCGAACCCCGCTGGAAGTTGGCTACCTGTGTGATGTCTGGAAAGAGGATCTCGCGAGCGGACGTGCGTCGGCGGACAGTTTTTCGACACGGGCAAAACTCTTCGAAAGAGCAACCGAGTACAAGCTGCGTCCTCCTGCACAAGGATCAAGGCGGTCTAACTTGCCGAGGGACGCTGTCCTTGAGGGGGTTGAGGCGCTCGCAGCGGCGACGATCATCTGTGGTGTGAACGACATCTCACTGAACATGCAGACCGGTCGGGTCATCGATCCGGGAGATGTGCTGTCCGGCACGACACGAAGCTGGGCGGAATCCGAATTGCGCCAGCTCCTCAGTTTCGGATTTTTTGCGGCGGAGATTGCAGGCAGGGTCCGGTTCGCTCACCGTGAAATGCGCGACTTTCTGGCTGCGCGTTATTTCGATCACCTGATAACGCAATCCGGAGGGGCGCTCGATTGTATTGCGCCTTTGATCGCACGGTTCGGGCAGTATGAGACCATTCCCGGCGGGTTGTACAATTTCTTTGGATGGCTTGCGACGTTCAACGCCGCCGCCAGAAGAAGGGTAATCGCCCTGTATCCGACATTGATCATGGAAACGGGCGACCCTCGTAAAATATCGCCAGACGACCGTGCCAGGGCGCTCCGGGCGCATGCCGCGGCGTACCGAGACCGGGTGTCGCGTGGTCATTATTTCTACGATGCCGATCTTGTGGCTTTTTCAACGCCCGATCTGGCGCCAACACTCGCTGAACTGTTGCGGGATGCCACATCGCCAGAACTGTTGATGCATCTCCTCGAGATCGCGAGATGCGGGCGGTTCGTCGATCTCGCCGAACCGGTCTGTCTCCTCGCCTGCGATCAGAGTCAAAAACTCAGTGTACGTACTGAAGCGCTCGCGGCGCTGCACGAGACCGGAAATGATATGGCCACTGGAAGGGCGCTCGACGCGGTCCGGCAGACCATCGCGTCCGGGGGGATCGTCTCACCGGACAGTGCCGGCCGCTGGAACGAATTCCTGATCATGGCCGCCAGATTGGCGACCGCCGGAGGCGGGCAGGTGGATTGCGCTCGCGAGTTTCTGGCGCCGTTAGCGCGCGAACGGCGTAACGGCTCTGCGATGGCTGGAAGCGTGGCAAAGACCATGGTCGACACCGATGATCCTCAGCGCCGGAACGACTGGATCGCTCTGCTGATACCGTTAATTCTGTCTGGCCGCTCCGACGATCACGGTCGCGCACCAAAGTACGTCGTGGAGCGCCTTTGCCTGCTGCCGGCTGCAGCCTCACTCCTGGCTGATCGGCTGACTTGGACCGACGATGCGGCCGTCACGCCAGAATTACTGTACCTTGCAGAAGGCTTGTGCAGCCTGACTTACGAACAGGCGCCCTACCGGTATGCCGGTGACATAAAGGGATTTGCCAAGGGCTTGGCAAAGCGATGTGACATCAAAGCCGAGATGCTGGCCAGCCGGTGGTCATCCCTTGAAGGCGATGCCCGCGGAAAGTCCTGGGATGTGATACATTATCTGGGGACGGATCGAACTGGATCGGACGAAGCCATCTGGCACGCCGGAGATGTTATCGAACAGCTGGAGCGCGCCAAGAAGGCTCAGAGCGAAGAAGACAAGGCCGCCCATTTTCACATCGCCCGGCAAATCGTCTCTGAACTGCGAAGCGATGCCGGGCGGACCGAAGCCTACGAAGCGCTTGTGGCGTTTGCGCGCCAAAGCGGCAGGAAGGATTTCAGGCGCCTTGTTGTCATGCGATGGCCTCGCCCCTTCTGGTCCTGGTGGAACCAGAACAGCTATATATTCAGATACGACCATGTAAAACGGGTTTGGCCGAGGCGGGTCAGGGACATTTGCACGCGCAGCAGGCGGCGCATCTATGATCGCTGGTACAGATTGCGACATGCGAAAAAAACAGCGCGGGGCGAAGCTGGGAACGTACTCGCTTGGGCAGGGCGGCAGCATCGGCGAGACCATGAAGACAAGGGCGTTGCTGTCAATCTCGATGTGCTCGCCAAACGATATGGCCGCACTTTCGCCCGGCGCGCAGAGGCCGGATACCGTGCGCTCTGGCGGAAGGTTCAGCCGGGCCTGCCCCTCAACTGGGGAGAGCCACTCATCGAGGCGGCGGCGCTTGGGCTGGAGCGCGATCTACAGCACGGCGGTACCCTGCAACCGGGTGAATCAGCGAAGGCAGCGACGATAATATTCTCCCTCTGGGGCGGCGCGCCTGACTGGGCGGGCGGCTGTCTGCCCGCGTATGCCGAGACCTTCCAGACCATTGCCCGCCCGGCCATCCGGGCGGAACTGCGACTTCCGGACGGAGATGCGCCGCGAAGCAACGGCACAATTTCAACCATCGCCTACGGGCCGCTCCCATTCCAGGTTTTCCTTGCCAACACGCTCGTTGAGGAGCTGGTGGCATTCCCGGACGCTGCCCATGAAACGCTTCGGCAGATACTTTCGCTGGCGTTGCATCATCAGGCGGGCGTACTCATTCCAACCGAATTCATACGGCGAATGGCGGGCGCACTCCTGGCAGAAGGCCGGTTCGAAAAAGCCTTTCTGTGGGTCGAATTCTGGCTGAGACAGGATCCGGAGGCAACCTGGGAATGGCTCGAGCCGTGGTTCGGTCTCTGGGGCCGAACCAGTGACAGTCCTTACAGGTTCTTTCTGGCAAGCTACGGAGCCCTCGGGCAGAAGAGCCCGGGCGATCCCGAACCCAGAGAAGAATTCAGGACCTGCCCAATAGTTCTGGCTGGCTTGCTGAAGGCTGCCTATCAAGTTGCCGATCCGCGCACGGACAATATCTACGAAGACGGCTATACACCCAACAGACGCGACAACTGCGCAGAGACCCGGCGCAATTGGCGGGAGAGATTGGGGGCGATGCAGTCGCCAGAGGCCCATTCGGCGCTTCTGGCGCTCGCCGGAGATCCGGATCTGTCGGATCATTGCAGCGATTTTCTCTATCATGCCGACCGGCTCGCTCTGGCTGCAGCGCGGCACTTCCCTATTCCAGTCGGGGAAGTACGCCATTGGCTGGCCGGGCATTCGCCGGTGCCGCACGATCGGGCGAGTTATGCGGCTTATGTTTTCCGGCTCGCCGGCGCCCTGCTCGAGCGGTTTGCACATTCCGACCATGACGAAGCCCGGCCTTTCCGGCGGCTAAGCCGGCAGGACATCACATCGAGAGATGAAGCGGATGCCCGGAACTGGCTGAGCGCCCGTCTTGCTGAGGCCGGCGTGAGGGTTTTCGAGCCTGTCCGGGAGGCAGAAGTGGCGGAAGGCAATCGCACGGACATCCATTTGATTGCGCGGGATTCGGCGCTCGGAAAAGTCGTTCTGGAGGTAAAACTGGCAGACCGGCGACATTGGACCGGGGATATCCTAGTTTCGACTGTGGAGCTTCAGCTTCGGGACCAGTATCTCAGGGAGAATCATGCCCATGCTGGAGGGATTGTCCTTATCAATACGCGGCGGGATGGATTTGCGAAGGAGGTTGCAGGGCAGACCGTCGACTTTGATGGCCTCTGCCGCGCCATCAAAGCCCGAATAGATGGCCTTGATGACGGTAAAACCTACTGCTTGCTGGCCATTACACTTTAGAAATTCTGGATCCGAAGTGTTGCAATAATCAAACGTAAACCTATTTCATGTTTGATAAATGCGACACAGGAGCAGGTTGATGGCAAAGCAGACCCGAACCTATGCGGCGATGACGAAAGATGCGCTCATCCTGATGGGTAAGCAGATTCAGCTTGCCCGAAAGGCACGGCACATGTCTGCCGCCGAACTGGCAGAACGCGTCGGCGTCGCGCGCTCCACTCTCTGGCGTATCGAACAGGGGGAGCCTGGTGTCGAGATCGGACTGGTCTTTGAAGCGGCAATCCTGGCCGGTGTTCCGCTCTTCGAGAAGGCGAGTGGACAACTGACAGCCGAAATCGAACGGCTGAACGACAAGCTCGCACTGCTTCCGGCATCCATTCGCGACCGCTCTGCGGAGTTGAAAGATGACTTCTGAGGTGGCCGCTCCAGGTGAAGCTTTTGTATGGATATGGCTCCCCGGCGCGCTGGAGCCTGTTGTGGCGGGCCGGATTGCGCGGGACGGACAGCTGTTTGTTTTCAACTATGGTCAGTCCTACCTGAACCGCACGGATGCGATCTCCCTGTTACCGAACGAACTCCCGCTCCAGGCCGGGCTGCAGCGCCCGCTGGCGCCGCTCACCATGGCCGGCTGCCTGAGGGATGCGTCACCGGATGCCTGGGGGCGCCGGGTCATCATCAATCGGCTTACCGGCTTGAAGGGGCAGGCTGCCGGCGCGGTGGAACTGGGCGAGCTGACCTATCTGCTCGAATCCGGATCGGACCGGATTGGCGGACTGGATTTCCAGGCGCAGGCGGATGCGTACATTCCGAGAGGCGGGCGTGAAGCGACGCTCGAAGAGCTCCAGGCCTCGGCCGAAAAGGTACTCGCAGGTGAGCCGCTTCATCCTGAAATCGACCGTGCCCTGCATCATGGAAGTTCGATAGGCGGGGCGCGGCCAAAGGCGCTCCTGACTAATGGCGACAAGAAGCTGATCGCGAAATTCTCGGCCTCGTCGGATACCTACAGCGTGGTGAAGGCTGAATTCATCGCCATGCGCCTGGCAGCCCGGTGCGGCATCGATGCCGCACCCGTCGAACTCGTCTCGGTGTCCGGCAAGGATATCCTCCTTGTCGAGCGGTTCGACCGCGTCGCGCATGCCGGGCAATGGTCGCGCAGGATGATGATTTCTGCGCTGACGCTGTTCGGGCTCGACGAGCTTGCGGCGCGCCATGCCTCCTATGAGGATCTTGCTGAAATCATCCGGACACGGTTTACCGCGCCTCGCGACACCTTGCACAACCTGTTCCGCCGGCTCGTGTTCAACATTCTCGTGGGCAATACGGATGATCACGCCCGCAATCATGCGGCCTTCTGGGATGGCCAGGCGCTGAGCCTGACACCGGCTTATGACATCTGTCCTCAGGCGCGCACCGGGCGTGAAGCCAATCAGGCCATGAAGGTCCACCGCGAAACGCGCCAGAGCCAGCTTGTGACAGCCCTTCGCCTCGCGCCAGCCTGCCTGCTGGATGAAGCCGAGGCGGCTCGGATCATCACTTACCTTGTCGAGGGTATTGCCGCGATGTGGACGGAAGTTGTCGATGAAGCTGAGCTGTCCGATGTCGACAGGCGGCTGTTCTGGCGGCGCCAGTTCCTGCACCCCTATGCATTCGAGGGCGTTGAAGGCCCACTGAGTGGCCTGGCGTGTTGGGTGGAGTAAGGACCATGGACGATGATCGCATCGGCACGATCGGGCAGAATGAATTCTTCAGCCTGTGCGAACGCGAACGCCTGTATGCGTCCCGGCCCGAACCAGACCGCACCGGAAAGGATTTTATTGTCGAGTGGAAACCTGACGAAGGGAATGGATTTGATACACGGCCACCGCCGCGCAAATGCCTGGTTCAGGTCAAATCGACCCGGCTCGGATCAAGACAGGTCCGCGTGAAACTCAGCGCGGCAGAATGGCTGGCCAAGGATCTCAGTCCCGCTTTCTTTATATGTGCGGTTATTGATGAGGCGGAGACAGTCGATCACTATGTCGGATACCATATCGCGAATGTCTGGCTGGAACGCATACTGGCAAGATTGCGCAAGGCGGCAGTGGAGCGCAAAAACCCGAGTAATCTCTCCGTCACGCTGACATTGTCCAAGGGGCACGCGTTGCCGCCGCCCAAGGTTCGGGACTGGCTGGAGGAGGTATGCGGCGCGGATATGGCTCTCTATTCAGCCGAAAAATCTCTCGCGCTGAAAACGCTGGGATACGACGATGATGGCCCTGAATATGTCATGACGTTTTCGGCGAGTAGCGTAGACGAAATCGTTGAATGCCTCCTGGGCCAGCGTGAACTGGATGCGTCTTTCGGGCCGCCGCTTCGCAGCCGGTTCGGGGTCAAGGCCGAGGCGCCGGACGAACTTGTTCTTCCGCCTGCAGGCCGGGTTTCTGCTACGCCGCGCGATTGCGACCCGTGGGTAGCGGAGGTCCTCGACGAGGCTGGCGCTCCGCAGGCCTCCATTGAACTGAACGGTCAGACAATCGCGTTTGAAGGTCTGCCGCGAGAGCATTGGCGGTCCGAAGCGACCAACGATCTCATTCGGATTTCGATCCTGAGGCAGTCGGTAACCGTGAAATTTCTCGCCGCACAGTTGCTGGACAGGACGCACAGTCTCGACCGGTTGATCAGGAGTGTCGAATTCTGGCTGTCATTGGTATCGTGCGGGGGCCGGTTCAGAATTCTGAAGCTGAACAGATACTCTCCGGATATGCAGATCAAGGGCATGACAAGCAATCTTGATCCCGTGCTCGAACGCGGTCTTGACCTCCTGAAGGCGGCGCGGACCCTGTATGCTTATTGTCAGATTGATAGCCCGACAATCAGTTACGAGTCTCTCACAGAGAGGGCACGTCAAATCATCCATGCTGCCCAACAGCTCGACTTGCGTCAGGCCGCGGACTCCTGGGTTATCTGCGAGTGTCGACCTGAAAATGTAGAGGAACTTGCCGAACGGCTTTCTGGCGGCGTGACCCTACTGATGACCTTTCCTGTAGATTTGGGCGACGACATACTCGCCTTTTCGGTTGCTTATGCGGTCCGGCCCGAATGGAGGGGAGCGACGCTGAAACTCCATGCCACGAGCCGGTTTCCACTTCGAGGTTGCAGGCTCGAGCGAAATGATCCCGTCAAGGACTATGAGTCTTTTGTCGCCGGGATTCGGGGGGAGGTGTCTCCGGCCTTGCACGCACATATCCCTTTGATCGTGATAGACGCTGAGCCAACTGCTGAGGCAGAGAGCTGATCGAGGGCGGGAGCGGCGGCGCTGAACCCGGATCCTGACGTCGGATACCGGAGCCGTCTGGCAACTTCAGGAGCGGCGCGCCTTAGCGAGCAGCTACCGGCTTGTGCTGGACCACCGCGAAATTGCGGCGCCAGTCATAGATTGTCTACGTTGCCCAACCGTCCGATGCTTCTGCCTCAATCGCAAGCTGCCGACTCCAAGCTATGATAACGAAAGTCGAGTGAGTGACGTCCAACTACCTGGCAGCAATTGCCGGGCTTCCAGCGGATAATCGGACGTAGTTGGCGACTAATTGACGGGTTGTGTGAGGCAATCGGTACCTTCTGTTGCTGTGTTGCAGATGGACGTGATGCGAAAGGACCCGTCGCGACCTCGCTTGACCATGAAAGACACCGCGTCTCCTTCTGCGAACCCCGACAGGTCGATATCATCCAGAATGCCGAATCCCATGGTCATGGCGCCCATGTCGATGCCGTTAAACGGACCGTGCTCGATGGTCAGGAAGTCGCCGTTCTGACCAATAGACCTGATTGTGCCTGTGGCCTGACCTGAACCATTTCCCGCAGCTTCGCTGACTGCCGCAGCGTCGGGGCTGCTGCCTTCAGTTGGCATGTCGGCTGCCGCCTTTGTCGCCGGCGCCTCCGGAAAAGGTGCTTCCTGTGCTTTACCGCAGGCAGTCAGGCCGAAGGCCAGCAGGCTGGCTGCAAGATAGTTGAGGGCTTTCATGGCGTTTGTCCTTCGTTTGTTGCGGGATTGATTGCTTGTCTCGGGATTGGTTGCGGGGCCGACTTTGAAAGCTGGGCTCCGACCCGGATATAATAGATCGCCGGTATGACAATGAGCGTCAGGACCAGAGTTGATGCCATCCCGCCGAGCATGGGTAGCGCGATGCGGCGCATCACGTCCGATCCGAGACCGTCGGTCAAGAAGATCGGCGCCAGTCCGACCAGCAGTGTAAAGACGGTCATCAGTTTCGGGCGGACACGCATGGCTGCGCCCCGGCCGATGGCTGCGAACAGTTCGGCGTGTGTCTGCGGGCGCGCCTTGCGCACTTCGGCGTCTATGTAGAGCAGCATGACGATCGCCGTTTCTGCGGCGATGCCGCCCAGCGCAATGAAGCCTACGGCGACGGCAACCGACAGGTTGTATCCGGCAAGCCAGACAGCCCAGAACCCACCAATCAAGGCAAAAGGCAGGCTGGCCATGATGATCAACGTACGATCAAGCCGCCCGAAATGCAGCATCAGGAGGAGAAAGATAAGGGCAACGGCGGCCGGGATGGCAATTGCCAGTCGGGCATTGGCCTCTTCCAACTGCTCGTACTGTCCCGAGAAGGCGACGGCATACCCGGGAGGCAGATCGACGCCAGCGGCGACGGCTTGGCGTGCCTCAGCGACGAAGCCCCCCATGTCGCGGCCCGCAATATCGACGAACACCCACCCCGTGAGGCGTGCATTTTCAGAGCGGATCATCGGCGGACCCTCAGCATACAGAATTGTAGCGAGTTCGCCGAGCGGGATATGTGCGCCGGTTGGCGTCGGAACGAGAATGGCTTCCAGATCCTGCGGAGCCTCGCGAAACGGCCGGTCATAGCGCAGGATGATGTCGTAGCGTTCGCGGCCCTGGACCGACTGTGAAAGACGCATGCCGCCCAACGCGCTCTGCACGACGGACTGGAATGTGCCCATGTCTATGTTCCGCCGGGCTAGCTCGGCGCGGTCAGGTGTGATCTCGAGGTATTTTCCGCCGAGCACCCGATCGGCAAAAGCCGAGCGCGTGCCTGGGATATCCGCCACGACACCTTCCACTTCGCGGGCAATGCGCTCGATTTCCGAAAGGCTGTCACCGGTGACCTTGACGCCGATGGGGGTACGCACGCCAGTGGAGACCATGTCCATGCGTATCTTGATCGGATAGCCCCAGGACTTGACCAGTCCGGGCATTTTGAGGCGCTGGTCGAGTTCGTCCGTGATATCGTCGATGGTGACGCCCGGGCGCCAGTCTTTCTTTGGCTTCAGGCGTATCCAGGTCTCGATCATGGTCAGGGGCGCAGGGTCGGTTGCGGTGTCGGCGCGTCCGGCCTTGCCGAACACACGTTCGACTTCCGGAACCGTCATGATCACGCGATTGGTCTGACCAAGGATCTCGCGCATCTTGGTCGAGGACACGCCGGGTAGGGTCGTCGGCATGTAGAGCAATTCGCCTTCATACAGGGCCGGCATGAATTCGGATCCGATCCGCTGAACGGGGATTAAGACACTGGCGGTGAGCGCTAGGGAGATCGCGACGGTGATCCATTTGAAGCGAAGCGCAAGGTTGAGGACCGGCTTGTACGCCCAGATAAAAAAAGCGTTGATCGGATTGGCTTCCTCGCGCCGGAACCGTCCCCGCATCAGGTACAGCATGAGCACCGGTACGAGGGTCACCGACAGAAGCGCCGCAAAGGCCATGGCATAGGTCTTGGTGAATGCCAGCGGGCTGAACAGGCGGTAACTTTCGCCGGTGAGAGCAAAGACGGGCAGGAACGAGACCGTAATGATCAGCAGGGAGAAGAAAATGCCGGGTCCGACTTCCTGCGCCGCTTCGAGGAGGGCGGCGCGGCGGGTCTGCGCATCAATCCTGTCTCCGAGCTCCGACAACCGCCGACTGGCGTTTTCCACGAGTACGATGGAGGCATCGACCATAGCGCCGATCGCAATGGCGATGCCGCCAAGGCTCATGATGTTCGCCGTTACGCCCTGGAGCGACATGATGAGAAATGCCCCCAGAACCCCGAGCGGCAGGGTGATGATCGCGACCAGTGAAGAGCGGACGTGAAGAAGAAAAACCAGGATCACGAGCGCGACCACGAGACCCTCTTCGAACAGCTTTTCCTTCAAATAATCGACCGCGCCTTCGATCAACGGCGCGCGGTCATAAACCGTCACGATCTCGACTCCTTCCGGCAACCCGCGCTGGAGCTCGGCCAGCTTGGCTTTGACCCGGTCGATCACCTGAAGCGCATTCTCGCCGTCGCGCATGACGACAATGCCGGCGACTGTCTCGCCCTCTCCGTTCAGTTCAACGACGCCCCGGCGGAGCGAAGGCCCTTCCACTATGCGGGCAACATCGCGCAGGAGGACGGGTGTTCCGCCTTCGGCGTAGATGACCACCTCTTCAAGGTCTGCAAGTTCGTCGACATAGCCAGACGACCGGATCACGAATTCGGTTTCGGCCTGTTCCAGGACACGTCCGCCGACTTCACTCGAGGCTGCGCGGACGGCGTCGCCGATCCGCGCGATCGGGATATCGTAGCTGCGTAGAGCATTGGGGTCGATCAGAATCTGATATTCTCGCACGAAACCGCCGACAGACGCGACCTCCGCGACACCTTCGACGCCCGCGAGTTCGAGTTTCAGGAACCAGTCCTGAAGGGAACGAAGTTGCGCAAGGTCGGTGTTTCCCGACTTGTCGACCAGTGCATACTGGTAGACCCAGCCGACGCCGGTCGCGTCCGGTCCGATCCGCGGCACGACACCTTCAGGCAGGGCCGAGCCCAGACGAGACAGCGCCTCCAGGACACGCGAGCGCGCCCAGTAGAGATCGACATCATTCTCGAATATGACATAGACAAAGCTCGTGCCGAACATCGAACTGGCGCGCACGTCTTTCGTCCGGGGTAGGCCCAGGAGATTGGCCGACAGCGGATACGTGACGAGGTCTTCGACAATCTGCGGGCTCTGTCCCGGAAAATCGGTCCGGATGATGACCTGTGTGTCCGTCAAATCGGGTACGGCATCCAACGGCGTGCGCTCCACGGCGAGCCAGCCGGCCACTGCCAGCGCGCCGGCGAGAACCAGCACAATCAGCTGATTTCTGACCGACCAGGATATGAGGCCTGCGACCCAGGAGCGGGACGGGTCGCGGCCGGAAAGGTCGTCCTGCGTGCTCATGGCTGCAGACCTGCCTCGGGGGCGGGCCAGGGCACGCGTTCCGTCTCGCCGTCGCCATAGGGGTTTAGCGGAGCAGTTCCCTCTTGTAGCCAGAGACGCCCGGTTTCGGTATCGCTGAACAAGCTCAGGCCGGCCTCGCGGTAGTGCACCGGCGCGCCGCCGAGTAGCCAAGGCTCGAGCGCGCTCATCAGCCGGGCGAGTTCGCCCGCGAGGGCACCGGCGTCGTCCGCCTCCTTCGCTGCGCGCAGGGCCGCTTCCGCCTCTTCAAGGATCGGCACAAGCACCGTGTCAGCAAGGCGGGTACGGAGCGCTTCGCCGAGGCCGAGCGCCGGGTCAACGAAACGCGGATCGATCCGGTAGCCGTCGATGAGGGCTTCATGGAAATAGAGCGCCATGTCTGTGAAGTGATCAATTTCGGCGAGAGTCGCCGCTTCGATCGGTAAGTCCGACAGTGGCGTTTCTGGCCCGGCTGTCATCACGGCCGGTGCCGTCAGCTTGGCGAGGCCTTCGCGAAGATTGGCTTCACTGTCCAGAAGGAACTGGCCGCTGGCGACGACCTGGTCACCGGCAACCAGGCCGGTGACCACTTCGGTTCGTCCGCCCGCGCGGACCCCTGTCGTGATCTTGCGACCTGCGAACCGGCCACCGCCCAGTGCAACAATCACGTGTGCGCCGTCGCTGTCGCGCAGCACGGCTTCACTGGGCACCGACAGCCGGGCTTCGTCGGCAATGTCGATCGCTATGTCGGCATAGGCGCCCGGGCGAAGATATCCCGAGCGATTGTCGACTTCGATCCGTACCTGCGCGGTACGGGTTTCGGGCTCTATGGTCGGGTAGATATAGTCGATCACACCTTGCCCCGGCGCTTCCGGCGCACTCGGATAGTCGAGCCTGACTCCAAGCCCGCTTCTGATCAGAGGCAGGTCGGTCTCCGGAATGGATGCGATGATCCAGACTCCGGAATAGGATTGCAGGCGAAGGATCGGGGTGCCTGGTTTTACATAGTCGCCCTCCCTGACCTGTAGCTCTGCAACGGTGCCGCCCGTCTCGGCATAGACCGGCACACGGTCGATGATCGCACGGGTCTCAACCAAGCGGTCAATCACCCGGTCCTGCATGCCGAGCGAGCGTAGCCGCTGGCGAACCGCCGAGATGCGGGTTGCATTGCCAATGGTCAAAGATGCCAGCATGTCCTTCTGCGCGGCGATCAGGTCCGGGCTATATACCCGGTAGAGGCGTGAGCCGGGGCGAACACTGTCGCCTTCGGCACGAACCGTAAGATCCTCGATCCAGCCTTCAAGGCGGGCAACCGAGACAGTTTCCAGGCGCTCATTGGTCTCGACGACGCCAAATGCACGCAGGGATCTGCCGAAGGCCGCGACCTCTACGGCGGCGGTTCGAATGCCCATCGTCTGGATCATTTCGGACGCAACAATGACGCCGGCTCCGGCGTCCGGCTCCGCGTAGACGGGTATGTAGTCCATGCCCATCGAGTCCTTCTTGGGAACGGGCGAGGTGTCGGGTTGGCCCATCGGATGCTTGTAGTAAAGGATATCGCGGGCCGCGCCTTCAGCGGGCGCGCCGCCTGAACCTGTGACCGGGACAAGGTCCATGCCGCAGATCGGGCAGGTTCCGTTCGGGTCCGTCGAAATATAGTGCGGGTGCATCGGACAGGTATATTGAGCGGCTTCCTGTCCCGCGGCGGTCTGTCCGGAAGGGGCGGCACCTGCGGTGGCCGGGACCTTCGGGTTGCCGCATGCCGAAAGGAGTATAGCGGCCACGGGGATCGCGAGGAGGATGAGGCGGTTCATGGTTGCACCAGAAGCGCATTCATGCGTGCCGCTGCACCGGCCATGCGCGCCTCCTCGGCAGCAATGTCCGCGCGAAGCTTCAGGATCGAAATATCGCCATCGACGATGGGCGCATAGCTACCCGTGCCGGATTCATAGAGGTTCAGCTGGCTGGCAACGGCGTCTTCGACGGCGATGATATTATCAGACAGTACAATGATTGCCTCCTTCGCTGCCGTCCAGCTTGCCGCTTCCGCAGCATACCGGGCCGCAGCGCTCCGGGCAGATGCCTGATAGCGCATTTTGGCGCTTGCCCGGTCTGCCTGGGCGGCGCGCAGGCGCGGCTCCTGGCTACGCCTGGACCAGAGCGGGACGGTGAACGTGACCATGCCCGATACCCAGTCATCGCCCGCAAACATCGCGCCGGACTCGCGCTGCTGGTAGGTCAGCTGCGCCCCCCAATTGGGCTTCCATGCAGCTTCCGCTCCGTCTACGGATGAGTTGGCGATCTCTATCGCTGAATCGGCAACAAGGACAGCGTGAAAATCAGGTGCCTGGCCAGACCACTCAATGGGAGCAATCGCCGGCGCCTCAGTCTCGGGCACAATCCCGACAAGGTCAATCAGCCGGGCATCAATGCCAGCCTCGTCGCGCTGAAGATCAACGAGCACACGTGCAACATCGGCGCGCTCGATATCGATTTCGGCGAGGCGGAACACTGCCGGGCGCCCGGCATCAATCTCCGCTTCGAAGACCCTCGTCAGTTCGTCATATTTGTCGCTGCGCACCCGGGCCAGGTCTCGCTGCCGGGCGATGCGCGTCTTATCATGCAGCAGGGCAATCAACTCTGCGCGCAGCGTCGCGCACTGTGCGGCGCGGACCCGGTCAATCTGCTCGGCCATTGCCTGCGCTTCGTCTGACCGGGCCTGCCGTCCGGCACGACTGGGAAAGGACTGGCTGATCCCCACGGCTTTATTGGTGGGCAGGTAGCTGGAGAAAGATGGGTCAAAAACGGGAAAATTGTTGACCCCGAGCGAGACGACCGGGTCGGGCAGAGCGGTTGCGGCGACGCTGCGTTCGCGGTTCGCGTCGGCCTGGTATGTGAGGGCGACCAGTGACGGATGATCCGCGAGACGTGTTTCGAGCACGTCGAAGCTCTGGGCGGACGCCGCTGCACCCAGCAGCGATGCCGCCAAGGTCGCGCAAAACACGCGGAAAGTCAAATGGGGGAGCATGGGAAGAGCACCTTGTTGAAATGAAACCGATTGTCGCGGGCGCGCATGGTGCGCGGCGCGGCCGTATCAGATCAACAGGCGCTGCTTGAGTGTGAGAGGGGTGACAGGGGTCTTGGGCGGGCCAGCCGGCGGACCGGTTGTCAGGATGAGGGGGGGAGGCAAATGCCCCGGGTACTGTGCAGCAGTGACGGCAAGAGCCCCTTCCGGCGCCGGCTGCGGCAGTACAGACATGTCACCGGAAACTTGTCCCTGCATTGCCGGCAGGTTGCAGTCAGGACATCCCGGACAGGCATCTGCGTCTGGCATCGACCTATGATCGCTATCCGCGCGAATGGCGCCGTCTGCGTCATCATTGTGGCATGGCGGGGCGTCCATCTCCGCCATTTCGACGACTGGAGCCGCATGCCCGGTGACACAGCACGCCATGACCGGTTGGGCCACCATAAAGGCGATGGTCATCAGGGTTAGAAGGCGCGAAACCACAAACATCTGGCCTGTCTAACCCGGAACGACAAATAAATATATACGATGCGGGGGTATCACCAGATTGTGAAGCCAGGCTTTGGACATGGATGCAACCTGTGCTTTGATCTAGGTTCTGGCGGTTAGGCACTCTAGTGAGCACTGCTTTCCTGGTCGCCAGTCACGGACGCGTCCGGCCGCTCTTCGAACGGGGGGACAGGACGCGCGCGGGCCTCGGCTTCACTAAGTGCCGGGCCGTTCGCCTCGATATCCTTGATTAGCCACTCCATCTCGCTGATTTCGCGCCGCTGCGCAGCGATGATCCCGTCCGCAAGTTTGCGGACACGGACATCCTCGATTCCCGCGCGCTCGCTGGTCAGAATGGCAATGGAGTGGTGAGGGATCATCGCCATCATGTAGCTGCGATCCCCCACAGTGCTTTGACTGCGTACCAGCCACAGCGCCAGTGCGAAAACGACCGCTGCGCCACCGAGGACGGCGAGGTTGACCTTTTTGTCTGGATACATTTTCCACATGAATCCCATCATCACGACTGCCATCGCAGCCCCCATGAAGAGAGTCATGTAGACCCTTGTCTCACTCCAGTGGACGTGGTCCCACGCATACGTGTTGAGATACATCAAAGTGAACATCACGACTGTGGATGTCGCAATCATTGCGGCAAACCGCAGGTAGCTGTTCTTCGACTCCATGCGTAATTCCTCGGATGTGCAGCGGTCGTTGACTGACTCAACGCAGCGCAGACTACAAGGTTCCCTCGCCGGATTTCACGCGTAAAAGACATCGCGCCGAGCCGGCTAGCGTCATTCACGCCCGAGGCTCGACGATCATACTGACCCCGGTAACCCCATGAGAGTATGACCTTGCCGGGAGAAAGGGAACGGAAGCTTTTCTAGGCGGCGCGGTTCAGCCGCAGCGAATTGGCAATCACTGATACGGAAGACAGGGCCATCGCGGCGGCTGCGATCATGGGAGAGAGCAGAGCGCCGGTGATGGGATAGAGCACACCGGCGGCGATGGGGATCCCGGCAGCGTTATAGGCGAATGCAAAGAAGAGATTCTGGCGGATATTCCGCATGGTTGCCCGCGAGATCGTCCTTGCCCGAACGATGCCGACCAGATCACCCTTGAGCAGCGTGACGCCGGCACTTTCGATGGCGACGTCTGTGCCTGTCCCCATGGCAACGCCGACATCGGCGGCCGCCAGGGCAGGCGCATCGTTGACGCCGTCACCCGCCATCGCGACGACCCGGCCTTCTGCGATCAGGCGTTTTACGATATCGGCCTTCTGCGCCGGCAGAACTTCGGCTTCGACGGATTCGATGCCAAGCGAACGGGCAATGGCTTCGGCCGTCGTGCGATTGTCGCCCGTCGCCATGACGATGTGAAGACCAGCTTCCCGCAGGGCGTTCAAGGCATCGGGCGTGGAGTCCTTGACCGGATCGGCAATGGCAAATACCGCCCGCACGCCGTCGTCAACGGCAAGGTAGATGGCCGTCGCACCGTCGGCCCGGCGGCGTTCCGCGAGCCTGCGAAGTGTGGATGTGTCGATCGCAAGCTCGTCCATGAACCGTTCGGCGCCCAGCGCTATCTTTTGTCCCTCGATGATGCCGACGACGCCTTTTCCGGTTGGAGAGTCGAAGTCCGACGGTTCGGCGAGTGAAAGCCCTTTCGCATTGGCTGCCGATACGATGGCATCGGCCAGGGGATGCTCGCTACGGCTTTCGAGACTTGCCGCAATGCGCAAGGCATCGGATTCATCCGTACCGGGAGCGAGATCGATGCCGACAAGGGCGGGTTTGCCTTCGGTCAGGGTTCCGGTCTTGTCGATCAGCAACGTATCCACTTTTTCCATACGCTCGAGCGCTTCGGCATTCCGGATCAGAACGCCGGCGCGCGCCCCGGCTCCGACTCCGGTCATGATCGACATCGGCGTGGCAAGGCCAAGCGCGCAGGGGCAAGCGATGATCAGTACTGACACGGCGGTTATGAGACCGTACGAGAAGGCAGGTTCCGGGCCGAACATCAGCCAGCCGAAGAAGGCCGCGATGGCTATAACGATCACCGCTGGAACAAACCAACCCGACACCTGGTCGGCAAGGCGCTGGATTGGCGCGCGGCTGCGCTGCGCCTCTGCCACGAGATGGACGATCTGCGAGAGCATGGTCTCGCTGCCGACGCGTTGCGCCTCGACAACGAGGCTCCCGGTCTGGTTGACCGTTGCCCCGATCACCCGGTCATTCACCGATTTGGTTACCGGCATGGATTCGCCTGTCACCATCGACTCGTCTATGGAGGAGCGTCCTTCAAGGACGACACCGTCGGCCGGGATCTTTTCTCCCGGGCGCACGCGCAGTCTGTCACCGGCGACGATTGTCTCGAGCGGCACATCTTCCTCGCTGCCGTCGGCATGGATGCGGCGGGCAGTCTTCGGCGCAAGATCAAGGAGTGCCCGTATGGCGCCGCCCGTCGCCTCGCGGGCCTGAAGTTCGAGCACCTGTCCAAGCAGCACCAGCGTGATGATGACCGCTGCGGCTTCGAAATAGACAGGTACGGTGCCATGTATCGAGCGCAGTTCGGCCGGGAAAAGGCCGGGCGAAATAGCCGCGATCATGCTGTAGCCCCAGGCCGCACCTGTTCCGAGCGCAATCAGCGAAAACATGTTGAGACTGCGATTCCGGACGGAGGCTATCCCCCTTGCAAAGAATGGCCAGCCTGCCCAAAGCACGACGGGTGTCGCCAGAGCCATCTGGACCCAGGGATTGAGCGTGGGCGGAATGATACGGTCGATTCCAAAAACATGACCGCCCATTTCGATGACGAGCAGCGGCAAGGACAGGACAAGCCCGACCACGAAGCGCTGCTTCATGTCACGCAGCTCGGGATTGGGACCGTCGCTCGCGCTCGGAGTCATTGGTTCAAGGGCCATGCCGCAGATCGGACAATCACCCGGGCCGTCGCGCACGATTTCCGGGTGCATGGGGCAGGTCCATTGGCTGCCCGCCGCCGCCTCTTTCCGAGCAGGCGCGCCATGCGAGGCATGTGAGCAGGCTGCATGGTCCTTATGGCCGGACATCTCCGGAGAGTCGGTGCCATCTCCATGTACTGGAAAGGCAGTGGGGTCGGCTTCGAACTTGCCCTTGCAGCCTGCGCTGCAGAACACGATTTCGGCGCCGTCATGGACCAGACGATGCGGGCTGTCTGATTTTGGCGTCATGCCGCAGACGGGATCACGTATGGCTTTCGCTTCGGCGGATTCGGGGGTTTCGGAGATTGGCATTACAGGCTCCTGTACCATCTATTCGATCCGAGTTGGCTATACCCCTACGTGGTAAATGTCAATTACCCCATGGGGGTATATATTGCGCTGCCGCTCGGGTCAGCCGCCGCGCCGGAACGGCCTGATCAGCTGACTAATATAGGATGATGGGTAGGCGGGCTGATTATCGATGCCGAGATCACCGGGAAAGAACCGGCGGTCTGCATCAAAGCGGGCTGTTCCCAAAATATGATCCCAGATTGTAGTGAACAGACCAAAGTTGACATTGCCCTCAGTCGAAGACTTGAGGTGATGAAACCTGTGAACGGGCGCAAGCGCGAGCAGACGGCGCAACGCGCCAATTTGCATGTCGGCATTGGAATGCTGAAGGAGTAGCTGGATAGCTACTGCGAAAGCAAGCAGCACGGCGATATCAAGCGGCATGCCTGCGAGAATGAGCGGCGCGGTCCCTGCGAATAGCTCGATCGCCTGATGGAATGGATGCTTCATGAGGCCGTTGAAGCCGTACATCCGTGTTACGCTGTGATGTACGGCATGGAAACGCCAGAGGAATTCGTTTCGGTGGCTCGCCCAATGAATGAGAGTGATCCCGGCGTCGGCTAATAGGATTGCAATCAGCAACTGCGTCCAGAGTGGCCAGCTTTCAGGCCAGATTGTGGGGAAGGGTGTGAGGGCAGCCAAAAGCGGGATCAAAAGCACAGACATGACTATAGAGCTTTCATTGACGAGGGCGTGAAGACCGTCTCTCAAAGTATCGCCCTTTGGGTGGTTCCAGTCCTCCTGGTACGGAATATACTGCTCAGCAAGGAATGACATCGCGATTGCCGCAAGCAACAGCCCGGCAAGACTGACTTTGGGTGCATCTGAATGTACAAGTGCGATTGCAGCGCCATTGAAGGTCAGCAGCATCAGGGGCGCATAGGTCCACTTGGTGATCTGTTTTAGAATGGGCATGGGGGCTCCGTTTGACTGCGAGCAGGCAAGTGTCGCCTCATTTGATCGCAGGGTAACGGGCGCAGCCCCGCCGTCTTGAACGATTCAACAGCCTTGCCGCATCGGGGCAATCCGGACTTCCAGGCCAGAAAGGCCTGCGCCGGGCGAGACACCGAACCAGCGGCGCATGCGGCGCGTGAAATGGGATTGATCGGAAAAGCCGCCGGCCTCAGCCGCCTCGGCCAGACTTGCGTTGTCTGAAAGGGCGCGCGCTGCGCGTTGCAACTGCCGCCATTGCAGAACGTCTGAGATGGGCGCCCCGAATGTTGCATGTGATATCTGGCGCAAGCGACTGGGCGACACTCCAAGGTCGTGAGCAATCGAGGCTGGCGTGGCGGAGACAGGGGCGTCATCAAGCAGCTGTGTCAGCGATCTCTTTTGCTGTGCGGATTGTTCTCCAATTGCGAATGCACCCATCAGGCTAGCCGGCGAGCCGGTTTCGTTCAGCGCATCCAATGCGGCTGACAGGTGCGAATCTGCAAGGTTAAAGCCGCGTCCGTGACCCGATCCCTTTGGGGCAGCCCTTGCGCGGTCAAAGTAGATGCTTCGCAACCTTGTCTCGATCGGACCGATGGCATGTGCACATCCCGACGGTATGACCACGTACTGCCGCGGCGGGATGATCTGGAGTCTGCCGAAGCACTCGACTTCAAGCGGACCATCAATCCCCGCAGTCAGCTGGTGAGCGAGATGGGTATGAGGCGCGTTGGCGCCCGCCACGCCTTCCAGAATCGCCCATCCGTCTCCGATGGTGAGCGAGCCACGCCAGCGCTTTGCCTGATTCAATGTTTTTCGTCCTCGGAGATCTTGGCCGAAGACCAGTGAATGTGGACAATCTTCCAGTCGCCATGAGTCTGTTGGAGAACCATGGTCTCCATCAGACGGCTGTTAACGGGCTTTCCCCGAAACGTGCCGGTCGACACAGCTTCAGTCATGATCGTTACCAGACCTGCGCCTTCGTAGACCCGCCGGTCGAGCACGGTTGTTTCGACCGCCTTGGAGAATTCGATGTCGGCGCTCATGTGATGGGAGCGGTATTCTTCAAACGAGCGCTCGAGGCCGCCACTTTCGGCGATTTGGACATCTGAGGCGAGCAGGCGCGCGAGGGTTGCCGTATCACCGGCATCAAGCGCCGCGCCAAAGGCGGTCACAACCGCCACAGGCGAGCTTCCCTCCGTCTCAGGATGGGATCCTTCATGCGCCAGCGCAGGGTTTGCAAGGGCGACCATCGCGGCCGTCGTCAGGCTGAACAGGATGGATTTCATGTGAGTCTCCTTACTCGGTTGGACCAGAAAATGTTGTGGCGGCGGCAATCAGCACGAGGATGACCGCAAAAAGGATGGTGTCGATCCGGAGCGTGGACCGGAGCGCTGCGCGTCCTCGGGCCGGATCGGAGATGAGCTGGCGGGTGATGAGCGTCATGTTGAGCGCGCCGAGCCCGAGGATAATTGTTGCCAGCACGAGCTTGGCGGCAAGGAGCCGTCCGTATCCGGTGGTCAGGGCGGCCTCGAAGCCGCCATTTATCCGCCAGAAGAGATAGACTCCAGAGGCGAAGAGAAGGGGAACGAACAGGCGGGCAATGCGGCTGAAGCCTTCGGTGCGGCTCAGAACCTCTGCATCCGCCGTCGTGGTCATGGGCCAGAGCGTGGCGGGCGCACCCAGCCAGAAGCCTGCGATCAGAATGTGGCCCGCCACGACCCAAGGGGCAAATCCCGGCGACGCGAGCCCCGCCGTGTGCCCTGTCAACGCGAAGGCTGCACTGATACTTCCGGCGGCCAGGAGCGGTACGGCGCGATTTTTTGACCCGGCCGACATAACCAGGAGGACGGCGCCTGCGAACAAAACGAGGGCGGGGCGTCCCCCGCCTGCCCAGGTCCACCCGAATTGGTCTAAGGAAAAGGCGGAAGCCAGGCTGCCGCCCATCTGTGCGTTCAGGACGACAAGCCGCAGCGCCGCGGCGCCGGCCACGAGTGCGGCAATCCAGAGATAGGCGCGGCGGCTGGAGTGCAACCCCAGCGCTCCATGGAGCGCCGCAGCGATGCCGCCGAGGCTGGCTGCATAGAGCAGGACCTTGGTCGTGAAGTTTGCGGCGTCCAGGAGGAGCATGGGTTGAAGCCCCTATTTCAATTCAAAAGCCGATTTGCCCGTCATCGGATGGCCGTCCTTGGACATCGTGCGCCATTCCAGGGTGTAGTGGCCAGGCGCGAGATCCGGCAAAGGAATGGTGAACGTGTCGGACCTGTCCTTTGGCGGCGTGAAGCCCGTGTCGACCGTCTTGCCCGCGTCTGTGCGGATCGTGAACGCGACCAGGCCAACGGGCTGGCTGAAGCTGAATGAAAAGTCTGCAGGCAGCGTATCGATGACAGCGGCGTCTTCGATACTGGTCGTCTTTACACTGACATGGGCAAAGGCCGGGGCGGCGGCGATGGCCAGGGCCAGAACGGTCACGCTGATGAGTCTGGAGAAGTGCATTTGAAGTCCTTTCAAGAGAGATGTTCAGAGGTTTGGGTTCAGAACCAGAGCCGGATGCCGGTAACGAAGGAAAGGGATTCTGTGTCGTCGCCCCGGGCGCGAATATAGTTTGCCGTTTCGCCGGCCGATGTTTTCCAGTTGACTCCGACATAGGGCGCGAACTGGCGATCGATCTCATAACGCAGGCGAAGGCCGGCTTCGGCCGTCGAAATCCCCGCGCCGGTTTCAAGTTCCGGCACATCCTGAGCCGCGAGGTTCAGTTCCGCGCGAGGCTGCAGGATGAGGCGCTGCGTCAGACGGAATTCATACTCGGCTTCGAGACGGCCGGACAGGTCGCCTTTCTCACTCAGGAATACGGCACCGTCGACTTCGAACCAGTAGGGCGCCAGTCCTTGAACGCCCAGGACGGCGTAGGTGCGGGACGGTCCGGGTTTGAAGTCGTGGCGCAGACCCGCCTGGACATCGAAGTACCGGGCAATGGGTCGTGACCAGAGTGTCTGGATTTCGGCGTCTTCAAAGCGTCCGGCGTCCAGGTCGTAGTCAATCTCGGACTTGATCCAGAGCCGGTTCTCGTCCGTTCCCCACCATCCCTGGCCTCCGAGAAACAGGGCAGGCAAGCCTTCATTTGTCTGGTATTCGAACCGGTCGGCCAGAAGGAACAGTGTCGAGCCGCCGCCGTGCTCCTCCTTCAGGGCATCTTGCGACGCCTTGAATGCGTCCTTGTCCCAATAGGCTTCGGCCTGGGACCCTGGGATCGGCGCGTCTTGCGCCTTGGCGTATCCTGCCATCCCCAGCGAAAGCACGAGAAAGGCCGCGAGGTAATGCGTTCTGTTCATCTGCGGTGTCCTTCGTGTTGCTTGTCCACCTGGACGTAAGGTTGGGCGCGTTCTTCCGACGGCTGAGCAGGCGCCGGCGCATCTGCCGTGTGCCCGGTGTCAGCAATGTCTGACGCCCCGCGTGGCAGGACCGAGACGACCTGCATCATCCCGGCATGCATATGAAAGAGGAGGTGGCAGTGAAACGCCCAGTCGCCGACATGATCTGCCGTTACGTCGAAGGAGAGGCGTTCGGCTGGCTTGACGATTACGGTATGCTTGCGCGGCTTGTGATCGGTATTGTCGACGACGAGATCGAAAAACATGCCGTGCAAGTGGATCGGGTGGGTCATCATCGTATCGTTCACAAGGGTGACGCGCAGGCGTTCACCTTCATGGAATATGATCGGGCTTGTGATCTCGCTGAGCTTCACACCGTCGAAGGACCACATATAGCGTTCCATGTTGCCGGTGAGGTGGATCTCCATTTCGCGACCCGGCGCGCGCGTGTCGGGGTTGGACACCAGGCTGCGCAACTGAGAATAGCTGAGCGCCCGGTGGGGGACGGATTCGAGCCCCAGGCCCGGCTCGTCGATCCGGCTGACACGCACCATCGCGACATTGTCGACACCGACGCCCATCCTATGGTCATGGGTCTGGGCAACCGGGTCGGATATGGTCATGCTGCCATGGTCCATACCGGCCATACTGCCGTGATCCATTCCGGCCATGGAGCCGTGATCCATCGATGACATGTCCATGCCCATGTCTCGGTGCGTCAGAACCGGCGGTTCGCGAAGCAGGGGGGCGGTTGCGACGAGACCCGTTTCGGGCGCCAGGGTGGCGACAACCTGACCGGACCGTTCCATGGATTCCGCGACAAGGGCAAAGGCCCGGGCACGCGTCGGGGTGACGAGCACGTCGTAGGTTTCGGCCACTCCGATCTGGAACTCGTCAGTTTCAACGGGCTGGACATGAAGTCCGTCGGCCGCAACTACGGTCATGGGCAGTCCCGGTATGCGGAAATTGAAGATCGTCATGGCCGAGGCATTGATGATCCGCAAGCGGATGCGTTCGCCGGAGTTGAAGATCGCGGTCCAGTTGTCTTCGGTCGCGTGACCGTTGATGAGGTAGGTATAGGCTGCGGCTGTGACGTCTGAAATATCGGTTGGCGACATACGCATGGCGCCCCAGGAGGCGCGGTCCGACAGCGTCGGGCCGAGACCGTTGTCTCGCGCGTCCCTGACGAAGTCACCCACGGTCCGCTGCTGGAAATTGTAGACCGCCGCATCTTTCTTCAAACGGGCATATACCTTGTGCGGATGTTCGAAGCTCCAGTCGGACAGGACCAGCACATACTCACGGTCTGCCTGGACCGGATCGGCATCCGCAGGATCGATGATCAACGGCCCGTAATGGCCTTGCTGCTCCTGGAGGCCTGAATGGGAATGGTACCAGTAGGTGCCGCTCTGTGGGACGGCGAATTCATAGGTGAAGCTCGATTTCGGCTTGATGCCGGGGAAGGATATCCCGGGGACTCCGTCCATATGGAAAGGCACCAGAAGCCCGTGCCAGTGGATGGATGTGTCTTCATCAAGTGTATTATTGACCTTGAGGGTCACCTTCTCGCCTTCGCGGAACCGGATGAGCGGCCCGGGAAGCGTCCCGTTGAGTGTGATCGCGTGACCCGTGTGTCCCGCGATGTTCACGGCGCTGTGCCCGATGGTGAGATCGAACGCGGTGCCGCGGGATTCGAATATGCCGGTATTGCCTGCATTGGCGCTGCGGGCCCAGGCAGGCAGGAGCGCTGCAGACGCGGTCATCACGCTGCCGGCGGCAGCGGTCCGCAGAAGATGTCGTCGAGTGAACATGGAGAATGCCTTTTTCAATTGCGCGGACGTCCCTGCGCGGCGGGGGGCCACGCAGGGGGCAACCGCATCAGTGCTGGCTGTGATCGCCCGAGATCTTTTCGGTTTCGGACGGTTTTGTCGCCTGGTCCGTCTTCATTCCGGGCATCTGGCTATGGTCCATGCTCTTCATGGCGCTATGGTCCATTTCAGGCATTGAGCCATGATCCATGCCGCTCATCTCGCAGGCTTTCCCGCTCTTTGCGGTTATCGCCATGGCGGTTTCGTGCATCTTGCCCATGCAAGCTTCGTACAGGCCTTCTGATGCATCGAGTGCGCAGATGGCCTCAATCCGGTAGGAGGCCGACTTTGTATCTTCGACGAACAGGATGTGGACGCGGTCGCCTTCAGCAAAAGCCGAAAGGTCGATACCCTTCGCCACCTTGAAGTCCATTGCCATCGCATCCCAGCCGAGCGCGGCGATGGGGCCATGATTCAGTGTGACTTTCGACGCTTTGACGTCGAGGCCGGCGACTTTGCCTTCGCCCATTGGCAGGCCGCAAGCTCCGGAATGGTCCATTTCTGCGGCCATGTTGTTGGATTCAAGCGCCAAGGCAGGCGCGGCTGAAAACCCGAAGGCTGCCGCGATGATCAGATGTGAGAGTTTCATGGGAAGAATGTCCTATGGAATTGATCGATGAGGAAGCGGGCGGTTATTGCGCGCACCTCCGATTGATGAAATTGGCGGCGCTGCCCGTGAGGCGTGCGCACAGGTCATCAGGGATCAATTCTGCAGGCGGATCTTCAGTGTCACGAGGGACGGCCGGGACCGGGGAGGACCTCTGGCTGGTTCGATTCTCTGGTCGGCGAGTCTGAAAAGATTGGCAGGTGTCGTCTCCGGCCTCGATGGCAGGATGGCGATAGCGGCCGGCGAAGGGGGGCCAGCCATGGCCAGAGCCTCGGCCGGAAGTGCATTGACTGCGCAAGGGGGGCAATCATGGCGCTGATCTTCGCAACCTTGATCACCGTGCGCGTCTTGCGTGGCGTCCGGCTGTACAGCGTGATCGGTGTGGCCGACTGTCACCGACAGTACAGCATCTCGCCCCGTCTGCGCACCCGCGACGGCCGCGCAGGCGCACGCAGCATGTCCGGCGCCCAGTGCAAGCAGGGCGAGAGCGACAATGGTGCGGCGAAGGGAGTCCAGCATGGAGCGTTGACCAACCAATCTCGAGTCGCTATTTATACCCTATGGAGGTATATGTCAAATGCATCAATCCCAACCTAAATCGGTTGTAACGCGGCTCAAAAGAATAGAAGGCCAGGTGCGGGGCGTTGCCGGCATGGTCGAGGGAGGCCGGTACTGCATGGATATCCTCACCCAGGTCCAGGCCATCAAGGCCGCGCTCGGCAAGGTTGAAGATGAACTCCTGAAAAACCATGCCGCGCACTGCGTGGAAGAAGCGATCCGCGACGGTGATGCCGAAAGCCAGAGGCAGAAATTTTCCGAACTCGTGGACCTCTTCGGGAAGTACAGGAGCTGAATAAGAGGTCGAAGTAGTCTACCCGGCCCTGGGTGCGCATCAAATCAAAAAAGCCGCCAGGCAAGGACAACGGTCGCGGCGAGGGCGATCCGCACGCTGATCACCTGCAGGCGATTTCGCGACGGGATCAGATTTTTCAGCGTCTGAGGTACCGACATCGGCTTGAAAGCCGAGACATTGGCGCCGCCGGTATTTCCCACGGGCACCCAACCGAAGATGAAGGCTGGGACGGTGGCGGCCAGCCGGTTGATTTGACCAATGATCTCGCGCTTGTCACTGCGAGCGATCCCCACGCGCAGCATCCAGAGGTGAACCGTGACATGAGGCAGCAGGTACTGCTGTCCGAGAATGTGTGCGGTCTCCAGTTCGGAGAAAGCTGCGACGAAATTCTTCATCTGAAAATGGGTCCTGGCGGCCAAGAGCCTTTCATGGAAAGCGGACCGGAGTTCGGGGGTCAATTTGCACCTGTCTCATGCTCGGCGATCGCCGACGCTGCTCTGGCTTTGCAGGACCGGTAAAGCACAAGCCGCGATGCCCGGAAAGATCTCACCCGGCCGGCAGGTCTGGGGCCGCAGGCTTTCGTCGTTTGCACGATTTCAGACGCTTTGACCGGTTTGGTCGGCCCGGCAGAACTGGCACATGCGGTCAGAGCGAGGATAGCGGCGAAAAGGATGATGGGTTTCATGAAGTCGTCCTTGTTTCCGGATTGCAGCACAGGCACGAAATGGTCATTAGGGCGGGATGGATATGCGCGAGACGTTTCTTGTGTATGTGGGTGCGGCGGCGGCTGAGATCGTCGGCTGTTTTGCGTTTTTGGGCCTGGTTGAGGCTCGGCAAGTCGGTGCGCTTGGCGTTGCCGGGCGCTGCTTGCCTGATCGTCTTCGCCTGGCTGCTGACACGGGTCGAAACGGCTGCGGCGGGATGCGCCTATGCGGCTTATGGCGGAGTCTACATTACGAGATCCATTGTCTGGCTCTGGACTGTCGAAGGCGTGCGCCCTGACCGCTGAGATGGTCTGGGCGCCGCGTTCTGCCTCCTTGGCGCAGCGTTCATTCTTCAGGGGACACGGGCGCCGGGCTGTTCCCCTACGCATCGCGGTAGACCAGTAGTCTCAGAGCGTTGGCGACGACGATCAGTGTTGATCCTTCGTGCAGCAGAATGGCCGGGCCTATCCCCAGACCGAACAATGTCGCCGGAACAAGTATGGCGACGACGCCAAGACTGACCCAGAGGTTCTGTCGAATGTTGCGGCTCGTTGCGCGGCTCAGCCCGACAGCAAAAGGGAGTGTGTCGAGGTTGTCCGCCATCAGGGCTATGTCGGCGGTTTCCAGAGCGACGTCAGAGCCCGCTGCGCCCATTGCAATTCCGACATTCGCATTCGCCATAGCCGGGGCATCGTTGACGCCGTCGCCAACCATCGCGACGCCGCCTTGCTGTCTCAGCTCCTTGATCTTTGCTACCTTGTCGTCCGGCATCAGGTCTCCGAACGCATCGTCCAGTCCGAGATCGCGGGCGATGGCGTTGGCGACACGGTGATTGTCGCCGGAGATCATCATCATCCGCGTGATTCCGAGCTTGTGTATCTGCGCGATCACACGTTTTGCGGCGGGACGCGGCGTGTCCATCAGGCCGATGGCGCCCAGGAAGCGGCCGCCCTGCGCGACCACCATCATGGTGCGGCCCTTATCGAACAGGGCGTCTACCTCCCGCGCGAGCGTTTCGGGCATGACAGGACCGCTTTCGCCGTCAAACATCGCAGGCTTGCCGATCAGGACGACTTCGCCTCCGACCATCGCGCTGACGCCCTTGCCGGTAAGGCTTTGGAACTCTTCCGCTTCCGGACCTTTCGGAAGATCCTTCTGGCGTGCCGCCTCCACGATAGCACGCGCGAGGGGATGATCGCTGAAGGCCTCCACAGCGGCGGCGGTCCCCAGCAGCGCGCGCTCGTCGGTCACTTCGAAGGCGACGATATCCACGACTTTGGGCTCGCCAATGGTCAAGGTGCCGGTTTTGTCGAACGCGATTGCGTTCAACCGGCCAAGCGCCTCCAGCGGCGCACCGCCCTTGATCAGTACACCGCCATTTGCTGCCCGGGCGATACCGCTGAGGATCGCGCTCGGAGTAGCAATGGCCAACGCGCAGGGGCTTGCTGCAACCAGAACGGCCATCGCGCGATAGAAGCTTTCCGAGGGTGCCTCGTCCAGGAAAAGCCATGAAAACCCTGTGAGCACCGCGAGGGCGATGACCAGCGGCACAAAGATCTTCTCGAAGCGCTTGATGAACGTCTGTGTCGGGGACTGTCGAGTTTCGGCTTCAGAAACGAGTTTGACAACGCGGGCGAGCGCAGACTCTGACGAGAGCCGCGTGACGTAAATGTCGAGACTGCCGCTCCCGTTGATTGATCCGGCGAAGACCTTGTGTTCCGGCCCGGCTGCCTTGATCTCGGCAGCCGATGTGCCGGATAGAGGACGTTTGTCGACCGGAGCACTTTCACCGGTAATCGGCGCCTGGTTGACGCTGCTTTCGCCGGCGGTAACGACCCCGTCCACCGGAAGGCGCTCGTTGGACCGCACGACAACGATGTCGCCAAGCTGAATATTTTCGATGCGTATCTCGACGGTCTCGCCATTGCGTCTGACGAGGGCCGAGTCAGGGGCGAGGTCTGCCAGCGCCTGAATGGCCCGCGTCGCGCGGCCCATCGCATAGTGCTCCAGAGCATGCCCGAGACTGAAGAGGAAGAGCAGGAGCGCTCCTTCCGCCCACGCACCAAGGATTGCGGCGCCGGCCGCCGCAACAAGCATCAGGAAGTCAATCTCGAACTTTCTGTCGGCAAACTTTTCGGCGGCCTCACGCAGCGCGAAGAACCCGCCAAAGAAGTAGGCCCCGACGAGCATTGTCAGGGAAAGCCATCCTGGCATGATTTCCAGCCTGGGCCCAAGCCATCCGGCGACCAGCAACACGCCGCATGTCAGAGAGAAGATTAGCTCGAGATTGTCGGACTTGCCATGATCATGCTCTTTCGCGGTCAATGGCTTAAGCTTCGGATTTTCGGTCGACATCATGGCCAATCCTCATTGGTTTGACTTTTGTTATTGCGACCGGGGCGGCACCAACGGCGCCGCCCCTTGCCAATCCCTATTCCGCCGGAACGGCAGGGTGCTCGTGCTTTGCCTCGACCAGCGAGTGATGCCCGTCCGGTCTCGGCGCAAACCAGCGATGGAGCGCCGGCACCACGAGCAGGGTCAGCACGGTCGAAGACACCAGGCCGCCGATCACCACAGTGGCCAGCGGGCGTTGCACTTCTGCGCCGACGCCGGTGGCGAAGAGGAGCGGGGCGAGCCCGAGCGCCGTTGTTGCGGCTGTCATCAGCACCGGCAGTGCTCGCAGTCCCGCGGCCTCAATGGCGAGTTCCTCGAGATTGCGGCCTGCCCTCGCAAAGTCATCCATGAAGCTGACCAGCACCATGCCATTGCCGAGCGCGATGCCGAACAGGGCGATGAACCCGACAGTGGCTGGAACGGAGACAGGTAGCCCTGCGATCCAGAGTGCCAACGCCCCGCCGGTCAGAGCCAACGGAATGTTGAGCAGGATGAGCACCGCCGACATCAGCCGCCCGAATGTCAGGAGGAGGATCAGGAAGACGATGCCGAGCGTGATCGGGATCACGACAGCGAAGCGAGCATTAGCTTGCTGTTGCAGTTCGTATTGTCCGCCCCACTCGACACGGTACCCGGCCGGTAGGTCGAGTCCCGCCGTCACGGTCGCCTGAGCTTCCTCGACATAGCTGCCGATGTCGCGATCCCGCACATTGAGCTGCACAGTGATAAATCGCTCACCATTCTCGCGCGTGATTTGCCGGGGTCCCACGATCTCCCGGATATCCGCAATGCTCTCCAGGGGGATGCGGGCCCCGCTGGACGACTCGAGGATGATGCGCCCGATGGCTGCGGGCGTGTCGCGGTCGGCTTCGTCGTAACGCACGACAACCGGAAACTGCCGGACCCCCTCGAAGACGACACCGGCCTCGGCACCGCCGACGCCCGACCGCAAAGCCTCGAGCGCCTCCTTGACGCTGAGTCCATAGCGGCCAAGCGCAACCCGGTCGAGCGACACGACAAGCTGCGGCGCGCCGGTAATCTGGTCGGCCTGGACGTCGCTCGCGCCTGTAACCTCCTGAAGGATGGATTGAAGGGCTTGCGAGCTTTCTAGCAGGACTTCCGAGTCCGGCCCAAAAATCTTTACGGCGAGTTGTGCCTTGGTGCCGGTCAGGAGTTCGTCAATCGACATGGCAATCGGTTGCCCGATATTGACCCGCACCCCGGGGAACTCCGCAAGATTGTCCGAAATCGCCTCACGCAACTCTTCCGGACTGATCCCCTTGCGCCACTCCTTTCTGGGCTTCAGCGCAACAAATGCTTCGATGCTGTTGACCGGGTCGGCATGGGCGCCGACTTCGCCTCGCCCGATCCGGCTGACGATGGAATCGATTTCGGGAAACGCTTCCATAAGCCGCTTCTCGACACGGGTTGATGTTGCGCTGGCTTCCGTGAGCGAGATCGACGGTGCCATGGCTACTCTCAGCAAGATATCACCCTCTTCGAGCGCGGGTGTGAACTCCGACCCCAGACGCGTTGCTGCGAGGCCGCCAGCGACCAGCAGCAAGCCTGCTAGGGCAAGAGCAGCAATCCGTTGTCGGACGAAAAATGCGGCGAACGGCTTGACGATGCGCGTCAGGCGGCTGTCGCCCGTGTTCTGTGTGGAGCGTGACGGCCGCATCAGGCCCAGTGCCATTGCCGGTGCAATCAGCGCTGCGTAGATGAGCGATCCGGTCATTGCGAGCGCTGCCGAGGCCGCCAGCGGCCGGAAGGTCTTGCCTTCGGTGCCCTGCAGCGAGAACAGTGGCAGGAACACGATAATGACCACTGCCACGGCCGCAATCAGCGGCGCGATCACTTCTGCGCTCGAACGCGCAACTGTCGTTCGGTTGTCCTCGCCCTCCTGTCTTTCTCGGAAGCCGCGCGCGACGTTCTCTGCGATCACGATTGCGCCGTCGACCATCATGCCGATGGCAATGGCGACCCCACCGAGCGTCATCAGATTGGCGCCGATACCGAAAACACTCATCGCGATGAATGCAAATCCCACCGAGAAGGGAATCGAGAGCACGACGACCAGGCTCGGACGCCAGCCGCCAAGGAACAAGAACACCACGATCGCAACCAGCAGACCACCCTGCCAGAGCGCTGTCGTCACCGTCGCAGCCGCTTTCTCCACTAGGGTGCCCTGGTCGTAGTAGGGTATTGCGCGGACGCCGTCCGGCAGGGATGTGTTGATCTCGACAAAGCGCGCCTTGGCGTTCTCAATGACGTCGGAGGTGTTGCTGCCATACAGTTTGAGAACAAGGCCTGCAACGACTTCGCCTTCGCCATTCGCCGTGGCCATACCCTGGCGAACAGCGCCGCCGATGACGACGTCTCCAAGGTCGCCAACCCGTACCGTTCGTCCGTCGACGGTCTTGACCGGTGTTTCCATGAGATCTGCAATGGTCGTTGCCAGACCAACACCGCGAACGGTGTATTGCTCTGCGCCTAGCTCGATGAACTGTGCACCCGCCGTTCTGTTGGCGCTTTTCAGGGCGTCAATCACCTCCCCGACCTGGATGTCCTGAGCAAGCAGCGCATCGGGGTCGAGATTGACCTGGTATTGCTTTTCATAGCCGCCAAGCGCCAGGACTTCGGTGATGCCTTCGACGGACTGGAGCGGGTACTTGATCATCCAGTCTGCAATCTCGCGCAGCTCGATCAGCGAGCGGGTGCCGGATTCGTCAACGAGCCGGAAGTACATGATGATACCGAGGCCGGTCGAAATCGGTCCCATCTTGGGCGTACCAAAACCTTCGGGAATGGATTCGGCGGCTTCTCCGAGCCGCTCACCTACCACCTGGCGGGCAAAATAAACGTCGGTCCCATCTTCGAAATAGATGTTGACGACGGATAATCCGAAGTTCGATGTCGACCGCATTTCGCTGACCTTGGGCAGGCCAGACATCGCTGTTTCAATCGGAAAGCTCACATAGCGTTCGACCTCCTCAGGGGAGAGGCCTTCGGTCTCGGTGAAGATCTGGACCAGCGCGGGCGACGGATCGGGAAAAGCGTCGACCGGCAGACTGCGAAAGGCAAACAGGCCGCCCAGGGTCATTGCGATGACAGCTATCGCTGCCAGCAGGCGTCCGCCTGCAATTCTGTGCATGAGGTTCAGCATGGAGTGAGGTGTCCTTAGTGGGCGTGGCCGTCGCCGAAAGCGTCTTTTTCAAGCTGCGCTTTCAGGGTGAAGGCACCGGACGAGACAAAGCTTTCGCCTTGCTCCAGCCCGTCGAGGATTTCAGTTAGACCCGCGCTTGCGCGGCCCGGCTTGACAGGCCGGGGCGCAAAACCGCCCTCGACCGGGACAAATACCGACGGCTTGTCCTCGACAACCACGACGGCATCGGACGGGACATGCAGTGTGCGGCCGGATTCGCCGACCGAGATTTCGGCTGTAACGAACTGGCCTGGGCGCAGGCGGCTGTCCGGATTGTCTACGATTACGCGCGCTGTACTGGTGCGGGTCGTTTCACTGATGACAGGAAGTATCAGGGCGATCGTGCCACGGGCTGCTGCCGAGCCATCACGGGTGCGCAGAATGACCGGCTGGCCGGTTTCAATCGCGCCGGCATCATCCTTGTAGACCGCAATATCGGCCCAGAGTTGGCTGTCGTCGACAATGATGAACAAAGCCTCGCCGCCTGCCTCAACGCTTGAGCCGATCGATACACTCCGTGATATGACGGTTCCGCCCAGAGGGGCCACGAGCGCTGCGCTCGCCAGAGAGCCATCCTGTGCCTGGCCGAGCCCGTTGAGCACGCTATCGCTGATGCCGACGGCGTGGAGTTTGTTCTCCATCGCTTCCCGTTCAGCACGGGCGCTGATAAGCGCCGCTTTGGCGGCATCCAGATCAGCCTGCGAAGTAATCTTGTCGGCAAACAGGCGCTCTTCACGAGCAAACCGCGACGCGGCTAGGTTCTCGGCGGATTTTGCCGTCAGGAAGTCCGCCTTCAGTCCGGCGAGTTCGCGGCTGGACAACACCGCGAGGCGTTCGCCGCGCTTGACCTTGTCGCCTTCGCCTTTGTCAAGTCTCGAGACCAGACCGCTCACGGGAGCAGCAACCTGCGCCACACGGTCCGCATCGAAACGAAGTTCCGCTGGCAATGACAGGGTTTCACTGAGCGGTCCCGTTTCAGCCGGTGACAGGGCGATCCCGGCTTCAGCCGCAGCAGCCTTGTCGAGCAGTACAACGTCGCCGTTCGCTTCGTCGCCATGCTCATCATGGCCTTCCTCTTCGCCGTCGGCATGGCCTTCCTCTTCGGGATGGCCGCCTTCTCCTTCGCCGTGATCGTCATGATCGGCGTGCTCGTCGGCTGTCGCTCCGGCGACCGCCGCGGAACCTGCACTGGCAGTTTCACTTGCGCCGCCGCAGCCGGCGAGCGTGATGGCCAGCACCAGTGCCAGCCCAGTCAGCTTGGGATCAATCATTGTGTGTCTCCGTCAAAGGGGGCCGCGCCGATCAGGCTACGGAGCAAGAGGTCCGCCGCGCGCGCATCGCGCCGAGCGGCAATGGTGGCCTGGCGCACGTCGATCAGGGCAGCGTGCGCCTGGAGGGTGGTAGTGAGGTCGAACCGGCCGATCGCGTAACCCTGGTCAGCCGCATCGAAAGCGGCTTCGGCCTCTGGCAACGCCTCTTCCGTGAGGATTGAAAGCCGCATGTTCGCGGCGCGGGCGGTGGCGGTGGCTGCCGCCTGTTCAGCCCTCAGCCGCGCCTCGACGGCTTCGGCAGAAACCTTCGCGGCGTCGCCGCGAAAGCGGGTCGCCCGAACGGCATCACGACCGCGATCAAACAGCGGCAAGGGCAGGCTCAGCCCGGCAACGAAGGCGTTATCGCCTGTCGCTTCAAACCGGCGAACACCCCCCGAAAGCGTGATATCAGGAATGGCAGCAGCCCGGGCGCGTCTGAGTTCGGCCTCTCTTGCGTCCACCGCAGCCTTTGCGGCGGCCAGGCTTGGATGAGGCGCTGTGTCAGATTGAGCGGTTGCAATAATCTCGTACTCTGCCGGAACGGCGAACTGCAGATCGGCTCCACCCCACAGACTCGCGAGCGCATAGGCGCGCGCCTCGACCACGCCCTGGGTCAGAGCAGCCTCGGCACGCAGGCTCGCTGCGTCTGCTCGGGCGCGGGCGAGCTCAGGAGGTGCAGCGGCGCCGGCCTCGACTCTTTTGCTGACGGTTTCTGCGAGGGTTGAGCTGAGACTTGCTGCCTCATCGGCCAGCTTTGCTGCTTCCGACGCCGCGACCAGATCAGCATAAGCAAGCGCTGCCTCGCGTTCTGCTTCGCGCAGGATGACCGCGCATTCAGCGGTCCCGAGCGCCGCCCGGGCACGGGCCGCGCGTTCGTCAAGGCCCCGCTTGTTGCCCAGCCGGAAAGTTTGCGCGACACCGAATGTTGTCTCGGACTGGTCGATGCCGGACAGGGCGCCCCCGCCGGAGAAGTTCTCGAAATCTGCGCTGAGAGTCGGATTGAGCCACCTACCAGCCTGGTCCGCATCGGCATTAAGCGCGCGGGCTTCAAGTCCGGCGGCCCGTATATCCGGAGACGTGTTGCGGATTTCATTTAGCGCCGCCCCGAGCGTCAGGGGCGCGTCTGGAGAGAGCGCGCTCGGCGCGGCAACATGGTCTGGCATGCAAGGGCTTGCAGAGGCGCTGCCTGCCGCAAAAAATGCGGCCAAGGTGAACGCCGGGGCGGCAAGGACGCCCCGAAATGGAAATGACATTGTAACAATTAATCCTCAGGCTGATGTCTCGGCAGGTATCGGTCGAGCAGGTCGCTCTCCGATGATGGCAGACGAGATTCAGGCCCGGGGGGGACGCATGAGTTCGTAGGGCGGAGCGTTCAGCAACGCGTTGTCAGGCACGAGAAAATAGCGGGCAGCGACCTTGGGCAATCCGAGCGGCTGCAACTCATCGGTCCGCCAGACATATTGATGGCAAGTTCCGCAATGATGCACTGCGTGCTCGTGCCCGCCCGAACGGTCCCTGTCTGCCGGGGCGGCAGCATCCGTACCGTGATCCGCGTAGCAAATCTCAGGAGTTTCTGCAGCGTGAGCGTTTTCCGCCAATGGCGACGCCACAAAGGCCAGCGCGACGAGCGCGGCCAATAACATCCGGATCCAGAAAGGAGCAGAACTGGGCATCATTGAAATCAGATAGCATCAAACGGTTGCAGATGCATGAAAAAATTACCTCGAGCAATTTTGTCGCAGACATCAGCTCCGCCTGTTGACAGTGTAACACATCGGGGCGTTCGAAACGTCCGGCCCGGCCAATGCCTACAGAACTCAAGCATTCAGTAGCTTGAACTGGAGGAAGACGGGACGGAATCAATTGCACATCAGTGGCGCTGTCGCCGCAGTGGAACGCTTCGCCGCCGCTACAAGTGGGGGTAAGCCGACTCCGTTCAGAGCGCACATTGCTGGTACTAGAGGAGTGTCTCTGCCGACAATCGGATCGCGCATCCCTTCAACGAAGCAAGTCGGCAATCTGGCTGCTGCGAGAGTAAAAGTCCGGCCATTGAAAACATCATCAGGAGTTTCTCGTTGATACATCCTTCTGCTGACTATGCAGTGCCGACTGCAGATCTGATTGCACGGGAGCGAATGGTGATGAACTTCGGACTCAAGAGGCAGTTTCACAGCAGCTTCCATCAATCCAGAGGCTTAGGAGATTTCAAGCAATGGGGAATCATCAGAACGACGAAAGCTGCAATTCCGGCTCCCGCCAGAAAGGTTGTGGTGGCACCGAACGTCGTCCACAGCAATCCGGCGAGCAAACTTGCCCCCAACAACGAGAGCCCGGAACACAGATTGAACAGTCCAAAAGCCGATGCACGTAGATGCGGCGGCGCACGATCGGCGACGAGCTTCGATAGCAGGCCCTGGCTGAGCGCCATGTGTGAGCCCCAAAGGGTAATTCCGGAAAAGACGCCGATCACGGAGTCAAAAAGAGCAAGGCACAGATCGGCGGCGATCAGGGCGAGCAGGGAGAAGGTAAGCAGCCGCGAAGAGGAGACACGATCGGACAGCATCCCGGCCGGATAGGCGCCGGCAGAATAAACAAGATTCATGGCAACCAGGACAAGCGGTGCAAGATACAGGGGTAGACCAAGCTGATGTGCCCGTAAGATCAGAAAGGCCTCGCTGAAGCGCGCGAGCATGAATACTACCCCAAGGGCAACAATTTGCCAGAAAGGCGTGCGAAGCGATTTCAGGTCTTGAAGTCGGATAGGCGGAGGAGCTGCTTCGACGTCATTGGCGTCCAGATCGTCCACGCGGAACACGACAAGCAGAACGGCAATTAGACCGGGGATCAGAGCCAGCCAGAAGATGACGCGCATATTGTTTGCCAGAAGCGCCATCAGCCCGATCGCACAAAGCGGCCCGATGAACGCGCCCGCCGTGTCGAGGCTTTGTCTCAGCCCAAAGGCGCGTCCGCGCAGGATGGCTGGCGTCACATCGGCGATGAGGGCATCGCGCGGCGCGCCGCGAATGCCTTTGCCGATCCGGTCGGTAAACCTCGCTGCGAGGACCATGCCGGGCGCGCCTGCGATGGCAAACAGGGGTTTCGACAAGGCTCCCAGCGCGTAACCCAGCAGGATCAAAGGCTTGCGGCGCCCGATCCGATCAGAGACATAGCCGGAGAAAACCTTCACTATGGAGGCAGCTGCTTCGCCGATGCCTTCGATCGCGCCGACGACCAGCACAGACGCGCCGAGCGTGCCAGTGAGGAACAGCGGAAGCAGCGCATGGACCATTTCCGAGGAAACATCCATGAATAGGCTGACAAGCCCTAGCGCCCATACCGTGCGCGGGAGGACGGGGCCGGCGCGGGCGTGATTCGCGGTCATGCAGGGCGCGGTGACTTTTGGGCAAGTGCCGCATGGATAAGCGGGGCAGCAATCAGGACGAGCGGCGCACCGATAATCAGTCCAGAGATGATGGCTGTCGCCATGGGAGCAAGCAACGCAGATCCTTGGCCCAGTTTCAGTGCAAGCGGTGACAGGGCTAGGATGGCAATGAGCGCTGACATCAAGATCGGTCTCAGGCGCGCCTTGCCGGCTTCGATCTTGCTTTCATGGCTGGCGGCATCGCCCTCTATTTCCGCGAAGTAGAAGATGCCGAGCTCGGCGATGATGCCGATGACCATTGTCAGTCCCATCATCGCGGCAATGTTGAGTTCGGTTCCTGTTAGGTAAAGCCCTGACAGGACGCCTGCGACCGATAAGCCGACGACGGAAAGAATGGATGCGGCTTGTGCGAGGCTGCGGAACAGGAAGACGAGTAACAGTCCGGACAGCAAAAATGCGGCGGCGAACACCGTCACCAAGTCCGCAAAGGATTTCTGTTGTTCTGCATAAAGTCCTCCGAATGCATAACGGACGCCTGCCGGCAGGGCCACTGAGCCCATGGCTTTGCGAACATCAACCATCGCTGAGCCCATATCCCGCCCTTCAAGGCGTCCGGTGACAGCTGTCATGGGTTGCAGGTTTTCACGGCTTGACTGGGCCTGGCCAGATACAATCTCGACCTTTGCGATCCGTTCCACGGGTACGAGGTGCCCGTCCAGGGCCCGCAGCATGAGATCTTCAAGCTGGGGAACGCGTTGGCGCAGGCCTTCCGGAGACCAGAGGCGAATATTCAGGCTGCGCTGACCATCAAGGATCGTGCCGGCTGTCCGCCCACCGACAAGGGTTTCGATCTGGGTGCTGACGCTGGCCGGATCGAGACCGTCCAAAGCCATTGCCGTCCTGTTGAGTGTGATGACAATCGCATCGCCCGCCGTGCGATCGGACTTCCGGACCTCGACGACGCCGCGCACCGTTTCGAGCGCGGCGAGCGCCTGATCTGCGGCGCGGGATAGGGACGCAGCGTCATTGCCAAACAGCTTGACCTCGATGGGCTGCGGGACGGCCGTCAGGTCACCGATAACATCGCCGATCAACTGAATCGTTTCGATCTCCAGTCCCGGCACGGTCTCGGAAACCTGTCGGCGGAGATCCGCCATCACATCCTCGATGGGGCGCCGCGGAAAAGGCTTCAGGCGAATGAACAGATCGCCCTCATTGGCTTCGGTCAGTCCGCCGCCCAACTGCAAGCCGGTACGCCGGGAATAGCTGGCAACATCGGGGTTGGACTGAATAATGGCTTCCATCTGCGTCACCAGACGATCGGTCTCGGTCAGTGAGAGACCGGCCGGGGCGACATAGTCGAGAACAAAGCCGCCCTCATCCATCTGTGGCATGAAGCCGGATGCAATCCGGCTCGACGAGAAGAGCCCGGCTCCGAGTGCGACGGCGACCAGCGCCAGCGACGCAACGCGGGCGTGTTGGAGCAGAGGTTTCATCAGGACGCCATAGGCATTGGCTATCCTGTCCAGCCAGCCGCCGGCGCGTTCGGCGCGCTCGGCGTCCTGCTGCCGGGTCAGGAAGCGCGCCAAAACCGGCACCACAGTCATTGCGAAAATCATCGAGAAAACGAGACTGGACGCCATGGTGATGGCCAGAGCCTTGAAGAAGCCGCCCGTGACGCCGGAGAGAAAGGCAAGCGGCGTGAAAACGACGATCGTGGCAAGTGAGGATCCGATCAGGGGGCGGATCATTTCGCTGGACGCGTCCAGAACGGTTTTTGTTCCCTCTGACAGCCGCCGGGCGATGTGTTCCAGCATCACGACAATATCATCAACGATCAGTCCGACCGCGGCTGCCATGCCGCCGAGGGTCATGATATTCAGGCTCTGTCCCAGCGCCATCAATAGAAGCGCTGTCGCCGCAAGCACTGATGGCAACAGGATGGCGACGATCAGGACAAGTCTCAGGCTGCGCAGGAACAGGAAAAGGACGAGTCCGGCAAGAAGGGTCCCGATTAGAATGGCATCGCGCACGCTTCCAGCGGCCGACACGACAAGGTCGGACTGGTCGTAATAGGGGGTGATCGTCAGGTCCTTGGGAAAGCCGGACGTCTCCCTCGCCAGCGCCGCCTTGACGCCAGAGGTTAGAGCAAGGGAATTGGCATCGGGCGCCTGCCTTATGTTGACCAGTACGGCGCTTCGGCCATCCGCGGTGACGCGCGTCCAGTTTGGCGCAATCGATAAGGCTACATCGGCCACGTCCGCCACGCTGATGACGCCTCCGCCCGGAATACTTCGGAGTACGATTTCCTCAATGTCCCGAGTACCCGAAAGTTGGTCATCAACAATCGTCAGATAGAGTCGTGAGCGGTCCTCCAGGCGGCCAGAGGCGGAGACGATGTTGGAGGCGGAAATGGTAGATTCGACGTCAGCGACGGACAGTCCCCGGGCCTGCAGCCTCGCCGGGTCGACGAGGACCTCGAATTCTGCCTCATGTCCGCCAAGCACTGAGACATCCACAACGCCGTCAATAGCCGCCAGCAGGGGCCGCAGCGTGTATTGGGCAAAGGTTCTGAGTTCGACCTGGGACAGCGTGTTCGACGTCAGGGAATAGCCCATGACGGGAAAGATTGTCGGGTCCATCCGGCGAACGTTGAAAAAGAATCCGGCTGGCAATGAAGGTGCCAGCCGGGCGAGTTCCGATTCAGACTGAAGAGCGGCCGTGACAATGTCGGCGCCCCAGTCGAACGTTACGGAGACTTCGGCCGATCCGCGGCTAGTTTGCGACCGGATATTGCGTACGCCGGGCACGGCACGCAGGGCATCCTCGACTGGCCGCGTGACCGTGGCTTCCATTTGATCGACGGGCCGGTCGCCCGCCTCAAGAGCCACGGCTATCCGGGGAAACTGGATCGTCGGGAAAAGGCTGACCGGCAAATGCGTCAGTGCGAAGACTCCGCCGGCGGTCAGGAGCAGGAAAGCGGCCAGAATGAATCGTGCCTGCCGGCCCAGCCAATGGCTCATTCTCCGTCTCCTGAGGGAGTTTGTACGGCCGGTGAAGTGTCCAGTTTCATGCCATCGGACAGGATCGCACCGCCCTCGGATACAACGTGATCTCCGTCCGATAGGCCCGAGATGATTTCCACCAGATCACTGCCTGAAGCGCCGGTCTTGACCCGGCGGCGAGCCGCCGCTCCGTTCATGTCGACAAAGACAAAGGCGCCTTGTTCGTCGGTGAATATGGACTTCAGCGGAACCAGGAGTGCATTTTTCCGGATCTCCGCAACGGCCGCGGCGCGGACTGCTTCTCCGGGCAGGAATCCGTTTCCGGGCGGAACCGGCACGAGGATCGCGGTCATTCGTGTCTGGGGATCAACCCGCAGGTCGATAGTCGTGATTGTCGCATCAGCAATCTGGCTTCCCCCATCGAGTCCTTCAAGGTGGACGGGGTCGCCGGGCGACAGCCGGGTTGCATCTTCGAGTTCCAGGTTGATGCGGGTCAGGATCGCATCGGGTGCGGAGACGCGAACCAGCGGGCTGCCGGACGCAACCACGTCGCCAGCCGAAACCATGATCGTGTCAACAATGCCTTCGCGAGGCGCCCGCACCTCCCGGATGGCGCCGGCATTCTGGTTGAGCGTTCCGACCTGTGCCGCGAGGTCCCTCGCGGCCAGCTGCGCCCGCTCGACATCAGCGTCACTTGAAAGACCGTCATCGCGTAGGCGTTTCTGTCGTTGGAGTTCTGCCTCAGCGGCATTGGCATCGGTCCGTGCGCGGGAAAGATCGAGGCCAGAGGCGGATGACGGGGTAAGCCGGACCAGAACCGTTCCCTGTTCAACGCGCGCGCCGGGCTGGACAAGAATATCCGTCACGCGGGCTTCGATCTGGGTCGCCAGGACCTGCTGGCGCGCCGGATCAAATTCGACTGTGCCAAAACCGTTCACCGTGATCGGCAGATCGCCGCGTTCGGCCGGTGTTGTGACGACCCGCGCGACCGGTTCGGGTGCGGCTGGTTCAGGTGTTTTGGAACACGCAGAAATTAACAGCAAGGCCGCCGCAGGCAGCATCCGGGCAAGAGCTTTGTTCATTCAAATATCTCCATTGGCCGGCCGATTGCCGTTTCGAGCGCGATCGCAGATTCTGCTGCGGCGAGCGCGAGTGAATCCGCGAGAATTTCTTTGTCGAGTGCGGTCAGCCGAGTCGCGGCTGCGGACGTCTCCGACACATCTCCGCGTCGGGCAGCTATTTCGGCCCGGGCGGCCTGATCGGAAATGCCGGCCAGATCCTGGACGACGTCGGCGCGCTGGCGCCGGGCAATGCTTACAGCGGTCAAAGCAGCGCCGATATCTGCCCGAACTGTTTCGGCACGGGCCTGATACTGAGCCTCCAGCACCTGGAGATTTGTCTGCGCTACAGCCTGATCGCCGCGCGCCCGGTTCCAGACTGGCAGGGTGAAGCTTACAGCCGGCCCCAGTGTTCGGAGGTTGCCGGTGTCCCTTCCGGCATTGAGCGAAATGCCGGGCAGGGGAAAGCGCGAAGCGTCTGCGACTGCCCGTCCGGCATTTGCGGCGGCAAGTCCTTCGCGCAGGCCTTGCAAATCCGCCCGAGCATCCAAGGCTGTCTTGAAGAGTGATTCTGCAGCTGGCATGCCAGCCTCCGTGGCGGACGGCGCCTGCAGGCGGATGATTTCGTCTGGTGCAATGCCAAGCAGGCGGTTGAGATCAAGCCGTGCGGCGGCGAGCTGGTTTTCTGCAGAGCGGTCACGGTCCGAAGCGTCGGCAGCGGCAAGCCGGCGCGCATCCACTTCAATTGCCGCGATATCGCCGCGCGCAGCCGCAGCGATGGCCCGGTCAAGATCCTGATCGGCGATTTGCCGATAGCTTGTCGTTTTGAGTTTGATGCCTTCCAGCCAGGAAATTCGGGTGGCCAGAAGTTTGGCATTCTGGCGGGTCAACCACTCCGTCCACAGAACGTCCTGCCTGACGCTTGCGGCGTTGGCTTTCGCTGCGTCGACGCGGGCGGGCCGTGTCGATAGGGCTGCCAGATCGAGCCCCAGTGATGAGGTAAGAGCAATCACTGTGTTGACACCGTTGATCGGGAAATCGGCGCCAAGACCAAGAGTGGGATCTGGTAGAAGCCCGGCGGCAAACAATTGCGCCCCGGCGAGACCTTCCTGCGCGCGAACGACCTTGAGATCAGGATTGCTCAGGATCGCGATACTCGCGAGGTCGTAGGCTGAAAGCGGATGCGCGATGTCGACAACGCCTTCTGGGCCCGCGGCCTGCGCGAGTAAAGCGCCTGAAATCGCAATGTCAGGCGGGGAATAGGGCGTTGGCTGAATCGCGCAGGCCGATGCGGCAACCAGCATCGGGATCATCGTCACGAATTTCATGTTGATGTCCTCACTCTTGAAATCAGGGCGTCGCACCGGATCGCTCCAACTGTCATCAGATGAGCCGGGCGGTCAACGTGCATCGGACCTGAGGGCTTCATCAAACCTGGCGAAGTCAACGCGAACCAGAAGGCCCGGATTCGCATTGCTGAGGCGGAGCGATGCACCATGCAAGTCAGCGATGGCCTCCACCAGGGCAAGCCCGAGGCCGGAGCCGGGTGTGTGGCGGGATTTGTCCAGCCGGTAGAAGCGCCCAAGCACCCGTTCATGTTCTTCCGGCGGGATCCCCGGGCCGTTGTCGCCAACACTCATCCAGACGCCATTGTGCCCGGAGCCGGTCTCAAGCCAGATTTTGGCGCCTGGCCCTGCATGCCGGATGGCGTTCTCTATCAGATTGGCCCCCAGCTGGATGAGCAGATCCCGATCTCCGAACACGAGCGTATCGGTATTGGCAAAAGTGGATACCGACAGAACCTGATCGGAATCCTCGGCGACGGCAGTGTACACGTCGCTGAGTGCAGCAGCCACCTCTGAAAGCGGCACCGCCCGAAACTTGGCCTTTCGCGCGCCGGCTTCGATCTGAGAGATTCTCAGAAGTGCATCAAAGGTCGCGGTAATCTGTCGAATCTCGTCGGTCACCAGATCAAGATGCGCCTCAAGATTGGGATACGATTCCGATTCACTCCGTAGACGTTCAATCTGGATACCGAGCCGGTTTATGGGCGTTCGCAGATCGTGGGCTATGTCGGCGCTGACCTGTCTGATACCCGATACCGTGGCCTCCAGTTGGCCGAGCGCTTCGTTGATACGCTCAGACAGTAAGCCAAGATCGTCCTGATGTCCTCTGGTGTCTATCCGGCGCTTCATGTCGCCAGAGGCGACCTTGCGCAGAACGCTCGAAATACGATCAATTCGGGCGCGCCCATTGCGGGACAGGACTATGGCGGCCAGTCCGGCAAGCGCTGACACAAAGAAAGTTGCGCCGCCAAAGGCTTTCAGGATCGTGCTTGCGATGTCGTCGGTTTCTTCATAGCTCCTGGCGGTGATCAGCCGGAGATCGTCAAACCGTCTGCTGATCAGCAGGTAGGTGTCATCATCGTCCTGACCCAGACGGGTTCCTGTAACATCGCCGTCGCCAAGCGCGCCGGGATCCGGGAGGGGGTGTCCGGCCAAGTATGTCCCATCGGACCTGCCGAGCCAGACAATGTCGTCTTCCGGGTCCAGGCTTGCGGCACGCGCTTCGACATCTGCCAGTAGCGCGTCTTGGCCATCCGCCTCATAGGTATCCAGGACTTGCGCCGACATGAGTGCGGCAGCCTGTTCGACACGGCCGTCGAGGTCATGATGAATCGATTGGAAGGCAATCCAGCCTGCGACAAGGTTCGACAGCACGAACAGGCTAGTCAGTGCGAGGGCGAACCTGAAATATGTGCCGCGCAAAAGGTCCATACTAAGCACGAAGTGTATATCCCACATTCTTGATCGTGTGCAGGAGCTCCGTCTCGAACGGCTTGTCGATCTTGGCTCTCAACCTGCTGATATGCGTTTCGACGACAGAGGTCTGCGGATCGAAATTGAAATCCCAGACATGTTCCAAAAGCATCGTCTTGCTCAGGACACGCCCTTCGGACCGCATAAAATATTCCAGCAAGGCGAACTCCTTGGCGAGGAGCTCGATCCGGATTCCGCCGCGCATCACTGCCCGCCGTACGAGGTCCATTTCGAGGTCTCCGACGGTGAGCTTTGTCTGTTCGGTCATCCGGGCAGGCCGCCGCGCGATAGCGGCGAGCCGCGCGGCGAGTTCCGAGAACGCAAACGGCTTGACAAGGTAGTCATCGGCGCCCGCTTCCAGGCCTTCTACCCTGTCATCTATGCCGCCAATGGCTGTGAGAAACAGGACAGGCGCAATACTGCCGGCTGCCCGGATGGCCTTCAGAATGGCCAGTCCGTCCATCCCTGGCAGCATCCGGTCAAGAATGATTGCGCCATAGCTGCCTCGCGCTGCGAGGGTCAGACCATCGACCCCGTCGGCGGTCGCATCAACAAGATGTCCTGCGCCGATGAGGCCGGATTCCACATAGTCACGGGTGACAACATCGTCTTCGACGAGCAGAATTTTCATGATGCCGTTTCGCTCTTATGTCGGAAATCTGGGCGGGACTCGTCGAACCTACTTGGCCTCACCCGTGCTGTCGCGATCTTCAAGTTCGACAGACAGCACCGCGGCGGTCTCGGGATCGATGTGGACTTCAAGTTCGCCGCCGTTGGCGTCCAGAAGTTCGACAGTGAACGTCCACGCTCCATCCTCGTCTTCAAATTCAGCCGCGATTGCCTTTGCGCTTGTTTCCGCTTCTGCAGCCGCGATCGCCTGAGTCAGGCTGACAGGGGAGGCGCGTAACGCTGTAGCTTCTGCGAGATCGTCGTTATCGGGGCGGGCTTCAGCAATTGCCACGCCCATCGCGCCCAGCGTCAGGGCAGCCACCGCTGCGAATGAAAGTGTCATCATCTGTTTGTTCATGTCGGGTCTCCTGATTGTGACATATAGGTGCGACCGAACGGCACCTTCCGCCTTTAGACACGACTGATCTGCCCCTGATCCGTCGGCTAGTTTACAAATATGTACACTTTCGATTGGCTGGCGGAGCGTTGCCAGTGGGCGGACATGCAGCACACGCCGACGTCTGCTTGTAAGGCGCGCCTTTGGGCAGACCGTCAGCTTGGCGCATGTCCTCAAGTTGGCAATATACAAATTTGTACATTGGCCACCATCTTGATTTAAGTGGCGGGCGAGAAGGATGATGCTTCCAAACCGGAGATCTCCATGCGCCGAATTGCTGCACTTCTCCTGCTGTTCGTTCAGTTTCCGCTTTCCGCCATCGCCAACCCCCAAGCCGAGGAACACGTTCAGGCCGTCGTCCAATCGATCCACGCCGAGCAGGACGGAGCGCTCGCAGCAGCGCTCGTTGAAGAAATCGACATCAGCCGTACGTCGCGGTTTGTTCTCGGGCGGCACCTGCGCGACGCGACGCCGGCACAGATCGAGGCATTCGAGAGCCGGTTCAGGGCTTATCTGGTCAGCTTCCTGTCCGGTCGGACGGATGAGCTCGCACAGGCAAAGATCGAGATTGTCGGATCGAGTGATCGAAATCCAGGCGATTCGATCGTGACCACGCGCGTCTCCTCACCTTTCCGGGAGCCGATGATCATGCGTTGGCGCCTTATCGAGCGAGAGAACGCCTGGAGGCTGGTGGATGTCGAAGTTCACGGGATATGGCTGGCAATTGAACAGCGTGCGCAGATTGCATCGCTTCTCGACCGAAAGGACGTTGGAATCGGCGACCTCTATTCCGGGCAGGAGGTTCGGTGAAGCCGCGCAGGTTTTGGCCTGGAGGCGGGCAACCTTGACGTCCGAACCGCGCTTCGAACCCGTGTATCGACCCAGAAAAATGCTCAAGCCATAAGGAGCAAAATTGGCTATGAGAGTGCGCATGGACCGACCCGCTCCGATTCTTCGGACCACCGTTACTTCGGGAGAGCGACCAATTGGCGTGCGTCTGCGAGATGTCATTTTCCAAGCATCGACCCGATCTCGTTTTCCACACACACCATTTATTGTGTGGCAAACGCTGAGATCAACTCAGATAACCCTTCTGACTGTTCCCCGTCAGCGACTGTGAGACAGATCGGCCAAATTGCTTAAGGAGGATTTCTGGCTCATCGTAACTGATACGAGGAGTGAAGATGAGACAGAAATCCGGGCCGAAAGAGTCTTCGGCCGAGAAACATGTTCAGGCAA
>VMTE01000034.1 GCA_013791775.1 Hyphomonas sp.
GAGGTGGTCGTGGTGCAGCCAGGTCACCGTGCTGCCCGCGATCCGCGCCAGCGTCATGCCCGAGGCGCGGATATAGTCCGTCTTCGCCCCGCTCACTTCGTCGATCTCGATCAGCCCGCCGCCCGCATCGTACACGGAGTAACGGGTAACCCCGCCGACAACCTGCTTCACCCGCCGCAGGTGCCCGTCATAGGTATAGCTGCCCGTCGAGGTCGCGCCTGTTTGCCCGTAAGTGCCGGCATCCCAGGCGGGCTGCCAGCTGCCGCCCACGTTCCTGTACAGGACCAGGTTACCGTCTGCCTGCATCTGAAACAGGGTCGTCGAGGAGGGACAGTTCGTATGCGTGTGCCAGACCGGCTGCGAACTGGCATTGTATATCACCAGGTTGCAGTCCCCCTGCGCGTACATCGTGTAACTGCCGGTCTCCGTGCGTATGTCGGAACGCCAGATCACCTTGTTCTGGTAATAGATCAGCAGTTCGCCCTTATGCGTCAGCGCGGCGCTGTAGTTTCCGTCCGGCGATACTAGCCGCTGGCCACTCGTCACCACCCCATTGATCAGGGCCGCCCCGACGCTGGTGAAGCTTGTCACGTCAGGCACATCCGATGGCGGCGCGCGCGTCATCGATACCGGCTGGTCCGAACTGTCATATCCGAACGAAACCGTGCCGATCTGGGTTACGTTTCCACGTGCATCGTAACTGAGCCCGCGTGCCCCGTGAATCGTGTCCGTATGAAGGAAAAGCCGGTTAGACGCATCATACCCCATGTAGAGCGCCCGTGTGCCCACCAGGCGCATACGGATATTCCCCAGCCCGTCATACTGGAACACGCCATTGCCCCACGGCCCCGTGCTCGCCGTCAGACGCCCGATCCCGTCATAGGTGAACGTCTGGTCGATATTGGCAGGCGTCTGATCGTTGACCGAGGCGATCTGTGAGCGTGCCGTATAGGCGTAGGTGAGATCCACGGGCAGCTCCGCGCCCAGCACGCTCCGCAACCGGTCCGTCTGCTGGCGCGCCGTCAGCGTCTGGCTGAACACCTGGCCATTGCCATAGGTGAGCCCCGCCACTGAACCGTTCGGGTGATAGGTGAGACCGCTCGCGATCCCCGTGCCATCGACGCTCACGCTCGTCACCCGGCCGAGCCCGTCCACGCCCTGCGTCACCGCCTTGCCGGAGGAGAGGGTATAGCCCGTCAGCGCAGCGGCGTTGGAGTAGGTGTAGCCCTGCGCATAGGTGCGCGCGTCCAGCGCCAGCGTCGCCGAGATCGGCAGGCTCAGCTCATTGTACGCGTAGGTCCAGTTCACGCCGCCGCGATTGACCGTCAGCGGATTGTCATCAGGGTCATAAGTGTAAGCGATGTCCGGTGTATTCGCATCCGCGAAGTCTCGCAGTGTCATCCGCCCGCGCAGGTCATAGCCCATGGTCACCAACTGCGTGCCCGACGGCGCCGTGCAGGCCGTGCCGGAGCCTGCGCCTTTCTGCTGCGTCGTCAGCTGGCTTGCAATATCATATCCATAGAGCGTGTCCCCGCCTTCCGGCGCGCGCGAGCGGCAGAGGCGGCGGCGCGTGTCGTAATAATAGTAGTGGCTTTGGTCGACCGGCCAGGTGCCGGTGCCCGTTTGGCGCGCCTGCTCGATCTCGCCCCAGATGTTCAGCGTCATTTCGGTCGTGATGCCTTCCGGCTGGACGATCTTCTTGATCTCCTCGCTGCCGGGGCCATCGTACCCAGTGAAGTACATTGTCGTGACCGCATTGATCGGATCCGTCACGGTCTTGCGATGCTGGCTGAGCCAGGCATAGCTCGTCGAGGCGTACGGCGCGACGTTTTCCGTTTCGGAGGTCACACGGCCGAGCATGTCATAGGCGATATCTACACCGGTCGTGGGGTTCGCCGTCGCGCTGGGGAACGAGCGGAACGTGACTTCGTTCAGCGCATTGAACGCCGTCTTGTTGTGAGAGAGCCAGCCGGTACCGGTATCGCGCGTGCGCACCTCGATCGGCCGCAGCATCGCATCATAGGTCACGCGCGTCTCGGCATTACCGCTGGTGATCGTCTGCACCGGGTTGGCGCCCCAGGTGTAGCCGATGGTGGCGGCGTTCCAGGTCTGCTGCGTGCGGGACGGCGTGATGCCGGTGAGGCGGCCCATATTGTCCTGGGTGTACGCGGTGACGAACCCGCGCCCGCCGGTGATCGACTGGATCCAGCCATTGTCATCGACCGTTTGATAGACCGAGGTGCCGTCCGCGCGCGTCACCTGCTGCGGCGTGCCCCGCTTCCAGTTGAGCGCATAGACCCGGCGATCGAGCGCATCCTCGACCCAGTGCAACGCGCCGATATATCCTGCCGCTGTGTGGTAGCTATAATCCGCGATCCGCGTGCCAAACTGGTTCGCCCAGATGCGGCGCCCCAGCGTGTCATAGCCGAACTCATCGGTCAGGCGGCCATTGATCGTCGTACTGACCGGCAGTCCGAGGACCCATTTGGTCTTGTTGTGTTCATAGGCCGTGACCGTCGTACGCGGAGAGGTACTCGTGCTGGTCGAGGCGCTGACACTGGTGGGATAACCAAAGCTGTAGGTCGCGGAGGCCTGATCGGTGTTGTAAGCATAGGTCGAGGTGTAGGTGTCGCCGTCCTGCACCGTCACGGCCCCAGCCGGATGACGCGGAGTGCCTTGGCCCAGCTTCGCCGTTGGGCCAAAAATATATGTCGTACCAATGCCCGTTTCCGAGACGAAGCTGTTCGTCACGGTGCTGAGCACAGTCGTGCCCGACCGCGCCTCGACTTTCTCGAGCTGGTTTTCGCTCCCGTCGTGCACGCGGCTGTGGAACCAGCGCGTCTTGCGCCCGAGCGGATCAGTCATCTCCGTCCACTTCTGCTCCCCACCGGCCGTCTGGTAACCCTGCCCGTTCCATCCCTCGTAAGCCCAGTTCCATGTCGACGAGGGATATCCCGTGCCGCTGAGCGTCTTGCTCTTGACCGACATCGTCTCGAAGTAGGGCCAATCCAGGGTGCCTTGCTCAATGTCGGTCCCGTAGCAAATGCCGGCAAGGTTCTTCAGGACCGAGATCTTTTTCCAGTGTTTCGTTTCTGAAAGGACGAATGTGCCCGTCATGCCATAGGGGTGCGTCACCGTGAGCGTCCGGTCGGACGTCGAGCATGAACCCGGCTCCGGCGTCACGGCCATTCCCTCAAGATCGAAGGTCCATGTCTTGGAGTCGGGCAATGTCACCTGCGACAGTTGCGGGCCCGGCGCATAGGCATAGTTCCAGGTCCGGCCATTGGCCGTGACACTGGAAATCAGTTTAGACGAACCGGAATAGCTGAGTGTGATCAGTCGCCCGTCGCTCGCCGAAATGCTCGTAAGGCGGTTCAGGTTGTCATAGTTGTAACTGACAGTGTTGCCGCTTGCATCCGTCACTTGCGTAGCAAGCAGGGTGAAGTAGGTCCGCCCGAACGAGCCTTGATTGCGCGCGACACCGTCAGGCGCCTTGACGAACTCGACCCGGTCGAAAATGTATTCGTCGCCCGATGGAGAATGAGCGGTGAGCCCTTCATAGGTGAGAGTGTTCGCCGATGGCGCCCGGCACTTGAAGATCCAGTTGTCAGCTGTTGCCATGGCCGTCCCGGCAGCCCACTGCGTACCCGTCAGTTCCCGAAGGATCATCTTTGATCCCTGCCCAGGTACATGCAGGTGCAGGCCATCGGAATAGTCGCGGTACGGTACCTGGACCTCGACCGGCTCGCCGCCGCTTGAGCCATTGATCGTAATCGAGATCGTTTCCGGCTGCTGCTGGTTCGCGCAGGCGAAAGCCGTGACGCCTTCTTCAGGAATGAGCTGCGTGACCTTCGGAACCTCAAGCCACCAGTTCCCAAATTCGGCGCTGACCGAGCTGTGATACTTCCAGCCTTGCGACATGTTCCGCCGAACAGCGACTTCAAGCCCGAAATTGCCAGGGATGGAAACATCGGTGTGGGAGAAGTTCAGACCACCGGTATCCGGGTCAATGCTGTCACCCATCAGACTCACATCGAGCATCGTCAGGCGGCTGTCGGTCGCCTGACGGACGTTCCAGTTGATTTCCATATCCTTGGCCGTCTGGGCGGGCTGCGCGCTGCTGCCCCCGGCCGCCCACACCCCCCCCGCAAATACAAGGACCAGGACACGCCGAACCAACCTTGAAATACCCATTCCCGCCTCACTGTCCTGAACATTGACCGGTGCTGCTTCACGCCGACGCCGATCTGACCCAACGATTTCGTACTCGCCGTGATTGAACTTCAGAAGCGGTCTCCGGACAAGTGAAATCTGATCGGAACTTCTCAAACAATGTGCAATTCCAAAGCTCGCTCGGTGCTGCCGGGTACCGCACTGGCGATGCTGATCGCCATACATCCGCGCGATTGCTCTGCCTACTGATCTTTCCGCGCACACCGGATGCCTAGGCACGACCCTTCATGATGGAGAACAAGCTGATCGCCTTGAGAATCATCGATAGACTGCTGCAGGCAGGCATCGAGAACAGTCGCCTGACATCAGCAGAGCCTACAGGCCGCGCAAATTGTTCCGGCTACTCGCAGTTGATGTCTCAGACCGCACTCATTTGTGACTGGTAAGACGTCTGATTGCAAAACTGTCGGCAGCTCTTCACAAGCGAACCCCTTTAGCACCTGTTTATATTGTCTTTTATACATACTTCGCTTTGCCGACAGGCGTTGATTTTTATCGATCAGGCACTTCTTGCCGTTCCCTGTAGCATTGTCTGCCTCCTGGAAATCCTCTGATTTCGACTTCTTTGCGTTGAACAGGTTTCTTCGCCGTGGTACCTGTTCGGCTGACATCACGGAGATCGACATGCGGCTCAGCTTCCTCCGCAGCAGTTTGGCAATTGCGGCCCTGTCGATCCTTCCGGGGATTACGGTTTCTGCTCCGGCTCTCGCTCAATCAGTTGGCTATGCGTACGACGCACAAGGCCGAGTGACAGCACGGACCTATCCTGATGGCACTGTGACGACCTTCACATACGATGCCTCGGACAATCTGGTGCAGATCGTCACCGCCCCTCCACCGAATCAACCCCCCATTGCGGTGAACGACGCGACATCCACAAACTCCAACACCGCGAAATCCCTCGATCCGCGTACCAATGACAGTGACCCCGAAAGCGGCGCCCTGACCATCGTCTCGGTCACCACGCCGTCGAGTGGAACAGCTGTCGTCACCGGC
>VMTE01000003.1 GCA_013791775.1 Hyphomonas sp.
AGATGGTGTCCATCAGTTCGGCTGGTCCGGTGACAGGTGCTGCATGGCTGTCGTCAGCTCGTGTCGTGAGATGTTGGGTTAAGTCCCGCAACGAGCGCAACCCTCATCCTTAGTTGCCATCACGTTTGGGTGGGCACTCTAAGGAAACTGCCGGTGGTAAGCCGGAGGAAGGTGGGGATGACGTCAAGTCCTCATGGCCCTTACGGGTAGGGCTACACACGTGCTACAATGGCAGTGACAATGGGATAATCCCAAAAAGCTGTCTCAGTTCAGATTGTCCTCTGCAACTCGAGGGCATGAAGGTGGAATCGCTAGTAATCGTGGATCAGCATGCCACGGTGAATACGTTCCCGGGCCTTGTACACACCGCCCGTCACATCATGGGAATTGGTTCTACCCGAAGATCGTGCGCTAACTTCGGAGGCAGCGAGCCACGGTAGGATCAGTGACTGGGATGAAGTCGTAACAAGGTAGCCGTAGGGGAACCTGCGGCTGGATCACCTCCTTTCTAAGGATGCTTCAGATTGTTTTGCTCACGCGAAACTCTGACGCTCTTCAGACATAGTCTTTCTTCGGAAAGACAAAACAGAATGCGGCTTTCACGCCGTCTTCGTTTCTCTTCCTTCGTTCGTAGGCCTGGTCACGCAAGTGTCCGGGTCGCATTTGCGAGCCCCGCGGGCGCCTAGCGTCGCCTGTCTTCGACTTTGGCTGTGTCGCTCAATCGGGCTGCCGGTCAGGGGCCGGTAGCTCAGGTGGTTAGAGCGCACGCCTGATAAGCGTGAGGTCGGAAGTTCAACTCTTCCTCGGCCCACCATCGAAGCCTGCACAGTCAGGTTCGGGAGCGCGCTGTTGGATGCCCGGTTCGGGGCCTTAGCTCAGCTGGGAGAGCGCCTGATTTGCATTCAGGAGGTCAACGGTTCGATCCCGTTAGGCTCCACCAACCTTCCGCACACGAACGAAAGAAGTTTATCCGTTTCCGGAGCTTTTGGCTCCGGGATATTTGTCATCGTAAGGGAAAGATTGATCCGGCAACGCGCCAGGCAGACCTGCAAAGGTCTCGTGCGTGTTTGCTTCAGCCGATAACGTGTCTGCGGTAACGCCGGCATGCAAAGGGTCAGTCTGCAAGAAACCAACAAATAGTCTGACAGAGATCTATGTAACGTGGAGCGTTCTGCGCTTTCCACTGCACATGGATTTCATGAGATCAAGCGTCAAAAGGGCATCCGGGGGATGTCTTGGCGGTAAGAGGCGATGAAAGACGTGGCACTCTGCGATAAGCACCGGGGAGGCGAGAGCACCCTTTGATCCGGTGATTTCTGAATGGGGAAACCCACCTCCGAGATGTTGGATATTTCGAGCGCTTCGGCGCTCGATGTGTCTGACATTTCAACAGTGAGGTATTTTAACCTGAATACATAGGGTTAAAAAGCAAACCCGGGGAATTGAAACATCTGAGTACCCGGAGGAAAGGACATCAATTGAGACTCCGTTAGTAGCGGCGAGCGAACGCGGACCAGGCCTGGTCTGAAACAAGGAGAAGTACCTGGGAAGGTACGCCGTAGTGGGTGATAGCCCCGTATCCGTAAAATGAAGACCTTTAAGAGTAAGGCGGGACACGTGAAATCCTGTCTGAACATGGGGGGACCACCCTCCAAGCCTAAGTACTCCTTACCGACCGATAGTGAACAAGTACCGTGAGGGAATGATGAAAAGAACCCCGATGAGGGGAGTGAAACAGATCCTGAAACCGGATGCCTACAAGCTGAAGGAGCTCTTCGGAGTGACTTCGTACCTTTTGTATAATGGGTCAACGACTTAGTGTTGCGTGCGAGCTTAAGCCGTTAGGTGTAGGCATAGCGAAAGCGAGTCTGAATAGGGCGATTGAGTACGTAGCATTAGACCCGAAGGCAAGTGATCTAGGTATGGGCAGGCTGAAGGTGCGGTAACACGCACTGGAGGGCCGAACCGTTGAATGTTGAAAAATTCTCGGATGACCTGTGCCTAGGGGTGAAAGGCCAATCAAACTTGCTGATAGCTGGTTCTCCGCGAAATCTATTTAGGTAGAGCGTCACGATTTAGACTGTGGGGGGTAGAGCACTGAATGGGCTAGGGGTCCTTACCGGATTACCAAACCTTCTCAAACTCCGAATACCCACAAGTTATGCGTGGCAGACACACGGCGGGTGCTAACGTCCGTCGTGAAAAGGGAAACAACCCAGACCGCCGATTAAGGCCCCCAAGTCATAGCTAAGTGCGAAACGATGTGGGATTGCAGAGACAATCAGGAGGTTGGCTTAGAAGCAGCCATCCTTTAAAGAAAGCGTAACAGCTCACTGATCAAGCGATCCTGCGCGGAAAATGTATCGGGACTAAAGTTATGCGCCGAAATCGCGGACTCGAAAGAGTGGTAGCGGAGCGTTCCGTAAGCCGATGAAGGTGAACCGTGAGGTTTGCTGGAGGTATCGGAAGTGAGAATGTTGACATGAGTAGCGACAAAGAGGGTGAGAGACCCTCTCGCCGAAAGTCCAAGGGTTCCTGCGTAAAGTTAATCTTCGCAGGGTTAGCCGGTCCCTAAGGCGAGGCCGAAAGGCGTAGTCGATGGGAACCACGTTAATATTCGTGGGCCATGGGATGAGTGACGGATTGCGAAAGCCGTGCGAGCTGACTGGATTGTTAGCGCGGCCTGGTAGTCCCTGGAAATAGCCTCCCAATGAGACCGTACCCTAAACCGACACAGGTGGACTGGTAGAGCATACCAAGGCGCTTGAGAGAACTATGTTGAAGGAACTCGGCAAATTACCTCCGTAACTTCGGGAGAAGGAGGCCTCAATCTGGGCAACCAGGTCTGAGGGGCACAAAACTGGGGGTTGCGACTGTTTATCAAAAACACAGGGCTCTGCGAAGCCGCAAGGCGACGTATAGGGTCTGACGCCTGCCCGGTGCCGGAAGGTTAAAAGGAGATGTGCAAGCATTGAATTGAAGCCCCGGTGAACGGCGGCCGTAACTATAACGGTCCTAAGGTAGCGAAATTCCTTGTCGGGTAAGTTCCGACCTGCACGAATGGCGTAACGACTTCCCCACTGTCTCCAACATAGACTCAGCGAAATTGAATTCCCCGTGAAGATGCGGGGTACCCGCGGTCAGACGGAAAGACCCCGTGAACCTTTACTACAGCTTCACAGTGGCATTAAAGAAAATATGTGTAGGATAGGTGGGAGGCTTTGAAGCTCTGGCGCCAGCTGGAGTGGAGCCAACCTTGAAATACCACCCTTGTTTTCTTTGATGTCTAACCTCGACCCTGGATGGGTCAGGGACCCTGTGTGGCGGGTAGTTTGACTGGGGCGGTCGCCTCCCAAAGTGTAACGGAGGCGCGCGATGGTAGGCTCAGAGCGGTCGGACATCGCTCGATGAGTGCAATGGCATAAGCCTGCCTGACTGCGAGCTCGACGGAGCGAGCAGAGACGAAAGTCGGTCATAGTGATCCGGTGGTCCCGAGTGGAAGGGCCATCGCTCAACGGATAAAAGGTACTCCGGGGATAACAGGCTGATGATGCCCAAGAGTCCATATCGACGGCATCGTTTGGCACCTCGATGTCGGCTCATCACATCCTGGGGCTGGAGAAGGTCCCAAGGGTATGGCTGTTCGCCATTTAAAGTGGTACGTGAGCTGGGTTCAGAACGTCGCGAGACAGTTTGGTCCCTATCTGCCGTGGGTGTTGGAAACTTGAGAGGATTTGTTCCTAGTACGAGAGGACCGGAATGAACACACCTCTGGTGGACCTGTTGTGGCGCCAGCCGCATTGCAGGGTAGCTATGTGTGGACTAGATAACCGCTGAAAGCATCTAAGCGGGAAACTAACCTCAAAACCAGGTTTCCCTTGAGAGCCGTCCAAGACCAGGACGTCGATAGGCTGGATGTGGAAGCGCCGCGAGGTGTGAAGCTAACCAGTACTAATTGCTCGATAGGTTTGATCTCTTTAATTCATGTGTAGTTGAAAGCGCAGGCTTTCCACGACATGATCTTTGTACAGACATTGTTGGTATTCGCATCCCTGACTGGATTCCGCCGACCTGGTGGTTATGGCAGGGGGTCCCCACCCGATCCCATCTCGAACTCGGTCGTTAAGCCCCCTTGCGCCAATGGTACTACGTCTTAAGGCGTGGGAGAGTAGGTCGCTGCCGGGTCTGCAGAGCCCAGTCAAATGCGAAATCTTCTTGCAGACATCTTTCACTTACACCGTTTGGTCGCTTTCGGGCGACTGGCCGCCATGATCCGGACAGGTCATTGCGGCTTCGTCCGGCCCCCGCCGCAAGGCAGGCCGGATTTTGTGTTTCGAAGGGGCAACTCTTCAATGCACAGACAGTTTTGACGCGGGATGGAGCAGTCCGGTAGCTCGTCAGGCTCATAACCTGAAGGTCACAGGTTCAAATCCTGTTCCCGCACCCAAACAAGCCCCTGAAAACCGAAAGGTTTTCGGGGGCTTTTCCTGTTTGGGGCTCAGCTCGCTTTGCGGTCCGGCCGCTGCCGACGAGGGCGGAGCTCAGAGCGGCAGGCCGACATAGTTTTCGGCGATCACGGTGCGGGCGGCCGTTGAGCCTGCAATGTATTCGAGCTCGGCGATCTGCATCCGCCGGCCGAAGTCTCCGCCTTCCGGGAAACGGTGCATCAGCATCGTCAGCGACCAGGAGAAGCGTTCCGACTTCCAGACGCGCGCGAGTGCGGTCTGTGAATACGTGTCGATGCCGTCGCGGCGCCCGTCCTTGAAGAACCGAATCAGGGCGCGCGAGAGATAGGCCACATCCGACGAGGCGAGGTTCAGCCCCTTGGCGCCGGTCGGCGGGACGATATGGGCGGCGTCACCGGCGAGGAACAGATTGCCGTGGCGCATGGGTTCGAAGACGAACGAGCGCAGCGGGGCGATCGATTTTTCGATGGATGGACCGGTCGTCATGCGTTCGCTGGCTTCCGGGCCGAGCCTCAGGCGGAGTTCGTCCCAGATCCGTTCGTCCGGCCAGTCCTCCAGCCGCTCGGACAGATCGACCTGGACGTAGTAGCGTGAACGCGTCATCGATCTCATCGAGGCCAGCGCAAAGCCGCGATCATGGGTGGCATAAATCAGTTCGTCCGCACACGGCGGAACGTCAGCCAGAATGCCCAGCCAGCCGAACGGGTAGATCTTTTCATACGCCTTGCCCGCGCTGTCCGGAATGGCCTGGCGCGACGGGCCGTGAAATCCATCGCATCCGGCGATGAAACGGGCGTCGAGGCGGTGATCCGCGCCGTCTTTGCGGAAGGTGACATGCGGCGCGTCGCTTTCGATGTCGTGAAGCGCGACGTTCTCGACTTCATAGATGACTTCAAGTCCGCGCGAGGCGGCGGCGTCCATCAGATCGCGCGTCACTTCGGTCTGCCCATAGACCATGACGGCGTGGCCGGTCAGCGCCTGCAGGTCGATGTGGATGAGCCGGTCACCATCGGCGAGGAAGAAACCCTTGTGCGCCAGGCCCTCCTTGTGCATCCGCGCGCCGAGATCCAGCTCGTCGAGAAGATCGATGGTCACCTTTTCCAGCACGCCCGCGCGGATGCGCGAGAGGACATAGTCTGCGGATTTGTTCTCGAGGATGACGACGCTGATTCCCGCGCGGTGCAGGAGATGGCCCAGCATCAGGCCGGCCGGACCGGCCCCGACAATGACGACATCCGTTTTCACGCGCGCATTCCCTCTTCCAGTTGATGGAGAACCTCATAACAGGCCAAAACGTCGGCAACCGAGCTGTTGGGCTGGCGCCCTTCGCGGATCGCTGCGATGAATTCGCGGTCCTGAAGCTCGATACCGTTCATCGAGACATCGACCTTGGTGACGTCGATGACTTCATCGCGTCCGGTCACCAGGTCGTCATAGCGCGCCAGGTAGGTGCCGTTGTCGCAGATATAGCGGAAAAAGGTGCCGAGCGGCCCGTCATTGTTGAAGCTGAGTGACAGTGTACAGATCTTTCCGCCTTCAGTCTTGAGCTGGATCGACATGTCCATCGCAATGCCGAGCTCCGGATGATGCGGCCCTTCGACCGCGTGGGCGACGACCACCTTCTCACCGGTCTGATACTGGAAGAGGTCAACCGTGTGAGCCGCATGGTGCCACAGCAGATGATCGGTCCAGCTCCGCGGCTCTCCTTTGGCGTTCATGTTGCTGCGCCGGAAAAAATAGGTCTGCACATCCATCTGCTGGATCGACAGATCGCCCGCCTTGATGCGCTTGTGGACCCACTGGTGCGACGGGTTGAAGCGCCGCGTGTGCCCGACCATGCAGACGAGTCCGGTTTCCTGCTGGGCCTTCAGAACGGCCTGGGCGTCCGCCCAATTGTCCGCAAGCGGAATTTCGACCTGGACATGCTTGCCGGCCTTCATGCAGGCGATGGCCTGGCTGGCGTGCATCTGGGTGGGTGTACAGAGGATCACCGCATCGACCTCATCGAGCGCCAGCGTGTCCTCCAGATTCTCGGTGACGTGACCGACGCCGAACTTGTCGGCGACCGCCTGCGTTTTCGCGAGCGTGCGCCCGACAAGACTGACGACTTCGACCCCGTCGATCTTCTGCAGACCTTCGAGGTGCTTTTCGCCAAAGGCGCCTGCGCCGGCGAGGGCGACCTTCATGGCGCGGCCTCCAGAACGATATGGCCGACGGCCGTGTTAGACCCCGGCACATGATAGTGCCGGTGGAGCTCCTTGACGTCGCCGCCGAGCGCGCCGCGCATAATCAGCCACATCACGGTTTCGATTCCTTCCGAGCCGGTCTCGCGCAGGTATTCGATGTGCGGGATATGGCGCAGGCGCAGGGGATCGGCCGTCAGGTCATCGAGGAAACGCTGGTCCCATTCCTTGTTGATCAGTCCGGCGCGTGGCCCCTGAAGCTGGTGGCTCATGCCGCCGGTGCCCCAGACCTGGACCTTGAGATCCTTGTCATACGACTCGACGGCGTTGCGGATCGCTTCGCCGAGCGCGTAGCAGCGATTACCGGACGGCGGCGGATAGGTGACGACATTGACCGCGAGGGGGACGACCTTCACCGGCCACTCCGCAGGCTGACCGAACATCAGGGACAAGGGAACGGTGAGGCCATGATCGACATCCATCTTATTGATGATGGTCATGTCGAATTCGTCGAGGATCAGGCTTTGCGCCAGGTGCCAGGCGAAATCGGCATCGTTTTTCACGACCGGAACGGGCCGGCGGCCCCAGCCTTCATCGGCCGGCTGGAATTCCTCCGCGCAGCCGATCGCGAAGGTCGGTATGAGGTTCATGTCGAAGGCGGTGGCGTGGTCGTTGTAGACGAGGATCACGACATCCGGCTTGTTTTCCGGATCTGCGATCCAGCGCTTTGACCATTCATAGCCGGCATAGATCGGCTTGAAGTAGTCTTCTTCCATCTTGCCCTGGTCGATACCGACACCGAGGAGCGGAACATGGCTTGTGGCAACGCCGGCGGTAATGCGGGCCATATCAATAGCCTCCCTTGATGGATCGGTTTCCTTGCGGCGAGCGCCCGCCAGCCATCATCATGGCCTTGTAATCGTCAACGCTCATGCCGGTCATGGAGGCGACCGCCTGGACGAAGGAAAGTCCGTCGGCGGAGAAAACCTTGGCGAGATAATAGACGTTGCCACCGAGATCGAGCAGCCGGTTATAGTCTCTGGCGAGCAGGGCTTCCTTCTGTGCGTCCGTCATCGGCCAGTCTTCGAGGTATTTCCGCTCGTCGGCTTTCCAGCGCTCGCGGTTCTCGGGCTTCATCAGCGACATGCCCATCTGGTTCAGCCAATAGCCCTGACGTGCGCGCTTCGTCGTGTAGATACGGGTGCCGGGGATGTCTTCCAGTTCCGCCAGGTATTCGTGGATATCGGTGTGCTTGCTCATTTCCCGCGTTCCTTCAGCTGGGCATCAAGCCGGGGAAAGACCCGGCGGGCATTTCCCTCGAAAACGGCGTGACGGATTTCCGGGGTCAGGTTCAGTGCTTCGATGTATCGTTTGGTATCGTCGAAATAGTGACCGGTCTCGGGGTCAATGCCGCGAACGGCGCCGACCATCTCCGAGCCGAACAGGATGTTGCGGTGATTGATCACCTCGAACAGCAGATCGACGCCCGGCTGATGATAGACACAGGTGTCGAAATAGACGTTGCGCATGACATGGCTGTCGAGCGCCGGCTTCTTCAGCATGTCGGCGAGGCCGCGGTAGCGCCCCCAATGGTAGGGAACGGCGCCGCCGCCATGCGGAATGATGAAGCGCAGCTGCGGGAAATCCCGGAACAGATCCCCTTCGAGAAACTGCATGAAGGCGACGGTGTCGGCCGCGATGTAGAACGCGCCGGTCGCGTGAAGGCCCGGATTGCAGGAGCCGGACACATGCACCATCGCCGGCACATCGAGCTCGACCATCTTTTCATAGAAAGGATACCAGTACCGGTCCGTAAGCGGAGGATGATTGAAGTGGCCGCCGCCGGGATCCGGGTTGAGATTGCAGCCGACAAAGCCGAGTTCGTTGACGCAGCGCTCCAGTTCGCGGATCGAGCCGGCAAGATCAGCGGCAGGAGATTGTGGAAGCTGGCAGACGCCGATGAAGGTTTCCGGATACAGCGCCACCGCCCGCGCAATCAGGTCGTTGCAGCGCCGCGACCATTCGATCGACACCGTCTCGTCACCGACATGGTGGGCCATCGCGGAAGCGCGGGGGCTGAAGATCGTCATGTCGGCGCCGCGCTCGCGGATGAGCCGGAGCTGGTTGGCCTCGATCGATTCCCGGATGAGGTCGTCGGGAATGTCCGGGTACGGCGGGGGCGGGTGGCCAGCCTTGAAGGCGGCCTTTTGCGCGTCCCGCCAGTCATTGTGCGGGGCCGGGGCCGTCGTGTAGTGGCCGTGACAGTCGATCACAAGCGTCATGCCGGGGGCACCTCTGCGAGATTGGCAATGGCGGCGAGTTTCGACGCCAGATCAGGGGGGGGCGGGTTCAGGCCCCGCGCGCCGAGCGCCCGTTGGCGGGCGGCGGTGCCTCGGCTCAGCAGCGGATCGATCCCGAGATCGGACAGTGTGCGGCAGACCTCGTCCATTTCGGCCGCGCGGCGCAGGCCGTGAACCAGCATCCGGTCGAGATTGTAGTTGGCGCGCTCGGGCCAGTCCCCGCCGAGGGTGGCGAGCACTTCGGCCGTGACACCCGCGGCTTCGGCCGCCAGCAGGCATTCGGCCGTCAGCGCTTCGATGCCCTTGATCATCACGGAACGGATCATCTTGATGGCAGAGGCATCGCCGACGCGCTCACCGATGAGCCGGACCTGGGCGAACCCGAGCTGCCGGAGCGCGTCTTCAGCACTTGCGGCGTGTGGTCCACTCAGCAGGAGGGGGACATTCAGGGCGGCCGGCTGTACCGGCGCCATGACCGCGACGTCGATATAGTGCCCGCCGGCGGATGTGATTGCTTCTGACGCCGCCTGCTTGCTGGCGGGCGCGACCGAGTTCATGTCGAGATAATACGATCCCGGACGGATGTAGCTGGCCGCGTTGATGGCGGCCGCGACGGCCTGATCGGCGGTGACGAGACTGAGCACGAGGCCGGCTTCGGAGACAGCGTCCGCGCATGACATCCGCGCCTCGACGCCGGCTCGGTTGAAGTCCGCCAGCTTGGCGACCTTTGAGGCCGGCGCGTCGGTCTTGATGTCAAAGCCAGCCGCGTCCCCTCGCCATCCCGGGGCGACCGAAAAGGTCTGCGCGGCTTCGCCGAAGCCCAGAAAGCTCAGTTTCTTCTTCATGGCAGGGAGTTAAGTCACGCGCCGCCCACAAGCTCCAATCAGAAGTCAATGCCCGGTATAAGGATATACGAATTCACATGCGTCAACACACGGACTTCAAAGTTTCGATGAAGGCGCGCTGGAGGGACGTCGGCCGCCAGCCCTCGCGGCAGGTCAGGCCGATGGTGCGGGTGAGGCCGTCCGGCCCCCGTCCGACAATCGAAAGCCATCCGGCCTCCAGTTCGATCACCACCTGATCCGGCGACAGAATGGTCAGGCAGTCCGTGGTCATCAGGATCTGCCGGATCGTGATCACGGATCCGCATTCGACCCGGACATGGGGCGGCTTGACGCCCGCGTCATCGAACATCGCCTGCCAGCGCTCCCGCAGGGGCACGCCGCGCTGCGGAACGCACCAGTCGTAGCGGCTGAGCTGGTCAATGCCGGCCGCGCCGCCGCTGCCCGCAAGCGGATGGCCGCTGCGCGCGACGATGACCGGCCGGTCGTCGAAAAGCGGTTCCTGCAACAAGTCCGGCCCGGGGGGCGGATCGCGCAGCGCGCCGATGAGGAAATCGAGTTCGCCATCCCGCAGCGGGTCCAGCAACTCCCCGTAAGAGCCTTCAGCGACGCGGATTTCGCTTCTGGGATGGGCTTCCTGAAAGGCGACAATGCTGGCGGGCAGAACCCGCGCCCGGCACAGCGGCATCGCCCCGATGGCGATCCGGCCTGCAGCCTCGCCTTTCAGGGCGCGGATCTCCTCAAGTGCGGCAGTCAGCTCCGACTGGGCGAGGCTGAAGCGTCGCGCGGTGGCGCGCCCGGTCGGCGTCAGCTCCAGGCCCCGGCCCCGGCGCCGGAGGAGCTTCTGGCTGAGCGCCAGCTCGAGATCGGCGACCGCCCGGTGCAACGAGGCCCGCGCCAGTCCGGTCGCCGCACTCGCCTCGGCATAGTTTCCTTCCTTGGCCAGCGCCAGGAAGGCATGCATCTGCGTGTGGGTCACCCGGCTCGACCGGATGAGTTCGAGCGCGGTGACCACGCGCGGATACAGCAGTTCGGCCGCCTCAGCCGGGCGCATGCCGTCGCTCTGGCGCTCGAACAGGCGGGCATCGATCTGATCCTCGAGCCGGGCGAGTCCCTGAGTGAGCGCCGGCTGTGTGATGTGGACGGCGCGCGCGGCCGCCAGCAGGGTGCCGAGCTCGTAGGTTTTTGCGAACGCCCGCAAATGGCGCAGATTGAAACCGGGGGTATCCATAACGCGACTGTTAGCATGAACTTATACCTATTGCGAAGTCTGAATGCGAAGCCCTGCGGGCCGGCGCGCTAGGACTAGTCTGGAAAGTTTTGAATGGAGGAATCCGGATGGGCGGTGTTGTGGTTCAGAACATCGAACGCGCGGATGCGGAGGTCATCAACGGCCTCGCCGCTGCGGGCGTCGCGACCGTGCATGAGGCCCAGGGCCGCAAGGGGCTGCTCGCCAGCTCGCTGCGGCCGATCTATCCGGGGGCGCGCATCGCCGGCTCGGCGCTGACCATTTCCTCGCCGCCGGGTGACAACTGGATGCTGCACGTTGCCATCGAGCAGTTGAAGGCGGGCGACATTCTGCTGCTGGCGCCGACCAGCCCTTGCGAGGACGGCTATTTCGGCGACCTACTGGCAACATCGGCCATGGCGCGCGGGTGCCGCGGTCTCGTCATCGATGCCGGTGTGCGCGACGTGCGGGATCTGACCGCGATGGGATTTCCGGTCTGGTCGAAGGCAGTGTTTGCGCAAGGCACCGTCAAGAATACCCTGGGCTCGGTGAATGTGCCGGTCGTCTGCGCGGGTGCGTATATCGAACCGGGAGACGTGATCGTGGCGGATGATGACGGCGTCTGCGTCGTGAAGCGGGCAGAGGCCGCCGACGTGCTCAAGAAGGCGCGCGACCGCGAGGCGAAGGAAGAGGAAAAGCGCAAACGCCTCGCCGCCGGAGAACTCGGACTCGACATCTACGACATGCGCGGGCGGCTGAAGGAGATGGGGCTGAAATATGTCTGAGGGCATTCGCTGCATGTGGATGCGTGGTGGCACGTCCAAGGGCGGCTATTTCCTCGAAGGTGACCTGCCAGCGGACCCCGCCGCCCGCGACAGGTTGCTCCTGCGCATCATGGGCTCACCCGATGCGCGCCAGATCGACGGTATGGGCGGGGCCGACCCGCTCACCAGCAAGGTGGCGGTGGTCTCACGCTCGGCGCGTCCGGGCATCGACGTCGACTTTCTTTTCCTCCAGGTCTTCGTCGATCAGGCCATCGTCACTGATGCCCAGAATTGTGGGAATATCCTGGCGGCGGTTGCCCCGTTCGCGATCGAGCGGGGGCTGGTTACGCCTCTGGCGGGCGAAACACAGGTGGCCATCTTCATGGTCAACACCGGCCAGGTCGCGAACGCCACGATTCAGACGCCGGACGGGCGCGTCAGCTATGAGGGCGACGCGCGCATTGACGGTGTGCCAGGCTCCCACGCCCCGGTGCCGCTGGAATTCCGCGATACGGCCGGTTCAAGTTGCGGCGCGCTGCTGCCGACGGGAAACGCCGCCGATGTGATCGAAGGCGTCGCCTGTACGCTGATCGATAACGGCATGCCCTGCATCGTGATGGCGGCGGCGGATGCCGGCATCACCGGCTATGAAGACCGGGAGACCCTCGACGCCCATACAGAACTGAAAGCGCGGATCGAGGCGATCCGCCTCAAGGCCGGACCGTTGATGAACCTCGGCGACGTGACGGAGAAATCCGTGCCGAAGATCATGCTGGTGGCGCCGCCCAGGGACGGGGGGGCCATCTGCGTCCGCAGCTTCATTCCGCACCGCGCCCATGCCTCCATCGGTGTGCTCGGCGCCGTCACGGTCGCGACGGCCTGTCTTGTCGACGGATCACCGGCGCAGGCGGCGGCCACGATCCCGCCGGGCCGGCGCAAGACATTGTCGATCGAGCATCCCACCGGGGAGATGAGCTGCCTGCTGGAAACCGATGAAGCCGGAGAGGTCGTCTCCGCAGCGCTTCTGCGCACGGCGCGCAAGCTGATGGACGGGGTGGTCTTTCCATGAGCCGGATCCGGAGCTGGACCGGGGCGCCGTCAAAGCCCCGCTTTGTGCCGCCGCCGGGCGCCGTGGACGCGCATTGTCATGTGTTCGGGCCGATGGCGGCGTTTCCCTTCAGCGCGAAGGCGAAATACCTTCCCGAAGATGCCGGGCCGGAGATGTTGTTCGCGCTGCGCGATCATCTCGGTTTCTCGCGCAATGTCATCGTTCAGGCGAGCTGTCACGGTACGGACAATCGCGCGACCCTGAATGCAATTGCTCAGTCTGGCGGGCGCGCGCGCGGCGTGGCGGTCGTGGATCCAGCGATTGCCGACGCGGAGCTGGACGCGCTGCACGCTGGCGGCATCCGCGGGGTCCGGTTCAACTTCCTGAAACGCCTGGTCGATGATGCACCCCGGGACAGGTTTCTCGAGGTGGCCAAGCGTGTGCAGCGTCTCGCCTGGCATGTCGTGATCTATTTCGAAGCGGAGCTGCTTGAAGAGCTGACCCCGTTCATGGAGGCGATTCCGACGATCATCGTGATCGATCACATGGGGCGGCCGGATGTCAGCGGGGGGCCGGATGGGCCGGAAATGCGCGCGTTCCGTGAGTTCCTGAGGGCGCACCCCACTATCTGGACCAAGGTGAGCTGCGCTGAACGGCTATCGGCGCAGGGTCCGCCCTTTGACGACTTCGTCTCGGCCGTGGCGCCGCTGGTCGCCGAGTTTCCAGACCGTGTGCTGTGGGGTACCGACTGGCCGCATCCGAACATGCAGGACGCGGTCCCGGATGATGGCGCGCTGGTCGATCTTATCCCGCGTCTTGCGCCCACGCCAGCGCTTCAGAAGAAGCTGCTCATCGACAATCCGATGAAGCTCTACTGGGCGGATTGAGACGCGCGGACTGGTCCGTGCGCGGTTGATCTATCCAGTCGTCAGGCGTCTGAAGAATGGGGTCATGCGGCCGGATGCATCGGCTTCAAACACCAGGGTCACGGAATCGCCGATGCGGATCGCTTCCAGACCGGAAAGATCATCCGCGAGGATATTGCTCATCACGATCGGGCCTTCTTCGAGCTGGACATAGGCGATGCAGTAGGGCTCCTTCGCGCGGTAGGCGACCGAGTGGGCGTAGACGGTGCCGCGTCCGCTGGCGGTGATCGTGTCTGCGGGCCCGCCCGTGAACGGGCTGTGGTCGCGCGGATAGAAGAATGGCTTGCCCGTGTCGATGCAACGACCGAGCATCAACTGGCCACCGGCGGCGGCTTGCCAGAACTTTTCCTGCTCATCGTGTGGTGCGGCGCTCATGTCTCACTCCCTTTCCAGGATCAGCGTCGAAGCGCCGTGCCGGCCGCCAAGCTGGCCGCCGGTTCCGTGCGCCAGGGCGAGCTGGCAGTTCGCCACCTGAACGGCCGGATGGGCTTCGCCGCGCAACTGGCGCACTGCCTCGATCACCTTGGTCATGCCGCCGCGATTGGCGGGGTGATTGTTGCACAGGCCGCCGCCGTCGGTGTTGACGGGCAGTTTCCCGACGCCCGAGATCAGGCCGCCGTCCTGGACAAACCGGCCGCCCTTGCCGTCCTCGCAGAAGCCAAGGTTTTCAAGCTGCACCAGCACGGTGATCGTGAAGCTGTCATAGAGGGACGCATACTGAATATCAGACGGCGTCACGCCGGCCTGCTGGAAGGCTTCGGCGCCTGACCGGACGCCCCCGGATTTCAGGATATCGAAGTATCCGCCGTTCAGCTGTCGCAGGTGAAAGCCGGCACCGATGGGCGTGATCAGGGGCCGGTTCAGGCTGCGGGCGATGTCGGGGTGAACGACCACCAGCGCGCCGCCGCCATCCGAAACCACGCAGCAGTCAAGCCGGTGCAACGGGCTGGCAATCACGGGCGAGTTCACGACATCCTCGACCGTCACCACATCGCGCAGCATCGCATGAGGATTGTGCTGAGCATGGTGGGAGGCGGCCACCTTGATCCAGGCGAGCTGTTCGGAAGTTGTTCCGTGTTCGTACATATGCCGGTGCGCGACCATGCCGTAAACATTGGTCACGACGGGCCGGTAGGGCGCCTCGAAGTCATATTCCGGGCTGTCATAGCGCTTGCCGTGCGCGGCGTCGGGGCGCTCCGCCTCGGCGCGGGGGCGCCCGGCGAGGGTAATCAGCGCAACCCGGCACTTGCCGGCGGCAATCGCGTCCACGGCATGCGCGACATGATTGATATAGGCCGAGCCCCAGCTCTCCGTGGTGTCGAGGTGGCGCAGGTTCAGCCCGAGATATTCCGCGATGCCGAACGGGCCAATTCCGGGGGCGGACCAGCCCGGAATGTCGCCGGCGCAGAAATAGCCGTCCACATCGCTCAGGCTGAGGCCGGCATCCTTGAGCGCGCCGAGGGCGACATCGGCGTGCAACTGCGCCACGCTGCGATCAACGGCCTTGCGCGTCGGATGTTCGTAGGCTCCGACAATGTAGGCCTTGCCCTTGAGGCTCATGTGGCGGCTCCCGCACCGGCGTGACAGCTCAGCTGCGTGTGAACAGCCGGGCGATAAGTGACTTTCGGCGTCCGTCTCCGGAGGCGCCGACGGATTCAAGCTTACTGCGGTCCGGCGCCGGTGAGGAGACTGCGGGCGCCGATTTTGTGGCGGCCGCCGCTGCCGTGCGGCGGGCCGGGCCCATCGCGGCAAGATTCACGTTCACGACCGAGGCCTGGGTGAAATCGTGGAGTCCTTCTTCGCCTTGCTGGCGCCCGATGCCGGATTGCTTCGCGCCGCCGAACGGAATGTCGAACGGCACATCCATGTGCTTGTTGACCCAGACCGTGCCGGTGACCATGCGGCGGGCGATGGCTTCCCCGCGGGCCGGATCGGAGGTCCACACGGTGCCGGCCAGGCCGTAGATGGAATCGTTGGCGCGGTGCAGCGCCGATTCCAGGTCGTCATAGGCCAGAACGGGCAGAATGGGCCCGAATTGTTCCTCGCGCACGAGCCGCGCGCCATCCGGCAGGTCGGCCACGATGGTCGGGTGCACAAAGTATCCCTTGCGCTCAAGTATGCCTTTGCCGCCGACGATCCGTCCCTTAGCGGCGGCTTCGTTATGGAAGCCCACGAGCTTCTGGAATTGCGGCAGGTTCTGGATCGGGCCGATCTGCGTGCCTTGCTCGAGCCCGTCACCGACGATCGCCTGGTCCGCCAGTTGTCCGAGCGCTTCGCACAGGGGGCCATACAGCGCGCGCGGCGCATACACCCGCTTGGCGGCCATGCAGACCTGACCGGCATTCATGGTGGCCGCGCCGTAGATTCCGGCGGCGACGGTCTCCACGTCGGCGTCGTCGAGAACGATGGCCGCATCATTGCCGCCGAGTTCCAGCGTGAAGCGCTTGAGCGTGTCGGCGCCAGCGGCGTAGACGCGTTTGCCGGTCGGCGTGGAGCCCGTGAAGCTGACATAGGCGATGCGCGGATCGCTTGTCAGCATGCCGGCAAGGTCGTTACCGGTCACCAGCGTCTGGAAGACGCCCGGCGGCAGGATGCCGGCGGCCGTTTCCCCGAGCAGCAGCGTCGTCAAAGGGGTCGTCGGCGCCGGCTTTGCGATGACCGTGTTGCCGGTGATCAGCGCCGGGCCGATCTTGATCATCAGCAGGATCATCGGAAAGTTCCACGGCGTGATCGCCGCGACGACGCCAAGCGGCCGGCGATGCTCGATGATCCGCGAGGTGTCATCCTGGCGCAGCACCTTGTCGCCGACGCGCTGGGCCGCGTAGTAGCGCAGGCAGGCGATAGTTCCGCCCATTTCATAACTGGCCTGGTCGAGCGGCTTGCCCTGTTCGAGCGTCAGGAGGCGGGCAAAATCAGGGAAGCGGGCCTCAATGGCATCGGCCCATTTCAGCATCAGTCCCGCGCGCACTTCGAAGGACAACGCCGACCAGGACGGGAAGGCGGCAAGGGCGGCATCCAGGCTCCGGTCCACAATGGCGCGATCCGCAACCGGAGCTTCGGCGAAGGCCTCCCCGGTGGCGGGATTGATGACGCCATAGGCGCCCGCGCCCGCAACCAGCGCACCGTTCACAAGCATCTTGTAGGTTGGCATCTCGCGCTCCTAGGTCATTGTCACGACGGGCTTGATCACGCGGCCGGATTCGCCCGCTTCGATGGCCTCGTTGATCGCCGAGAAGGGGAAGAACTCTATCAGCCGGTCGAAGGGGAGGAGACCGCGACGGTGATAGGCGATGAGTTTGGGGATGAAGTCCTGGGGGTCAGAGCTGCCTTCGACGATGCCCTGTATCCGCCGTCCGCCGCTCATCAGATAGGCGAGTTCGGCGCTGAGATTGACACCTGGCGGATAGGCCGCCACCAGTCCCAGCACGCCGCGCGCATTCAATGCCATCAGGGCCTGGCTCAGCAGGGCGGGAACCCCTGTCGTGTCGATGGCATAGTCGACCCCGGAGAGGCCGGCAGCCCGCAGCAGTTCTGAGACCGGCCGGCCATCGGAGACAAGGGCGTGCGTCGCGCCGAGTTCCCTCGACAGGTCGAGCCGCGTCTGGGACAGGTCGAGGGCGATGATCGACTGCGCGCCGGCGATACGCGCGGCCATGATGGCGGCCATGCCGACTGCGCCGGCGCCCATCACCAGCACGCTCGATCCGGCCTGAACGTTCAGCGAATTGAGGACCGCGCCGGCCCCGGTCTGGATACCGCATCCGAGCGGGGCCAGCCGGTTCAGCGGCAGATCGGCGGGCGCCTTCACGACATTGCGTGCCGGGGCGATGGCGTGCGTGGCGAATGCTGACTGGCCGAAGATGTGAGAATGGACGGGCTGACCCTGGGCGGACAGTGCTGTCGAGCCATCAGAACGTTTGGCGAAGAAATTCAGCGGGAAGAACTCATGGCAATAGGCGGGGTCGTGAGAAACACAGGAGGGGCATGTGCCGCAGCTGGCGAAGCTCATGATCACCGGGTCGCCGGGCTTCACATTTGTGACGGCCGATCCGACGGCCACGACATGACCCGCGCCTTCGTGCCCCAGCACAACAGGTACCGGGATGGGCAAGTGCCCGTCCCGCATCACCATGTCGGTATGGCAGATGCCGCAGGCGGCAATCTCGACGAGCACTTCGTTTTCCATCGGCTCGCCGACATCGACAGACTCGATTGTCATCTTGCCGGCGGGTTCCCGCAGGACGGCTGCCTGGGCCTGGAATTTCATTCGGCATTCCTCCCTCAACCCTTTGGACGGGTCGTGATTTCATTCCGCAACAACTAGCGGAGGAGGAAAGGTTGTCTTGCACGTTGGCGCGCGGGTATTTTGAACGCGCGCGGCGGCGTCAGGCGTTGGCCTGCAAGACCCGGCGCTGATACTCGCTTGGCGTGACACCGAAGAACGACTTGAACCTGCGGGAGAAGTGCGCCGAGTCGGAGAACCCCAACTCGTAGGCCAGATCGGTAAGGGTTCCGTCATGCTCCCGGGCGCGCAGCCGGTCGCGTGCGAGGTGAAGCCGCCGGTTCTGGATGTAGGCCGTGGGCGTGGTGGCATAGCGGGCAAATGCCCGCTGAATCTCGGTCTCGCTGAGCCCCAGGCGCTTCGCAATCGAACCTGTCCGCATGCCGCTGTCATAGAGGTGGCAGTTTATGAACTCCACGGCGAGACGGTATATGTCCGCATCACTGATCTTGCCGCCGGCAGACGTCTGATATTGGGCGTCGTCTGTCGTGGATGAAATACAGCCGCGGAGAAGCGCATACAGCGCTTCGACGAGGCAGCTTTCCTCCGCATCGCCTGGTGCGTTGTCGTGCCAGCCCTGCTTGAAGAGCGATGCGATGAAATCGCGGAGAATGTGCAGGTGAGCATTGTGGGAGGCTGACGTCGAACGGCCCACGAGCTGTCGAAACGGAACGGCCTCGTCCGGGCAGTCGATGACAATGCACTCGTTGCGATTCGAAATTTCGATCGCATAGGGCAAGTCGCTCCAGCAGGCGGTCAGTTCACCCGATGCCGTAACGACGCTGCGGCCCGACTGGATCGTGGCGGTCGTTCCGCGGGTCTGGAGGTGAAACAGGGCGCGCCCGGAACTGTCGACCGGCCGGCTGTCATGCCAGCGGTGCACCCGCGATTGAGGGGCTGATGCGATGCACAGATGCACATCGCCAAGGCGCAGGGAGCGCCAGCTCGCCTCGATGTCCTTCGACGCGTCGATGGTCATTCCGGGGAAAAAGGCCGACGTCAGATCGTTCCACCGCTCAAGGCGGCGATCGGACGCTACGTCCAGCGTCGAGTAATTTGCAAACTGCATTCCTCCCATCTCCATGCTTGGTGGAGCCTCTTCAGACGTCGTTACTTTTGCGCCCTATAGCTATGTCACATAGGTTTTTTTCTGTTGCGTCAAGCGGTCGCGGTTTACCTCGCGAAAGGAGGTTGCGGCTTGTTGCATTCGCGCAACACACTTTCCGCTTGGGGCCGGCCGCCTCAAGGTAACTTTCTCACTTGTGAAAGCGCGTGGAGAGCCGCTGGATGGCCGGCGGCGCCGGGGAATCGGGCCGGGCGAGGCGCTGAGACGCCTGCAGGATCATTCTCTGCAACCGGCGCCCGGTCCCCACAAAACTGCCCCAAAAATTGATATTGTGCATAGCAATCGATAGCTATATGATATAGCAATAGAAAAGAAGATTGGAGACCCGGAATACAGATCCGGGTCCCGGCTAGCGGGCATTCGGGCGCAAAGCACGAAGCCCCGGACTGGAGGGAGACGAACGGTGCTGTTCAACAGGTTGAATCCGCTGACCGGAGACGTCGCGAGCAGTGCAACTGCGATGACGGCCGAGGCTGCCCGTGCGGTTGTGGACAAAGCGGCTGCGGCCTTCCCGGCCTGGTCTTCGATGGGCCCGAACGCGCGCCGGGCGTGCCTGATGAAGGCCGCAGCGGAGCTGGAAGCCCGCGCGGATGCCTTCGTCGAGGCGATGATGGGTGAGATCGGATCGACGGAAGGCTGGGCCCGGTTCAATCTGATGCTGGCTGCCTCGATGGTTCGCGAAGCGGCGGCCATAACCACCCAGATTTCCGGGGAAGTCATTCCCTCCGACAAGCCGGGATGTATCGCGATGGCGCTGCGTGAACCGGTGGGCGTCGTTCTGGGCATTGCGCCCTGGAATGCGCCGATCATTCTGGGCGTCCGGGCCATTGCCGTGCCGCTTGCCTGCGGCAATGCGGTCGTGCTGAAGGCGTCCGAAATCTGTCCGCGTACGCACATGCTTATCGTGGAGGCATTCGCCAAGGCGGGCTTCCCGGAGGGCGTGGTCGGTGTGGTGACTAATTCGCCTGACGATGCAGGCGAAATCGTGGGGGCTCTGATCGACCATCCCGCCGTGCGGCGAATCAATTTCACGGGCTCCACCCGGGTCGGGCGGATCATTGCCCGGCGCGCCGCCGAGAATCTCAAGCCATGCCTTCTGGAGCTCGGCGGCAAGGCGCCGCTGATTGTGCTTGAGGATGCTGATCTTGATGAAGCGGTGAAGGCTGCGGCCTTTGGCGCCTTCATGAACCAGGGGCAGATCTGCATGTCGACAGAGCGGATCATCGTCGTGGACGCAGTGGCCGATGCCTTCGTGCAGCGGTTTTCTGCGAAGGCGGCTTCGCTCGCATGCGGCGATCCGCGCGAAGGGCGCGCGCCTCTGGGCGCTGTCGTCGATGCCAGGACCGTCAGTCACGTGAACCATCTGATTTCTGATGCGAGAAACAAGGGCGCGGCAATTGTCGTCGGCGGCGAGGCGAAAACCGTGCTCATGCCGGCGACGGTCGTGGACCGTGTGACGGACGATATGGAAATCTACAGCGACGAGAGCTTCGGACCTGTCGTGGCGGTCATCCGGGCGAAGGACGAGGCCGATGCGATCCGGCTGGCGAACGATTCCGAGTATGGCCTGTCGGCTGCAGTGTTTACGCGGGATACCGCGCGCGGCCTGCGCGTGGCCCGGCAGATCCGGTCGGGTATCTGCCACGTCAATGGTCCCACGGTGCACGACGAGGCACAGATGCCGTTCGGGGGCGTGGGCGCATCCGGTTATGGCCGCTTTGGCGGACGGGCCGGGATCGATCAGTTTACGGAGCTGCGCTGGATCACGGTTGAGACCCAGCCCGGCCATTTTCCGATATAGTTCCGGCAGAACAGGGGCCCACGGATGACCATTGCGGGCACCGAGAAGCGGACGAACCAAGGTATGACAGCTGGCGATTTTTCGCGGTTGTTCGGATAGGCTGGAGCGGCGAATATGCCAGGCGGCGATTCAATTGCGTTTCACGCGCGGCTGCAGCCCGCGAAGACGGCGATTGTCGATCTTGTGCGCGGCCGCAAGTGGTCCTACGCCGAGCTCGAAATGCTCGTGGCCCGGACGGTGAGCGCCCTCCGCCGGAAGGGACTGCGCCGGGGCGACCGTCTGGCCGTTCTGGCCAGGAACGGACCCGAGATTCCAGCGCTGCATTTTGCCTGCGCGCGCATCGGCGCGATGATCGTGCCCTTGAACTGGCGGCTCGCTCCATCGGAGCTTGTGTCGCTGCTGGCGGATGCAGAGCCGAAATTCCTGCTCGGCGACACGCTGCTTGAGGAGAAGGGCCTTGCGGGCACCGACCTCGACACCTTTTTCGCCAAGGACGTGGCCGGATCGCGGCCGGCGCGCACACGGCCGTTGAGCCGGGACCTGCCCTCGCTCATCCTCTATACGTCAGGCACGTCGGGGCGCCCGAAAGGCGCGCTTCTCTCCGAGCGCAATCTGACCGAGACGGCGATCAATTTCTCGCTCCTGGCGGATGTCACCAGCAAAAGCGTTTTCCTCTGTGATGCGCCGATGTTCCACATCATCGGCCTGGCGACCAATGTGCGCCCGGTGCTGATGCGGGGCGGCACCATGCTCATTTCGGATGGCTTTCGGGCGGACGTTACGCTGGAACGTCTCGCAGATCCTGCGCTGGGCATCACGCACTATGTCTGTGTACCCCAGATGGCGGCGGCGATCAGATCGGTGGAGGGTTTCGACGCGGCGAAGCTGCGCGGTCTCACAGCTCTGGTGACCGGCGGGGCGCCGCATGCGCCGGCGAGTGTCCTCGAATGGATCGAAGACGGCGTGCCTCTCACCAACGGCTACGGTATGACCGAGGTGGGGACGGTGTTCAACATGCCGCTCGATCCCGAGATCAACAGGTCGAAGGCCGGCTCGGTTGGAATCGCCACGGACCGGGTCCAGACGCGTATCGTCGATTCCCAGGGCCAGGACGTGAAGGACGGGGAAGCCGGCGAATTGCTCGTGCGGGGCGAGAATGTCGCTGCGGGCTACTGGCGGCGCGCCGAAGAGACAGGCGAGGCTTTCATCACGGGACGCTGGTTCCGCACCGGCGATATTGCCGTGCGGGATACGGATGGTTTCCACTGGTTGATCGACCGCCGGAAAGACATGTTCATTTCCGGCGGTGAGAATGTCTATCCCGCCGAAATCGAGGCGGCGCTCGCCGATGTGGCCGGCGTGTCCGAATGCGCGGTCGTGGGTGTCACGGACGAAAAATGGGGAGAAGTCGGCCATCTGTTCTGGGTCGGCGCGGGAACGGCTGCGGGACGTGAGGACGAGCTTCGCCGGATCCTCCGGGAACGTCTGGCAAGCTACAAGGTGCCCCGGTACTTCACGAAGCTGGACACGCTTCCCAGAAACGGGGCCGGGAAAATCCTGAAGACCGAGCTGCGCAAGCGCGCGCTCGAGGGGGCAGGATGAAAAACGCTGCGGGTGTTCCGGTCAGAAGGACGGGTCGACAACCGGCCGTTGCCAAGGTTGCGGAAACACGGTCCGTAGCCCATCCGGCGCAGCCTGTGGGTGAACGAAACAAGCCTGACAGGGAGCCGGTCAGGATTCGTACAAGCGGCTCCGCATCAATCGTTCAAGACACGACGCTCGCGCGCGTACTCAACATCAAACAGACCACTGCCATTCGGCTCGCGAGAAGCCGGGGCGTGAATCAGGGTTTCATCGGGAGGACTTAAGATGAACTACATAACAAAATTGCTTGGCATGAGTGCACTTGCGGCTGGATTGATTCCCGCCGCGTATGCGCAGGAAGCCGAACAGGACAAGGAAGCCGTTCTTGGAACGGTCGTTGTCACGGCTCAGTTCACTGAGCAAAATCTCCAGGATACGCCGATTGCCATCACCGGCTTTTCGGGCGACATGCTGGATACGCGGGGCATGAGCAATGTTCTCGATATCTCGGCCCAGTCGCCGAACGTCACCCTGACACCCGGCGGCGCGTTTTCCGGTCCTTCGCTCGTCGCGTTCATCCGCGGCGTTGGCCAGACGGATTTCAACCCGGCGCTCGAGCCCGGCGTCGGCATGTATGTCGATGACGTATACTACGCGACACTGACCGGCTCCGTTCTTGACCTGCTCGACCTCAACCGCGTGGAAATCCTGCGCGGACCGCAGGGCACGCTTGCCGGCAAAAACTCGATCGGCGGCTCGATCAAGCTGTTCTCCGAGCAGCCGAGCGATGATCCGAACGGCTATGTCGAGGTTGCCTATGGCGACTATGACGCCCTGAAACTCCGTGCCGCCTCGAACTTCACCCTGATCGAAGACAAGCTCTGGGCCCGTGTGTCCGGCGTTTCCAATTCGCGCTCGGGATATGTCGACACCTACAGCTATGGCTGCCTGTTCCCGGGATCCGGATTCCCGAACCAGCGCCTTGATGCCGGTTGCAAGACCGGGGCTGACGGCGACATCGACTACAGTGCGGCCAGGGCTGCCCTGCGCTGGCTGGCATCCGATACGGTCGAGGTGAATGCGTCGGTTGATTTTACCGACGACAACAGCGGCGCGACCGCCAACACGTTGCTTGGCTTCGGTCCCACCGTTGCGCCGGTCATCGTGAACGGCCAGCTGCAGTGGCCCACCGTTGCCGCCGTTCCGTTCACGCCGCTTGATCCGTCCCAGTTCCTGGCGACGGATCCCTATGTGAGCTACGCAGACTATACCGATCCGCGTACGGGCCTGGTGGTTCCGCGTGACCGCATCATGCAATCGACGGGGGCGTCCCTGTCCGTTGACTGGGCGCTCTCAGACACGCTCCAGCTTCAGTCGATCAGCGGATACCGCCAGTATGACAGCAGCTTTGCGGGTGATTATGATGCCTCGCCGGTTCCGGTTGCGATCCTCTACCAGACGAACACGCATGAGCAGTATTCGCAGGAGGTCCGCCTCAATGGCCAAGTCGGTGACTTCGCTGAATGGACCGTGGGCGGCTTTTACTTCAAGGCCGATACCGACCTGACCGGTCGTATTGATCTTGGCTATGTCGGGTTCGATTTCATCCACGGGCCTGACCCGGTTGAGACGACCAACTGGGCCCTGTTCGGAAACGGGATCTTTCATCTGACCGATCAATTGGTCCTGTCGGCCGGTTTGCGCTTCTCCGAGGACGAGAAGGACTACACCTTCCGCCGCAGGAACCCTGATCTGGGTCCGATCCAGCCCTGCCTCGGGCCGCCGGGAACGCCGGGCAACCCCCCAAACTGCCTGATCTCTTCACTTGACGGCACCAACAGCGTGTTCTCGGACGACCGCCTCGATTACCGGGCTTCGCTCAGCTACAGCTTCACGGACGATACGATGGCGTATGCATCCTACTCGACCGGCTACAAGGGCGGCGGTGTCAACCCGCGTCCGTTCTTCAACGTCCAGGCAGAGACCTTCCAGCCGGAAGAGCTTGTAGCTTACGAGATCGGCGCGAAGACGGAACTGTTCAACAATACGCTTCGTCTCAACGGCGCCGTGTTCTTCAATGAGTACACGGATGTTCAGCTCACGTTGAACGACTGTACCGCGATCTTTGGTCCGGTGTTCGGGCGTCCGTGCCTCGCCAACCGGAATGCGGGCGATGCGGATGTGAAAGGTGCTGAAGTCGAGTTCCAGTGGGCTCCGATCGACGGTCTGTCCATCGACGGTTCGGCCAGTATGCTCGACTTCGAGTTTACGCGTCTGGATGCGGCGACCGGCCTGTCGATCAATGGCGTGCCGGCGTTTACACCCGAAAGCAGCTGGAGCCTCGGTGCCCAGTATGACATCCAGCTGCCTTACGGCACGGTCCGCCCGCGTGTGGACGTATCCTATCAGGATGACGTGTACGGTGAAGCCAACAACACGGCCAGAAACCGCATCGAAGCCTATACCCTCGTGAATGGGTCGATCCGTTGGATCTCTCCGGACGAGGATTGGGTTCTTGCTGTCGAGGGTCGCAACCTGACGGACGAACTCTACTATCTCAGCAAGATCGACTCGACGCCGGGACTTGGCGGTGTCGTATACGGAACACCGGCGATGCCGCGCACCTTCATGGTGTCGGTCCGCCGCAACTTCTAGCTCCTCCCTGGAGCTTGCAGTTCTGAAGGGGGGAGCGATCCCCCCTTCTTCTTTTTGTGGCGACAGTGACGAGCGGCGCCTGGGCGCGCCAGATTAAGAAAAAGGGGCCGGCATGATGCCGGCCCCTCTTGTTCATGTATTGGCGGGTTGCCTGTCAGGCCAGGGCAGCATTCACGACGCGGGCCTGCGTGTATTCGTGCAGGCCGGCTTCTCCGAGTTCGGCGCCGAGGCCGGACTGCTTCGAACCGCGGAAGGGAATTCCGGCTTCGATCGCAAGGTGCTGGTTTACCCAGACGGTGCCGCTGTCGATCCTCGACGCGACGTCCATCGCCCGGTTAACATCCTTGCCCCAGACCGTCCCGGCCAGGCCGTAGTCGGACTCGTTCACCCGGTCGATCACGTCATCGATGTTTGTGTAGGACATCACTGGCAGCACGGGGCCGAACTGTTCTTCGGAGACAATCCGCGAGTCTTCGCCGATGTCCCGCACGATGGTCGGGGCGATGAAGTAGCCCGGGCGATCCAGGGGGGCGCCGCCGGCAATCACGGTGCCGTTGGCCTTGGCGTCGGCAAGGAACTCCTTGAGTTTCTCGTACTGGGCCTTGTTCTGCACCGGGCCGATCTGGGCGCCTTGTTTGGAGCCGTCATCGACAATCGCCGCATTCGCAAGCCGGGCGAGCTCGTCGCAGAAGGTGTCGTACATCTTTTCAGGCACGTAGGTGCGTTTGACGGCGACACAGATCTGGCCGGCATTGGTCATCGCGCCGGTAAACACTTTCTGCGCGGTTGCAACGGGCTCGACATCGTCAAGCACGATGGCCGCGTCATTGCCGCCGAGCTCAAGCGTCACGCGTTTCACGCTTCCAGCTGCCGATGCCATGACTTTCTTGCCGGTCGCGGTCGAGCCGGTGAAAGCGATCTTGGCAATGTCCGGGTGAGAAGTCATCAAGCCGCCGAGATTGTTGCGGTCGCAGACGACGTTGAAGACACCCGGCGGCAGGATGGCGTTGGCGAGTTCGGCGAACAGCAGGGTTGTCAGCGGCGTGGTCGGCGCCGGTTTGGAGACCATGGTGTTGCCGGCCAGCAGCGCCGGTCCGAGCTTGTTCATCAGCAGAACAACCGGGAAGTTCCACGGCGTGATCGCGCCCACCACGCCAAGCGGCGCGCGAAACTCGATGACGCGGTTTTCAGGTGTCTCGCGCAGGACTTTCGGTTCAAGGCGCATATCGACGAAGCCCTTGAGCGTGAAGACCGAGGCGAGGATTTCATATCCGGCCTGGTCCAGCGGCTTGCCTTGTTCCGTTGTCAGAAGGCTCGCAAACTCGTCCTTGCGCGCCATCAGCGCGTCGGCGAGGCGGTCAATCAGCTTGGCGCGCTCTTCAATCGGGCGCTTGGACCATGCGGGGAAAGCCGCCTTGGCGGCGGCGACCGCCTGATTGAGCTGTGCTTCATCGGCAATCGGGCACTGCGCGAATACTTCTTCCGTGGCCGGATTCACGACACCGGCCGTGCCGGCCGCGCCATCCACCAACTGACCATTGATCAACAGTTTGAACGTCTTCATTTTTCACTCCCTGAGCTGTGCTTCTGATCCTCGTCCGGCCAGCCATGCCTGGAGAAAACCGGCCTTCATTTTAAGCATGGTTTTGCACCGATAGCTATGCGCCATAAAACTAACGATCGTTATTTACAAACAAGGGCAGGCGTTGGCATATGGCACCATACAAATACATGAAGTGGGGAACGCCATGCGAAAAATCTTACTTGTGTGCGTCATTGGCCTGCTGACCGCCTGCGGAAACCCGGGTGATCGCGGATCAGCTTCGAAACAATTGCCGGCCGATCCGGGCCCGCCCTCGGCGGAGGCCCGGGGCTGGGTGGATGAAGCGCGCCTCAAGTCAGAGGCTGCGGGCGGTGCCATGTGGCTCACCACGGGCGGCGATGCGGGCAAGACCCACTATTCACGTCTCGACCGGATCAACCGCAGCAATGCCGCCAGTCTCGGCGTCGCCTGGGAATACGAGACCCTGACGAAACGCGGGCTGGAAGCCACGCCGATTGTCGTGGACGGCGTCATGTACACGAGCGGCGTCCTGGGCGCTGTCTATGCCCTCGATGCCCGGACCGGCGAGGAACTCTGGACGTTCCAGCCGGAGGTCGACATGCAGGTCAACCGGGCAGCCTGCTGCGACATGGTCAACCGCGGTGTCGCGGTCTGGAAAGGGCAGGTGTACGTCGCGGCGCTCGACGGCATTCTCTATGCGCTCGATGCCGCGACCGGCGAGATTGCCTGGCAGGCCGATACGATTGTTGACCGGGGCAGAGGATACACCTCGACGGGGGCGCCGCAGATTGCCGGCAGTGTCGTCGTGATCGGCAATGGCGGCGCAGAATTCGATGCGCGGGGCTATGTCTCTGCCTATGATCTCGGCTCCGGCAAACTGGCCTGGCGCTTCTTCACGGTTCCCAATGATCCGGCGCTCGGCCAGGAACATCCGGCGCTGGAAATGGCCGTTCAGACCTGGGACGCGAACAGCCGCTGGGATCTCGGGCTCGGCGGCACGGTCTGGGACGGGCTCGCCTATGACGATGAGCTCGACCTGGTCTATCTCGGGGTCGGCAATGGCGGTCCCTATCCGCAGGCGATCCGCAGTCCGCAAGGCGGGGACAATCTTTTCCTGAGCTCCATCGTCGCGCTTGATGCCAAGACCGGAGACTATGTCTGGCACTATCAGGCCACGCCGTCTGACAACTGGGACTATACCGCATCGCAGCCTTTCATTCTTGCGGACCTCGAAATTGACGGCGCGACCCGCCAGACCTTGATGCAGGCGCCGAAGAACGGCTTTTTCTTCGTCCTCGACCGGAAAACCGGCGAACTGCTCCGCGCCAACGCACTGGCCTACCAGAACTGGTCCGACGGTATTGATCCCGAAACCGGAAAACCGATCCCGTCGTCCGGGCGCGCCGATTACTGGAACGGGCCAAGGATCATCTACCCGGCTGCATCCGGCGCGCACAACTGGCACCCCATGTCGTTCGATCCCGAACGGGGGCTCGTCTACCTGGCCACGCAGGAGATGGGCAACCTGATGTTCATGATCAGTCCGCCGGACGTGCCACGCAAGCCGCGCCGGCTGAGTGCGGGCACGGGCATTGTCTTCACGCCGCACCTTGAAGCTGCGCTTCCCGGTCTGCCGCCGGCGATTCAGGACGCCGTGCGCCATCTGCCGGAATTCCAGGACAAGGAACGGCTGAAGGGGCGCTCCTTCCTCAAGGCGTTCGACCCGGTCAGCGGAGAGGTGAAGTGGCAGGTCGAGACCTCCGGCTGGTGGGACCGGGCGGGCGTACTTTCGACCGCCGGCGGGCTCGTCTTCATGGGATCGGCTACCGGACACCTGAATGTCTACGATTCCGATACCGGTGACTTGCTGAAAAGCCTCGACATTGGCACGGCGATCATTGCGGCGCCGATGACGTACGAACTGGACGGTGTGCAATACGTATCCGTCATGGCGGCCACGGGCGGCGGGGGCTGGTCCTATCCCAATCCCACCAGCGCCCAGTACAAGTATGGCAACCAGGGACGCCTCCTTACTTTCCGGCTGGGCGGCGCGCCGCCGGTCAAGCCGGAGCCCGCGCCCGATCCGGGCCCGGTCCCCCCGCCGCCGGCACAGTTCGGTACGCCGGAGGTGATTGCGGAAGGCGGCTTCCTGTTCATGGAGAATTGCGCGATCTGCCACTCCAACGCCAAACGCTCGAATGTCGCCAACCTGAACTACATGTCTGCCGGCACGCACGAGGTGTTCGAAAAGATCCTGCTTGAAGGGCTGATGCTGCCGCTCGGCATGCCGCGCTGGGACGATGCCTTTTCCGCAGACCAGGTTCGGTCGATCCATGCCTATCTGATTGCGATGCAGAGCGAGACCTACGCAAACGAACAGCGCGGGGATCTCGATCAGCGCGACGAGGCGGTGGTGCGGACGGGTAACTGACCGGCTGGTCCCGGTATCACGTGAAGGGTGATACCGGGGGCCATGGGAAAAGCGGGATCAGCCCGCTTTGTGAACGGCGCTGTCCAACTGCTGGCGGCTGACCCAGGTGCCGTGCACCTGGCTTCGAAGCGGGCGGCCAATCTTGATGATCGCCACCGGCGGGGCTGAAATCCGGTCCGCCTCCACGATCCAGACTTCCGAGAGATAATCTCCGGGGACGGGGCTGCGGGGAATGTCGATGACCATCAACAGCCATCCCCCATGGCCCGGCGTTGACGAGACGACATGAGCCGGCTCGCTGATCGCAGCGCCGGGCGGCAGTCCCATCAGATCGAGTTTCCCGGTCTCCGGCTCGATCCGCAGGAGCGCGTTGAAGTTGACTCCGACCGGGCCGCCAAGCATCGGCGGTCCGCCCTGCGGGTTCATGCTGAGATACCAGCCGCCGGCGTAGGCACGCCCCTGGTCCTGATCGCGCAATCTGGGCAGATCGCCGGGCGGACCGAGCGGACGTTCGATGATGACATCATCGGGTTTGTTCATGTCGAATGACCAGCGGGTGAGCGCGCCCTGGATTTCGCGCTGGTCCTTATGGATGCCGCCAGCCTCGCGCATGAAGGGGAAGGCATTGGTTTCACTGAGGCAGATATCGACATGGACCGTTCCGTCCACATCAAACGCGTTCAGATGGTGAAAGCCGGACACGCCCTTTGGTCCGCGGAACCAGCGTATGTCAGCGGCCTTTCCGTATCGCGGCAGGATGGCGACCCAGCTTTCGAGGTCCTGCTGGTGGGCCCAGTGTTCCCCGCCCGCCTTCAGGCGATCCAGATCGGCGGTGGTCGGGAAAATCGGGAAGACCGCGTAGTTCTCGGTGATGCAGAAATCGTGGATGGCAGAGCAATAGGGGGCATCAAACCACTGCTCCGAGACCAGGTTGCCCGCGCGGTCGGCGATGCAGTAGGCCACATCCCGGCTGCAGAGGCCGCCCGCTTCATAGCCGAAGAAGAACATCTCGCCCGTCTCGGGGTCGATGCGCGGATGCGCGGTCATCGTTTCCGATCTGAGTTTGCCGAGATAGTCCCAGCTGCCGATTGTCTCCAGTGTGTGGGGATTGATCTCATACCCCCGGCCGTCCTCCTTGGTCATGAGCAGCCGGTTGCCGTGCCAGACAGGCGTTGTGTTCGCGACCGTCCGATCCACGCCGGCGACAGACGGATCGTCCGTGAACGGGTTGCGATAGCGGCCGAACAGCGCGCGTCCGGCAGCTTTCTCTGCTAGAAAGCGCGCCGTTTTGACGTACCGGATATCAAAGCCCACCCGGCCGTTCTCGAACAACACGCGGCTGATCATGCCGTCTGCCGACAGCGCGACATCGTCCTCGAACATCGGAACCTGGGCGTTTTCGGGAACGGCTCTGAAGAAGGCGCCGTCGATCTCTTTCGGGATCGTCCCGATGATTTCGAGGTCAGAGAGCGAATATTCTTCCCGGCGGGGCGTGTTGCTGCCGATGAAGTGAATGGTCTGCGGAAACTGTGGCACTAGATTCCTCCCTTTTTTGCGTGCTAACAATAACAAATGTTAGTAATATTTTGCCAGTCTCTGCGCAAGGACGGTTTTGTTGAGACACATCGCCGTACGGAAAGTTCCTTAGCCGGCGCCGGATTCCGGCCTTGTGGTTTCAGGCCCATTTCGGCCTTGCGGCCTGGGCGGGTGCCTGAGTAGGGATGCAGACTGAATCGGAATGGATATCGAGATCGGACCTGAACACATGAAACAACGAACACGGTCGCCAAAGAACAAGGTTCAGCCTGCGGAGACGCTTCACCTTATCCTGCGGCTGTCCAACAAGCTGATGGCGCCTTTCTCGGCGTATCTCGAAAATCAGTACGATATCTCCGTGAATGAGTTCCGTGTCCTGATGTTCATCGGGCGAAAGGGCGAAACGGCGTCCCATGAAGTGGCCCACGAAACCGGGGTCAACATCATGAGCGTGTCGCGCGCTGTGTCCACGCTTGAGCGGGACAAGCGCATCACCGTGATCCGCGATCCCGCCAACCGTCGCCGCAAGATGCTGCGGCTGACGGAGGAGGGCAAGCGCCTCTTCATCATCATGAGTCCCCAGGCCAACCGGGTCGCGGATTATCTCCTGTCGAATCTCGAGGAAAAGGAGATCCTGTTGCTCGATCAGTTCCTGGAAGCGATGGTCAATACGCTGGAAGCGGTTGATGAAACGGGCCGCTCTGTTTTCCTGGAACGTACACGGCCGTCCTGACAGGCAGGTATGAAACGTCCGGGCGCGGTCAATCCGGCCACAGGTGCATGTTCTCTTTCAGAACGGCTTCCAGTGACTTCGGCTTCTGCCCCGTGATACGTTCGACGTGATCGGTCCGTTTCGCGAAGAACCCCTCCCGGATCGCCTGACCGAAGGTGACCATGTCATCGCTGCTCCAGGGAATCGGTCCGTCGGGCACGACATCCGATGCGTGCCGGGCAATGCCCAGCGTATCGAAATAGGCGAACATTGCGTCGTCACTGACAGCCTCGACACGGATGGGTTTTCCGGAGAGCCTTGAGACCATGGCGAGCGCTTCCGGGATGGTCAGCAGGTCCGGTCCGGTCAGCGTGTAGGCTTTGTTCTCGTGGTCCGTACCCGTCAGGATGCAGGCGGCCGTTGCCACGCAGTCGTCGCGGCTGACAAAGGCAACCTGTCCGGCGCCGCAATTGTCAGGCTTCGAACCGGACACCAGCGCCGGAATGGCCATCGCGGTTGCGATGGCTTCGGCGTACTGGCTGTCGCGCAGGAAAGTCCAGTGCGCGCCGGACGCCTCGATCAGCTTCTCGGTGGCGCGATGCTCGGTCTTGACGATGGCGGGATTGGCCTCTTCGTCGGCGGCAATGATCGAGGTGTAGATGATGTGTCCGACGCCGGCTTCGACCGCAGCGCGGATCGCATTGGCGTGCTGGGGCACCCGGCTGCCGACCCTCGCGGTCGAGATCAACAGCATGCGTTGACCGCCTTGCATGGCCTTCGGCAGATTTTCCGGATCGTCAAAGTCGGCCTGGCGGACGTCGGCTCCGGCTTCGGCGAATCGGGACAGTTTCGCCGGTGTCCGCGAGAGCAGGATCAGGTTCGCCGGATCCATCTGTTTCAGCAGGCGCTCGGCGGCGGCCGATCCAAACTGTCCGGATGCCCCGGTCACGATCACTTTCATGGCTAACCTCCCGTTTGATTTTCGACTTGCTCGCCGAAACAGTATTTTGCAAAACAATAACGAATGTTAGTGTGGTTGCAAGCTGCCACACAGATTGACCGGGAGACGACCGATGCCTGCACTTTCCGCCGACACGCGCTTTGCCTTGCAGGATCTGATTGCCGACTATGGATGGGCGCTGGACATGGGCGAGGTTGACCGTCTGGTGGCCTGCTTCACGCAGGACGCCTCGCTCGTCGAGGAGGTGTTTGACGAACCCGACATCTGGGATGGCCATGACGGCATCCGGCAACTGGCCGAACACTATCGCAATGCGCCAGGCTTTCCCGGGCGCCAGCATCACGTCACGCAAACGCAGTATTTTCCGGAGACGGATGACAGGGTGAGGATGCGCAGCTTTGCCTTCGTGACGGAGTGCGAGGGTGAGCCGCCTTATCTGCTGCGGTTCGCCGGCTGGTATGATGACCTTGCCGTGCGCTGCGAGGATGGCCGGTGGCGGTTCAGGAACCGGACCATCCGCCTCTGGGACGGCGAAATCCTGAAGAACTTTCCCGGGCGCGGCACGTGGACCCCGCGCAAGCGGCCGGACTCCCTCAAGATCCGTGGCTGAGCTTCCCGGTCACGCGCGCCGCTCCAGAATCCACGCCGAGCCGGCACTGTCTGCGAGGCTCGCAAGGGGGCGAGGGCAAGGCGTATCCGGCGCGTGGCCCGCCAGAGCCAGGTCTGCAAACAAGGCGGGCCAGTCGGCCGAGGGCATCATTCCGAACAAGCTGAGATCCGCGCAGGCGGAATGGGAGTGCGTCACCGTCGATCCGTTCCGGCGCCGGTGCATTTCCGCCAGGACCTGAAAGCCAAGTTCCCGGGCAACATCACTGAGCAGCAGGAAATCGGCATACTTGGTCACGCCCGCGATCCGCCGGGTTTCGGGACGGACGGCGGCGCGCAGGAACCGGATGCGGTCGCCTGAGACCGGGCGCGCGGTAACATTTCGCTGATCGGCGCGACCAGCGAAAAGACATCCGGCCGGCGCCGCAGTGTCGTACAGCGCAAGGATGGTCCCCGGCGCCCTTGCCGGGACAGCTGCGCCGGACAGGGGCAGTGCCAGGGCGGCCGCGGCGGTCAAGGTGAAACTGCGCCGGGTCAGGGTCATGGTGCGATTTCCTCGCTGGCCGCCAGATAGTCCGCGATCTGCCGAAGTCCGTCATCAGACAGTTCGCCGCGCGTGACCGGCGGCATGTTCCCGATCCCGAGCCGGACGGCGGTTTCGACATAGTCAGTAGACAGATCTTCCCGCTTTTCCAGCAGGGGCTGGTCCGTCCGCCGGGCAAGCAGCCCGGTGCCCATGCCGACCGGGCCGTGACAGGCGGCGCAGTGCTCAAGGAAGAGCTTTTCGCCGGGGCCCGCTGAGGGGCGCGACGACACCGTTTCCGGAATGGGCATCGGTGGCGGGCCTGTATTGGCCGGCTTCTCCGGTGCGGGCGGGGCACAGGCTGCCATCAACAGCAGGCCGGCCGCCAGCAGGGCATGGACTGCGCGCGTCATGTCTGTGCCGGCCATATGCCGCTTTTCCCCGGCGCGATGATCCCGGCGGGGTCGAGCGCATTCTTCACTTTCTGGTTCAGTTTCCAGAGCGCGTTGTCGTTGAAGCCATAGGTCGAGGCGACGAGATCCATGTAGTCGAGATGGGTCCGGTATTCGCCGTACCCGTGCGCGGCGGCGTCGGCGACGAGCGTTCTGAAAAACGGATCGACACGCGCCATCATCTCCGGATCGTCCTTGTCCAGAAGAACGACGTTGACGTTGATGAGATGGCGTTCGCCGAAGGCGAAGCTGGCCTGGTAGTCCATGCCGAATTCTCGGTATCTCTCATACGTTCGCTTGAACTGCGCCATCGCCGCACTGCCCGATTGTGGCAGCACAGGCGAGAACCCGACATGACCGCCCCGGCCGCCATGCCAGTTCGCGTTCTGCATGGGGAAGGTCAAAGGCGTACCGGTCCAGCCGCTCGATTCGATGGGCTCTCCGCGCCGCCAGGTCGTCGGACGCATCACCATCGGCTTCAGCTTGTTCATCTCGGCTTCGAGGATCCTGTAGGCTTCCCGGTTGACCGATTCCCGTCCGTAAAGCCGCAGGGATACGCCCCACCAGCCGACATTGAACTTTTTGCGGATCGCATCAATGACCGTATCCGGAAGATAGCCTTTCTCGTCCGTCCATTGGTCACGGGTCGTCAGCACGGCGGCGGCCCGGAGCCAGTTGCCGATGGTCGGTGATTGCTGCAGCAGCCCTTCGCGGCGCAGCGGTGCCAGGGCATCGATCAGCGGTCCCAGATCTTCGGGCCGGTCGAATTCGAGGTCCATGCCCATCAGCGATTCCGGTTCCGGCATCAGCCAGAGTCCCATCCGCGTGACGATGCCGAAATTGGACTGGACAAACATCTGGTCCCAGGCCGGACCAAATCCATAGCGATAGAGCTGCCAGGTGGGTGAGCCCTCCACAGCGCCCATGCCCGTCCGGACAAGGCTGGAATCGGCCATGACGACTTCCAGACCGCAGATCTTCGAGGCGTGCTCGCCATAAGGCGTGTAGCCCATGCCGCGGTCGAGCGCGTTGCCGAGGACAGAGCCCCAGCTGTTTCCGGGGACTGATATCCAGTGTTTCAGGCCGCGTTGCCGGAGGAAGTCGTACAGGTCGTAAAAGCTGACGCCCGGCTCGACGAGGACGGTTCCGTTCTCTTCGTCATACTCGATGGCTTTCATCCGCGAGAGATCAAGGATGATCGTTCCCTCAAGCACGGGAGCAGAGCCGCCATAGCCGAGATTCTTGCCCCGGCTGATCGGCCAGAGGGCCACGCGGTGTTCATTGGCAATCCGGACGATTGCCTGAATCTCCTCGGACGTTTCGGCCGCGATCGCGCCGCCCGGCTGATGGAGCCGGTCATCGACAGCGAACTTGTCGGCGTAGGACCGGATGTCCTGTTCGCCGAAGAAGGTGCGGTCGCGTCCGAGCAACTGCTCAAACGCGGCTTTCGCGCGCCCGAGCCGGGCAGGATCAACCCGTTGAGGGCGTTTCACGGGCTTCATGAGTCGCTCCCCGGACTCGGTTGTTTCCGCCAGGTTGAGGCGCTTCGCCCCCAGTCTTCAGCCGCAAGGCCCGTCCAGACTGAGGGGCCGCACCTGCCCGGCTGTAATTATCACGAACGTTAGTATTTCGGTGATCACGAGGCCCTGTCAAGTGTTGCAAGAAAGCCTAACGATCGTTAGTGTTGCGACAAAGCCCAGGGAGGAGACCCAGACAATGTTGCCTGCAGGCGTGAGCATACAGCATCCGGACAAACTTTACATCGACGGTCAGTGGACCGCCGCCGGCAGCGGGCGTTCCCTCGAACTCGTTTCTCCAAACAGCGGGCAGGTTGTCGGCCGGGTGGCCGAAGCCTCGGCAGCCGACATGGACCGCGCGGTCGATGCCGCGCGCAGGGCGTTCGACAACAGCGGATGGCCCGGTCTCGCGCCCGGCGAACGGGCCGCGTACCTGATGCGTATGGCGGACTTCCTGGAAAAGCGGGAAGCGGACCTGTCGAAAGCCTGGACGGCGCAGGTCGGCGGCCTTGCGGGTTTCGCGCCGCACATGACGGCCGGGGCAACCGGCGGGCTTCGCTACATCGCCTCGCTTGCGCAGACGGTCCGGTTTGTCGAGCGGCGCGACAGCATGATGGTGAACACGGCCATCGTCGCCTATGAGGCGGTTGGCGTTGTTGCGGCCATCGCGCCCTGGAACGCGCCGTATGGCATTATGTTGCCGAAGGTCGCCTGCGCGCTTCTGGCCGGCTGTACGGTGATCATGAAGCCGTCGCCCGAAACGCCGCTCGAGGCGTACATCATCGCGGAGGCTGCAGAGGCCGCCGGGCTGCCCAACGGGGTTCTGAACCTCGCCTGCGGTGACCGGGACGCCTCCGATCACCTCGTCCGGAATCCGGGAATCGACAAGGTCAGTTTCACCGGCTCCACGGGGGTCGGAAAACGCATCGGTGAAGTCTGCGCCGGGCGGGTCGCGAGATGCACGCTGGAGCTTGGCGGGAAATCGGCCGCCATCGTGCGGGACGATTTTCCGGTGGAGCAGGCGGCCGCGATCCTGGGGAACACGATCACGGTCATGAGCGGCCAGGTCTGCGCCATGCTGAGCCGGGCGATTGTTCCGCGCAAAATGCATGACGAACTGGCCGACGCGATTGCGAAGGTGATGCAGTCGATCCGTATCGGATACAGCGATGCGCCGGATACACAGCTCGGGCCGGTGGCCATGAAACGCCAGCTGGAGCGTGTGGAGTCCTATATCGAGCTGGGCCGGCAGACAGCCGATCTGGTGACCGGCGGCCGGCGGCCGGTCCACATGAACACCGGCTATTTCATCGAGCCGACCTTGTTCGCCAACGTGAACAACCAGAGCCAGATTGCGCAGGAAGAAATCTTTGGACCCGTGCTCTGCCTGATCCCGGCGGACGACGAAGACCACGCCATCCACCTCGCCAATGAGAGCACCTATGGCCTGAACGGATCGATCCTGACGCATGACGCGGATGCGGCTTACCGGATTGCACGGCGGGTCCGGGCCGGCGGGATCGGGCAGAACGGGATGAAGCTGGAGTTCAGCCTGCCATATGGCGGCTTCAAACAATCGGGCATCGGCCGCGAAGGCGGTGTCGAGGGCCTGTTCGGTTATCTGGAGAGCAAGACAATCCTGCTCGATTCGCCGCCCAGCCTGCCGCTGAACTGATCAGGCCCCGCCGCCGTCAAGTCAGGGCGTAGTAGCGCAGCACATTCCCATCGGCCCGGCGTTCGCCGACGCCGATGAAGACGTGCTTCGTCAGCCAGTCATGTTTGCCGGTCGGGCATTCGAAGACAGGGTTGCCGCGCAGGTAGTATTCCTGCTGGTCAACCGGTTTGCCCGCATTGAAGGCCCAGTCTCGCAACCGGTCCATCGTGTCGGGCTTGCGGCCCCACAGGAAGCCCCGGTTGTGCAGGAGTATGAGCGTTCCATCCTCTTCTTCGAGCAGGTAGCGGGCATCGAACACGGCGACGTCATCAGGCCGGAAATAGGCATAGTCTCCGCCGGAATTGGGCACGGCCCTGCCTTTCAGCAGCGGTCCTTCGAAGGCGCCGCCGGATACCAGCACGGCGCTGCGGTTGCCGCCGGCCGGGGTATTGGCAATCGTGTAGACGCTGGGAAAGGTCAGCCGCACCTCCATGGCAAACTCGAGCCGCGGATTTTCAAAGGTCGAGTAGGGCGGATCGAAGGGACCGTTCATGGTGCATTTCTCCACGGGCTTGGTTCAGGTGCGGTTCGCGCTGGGCGATCTTATTGCTAACGATAGTTAGTATCTGCTGGTGGTCAGCCCGGTCAAGGCATAGCCAGGCGGTGGGCGGCCCCGGACCGGGATCGTCCGGGTCGGGGCGCGGCAAGCGTTCAAGCCATCGCAAGGCAGGTTCACTAGGATGGGGTACCGAACGCCGTGAGGGAAGCCCGACACTCGCGGAGTTCAGTAACCAACTAGCCGGCTCGTCCAGCAGGACGGGCCGGCGTTTCTGGCGTTGCAGCAGAAACTTTGCCTGATCCGGTTTCGTGCGGCTCAGACCCGGGTAAAGATGCCCCGTCAGGGCGGATCAGCTTCGCCGGCGGCGCAGACTTTGAGGAAAGACCAGACAGGTATGCAATCTGAAACACTCCTGCTTCCGGGACTTATCTGCAACGAGACCATCTTTGCCGGTCAGGTGGACGTGCTCGGCCACAAGGGCGTTCGGGCGATGCATGGCTATGCGCAGTGCCGGACGATCGAGGCCATGGCAGAGCGCGTGCTCGAGCAGGCGCCGGACCGGTTCAACCTGTGCGGCCACTCCATGGGCGCGCGGGTCGCGCTGGAAGTCGTCCGCCGGGCGCCGGAGAAGGTCGCGAAGCTCGCTCTTCTCGATACGGGTGTGCATACCTGCCGGCCGGGTGAAAAAGAAAAGCGCTATGCGCTGTACGAGGTCGGTCGTGCGCAGGGCATGGCCGCGCTGGTCGATGAATGGTTGCCCCCGATGGTGGGGGAGCCTGCGCGCGGCGACCGGGCGTTGATGGCGCGCATGCACGCCATGGCGTGCGGCGAAGGCCTTGAAGCGTTTGAAGCCCAGATCAACGCCTTGCTCAGCCGGCCGGAGGTCGAGTCCCTACTGCCGCAGGTTTCTGTGCCAACCCTGATCGGCGTCGGATCGCTCGATATCTGGAGCCCGCCTGCGCAGCACGAACATATCGCCAGCCTGATCCCGGATTCGCGGCTGGTGGTATTCGAAGGCGCCGGTCACATGGCGCCAATGGAAACCCCGGACGCCGTGACGGCCGCCCTCGCAGAGTGGATCGGATAGACATGGATGCCGAGGCTGTTTTCCGTATCGAGCATGCCTGCGCCCGGCTGATCCGGCACTATGCCAACCTGAATGATGCAGGCCGGTGGGAAGACGTGGCAGACCTCTACACCGAGGATGCCATCTTCTGCCGTCCGTCCGCGCCGGATGAAGAGATACACGGGCGCGCCGCGATTCTGAGCAGTTTCCTCGCCCGGCCCGGGCGGATGACCTGCCACCTCGTCACCAACATTGTCGTCGACGTTGCCAGCGACCGCGAGGCTGCCGCGTTCAGCCGTATCGTGCTCTATCAGGCAGACCCGGCGCCGGATGGCCCGGTCGCCCGGCATACCCTGGCGCAGCCGCTGATCGGTACGTTCACAGACCGGCTGGTTCTGCTCAAAGCAGGCTGGCGGTTCTCCGAACGGCGCGGATCGCTCACAATCCGCTGAGCCAAGGGAGACGATCATTGATGCAGCTGAACGCGGTCCGGAACTTCTCCACGCACGTCCTGCCGGAATGCCGCCGTCTGGATGCCTGGAATGCGCTCATTTCCGCGACCTATCAGGGCATGAAGGCGATTCCTGCAAGTTCCGGCTTCGAAGGGCAACTGTTCACACGGCAGGTCGGGCCCTTCACCCTGGCGCGCGTTCGCTCGTCGTCTGTGACGGTCACGCGCACAAGGGAAAAGCTGACGGCTGCCCCGGGCAGGCTGATCGTCCAGGCGCTGCATGCGGGCCGGACGAGCCTGCATGGCGGCGGCGGCACGGTAAATCTTCTGCCCGGCGACGTGATCGTGGGGGAGAGCGACATCCCTTACACGATAACATCGGATGAGCCGCACGACGTGCTTCTGATGGAGTTTGATCGAAAGGTCCTGGAGCCGTGGGTGCCTCGTCTCAGGGACCGGACTGATGGGCAGGCCCGCGTGAATCCGGCTGCGGCGACCCGTCTGCGCAACGTGCTTCTCACGCTGTCGAAGGCGGAGGGCAGCCTGCCTCCGGGTGGGTACGCAACCGGTCGCAGCGGCCTGCTCACTCATCTGATTGCGGCCTTGTTCGACGAAAGCGAGCTGCCAGCCGGCATCCTGGATTCGCCGCTCGTGGCCCACTTCCGAGCGATCATCAACGCACGATATGCCGATCCCGGTCTCAGCGTGACCGCTGTGGCGCGCGAGTTGGGAGTCAGCTTGCGCACCCTTCAGACAACACTGGCAAGAACCGGCTGGACCCCCTTGGGCGTGCTGCTGGCGCGCCGCCTGGATGCGGCAGCGGAACAGCTTCTCCTGCACCGCCAGGCGAGCGTGACCGAGATTGCGTTCTTGGTCGGCTTCAATGACAGCGCCTATTTCAGCCGACGTTTCCGGATCAGGTTCGAACGCTCACCCCGGGAGTTCCGGCGAACGCATTAGGCGGCGAATTTCCGCAAGGGTTTCGCTTTTGTCCGCGAATGCGCAGCCGAATTGCGAAATGCTGACAGGAAACATCACTGATCCTGGAGGACAGCATGACTAACTCGATAAGCCGGAGTGGACGTATTCTGGTTCTGGTATCGGCGGCCGCGATGGCGTTGGTGAGTTGCCAGAGTGCGCCTGCCGCGCAGCCGGCCACACCGCAGGCGGCGCCCCCGGAGACTTCGCGCAATTCCGTCGAGCCGCCGTCTCCTTCCATGGTGGCGCTGCGCTGGAACCTGCTGAATCCGGCCGTCGAGTCCCTGTACTTCCACAACATGGACGAACTCTTCGAGACGCGCCGGGTTCAGCCAGCGTCCGTCGCCTCGGTTCTGGCAAGCTCGCCGGAGCCGCTACCGTCCTACACCTTCAACGGGACCGTGTTTACCTATGAGGAGTTCGCCGAGCGCACGATGACGAATGCGTTCCTCGTCATCCGGGACGGGCAGATTACGTTTGAAGACTATCGCAATCGCACACGGGCAGACGACCGGTTTGCCTCCTTCTCGATGGCAAAGTCGATCGTGTCCATTCTGGTCGGAATCGCCATTGAGAAAGGCGCGATCGGGACCGTCGATGACCTCGCCAGCGCCTATGTTCCGGAGTTGAAAGGCACAGGCTACGAAGGCGTCAGCCTGCGGCACATCCTGCAGATGCGGTCAGGCGTCGCCTACGAAGAACGCTATGATTTCGGGGAGAATCCGAGTCTCGCCGCCCAGGTTCACGAGAATGCGATTGTCCTGAACCGGGCGCGGTTCACGGATGCCGTCTCCGGAATAGCGGGTCGTGATGCGCCGGGCAGCCGCTTCAACTATGCCACCATGGACACAGCGGTGCTCGGGCGGGTGCTGGAGGCGGCGAGCGGCCGGCCCCTGGCCGAGATCACGCAGGAATGGCTCTGGCAGCCAGCCGGAATGGAGCATGGCGGCTTCTGGATCGCTGACGGGCCGGCAGGCGTGGGCCGGGAACTTGCCGGTATGGGGTATAATGCGACGCTCCGGGACTTCGGACGCCTCGGCCAGTTGATGCTCAACGGCGGCCATGCCGGCGAGCGTGCCGTCATCCCCGAAGCATGGGTGAGAGATGCGACGCAGATGATTGCCTTCAAGGCGGGCGAAAGCGACGATATCGGCACAGGCTATGGCTATCAATGGTGGCAGCTCGATGACGAGCCCGGCGCATTCGCGGCGGTCGGTCTGGCGGGCCAGTTCATCTATGTGCACCCGGCCAGCCGCACGGTGATCGTCAAGCTGAGTTTCTTCCCGGTCGCCGAGCAGGCGGCGTTGACGGCGGAATCGGTTGCCTTCTTCGGCGCTATCGCTGCGGCGAACACGCGCTGACGGCGCCGCTGCGGCTGGCGCCGGCGTTCACTCGGAGACCCCGCTGAGATGGCGGAGGGCTTCGAGGAAGGGCTTGCGGAGATGGGAGGGAACGCGGGCAATCAGGCCGGCTTCGAAGTCGGCCATCCGGCGCGCCGCAGTCGCGACAATCTTCTCGCCCTGGTCGGTCAGGTGGAGCGCGTTTGAGCGTCCGTCGGCGGCTTCCCGGCGGATGATTCCGCGTTCCTCAAGTCGTGTGATCAGCGGCGTCATGTTGGCGCTGGAAATGTTGAGCACCTTTCCGATCTGGCTCTGCCGGCAGCCGCGATTGTCGTAGACGACAATGAGAATGGTCGCTTCGACAATCCTGAGACCGCTTTCAGCCAGAATCCCCGTGAGCTGGCTCATCGCGGAATTGGTCGCCATGCGCAGATTGTACCCGGGATGGTTCGTGAAACGCAGAATCAGTTTTTTGTCAGCCATGCCCGCTTCTTGTCCTCCGGTCCGCAATGGGCCCTGTTTGCCCGGTTTTGCCAGCCATCGCCACCCCTCAGCTTGTTGGGCAACCGACCCTTCGTCAATAATAGCAAATAGCTATTGAGCATAGCAATTAAATGCTATAGTTGATATCTGTTGTCGGGACGAGGAGTGCGACCGGATCTTTTCGGAATCCGGCTGGCTTGTGCCCCTTTTTGTCCATTTGGAGGCCTGCATGACAAGTAACCTGACCGGGAAAACCGCCGCAAGAAAAAGCCCGCCCGCAAAGCGTGCGGCGAAGGATACGGTGGCCTTTGAAGTCAAGGACCGGATCGCGTGGGTGAAATACAATCGCCCCGAGAAGCGCAATGCGCAGAGCCCGGATCTGAACCGTCGGATGACCGAGGTTATCAGCGAGCTGGAGTTTCGAGATGATGTCGGTGTCCTCGTTCTGACGGGCGAGGGAGATGCTTTCTGTGCGGGCATGGATCTCCAGGAGTATTTCCGCGATTCGGCGGCCAAGGGACTCGGCGGCGTGCGCAAGGCGCAGAGGGAAGCCTATGCCTGGTGGTCCCAGCTGCGCTGGTACCAGAAGCCGACCATCGCCATGGTCAATGGCTGGTGCTTCGGCGGCGCTTATGGGCCGCTGTTTGCGTGCGATCTTGCGTTCTGTGCGGATGATGCACAGTTCGGCTTGTCGGAAATCAACTGGGGCATCCTTCCGGGCGGCGGCGCGTCCAAGGTCGCCGTCAACCTGATGAACCATCGCAACGCCATGTATCATGCGATGATGGGTGAAACCCTGAACGGGCCGCAGGCGGCTGCGCAGGGATTGGTCAACGAGTCGGTTCCGGCCGACAAGCTCAAGGCGCGCGTGGATGCCGTGTGCAGGGAGCTCCTGAAAAAGAACCCGGTCGCCCTCAAGGCGACGAAAGATGCCATCCGTCGTGTCAGCGAAATGACCTACGACAGCGCGGAAGACTATCTGATCCGCGCCCAGGAGGCGGCCGATTCCTTCGACAAGTCCGGCCGTATCGAAGGCATGAAACAATTCCTGGATGACAAGACATACAAGCCGGGCCTTGGTGCCTACAAGCGGCCCGTGGACGCTGACTGACGCAGGAAAATGGACGGCCCGGATCCGAGGCGTGCACGGCAACCGGGTTGTTGTCCACTTGGGCTGACCCTCTGTGTACGGAACCATTTCCAATAGCCTGGCAGTCTGTCAGGGTAAGGTGTTCGCAAGGTGCGAGCTGAAGCATTAGGGTCCGGTCTGCAACTATTGCCGCAGACGGGTCTGGCAGGGCGGCCTGCACAGGGCTATGCCTGTTGTCTGATGTGGCTATCAATACTGCGCTTCAGCGGGCTGGAGCAGATACAATGCAAATAACGATCGAGCAGGAAACCTGCCGGTACGAGGGGGAACGCAAATGTCAGGTCAGGATCCATCGGCAATCGTCGCCAAGGGGCGGATGGGCCCGCTTCAGATAGCGGCTGTTTTCCTGTGCATCCTGCTGAATGCAGTCGACGGGTTCGACGTGCTGGCGATCAGCTTTGCCTCGCCCAGCATTGCGAAGGAATGGGGCATCGACCGGGCCACCCTCGGTATCGTCCTTTCAATGGAACTGATCGGCATGGCCTTCGGGTCTGTCCTGATCGGGGGACTCGCGGACCGCGTCGGGCGCCGGCCGGTCATCCTGGGCTGCACGCTGGTGATGGCGTCGGGCATGTTCGCGGCGTCTCATGCCGGCGATGTCGCGACCCTCTCCGCATTTCGCTTCTACACCGGACTTGGCATCGGCGGCATGCTGGCATCTGTGAACGCCATGGTCGCGGAGTATGCCAATGATCGCTACAAGCATCTCAGCGTCACGATCATGGCTGCGGGTTTCCCGATCGGCGCCGTCGCCGGGGGAAGCGTAGCCACGCAGCTGCTCGCACAATTCGGCTGGCACTCGGTGTTCCTGCTGGGCGCGGCGGCGACGCTTTCCCTCTTTCCCCTGATCTTTTTCCTGATGCCGGAGTCGATCTCCTATCTGGCCAGGGTCCGGCCCAAAGGCGCGCTGGAAAAGATCAACAAGACGCTGGCGCGAATGGGACATCCCGGCGTCACTGAACTTCCGCCCCGCGCAGACAGCGCGCCGCCGGCCAACTGGAGTCAGCTGTTCTCGCGCCGCTGGCTGGCGACGACGGTTGCTTTGACGGTGGCCTATTTCGCCCACATCATGGCGTTCTATTACATCCTGAAGTGGATTCCCAAGATCGTTGTCGATATGGGGCATCCGCCGCCGCTCGCCGGCGATGTGCTTGTCTGGGCAAATGTCGGCGGTGCGTGCGGCGCCATTGTTCTCGGGCTGGCGAGCCAGAAGATCGGTGTGCGCAGCCTGGTTGTTGTGTGCCTCATTGTGTCGGCCGTGATGATCAGCGTCTTCGGATTCGGATCGGATTCGTTGGGGCAGCTCTCCAGGATCGCGGCCTTCACGGGCTTCTTCACGAATGCTGCCGTGGTCGGACTGTATGCGATCATGGCGAGCACGCTTCCCACCGAACTGAGAGCGGGAGGGACAGGTTTCGTGATCGGCATCGGACGCGGAGGCGCAGCGCTCGGCCCGATCATTGCGGGATTCCTGTTTGCCGCCGGATCCGGATTGCTGACGGTCTCGGTTCTCATGGCTCTTGGCTCGGCGCTGGCCGCCATAGCCGTTCTGCTCTTGCCGCGTCACCGCGAAGCCGAGGCTGTCGTCTGACGTGTGGGGCCGGTCTGCGGACGTCAGAGGCCGGGCAGGAACTCCAGCATGGAATCCGGACGCGCGAGCGTGATCAGGCGCAATCCCGCCTCCCGGGCTCGGCTCACCGCCAGGCTGGTTGCCGTTGAAATCGTGACTAGGACCGGGCAACCGGCAACCGCCGTCTTTTCAACGAGCTCATAGCTGCACCGGGAAGACAGCAGAAAGAACCCGTCAGTAGGCTGCAGACCGCTGCGCGCCAGGGCCCCGATGAGCTTATCCAGTGCATTGTGCCGTCCCACGTCTTCGCGTGCTCGCAGGATTTCGCCCGCCGGCGAACAGAAGGCCGCTGCATGCGTGCCGCCTGTCGCCTGGTTCAGCGGTTGGTGACCGCGCAAGGCGGCGAGCGCCTTGAACAAGGCGCCGTCGGCAATTTCGGCGGCCGCCGTCACTTTCGGAAGAGGGCGGGCCACCAGATCCAGGTTCTCGAGCCCGCAAATGCCGCAGCTGCTCTCCGATACCCGGGTTCTCACCCGCTCGAGCAGGGGCTGCGAAAGCTGGGCATTGATCCGGATCCGGACGATCCATCCCTTTTCGGTCTGGTGAATGTCGATACTGTCGATTTCCGACACCGACCGCACAATGCGTTCGGACAGAGCAAACCCGGATGCGAAGTCTTCAAGATCGGCAGGCGTCGCCATCATCACGGCGTAGCCGATGCCGTTGAACTCCAATGAGATCGGCGCCTCTATGGGTATGTTTCTGGTGCCGCGTTTGTGTGCATCCGGAAAAATCTCCGTGACGCTGGCTGGCTCATGCGTTTGGCGTGTCATGTGCCGCTCCGCTGGCCAATCCGATCTGGCGAAAAGCCTGAAGGGCAATCTCCGAAAGGCCCCGTCCGCACTCCCGCTCGATGTGGTCTTGCACGGCCGCGCGCATGCGCGGGGCCCAAAACTTCCGGATATGGTCAGCCGTCGCTGCAGCGGCGGCTTCCGGACCATGGGTTTCAAGGTTTCGCGCAATCTGGTTCGCCATCCGGATCAGGTTTTCAAGCGTACTCACTCGGACGGCTCCGCCGCAATCGTGCGCCGCGCAGCCTTGGCGTGCGCCTCGTAGGAGTCCTGCCAGGCAGATCTCCCGTTGGTTGCGCTGACTTGAACGGCCGTCACCTTGTATTCCGGACAATTCGTTGCCCAGTCAGAATACTCCGTGGTCACCACATTCGTCTGGGTGTCGGGATGGTGGAAGGTGGTGTAGACGACGCCGGGCGCCACCCTGTCCGTAACTTTGAGCCGAAGGGCGGTGGCGCCCATCCGGCTGGACAATTTGACCCAATCTTTGTCCAACAAACCCCGATCTTCAGCATCGACCGGGTGCATCTCGAGAAAATCCTCCTGATGCCAGTCGACGTTCCGAGTGCGCCGCGTCTGCGCGCCGACATTGTATTGGCTGAGAATTCTCCCGGTCGTCAGGAGCAGCGGAAATTTCGGTCCTGTCTTCTCGTCGGTCGGAACATATTCGGTAACAATGAACTTGCCCTTTCCCCGTACGAAGCCATCGACATGCATGATCGGTGAGCCTTCCGGGGCCGCATCGTTCACTGGCCATTGCAACGAGCCGGCGCGGTCCAGCTTCTCGTAGGACACGCCCGAGAAAGTCGGAGTCAGGCGCGCGATCTCATCCATAACCTCAGATGGGTGGCTGTAATTCCAGCCGAGACCCAACGCGTTCGCCAGCGCCTGTGTAACTTCCCAATCTTCCATGCCGTTGAGCGGCGTCATCACACGCCGGACCATCTGTATGCGGCGTTCGGCATTCGTGAACGTGCCGTTCTTCTCGAGAAATGACGAGCCCGGCAGGAACACGTGCGCGTAGTTCGCCGTCTCATTCAGAAAGAGGTCGTGGACGATCACGCAGTCCATCGCCTCGAGACCTGCGGCGACGTGCGCCGTGTTGGGGTCTGACTGCAGGATATCCTCACCCTGAATATAGATGCCTCGGAACGAACCATCGAGGGCCGCGTCCAGCATGTTGTTGATGCGAAGGCCGGGTTCCGGATCAAGTTTCGTATTCCACGCGGTTTCAAACATCTGGCGCACCTCCGTGCCGGAGATGTGCCGGTATCCCGGCAATTCGTGCGGAAAACTGCCCATGTCGCAGGCGCCCTGCACGTTGTTCTGGCCGCGCAAGGGATTCACCCCAACGCCCGGCCGGCCGATATTGCCGGTCGCCATGGCAAGATTGGCAATCGCGATGACCGTGGAAGATCCCTGGCTGTGCTCGGTGACGCCAAGACCGTAATAGATGGCGCCGGCTCCGCCCGTTGCGTAGAGCCTGGCCGCTTCGCGCAGTTCGGAAGCGGGCACCTGTGTCAGCGCCTCGGTCGCCTCTGGTGATCGCTTCGGGTCGGACACGAAATCGGCCCAGTCCTGATATTCGTCCGCGTCGCACCGCTCACGAATGAAATCCTTGTCGGCGAGGCCTTCGGTGACGATCACATGCGCCATGGCAGTCAGCACGGCGACGTTGGTTCCGGGTCGCAAGGCGAGGTGCTGTGCCGCCCGGATGTGCGGTGAGCGCACCAGGTCGATCCGCCTTGGATCGATGATGATAATTCGGGCGCCCTGACGAATGCGCGCTTTCATGCGGCTGGCAAAAACGGGATGCGCGTCGGTCGGATTCGCCCCGATCAGGAGGATGACATCGGTGTGCATCACGCTGTCGAAATCCTGGGTGCCCGCAGATGTTCCAAAGGTAACCGACAGGCCATATCCTGTGGGCGAGTGACAAACTCGAGCGCAGGTATCCACATTGTTATTGCCGAAGCCGGCGCGAACCAGCTTCTGGACCAGGAAGGTTTCTTCATTGGTGCAGCGGCTGGATGTTATGCCGCCCAGCGCGTCTTTGCCATGCGTGTCGCGGATGGCCTTGAGTTTTCCGGCCGCAAAGGTCAGTGCCTCATCCCAGCTCACTTCCGTCCAGGGGTCGTTGATCCGCTCCCGGATCATCGGCTTGGTAACGCGCTCCTGATGGTGGGCATAGCCCCAGGCAAACCGTCCCTTGACGCACGAATGGCCACGGTTCGCCTTGCCATCTTTCCAGGGCACCATCCGAACGAGCTCCTCGCCGCGCATTTCGGCGCGAAAGGTGCAGCCGACACCGCAATAGGCGCAGGTCGTGATTACCGCGCGTTCCGGCACCCCGATTTCGATGACCGACTTTTCCTGCAGCGTGGAGGTCGGGCAGGCCTGTACGCACGCACCGCAGGACACGCATTCGGACGTGAAAAAATTGTCTGACCGCAGCCCTGCCGACACCTTCGAATCAAAGCCGCGGCCCTCGATGGTCAGCGCAAGCGTGCCCTGAACCTCGTCGCAAGCCCGCACGCAGCGCGAGCAAACGATGCATTTGGACGGATCAAACGCGAAATAAGGGTTTGATGTGTCCTTCTCCTGCTTCCGGTGATTTTCGCCGTCAATCCCGTAGCGGACATCTCTCAGGCCGACCGCGCCCGCTTGATCCTGCAATTCGCAATCTCCGTTCGCGGCGCAGGTCAGGCAGTCGAGCGGATGATCCGAGATATAAAGTTCCATGACGCCGCGCCGGAGCCGCTTCAGGCGTTCGGTTTGAGTGCGGACAATCATGCCGTCTGCAACAGGCGTGGTGCAGGAGGCTGGTGTGCCGCGCATACCCTCGATCTCGACGAGGCACAGGCGGCACGACCCGAAACTGCCGAGCATGTCCGTGGCGCAGAGCTTGGGGATGGATTGTCCGAGCTCAGCCGCCGCCCTCATCACCGAAGATCCTTCGGGCATGTTGATCCGGCGGCCGTCAATCGTCACGGTGACGGTCCGGTCGGACGCAGAGCGGGGCGTTCCGAGGTCCTTATCGCGCTGGTACGTCATCTGGAGCCTCAAGGTTGGGAGTGTTGTGCGCCTTGGCCCGGCGGAAATCCTCCGGGAAATGTCTGATGGCGGAAAGCACCGGGTACGGCGTAAATCCGCCCATCGCGCACAGGGAACCGAAGGTCATGGTCTCGCAGAGGTCCTCGATGAGTTCGAGATTCGCCTCTGTTTGTTCGCCGGCGATGATCTTTTCCATGGTTTCCCGTCCGCGCACGGAACCGATGCGGCACGGCGTGCATTTACCGCAGCTCTCGATCGCGCAGAATTCGAGGGCGAAGCGCGCCTGCTCAGCCAGATCAACCGTATCGTCGAAAACGACCACGCCGCCATGCCCGATGAGGCCGCCGGCCGCCGCAAACGCTTCATAGTCAAACGGCGTGTCGAACAGGGCAGGGGGAAAATAGGCGCCGAGAGGGCCTCCCACCTGGACGGCGCGCACCGGCCGGCCGGTCTCGGTTCCGCCGCCGATCTCGTTGACCAGATCGCCTAGCGTCACTCCAAAGCTGGTTTCGAAAAGGCCGCCGTGGCGGATGTTTCCGGCAAGCTGAATGGGCATGGTTCCGCGTGATCGCCCCATGCCGAAGTCGCGGTAAGCGTCCGCCCCATGCCTGAGAATCCACGGCACGGCGGCGAGCGTGAGTACGTTATTGATGATGGTGGGCTTGCCAAAAAGTCCGGCATGGGCGGGCAGGGGCGGCTTGGCTCTCACTTCGCCGCGTTTGCCCTCCAGGCTGTTGAGGAGGGCTGTTTCCTCACCGCAGACATATGAGCCTGCGCCGGCGCGGACCTCGACCGAGAACGGGGCAAGAATATCACGGCAAAGCCGGACCGCTTGCTCCAGTTTGGCGATGGCGTGGGGGTATTCCGAGCGGACGTAGACATAGCCCTTGCTGGCGCCCGCCGCGTGGCCCGCAATGGCCATGCCTTCCAGCAGCTGGAAGGGATCGCCCTCCATGGCCATTCGGTCCGCAAATGTGCCGCTGTCGCCTTCATCGGCGTTGCAGACGATGTATTTCTGATCGCCCGGCGCTTCGAGAACGGTGCGCCACTTTATGCCGGCCGGAAAACCGGCGCCACCTCGGCCGCGCAGACCTGAACCCGCAACGATCTCCACAACCTCCAGCGGGCTCATGGCGCGTGCAAGCGACAAGCCTTCCCACCCGGCTGTTGCCGTGTAGTCCTCAAGCGACAAGGACCGGGTCTTGCCGGCGCGGGCGAATGTGAGGCGTGTTTGCCGGGCGAGAAAGGGATGCGACCCGATCACGCCGATGCACTTGTCATCCAGTTCGCCGGCCAGAAGTTTCGCAACATCCGGCACAGCCAGCGGCCCGTATCCGACGCCGTCGATCTCCGCCAGGGGCTCCAGCCAATGCATGCCCCACGATGATACGCGCTCTACCTCGGCCCCGCCCGCCGTGAGCGCGCGGGCGATCGCGTCTGCGCCGCAGGCGATGGCCAGCGCATCATCGGACAAGCGCACCTTCATCGCGGATCCTCCAGCAATTGCCTCAGCGATCCAGCGTCCAGGCGGGCATGGACGCCGCCGTTCGGAGACATCGCAGCGGGCCCCACCGCGCAAAGGCCCAGGCAGTAAACCGGCTCCAACTGCTCTTGTTCGATCCGTGTCATTTGCGTGAGGAGCTGTCGCAGTCCGCGCGCCTGGCAGGCCTCGCCATGGCAGAGTTTCACAACCGGTTGGGCGGGCGGCTCCATACGAAAATCATGGTAGAAGGAAACGACGCCGTACACCTCGGCACGGGACAGGTTGAGGGCATTCGCAATCTCGCGCATGGCCGCTTCGCTGACGAAGCCGAACTCTGCCTGCACGGCTTGCAGAACCGGCAGCAGCGGCGCATCTGTGCTGCGGAATGCGTCGAGGATGCGGGTGACGTTGTCTTGATCTTGCATGCCTGGATCCTCATTCCTGTTCATCATACCAGCAGAGTGCAGGCTGGGAACCGCCCGGCGCACCGAGCCGCTTTCTTTTTCCAGCTTACACCCTCGTTCAGACCTCCGGCCACCTTCCGGCGGCCGGAAATGATTCGAGAACGTCGCCAACCAGATAAAGTGAGCCTGCGATCAGAACTCTTGGCGCCCTTGCGCTTTCCCCAGCCGCCAAGGTGATGGCCTGGAGCGCACTGATGACATCGGGCACAGGTGTCGCGGCGAACCCCAGGCTGCTTGCGATCTCCGCCAGTTCCCGCGGCAGGTACATATGGGCGGATGTCCGCAGCGGCACGGTGTAGATGTGGGCAGCAAGTTTGGCAAAGTTGCGTAGATAACCAGCGGCGTCCTTGTCCCGGTTCATTCCGGTTATGAGATGAAACGTGTGCCTGTCTGCGTCTGCTCCAGAGCGGAAATACTCTGAAATCCGTTGGCCGGCTGACGGGTTATGTCCGCCGTCCAGCCAGATCTCCGCACTTGGCGGCGCACGACCTGAAAACCCATCCGGGCGAACTTTCTGAAGCCGTCCGGGCCAGTCCACCGCGCGCATTGCTCTCTGCGCCGCCTGATCGAGTCGCGGAACGCCGGCTAGTCGCGCGGCCTTTATCGCCGACGCCGCATTCTCGACCTGATGGCAGCCGCAGAGCTTTGGCGCCTCGAGCTCGAGCGTTATCTCGGTATCTTCGTAGCGCAGTGTATCACCAATCATCCGTGCGCCGAAGTCATCGCCATGAGCGAAGACCGGGCTCCCCAGTCCGGCCGCTTCAGACCTGATCACGTCCAAAGCTTCCTTGTACTCCTGGCGGCCGACGACAACGGGTCGCCCGGGCTTGATGATTCCGGCCTTTTCCCGGGCGATCTGGTCTATCCTGTCCCCCAGCGCCGCCTGATGATCGTATGAAATTGACGTGATGACGCTCGCCGCCGGCGTCTCGATGAGATTGGTCGCATCGCGCCGGCCGCCGAGCCCCGTTTCGACGATGGCCACATCCGCCGGATGGTCCGAGAACAGAAGAAAAGCCGCGAGGGTGAGTTTGCCGAAAATACTGGCAGCACCCGTCTCGTCGGCTTCCATCACATGGTGAAGTGTTTGCGCGAGCTTTTCGTCGCTGACGATCCGCGCACCGGTCGCGCCGCCCATCTGAAACCGCTCGTTCCAGCGGACCAGGTGAGGCGAGGTATAGACGTGCGCGGCGAGGCCGGCCGATTGGCAGATGGCTTTGAGAAAAGCGACGGTTGATCCCTTGCCGTTGGTGCCGGCCACGTGGATGACCGGCGGCAATGTCAGATGCGGCCGGCCCAGCGCATTTGACAGGTCGCGCAACCGTTCGAGGGTGCGGGAAGGGTCGGTCCCGGCGCTGCCCAGGAGGCGCGCCAGGACAACCGGCAAAGGCGGAACAGGGACCAGCCCAACGTCAGCCGGTGCGGCCGCGCCTCTCATCCGGAGGCCGTTCTGCGAAGGGCTGACACCCGGCGTCCGGCACCCCGGGCGACCGGCGCCGAGGCCGTACCATAGACGCACGCGTGGCAAATCCGGTCAGCGGGTCTCCGCATATTCGACCTCGGCAAAATCGAGCACGCCCGGAACGCTGGCGCCCGGCTTGCGAATGCTGACCGTCACGGCGTGCGCCAGTTCGAACGTGTCGAGCAGCGATCTGGCAATCTCCTGCGACAAGGTTTCAATGAGATTGCGCCGGGATCCGAGAATGCTCCGCTCGACGATTTGGTAGACGCTCGCATAGTTGACCGTGTCATGGATGCTGTCGGAGAGGGGCGCATCACTGTGTGAAACACCGAGCTCGACATCCACGAAGAAGCGCTGCCCGAGGCGTTTTTCCTCATCGAACATTCCGTGATGAGCGAAGAATGCACAGTTCTTGAGGCGAACGGTGAGGCGCCTCGACAAGCTGTTCGTCCGTGTTCCTGCCAGGGCGGTCATGGTCGTGATCCCGTCAGCTGTGGAAGACAACGGTTCGGGAACCATTGAGCAGGATGCGGTCGTCCAGATGCAGGTGAACGGCGCGCGCGAGCACGCGGCGCTCTATGTCACGGCCCTTCATCACCAGGGTGTCCGGGGAATCGGCGTGCGAGACGTGCTCCACATCCTGTTCGATGATCGGGCCTTCATCGAGATCCTTGGTAACATAGTGCGCCGTGGCGCCGATCATCTTCACGCCTCTCTCGTAGGCCTGATGGTAAGGCTTCGCGCCCTTGAAGCCCGGCAGGAACGAATGATGGATGTTGATGCAGCGTCCATGCAGGAACTCGGACATTTCGTTCGAAAGGATCTGCATGTACCGGGCAAGGATGATCAGCTCCGCGCCGGTCGCCGTGACGACCTCCCGGATCCGGGCTTCCTGCTGCGGCTTGGTGGCGGTAGTCACCGGGAGATGGTGATAGGGGATGTCGCCGATCAGCGAAATCGAAAGCGCTTCGCGCGGGTGGTTGGACACGATTCCGACGACGTCCATCTCCATCTCGCCGATCCGGTTCCGGTAGAGCAGATCGCCGAGGCAGTGATCAAACTTTGAAACCAGCATCAGGACCTTCGGCTTCTGATCGGTGTCTCGGAGGCGCCAATCCATGCCGTACTGCTCGATCGCCGGTCGGAGCAGGCTCTGCAGATCGGCCGCGGTCAGCGATCCTGTCTCGAGCACGAGGCGCATGAAGAACTTGTGGGTGACCCGGTCGGTATGCTGCTGGGCTTCGAGGATGTTCACGTCCCGGCCAAGCAGTTTTCCGGTGACAGTTGCCACAATTCCCGGCTTGTCGGCGCACGACAGGGTGACATGATAGGTTTTCATCATCCGGTTTCCTCCACTTTTCCCGACACATTCTGCCCAACGCTCCTGGTCTTTTTGCGGCTGGTCGGACGCAGGAGGGCGTGGCGTTTGCGTACTGAATTCAGGCGCGGAACCCGCGGGCGCCCGCGATTGGGAATCCGCAGCTGCGCCTGAATTTGGGATACATATATACGCGGTATCCGCAATAGCAACACAAAAAGCGGCTATTTGGGATCCCAACAAGTTGCGCCGGGGCGAAAGGCGTGATACGCAACCTGAACAGGCGCTGGCCTCCCTTCGGAGCAGGCGGCGTTTACCCGGCGATTGTAACGGCCGGGCCCGGTTTCCCAGATAGAGGTGCAAAGACAGGCATGTTTGATGAGAGCGCACGCGGGAGTTCATTGCTTTTTCGTCCTTACACGGTCGAAGTGACCTCTGGTGACAGGAAGTCGGTTGCAGTCGCCATCGAGAGCTTGCCCAAAGGGACCGAAGTGTTCGTGGCGAACCTGCCCACCGACACGTCCGCCGATCTGGTCGACGCCTGCAAACAGCTCTCCGCAGCCGGTCTGTCTCCGGTGCCGCATATCGTGGCGCGCAACATTCCGGACGAACCGACGCTGAAAAATTTACTTCGCGAACTTGCCGCACAGGCCGACGTGAAGAGTGCGCTCTGCCTTGCCGGAGACCGGGACAAGCCGGTCGGCGCCCTGTCAGACAGTCTGCAGCTGATCAGAACGGGCGCCTTTCAGGACGCTGGTATCGGCAGGTTGTTCATTTCGTGCTATCCAGAAGGCCATCCACGTATCCCGGATGGCGTGATCCGGCAGGCGCGGCTCGACAAACTCAAGGCAATCAACGACGCCGGCCTCGAGGCGGTGTTGATGAGCCAGTTCTGCTTTGAATCCGGGCCCTATCTGAGTATGCTTCGGGAGATCAGGTCACAAGGCATCACGGCGCCAGTCAGGATTGGCGTTTCCGGTCCGGCCAATGTTGCGAAGCTGATGAAGTACGCCATTGCCTGCGGCGTCGGCGCCTCTATGCGCGCCCTCAAGGAAAAGCAGGGGTTGGCGTCGATGGTGTTGTTTGGAGAAACGCCGGACGAAATCATTGCGGACGTGTCCGCGGCTGTGGAGCAGGATCCCTCGCTCGGTGAGGTGGGTATTCACTATTTCACGCTCGGGTCGCTGAAAAAGACGCTGGAATGGTTGCAAAGGCATCGGGCCGAGATGGCCTGAAGCGGTAGTAAATGGACACAAACGAGATTTGGTGGCTGAATTGGATTTCCGGGCATCTCGGTGCGAAGCGACGGGAAGGATTCAGAAATGGCCTGCAGCTGCTTTCAGAAGCAAGCGCTAAAAAGATAGAAAAAACAACTTAATATCGGTCCGTCTGTGAGTTGAGTTGACGGTTTGGCAGGTAAAAAGCGGGGCGCGCCCGCTTGAATCACGGGCATGGAGTGGATGGGCGCTCTATGGGAATTGGGTTGACAAATGTATCCCAAAATGTTCTCCCAAAGAGGTATCCGCCACGGGGAATATCTCGCGGCCCGTCAATCGGAAGAGACCGGACGACCGGGTCGCATTCCGGACAGAACCTGGCCGGTAAATCCGGCCGCTGGCAATAACACTAATCAGTATACAGAAGAGAGGAAATGCTTGTGAAAAGTCTGGAAGATAAACTGGCAGGTTTCAGCAGCCCGGCGGCCATGCTCCGTGAGGCTCAGGTGGGCCCGAACGTGTATCCCGGCGTGGCATCGGAGTTCACGAACTGGCGCGACGAACAACGGGGCTGGCAGGACACCTGCGTCCTGTTCAACCAGTCCTACCACATGGCGGACCTTTTCATCGAAGGTCCGGATGCGCTCAAGCTCCTCACGGAACTAGGCATCAACAGCTTCAAGAATTTCAAGGTTGATCAAGCCAAGCAATTCGTGCCCGTCAACTATGATGGCTACGTGATCGGCGACGTCATCCTGTTCTATCTGGATACGAACAAGTTCAGCCTGGTCGGCCGTGCGCCCACGCTCAACTGGGTCACCTATCATGCGCAGACAGGCGGTTACAATGTCGAGGTCAAGCTCGACCAGCGCTGGGCGCTGCGCAATGACGGCAAGCGGATCTTCTATCGCTACCAGGTGCAGGGTCCCAATGCCATGAAGGTCATAGAGAAGGCGACCGGTGCAAAGCCGCCCGAGCTCAAGTTTTTCAACATGACCGTGATGAAAATCGGTGGCCGCACCGTGCGGGCGCTGCGACACGGTATGGCTGGCCAGCCGGGCTTTGAACTGTTTGGTCCCTGGGAAGAGCGCGAGGAAGTCCATCAGGCGCTGGTCGAAGCCGGTCGCGATTTCGGCATGTACCTCGTCGGCGGTCGCGCCTATTCGACGAACACGCTGGAGTCCGGCTGGATTCCGTCTCCGCTTCCGGCCGTCTATACCGGCGAGAAGATGAAAGCCTATCGCAAGTGGCTGCCCGCCGCGGGCTATGAAGGCTCCTGCTCGCTGGGTGGCAGCTTCACATCCGCGAACGTCGAAGACTATTACCTCACGCCCTGGGATCTCGGTTATGGTCCCTTCGTGAAATTCGACCACGACTTCATCGGCCGCGATGCGCTGGAGAAGAAAGCCGCGAGCGATCACCGCAAGAAGGTCACGCTGGCGCTCAACACAGACGATGTCATGGCCGTCATCCGGTCGCAGTTCGAAAAGGGCCAGCCGGGCAAGTATATCGACTTCCCGTCGGCGGTTTATTCGATGCACCCGTTCGACAAGGTGACGGTGAAGGGCAGCACGGTCGGCCTCTCCACCTGGATCGGTTATAGCTACAGTGAGCGGACGATGCTCGCGCTCGGCATCCTGGAGCCGGATTTTGCGGGTCCCGGCCGGGAAGTCACGCTGGTGTGGGGCGAGGAAAACGGCGGCACATCCAAGCCGACCGTCGAGCGCCACCGCCAGATGGAAATCCGCGCGATTGTCAGCCCGGTGCCTTACGCGCAAACCGCGCGCAAGGACTATGCGGAAGGCTGGCGGACCCAAACCGCCTGATTGCAGCGCCTCAAGGCCTGAACTGATTGCGGGCGGCAGGTTTGACCCTGCCGCCCGCAACTTTTTGGAATGGCGACGCGCAGAGGCTGCGAATCAGCCGGAGGTTGCTTCCGCCTTTTGTCGGGAGCGGATCAACATGCTGATCACCTGCTGGTGCGCGTGTTCCCTGAACAGGCTTTCGGCCCGGCTGCCATCCCGGTCGCGGATGGCTTCGACGATCGCATGATGCACGCCGTGTGCGCGGAACAGGATCGTGAACGCGGCATTCACGCCCACTTCCTCAAAGGAAATGGCAGACGGCGCAACGAACGGCACCATGTTGAGGCGGGCGATGAAGGACCTCAGGAGGTCCGAGCCGCAATTGTCAGCAATCACGCTGTGAAAGTTTGCGTTCATTTGCCGGTAGCGTTCTTCATCCTCAGCTTCGAGCTGAAGTTTGACGAATATCTCGTCGCCTTCGCGGAGGCAGGCTTCCAGTGCAGCGAAGACTTCAGGGCTTGCCCCGGTCTCGGCCAGGCGGCGCGCCGCCAGGCCTTCGAAAGCGGAGCGAAGCTGCAGCGCTTCCTCGCAGTCCTGTTCGCTGAAGGCCTTCACGGCATAGCCGCGTTTCCCGACCGGCTCGAGGAATCCTTCCGCCGCGAGCGCTGGAAGCGCGTTGCGAACCGGTGTCCGGGAGACGCCGAGAAGATCCGCAAGATAGGCCTCGGTGATCCGCATTTCCGGCGTGAGTTCGCCGTTGAGGATCATCTCGCGCAATGTGCAAAGCGTTTCATCGCCGTTCAGTCTCACCTAGCGCTCCTTCTGCCGCCGCCTGTTCGGGCCGCACTTTAGATCAAGCTCACTCAAACAGTGAAGACCCAGTCATTACAAGGCGCAATCCTGCAGAATTACTGCCAGATCCGGTGCGGCGCCCGGTTCAGGCCGGCTCGCTCACGGGCGCGGGCTGGCGCGTGTGCCGTTCGGCGCTGGCAATCGTGTTCTCCAGCAGCATCGTCACGGTCATCGGCCCCACGCCCCCGGGAACGGGGGTGATGTACGACGCTTTCTTCGACACACCTTCGAAATCGACATCGCCGACAATCCGGCCGTCGCTGAGCCGGTTGATCCCGACATCAATCACGACCGCGCCGGTTTTCACCATCTGCGGAACAATCAGTCCGGGTACGCCGGCAGCGACCACAAGGATGTCAGCCAGGATGGTGAACTGCGCCAGGTCCCGGGTTTTTGCATGGCAGATCGCCACCGTCGCATCTTTGGCCATGAGCATCAGGGCCATCGGCTTTCCGACAATGTTCGAGGCGCCCACGACGACGACATTCTGCCCCTCAACGGGAATATGTTCACTTTCGAGCAGTTTGCACACGCCGTAGGGCGTGCACGGCGAGAAGACGGTCTTTCCGACAACCAGTCCGCCGACATTGTAGAGGTGAAATCCGTCCACGTCCTTTTCAGGCGAGATGGCTTCGAGCACGGCTGTCATGTCCACATGCTTCGGCAAGGGGAGCTGGACGAGGATTCCGTGGATCTCGGGATCGGAATTCAGGGACTCAATCAGCGCGACGAGCTCACCGGTCGAGATGGACGTCTCGCGCGTCAGCCTGACCGACCGGATGCCCACCGCTTCACAGGCGCGTACCTTGTTGCGGACATAGACCGCCGAGGCAGCGTCTTCGCCCACCAGGATCACCGCCAGGCCGGGCCGGATGCCAGCGCGCCGCGTGAGCGCCGAAACGCGCTGCGCATATTCCTGGCGCAAGGAAGAGGCCAGAGCCGCGCCATCAATCACTTTGGCCATGGAACCCGTTCACCATGAATGCCGGGAACCTCGGTTCAGCCTTGAACCGAGGCGGACCCATCGAAGGAGCTCATTGGTATCCAAAAATGCCGAAAAGTCAAGCGATTGACGAACAAAACGTCGAAATGGGATCCCAATAGTGAATTCCGATGGTCCGTTCGGTCAACTGGAATTTGAGGATTGTGCCGGGGGCTACCTGACGCACTTCAGACCGCCCTCACGACATCGGCCCCGGCTTCCCTTGATCCGAAAAGACAGTGTGCGGAGGAAAAATGCAGGGCAAGCGAGGCGGAAGGGTTGCCTGCGCAGCAACGCACACAAAACACGAAAGCCGGATCTTCCGACAAGAATCGAACACCGTACGGACTGTTACGTATAACCGTGAGGCATCAAAGCAACTAAGGGTAAAAGCTATAGAACATAGCAATTCAAAACGAAGGATGGGGTGGTCTAGGAACTCGGCTCTTTATCGAGGCTGTTGTCCGGAAGTCCCATCAGCCGCGTTCGGAATTTGCAAGGCAGGGGAGTAACACGATGACGAGTACCAAAAGGCAGATACCAGGCACACTGGTCTTCGACGGGGATGTTGCGCAACGGGGCTATGAGCTCAACGCAATGTGCTTCTCGTTCAACAAGGTCGAGAACAGGCAGGCATTTCTCGGGGATGAGGAAGCCTACTATGACAAGTTCAAGCTGACGGACGCTCAGAAGCAGGCCGTCCGCTCCCGGAACGTTTTGAAGATGCTCAATGCCGGGGGCAATATATACTACCTCGCAAAGCTCGCGGGAATTCTCGGCCTGTCGGTTCAGGATGTTGGCGCCCAGCAAACGGGCATGAGCGTCGAAGAGTTCAAGGCCCGTCTTCTGGCGTACGGAAAGGAGAACTGAAATGGCCGAGATTCTCGGAGGCATTTTTGCAAGCCATGTCCCGGCGATCGGCAATGCGATCGCCAGGGGACTGCAGGAGGATCCGTACTGGAAGCCCTTCTTTGACGGATTCAAGCCCATTCGGGAATGGCTGGAGCGGGTCCGCCCGGACACGGTCGTTGCGTTCTACAATGATCACGGCCTGAACTTTTTCCTGGACAAGATGCCGACCTTTGCAGTCGGGGCGGCGGCCACCTACCAGAATTCCGACGAAGGCTGGGGGCTGCCTGTGGCGCGTCCTGTCAGCGGTGACGCAGGCCTGTCATGGCATGTCATCGAAAGCCTGATCGCTGATGAGTTTGACGTGACGACGTGCCAGGAAATGCTGGTCGATCATGCCCTCTTTGTTCCGCTGCAGCTCTGTTGGCCGGATGCCGCCTCCTGGTCGTTCCGCCTGGTGCCGATTGCGATCAACACGGTTCAGCATCCGCTGCCCTCGCCGAAGCGATGTCTTGCGCTCGGGCAGGCGGTCGGCCGCGCGCTCGCGCGCTATGACAAGGACGCGCGGATCGTCGTCATGGGCACCGGCGGTCTCTCGCACCAGCTGGATGGTGAGCGCGCCGGGTTCATCAACAAGGACTATGACCGGTTCTGTCTCGAGAACCTGTGCCCGAAGCCGGAGCTTCTGGCGCAGCATTCGTCGCTCGAAATTGTCGAGTTGTCAGGCAGTCAGGGGATCGAAGTGCTGAACTGGATCGCGGCACGCGGCGCGCTCGGCAGCGCCGGGAACCTCGAAGAAGTCGCGCGAAACTATCACATCCCGATTTCGAACACGGCGGCGGCTTCGGTCCTCATCTCGGACAAGGCTCACGCGAAGCGGGAGCTGGCCTGAACCCGGCTCACCGGAATTCAGCGCATGCGAAGGCGCCGGGTGATGGGGCTCGTTCTCATCGCCTCGCGCCTTCCACCGCTGCCCACATGGCAATCGTGTCCCGGTGTTCCGCGACATCGTGGACCCGGAGAATCCGGGCGCCGCGCTGCAGGGCGATCAGATGCACGGCAAGTGTGCCGGCGAGCCTCTCCGCCACTGGCCGGCCGGTGACGTGCCCGACAACACTCTTCCTGGAAACGCCCGCCAGGACAGGGCAGTCATAGCGTTCGAGCGTGTCGAGATTGGCGAGGATGGCAAGATTCTGCATCTGGGTTTTTGCAAAACCGATCCCGGGATCGAGCCAGATGTGCGCTTTCGGAATGCCGGCCTTCGCCGCCGCGCTGAAGGCCCGTCCGAAGAACGCGTGCATGTCGTCGACTGCATCGAGCGCCTCGTCCGTGGTGCCCCGATGATAGGTGATGACAACGGCCGCGCCTGTTTCCGCAACCGTGTCGGCCATGGCCGCATCACCTGTCATGCCGGTCACGTCATTGATGATCACGGCGCCTGCCTCGACCGCTGCTCTGGCTACGGACGACTTTACCGTGTCGATGGAAAGGGGGACGGCGTTCTCGGCCGTCAGGTGGCGGATCATCGGCAGGACGCGGAAAATCTCTTCCTCTGCGGGCACAAGGCTCGCCCCCGGCCGTGTGGATTCGCCGCCGACATCAATGATGTCTGCGCCGTCCGCCAGCATCCGGACGGCTTGCGCGCGTGCAGCCTCGAATGAGTTGTGGCGCCCCCCATCGGAGAAGCTGTCGGGCGTCAGGTTCAGGATACCCATGATCGCAGGGGCCGCGCGCACTCGCGCAAGAACCCGGTCGCGTTTTTCCGCGTCAATCATCGCTCCGTCCTTCCAGCAGCGCCTTGCCCAGACCGATCAGGTCCGGCGGCAGCATCACGTCATAATCCCGGCCTCCGAAGGTGCTCACCGGCTGAAAAATTCGCAGACTGTTGGTCAGGAATATTCCGTCGGCCTGCAGCAGTCTTTCAGGTGAGAGGCTCTCCTCCATCACTTCGAAGCCAATAGCGGCGCCCTGTCCGATCAGCCAGGCGCGCACAATGCCGCCCAGCGCCCCGTCGCTCGGCGGTGAGGTCACAAGCCGGTGCCCAAATCTTGCGAAGACGTTCGCGGCGGTGGCGCAGGCGACGTCTCCGCCGGGCGACAGCAGGAAGGCATCATCAAATCCCGCCGCGACCGCGCCGCGTAGTGCCATGACATTGTCCGTGTACGCAAGCGTCTTGTGCCGCGCGGTGGGCGATGTCGGGTTGCGCCGGATCGTGCTGGTTGTCATCCGGACGGGCGAAGCTGGGTAGGCCAGCTCCATCGGCGTGAAGCGGGAGATCAGGGTCGGCGCACCGCTTGTGTCCCCGGCAAGGCCCCGTGCGCCGGGCCCCCTCGTGACCGTGAGGCGTAGCGCCCCGTCCGCGTTGGCCGGGACGGCCTTGCTCGCCAGTTCATCCAACGTCGCCGCGCTCACCGCAATACCCAGCGCTGCCGCGTCTCGCACGAGGCGCTGGAGATGCGCGCCCCGCAGGATGATCCGCCCACTGGCGATGCGGGACGTATCGAACACGCCATCCGCAAGCAGCAATCCCCGATCCGTCAGATCAAACGGCTGCACATTCTCCGGCGAGACCGCCGACTGGGTCAGGTGCTGCATGTCTGCCTCCAATCACGGGCGATGCTGAGGAAATTCCTCAGGATGGCCGGCCCATGTTCCGTGAGGATCGATTCAGGGTGAAACTGGATGCCGTACACCGGCCTCTCCCGGTGCGAAAGTGCCATGACCTCTCCCGCCGGAGAGACGGCATCGACCCGCAATTCTCCGAGGCCGGGCGGCGCTTCGGCAATCAGCGAGTGATACAGTCCGGCCTCGAATTCAGCCGGTATCCCGTCGAACAGACGCCCGCCGCTGTGCACGATGCGCGCCGCCTGTCCGTGCGTCGGCGCCTTTGCGCGTGTGATCTGCCATCCATGCGCGGCCGCAATCGCCTGATGACCGAGGCAGACGCCCAGGATGGGAAGACGGCTCCCCAGCGCCCGGATTGCCTCCAGAGATACGCCAGCGTCCACCGGTGTGCAGGGTCCGGGAGAGATCACCAGCGCTTCAGGCGCGATGCGTTCGATGTCGGACACATCAACCCGGTCGCTGTCGAGCACCTCGATATCGCATCCGAGCACAGTGAAATAGCGCGCCAGGTTGAAGACAAAGCTGTCCTTATTGTTCAGCATAAGGATCATGTGGACTTCACCGGAAATCTCAGGGGCGCCATGATCCGTTCCGCCTTGAGGCAGATCTCGTCATGCTCTGCCCGTGGATCGGACAGCAGTGTGATACCGGCCCCGGCCCATAGCCGCGTCTCTTCGGGCAAGATGTCCAGTGTACGGATCAGGATGGAGAAATCCATCGCCCCATCGAACCCGATCCACCCAAGCGATCCGCAGAAAATTCCGCGTGCCGCCGGTTCGAGTTCGTCGATCACTTCCATGGCGCGCAGCTTCGGCGCGCCCGTGATCGACCCGCCCGGAAAGACGGCGTCAATCAGGTCCACCGCGTCTCGTCCCGTTTCCAGCTGGCCTTCGATCGTCGAGACAAGGTGATGAAGGTTGGCGAAGGTCTCCGTCCGGCAGAGCGACGACACGCTGACCGAAGCCGCTTCGCAGACCCGCGAGAGATCATTGCGCAAGAGATCGACGATCATCACGTTCTCGGCGCGGTCCTTGGCCGAGGCGGCCAGTTCGGCGCGCAGCGCCCTGTCCTCATCCTCAGTCGATCCCCGCCGGATCGTGCCCTTGATCGGCTCTGCACGGACATACCCCTCGCCAGTCGCCGCAATCAGGCGCTCGGGTGAAAAACTGGCGATCAGGCGACCGCCGAAAACACCAAAAGCGGAAAACGGCGCGCGCAGCTGCTGCCGCAGTGACAGGTAATGCGCAAACGCGTCGGTGCGCGGCAGCGCCCGGGCCGTCCAGAGGCCCGCAATATTCGCCTGATAGATATCACCGGTCCGGATGAAATCCTGCGCTTTGCGCACGGAAGCAATGTAGTCTGAGGAACTGGTCCGGGCGCTCCAGTGGAGCAGCTCCGGCGCCGAAGGAGCAGGCTTTCCGGCCGCAAGCATTTCCTTCAGCCGGCGGATTTTCTCGGCAGCAACCGCAAGATCGGCCGCGCGACCTGCCTCGCTGATGCCTGCCGAATAGATGGTCGCTTCGCCCGCCGTGTGATCGAAAGCGATGACCGTATCATAGAGGCCGAACTCCAGCGCCGCAGCCGTGCCGGGCGCATGGCGCGACGCGAAACGCGGCATCAGCGCCGGCGCAATGTCATAGGCGATGTAACCCACCGCGCCCCCCTGGAAGGGGGCCCCTCCCTGTGTTCGCTCGGCCCGGAACCCGCGGAGCCAGGCGCGAAGGCGCTCCGCCGCCCCGGGCGTGTTGCCAAGGCAGATGCGGCTGACCGGCCAGAGGCAGATATATGAGAATTTCGCGCCGGGATGGCCTTCTGCGGCGCTGTCCAGCCAAAGGAACCCGGACTCGCCGCTCAGCGCCGTAGCGGCGGCGACAGGATCAAACACGGACAAACGTTCAGCCAACATGGACGGCTATCTAGCCCGGCGGTCTGCCATCGCAAAGGTGGCCAATGTGCTTCAGGCCGGAAATCCCGGCTATTTCAGCACTCGGGTTTCTAGCCGAAGGCGCCGTAAGCGTGCGACAAAGCAAGGCTGATCGCATGCAGGCAGCGGTCGATCTCGTCCAGTGGCTCGATGATGTCCCGGTGGATCCGGTCATAGCCATAGCCGGACGTCTGGCCGGACCCCGGCTCGCTCAGCTGGGTCAGGGGCGCATCATCCGCTTCGGCGCGCGGAAAGATGCGGCCCAGCAGTTCCACCGCTTCGGACAGGCGCAGCTGCGTCACCATGCCGATGATGTCGCGCTGGCTGGCGTCATGGCGTTCGGAAATCCGGGGAATGCTCCCGGCAAGCGCGATGGCTTTCATGATCAGGGCCTGGCGCACGGCATGCAGGACGTGCATGTCGAGGCGGCCTTCGCGGCGCACCTCCACCGAGGCGGCACCCATCACCTGCGACAGCAACCGGTCAAACCGGCCGAGATCGATCGAGATCAGATTGGCGATGCGGTGGATCGAAATGGCCGCCTCATCCGTACGCAGAACATAATAGGCGGCGCGGTAAGCGCCTGCCTTGTCCGGCGGCGCAAGCCGGGCATGGGCAATCCAGATGCTGGGATCGAACAGGCTGGCGTAGGCCCGCAAGGCGGGCAGGCTGGTGCGCAGCCGCGCCTCGCTCGCCAGCAGGATCAGGCTGTGCATCCGGGGACTTTCGTTGATCAGGGCGGCCAGGCGCTCGCTTTCACGCTGCAGCGCCGACCCGATCCCGGCAGCCGTGTTCACCGGAATGCCCAACTGATGCAGCGTCGCATTGTGTGAAATCGCCCGCAGCGCCGCTGGCCCGGTGGGCCCGCCGCTGCGGCGCTTCTGGCGCGAGCCCGCCCGCACAACGAGACCGCTGGCGAACGAGCCCAGCAGACGGCCATAGTCGCGGTTGGCAAACAGCCGCTCGTGCCAGGCGCGGAGCGCGCGGTAGAAATCCCAGACAAGATCCGTACGCGTATAGAACGGGTCTGCCAGACCTTCCGGCGGCGGCGTCAGCCGGCTGGCGCACCAGGCCGCATAGGTTGCTTCGGCCAGCTCGGGCGTTGCAAAATGCAGGAAACCGTCGCCGCCCTGGAAGCTCACCTCGTGCAGCAGGTCCACCCCCCGCGCCTTGGCGCCCGCGCGGGTCCAGGGCGTCAGCAGGTGATCGAAGCGCTGCCCGAACGTGCCCGGCCAAGCGCCGCGCCCCATCGATTCGCCGTGCGTATTGAAGATCAGCAGTGCGACACCAGCCTGCTTGGCGGCCAGCGCGCGGATGATGAGATTGTGGATCCGCTCAATCGCCATGCTGGCTGCGACCTGCCCGATGAACCGTCCGGAGTCGGAGAAACCGAGCTGGATCGAAAGGTATCCCCGCTGCGTCACATAGGCCAGGAATTCCGGTTCTTCGAGCAGGCGCTCGACAAACCGGCCGCCCGTCTCCAGCGCTTCGGGTGTCTCGAACAGGGGGGAGATGTCCAGTTGTCCGTCCACGCCGTATTGGCGGGCCAGGTAGAGCGCGCCCATCACGGTTGCCGGGTTTTCGCTCTCGGCAATCAGGAAGCGGATCACTGATCCGGAGTCGATATGTTTCAGGATCTGCGCGCACATCATGAACTGGCGCCGTGCGGTGGATTGCTCGCGGAAGAGGTCCGCGAAGTTCACCATCAACGGCTTTGACATGCGCGCCTTCTGGGCGAGCTGCGACAGCGCCACGCGGCCAAGCTCACGGTCTTCGGTTTCGAGGCCGAGGTCGCGGGCGATCACGGTGCGCACCTGCGCCGCATTGACCCTCAGGTGGATGCGGCCGGTGCCGAGTTGCTGCGCCGCCATCTGCGCGCGCAGCACCATCAATTGCGCCGCCGTATCATCCGGCAGCGACGCCAACGCGGCGTCGATCACATCGGTTATCTCGCGCACATCGGTCAATCGGTCTGCGGCGGCCTCATCTGTCAGCCGGTTGGCCGCGTCCACCAGCAGCGCCGCGTCCGTCAGGTCGCGGGCAAAGCGCTGCGCATGTGCGTCCGTCGCCTTCGCCGCGCGCTTCAGGCGGCGCGAAGCAGCCGCCAGCGAGGCAGGCGCCTTCGTGTCTCGCAGGATATCGTCGAGCGCTGCGGCGTAGCGCTGCAACTGGGCCGCCTTCTCGCTCAGCCGCAACTGGATCGAGCGGAACCACGGAATATCGGTGCGCCCGTCGAGATCATACCCGACCCAGCTCGCAAGTGTCGGCAGGGTCGGGCGCAGGTCCCGCCAGCGATCGGGGAAGGCCTTGCGGGCGCGCGACAGCAGGTGCGCGCCATAGGCCGCCTGCGCGTCCGCCGCATGGCGCAAGGCGTCCTGCGCTTCGAGATGCTCGGCTTCGAGCGTGATCGACTGGTTCCAGGTGCGGCCATCGGCATGCACCTGCTTACCGAGCGCCGCGCGCGTCGCCGCCGACGGCCGGGTGATATTCGCCGCCAGCGCCATGCGCAGATCGCGCGACAGGGCAAAGGTCGGGTGGGCGGTGAACACGATCCCGCCGGTCGGTGTTTCCACCGCATCCCGGAAAGCCTCGTAGCCTTCAGCGGCGAGCGCGCCAAGCCGGGCGTTGACCGGCGCCCAGGCTGCAGCGGTGTCGCCGCCGGCATGCTGGCGCCGGAACGCCTCGGCGCGCTCGTCGAGCAGCAGAAGGTGAACCTCGTCAGAGAGACGGGACAGGCTGGCGAGGCTGATTTCGTCCGCCTCGAGCTTGCGAAACAACGTCTGTGCGAGCGAGAAAACCGAGTTCGTCAGCGGATCGGCGTCGATCCGCGACGCCTCCTGCCGGAGAAAGGTCTGGGCCCAGTCAAGACTCAGGGGCGGCGATTTGCGTGTACTTTGGCTCATGGCGGACCAGAAGCGCAAGAATTGCAACGTTGTCAAAGCCGATTTCGCGCCACATCTGCATGCGTGGGATGCATCTGCGGGTGTGGCTTCAGAATGCCCCGATCAGCTCGGCCGTTTTTCGTCGCCTTCGTGGCCGCCCCAGAAGCGCTTGATGCGACCGAGGAAGCCCTCGCTCTCCGGGTGGCAGTCCGCGCCGGAGCATTCCGTGAACTGACGGAGCAGGTCCTTCTGGCGGTTGGTCAGGTTCTGCGGGGTCTCGACGAACATCTCGACATAGAGGTCACCCTGCGGATTGCCCTGGCGCACCGAGGGCATGCCCTTGCCGCGCAGGCGCAGCTTGCGGCCCGTTTGCGCACCTTCGGGAATCGCCACGCGCGCGCGTCCGCCGTCGATGGTCGGAATCTCGATTTCGCCGCCCAGCGCAGCCGTCGCCATTGGCACCGGCGCGCGGCAATAGAGGTTCGGACCGTCGCGCTCGAAGATGTCATGCTCGACCACTTCGACGAAAATGTAGAGATCGCCCTTCGGCCCGCCGGCCGTGCCGGGTTCGCCTTCGCCGGTCAGGCGGATGCGCATGCCGCTTTCGACGCCAGCCGGGATCTTGACCGAAATCTTGTGCTCTTCCTTCACCTGTCCGGCGCCGCCGCAGGTTTTGCACGGCTTGCGGATGATTGTGCCGCGGCCCTGACAGATGTGGCAGGTGCGCTCCATCGTGAAGAAGCCCTGTTGGGCCCGCACGCGGCCGTGCCCGGCGCAGGTTTCGCAGGTTTCAGGCTTGGTGCCGGGGGCCGCGCCGACGCCGTCGCAGGCCTTGCAGGCCACAGCCTGCGGCACATGGATGGTTTCATCCTTGCCGAAATAGGCCTCGGCGAGCGTGATCTCGAGATCGTAGCGCAGGTCCGCGCCGCGTTGCGGGCCGCCCCGCTTGCGGTTGCCGGCAAACCCGCCGCCGCCGCCGAACACCTGGCTGAAGAGATCCTGGAAGATGTCCTCGGGATTGACGCCCGGGCCGAACGGCGATCCGCCGCCCCCGCCGCCGCCGTTCTCGAAGGCCGCATGGCCGAACCGGTCGTAAGCGGCGCGCTTCTGGGCATCGGACAGGACCGAATAGGCTTCCCCGACTTCCTTGAACTGTTCCTCGGCGCCCTTGTCGCCCGGATTCTGGTCCGGGTGGAACTTCATGGCCAGCTTGCGATAAGCTGATTTCAGCGCCTTTTCGTCGGCACCGCGCTCTACACCGAGCACATCATAATAATCGCGCTTGCTCATAAAGTCGCCGCCAGACCGGAATCGTGAACCCTGAGGCCGGTGATTTGGGGCGTGTCGGTATTCACCGCAAGGGCTAACCGGCAGGCGCGATCAATCGAATCAGCTACCGCCAGGCGGGAATCTGGTAACCCCTTGTTCGACGACCACAGCCCCCGAATTGCGGATTTCCTTCACGGCGAGGCCGCGTTCCGAAGTGCCGTCGAGGCGGAAGCGGAACAGGCCGTTAACCCCCATGAACCCGTCCGGGTCGGTCACGCCGCCATGCTTGATGTTGTTCTCGGCGGCCAGTGTCAGCGCGAGGGCCGTCGCATCATAGGCGGCGGCCGCCAGGTCGGTCGGCTTGCGGCCATAGATCCGGTCATAGGTAGCTTTGAAACTGCTCAGGTACTCGGGATCAACCGTCGCATAGAGGGCTCCGGCGAGGGCCGGCTCCCGCCAGATGGCCGAGTCGTCCATCAGGCTGGTGCCGAGGAAGCGCGTCCGCCCGGGATCGACCCCGTTGACCACGAGCAGCGGGGCGATCGACAGGAGTTTCGTGCCGCGCTCCGGGATCAGCAGCCCGACCTGGCTGGATTCGGCGTTGATCAGCTTGGCGATCCGCGCCACTTCCGAGCTGGCGCTGCTGCCCGGATCGTAAAATCCGGCGCCGATCACGGCCCAGCCATTCTTGAGCGCTTCGGCCCGCATCGCCGCTTCGACCTGCCGGCCATAGGCCGAGTCCGGCCCGAGGAAGGCGAAGGTCCGGGTGCCGCGCGAGGCGGCATAGCCCATGATGCGCACGACTTCCTCTTCCGGCATCACCGACGCGAGATAGGCGCCGCCGCCGGCGACCGTGCGGTCGTTCGAGAACGCGACCACCGGGATGGATTTGCGCAGGGCGGCTTCCTTCACCGGGTCGACGCTGGTTCCGAACAAGGGTCCGAGAATGATGTCGGCGCCCTCTTTGATGGCTTCATCAGCGCGTGCTTCTGCGGTCGAGGCGCGTCCGGCGGTGTCCATTGGCATGATCAGGAAATCCGTGCCGCCATTCTCGAACAGCGCCAGCTCCACGCCGGCCAGCATGCTCTCGGCCTCGCCGCGCACCTGCGCGTTCGGGTGGCTGAACGGCAAAAGCACGGCGGCGCGTTTCACATCGAGGCCCGCCATGAAATTCGGGGTCAGGCCGCCATCGCTGCGAAAGGTGCCGGTGGTTTCCGCTTCTGTGACGCCGGGGGCAGGGCCGGTGAGGACTTCGCCGGTTACCGGGTCCACGCGTGGCTGGCCGGAGCCGATCGAGACCGGCGGCCGGGTCGGCGCCGTGGCGCAGGCGGTTGCCAGAAGCAGCGACACGAGCGCAAGGCTTGGCGCTTTGAAGTTCCTGAGCGATGGTGAACGCAATGTCATCTTCTGATCCTTCTGGCGCAGGCGCGATTCCCGCCTTGCACGAGTCTATGGGGGCGTCGCGGGCCGGGCAACCGCCTGTGGCTGTAGCGCCCGGACTTTATGTTGTCTCCACACCGATCGGTAACCTGCGCGACATCACCTTGCGCGCGCTCGACACCCTGTCAGGGGTTGAGGAAGTGCTGGCGGAAGACACGCGGGTCGCCTCGAAACTGTTGTCCGCTTACGGCCTTAAGGCCCGCCTCAGTCCTTACCATGACCACAATGGGGCGGAACGCAGGCCGGGCCTCTTGAAACGGCTGGAAGAGGGCGCCCGCATCGCGTTGATCTCGGATGCCGGCACCCCGCTGGTCTCCGATCCCGGCTGGAAGCTGGTGCACGAAGCGCTGGAGCATGGCATCAAGGTCTTTCCCGTGCCCGGCGCCTCGGCCTTGCTGGCCGGCCTTGTTGCCAGCGGCCTGCCCAGCGACCGGTTCCTGTTTGCCGGCTTCCTGCCACCCCGGTCCGGCGCCCGGCGCACCGAGATCGAAAGCCTGAAACAAGTGCCCGCCACACTGGTCTTCTATGAGAGCGGCCCGCGCCTCGCCGAAACCCTGGCAGACCTTTCCGCCGTGCTCGGCGTCCGCAGCGCTGCCGTCGCTCGCGAACTCACCAAGCTGTTCGAGGAAACCCGCCGGGGCACACTGGCAGAACTCGCCGCCCATTATGACGAAGCCGGTCCTCCCCGGGGCGAAATCGTCCTCCTCGTCGGCCCGCCCACCGAGGCGGTCGCCACCGCCGCCGATCTGGACTCCGCCTTGCGCGTCGCTCTCGCCGAAATGCCGACCAAGGACGCCGCGGCGGCCGTCGCCGGCGCGCTCGGCCTGCCGAAGCGCGAAGTTTACCAGAGGGCCCTGCAGATAAAGTCGGGCGATGGGGCGCCGTGAGGCCGCCGAAGCGCGCGGCCGCAGGGCCGAGGCGCTCGCGGCCTGGTGGCTGCGCGCGAAGGGCTACACCATCCTGTCCCGCCGGGTTCGCCTGCCGGTCGGCGAGATCGACCTTGTGGCGCGCAAGGGCGATGTCATCTGTTTCATCGAGGTGAAGGAACGGGCGACGCTGGACGCCGCCCTCGGCTGCGTCACACCGACCGCCTGGCGCCGCATCTCACGTGCCGCCGAAAGCTGGATGGCGCAGCGGCCGCGCTACCACGCGTGCGGCTGGCGCTACGACTTGATCGCCATCGCTCCGGGCTACCTGCCCAGCCACCTGCGCGACGCCTGGCGGCCGGGGATGGCGTAACGTGGCGGGCCTATTCCGGCGCGGGCGGTGTTTCCTGGATCGAGACGAGATAGCTCAGCAGCACATCCATCCCGAGGTCACCGAACACGAAATCCGGCATGTCAGCGTGGCCGACATGGATCCCGGCGCGGAAGTTCTCGGCGAGCGATTCGGGGGGATAGATCGACAGCACGTAGCGCAGCGGCGGGGCATCGGCGCGCAGGTTGTCCTCGCCGTCGAGACCGTGGCAGTTGGCGCACTGGTGCATGGCAATCTCGCGGCCGTCTGCAATCGAGTCCGCATCGGTCGGAATGCCAAGCGCCTGCGCATCGATCACCGGCGAGGCCGGCTCGGCCGGCGCGGCGGCTTCAGGCTCGACGGCCACCGCCACGGGGGCCTCCTCGGCCTTGGTGCAGCCCCCTGCGAAGACGAGCCCCGCCGCTGCGAAAGCGAAAATCAGTTGGCGCATGCAAGCGTCCTCCCCGGTTGATCCAGAGTTTGAGTTTAACACCCTTTGCCGCCAACAGCGCTAGGGAATCTTGCTTAGCGGTTGCCTTCACCCTGCCGTAATCTTCTTGGAGTTAGGCTGGCGCCTTCACGGTGGGTTCATCAATGTAACCCGAGAACGCCCGGCAGCTCATGACCCATTTCCCGACACCGCCCCGGATGCCCCGCATTGTCCGCGTGCCCACGCCGAATTTCCTGAAACGGCAGGGCCCTTTGGTGCGCTATGCTGCCATGGCGGTCGTTGCGGCGCTGCTGATCGGCGGCCTCTGGGCGGCCTGGAAGTGGCAGAGCCTGCATGCCGGCATGCCGAAACTGCCGAGCGACATGGCCGACATGTGGACCCTGAACCGCGAGCCGGCCATTGAGTTCATCGACGGCGACGGCAACACGCTGGCCGTACGCGGGCCGCGCTACGGTCATGCCATCGACGTCAAGGCATTGCCGCGCCACATCCCGCAGGCCTTCCTCGCCGCCGAGGACAAGCGCTTCTACGAGCATGACGGCGCCGACGAAGCTGCCATCGCCCGCGCGGCGATTTCCAACGCCGCCGCCGGAGAGACCGTCTCCGGCGCCTCGACCATCACCCAGCAGCTGGTCAAGAACCTGATCCTCGACAGCCGCCAGACCATGTCGCGCAAGGCGCAGGAGATCACGCTCGCCCGCCAGCTCGAAAAGCGGATGACCAAGGACGAGATCCTCTCGATGTATCTCAACCGGGTCTATTTCGGTTCGGGCCTCTACGGCATCGACGCGGCCTCGCGCTATTATTTCGGCAAGGCGCCGGAACAGATGACGATTGCCGAGGCGGCGCTGCTGGCGGCGCTGCCCAAGGCGCCCTCGAAACTGAACCTGCGGGAAAACCTCGAAGGCGCCCGCGAGCGCCAGCAATATGTGCTGCGCGAGATGCGGGCCGAACGCTACATCACCAAGGCTGAAGAGGCCGCCGCGCGTACGGCGCCGATCAACATCATCGCGCCGCCGGTCTACGATGCCGAACTTGGTTATGTTCTGGACGCCGCGAACGAGAGACTCGCCGCTATCCTGCCGCGCATGCCGGGCGACGCGGTGGTGACCCTGACGATCGACCCCGAGCTGCAGGCGCGGGTGCAGAAACTTGTCGCTGACCGCATGGCGGCCGACGGACCGGCCGTGAAGGCGTCGCAAGTGGGCGCGCTCATTCTCGGCAAGGACGGGCACGTCGCCGCGATGGTGGGCGGGATGGACTTCAAGTCCTCGCCCTTCAACCACGTGACGCAGGCCCGGCGTCAGCCCGGCTCGAGTTTCAAGCCTTTCGTCTATGCCCTCGCGCTGGAAGATGGCTACTCGCCCTATGACGTGTTCAACGACCGGCCGATCAGCATCGGCAAGTGGCAGCCGACCAATTACAATGGCGAGTTCATTGGTCCGATGACGCTGAGCGAAGCCCTGACACGCTCGACCAACACGATTGCCGCCGAACTCGGCAACGAGGCCAATCCTGCCCGCGTGATCGAGCTTGCCAAACGGTTCGGGATCACCAGCAAGATGCAGCCCTATCCTTCGCTCGCCCTCGGCAGCCAGGAAGTGACGCTGTGGGAAATCACGGGCGCTTTCGGCGTCTTCCAGTCCGGCGGCCGGCAGGTCGAGCCGTTCCTGATCAGCAAGATCACCGACACGCGTGGCAAGATCCTGTTCGAGCATCCGGCAGTGCCCGGAAACCGTGTGTATGCGGAAGATTATGCGGCCGACATGAACGCCATGCTGACACGCGTGGTCAACGCCTCCATCGGGACCGGCGGCAAGGCCCGTATCAAGGGCTGGACGGTGGCTGGCAAGACCGGCACCAGCCAGGACTGGCGGGATGCCTGGTTCATCGGATTCACGTCGGCCTATGTCGGCGGCGTCTGGGTCGGCAATGACGATGACAGCCCGATGCGAAAGGTAACGGGCGGCGGCCTGCCGGCGGACCTCTGGTCGGACATCATGGAAATCGCCCATGAAGGCAAGAAACCCGAAGCCCTGTTCGGGGCGAGTACCGCGCTGGTGCTTGATCCGGCGGCGGAGGATCGCATCGCCTTCTATCGCGGCATGTCACAAGCCTTCGCCAGCGCCGCCGGCCGCTCCCGCACCGCCAACTCCAACGGCCTGATCCCGCAGACCGAGTAGGGCAAACAATCAACCCGAGCCCCCTCCCTGCGGGGAAGGTCTGGGCGGCGCCGGGGCACAGCGCAAATCGGCACCGGCATTCCTGCTTCCCCGCCCGGCCCGTTCGCGATAGCCTCACAAAAAGCCGGGGAGGCAATCCATGACATATCTTATTCTGGGGCTCGTGATCTTTTTCGGATCGCACCTGTTCAGCGCGTTCCGCAGCCGCGAGGCGGGCAAGGACCTGCGCGAGAAGATCGGCTATGGTCCGTACATGGGGCTCTACAGTCTCGTGTCAGCGGTTGGCCTCGGGCTGATCGTCTGGGGCTTCGGGGCGGCCCGGCCGTCGCAGGTCCTGTACGCGCCGCCGGCCGGGCTGGCGCATGTCAATCTTCTGCTGATGGTTGTTGCACTGATCCTGCTTGCCGCAGCCTACATGCCGACCGGTTACATCAAGAAGGCGGTCAAGCATCCGATGCTGGCCGCCGTGAAGGTTTGGGCATTCGGGCACCTGCTGGCGAACGGCGAGCTCAATTCCGTGCTGCTGTTCGGTTGTTTCCTTGCCTATGGCGTGATCGACCGGATTGCGGTCAAGAAGCGCGGCGACAATGGCCCGGGGCCGGACGCCGCCGTGAACGTGACGGGCGACATCGGCGCCGTGGTCGTGGGGCTCGGGGCCTACGCGGCCGTTGCGTTCTACCTGCACCCGGTCCTGTTCGGCGTCGCGGCAATGCCAGGCTGACACCCATTCGGCAGGCCCGGCTTGCCCGCCGGACCCGTGCGGGCTAATCCGGCGCCATGTCAAAGCAAACGCAGACGACCCGCAAGACGGTCAAGGATATCGCTGCGGCCAAGGGTGGCACGCCGCTGGTGTGCCTGACCGCCTATGACGCGCCCACCGCCGCGCTGCTGGACGAGCACGCAGACCTGCTGCTCGTCGGCGACAGCGTCGGCATGGTCGTGCACGGGCTGCCCTCGACCGTCGGGGTGACGATGGAGATGATGATCCTGCACGGGCAGGCGGTGATGCGCGGGTCCGAGAAGGCTTTCGTGGTCGTCGATATGCCGTTCGGCTCGTACGAGACCAATTCGGATCAGGCCTTCCTGAACGCCGCGCGGATCATGAAGGAGACCGGCTGCCAGGCCGTGAAGATCGAGAGCGGTGCCTATGCGGCGGCCCAGATCAGCCACCTTGTGGAACGGGGCGTTCCGGTCATGGGCCATGTCGGCCTGCGTCCCCAGGCGATAAATGTAGATGGCGGGTTCCGCGCCAAGGGCCGCACGGCCGATGAGCGCAGCCGGGTGATTGCCGAGGCCAGGGCGGCGGAAGCGGCCGGGGCATTCGCCATCGTGATCGAGGGGGTGGCCGAGGATCTGGCCGCCGAGATCACGGCCGGGGTGAGCTGCCCAACCATCGGCATCGGCGCCTCGGGGGCCTGCGATGGGCAGATCCTCGTGACGCCGGACCTGCTCGGCCTGTTCGACTGGACGCCGAAATTCGTGCGCCGCTACGCCAGCCTGAACGCCACGATCTCGGAAGCGGTCGCAGCCTATGCCGGCGATGTCCGCGCCCGCCGGTTCCCCGGAACGGCGGAAACCTACACGATGCGAAAACCTGAGTCGTAACAGCGCTGATCCGTTGCAGCCGCGCCGTGCCGCGTCTAGGTTCGCGCCGAATCCCAGCAGAAGCCCACCGGAGCCCCGATTGACCGACATTTTTACCGAAGTCGACGAAGGCGTACGCCAGGAAAAGCTGGCCAGCTGGTGGATCCGCTGGCGTCCGTTCATTTATGGCGCCGTCGCCGCGCTGGTCGGATCGGTGGCCATCAACGAGTTCATTCTGAAGCCGCAGGCAGCCTCGGCGCGCGCGGCCCGGGCGCTGGAACTGGAAAACGCGGTCAAGGCGCTGGAAGACGGCCAGTATGAAGAGGCTGAAGCCGCCTTCAGGGCCATCGTCGAGAGCAAGTCGAAGCTGGCCCCGCTGGCGGCGCACTATCTGGCGCAAACCCAGCTGGAGGGCCGCGGCGACGCTGTTGCAGCCGCCGAAACGCTGGCGGCGATCGGCGGCACCGAAGGCGGCCCGTATGAGCGCCTGGCCTTGCTGAAGGCGGCCTATTTCCGGGCGGACACGCTGTCCTTGTCCGAACTGGAAGTGACGCTCGGCGCGCTCGTCAGTGAAGACTCGGCGCTGGGCGCACTTGCCCGGGAACTGGTTGCGGCGAAGGCCTATGCGGAGGGCGACATCGCCCGGGCGCGCACCGAGTATAACCGCCTCAAGTTTGATGCCGCCGCGCCGGCCGGCGTGGTCCAGCGCGCTGAAATCGCGCTCGATGCCATCCCTTTGCCGCCGGAGACTGCCCCGGAAACGATTGCGCCGGATGAAGCGCCCGCCGAAGAGCCCCAGGAGACCGGCCAATGAAATTTTCCCGCAACGCCGCCGCCGTCACGGCGCTGGCCTCGATTCTGACCATCAGCGCCTGCGCCAACCTCCCGAGCTTCGGAAGCGAGAAGAAGGAAGCTGCGGCGGCCGAAGAGAAAGCCGGCCGCATCACGATGGTGCTGGACCAGGAGCGGATTTCGCCCAGCACGACGCTGACCGGCGTGGCCATCGAGCTGCCGGAAGCTGCGCCCGTGACGGCCTGGACCGAGGCGGGCGGCACGTCCACCAAAGTCGTCGGCCACGTCATCGCCGCCCCGAAACTGGATATTGCCTGGCGCCGTTCGGTCGGCGCGGGCTCGTCCAAGAAGAGCGCCCTGACCACCCCGCCGGTTACCAATGACACGCTGATCTTCACGCTCGACGCCGGACAGACGGTGCGCGCCTCGAGCCTCAGCAACGGGTCCGAAGTCTGGACCGAACGCCTGCGCGGCGTGTCGAAGCGCGACAAGTCCGCCCTCGGCGGCGGGCTCGCCGTGGCCGGTGACACGCTGATCGTGGCCAGCGGATACGGCTATGTGGCCGCCTTGAACGCGGCCACCGGCGACCAGAAATGGCGCCGCGACCTGGGCGCGCCGATGACCGGATCGCCGACCATCGACGAAGGCCGGGTGTTCGTGAACTCGAACAACAACGAGGTGTTCAGCCTCGACCTGTCGAACGGCGACACGATCTGGAGCGACCAGGCCATCTCGGAATCCGCCCGCGTGCTGGGCAGTACCAGCGTGGCGGTGGTCGAGGACTTCGTGATTGCGCCCTTTTCCTCGGGCGAGATCATCGCCTACCTCGCGGCCAACGGCCGCCGGCTCTGGAGCGATGCGCTGACCCAGGCTGGCCGGTTCACGCCGATCTCCGAGATCAACGATATCGGCTCACGCCCGGTGCTTGGCGCCGGCCTCGTGTTCGCGTCCAGCCAGTCCGGCACGACCGCGGCCATCGACGGGCGCAGCGGCGCGCGCGTGTGGACCCAGCCTGTCGGATCGACCCGCGCCCCGGCCCTGGTCGGCCGGTTCCTGTTCGTCCTCGGCATCAACAACGAGCTGACCTGCCTCGACGCCGGCACGGGTGAAGCCTACTGGGTCACCCAGCTGCGGCAGTTCCAGAACGAGAAAGACAAGAAGAAACGCATCTCCTATTCCACCCCGATCGTGGCCTCCGGCCGGGTGATCGTGGTCTCCTCGCGCGGAGAGCTCCTGGCCTTCTCGCCCCAGGACGGTACGCAGACGGGCTCTTTGAAGCTGGGGGATACCGTGTATATCGAGCCGATTGCGGCGCAGGGTCGGCTGTATGTCCTCACGGACGACGCCAAACTGATCGCCATCGACTAGGGCAGGCGCCCGCAGCGCCTTGCCCTCTCACCTTTGAGGAGGGCTGAGGCCTTGCCATTGAAGCTTGCCATTGTCGGACGCCCGAACGTCGGCAAGTCCACTTTGTTCAACCGTCTGGTGGGCAAGAAGCTGGCGCTGGTCGACGACCAGCCAGGCGTGACCCGTGACCGCAAGATGGCCGAAGGCCGTCTGGCGACGCTGCCTCTGCTGCTGATCGACACGGCGGGCTTCGACAATGTCCGCGACGACAGCCTCGAAGCCCGGATGCGGGCGCAGACCGAAGCGGCGATTGCCGAGGCGGACCTTGCGCTGTTCCTGATTGACGCCCGCGTCGGCGTGACGCCGGAGGACCAGACCTTCGCCATGCTGCTGCGCAAGGCGAATGTGCCGGTCGTGCTGGCGGCAAACAAGGCCGAAGGCCGTCAGGGCGAGGCGGGCGTGATGGATGCGTTCAGCCTGGGTCTCGGCGAACCGGTCGGCCTGTCGGCGGAACACGGCGAAGGCTTTGCCGAACTCTATGAGGCGATCCGCAACGTTTTGGGCCCGGAAGCCTTCGAGCGCGCGCTGGAAGAGGCCGAGCCGAACTATGCCGCCGGCGCCGGCGACGACGTGCTCGAGAAGCTCGCCCATATCGACATCGACGACATGACGCTGTCGGACGACGACCTCGTGGCGGCCATCGAAGCAGCCGATGTCGATACGCCCGAGCCGGAGGCCCCGGTCGTGCGGCCGATCCGGCTGGCCATCGTCGGGCGTCCGAACGCGGGCAAGTCCACTCTGATCAACCAGCTTATCCAGTCCGAACGCCTGCTGACCGGCCCGGAAGCGGGCATCACGCGCGATTCCATCACCATCGACTGGGAATGGGAAGGCCGCGAAATCCGCCTGGTCGATACGGCCGGCCTGCGCCGCAAGGCGCGTGTGCAGGAAAAGCTGGAGCGCATGTCGACGGCGGAAACCATCCGTTCCCTGAAATATGCGGACATTGTCGCCCTCGTGATGGACGCCAACGAGGCGCTCGAGAAGCAGGACCTGCAGATCGCCGATCTCGCACTGCGCGAAGGGCGCGGCATTGTGCTGGTGATGTCCAAGTGGGATGCCATCGAGGACACTGACGCCGCCGCGCGCCATATCCGCGACCTCGCCAACCGGCTGATGCCGAATGCGGGCGGCGCGCCGGTTGTGTTCCTGTCCGGCCTGACCGGGCGCAATGTGGACAAGCTGATGCCGGCAGTGGTGAAGGTCTACAATGACTGGACCGCCAAGGTGAAAACAGGCGACCTCAACCGCTGGCTGCGCCACACGGTCGAGCATCACCCGCCGCCGAGCGTGCAGGGCAAGCGCATCAAGCCGCGCTACATGGCCCAGATGAAGGCGCGCCCGCCGACCTTCGTGCTGATCGCCTCACGCGGCGACCAGATGCCCGAAGGCTACAAGCGCTACCTGATCAACGGCATCCGGGAAGCGTTCAACTTCCACGGCGTGCCGATCCGCCTGTTCGTGCGCCAGGGTAAGAACCCCTATGCCGGCAAGATCGGCCCCGACGGCCCACCGCGCTACAAACGCCCGAAGGAATAGCCGCGCTACTCCTTCACCATGCGCCCTGCAATTTCGCGGTATTGCATGGTGCTGGAGGCGCTGTTGAGGCGCGCGGTGTAGAGGCCCTTGAGGAAGGCGGCGTCCCAGTCCGACAGGGCGTCGGGATGATCCGTATCCGGATTGAAGAGGTTCAGGATGCTCGGAAAGCCGGAGAGGTCTGCGTCCGGGCTGACATCAGCCAGGGCGACGAAGGCGAGATAGTCGGCGACGGCGCCCAGGCTGAGCCCGGCGGTCTGACGCGTATCGACCACGACAACGACCCGGCTGAGCTGACGCCGGACATTTGACCGCAACCGCGTGGAATCGGCACGGACGATGGGCATGTTGGCGAGCGGCGGCTGAGAATATTTGAGGGGATCGGTCCGGGCATCTCCGTCGAGCGGCATACCATTCTCACCCACCGTCTCTATGACTTGGCGCCAACGGACGGGGCGATCCACAGCCATGAAGCTGGCGAGCGATGTTTCGGACCCCCCCGCGTCGATGTTCGCATCGCCGGTGAAGCCGAACACGTCGCGGTGCTTCTCCGCAATCGCAGGCAACAGCGTCCCGGGATCATTGGTCACGATGACGAGCAGGTTTGTGTCGCAGCCCGGCGCGCCGGCTTCAAGCCCAGCTTTGATCGCGCGTTGGGAGACCCGGTCGGCGATGAACTGGGCCTGCCCGGCGGGTGGGCCGATGACACTAGTGCAGAGCGCGGTGTTCCAACGCGGGACGCCGCGCAGTTGTGCCAACCCGCCGCCCGGCGCGATCTGACCGACATAGGTCTCGGCCTGTTCGCGGCGTGAGCCGGTAACAACGACCGTGGGCGCGCGCAACTCTTGGTCCTGACCGACATGCTGTGCCAAAGCGGGCGTATTGGTGACAGCGGTAGCCAAGGCAACCAAAACAAGCAGGGTGCGGATCATGGGGCGGTTCCTTTGGGAGAAATCCGGCTGGTGGAGTAAAGGTAAAATAGTGCCTTGGCGGGACCGCCGAGGCGGCGTCAGTCCTTCACCATGCGTCCTGCGATTTCGCGGTATTGCATGGTGCTGGAGGCGCTGTTGAGGCGCGCGGTGTAGAGGCCCTTGAGGAAGGCGGCGTCCCAGTCCGACAGGGCATCGGGATGATCCGTATCCGGATTGAAGAGGTTCAGGATGCTGGGAAAGCCGGACAGGTCTGCGTCCGGGCTGACATCAGCCAGGGCGACGAAGGCGAGGTAGTCAGCGACGGCGCCCAGGCTGAGACCGGCGGTCTGGCGCGTATCGACCACGACGACGACCCGGCTGAGCTGACGCCGGACATTCGACCGCAAC
>VMTE01000007.1 GCA_013791775.1 Hyphomonas sp.
AGCGAAGTCCTCTTCGAAATCACCTGGTGGGGCGGCGTCTGCATCCACATCATCGGCGACAAGCTCGCCGCGCCTTCGCCCTTCGCCCCCACCAAACCCCGCTGGGATGACCCCGTCTGGGCGAGCGATGTGCCGGTGTATGTACTCGGTCCAATCGAGCTATCCGCCTGCCACGCCCTAATCCTCCCTCGCGCTTGCGGGGGAGGTGGCATTCCGCATCGCGGAATGACGGAGGGGGCCCTCACCCCAAACCCCAACACTTCTTAGTTCCCGCTCACCCTCGCGCAGGCGGGGGTCTCGCCAGGCACTTGCCTCACCCGGTCCCCGCCTGCGCGGGGACGAGCGGAAAGAGGGACGCCTCCCCCCACCTCAACGCAACCCCACCGGCCAGCGCCCGCTGCGTCCGGCCGCAGGCGCTGCCTCACACCTCGCGCGCCCAGGCCCGCACGTCTTCGACATAGAGGCCGGGCTCTTCCATCGCCGCGAAATGTCCGCCGCGCGGCATCTCGCGCCAGCGCGTGATGTTGTAGGCGCGGCTTGCCCAACTCTGCGGCGGGGCGAGGAGGTAGCGCTCGCCCGGATAGCTCGCGAACGCAGTCGGCGTCTCGCAGCGTTCGCCGTCCGGCAGCTGGTTTCCGCCCTCCTGGAACAGCGCATTGTAATACCAGATACTCGTCGCAATGGCGTCGTTGACGAGATACAGCATCACGTTCGTCAGCAGCTGGTCGCGCGTGTAAACTTCAAGCAGGCTGCGTTCCCTGAGGTCGCTCCAGCCATGGAACTTCTCGAGGATCCACGCCGCCGTGCCCATCGGGGAATCCATCAGCGCCATCGCCAGCGTCTGCGGCTTGGTCGCCTGCTGCATCAGGTAGGCGCCCTCCATCTGCATCATCAACTGAGCGTTCTTCAGCCATGCCGTTTCCTCCGCCGTCTGAGGAACGGGCGGGCCGGGCCGGAACGCCATCATGTTGAGGTGGATGGCTTTGGCGCCGCCCTTACCGGCGGCAGCGCCGTGCTTCTTGCCGATCCAGGACGTGACCATTGCGCCCCAGTCGCCGCCCTGCGCCAGATAGGCCGGATAGCCAAGCACCTCCCGCATCAGCTTGTCCCAGAGCGCCGCCGTGGCCCGCTGCCCGACCGGTGAGGCGGGCTTACCCGAGAAGGCGTAACCGGGCAGGGAAGGGATCACCAGGTCGAAGGCATCCTCCGCCTTTCCTCCGTGCTCGGACGGAAAGGCAAGCGGGCCGATGGCCGCCCAGAATTCATAGACGCTTCCCGGCCAGCCATGGGTGATCAGCAGAGGGCGCTTGCCCTTCGCCTCGCCGACCACATGCACGAAATGAATCGTCTGCCCGTCCACCTCGGCCGTGAATTGCGGCCAGCGGTTCAGCTCGGCTTCGGCCTTTCGCCAGTCATAGGTATCGAGCCAGTAACGCTGGATGTCCTGCATCACCGGAGTGGACATGCCATACGCAAAGCCCTGCTCATTGGCAGGGGCGGGAAACCATTTATAGGCCTCCACCCGGGCGCGGATCTGCGCCAGCTTGGCTTCGGGAATGTTTATCTTGAACGGCTGGGGCTGGGTCATGCCGCCAGTCTAGGGGCTGCGCCGGGAAGTGCAATCGTCCCGCCGGCTCAGGCGAGGCGGCGCTTCAGCAGCGCAACCGCCGCCATGAAGAACGCGCTCCGCGTCGTGTCCGGCAGCAGGTCGATGGCGGTATGTTTCAACTCGGCATTGTCCGGCCCGGCGAACGCCCATTCCGTGATCCCTGCCAGATCAGGCATCGGCCCGTCTTCGCCGAGATGAGTTTTCTCCGACATCAGAAAGCGCGGCGACGTCCCGCCGGCCAGCAGCGCATAGTGCGCCTCGATAGGGGCGCGCGGCGTGATGAAGTCGATCAGCAGGGACGTTGCCTCGCCCGGCGTGCCGACAACCTGGACGCCGGTGATCGGCATCGGGTTTCCAGGCGTGCGCTCCACCACACCGGCGATCTGCTTCATCGTGTGTTCCTGCCAACCGTCGAGCTTGGTCGAGAGGATCGAGATCGCCTGATCGGGCTGCGTCAGGAACCATTCCGGCAGGAAGGCGTGCTGCAGGGCGTAGACGTCCGGCCTGGCTTTCGAGCGCACGGCAATGTCGTTCGGCGCGGCGCCATCGCCCGGATAGCTGACGGTGATGCTGCCGGACTTCCGGCACCGCGCGCAGTCAAGCCGGCTGTCGAACATCCAGACGGCGTCCTTCGCCTGCGAGGCTTTCATCAGCGACGTGGTGTTCGGGGCAAGCAGCGCGCCGCGCGACAAGGCCTCGCCGGAGTCGCACACCAGGGCCGCAAAGGCTGCGCGCTCGCGCTCGGCGGATTCGGCATGGAGCGGGGCTTTGAAGACGGGCGGGGTTTTGCATTTGCGCTTGCCGAACATGGACAGGTCTCACTGGCGATTTTTGGAGACACTATCGCCGCCGGTCGCCGGCACAATGGCGCGACTGCAACAACCTATACAGAAAAGCTGGTTCCGCACCCGCAGCCCGAGGTTGCGTTCGGGTTCCTGATCCTGAAGGCGGCGCCGATCAGTTCGGTCGTGAAATCGATCTCGGCGCCCTTCAGGAATTCGAGGCTCATCGCGTCGATCACCACCCGCGCGCCGTCGCGCTCGACCACCAGATCGTCCGCATTGGCCCCGGGTGCAAAATCGAACTTGTAGGAAAAGCCCGAACACCCCCCACCTTCCACCGACACACGCAGGAACGCCGCGCCGTCCTGTTTGGCGAGAATCGCGTTAATCCGCTTCGCAGCCGAGGCTGTAAGGGTCACGTCCGGGGTAGAAACTTCGGTCATGGGCACAACATAAGGACGAAAACGGCCATGGAAAAGAGAGCCCCGTTCGCAACCCGCTTCGAGGAGAGCCGGGGCCGGTACTTCGAGGAGGCCCCTTCGGCCACCCGCACGCCGTTCCAGCGCGACCGCGACCGCATCATCCACGCCACCGCTTTTCGCCGCCTGAAGCAGAAAACCCAGGTTTTCGTCGCCCATGAGGGCGATCATTTCCGCACAAGGCTCACCCATTCCCTGGAAGTGGCCCAGATCGCCCGGACCATCGCCCGCACGCTGGGGCTGGACGAGGACCTCGCCGAGACCCTCGCCCTCTGCCACGATCTGGGCCATCCGCCCTTCGGGCATGCCGGGGAAGACCAGCTCGACGCCTGCATGCGCCCGTTCGACGGGTTCGACCACAATGCCCAGTCCCTGCGCATCGTCACCCGGCTGGAGCGGCGCTATCCCCAGTTCGACGGGCTGAACCTCAGCTGGGAAACCCTCGAGGGGCTGTGCAAGCATAACGGGCCGCTCACGGGCCCCGACACGTCCGTCACCGACCTTCCCGCCGCCTTCCGGGACTTTCCGCATCTCGAGGATCTGGAAATCGACCAGTTCGCCGGGCCGGAAGCCCAGGTCGCGGCGCTGTCGGACGACATCGCCTACAATAATCACGACATTGACGACGGCATCGCCGCCGGCCTGTTCACGGTCGAGGACCTGATGGAGTTGCCGGTGGTGGGCGATGTGTTCCGGGGCGTGCGGATCGAGTATCCCGCCATCGACGACCGCATGGTCTCCTACGAAGCCGTCCGCCGGCTCATCGGCCTGTGGATCAACGACCTCGTCGGCGAGACCCGGGCCCGGGTGAAGCGCCACAAGCCGAAATCGGCCGCCGAAGTGCGCGCCATGGACGGTCCGCTGATCGCCTTTTCGGAAGGCCTGGAGGGGCCGCAACGCGCGCTGCGCGCCTTCCTGCATGCCCGGATGTACAAACATTACAAGGTCAACCGCATGCGCTCGAAAGCCAAGCGGGTGCTGGCAGACCTGTTCGACGTGTTTCTCGCCGAGCCCCAGACCCTGCCGCCGCCCTGGAGCGGCCTCGCGGTGCCGGTGCCCGAGGCGCTACGCGCCCGGATCGTCTGCGATTATATCGCCGGAATGACCGATACCTACGCCCTCGAGGAGCATCGCCGCCTGTTCGATTCGCGTAGCCTGGTGTGACCTTGAAAACACGGCCAAAACGGGCGGAATTGCCCGTCTTCAAGGCTCGTTAAGGAAACGGGCCTAGTTTTTAACTTCACGGATTTTGTTCAGGGAGCGACCCATGGGCCGAGCAAGCTCACACGGCGAAGACTACGCCCCGTTCGACGATGATTATCGCGGCTTCGATGTGCGCGAAGAGGAAACCGCGCGCGGTCCTCTGATTCTCACCCTGGCCGTCGGCGTGTTGCTGATCTTCGGGGCGGTGGTCTGGAACACCTATCGACAGGGCGTCCGGCCCGACGGGGAGGGCTTGCCCAGTGTGCTGGCCGAAGCGGAACCCTTCAAGCAGGTGCCGGCCGATCCGGGCGGTCTCAGCGTGCCCAACACCGACAAGCGCTTCTATGACGAGATGGACGCGACCGCCCGCGATCCGGTGATCGAGCCGCCGCCATCGGCGCCGCTTGAGCTTGCGGGCGCAGGCGTCCTCAGCGGCGGCGAGCCGACCCAGCTGCGCCGCGGCCCGGCCGAGCCCGTCACCGAGCTGACCGAAACACCCGCCGCGCCTGCCGCAGAGATCGCGCCGCGCCCCCTGCCGGCCGCTGTATCACCGCCGGTCCCCGAGACCGCGCCGGCCGCCGAACCGCAGGGCCCGCACGCCCGGTTCGCCTTCACGCCCGATGGCAGTTTCCTGGTCCAGATCGCCGCCCTGCGCTCGGAAGAGGCGGCGGAAACGGCCTGGAAGCGGGTGACCAATTCGGCGCCGGAATTGTACTTCGGCGCCACCAAGATCATCCAGCGGGCCGATCTCGGTTCGGAGGGTGTTTTTTACCGGTTGCGCGTCGGCGCCTTTGCCGACAGATCGGAGGCTTCGGCCTTCTGTGACGCGATCAAGGAAGCCGGTGCCAACTGCATCGTGGTGAACGGATAGTGGTCAAAGCCTGCATTCTCAGCGTGTCCGGGCCGGATCTGACTCCGGCTGAAGCCGCCCTGTTCCGGGCGGAAAACCCGTGGGGCGTGATCCTCATGGGCCGGTCCTGTGTCAGCCGCATGCAGGTGCGCCGCCTGGTGGCCGATATCTGGGAATCCACAGGCCGCGAGACGCTGATCTTCATCGACCAGGAAGGCGGGCGCGTGGCGCGCCTGAAGGCGCCGGAATGGCCGCTCTTTCCGCGCGGCTCGGACTATGCCGCCTTGTATGCCGCTGATCCGGAAACGGGGCGGGAGGCAACCTGGCTGGGCCACCGCCTGATCGCGGCGGAACTCGCCAGCCTGTCGATCCACGCCGACTGCGCACCGGTCGTCGACCTGCCGGTCCCCGGCGCCCACGACATCATCGGCGACCGCGCGTTCGGCGCTGATCCGGCCAGCATCGCGGACCTCGCGCGCGCCGCCCTGAAGGGCCTTGCTGCGGGCGGTGTGGCCGGTGTGATCAAGCACATTCCCGGCCACGGCCGCGCCTTTGCCGACAGCCATCTCGAATTGCCGCGCGTCACCGCCGGCGACAACGAACTCGCCCGCGATTTCGAAGCCTTCGCCCGGGTCGCCGACGCGCCGATGGCGATGACCGCCCATATTTCCTACGACGCCTTCGATCCCGGCAAGGCCGCGACCGTCTCGCGGATCATGATTCAGGACGTCATCCGGGGCCGAATCGGGTTTGATGGTCTCCTGATGACGGACGATCTGGGGATGAAGGCACTGGGCGGCACACTGACCGCACGCGCGGAGGCGTCGATCGCGGCGGGCTGCGATATGCTGCTGCATTGTTCGGGCTTCCTGAAGGACCCCGCCGATATCCTTGCCGAGATGACCGAAGTGGCGAAAGCCGCCCCGCATCTCGCCGGCAAGTCCGAAGACCGGGCCGACAATGCCGACGCCATCGCCCGCCGCAACGAACCGTTCGAAGCCGCCAAGGGCTGGCGCCGGTTCCATGAACTCTTCCCGCACCTGGGGGTGATGGCGTGAGCGGTGACGCGATCTCCATTGATGCCCTGTCGGCCGATGTGGCCGAAGCGGACGGCGTGAACATCTTCTCGGTGGATGTGGCTGGCTATGAAGGTCCGCTCCATCTCCTGCTCGAGCTTGCACGGCGCCAGAAGGTGAACCTGCTGCAGATTTCGATGCTGCAGCTTTCCGAACAATACCTGCGCTTCATCGAGGACGCCCGTTCTAAGCGGATTGATCTGGCGGCGGACTATCTCCTGATGGCGTCCTGGCTTGCCTTTATGAAGTCGCGCCTGTTGCTGCCGAAAGCGGAAGCACTGGACGAGGACGAGCCGAGCGGCGAAGAAATGGCAGAGCGCCTGGCGTTCCGCCTGAAGCGGCTTGACGCCATGCGCCAGGCCGTGCGCGAACTCGAAGCTGGCCCCGTGCTCGGCAATGTCGTCTTTCTGCGCGGCGCGCCGGTGCAGCCGAAGGTCGTCAAACTGACCGAGTTCACGGCCTCGCTGTACGATCTCACCTCCGCCTTCGGAACCATCCGTGACCGGAAGGAAAAAGAAGCGCCGCACCGGATCGAGCAACAGCCCGTGATGCCGCTGGAACTCGCGCGCACCACGCTGCGCGGCCTGCGCAAGCAGCTGGAACAATGGTCGAGCCTGGACGACATCCGCACCGCCCTGTCAGAGTACACGCCGGACGTTCCGGGCCGCTCGGTGACCGCCAGCGTCTTCTCGGCGGCGCTTGAATTGACCCGTGACGGCGAGGTCGATATGCGCCAGGACGCACACTTCGCGCCGATCTACCTTCGCAATGCCGCACGCGCCGGGGAGGCCCTCGATGCAACCGCTTGAGAAATTCCAGATGACACACGACATGACCAGCCCGCACCGGGACGCACTCAGCCAGCTTTCTGATGCGCAGGCGCGCGCCGAGAAGGACCTGCTGGGCGGGCGCGACGCACTGCTGGCCGAAGGTGTGCGCCGGGCCGAGGCTGTGCTGTTTGCGGCCGGAGAACCTCTGTCTGCGGAGCAGGTGTCCGAAATCCTGCCGCAAGGCATCGAGGCCGGTGAAGTGCTGATGGCCTTGCGCGCGGTCTATTCGAAACGCGGCGTGAACCTCGTTGAAGTGGCCGGCAAGTGGCGCTTCCAGACGGCGCAGGACTTGTCCTATCTCTTCGTCGAAGAGCGCCAGGTGCAGAAGAAACTCGGCCAGGCCGCGCTCGAAACGCTGGCCATCATCGCCTATGGCCAGCCTGTGACGCGCGCCGAGATCGAAGCGGTGCGCGGCGTGGCGGTGGCGAAATCCGTGATCGACACGCTGCTGGAAACCGGTTGGGTGCGCGTGCGCGGACGCCGCAAGACGCCGGGCCTGCCGATCACCTATGGCACGACCGACAAGTTCCTCGAACATTTCGGACTCGAAAGCCTCGACACGTTGCCCGGCAAGGCGGACCTCGAAGCCGAAGGTCTGCTCTCAGACGTTATCCCCTCCGGCTTCCAGATGCCGGACGAGGAAGCGCTGTCGGAAGACGACACGCTGATCGACGATCTCGGCAGCCTCGAAGACGTCGAGGCCTTCGTCACCGATTTCATGCAGGACGAAAGTGTTGCGCCTGCGGCCGAACCCGCCGTGGCGGCTGACGACGAAGACGAGGACGAGGACGCCGGCGTGGTCAGCGTCTTCGCCTACACGCGCCCGGCGCCGAAGCCGATGGAAGACCCGGAAGCCTTCGACCGCGACGCCGTCAAGGCCGCCGTACTGAAGCTGCGCAACGAAACCCGCGTACCCCAACAGCCAATGCACACCTGGCGGGACGACGAGTAGTCCTTGTTCGCTGTCATCCCGGTCAGCGCGAAGCGCGTGAGCCGGGACCTTCTATCCGTCACCACATCAACAAGGTCCCGGATCGGCGGCGCTGCGCGCCTTGTCCGGGATTGACATGGTTGGGGCGCGGGGTGAACGGTGAGTTCGGAGATCAGGCCTCAGGCGGCTCAAACCTGAATCGTCTTGGCGAGTCATAATCCGCATACAGCTCATCTTCGCGCGTGCCGCCGCCGATGTTGTGGATGAACATCGCCGTGCCGGTCACCGGGTCGTGGCCGGAGAAGATCGCGATGTGGGGCAGGCGGCCGCCGAGGCGCATGGTGATCAGGTCGCCCGCCTGCCAGTCGTCGCGCGTGCCGGGCGCGTCGCGCTCGGTGCCCTGGCGCTGGAAATAGCGCTCCAGGTTTGGCACGCGTCGATGGTCGATGTTCCGGTCGGCGCGCGTCAGGCCCCAGGTTTTCGGATAGCTGGCAAAGTCCGCCTTCATGTCGTCATGCACCAGCACTTGCAGGTCCACGTCAAAGGCGTCGCGGTAGGCGCGGATCACGACATCGGTGCACACGCCGGTCTCGCGCGGCACGTCGCCGCCCGGATAGGCGAGGGTGACATAGGCGGGATTATAGCCTGTCGTGACGCCGATCTGCCGCCGCGCCGCGCGCACCAGTTTCTTCGTCCAGACCCGCTCCGCCTCGCCCAGCGGCAGGGGCGGCAGCAGAGGCAGGGCGAGAGCTGATGCGAAGAAGGATCGGCGCGTCCACATGCACCGATCAAAGCGCGCGCTTGCGGCAGGATTTTGTCCGAATTCAGAAACCCCTGAACTCCGCGATCTCGTCGACCGGCGCGCGCTCCGCATAGAGGCGGTTGGCTTTCTCGTTCGGGTCCGGCTTGCCGACGGCCATGCCGCACCAGACCATCTCGGTCGGACCAAGCCCGAAGTGTTCCTTCAGGGTGGGGCGCAGGATGCCCCAGCATTCCTGCATGCAGGTGCCCCAGCCGCGCTCTTCGGCGAGCAGCGCAAGCGTTTGAAGGTACATCCCGGTGTGGCCCCACTGGCCGTGGCCCATCCGCTCGTCGATGACGATGAACACCGCTACCGGGGCGCCGAAGAAGCGGAAGTTGTTGGCAAACCAGCGCATCCGCCCGGCGCGGTCCTCGCGCGGGATCTCAAGGGCTTCGTACAGCATCTCGCCGACGCGGCGGCGGCGCGCTTCGTGCGGCTCCCAGAGGTCCTTGGGATAGATCGGCCGGTCGGTCGGCTCGCCGGCGGGGTTGGCGGCGAGTTTCGCAGCGGCGAGTTCGATGACCTTGTCCTTCTCGGCGCCGGTGACGACGATCACGCGCCAGGGTTGCGTATTGCCGCCGGACGGCGCGCGCTGGGCGGCGGCGAGCCAATCGCGCACATCTTTCAGGGGAAGGGCATCCGGCAGGAAACCCCGGGTCGAAATACGCTGCGCAACGGCTTTTGAAACGTCCATTGTCCTGCCTCCGGCTTTTGGAATCCTGACCGTTAGACCGGCTTTCGCAAGGTCAGCCAACAGGCTTCAGATGCGTGTCAGGAGGAACACCCGGGCTTCTTCGCGGTAGGCGGGCAGGGCGCTGAAACGGATTCCCGGATTGGCCTCGACCACTTCGGCGAAGGCTTCCTTCTGGCCGCGCTTGCCATTCTTGACGGACCAGCCCCAATCATCGAACAGCACCACCAATTCGTCCGCCAACAGGGATACACCGAACGCCAGGCCCTCGCGGGAGGAGTCGTAGGTGTCGGCGTCAATCATCAGCAGGCTGGCCTTCGTGATCCCCAGGCGCGCGCACGTTTCCGGGGTCGCGGTGTTGGAGAACCAGCCCTTGACGAGCACAACGTCTTCGTCCGGCACACCTTTCGACGCGAGATAGCGGCGGGTTGCGGCTTCGGTCGATGCGAAATCGCCGGCCTTCCAGCCACTCTCTTCGGCGTCAGCCCCGAGTCCCTCGAACGAGTCGAACCCGATCAGGCGAGTTTTCACACCGCACGTCTGCAAGGCCTTGTGCATGCACGCCATCGACGTGCCGCGCGAGACGCCGAACTCGAGATAATCGCCGAACGCATGGCCGTGCCCTTGCAGTGTCTGGATGGCGTTGATCGCACAATCCGTGAACGCATCTTCCGGGACCAGAGGAGTCCACGGCAGCAGGCCCATCGCCGACATCTGCCGTCTGATCTTCAGGGCTGGCTCAAGGAGTCCGACGCTTTCCAGCGCCGACTTGATGGCTTGCTTCATCTGTCGCTCCCCAAGGTAAACGTGCCCGCAGCCGGTTTCCGCAAACCGTCCAGGCACGCTCAAAGGGTGACGATACCCTATTTGGGGTGGAGCACAACCGGCATCCAGGTGTAGCCGCGCACGAAGGCGCCCGAGGTGAAGGACGGTTCGGCCAGCACTTCGATGTGATCGTAGCGGGCCATCAGCTCTTCCCAGAGGATCTTCAGTTGCAGTTCGGCGAGGCGGTTACCGACGCAGCGGTGCACGCCGAAACCGAACGAAAGGTGCTGGCGGGCATTCTTGCGCTCGATGTCATAGTCTTCCGGGTTCTCCCAGAAGGTCGTGTCACGGTTGCCCGAGACATACCACATCGCGACCTGCTCGCCCTTCTTGATCGTCTTGCCACGGATCGTCACGTCTTCAAGCGCGGTGCGGCGCATGAAGGACAGCGGCGTCTGCCAGCGGATGGTTTCTGAAACCATGTTCGGGATCAGCTCCGGATCGGCCTTCAGCTTGGCATACTGGTCAGGATATTTGTTGAGGGCATAGACCGAGGCCGACATCGTGTTGCGGCTGGTGTCGTTGCCGCCGACGATCAGCAGGATGACGTTGCCGAGCAGTTCCATCGGCGTCATGTTGCGGGTCTTCTCGCCGTGCGCGAGCAGGCTGATCAGGTCGCCCTTGTTCTCGGAGGCGCCGCGTTCCTGGAACATGCCCATGAACGTCGTGAGGCAGCCCATCATTTCCTGCTTCCACTGGGCTTCGCCGCCGGGGCAGATGTCGGGGTTGTGCATGTTGGTGGCGATATCCGACCAGCGCGTAAGCTCGCGGCGGCGCTCCTGCGGGAAGTCGAACAGGGTGGCCAGCATCATGCCAGTGAGTTCGATGGACACGCGGTCCACCCAGTCGAACGGCTCGCCGACCGGCAGGCCGTCCAGCACCGCGCGAGTGCGGGTGCGGATCAGGGGCTCGTAGTCCTTGAGCATGTTGGGCGCGACGGCCGGCTGCACGGTCTTGCGCTGCTCGGAATGGCGCGGCTCGTCCATGGCGATGAACATCGGCATTTCGAAGTCTTCAAGCGGCGGCCCGAGGGTGATGCCGCCATACTCCCAAGAGGAGGAGAAGCGCTTATGGTCCGTATCGACCGCCATGATGTCTTCGTACAGGGTGACCGACCAGTAGGGGCCGACGAAACTGTCCGGCGTGAAGTGGACCGGGTCTTCTTTGCGCAAGCGCTCCAGGCGGTCCCAGAACTTGCCTTGGCGCCAGACTTCGGGATCGACGACATCAAGGGTCGCCAGGTCGAGTTCGGCGGCCGGTTTCACTTCGCCATAGGTCTCGGTGTAGCCCGGATGCATGGGCTCGCGCGCCGTCACTTTCGGGCGTTCGAGCGCGGGGTGGTTTTCGAAGGAGAAAGTGTCGGCAGCCATGATTGATCCTCCGGGGGTGTGCCCATCTGCGGGGCGATTGAACGCTATGGGAATTGTTTAGCACATCGAAAAATAAAAAACCATGACGCATGCGTCATTTTTATGTGAACGCGGCGCTCAGGCCGGCAGGCGCTCGGCCCGGGCGGCCAGCAGGGCCTTGCGCAAGGCGACCGCGAAGGACTTTCGCTCGTCCGGCGTCAGGAAACGGCCGATCACGAAGGCGGTGCGGCCATGTTCGATTCGCAGCCAGCTGGCATGGGTGACCGGTTCGGCCAGCTCGATGCGGGCAAACGCCGACGGAACCTCGGCTTCTTTCTTGCGGCCCCTGGCGTCGGTATGGTGCATCCGCACGCTCCGGGCGGTGACGACCACGCGCGTCTGCTCCCGCTGCTGGCGGAAGGACAGGCGGAAGGCCAGCCAGATGGCGGCCATGTCCAGCCCGAAGAAGCCGAGGATCGGCGCGGCGCCCATCGACCAGAACAGCAGGCCGGTAAGGAAGAACACGACCGCCACGATGGCCATGCCGATGGCAAAGCCGCGTTCGCTGAGGGAGCGGTTGGGCGTCAGGACGGCGTCGAGATAGATGGTTTCGGCAGGCTGGATCATGTCAGGAAAACTACCTAACACGCCCTTGCGCCGGAAAAAGGGCGCTCTATGCCTCACCTGATGGCCAAGGCAACGCACCCCAGATCGAAGTTCACCCGCGCGAAAGCGGCGGAGCTGTTCGCCGCGCTCGCTGCCGACCGTCCGGACCCGCGCACCGAGCTGGACTTCGTCAACCCCTTCACGCTGGTCGTCGCAGTGGCGCTGTCGGCGCAGGCGACCGATGTGGGGGTCAACAAGGCCACCAAGAAGCTGTTCGCGGCGGCCGACACGCCGGAGAAGATGCTGGCACTGGGAGAGGAAGGCGTCGCCGCCCATATCAGGACCATCGGCCTCTGGCGGAACAAGGCGAAGAACGTCATCGCGCTGAGCCGGAAGATCCTTGAGGACTTCGGCGGTGAGGTGCCCCGCACCCGCGAGGCGCTGATCACGCTGCCGGGCGTTGGCCGCAAGACGGCGAACGTGGTGCTGAACGAAGCCTTCGGCGAGCCGACCATCGCGGTCGACACCCACATCTTCCGCGTCGCCAACCGCACCGGCCTCGCCCCCGGCAAGACACCGGACCAGGTCGAGGCGGGGCTGGAGCGCATCACGCCGGCCGAGTTCAGGAAAGGCGCCCACCACTGGCTGATCCTGCACGGTCGATATGTGTGCAAGGCGCGCACACCGGAATGCTGGCAGTGCGCGATACATGATCTGTGTGCATACAAACCAAAGACGCCGGATCCGGGGAAGGTGGGGAAGCTGGGGCCGCGTGGGCCCCGGAAAGTGACCTGAGAACCCCTCTCCCTTGGGAGAAGGGGCTTAGAGTGCGAGCCTTCGCGCCACGCCCGCCGCCATCCGTTCGCCCAGTTCCGGGCCCTCGACCGGATAGAGATACGGCTCGATCACTTCCAGTTCCATCAGGCGCAGCGCGCCATCCGCCCCGCGCAGCATGTCCACGCGGCCGTAAAGCGGGGGCTCGTCCAGCGCGGCGATGATGGCCTGCGCTGCGGCCAGATCGTCCGCAGACGGCGTGATCTTCTCCTCGCGTCCGCCATAGGTGGACTGGATGCGGTAGTCGCCCGGTTGCGCGCGTTTGACGAGGGCGTGGCAGAACGCGCCGTCGATGAAAATAAAGGAGAGCTCGCCCTCAGTCTGGATCATCGGCAGGAAGGGTTGAACCATCATCGCGTGCGGCATGGCGGGCACAGGCTCGCCGCGCTTCAGGCGGTGCTGGCCTTTGGCGCCCGCGCCAACCTGGCGCTTGAACACGAGATCGTCCGCGCCCAGCGTATCGAACGCGGCCCGGGCCGACGCCTCCGTCACCTCGTCCAGCCAGACGGTGGGGATCAGCTTCGCGCCTTTGGCTTCAAGGTCGCGCAGGTAGGTCTTGCGGATGTTCCATTCGACCAGCGACACGGGGTTGAACAGCAACGTCCGGCTTTCGATACGGCGAAGGGCCGCGAGGAACTCGTCCAGCCGGTCCCAATAGTCCCAGGTCGTGCCGATGAGGACGCCGGCATAGCTCGCCCAGTCGGCCTTCGCATCGTCCCAGGACACGTCCTCGAGGCTGAGACCCCGGTTCGCGAACGGGCCGCGCAGGGCGTCCATCATGTAGTCATGCTCGAAGGCATCGGTGCGGCGCACGAGCGAGCCGGGCAGGGTGACGCGGCTGGCGAGATAGGCGATCTTTTTCATGGCGGGGGCTGTAATGAGGTCCGGGCCTTGTGTCCACGCCCCCTGTCTGGCAAGGGCCGGGACTTCGGCACAAGCAAGGGAACCGGCGGGCATGGCGAGCGCGAAATATGATGTGGTGGGGCTCGGCAATGCCATCGTGGACGTGCTGGCCATTGCCGACGAGAAGTTCCTTGCCGATCTCGGCATCGAGAAGGACGCGATGCAGCTGATCGAGGAGCCTCGCGCCGAGGAGCTGACCCGGCTGGCGCGCGAGCCGGTCATCACGTCCGGCGGATCGGGCGCCAACACCATCGCCGGCCTCGCCAGCTTCGGCGCCTCGGCCGGCTATATCGGCAAGATCGCCGATGATGAACTTGGCCACCAGTTCATGCGCGAGATGATGGCCTCCGGCGTGCCCTTCCACACCCGTCCGCTGACGGAAGGGCCCGCCACCGCCCGCTCGATCATTTTCGTGACCGACGACGGCCACCGCAGCATGAACACCTTCCTCGGCGCCTCGGTCCTGTTCTCGAAGGACGACGTGGACGCCGTCATGGTTCGCAACGGCGAGATTCTCTATCTGGAAGGCTACCTGTTCGACAAGGAAGAGGCGAAGGCCGCCTTCGTGCACGCCGCCGAGATCGCCAAGGCCGCCGGCCGCAAGGTGGCGGTGACGCTGTCGGACAGTTTCTGCGTGGACCGCCACCGCGCGAGTTTCCGCCAGCTGGTGCGCGGCTTTGCCGACATCGTGTTCGCCAATGAGGCGGAGCTGTTGTCGCTTTACGAAACGCAGGATTTCGACGCGGCGCTCAGCGCGTTGCAGGCCGATTGCGCCGTTGCGGCCGTGACGCGCAGCGCCAAGGGCTCGGTTGTCATTGGCGACGGTGCGCCGATCGCCGTAGCGGCAGAGCCGGTGAAGAAGGTGATCGACACGACCGGCGCCGGTGATCAGTATGCGGCCGGATTCCTCTTCGGAATCGCGCGCGGCCTGCCGCTGGCTACCTGCGCCCGCCTCGGCCATATCGCTGCCGCCGAAGTGATCTCGCATTTCGGTCCGCGCCCGGAGCAATCCTACAAGGCGCTGGCGGAGAAGGCCGGCGTTTTTGCTTAAGGTCTAGAGCCCCACCCTAACCCTCCCCATTCCGGGGAGGGGACAGGTTGTACTTCAGGCTGGACGCGGCATGTCCCCTCCCCGGAATGGGGAAGGTCAGGGTGGGGCAAGGCAATCGCTATATTCTAGGCCAGCGCCCGCTCCACATAATCCAGCCGGTCGTGACCAAAGAACAGGTCGTCGTCCACGAAGAAGCTCGGTGCGCCGAACACGCCGCGCGCGATCGCTCCGTCGGTCGTGGTCTTCAGTTTTTCCTTGTTCGCCGGATCGCTCGCCATCGCGGCGATGGCGGCCGGGTCAAACCCGTTCTCGGTGCACAGCGCCGCCACCTTTGCCATGTCACCGAGATCCACCGGGTCGGGGTGGCCCCAGGCGGCATCGAACAGCGTGAGGACGAAGCGGCGCTGCTCGGCCTTGTCGGTCATGCCGGTCGTCGCGCGCAGAACGCCGAGCGTATTCATCGGGAAGGCGGGGTTCATGTGCATCGGAATGCCGATATGCGCCGCGCAGCGCTGCAGGTCGCGGGCGAGGTATTTTGCCTTGGCGGGCACCGTGCCGGGCGGCCGGTTGCCGCTGCCCTGCATCACCCCGCCGAGAAACATCGGCCGCAGCACCATTTCCTTGCCCGTGCGCGCCTCCACGCCCAACGCCACCGGCACCGCGAGATACGCGGTCGGGCTTGTGTAATCGAAGAAAAACTCGAAGAATCTCGCCATGTTCACGTTCCCTGCGTTTTGTTTTGGAACTTATGTCAAACTGGTTTAGAGGTGTCACCCATGAAATGGTCAGAACTCTCGGACAACTGGTGCCCCGTCGCCCGAACCCTCTCGGTCGTGGGGGACCGCTGGACGTTGCTGATCCTGCGCGATGCCTATCTCGGCAAGTCGAAGTTCGAGGAGTTCGCCGAATCGAGCGGCATGACGCGCCATATCCTGGCCGAGCGCCTGAAGCGCCTCGTGGAAGAAGGCGTGCTTGAACGCCGCCTCTATTCCAGCGCGCCGAAGCGCTACGACTACGTGCTGACAGAAAAGGGCGAGGAACTTCGCCCGGCCCTGCGCGTCATGAAGGACTGGGGCAAGAAACACATGCCGGTGCGGCGCGAGGCGAAGGCCTGAAGGCCCCACCCTGACCGTCCCCGTTCCGGGGAGGGGACATGTCGCCCTGTTGTGCTCACCCAGCTCTCCCCGGAGTGCAATCTGTCCCCTCCCCGGAACGGGGACGGTCAGGGTGGGGCGAGGCACGGGAGTCCGTTCCGGATATTCTGCTCACCCCTTCGCGGGGATGAGTGGATTGGAATAACCTACAAAATAAACTTCGACAGATCCGCATTCCCCGCCAGCGTGCCGACCTTTTCATCGACATAGGCCGCCGTGATCACGAAGGTCTCGCCCGCCTTGTCCGGCGCGTCGAAGCTGATCTCGTCGAGCAGGCGTTCGAGCACGGTCTGTAATCTGCGTGCACCGATGTTCTCGACGGACTTGTTCACCGCTTCGGCGAGATCGGCGAGGCGGTCGATGGCGGCGTCCTCGAAGATCAGCGTCACGTTCTCGGCCGCCATCAGCGCTTCGTATTGCTTGATCAGGCTCGCCTCGGGTTCCACCAGGATGCGGCGCAGGTCGTTGCGCGACAGCGGCTCCAGTTCCACGCGGATCGGCAGGCGGCCCTGCAGCTCAGGCAGCAGGTCTGACGGCTTCGAGACGTGGAAGGCGCCGGATGCGATGAACAGGATGTGGTCCGTCTTCACGGCGCCGCGTTTTGTTGAAACGGTTGTGCCTTCGATCAGGGGAAGCAGGTCGCGCTGCACGCCTTCGCGGCTGACGTCTGCGCCGCCGCGATCCTTGCGGGCAGCGATCTTGTCGATCTCGTCGAGGAAGACGATGCCATCCTCTTCCACAGCGCTCAGGGCTTCGCGGACAACCTGTTCTTCGTCCACCAGCTTGTCGGCTTCTTCGGTGAGCAGCGGCTTGCAGGCTTCCTTCACGGTCGTCCGTACACGTTTGGTCCGGTTGCCCATCGCCTTGCCGAGCATTTCGGAGAGATTGATCATGCTCATCGAACCCTGCTGGCCCGGCAGGTCGAACATCTGCATCGGGCCGGCGCCGGCTTCCGCCAGGTCGATGTCCACTTCCTTGTCGTCCAGCTCCCCGGCGCGCAGCTTGCGGCGGAAGACTTCGCGCGTCGAGCTTTGCGCCTCGGCGCCGACGAGGGCGTCGAGCAGGCGTTCCTCGGCCTTGTCCTGCGCCGCCTTGCCGACAGCGGCGCGCTTCTGCTCGCGCACCATACCGACGGCGGCTTCCACCAGATCGCGGATGATCTGTTCGACATCGCGCCCGACATAGCCGACTTCGGTGAACTTGGTCGCCTCGACCTTCAGGAAGGGCGCATTGGCGAGGCGCGCGAGGCGGCGTGACACTTCGGTCTTGCCCACGCCGGTCGGGCCGATCATCAGGATGTTCTTCGGCGTGATCTCGCCGCGCAGGTTTTCCGGGGCCTGCTTGCGCCGCCACCGGTTGCGCAGGGCAATGGCGACCGCGCGCTTCGCGGCAGTCTGGCCGACGATGTGGCGGTCAAGTTCTGCGACGATTTCGCGGGGGGTCATCTGGGTCATGCGGCAGGTCTCGATATGGCTCGGAATGATATGGGATCAGTCCACAAGTCGGGGTAGTCCACGGGCTGCTTTGTGGACAGTTTGTGGACGGTTTTTAAGCGGGTTCGGGCGGGAATATCCGCGCCGCGAGTCCGGTCTGAGGGACCCAGCCGAGCACCCAGCGCCGGGCCGTGTGCCAGCCGCCGCCCAACGCGATGATGCCGGTGCCGAGCAGCAGCGTGGTGGCGATGAAGGTGTTGGTGCCGCCCCCGCCCCCGCCCACGGCCTCGACAACCTGCCCGAGCGCCAGCCAGAAGCTGAGCAGGCTCGACACCACCAGCGCGCGCCGGTTCAGCGCCAGTGACAGAAGGCCCAGCCCGGCGAGACAGGCCAGCAGGATCAGCGCCTCGAAGGTGCTGGGTGTCGCCGTCGGCGCGCCCATGATCATGCCGCGCAGGCCGAGAATGATCTGCGGCGCCGCCGCCACATGCAGCCAAAAAGCATTATCCGACAGCCGCGTGATCCGGCCGGGATCCTTCTGGTCGAACCAGATCGCCGCCGTCAGCGTGACGAGGCCGATCAGGATCGACAGGAGGCCGCCGATCACCAGACCGGCATTGCCGAAGAATCCCGCAAACGTGTACGCCGCCGCAGCCGCCGAGACCGCCATCAGGAACATGCAGAAGGGCAGGCGGAAGCGCAGCCAGGCGAGAGCCGCCGCGCCGCCGCAGCCGAGGAAGGTGCCGATGCCGGTATTGCCGACCGTGCTCCAGGCTTGCGTCAGGCTGGTGACCGTCTCGGCATTCGCGCCGGTCAGGCCGCTGGCGATCATTCCGACCGACAGGCCGGAATACAGCGTGAAGATCGTGATGGCCGCCATGCTGGGCAGCAGCATCCGCCGCCGGCCACCGAAATACTCGGCCAGCAGCCACATCACCCCAGCCACCGGCATCAGGATGACCGCGCCGAACGCGCCGGCATTGCCACCCGTGACCATCGACCAGAACTGCGGCCCGAAAAACAGGCCGGTGATCGCCGTCAGGCCCATGGCCAGGATCACGATGCCGATGGTGATGAAGATGTCATTGAAATTGTTGAGGAAACGCAGGTTCTCGTCCGAACCTGCGGCCGACTTGACCACCGGGTCGGCGCGGTGGGCGAGAAAGGCTTCCAGCCGGGTCGCCTGATCGCGGGTCAGGATGCCGGCCTCGACGGCGGCGCGGATTTCCGAACGGTCAAACATCCAGGGTTTCCAGCGTGAAATGATTGTTCGTGTAAACGCAGATGTCCGCCGCAATCGTCATCGCCTTGCGCCCGATCAATTCGGCGTCCTGTTCATACTCATACAGGCCGCGCGCCGCTGCCAGCGCGAAGTTGCCGCCCGAGCCGATGGCCACGACCGGGTGTTCGGGTTCCAGAACGTCGCCGGATCCGGTGATCACCAGCGTGCTCGTCCGGTCGGCGACGATCAACAAGGCCTCGAGCTTCTGCAGGTAGCGCTCGGTGCGCCAGTCCTTCGCCAGCTCGACCGCCGCGCGCTGCAACTGGCCGGGAAAACGCTCCAGCTTCTGTTCCAGACGCTCGAACAGGGTGAAGGCATCGGCTGTTGCCCCGGCGAATCCGGCGAGGATCTTGCCATCGGCAATCCGGCGGACCTTGCGGGCATTGCCCTTCATGATGGTGGAGCCCATCGAGACTTGCCCGTCCGAGAGCATCACGAGCTTGCTGCCCTTGCGCACAGCCAGCACAGTCGTACCATGCCAGCCAGGGCCGGAATTTTCTTGCATTGTCATGGGCCTGAAAGTGGCGTGGTTGCCCCGCCAAAGCAAGGGATCGCCGCGCTGTGCGGAATTGTGACGGTTCTGTCACGGAACTGTCGCATACGGCTCCTAAGGAAACGCTGAAGACGCCACAGGGTTCGACATGTTGCAACAGCTTGGCCAATTGCCCATGGGCTGGTTGCTGATCGCCTTGATCGCAGTATTTGGCTCAGCCGCCTTCTTCCTCGGCCGTATGCGGGCAGAACAGCTCCTCGAGACATCGACCGGCCGCATGCATTCCCGGCCCAATTATCATGGTTATTACGTCGCCATGTTCACGGTCGTACCTGTGGTCCTGATCGCGGTGGCCTATGCCATCTTTGCCGAGGACCTGATGCGCAGTCAGCTGACGCGGGAGCTGCCCTCGTCGTTTGATCGCCTGTCGCCGGCCGAGCTGCAAAGTTATCTGGAATCTGTGCGCATGGCTGCCGGCACGGCGGCCACCTCGGGTGCGGACCGGGTGTTTCAGGCCATCACGAACCGGTACCTCGAGTTGCGCGGCGTTATGAACACGGCGACGCTGGCGCTGCTGGGCTTGCTCGCGGCGGGTGGGATCTTCTGGTCGCAGCGCCGATTGAGTCAGAATTTCCGGGCCCGCGCCGTTGTCGAGAACGGTATGGAACTGGTGCTGTTCCTTTGCGCCGGGGTTGCCATTGCCACAACCGCCGGCATCGTCGTCTCGCTGCTGTATGAAAGTCTTCAGTTCTTCCAGGTGGTTTCGGTCTGGGACTTCCTGACGGGTACGCGCTGGAACGCGCAGACCAATGCTGAGTTCGGCGCGCTGCCGTTGTTCTTCGGCACTTTCATGATCGCCCTGATCGCCATGCTGGTCGCGGCGCCCATCGGGCTGTTTTCGGCGATCTTCCTTTCCGAATACGCATCGCCCAAGGCGCGCGGCTGGATCAAGCCGATTCTCGAGATCCTCGCGGGCATCCCGACCGTGGTGTACGGCTTCTTCGCGCTGCTGGTGGTGGCCCCGGCCATCCGGCAGATGGCCGTCTGGTTCAACGAAAGCGTCATCCAGATGGGGCTCGCGAGCGAACCGATCCTCGCGGCGCAGCCGACCAGCGCGCTCGCGGCCGGCCTCGTGATGGGCATCATGGTCATTCCGTTCGTGTCGTCACTGTCGGATGACGTGATCAATGCGGTGCCGCAGACGTTGCGCGATGCCGCCTATGCGCTCGGGGCAACGAAGTCCGAAACGGTCAAGCAGGTCGTCGTGCCGGCGGCGCTGCCCGGCATCATTGCCGCGCTGCTGCTCGCCGTGTCGCGCGCCATCGGCGAAACCATGATCGTCGTCATGGCGGCGGGCAAAAGCGCGCGCATCTCGATGGACCCGACCTCCGACCTGACCACCATCACGGTGCAAATCGTATCGTTGATGACAGGCGAAACCGGCTTCGACGACCCGAAGACGCTGTCCGCCTTTGCGCTCGGTCTCGTCCTGTTCATCGTCACCCTCATATTCAACATCGTCGCCCTACGCGTCGTGAAGAAGTATCGGGAAAAATATGAGTAAGAAACCGGGCGCCCTGACGACCAGCGCGGCTTCGGCCAAGCACCTGAAGCGCCGGCGCGCCGCTGACGGGCGCTTTCGGTATTATGGGCTGAGCGCCATCGTTGTCGCGCTCGGCGCGCTCGCGGTCCTGGCGGTGACGATCGGTTCGCAGGCGATGTCGGCCGCCAGCTACCATGTCGTCAGTTATGAGGTGACGCTGGATCCTGCGGTCATCGCGCCCGAGGGGGCAAGCCGGCCGGAAGACATCTCCCGCAACGTGGACGGCTTCTACAGCCTCGTGCGTGACAATCTCCTGAACACCTTCCCGGAAGCGGGCGCGGACCGGAACTCGCGCCGGGAGGTGTCCGACTTCGTGACCCGCCTGGCCGTGCTTCCGACTGCGCGCCTCGTGGCCGGAAATCCGGAACTGATCGGCAGCCGCATTTCGGTGACAGCGCCGCTCAACGACGACCTTGACCTTTACCTGAAGGGCATCGGCGTCCGCGAGCGCAAGATCAGGGCCGGCGCCATTTCTTCGGTGGAGCCGGCGCCGGAAGGCGCGTTCCAGGTTTCCGGGGCCGGCGCCTTCAATGGCCTTCTGGCGGGCCTCACCGTCGCCAATGAGGGCCGCAAGGACGATGCCGTCCAGCTGGACGTCCTGCTGACGTCGGGCGTATCGACCGGTCGTTTGACTGAGATCAGTGCTGATACCGCGCATCTCGAGTTGCTGACGGGGCGTGTTGCGGATTTCACGGAAAGTGCGCCGACCGCCCGCATCATCCAGTCGGCCGAGAGCGAGCGGACCATTTCCAACAAGCAGATCGCCTGGACGCTGGCGCTGCAGGACATGGGCCGGATCAAACGCGCGCCGCGCTGGACGCTGCTGACCAATTCCGACAGCACCTATCCCGAACTGGCCGGCGGCCTGTCGGCGATTGTGGGCTCCCTGCTGACCATGCTGGTCACCGCGCTCGTGGCGATGCCGGTCGGCATCCTGGCGGCGGTGTACCTGGAAGAATTTGCGCCGCGCAACCGGGTGACCGAGTTCATCGAGGTGAACATCAACAACCTTGCCGCTGTGCCCTCGATCGTATTCGGCCTTCTGGGCGCAGCGCTGTTCATCAACTTCATCGGCATGCCGCGCTCGGCGCCTCTGGTTGGCGGTCTGGTGCTGGCGCTGATGACCTTTCCGGTGGTGATCATCGCGTCGCGGGCCGCACTCAAATCGGTGCCACCTTCGGTGCGTGCCGGCGCGCTGGCGGTCGGCGCCTCGCAGATGCAGACCGTGTTTCACCACGTCGTCCCGCTGGCCGCGCCGGGCATCCTGACCGGGGCAATCCTCGGCATGGCGCGGGCGCTGGGCGAAACCGCGCCGCTGCTGCTGATCGGTATGGTGGCCTTCGTGGGCGATGTGCCGAAAAGCCCGATGGATGAATCCACGGTCATGCCGGTGCTGATTTTCAGCTGGTCGAACAACGCCGAACGGGCGTGGGAGCCGCTGACAGCCGCGATGATCGTGATCCTGCTGGCTTTCCTTTTGCTGATGAATGGCCTGGTGGTATTCTTGCGGCGTAAATACGAACGGAGATGGTGATGGATACGACCCTGGGCATGTCCACTGCAGTGGACGACAACCTCACGCTTCCGCCGGCAACCGACACGGCCGCCGCGCCGCGCATAGATTGCCGGAACATCAAGGTGTTCTACGGCGAGACCGAAGCGATCCATGATGTGTCGATGGCTTTCCCGGACCGCGCCGTGACTGCGCTGATCGGCCCGTCCGGCTGCGGCAAGTCCACCTTCCTGCGCTGCCTCAACCGGATGAACGACACGATCGAGAACTGCCGGGTCGAGGGCGAGATCCTGATGGACGGCGAGAACATCAACGACGCCGATGTCGATCCCGTGCTGCTGCGCTCGCGCGTCGGCATGGTGTTCCAGAAGCCGAACCCGTTTCCCAAGTCGATCTATGACAATATCGCCTATGGCCCGCGTATTCACGGGCTGGCGAACGGACGGGAAGACCTCGACGCCATCGTCGAGAAAAGCCTGCGCCGTGCGGGTCTCTGGGACGAGGTGAAGGACCGCCTTGCCGCGCCCGGCACCGGGCTTTCGGGCGGCCAGCAGCAACGCTTGTGCATTGCCCGTGCGATTGCCGTGCAGCCGGAGGTGATCCTGATGGACGAGCCGTGCTCGGCGCTTGACCCGATCGCCACGGCGCGCATCGAGGAGCTGATCGACGAATTGCGCAACCGCTACTGTATCGTGATCGTGACCCACTCGATGCAGCAGGCGGCCCGCGTGTCCCAGCGCACGGCGTTCTTCCACCTCGGGAACCTGGTGGAACTGGGCGACACGAGCCAGATATTCACGAATCCGCGTGAGAAGCGTACGGAAGACTATATCACCGGCCGGTTTGGCTGAGCGGAGACACCATGTCAGATCATATCGTTTCAGCCTATTCAGAAGAACTCGAGCGGCTTTCGGCCGAAATCCTCAAGATGGGCGGCATCGTTGAGACAATGATTACCGATGCCTGCCGCGCGCTGGTGTCGAATGATCTCGAGCTGGCCAAGGAAGTTGTCCTGCGCGATCCGCTGGTCGACGCGATCGAAGCGGATGCGGAGCGTCAGATCGTGTCGCTGATCGCGCGGCGCCAGCCGATGGGCCATGACCTGCGGATGATCCTGTCGGCCATGAAAATCTCGAGCGAACTGGAGCGTATCGGCGACCTGTCGAAGAACATCGCCAAGCGGACGCAGCGGCTCGACGACAACGTCAATGTCGAAATGCGCAACGCGATCCTCCGCATGGCGCAGCCGGTGTCGCACCAGCTCAAGGATGTGCTGAACGCCTATGCCACCGGCAGCGCCGAAAAGGCCAGGATCGTGTGGGGCGCCGACGATGACATCGACCTGCATTACAATGCGGTGTTCCGTGAAATGCTGACCCATCTCTTGGAGGACCCCCGCCGGATCACGGCCGGGGCGCACATGCTGTTCATGGCGAAGAACCTTGAACGGATCGGCGACCACTGCACCAACATCGCAGAGTTTGTCTACTACCAGGCTGTCGGAGACTATTTATCAGAACTTGAACGGCCGAAGCAGAACCAGGTCTGAGGCCCGAAGCGCCGGCGGGATCAATGGAGCCCACGTTATGAAACCCTATGTGCTGATCGCAGAAGACGAAAAGGCCGTGTCAGAGTTGCTGCTCTATAATCTCCGCAAGGAGGATTATGATGTCGGGATTGCCGGCGATGGGGAGGAAACGCTGATCATGATCGATGAGCGCGCGCCGGACCTGCTGCTGCTCGACTGGATGCTGCCCAAGGTGAGCGGGATCGAGATCTGCCGGCGCGTACGTACGACAGGCGCGAACCCGAACCTGCCGATCATCATGCTGACGGCGCGCGGCGAGGAGAGTGACCGGATCCGAGGGCTTGATACGGGTGCGGACGATTATGTCACCAAGCCGTTCTCCACGACCGAACTGATGGCAAGGGTGCGCGCCGTGCTGCGCCGCATCCGTCCGGGTCTCAAGGAAGACCGGATCACGGTCGGCGATATCGAGATCGACCGGGTGGCGCACCGGGTATCGCGCAAGGGGTCGGACATCCATCTCGGCCCGACGGAGTTCCGCCTGCTCGACTATTTCATGCAGCATCCCGGGCGCGTGTTCTCTCGCGAACAGTTGCTCGACACGGTGTGGGGCTCGGATGTGTATGTCGAGGCGCGCACGGTGGATGTGCATGTCGGACGGCTGCGCAAGGCGCTGCGCAATGGCGGCGGGGATGATCCGATCCGGACGGTGCGTTCGGCCGGCTATGCGCTGCGGGAAGACTGACGGGAGCCGCTGGCGGCCCCCGCCGGTGACCCCTCAGCCGAAGAGTTCGGCGAGGAACGTTTTCAGGTAAGCAAAGCTGCGCCGGTCGGCGTCCGCGTCGTAAACGGTGCCCATGGCGGCGTTGTTCGCCCCCAGTGTGGTGAACGCGTGCACGGCCTTGCCATGCGCGTGAAGCTGCCAATCGGCACCGTCGAATTCCCTGGCGATGGCGAGCACGTCCTGCGGCGTCGCCATCGGGTCGAGCCAGCCATGCTCGATCAGCACCTTCGCCTTGATCTTCGGTTGCGGAATGTTTTCAGCAGGGCGGAACAGTCCGTGGAAGGCGGCTACGCCGAGCAGGTCGTGGCCGGCGCGGGCCATGTCGAGCACGCTGAGGCCGCCGAAGCAGAAGCCGATCGCCGCCGCTTTCGAGGCATCGACACCGACTTGTGACTTCGCGGCAGCAAGGCCGCCCGCGAGGCGCTTCTGCAGCTCGGCGCGATTGCCGACCAGCGGGTTCATCAGGGCCTGGCATTCCTCGACCGACACGCCGCGCTTGCCCTTGCCATAAACATCCATTGCGAACGCCGCATAGCCGAACTCCCGGGAAATGATTTCGGCTTTCTGTTTCTCGTTGTCGCCGAGGCCGCCCCAGGCGTGGGCGATGGCGACGACGGGGGCCTTAGCCACTCCGGCGGGCTTCACGAAGTAACCCTCGTAAGTCTGTCCGTCGATCTCGTAGTCCAATGCGCTCATGGCGATCTCCTCACTTGTTTTCGTCGTCTTGGATAAGGCGGTTCACCGGCCCAGTTCAAGGCAGTCGGCGATTAGTATGCGCTTTCTAGACTTATTCCCTAGAAGGGGCGGCATGAACCCATCCTCTCTCGCAAAGGAGCCCCCCATGGCGAAGAAAACCACCAAGACATCGACCCGCGCAAAAGCTGCGGCCGTTGGCAAGCAAGTTGAAGCCCAATCGACCGAAATGGCCTACAAGATCTGGCTCGCAGGCGTCGGCGCCTATGGCAAAGCCTACGACACGGCGATGGCCGGCGCGAACGTGCTGAACAAGCAATCGGCTGATGTCTTCGACGACCTGGTGAAACGCGGCGCGGAAATCGAGCATGATGTGCGCGCCCGTCTCGCAGCCGACGAACGCGTCTCCGGCGCGTCGAAGCAGGTGCACAAGACCCTCGAAACCGTCCGCGACATGCAGACCCAGGCCCGCGACCAGTTCGAGGCCCGCCTTGACCGTATGCGCGGTCTGCTCGGCGTCAAGAACTTCGGCACGGTGCGCGACACGGTCGCCCGCCAGATCGACAAGCTCGAAGACGAAGTGGCTGCCGTGACCTCGAAAGCCCGTGCGACAGTCGGTGACGTGGACCTCAAGGCACGCCTGGCCCGCCTGACGGCTGAGATCGAAGCGGTAGCCGGCGAGACCGGCGCGGATGTTGCCAAGACGGCGAAGAAGGCCGCCCGCAAGACCTCGAAAGCCATGAAGGCGGCGTTTGCTGCACCGGAAGCGGCTGACGACCTGACGCAAGCGGACGGCATTGGTCCGGCGCTGGCCAAGAAGCTCCACGCCGAAGGCCTGACGCGCTTTTCGCAGCTGGCCGCCCTGAAGAAAGGTGAGCTGGAGGCGCTCGACACGAAAGTGACCGGCCGCGGCCGGGTTGCGAAAGCTGCATGGGCGAAACTGGCGAAAGCCGCCGTCTGAACACGTCAAAGGGGCGGATCGGCAGGATCCGCCCTTTTTACTTCGTCTCTTCGAAGTGCCGGATCATGCGACCCAGCGCCGCCGGACCTGCATCGCCCATGTAGGGCACCATCAGGCACATCACCTGGAACACCGTCTTGTGGATGAGGGCAGGGCCGTCATGGACCTCTTTGGTGAGAGCATCGCCCGCGAGCCAGAAGGTCAGTGTCATGATGATCTGGTCGATCAACGGTTCCTTGAGGCGCTTTTCGATGGTCAGCGTTCCGGCCCGCTCAAGATCGGTGAGGATGCGGGCAATCGTCTGGCGCTTTCCCGCGACCAGGCTGCGGAAGCGAACGGCAAGATCGGGATAGCGGGCGAGGAGGCCGGCGAGGTTGCGGTAGAAAAAGCGGAAGTCGTAGATCTCTTCCAGCAGGATGTAGATGTAGACCCAATTGTCCTCGATCGACGCGAGACCGCCTTTCGAGCCGCGCAGGATGACGCGCATCTCTTCCTCGAACCGGTCGAACAGGGCGCGGTTGATCGCATCCTTGCCCTTGAAATGGTAATAGAGGTTGCCGGGGCTGATCTCCAGCGCGTTGGCAATATCGACAGACGACAGCTGCGCTTCTCCTTCCTCGTTGAAGAGAAGGAGGCTGACTTCAAGTATCCGGTCGCGTGTTTTCATGGCCACCAGGGCAGTTTGACAGCTAAATCTGACTGTGAAACGAATTTTGTGAGTAAATTTACCACGGTCTTTTTGCCGGATGGCAAGGGACCGGGACTAGAACGGCCACTGGCAGGTCTCTGCCGGGAGAGACCGTCGCCACCTGGGAGGGACTGGAATGAGCACACCTAAAGACGAAATCGCCCAGAATGCGGCGCAAAACACGACGGCTCTTAACCCGTTGCTGGGCGGCATTAACCGGCAGGAACTGCTGGGGGCGGTGGCGATGATGCTGCGCTCATCGGTGACCAATCCGGTCACCACGGCGAAGGCTATGGGCAAGATTGCGTCGGAAAACACCCAGATACTGCTCGGCAAGTCCAGGCGCGAGGCCGACAAGAAGGACCGCCGCTTCAAGGACCCGGCCTGGGAGCACAACCCCTTCTACAAGCGCGGCATGCAGGCCTACCTCGCGACGCAGGCACATCTCCACGAATGGGTCGGCGACATCAGGATGTCCGAACTCGAACACGCCCGTGCAAAGTTCGTGATGGGCATGATCACCGACGCGATGGCGCCGACGAACACGTTGCTGGGCAATCCGGCCGCAACCAAGCGCGTGGTCGATTCCGGCGGGCTGTCGCTGCTGAAGGGCATGAAGAACCTCTATGACGACCTGACCAAGAATGGCGGATTGCCGTCGCAGGTCGACAAGCGCCCGTTCAAGGTCGGCGAAAACCTAGCTGTGTCCAAGGGCGCCGTGGTGTGGAAAAACGAGATGCTGGAACTGATCCAGTATGCGCCGACGACGGAGAAGGTCTACAAGACGCCGATCTTGATCATCCCACCTCAGATCAACAAGTTTTATGCCATGGACCTGACGCCGATGACGTCGATGGTCCAGTTCCTGCTGGCGATGGAGCAGCAAACCTTCGTCATCTCCTGGCGCAATCCGAAAAAGGAGCATCGGAACTGGGGGCTGGCCGATTATATCGACAGTCTCGTGCAGGCGAGCGAAGTGGTGCGCAAGATCACCAAGTCGCCGAAGCTCAACGTGTCCGGCGCCTGTTCGGGCGGCATCACGACGGCGACGTTTGCGAGCCTGCTGGCTGCGGCGGGCGACAAGCGGATCAATGCCGTCACCTTCATGGTCTGCGTGCTGAATCCGCAGAAGGAAGACAGCGATATCGGCCAGATCGTGTCCGATGGCAGCCTCGAGATTGCGCGCAAGATGTCCAGGGCGCGCGGCATCCTGAAGGGCGACGACCTTGCCCGGATGTTTGCCTGGATGCGACCGAACGATCTGATCTGGAACTACGTCGTCAACAACTACCTGATGGGCGAAGACCCGCCGCCCTATGACGTTCTGTTCTGGAATAACGATACCACGAACCTGCCGGCGCAGCTGCATTCGGACTATCTGGATGTCGCGCTGCTCCAGCCGTTTGATCATCCGGGTACGGTAGAGGTGGCCGGGCACGTTGCGGACTTGAGCAAGGTGACCGCCGATGCGTTTGTGGTTGCCGGTCTCACTGATCACATCACGCCCTGGAAGGCCTGCTATCGCACACCGTCGCTGCTCGGCTCGAAGAACATCGAATTCGTTCTTTCGTCGAGCGGGCACCTGCAATCCCTCATCAACCCGCCGGGGAACCCGAAGGCGAAATATTTCCGCAGCTCGGTGATGAAACCGACCCCGGACGAATGGGCCGCGAGCGCCGAGGAGCATGCAGGCTCCTGGTGGCCGCGCTGGGGAGAATGGTTGAAGGCGCGCTCGGGCGCTCTTAAATCAGCGCCGCAGGGCGTCGGCAACGAAGCCTTTCCGCCCCTCTACGCGGCGCCAGGCCGCTACGTCTTCAACGACTAGGATTTCAAGCAAGGACCGCGTCATGGCCAGCGAGCATCGCACGCCGGAAATCACGATACAGGACGTCGACGGCGTCATGCTGCGCACGGCGCATTGGTCTGCGCCGGCCGGAAGCAACGCCGCGCCCTTGCTGTTCTTCAACGGCATCGGGGCTAACATTGAGCTGACGCTGGGCCTGGGACGCATGTTTCCGGACCGCGCGATCCTGACCTTCGATGTTCCGGGTGTGGGTCTGAGCCCGGTGACGCAATGGCCCTACCGGCACTGGATGGCCGCGCGTTGGGCGCGCAAGTTGATCGACCTGCATGGCATGGACAGCGTCGATGTCATGGGTGTGTCGTGGGGCGGGGCGCTGGCGCAGCAGTTTGCGTTCCAGTATCGCGGCCGGGTCAACCGGCTGGTCCTGTGCGCGACGTCGTCCGGCATGACCATGATTCCGGGCCGCCCGGCGTCGCTCTCACGCATGGTGGATACGCGCCGCTATACCGACCCCGAATTCATGCGCGAGAATTTTGCGACACTGTACGGCGACATGGCCGACGAATCGGCGGGCAGCCATATCGAGAACCTGATGCCGCCGGATCCGAAGGGTTACATCTATCAGTTGCTTGCATTCGCGGGCTGGTCCAGCTTGCCGTTCATCCGTTTCCTGAAGATGCCGGCACTGGTCATGATGGGCGACAAGGACAGTATCGTGCCGCTCGTCAACGGCCAGATCCTGAACTGGGCGCTTCCGGATTCGCGCCTGCACGTGGTCGAAGATGCGGGCCATCTGTTCATCGTCACGCGGGCGCAGGAAACCGCTGATGTGATCAACACTTTCCTGGGCAGCACCGGCGGCAAAGCCGCAAAGGCCGCCTAATCGTTCATCAGCCGCTCGGCTTCGGTTTGCACGGCGCTGTAGTCCACCTTGCCGGTGCCGAGGACCGGGATCTGCGCCACCTTGAACACCCGGCGGGGTACGGAGATTTCCGGTACGCCGTGGCTTTGTGCCCAGCTGAGGATCGGCGTGCGCGCCGCCTCCGGCGCTTCGCTGAGCAGCACGACCTGCTCGCCTTTCTTGGGATCGGGCAGCGTGACGGCCGCGTGCATATGGTCCGGCCAGACCGCCGCCGCGCAATTCTCGACCACCGCGAGCGAGACCATTTCACCGCCGATCTTGGCGAAACGTTTCACGCGGCCGAGGATGCGGACAAAACCTTCCTCGTCGATGTCCACGATGTCGCCGGTATCGTGCCAGCCGTCCGGCAGTTTCTCGATCACGCCGGGATTGGAGGGACGCAGGTAACCCATCATGATGTTGGGTCCGCGGATGTGGAGCCGTCCGCCCTCCGGCATGCCCTCGACCGGAACGAGCCGGGACTCCATGCTCGCCATGAGCCGGCCGACCGTGCCGGGCTTGTTGTGTTCCCACTGGTTCGCCGCAACGACCGGTGACGCTTCGGTGGCGCCATAGCCTTCCAGGATTTCGATATTGAACTTGCGGCGCACATAGTCGCGTGTTTCGTCCTTCACCCGCTCGGCGCCGCAGACGGCGAGGCGGACGGAATCGAGATCGCCATCCGCGCCGGTGCGCGCGTATTGGGAGATGAACGTGTCGGTGGCGAGGAGGATTGTCGCGCCGCTCTCGCGGATGCGCCGGACGATTTCTTTCGGCTGGAGCGGCGAGGGGTGGAAGATCACCTTCACGCCGGCGATGATCGGCAGCAGGGCGCCCACGGTCAGGCCAAAGCAATGAAAGGTCGGCAGCGGATTGAACACGATGTCCGTATCCGGACTAAGGCCGATATGGGCGCGGACCTGCTCGACATTTGCCATCACGTTTTCATGGCTGAGGACGACGCCCTTGGGGTCGCCTTCGGTGCCCGAGGTGAACAGGATCACGCCGGGCTGCTTGTGGTTCAGGGCGGCGCCCACAAAGGTCGGCAAGGCGGGGCCGGCGACCGCGGCGACCTTGTCGCCGATCGACAGCTTTTCACGAACGTCTTCGAGATAAACGATCTTGACCGACTTCGAGAGCCCCGCGATCAGGCTTTCCAGTCCGCCAAGTTCGACAAACTTGTGCGCGGTGATCAGGCGTTTCACCTTCGCCGCCCGCATGGCGGCTTTCAGGTTTTTCGAACCGGCGGTGAAATTCAGCATTGCCGGGACGCGGCCATAGGCTGTCACGGCGAAGAAGGCGACCACCGCGCCGGCCCCGGTGGGCAGCATCACGCCGACTGATTCGCCCCGCTTCGTGCCCTTCTTGAGCGCCGAGCCGAGCCCGAAACAGGCCCGGATGATGTCCTTGTAGGTGAGGATCCGTTCGTCCCCATCGACCAGGATGGGTTTGTTTGCGCCAAACTCCCGCGCGGCGCGCAGGAGGGCTGTAAACAGGTTGGAGCGTGTGCGTTCAGGCTTGTAGGCCAGCGGGGCTGGCACAAGCGGCTGGAGGGATTGCTGCATTGACTGGCCCTGACTCGTTTCTTCCCGAACGTGTTTTATGTAACATTCTGTCATCTAGCGTCATCCAAGCAAGCGATATTGCAAGTCTGCATATGCAGCCTGCGCTCAGAACGGCTTGCTGAATCGCTCGGCGGGCGCCATTTTGGCGGCAATGACAAACCTCATCGATCTGAAATCAAATGCGCCCCGTCCCCGCCACCCCGAGAAGCAGGGGCGGGCGGATACACCCTTGATGCGAAAACCCGAATGGATTCGCGTCAAGGCGCCCACCTCCCAGGGGTATTCCGACACGCGCGCCATCGTGAAGGCCAATGGCCTGGTTACGGTGTGCGAAGAGGCGGGATGTCCGAACATCGGTGAGTGCTGGGACAAGAAGCACGCGACGATGATGATTCTCGGAGAGGTGTGCACACGGGCCTGTTCCTTCTGCAACGTGGCGACCGGCAAGCCGAAGCCCGGTGTCGATGCCGACGAGCCGCGCCGGGTGGGTGAGGCGGTGGCCGAGATGGGGCTCAGCCATGTCGTGATCACGTCCGTGGACCGCGACGACCTCGAAGACGGCGGCGCGATGCACTTCGTGCACACGATCCGCTCGATCCGTGAACGCGCGCCTGGTGCAACCATCGAGATCCTGACGCCGGACTTTCTGCGCAAGGATGGCTGGGAGAACCGCGTCATCGATGCCAAGCCCGACGTGTTCAACCACAATCTCGAAACCGTCCCGCGCCTTTATCTCTCCATCCGTCCGGGTGCGCGCTATTTCCATTCCCTCCGTCTGCTGCAGAAAGTGAAAGACCGAGACCCGTCGCAGTTCACCAAGTCCGGCCTGATGGTTGGCCTCGGCGAGACGAAGGAAGAAGTGATGCAGGTGATGGACGACATGCGCTCGGCCGGAGTCGATTTCATCACGATCGGCCAGTACCTTCAGCCGACGCGCAAGCACGCCGCCATCGACCGGTTCGTCACGCCGGACGAGTTCAAGGCCTATGAGGAAATCGCGCGGGCGAAGGGATTCCTGATGGTCTCGGCCAGCCCGTTGACGCGCTCGAGCCACCATGCGGGCGAGGACTTTGCGCAGCTTCGGGCGGCCCGTGAGGCGCTGCTCGCCGCGCGCGCCTGAGGCATGCCGCGTTTTTCTCAATCGATCCGGGTATCGTACCGGCCCGCCGACTGCTTTGCACTTGTTGCGGACATCGCGCGCTATCCGGACTTCATCAAATGGATCACGGCCATGCGCGTGTCCGGCCAGCGGGAGATCGGGCCTGGCCTGGTCGAGTGTCAGGGCGAAGCGGTCGTGGGGTTCAAGGGATTTGTCGAGCGCTTCACAACGCAAGTGGTGGCTGATGAGGCGGCGGCGCGCGTGACGGCGTCGCTGGTGCGCGGGCCGTTCCGGAAACTGTTTGCCGAGTGGCGCATCACGGAAAGCGTGCATGGCACCTCCGACATCTCACTGGCGATTGACTACGAGTTCCGAAATCCGGTGATCGGCTTCCTCGCGGCGGCAAACCATGATCTGGCGGTGGACCGCATCCTGAACGCGTTTCTGGTTGAAGCGCAGCGGCGGTTCGGAAAGGCGATATGACATGGCGGCAGATTGGGACTTCTACGCTCTCCGCGTGGACGGCGATCCCGCTTCGATCTTTGTCGATCTGGACTTGGACGCGGCAGCGCCAATCGAAGCGCTTCCCAACGTGGCCTATCTGCGAATTCGCATGAACGCGCCGCGGCCAGATGGTTTGTCCAGTCAGGAAGAGTATGACGCGCTAATAGCAATAGAGGACACGTCAACCGGCGCGCTGTCCAATGGGACAACCTGTTTGTACGTCGGACGAAACACCTCTTCCGGCAATCGGGACTTCTACTTTTATGTTTCGGATATCGCACGTTTCGAAGCAAACGCCTCTGCGTGCATGAAGCCGTTTTCCAATTACCAGTTCCAGACAGGCGGTCGCTTTGATCCCGAATGGTCAACCTATCACAACTTCCTGTATCCACCCGCTCGCGACCTCCAGCGGATGATGAACCGGCGTGTTTGTGAGTCGCTAGAAGCGCAAGGCGACGACCTTGAGCTACTCCGCGAAATTGATCATCATTGCTACTTGCCAACCGCTGCATTGGCCTCAGAACTCGCTCAACTTGCTACGGCACAAGGTTTCACGGTCAAGGCTATTCATGAACCGTGGGAAAAGAACCCCATGTTTGAAGTTCATCTCATGCAGTTTGCCCGCCCCAGAGACATCGACGAGCCGGTTCTCCTCCTCTTTGAAGCGTGTTCGAAGCTTGGCGGCGAGTATGACGGATGGGGTTGCGTTGCCGCCGGCGCTCCTGGCGCATCCTGAATCTGTTTTCAAAGCGGCGTACCGTGGCTTCGATTGAAGTTCAGCGCACACCCTCGTCAAATCTCACACCGCAGGTCCCATCGAAGGATGGGACCCAGATAATCGAAGATGCATTATCCTTGTCTGGACCCCTGCCTGTCGCAGGGGCTACGGCGTATCCAGATGCACAATGGCGCGCATTTCGCAAAAGCTCCAAGCCTCTAGCGCATCTGCGCCTGGATCAGATTGAGGGCCGTTTCGACCGCCGCCATGCGGATCGCGTCGCGGCTGATCTCGCCGAGCTGGAGATGCTCGTGGATGATTGCGCGGTTTTCGCGGGCACAGGCGATGTGCACGGTGCCGACGGGTTTCATCTTGGTGCCGCCGCCGGGACCGGCGACGCCGGTGATCCCGACAGCGATGTTGGCGCGGCTGTTGCCGAGCGCGCCTTCGGCCATCATCCGCGCGACCGGTTCGGACACCGCACCGTAGTCCGCCAGGGCATCGCCGGGCACGCCGAGCATCTCTTCCTTGGCGCGGTTGGAATAGGTGACGAAACCGCGTTCGAACACGTTTGACGATCCCGGAATTTCGGTGAACAGGGCGGCCAGCAGACCGCCCGTGCAGCTTTCGGCGGTGGCAATCTTCAGGCGCGCCTGTTCGGCGTCATCGAGGATCAGCATGGCGAGGTTACGGAGGCGTTCTGGAAACATGGTGCTTACCTACAGGGCGACTAGCGCCCCGTGAAGACGGGATCGCGCTTCTCGAGGAAGGCGGCGGCGCTTTCCTTCGCGTCCTCAGTCTGCATCAGCTTGCGGATTTCGGTGATCGCCCACTTGCCGGTGTCGCGCCAGTCGGGATCGAGCGTCCGGCGCAGTCCCGCCTTGAGCGCGCGCACCGCCTGAGGCGGATTGGCGGCAATCTTCTGCGCAATGGCAAGGGCGGTCGGCAGCAGATCGTCTTGCGGCAAGACGCGGCTGACGAGGCCGATGGCCTTGGCTTCGGCGGCGTCGATGATGTCGCCCGTGAAGAGGAGTTCGCTGGCCTTCTCGCGGCCCACGAGTTGCGCGAGGCGGCCAAGCCCCGGCGCATCGCAGCAGAGCCCACGCTTGACGAAAATCTCGCCCCACTTTGCCGTGTCGGCCATCACGCGGATGTCGGCCATGATGGCGAGTTCCGCGCCCCAGCCGAGCGCAAAGCCGTTGATGGCGGCGATGACGGGAATGTCCGTATGCAGAAGGGCGTCTGCCGCCGGTGTCAGGCCGCCGGTGCGTTTCGCCCGTTCGGCCATCTCCGGTGTGGACGGCGCGCCCTTGGAGAGTATCTGCTTGACGTCGTCGCCCGAGCAGAATGCCCGGTCGCCGGCGCCGGTGATCACGATGGCCCGTGCTTCGGAGACGCGCACGGCGTCTTCGAGCGCCATGTAGAGCGGGTAATCCAGCGAGTTCATTGCCTGCGGCCGGTTCAGCGTAAGAAGGGTGACGTGGCCGCGATGCTCGGTGAGCAGGATATCGGACATGGCGTATCTCCCGGGTATCTTTTCCCGGAGAGTGTCACGAAGCGGGTAGGCTGAAAACGCTGCCGCCGGGTCAGCGCATCGGCGCGAGCACCGCGATGGCTTCTGCGGCAATGCCTTCGCGCCTGCCAGTGAATCCGAGGCCTTCGGTGGTCGTCGCTTTCACGCTGACGGCATCCAGCGGCAGGCCGAGGAGTTCGGCAGTGCGCGCGCGCATGGCCTCGCGGTGGGGTTTCACCTTGGGTGCCTCGCAGATCAGCGTGATGTCGCAGCTGTCGATCCGGTAACCCTTGGCTCCGGCGAGCGTCTGGGCGTGTTTCAGGAAGAGCGCGCTGTCGGCATTCTTCCAGCGCGGGTCTGAGGGCGGGAAATGGTCGCCGATATCGCCGAGCGCGACGGCGCCGAGGATGGCGTCCGTGAGTGCGTGCCAGCCGGCGTCGGCGTCGGAGTGGCCTTTCAGCTTGGCGGTGTGCGGGATGTGGACGCCGCAGAGGGTGACGTGGTCACCGGCTTCGAATTCGTGGACGTCGAAACCCTTGCCGACGCGGGGCACACCGGGGGGCGAGAGGAGGCGGGCCAGCATGTCGAAATCCTCGGGGTATGTGATCTTCTGGAGCCGGACTGAACCGGGGACAATTTTGACGCGGGCGCCGGCGGCTTCGATGGCCGCTAGGTCATCGACGAGATCCGGCCCGGCTTTGGCCAGCGCGGCCCGGATCTGGCCCAGGCGAAACGCCTGCGGGGTCTGCACCCGGTAGAGCCCGGTCCGGTCAACGGTTGCCAGGACGCCGTCGCGATCAGCCTTGAGTGCATCGGAAACGGGCAAGCCGGGCGCCGCCGCGTCTGCGCCGGAAAGGGCGTCGATCAGGGCTGTGATCATGTCGGCGTCTATTCCGGGGCGCGCCGCGTCGTGAATCAGCACGATCGCCTCGTCGCTCAGGTCGAGAGCAGCGAGGCCGCTCCGGACCGATTGGGTGCGCGTCGTGCCGGGTTCTGTGCGCACGAACCGTTGTCCTGTACCGGGGGCGCCGACCTCGCTGGACGCCACAACAACAATATCGGATACGGCGGCGTGGGCGCTGAACGCGTCGATGGACCAGTCAATGACGCGCCGCCCGAGAAGGGGTTGCCATTGCTTCGGGGCATCCGGTCCGGCCCGGTTTCCCTGGCCTCCGGCGACGATTAGGGCGGCTATGCGAGTCATCCGACCGCTTCTAAGCGAACCGCCCTGCTGTGACTATACTATCGCACCAGACTCGCCTTCTGCACGAATATTGTGCTGCCCATCATTTGGGCGCTTGCCCGGGCGTCAAAAGTCGTGAAGATAATGCAATGATCAAATTTCAGGCACCTCGCGTTTGGCTCGCGCCAATGTCCGGCGCTACGGATGCGCCGATGCGGCGTCAGGCCGTGCGCTTTGGCGCGCCGGCGGTCGTGTCCGAGATGGTAGCCGGGGAGACCTTGGCGAAGGCGCGGCCGGACGTGGTTCGCCGTACCTGCCGGCATGAGGGCGCGGGATTCTGGGTCGTCCAGCTCGCGGCCCGCCGCCCGGACGACATGCTCCAGGGTGCGCGCCTGATGGCGGAAGCGGGTGTGGACGTGATCGACATCAACATGGGCTGCCCCTCGAAAGAGGTGACGGGTGGCCAGTCGGGTTCGGCCCTGATGCGCGATCTGGGCCTGGCGGGCGAGATCATCGATGCGGGCATCGAGGGCGCCGGCGCACGGCCCGTGACGCTGAAAATGCGGCTTGGCTGGGATGATGCGAGCCGCAACGCGCCGGCACTGGGCCGGATGGCCGAGGGCAAGGGGGTCCGGATGCTGACGGTGCATGGGCGCACACGTTGCCAGTTCTACACGGGCGCTGCCGATTGGGCGGCTGTACGCGAGACGGTCGAGGCGGTGTCCATCCCGGTCATCGTCAACGGCGACATCCGCGATCCCGCCTCCGCCAAGGCGGCGCTCGCACTTTCCGGTGCGCATGGCGTGATGGTCGGGCGCGCAGCGATGGGCCGGCCTTGGCTGGCGGGCGAGATTGCCGCGTCGCTGGATGGCATGCGGTGGCGCAAGCCGGATCTTGATGAGCAGGTGGGCAGCCTGGAAGAACAGGTTTCGGACGCGCTCGCCCTTTATGGGCCGGTCCTCGGCTTGCGGATGGTGCGCAAGCATGTGTCGGCCGCGATTGATCACCTCGCATTGCCGTTCACGACGACCGAGCGCCGCGCGCTGCGCGCTGACCTTTGCCGCATCGACAGCGCGGCGGAACTCATCCGGTCCCTGAGACGGGTCTATATCGAGCGAGCTTGCGAGGAGCTGGTCTGAGATGACGACGATGGATCAACTACGTCCTGCGAACCTGTCTGAGATGGCGCCGGTAGCCTTGGTGCACATTGATGCCCGGCGGCGGATCTGCAACGTGAACGCGGCGGCCGAGACGCTGCTTCAGCTTTCGCGGCGGGCGCTGATCGAGAAACCGCTGAGCGAGGTGATTTATCACGACTCGCCCTTGTTCGAGCTGATTGACCGCGCCGCGCGCGAACCGGCGGAAATTACGGCGCCGTCAACGCCGATTTCGGGGCCCTCGGTTCCGGTCCGGACGATCTGCGACGTGCGGGTTCGCAGTGTCGAAGGCGGGGAGTTCATCCTTGTGCTCGGCGACGCACCGGCGCGAGACCCGTCCGAGGGGATCGCCGGCGCAGCGGGTTTCGGCCGAATCCTTGGACATGAGGTCAAGAACCCGCTTGCTGGCATCATTGGCGCGGCGCAGCTGCTGGAGCGTCAGGGGCTGTCCGGTCAGGCCGAATTGCTCGACATCATCAAGGACGAAGCGCGCCGCATCGAGCGGCTGGTCAATCGCCTGTCAGCGTTCGAGTTGTTCTCGGCACCTCGCATGCAGCCCTGCAACGTGCACGCCTTGCTCGACAAGGTGATTGCCGCCGAGCGTGCGGCCGTGGGGCCGAAGATCGAGTTCCGGCGCGAATTCGATCCGTCGCTGCCTGACGTGCAGGCCGATCCAGACCACCTTCAGCAAGCCTTCCAGAACATCGTGCGCAACGCCGCCGAAGCCGCATCTGAAGGTAACGGGCGCGGCGAGGTGGTTGTTCGCACCGCCTATGCCGCCGGCATGGCGATGCGCCAGGCGCGCCTCGGTTCCGGCCTGCGCCGGGCGATGCTGATTTCGTTCGAGGACAATGGCCAGGGCATTCCGCGCGAACGCCAGGCCACGATGTTCGATGTGTTCCAGAGTTCCAAATCCGGTGGTCGCGGATTGGGGCTCTCTGTCGTCAGCGAAGTGGTCTCCGCACACGGCGGCCAGATCCGCGTCGACAGCCAGCCGGGCTCGACCCGGTTCACCGTTCTCTTGCCGCTTGTGGAGGCCAGCTGACATGGCTGATAAAACTGTACTGCTCGCCGAAGACGACGCGAGCATCCGTCTCGTCGTCAACCAGACCCTCGTGTCGGCCGGCTATGAAGTGCGCGCGACCAGTTCGCCGGACGCGCTTCAACGCTGGGTCCGGAACGGGGAGGGTGATGTTGTCGTCACCGATGTCTATCTCGGCGATACGTCCATCTTTGACCTCCTGCCGTCGATGAAGCTCGCACGGCCGGACCTGCCGTTCATCGTGATGAGCGGGCAGAACACCATTCTGACGGCGGCATCAGCGGCGGAGCATGGCGCATTCGACTATCTTCCCAAGCCGTTTGACATCGACGTTCTGTCGAACCTCGTCCGCCGCGCTCTGAAGGCCTCGCCGAGCATCGAGCGGCTGATCCATCCGGATGCGCAGAAAGCCGTGCAGGATGCCGGGCTGCCGCTGATCGGACGTTCGGACGCGATGCAGGAAGTCTATCGCCTGATCGCCAAAGTGATGAACACGGATCTCACCGTCCTGATCGAAGGCGAAAGCGGTACGGGCAAGGAGCTTGCGGCGCGGGCGATCCATCAGCTGGGTCATTCGAAGAACGGCAAGTTCGTGGGGCTGGATCTCGCAGCCATGCCGGCGGCTGAGATCAATCGCGAACTGTTCGGAGCCAGCGGTACCGACGGCGCGGCTCATATGAAGGGCGGCACGCTGTACCTCGACGAGATCGGCGACCTGCCGGCCGAAGCGCAGGCCCAGCTCGTGAAGCTCCTGCGCGAACCGAGCGGCGCGCGCCTGATTGCATCAACCCGGCGCAATCTCGGCAAGCTCGTCGAAGAGGGAAAGTTCCGCGAAGACTTGTTCTACCGGCTGAACGTCATGCGCCTTGCCATTCCGCCGCTGCGGCATCGCAAGGAGGACATTCCGGAACTCGCGCGCGCGTTCCTGATCCGGGCGCAACGGCAGGGCCTTGCGGCGCGCACCTTCGAAAAGTCCGCGCTCGACCTGATGGCCGCCTATGACTGGCCGGGCAACGTGCGCGAACTTGAAAACCTGGTGATCCGCCTGGCGGTCCTCAGCTCGGACACGATCATCACGCTGATGGATGTCGAACGCGAAATGCGTATGGGCGCATCCGAGCAGGCGGGCGGGCATGCCGGCTTCGAAGCCGACGTGGAGGCGCTGTTGCATCTCTATGTGATGGGCGATCTTGTGTCGGGCGGCGAAAACGGCGATTCTGCGGTTCATGGTTCCGTGATTGACCGGGTCGAGCGTCCGTTGATCCGCCTGGCGCTGTCGGTGACATCCGGCAACAAGGTTAAGGCGGCGCAGCTCTTGGGCATGAACCGCAACACCTTGCGCGCCAAGATTAACGCGCTGGGAATTGCAGAAGACTGATTGACGACTGATTAATCCGTGTCTTTAGTGCATCAGTGTTGCATATTGGGCACGTTAACTGTGTCCGATTTGCAACGAGGCCCGGGGGCCTAGCTGAGCCGGATCAAGTGTCGACAAGTACAAATTCCCAGACGCCCAAGGCAAGTTGGGCCCTGTTCGAAGGGCTCTTCATCATCGCGGCACTTGTCGCGGTGTTCGCAACGTTCATCGCCATTTCAGGTGCAACGCCGAACGATCCGACGGCGGGCGCAACGCCCTGGCTGCTGGGGCTGAACTTCGTCCTGCTTGTCGTGCTCGCGGTCATCGTCGTGCGCGAATATCTCAAGATCCGGGGCAGCGGCAGCACCGAGGGCGGCGGGCGGCTTGCACAGCGGTTTGTGCTGCTCTTCGGCTTTTCCGCGCTCATTCCGGCCATGGTCGTGGCCGTCTTCATGGGCGCATTCATCACACGCGGCCTTGATCGCTGGATTGGCGAGCGCGTCGACGAGTTGATGAAGCAGAACACCGAGATTTTCAGATCCTATGTCGATAACTTCCAGTCGACCTTCGAGTCCGACACACGGCTCGCCGCCATGGACGTCGAGAACTTCGCCAAGCAAGTCGATCAATCGCTCGCGGGAAGCCGCACGCCTGCAACACCGGCACCGCAGGTGGTCGATTATGCTTCGACCGAATTCTTCGAAGGCCTCCAGTCGGAACTCGCGATTCGCGAGCTTCTGACCATCGCCATCCTGGGTCCGGACGGGATCGACCTGATCGCCGAAGCCAGCGTGCAGGACCCCATCCTGCTGTCCCCGCCCAAGGCGGCCTTCCTGGAGGCCGACCAGGGCGCCGTCGCCACGACCCTCTATGAAGGACGGGGCATCGCCACCGCCCTGATCAAGATTTCCGCGCCGGTCGATGGATATATCTATGCGGCGAAAGTGTTCGACCGGAACGCGGCGCGCTCCCTGCGCGAAGCTGAAACGGCGCTGGAAGAATACAATGCCGCGAAGCGCAATAGTGGCCGCCTGCAGGCCATTTTTGCCATCGGGTACACGCAGATCGTGGGTCTCGTCCTGCTGCTGGCGGGGCGTTTGGGGCTGGAAGCGGCCGGCCGCATCACGGGGCCCATCGGGCGGCTCGCCGCAGCAGCCCAAGCTGTTCGAGACGGCGACCTTGGTGTGCGTGTGCCGGTGACGGGACCGGTGGACGAGGTGCACGAGCTCAGCAGTTCGTTCAACGCAATGACCTCGCAATTGTCCGGCCAGCAGAATGCCTTGATCCGTGCCCGGAATGAAGAAGAAGACCGCCGGCGCTTTGTCGAAACCTTGCTGGGTGAAATTGGTGCGGGTGTGATCCGGGTTGACCGGGAAGCGCGCATCACGCTTGCCAACCGGTCGGCCTGCGAAATTCTCGGACTGGACCAGGTACCTGAAGGTGCAATGCTCGGAGACGTTGCCCCGGCATTCGAGCGCATCGTGCGTGACACATTCGAGCGGAATGCGGCCGTCGATGCGAGCCTTGAATTGACGCAGAACGGTGAGCTGCGAAGTGTACGCCTGAAGTCGGCGCCCGAGCCTTCGGGCGGATGTGTGCTGACGTTCGACGACACAACCCGGCTCATCAACGCGCAGCGCCAGTTGGCCTGGCGCGATGTCGCGCGCCGGATTGCGCACGAGATCCGCAATCCGCTGACGCCGATCATGCTGGCGACAGAGCGTCTGCGCCGGCGGTATGGTTCGAAGATCGACGATACGGACGGCGTGTTTGACCGGTCGGTCGATACCATTTTGCGCAAGGTCGATGAGATCGCCCGGATGGTCGAGGAGTTCTCGAGCTTTGCGCGGATGCCGAAGCCCAGCATTGCGCCGTTCGACATGAAGAAGTTGCTGCAAGGCGCCAGCTTCGCGCAGAGTGTCGTGTCGCCCGAGATCGAGATCGAGCTTGAATCCGATCTTGAGGATGCGCCTTTCCTGGGCGATGAACGTCTGCTTGCGCAGGCTTTCGGAAATCTGCTGAAGAATGCGGCCGAAGCCATTGAAGGCCAACCGATCGAGAACGACGTGTCCGGACATATCCGGATCATCCTCGCGCGCGATCCGGGCGGCCTGGTGATCGCCATCGAGGACAACGGCCCTGGCTTTCCGGTTGATGTGCGCAACCGGCTGCTGGAGCCTTATGTGACGACGCGCGAGAAGGGCACGGGCCTCGGTCTCGCCATCGTGAACCGCATCATCGCCGATCACGGCGGATCCATTTCACTGCAGAATCGCCCGGACGGTCTGCAGGGTGCGCGCGTGCGCATCGTGCTTCCGGAAAATGGCGCGCTTGCGATGCAGTCCGACCATGCGTCGGCCGGCGTGTTGGTGAGCGACGATGGGCATGAGCCCGGTTCAATGAGTTTGTAGAGGAAACGGGTCACATGGCACTGGACATCCTTGTCGTAGATGACGAGCCCGATATTCGGGAGTTGATGGCTGGCGTGCTCGGCGATGAGGGCTATTCAGTCCGCACGGCCGACACCGCAGAGCGCGCGCTGGAAGAAGTCCGTTCCCGGACACCGCGCTTGGTGATCCTGGACGTCTGGCTGCAGGGCAGCGGCATGGACGGCCTGTCGCTGCTGAAATATCTCAAGTCGATTGATCCGATCCTGCCGGTCATCGTGATCAGCGGTCACGGCAATATCGAAACCGCCATCGCCGCAATCCGGCGCGGTGCGTTCGATTTCATCGAGAAGCCGATCAAGGCAGACCGCCTCATGCTGGTCGTCGAGCGCGCCATTGAATCGGCCGCGCTGCGCTATGAGAATGCCGCGCTGCGCAACCGGGCCGGAGATGAAGAGCGCTGGATCGGCAACAGCCAGGCAGCGGCGACCCTGCGGGCGTCGATTGAGAAGGTTGCGCCGACAAATTCCCGCGTGCTCATTTCGGGGCCGGCAGGTGTCGGCAAGGAACTTGCGGCGCGCTTGATCCACAAGAGTTCAACGCGCGTGGAAGGGCCCTTTGTCGTTGTCAACGCGGCGACGATTGCGCCGGACCAGATGGAAATCGCGCTGTTCGGCGAGGAAGACTCGCAAGGCCGCACGATCCGCGTCGGATTGTTCGAGCGGGCGCACACCGGCACGCTGTTGCTCGACGAAGTTGCGGACATGCCTATCGGCACACAGAACAAGATCCTCCGGGTCCTGACAGAGCAGCGGTTCCAGCGTGTCGGAGGCCGGTCTGATGTCAGCGTCGATGTGCGCGTCATGGCCGCAACCACCAAGGACCTGCGCGCAGAGATCGAACGGGGAAACTTCCGCGAGGATCTCTTTTACCGTCTCAGCGTCGTGCCGCTGCGTGTGCCGTCCCTGTCGGAGCGGCGGGATGACATCACCGAGCTGGCGAACTATTTCTGTGATCGGATCGCCGAAACGTCCGGCCTCATGTGCCGGCATTTCACGTCCGAGGCGCTTGCGGTGCTGCAATCCATGGAATGGCCCGGGAACATCCGTCAGTTGCGAAACCTGGTGGAGCGCATCCTGATCCTCTCGCCCTCCGATTCGGCGCGTCCGATCAGCGTGGACGAATTGCCGCGCGATCCCGGCCGGTCGGCCTCTCCGGCGGCGCAGTCAGGGTCAGCCGATCTCGTCGGGCTTTCCCTTCGCGATGCGCGCGAGCAGTTCGAGCGGGAGTACCTGACGCTCCAGATCACCCGTTTCAACGGCAATATCTCCCGAACCGCCGAGTTCATCGGGATGGAGCGCTCGGCCCTCCACCGAAAATTAAAGGCTTTGGGGATAACAACCGGCGTGCGGCACGATTCCTGACCCCTGGGCTGAAAGGCTGAACTGATGCACGTTCTGATCTGCGGCGCCGGCCGGGTTGGCCAGGGCATTGCCCGCCGGCTTGCCCGCGAAAAGCACGAAATCACGATCATCGACGAAAACTCCGATCTTGTGGATCAGGTGTCGATCGACCTTGATGTGCGCGGTATCGTCGGCCACGCCGCACACCCGGATGTTCTGAAGCGGGCGCGCGCGGCGGACTGCGAGATGATCATCGCGGTCACTCACTTCGATGAAATCAACATGGTGATCTGCCAGATCGCCCACACGGTCTTTTCGGTGCCCTTCAAGATCGCGCGCGTCCGCGACCGGTCGTATCTGGACCCCGCCTGGAAGAACATCTTCTCCCGGGAAGGCCTGCCGATCGACATGGTCATTTCGCCGGAAGCCGAAGTCGGCGATGCGATCCTGCAGCGGTTCCGGACGCCTGGCACGATCATGAGCGCCAATTTTGCCGGCGGGAAGCTCAAGCTGCTGGGGTTCGAACTTGGCGCCGACAATCCCCTGATCGACCTGCCGGTTGACCAGATGCGCGGCGTGTTTCCGGACCTTTCGGCGCGCATCATCGGCATCGGCCGGGGAACCGGAATTCGCGCGCCGCGCGGGCGAGATGTCCTGAAGCCGGGAGACCGGGCCTATGTGGCCGTGCTCGATACGCATGCCGAACGCCTGACCTCGATCTTCAACCGCGACCAGAGCCGGCTCGATCATGTGGTGATTGTCGGCGGCGGCAATGTCGGGCTGCACGTTGCCAAAATTCTCGAACGGGAAAGCCATATCCGTGTGCGGTTGATCGAGCGCAGCCCAGAACGTGCCAACAAGGCGGTGTCGGAAGTGAAGCGGTCGATCGTGATCCAGGGCGACGGCCTGAACCCCGAAATCCTCGCCGAAGGCGGCGTTGACCGTGCCGATTTCGTGATCGCTATCACGGATGACGACAAGACCAATCTGCTGATCAGCAATCTCGCCAAGCGGGCCGGCGCGAAACGGGCGCTGGCGCTGATCAATGCGCCGGAGCTTGCGACCCTTGCGGCGGACATGCGCGTCGATACCGTGCTCGATCCGCGCGCCCTGACGGTTTCGCAGGTGTTGCTGCGCATGCGCCGGGGCCGGATCCTCGGCCTGCAATCGCTCGAAGACGGCATGGCGGAAGTTGCCGAAGGCGTGACGCTGGAATCGTCATCGCTGATCGGGAAGCCGCTGGGCTACGACGACTTGCCGGAAGGCGTAACCGCAGCGGCCGTGCTGCGCGGCGACCAGATCATCATGGCGGATTCAGACGTCATCGTCCGGCCCGAAGACCACCTTGTGATCTTCTACGAAGCTGAAATGGTCCGGAGCGTCGAGAAGTTCTTCCGGGTCAATCCGGACTACTTCTAGGCCATGAATTACGCATCCGTCGTCCGCGTCCTGAGCCTGCTGATGTTGATCGTGGCCGGCGCGGCTGTGCTCGGCGCGGGTATCGCCGCCGCGGCGGGTGAAACGGCGCAAGTGATCGCGTTCGGTGCGACGGCGCTCGGAATTACGGTCGCGGCTGCCAGCGTCATTTTGCTGACCCCTAGCCCGAAGCGCAAGGCCAGGGCCTCTGACGGGCTCGCCGTCGTGATCCTGTGGTGGCTGCTGGTGCCGTTGGCGACCGCCATGCCGTTTGTATTCGGGGTCGCGAACAGTTCCCCGGTCACCGCCATTCACGAAGCCGCGAGTTGCCTGACCACGACCGGCGACACGATGATACGGGTTACCGGCGCGCACTGGCCGGTCAGCCTGATCTATTGGCGCGGCGCGCTACACATTCTCGGTGCCTTCGCGGCGCTGGTCACTGCGGCCGGCGTGTTTGCGGCGATCAATCTGGGTGGTCCCGGGGTTCACCGGACGGTCTTGTTCACGCTGCCGGAGTCCAGCTTCTTTGACGCAATGCCGCGGATCGTGTGGCCTGTCAGCATCATGCTGACCGTGTCCACCCTGATGATCACGGTTGCCCTCCTTGTTCTCGGTGTCGAGCCGGGCAGGGCGCTCGGAGATGCGGTCAGCGTGATCACTACCGGTCTCGTGCATCCGGACGCGCTGACACGGCCGCCGGGGACAATCGGCGTTTCGGTCGTCCTGGGCGTGGGCCTCTATCTCGGTGCGCTCGGCCTGGCGTTCTGGTTACCTTTCCGGCAGCGAAGCTGGTCGGCCATCGTGCAGGATCCGGAGATCATGATCTTCGGGTTCTTTGTGATCCTGTTTGCCGGGGCGGCTGTACTGGTGGGGGTGGCTGCCGGCGACTCGCTCGCCTGGTCAATCTCCACGATGTCCACTTCGGGAATGCCGCTGACGAGCCCGGAAGTCGCCAGCCGTATTCCGTTGACGGTTTATGTCATGCCCTGTCTGATTGGCGGTTCGGCCCTTGCGGCCGCAGGTGGCATCAAACTGGCCCGGGTTGTCGTTCTGGCGCAGCGCGCAGGCCAGGAATTCCAGCAGCTTGGCTATCGCCGTTCGATCGTCACGTTCCGGTTCAGGGACCGCGAACTGGACGAACGCAGTGTCATCGGCGTCTGGGTCTATTTCGTAGCCTACGTTCTGGCGGTCTTCGTCTTCGTCATCGGGTTCAGTTTCGCGGGCCACGGATTTGACGATTCCATCCGGCTCTCCATCGGTGGACTGACATCATCCGGGGCACTTATTGCCGGAACTGCAGAGAAAATGGGGCCTGGCGGCGAAGTATTGCTGATCATTGCCATGCTTTTGGGCAGATTGGAGATATTGACCTTGCTACCTGCTCTTTCGCTGAGCTTTTGGCGTGGCTGACCCTTGCGCACCTGCAGCAAAGGACTTAGCTCGGAAGGAATAACAAAAACAGTAGCAGGAATACACAAGCGCATGTCTGCCGATAAGAAACAAAACCTGCAGGACACCTTCCTCAACGCGGTTCGCAAGTCCCGCACACCCCTCACCGTCTTCCTCGTCAATGGCGTGAAGTTACAAGGCGTTGTGACGTGGTTTGACAACTTCTGCGTGCTTTTGCGCGGGGATGGCCGACCGCCACAACTCGTTTACAAGCACGCCATTTCGACCATCGCGCCGAGTGCGCCGGTTCAGCTCTTCGATGAAGAGATGGACGGGGACTGATCGGGATTGACCGAAAAGTTCGTTGATCGACTGCCTGCGCCGGAGATTGCCGGTGTTGTCATTCCGTGGTTCACGCCTGCGGATCGTCCCACGCCGGATCGGCTGCAGGAAACCTCCGGACTTGTCGAAGCCCTCGGCTGCCAGCTTGGCTTTGTGCGACCCGAACAGATTCGCAAGAAGAACCCGTCTTTCCTGCTGTCCGGAGGTATTCTCGACCGGATGGCCGCCGACCTCGAGGCGGGAGAGTGTACTGTCGCGGTGATCGACGGAGCCCTGTCGCCGGTCCAGCAGCGAAACCTCGAAAAGCGGCTGGGTCTCAAGGTTATCGACCGGACCGGCCTGATCCTCGAAATTTTCGGACTGCGGGCGCGCACCAAGGAGGGGCGCCTGCAAGTTGAACTCGCGCGCATTCTGTATGAGCGCTCCCGGCTCGTCCGCACCTGGACGCACCTTGAGCGCCAGCGCGGCGGTTCGGGCTTCCTTTCGGGGCCCGGCGAGAGCCAGCTGGAAGCTGACCGAAGGATGCTGGACGACAAGATCATCCGCCTGCGGCGCGATCTTGACGAGGTCAAGCGGACGCGCGCCGTTCAGCGCACCGGCAGGCGCCGCACTGGTACCCCGGTGATCGCCCTCGTCGGCTACACCAACTCGGGCAAATCGACCCTGTTCAACCGGCTCACGGGTTCGGACGTGTTCGCGAAGGACATGCCGTTCGCGACGCTTGATCCAACCATCCGCAAGATCGGGCTGCCTTCGCTGGGCGAAGCGGCCCTCATCGACACCGTCGGTTTCATCTCTGATCTTCCGACGCACCTGATCGACAGTTTTCAGGCAACGCTTGAAGAGTCCCTTCAGGCCGATCTGCTGGTGCATGTCCGGGATCGTTCGAGCGCTGCGGACACCGAGCAGGCACGAGATGTGATGAAGGTGCTAGAGCGACTCGAAAAGGAATCCGGGCTCGCCCTGCCGCCCATGGTCGAGGCCTGGAACAAGATTGATGCGGTGCCGGCCGAGCAGGCTGAGGCCTTGAGAAATCTTGCCCTGTCCGAAACGGATCCGCCTGCGGTCGCGGTGTCGGCCCTTGCCGGTGATGGCATGGACGATCTCCTCAAGCTCATCGAGCGGTCCCTGCTCGGGGGGCGCTTGGAAATCGAACTCGACCTTTCGCCGGCGCAGGGACGCGCCCGCGCCTGGCTGCATCAGAACGGCGATGTGTTTGAGGAACGCTCCGAAGCAGACGGTACGTCGCACCTGGCCGTCCGTCTGTCCACGGAGCGGCTGGGTCAGTTCAAGTCAGAATTTCCCGGCCTTCTGGGTGCGCTTTAAGCCCGCTCTGCGCGTTTCACGCGTTGCCAGTAGGCTTCCTGATCCTCGAGCGTAAGCGACGAGAAATCCACGCGCTCACTTGCGGCCTCGCGCTCCATTGCCTTGAACCGGCGCTCGAACTTGGCGTTTGCCTTGCGCAAAGCCTGCTCGGGATCAACCAAAAGGCGGCGCGCAAGGTTGGCGACGACGAACAGCAGGTCGCCGACTTCGTCTTCGATGGCGGCGGGGTCGCCGCTTGAGATCGCCTCTTTGACTTCCGTGATCTCCTCCTCGAGCTTGTCAAAGATCGGCGGCGTTTCGGTCCAGTCAAAGCCGGTGCGCGCGGCGCGCTTCTGAAGTTTCTCGGCGCGCAGCAGGGCTGGCAAGGCGCGCGCGACACCGTCAAGCGCGCTGGGCGGCGTCTCGCTTCCGGCTTTCCCGGCCCGTTCGGCCGCCTTGACTTCCTCCCACGCCACCGTTTGTTCGTGAGCGGAGCGTTCCTTGTCGTCGCCGAACACATGCGGGTGGCGGCGGATCATCTTGTCATTGATGGCGCCGATCACGTCCGTCAGCGTGAACGCGCCTTGCTCCTCCGCCATGCGGCTGTGGAACATGACCTGGAACAGAAGGTCACCCAGTTCGTCGCGCAATTCGTTCATGTCAGCGCGCTCGATGGCGTCCGCGACTTCGTAGGCTTCCTCGATCGTGTAGGGCGCGATGGTCGCAAAATCCTGTTCCAGATCCCAGGGGCACCCCGAGACCGGATCACGCAGCCGGGCCATGATCCGCGTCAGTTCACCGAAGGCCTCTGCGGCGTCATGCGACCTGTCCGTCTTGCCCGTCATCCCTGCCTCCTGTGCCGTTCAGCCGTCTTGCCTTGGGGGCTCCGGCAGCGCAAGCCGGTGACGATCTGCGGTGTCAGGGCGATTGACATCCCGGGCCCGCCGCGAGACGGGAGTCCAGCTCTCAATAAGTGCATGTCCGGAAATGCGTCCGGCGGGATGAAAACATGAAAGACAGGCTGGCTCTGGTCGGATTCGAATGGGCCGGGCCGCAACTGCGCGCCTGGGCATTCGACAACGAAGGCGAAATCCTCTCCTCGTTTCAGGTCCGCGACGAGCCCGTTTCAGGTCACGCCGATTGGCCGGGGCGCATCCGGTTTCATCTGATGGAATGGTTGGGCGCGCCGCCCGGCGTCCCCGTCATCGGGTGCGGTGATGTTTCGGCGGCATTGCTTGGCGCTGGCAGTCCGCAATTGATCGTGCCCCTGACATTGACGCATCTGGCAAATCATCTTGGCAATATCGGCGGAATCCATCTGGTGCCGTGGATCGGCCAGCAGAATCCGCCGGATCTGACCTGCGGCGCGGAAACCCTCCTGCTGGGGCTCGGCGATGCGATCGGATCGGTTTGCGTTGCGGGCCAGCACACTCAGCACTGTGTGGCAGAGCACGGCCGGCTGACCGGGTTCTCGACCGAGATCACGGCGGAGCTGCGCGATATACTGCTTCAGCACGGTACCCTGTCGATCTCCGGGCCTGCGGCTCAGGCCTTCGACATGAAGGTTTTCAAGGACTGGATCGAGCGCGCGCTCGATACGGACGACACCCCGCCGGTTTTTTCCGTCGAAGCGGCGATCCGGCAGGGCACGCTCCTGCCGGAGAACCGGGCGGCAGCCCTGGCCGGTCTGATGATTGGCGCCGACGTCGCGGCGAACTATGATCCGGGCGACGAGGTCTTGCTGGTCGCGGACGGTCCCTTGCTCGAAGCGTACGGTTTCGCGCTGGATGCCTTGGGCGCTGAAGTGGTCGAAACCTCCGCCGTGGAAGCCCTTCAGGACGGGCTGTTCGAAATCGCCGATCTTGCCGGACTGCTCGGCGGGGATTAAGGCGCCCATCAGACACGCAGGAGTCCGGCCCTTCGATGATCATTTCGCCTGAATGCGTTGCACCCACCGGATGCCTCAACGGCCAATCGCCGCTCTGGAGCCATGCCGAGGGCTTCCTGTGGTGGGTGGACCAGAAGCGCGCCAAGCTGCACCGCTACAATCCGCGCACCGGCAATACCCGGCGTTACGAACTGCCGGTGCGGCCCAGCCGGATAGCGCTCTATGGCGGCTTGCTGCTGATGGCCGCCGACCGGGAGATCGGCTTTTTCGATCCCGCAACCGAAATCTATGAGCGTCTGGCTGTTGTCGAAGGTGAGCCCGAGACCAACCGCACCAGTGACGGCGGCATAGCGCCGGATGGCTCGTTCTGGTTTGCGACGGAAGACGACGTCGAACGCGAGCCCGTCGGGACCTATTACCGGTACAATGCCGACCGGACGATCACGCCGCTTAGGCTACCGTCGGTGCTGTCGTCTCGGACGTTCGAATTTTCGCCGGACGGACGCACATTCTACACCTGCGATTCCGCCGAGTGCGAAATTCTCGCCCATGACTTTGACCCCGAAACGGGCACGCTGTCCGGTCGCCGGACCTTTGCATTCACTCACGAATTTGGCGGCGCGCCGTTTGGCTCGACGGTTGACCGGGAGGGCGGGCTCTGGACCTGCCTGCATGGCGCCTCGCGCGTGGTCCGCTTCACGCCGGACGGCAAGGTGGATCAGGTGATCGTGCTGGCCGCGCCGCTGCCGACAGGGTGCGCGCTGGGCGGGGAAGACCTGCGTACGCTATTCATTACGACGTCCCGCGTCGGGCTCAGCTTTCCCCAACTCGATTCGCGGCCGCTCTCTGGAAGCCTGTTTGCGGTAACGGTCGATATTCCCGGGCTTCCGGGCAAGATGTTCGGCGGCAAGGTTTCGCCGGCCGAGTAGTGTTCCGGGCGGGCCCTCTACGGCCGCGTGTCCATCAGGTTGCGGGCCACCACCATGCGGTGCACTTCGCTCGGACCGTCATAGATCCGCATGTTGCGGATCCGGCCCGCCATCAGGTGCAACGGCATTTCCTTGGTCATTCCCATCGCACCGAAACATTGCATGGCATGGTCGATCACTTCGCCGGCCATCTCGGGGGCGAACACCTTGATCATCGAGATCTCGGAGCGGACGTCCTGGCCCTGGTCGATCTTCCACGCGCAGTCATAGGCCATCAACCGCGCCGCATGGATCTTCATGGCGGCGTCAGCCACCCACCATTGGACCGCCTGGCGTTCGGAGAGTTTGGCGCCGAAGGTCCGGCGCTGCGGGGCATACTCGCGCATCATGTCGAGCGCACGCTGGGCGGCGCCGATGCACCAGGCCGCCATTTCCATCCGGCGGGTGCCGAGACGGATCTGCATGGGTCCGAACCCGTCTCCCTCCTTGCCGAGCAATTTCCATCCCGGAACCCGGCAATCCTCGAGCACCACCTCGTAGGTGAACTCGCCGCCGAGCATCGGGATCCGGCGAAGCACATGGAATCCCGGCGTGTCGCGGTCGATCAGGAAAGCCGACATTCCGCCGCGCGCGCCCTTTGCCTTGTCCGTGATGGCCATCAGGATCGTGAAGTCTGCTTCGGCGGCGCGCGAGATCCAGATCTTGCGGCCATTGATCACCCAGTCGTCGCCGTCGCGCACCGCCCGCGTGGTCATGCCGGCCGGATCGGCGCCGGCGCCAGGTTCCGAAATACCGATGGCCGAGATGGTTTCCCCGCGCGCGTAGGGATCCAGATAGGCGGCCTTCTGGCGCGGGTTGACGGTCGCCATCAGCATCCGCAGGTTCGGTGAATCCGGGGGAAGGGTGTAGGTGGCCGCCGTTGAGCCCAGCGCTTCGTTGACCGCCACCAGCGCAACATGCGGCAATCCCATGCCGCCGGCCTCCTCTGGCGCATCGAGGCTCCAGAGGCCCATTTCCTTCGACACCCGGTCCAACCGCGCCCTCTCGGACGCCGACAGGTGCGCGCCTTCGCCCGCCGCATCGCGCGCCAGCACGGCGCCTTCGAGCGGCAGGAGCTCCTCGCGCACGAACCGCTGCACGAGATCGCGCAGCATCCGGTGGTCTTCCTCGAGTTCGAAATGCATGGGCGGGCCTCCGCGCTGACTGCACCCGTTGTAGGGCGCACAGGGCGCAGCGCAATGCAGCATGCCGTCCCGGCCGCCGGTATCAGCCCGAGGTGCCGGCGTTTGAGACGATCTACGTAGTTATACGGAGGTGTTCATCCCGGAAATGGCGTTCATTGTCCGCAAAAAGCAAAAATGCCGGGAGGACAATTTGGACGAGACATCGCTTCAGGCGGCGCCAGCGCGCTTGCCGCCCATCAACACCATTCCCTTGAGTGCGCCGATTGACTGGCTGGTCGCAGGCTGGCGCGATTTCTGCGCGGTGCCGGGACCTGCATTTCTCTACGGCCTTGTTCTTGCGGCGATCAGCGCCGGTATTTTCTGGGCGCTCTACACAACCGGATCGGCCAGCTGGTTCTATGTCCTGCTGGGCGGCTTCCTGCTCGTGGGGCCGGTGCTCGGGATGGGGCTGTATGCCGCCTCCCGCGCATTGGCAGCCGGACAGCGGCCGGGCCTCCTCGACATGATCTGGGTGAAGGACGCCGCCCGGCGCGATTCGCTGTTGCTCGGCCTGCTCCTGGTGTTCCTCTACCTGCTCTGGACGCGCATCGCGCAGGTTGTTTACGCTCTGTCGACCTGGCGCATTCACAAGTCGCGGTCCGAGTTCCTCCAGTTCGTCCTGTTCGAGCCGAACGGCCAGATGATGGTGCTGATGGGGCTCGTGACCGGGGGATTTGTCGCTTTCTGCAACTATTCCCTCGCTTCGGTTGCCGCCCCGATGCTGCTCGACCGGCGCTATGACGTGTTCATGGCCATGGCAACCAGCGTCCGGGCGGTCAACCGCAACTTCTATCCGATGCTCCTCTGGGCCTTCCTGATCGTATGCCTCACCCTGATCGGCATCTGCTTTGCCTTCGTCGGTCTGGCGGTGGTTTTTCCGGTAGTCGGGATGGCCAGCTGGCATGCTTACCGGGCGCTTGTGCAGTCCTGAATCGGCCGGGGAAGAAGGCGGAACCGGGCAGGGTGGGCGTTCCGGCTTGCGCTGGCGCCGCTGCGCCACCAAATCCCGTGGAGGCCGGGACCCTGCAGATTTGCCGTGGACGCCGGGCTGCAAACGGGCTATTCGCCCGCCTTTGAAAAACGAGTGATACTATGGCCGACAAGGACCAGAAACCGAAGAAGAAGCGGGTCGGACCGATGACTTTCCTCGCGCAAGTGCGCGCGGAGGGTAACAAGGTGACCTGGACGACGCGTCAGGAGACCATTCAGGCGACCATTTTTGTGGTCATCATGTCGATCCTGATCGCAATCTTCCTTTTCCTGACCGATACGCTCATAACGATCTTCGTCAATTTTGTTCGGGGCGCCTGAAGGTGACCGCCGTGAATCCAGACCTGCAGGAGCGCGCCCGGTCCATGCCTGATGCCAAGTGGTACATTGTCCATGCCTATTCCAACTTCGAAAAGAAAGTCGCGGCCGCCATCCGGGAACAGGCTGAGCGCAAGGGCCTGACGGCCCTGATCGAAGAGATCGAAGTGCCGACAGAGGAAGTCGTGGAAGTCGCACGCGGCAAGAAAAAGACGGTCGAGCGGCGGTATTTCCCCGGCTATGTGCTGATGAAGGCGCAGCTGACCGACGACATCTACCACCTCGTGAAAGACACGCCGAAAGTGTCCGGATTCCTCGGCGCCGAGGGCGGCAAAAAGCCGTTGCCGGTGCGCCAGCGCGAAGTTGACCGGATCCTTGGCAAGTCGACCGACGCGTCGGCTGAGCGTCCGCGGCCGCGAATCAGCTTCGAAATCGGCGAACAGGTCCAGGTCAACGATGGTCCGTTCCAGGGCTTCGAAGGCGCCGTCGAGGAAATCGACGAGGCCAATGGCCGTCTAAAGGTCACGGTCTCGATCTTCGGCCGTGGCACCCCGGTCGATCTCGAATTCGATCAGGTCGTGAAGGTCTGAGAATCAACGCCGTCAGGCGCGAAGTCGGCCTTGAAACAGCCGCCACCCGCCTGTATGCCGGAACCGGATTGCCGCCTTAGCTCAGTTGGTTAGAGCGCTGGTTTGTGGAACCAGAGGTCCCCCGTTCAAGCCGGGGAGGCGGTACCATTCGCTCCATACCGCAAATACCTGACATTTCGGGATGGCTGCTTCGGTATTTACACCTGTTGCAAAAGGGCCGCGGTACCCGAAAAATTCCATGGAATTCTAATGGCCCACGCCCGATTTCGCTCGCGGATTGGGCAAAAAGCTATTAACAACCAACTATGCGGTTTAATCCGTATGAACCTGCGGCCGAAGGCAATTCCGTCGATCGGCACACAAAAGGGGATTGAGTATGAAGAAAACTCTGATGTGCGCTACAGCCGCGGCCGCTTTCGCGTCTGCCGGCCTCACTGCACACGCGGAAGGCTGGTATTCCCGCGCTGACCTCCAGTACACGTTCGATGGCCGTATGGACCACGACGCTGTGGCTTCCGTGAACGGAAAGCTCGCTGACGATTCGGACGCGTCCGAGCTGCTTGGCGCTGACCTTGGCTTCGGTTACAGCTACGATAACGGCCTGCGCCTCGAAGGCGTTCTGGGCTACCGTGGCGGCGACCTTGATGTCACGACCGCGATCTCGGGCACCTCGCCCGGCACCACGATCCATCCGGCCGGAAACGCCTCGATCATGGACCTCATGATCAACGGCATCTATGATTTCAACAAAGACGGCACGATCCGTCCTTACATCGGCGCTGGTGTCGGCGGAACGCGCGTTCGCGCCAAAGCGGCTAACCGCGTCACCGGCACGACGCCGAACTTCAACGCAGCCAACGGTTTCAATGACACCGCTGCGGGTGTTGCTGTTCAAGGTCTTCTCGGCGTCGGCTTCAAGATCTCCGACCGCCTGACCATGGACCTCGGCTACAAGTACTTCACGGCTGAAGAGCTGAAGTTCGATGGCAACCACGGCGGCGTCAACTATGACGTTGACTACACGGATCACACGGCAACGCTGGGTCTGCGCTACGCCTTTGGCGTGACGCCGCCTCCGCCGCCGCCACCCCCGCCGCCTCCGCCGCCGCCCCCTCCGCCGCCTCCGCCACCTCCGCCGCCGCCACCGCCTCCGGTGGAAACGACCGAGACCGTTGCGCAGCAGTGTTCGGCGCTCAACCAGGAGTTCGTCGTTTACTTCGAGTGGGATCGCTCGGATCTGACGAGCCAGGCTGCGGCCGTTATCGACCAGGCCGTGGCGAACATCGCTGCTGGCACCGGTTGCTCGACGGGTTCCGTCTCGATCGTCGGTCACACCGACACGTCGGGTGGTTCGGCTTACAACGAACAGCTGTCGGTTCGCCGCGCTGACGTCGTTGCCGCTGCGCTCTCCGAGCGTGGCATCGGCGCCGATGTCATCAGCAAGGCTGGTAAAGGCGAAACCGCCCTTGCCAAAGCAACCAACGACGGTGTGCGCGAGCCGCTCAACCGCCGTTCGGAAGTCACGATCATCGTCCAGTAACCTCTGGAAGATTGACCAAACAGGCGGCCCGGCAATTTGCCGGGCCGTTTTTGTTTTTAGCGCTGGCTCCGCTGAGACTTGCCGCCCCGTTCGAGCTGTGAAACCTAGGGCCCATGACAAACCTATCGACTCTTTCCGCAGAAGATGAAGCCGCCCGCGAGCGTCTCTACGCCTCGGCGTCCGCCATGATCGAGCGCACGAAATCCTGGTCCGCGCACAATACGGGCAGCCTGAACACCGATGGCCTGCGCAAGTTTGCGCCGCGTCTGGCAGACGCCTTCTCGGCGCTCGAGGCCGATATTCAGCTGACAGACGGTCCGGGCTTCGAGTCCGTCGGCGCCGACGGAAAGACCAGCGAGGCGCATTCCGGACCGATCATCGAAATCGCAGCCCGGACGCAGGCGCCCGTGCAGATTGTGATGTCGGGTCACTACGACACCGTGTTTGCGCCCGGCGCGTTCGAAACGGTGACCGACTTGCCGGAGGGCCGCGTCAACGGACCCGGCATGGCGGACATGAAAGGCGGCATCTGCGTGATGCTGGAAGCGCTGCGCGCTTTTGAATCCAGCCGGCTGAAGGACCAGCTGGGCTACCGGATCGTTCTGACGCCGGATGAAGAGATCGGCAATTTCTCGAGTTCCGAAGCGCTGCGCCGCGCGGCCTCGTCCGGCGCGTTGATCGGCATGACGTATGAGCCGGCCATGGAGACCGGCGCCATGGCGGGTGGGCGCAAGGGCTCGGCGGTGTTCGACATCGTTTTGCATGGCCGCGCCGCGCATGCCGGGCGCGCGAAGGAAGAGGGGCGCAGCGCCATCGAAACGGCGGCCGAGCTGGTTTTGGGTCTCGAGGCGCTGAACAACCAGTTCGAGGGCGTTACGTTCAACGTGGGCTCCATCGATGGTGGGTCGCCGGTCAATATCGTGCCGGACCTTGCGATTGTGCGTTTCGGCGCCCGCGCGCCGGATCAGCAGGCGGCGGAATGGGCAACCCAGTCCGTCGGGAAACTGTTCGCGCGCGCCACCGCCCGGGACGGCATCCACGGACACCTGCATGGCGGCTTCTACCGTCCGCCAAAGCCGCGCAACACGGCCCAGCAAGCCCTGTTCGACGCGGTCCATTCGACCGGTCGCGCGATCGGACTCGATATCGAGTTCGTGGACACCGGCGGCGTGTGCGAAGGTAACAACATTTTCGCTGCAGGTGTGCCTAATGTGGACACGCTGGGGGTTCGCGGCGGACGAATTCACTCCCCGGACGAATTCGTCATTACAGAGAGCTTTCCGGAACGCGCGCTGCTGTCCGCCTTGCTGCTCAATCGTCTCGCTGATGGCCGGCTCGACGCCCGGCGCATCAAGGATATGATGGGGCGATAGACATGGCGACCACCTATGTGATGCGACCGTCGCGGCTCGACGATCTCGATTCCCTGACCCAGCTTGCCGAACTATCCGGGCCCGGATTTACCAGCCTGCCTGTCGATGAGCCGATCTTGCGCGAGCGGCTGGAAAAATCGGACCGTGCCTTCCATGGCAGGCAGCGCAATCTTCAGTACGGCAAGTACCTGATGATGATGGAGGAGGTCGCGACAGGCCAGGTCGTCGGATGCTCGGCCGTCAAGGCGGGCACGGGCATTGACCAGCCCTTCTTCAACTACCGGATCATCACGCTGGCGCAGGCTAGTCAGGCGGCGGGCAATCTGCGGTTCGACATGGACGCGCTCGTCCTGACGAACGAGTATGTGGGGTACACGGAGGTTGGTACGCTGTTCCTCAAGCCGGACCATCGCGGCGGCGGAGCGGGGCGTCTTGCTGCCCAGTCGCGCTACCTGCTGATGGCCGCAGCGCCCGAGCGGTTCAGTGACCGTGTGCTGGCCGAGCTGCGGGGCGTCGTCGATGACCAGGGCCGGTCGCCGTTCTGGGAGGGGCTTGGACGCCACTTCTTCCGGATGGATTTCGCCGATGCCGACAAGCTTTCCGCAACGACCGACAACCAGTTCATCATGGATCTGATGCCGCGCTATCCGATTTATGTGGACCTCATCCCGACCGAGGCACGTGAAGTGATTGGCCGCTGCCATGCGGACGGGGTTGGCGCTTACAAGCTGCTCCAATGGGAAGGCTTCGAGTTTGACCGGACCGTCGATATCTTCGATGGTGGTCCGCTCGTCGCAGCGCAGCGCCGGCACATTCGGACCATTCAGGAAAGCGCCGTCGTGACGGTTGAAGCGGGCGACACCGCCTCCGATACGGATGCGCGCCCGGGCCTCTTGTCCAGCAACCGGCTGCCGGATTTCCGGGTCACGCTGGGCAGGTTTACCCGGCGCGGCGAGTCCGGCCTCGTGGCGCCGCCCGACGTGCTGGACGCCCTGAAGCTGAAGCCGGGTTCGCCGGCGAGAGTCTGGATGCGGAGCAAATGATGGATCGCGGCGTGTTCATTGACGGCGTCTGGCGCGAAGGCCGGGCCGGCGTCTTCTCCAATACGTGTCCCGCCACGGGGGAAGCCGTGTGGCAGGGCGCAGCCGCAGACCCGGCCGATGTCGCGGAAGCGGTCGCCTCAGCGCGCCTGGCTTTCCGGGAATGGTCGCGCCGCGCGCCGCAGGAACGCATTGAGGTTCTCGAACGCTACGCCGAAGAGATCGGCAAGCGCACGGCGGCCATTGCAGAAACGATCAGCCGCGACATGGGCAAGGCGCTCTGGGATTCGCTCGCGGAAGCCGCCACCATGAAGGCAAAGATCGGCGTGTCGATCGCCGCCATGAAGGAGCGGGCGGGCGACCGCACGGAGACCGCAGCCTTCGGTTCGGCGCAGCTGACGCATCGCCCGCACGGTGTCATGGCGGTGTTTGGCCCGTTCAACTTTCCCGGCCACTTGCCGAACGGTCACATCGTTCCGGCGCTTCTGGCCGGCAACACCTGCGTGTTCAAGCCCTCGGAACTTGCGCCCGGTGTGGCGACGCTGATGGCCGAGTGTTTCAATGCAGCGGGCCTGCCGCCGGGATGCCTCAACATCGTACAGGGCGGACGCGAGACGGGCGCGGCGCTGATGGATGCCGGCATCAACGGCCTGCTTTTCACCGGCTCGGCGGCGACGGGCGTGTTCTTCCACAAGCATTTCGCGGGCCGTCCGGAGGTCATCCTGGCGCTGGAAATGGGCGGAAACAATCCCCTCATCATCTGGGATCCTGCCGATGTCGAAGCTGCCGCCGACATCGCGGCCCAGTCGGCCTTCCTGACCACCGGTCAACGCTGTTCCTGCGCCCGCCGCATCATCCTGCCGGAAGGGCGTTTCGGCGACGCCGTCATCGACGCTATCGAGGCGCGCGCGAAGGCGTTGCGCATCGGCGCATGGGACGAACCCGGCATTTTCATGGGCCCCCTCGTGTCAGAGCGAGCGCGAGACCAAGCCCTTGCCTTTCAGGAGATGCTGCGCGCGCATGGATCGCGGTCCATTCTCGCCCTTGGCGGCCAGGCACGCGGCGGCGGGTTCGTGACGCCCGGCATCGTGGATACGACCGAGGCCACGGGCATTCCGGACGAGGAATTGTTCGGCCCGCTGATGCAGATCGTGCGTGTAAAGAGTTTCGAGGACGCCGTCGCCCGCGCCAACGCAACGAAGTACGGCCTGTCCGGCGGTCTGGTGTGCGACGATGATGCCATGTGGAACGTGGCTTACCGCGACATGAAGGCGGGCATACTCAACCGCAACCGTCCCACCGCAGGAGCAAGTGGCTCGATGCCGTTCGGCGGCCCCGGCCTGTCGGGCAACTTCCGTCCGGGGGCGTACTATGCGGCCGACTATTGCGCCTGGCCGCAGGCGAGCCAGCTCGCCGCTACAGCAACACGTATGACAGCACCCGGATTTCCGGCCTGAAAGGCATATTATGGACAACACCGCGCAGATTGATTCATGGAACGGTCCATCCGGATTGAAATGGGCCCGTGATGCCGACCAGCTGGACCAGATGCTGCAGCCGTTTGCGGCGGCAGTTCTCGAAGCCGCGCAGCCTGTTGCGGGTGAAAAGGTTGTGGATATCGGCTGCGGCGCTGGCGCTTTGTCGCTGGCAGCTGCCCTGTTGGGTGCGCAAGTTACCGGCGTGGATGTGTCCGTCCCCCTTGTTGAACTTGCGCGCCGCCGCGCCGCCGTAAAAGCCGCCAGCACGCAGTTCGTGGTGGCTGATGCCTCCGAGTGGCAGCCAGACCAGAAGACGCAGCTTCTGATTTCCCGCTTCGGCGTGATGTTCTTTGCAGACCCCGTCGCGGCCTTCGCAAACATCCGCGCCGGCATGTCGGAGGATGGGCGCCTGGCGTTTGCGTGCTGGCGTTCCTTGCCGGAAAATGACTGGGCCATGGTCCCTGTCCTGACCGCGCTGCCGTTCCTCAAAGAGCCGCCCAAGCCCAGTCCGCCGGGCGCCCCCGGGCCATTCGCCTTCGCTGACAGTGAATACCTGCACTCCATCCTGACGAAGAGCGGTTGGAACAATGTGAAGGTGACACCGTGGAACGGCTCGATCCAGCTGCCGGGACTGAAAGCGGAAGATACGGCCACCTTCATGATGGAAATCGGCCCCTTGTCGCGCACGATTGCGGATCAGGGGATTGATCCGGCCACGGTGCGTCAGGCCCTGATCGACAAGGTGCGCAGCCTGACCGGGGAGGCGGGCGCGACGCAGCTGAAGGCGGCGGCCTGGATCGTCGAGGCGGTGGTATGAACCCGGCCTTTGAAGTCAATTTCGACGGTCTCATAGGGCCGAGCCACAATTATGGCGGCCTGTCGGACGGTAACCTTGCCAGTGCGCGGAATGCCGGCGACGTTTCCAATCCCCGCGAAGCGGCGGTGCAGGGGCTCGAAAAGATGCGCACGCTGGTCCGCGCCGGCCTGGTGCAAGGCGTCTTGCCACCGCTTGCCCGCCCGAACTTTGACCTGTTGGCCGCCGCCGGCTTTCTTGGCGCCGATGCGCAGATCATCGAGGCCGCAGCGCGCACCGCACCGAGACTTCTGAAGGCGGCCTATTCGGCCAGCAGCATGTGGACCGCCAATGCCGCGACCGTGTCGCCGTCCGCAGATACATCCGACGGCCGACTGCACCTCACGGCGGCTAACCTGTCAACGATGCTTCATCGCAGCATCGAGCATCCGGACACGACCGCCACGCTGATTTCGATCTTTGCCGGCGAGGATCATTTCGCCGTCCATGGCGCGCTGCCGGCGCATGGAGACTTCGCCGATGAAGGCGCGGCCAACCATGTCCGTCTGTGCAACGAACAAGGCGCGCCCGGCGTGGAGCTGTTTGTGTACGGACGGGATGATGGCGAATCCACCGCCGGTTTCCCCGCTCGCCAGACCCGCCTCGCATCGGAATCCGTGGCGCGGTCGCATGAGCTCGACCTCGTCCGCGTCGTCTTCGCCCGGCAGGCCCGCCGCGCCATCGAAGCGGGCGCCTTTCACAACGATGTCGTCTGCGTTGGCGCGCTCGATACGCTGTTCTTTCACGAGTTTGCCTTCGAAGACACGGCCGGCACGCTGGACGCCCTGCGCCGCAGCGCCCAGGGCCTGTTCGACCTGAAACCCGTGATGGTGCCGGACGCCGAGGTGCCGCTCGCCGATGCGATATCGTCCTACCTGTTCAATTCGCAACTGCTGCAATTGCCCGGCGAGGACCGCCTCGTGCTCTTCGCGCCGGGAGAGACGCAGGACACGGCCTCGACGCGCGCCTATTGCGAGCGCCTTGTGACCCGCAACGGACCGATTGGCAGGGTCGAGTATGTCGATGTGCGTCAATCCATGCGCAACGGGGGCGGCCCGGCCTGCCTGAGACTGCGTGTCGTGATGACCGAAGACCAGCTCGCAAGTTGCCATTCCGGTGTGCTGCTGGACGAGGAACGCATCGACGAGTTGCAGGCCTGCGTTCGCGCGACCTACCGTGACCGGCTGTCACCGGCAGACCTGGCCGATCCTGCCTTTGCCGACGAGTGCCGGATTGCGCGCGAAGCGCTGCTCGGGATTCTCGAACTGGACGCCCTCACATGATCCGTCTCTATGACTATTGGCGCTCGTCGGCGGCTTACCGGGTTCGCATCGCGCTGAACCTGAAAGGTGCGCCCTATGAACGCGTGCCCGTCAATATCCTTCCGGGGGCGGATGAACAGTTGGGCGCCGAGTACCGTGCCCGGAACCCGCAAATGCGCGTCCCGGCGATAGAGGTGGACGGCCGGATGGCGGGCCAGTCTCTCGCCATCATCGAATGGATGGACGAAACGCTTCCCGGACCCGCGCTCCTGCCGAAAGATCCGTGGCAACGCCTGCAGGCCCGAGCCTTTGCCAACATCATCGCATGCGACATCCATCCGCTGAACAATCTCAGTCCGCTGGCAGTGCTGCGCAAGGATTTCGGCGCCGATGAGGCCGCGATTGGCCGGTGGTACCGCGACTGGATCGTGCGCGGGTTCACGGCGCTGGAAGCCATGGCGTCTGATATCAAGTCCGGTCCGTTCCTGTTCGGCGACACGCCCGGCCTCGCGGAGATCGTGCTTGTTCCGCAGGTGGCGAACGCACATCGCTTCGAAACCGATCTGACGCCATTCCCGTTGCTCGTCGAACTCGACGCGCGGTGCCGCGCGCTCGAGCCCTTCCGCCAGGCAGCGCCGGAGAGCCTGACCTAATCTTGGTTTTCGGCGGCGTCGTCCGTCTCTCCGGGCCGGCGAATTTCGATGATCTCGACTTCTTCGAGTTCGCCCAGCGGTTCGGCGAGTTTGGATGCATGGTCATTGAGCCAGGGGACAAGGCCGTTCACGAGGCGCCCGCCTACCGGGCCATCGCCCGTAACCGAAACTTTCCCGCCGCTGCGCCGTAGCGCCACGTCAAGGATGCAGCCTTCATCGGCCGTGTAGCGGCGCGAGCAGATTGACGCCGCATTCACGCCTTCCGGCAGGCGCTGCGCGCCGTCTGCATCACCGAAAAAGACGACGCCCGCAAACCGGTCACGCAGCAGCGAATCGGCGGCAAGTAGCGACGCAGCCTTCGCCGGAAGGGGTGCGTCGGTGGCGATCACGAAAGCGCGTCCCCGATTGTCGGCCGAGAGATAAGCCTGAAAGGCTGCCGAGATGTCAGCCTCAAGATTCGCCGCTCTGAGATAGGGCGCGTACACAGGACCGACCGGGTCAAAGACGGCCGCAAGATCATTCAGCACGCCGTCCGCGTCGTTGAGGCGTTTCTCGGTCGCAATCCTGTCATTCGGCTCCAGGGCCGCCTCGGCGGCGAGCAGGACGACATCCACATCCCAGCCCGCTTCCCAGACTGCCGGCGGCTTCTGCGCCGGCCGGATCGCCCAGCTTTCTGCAGCGGCATAGTCAAACGTCGGCAACGCCGCGCCCGAGACAGTCGGCGAAGGGCGCATCGACCAGATGACCGCGCCCACGGCCACTGCCAACAGGACGGAGACAACGGCGAGCGCAATTTTTCTGTTCATGACGTTCGATTCCCGGGTTCAGCGGGCCGCGGAACGAAGTCCTGAATAGCCCGGTTGATCGACAGACAATTGGTCAATTGTGGTCGATTTGAGATGTGGCAACAGCCCGCTTGTGGAAAGTCCCATGCGGCCCGTGCGGATCTCTTCGCACAGTCGCCGGTTGAGGGTCTCGACCGGTTCGCCGGTAACACCCAGCAGCGATTCAAGGCGCGCCTTTTCGTCGGCCTCGGCAGCGGGGCGTATGTCGAGTTCGCGCAAAACGGTGGCCAGCGCATTGGAGGCGACGCGCGCGTGAAATGCCGCGTGTCCGGTCAGTTGCGGCGCGGCGGTCTTGTCGATGAAAGCCTTCACCGCTTCGATGAGTTCCTTCGCGGAGGGGGCATCATGCATGGCGGCCTAGACCTTCGAACAGGTTGATGAGGTCGATCTCGTTCTCGGAAACGCGCCGGCCGATAGCGGCGCGTTCGACGCTCGGGTCCGCCCCGGTCTTGTAGGCCCCGTACATGATCATGCACATCACGCCCCATTTCAGGCTGCCGAGAATTTCCCACCAGTCGATCTCTGCCGGTGTGAAACGTGCCCCGCCGGCGCCCGCGTAGGCGTCGAGGAGGTCCGGCAGGTCGCCGAAGCCGCCAACCCGTCTCTCGCTTTGACCGAATCGCCAGGAGTTGACGCAAAGCCAGGCGATATCCTCGCGCGGGTCGCCGGTATGGGCGAGTTCCCAGTCGAGCACGGCGCCGAGCCCCTCGGCATCAACGATGAGATTGCCGAGCCGGAAGTCACCGTGCACCAACACCGGGACCGCCGGCGCCGGCGCGTTGGCCTTCAGCCAGGCGAACGCGAGTTCGAACACCGGTCTCGGCAGGTCAAATCCACGATAGATCGCTTCGTATTTGGCAATCTGGTCTTCGCCGAGGCTGCGCGGCAGTTCCGGCAGACCAGCAATCGGCACGGCATGGATCCGCGCCAGCGCTTCGCCGCAATCCCGGGTGAGGCGCGTGCGGGCCAGGGTAAACTCCTCATCGCGCAGGATTTTCCGTCCGAGCGTTTCCCCAGTCACGCGGCGCATCACGAACGCCTCGCCCAATGCGCTGCCGGGCGGGGAGACGTGCAACACGTCCGGCACCCGCACACCGGATTTCGCGGTGGCGCCCAGTAAGGCCGCTTCGGTCGCCAGTGACACGGCTTCCGAGCTGCGCGCGGCGGCAACGCCGCCCGGTGCGCGCCTCAGGATCAGGGCGTGCTTCGTCCCGGATGCCGCCACATCAAAGGCCCAGGTTTCCTGGCTGGCGCCGCCCGATAGCCGTTTGAGCGCCTGCACTTTCGCGCCTGCACCAAAATACACAGCTGCCCACTCTGAAAGGGGCTTTTCGATCTCGATACTGCTTCCCATCTTCGCCACAATTGCGCGGAAGAAGGAAGTCGCCAAGCGGTAACGCTGAGGAAGGCGGCGGTCCCAGGAGACCCAGCACATGAACGACGACAAGCTACCAGACGATCTGCTGGGCATTGTAGAGCCTCCGCAGAAGCAGGGGCTGTTCGCCTGGCTGCGGGAACGATTCATTGCCGGCATGCTGATCGCGCTGCCGATTGTTGCGACATTCGTGATCCTCGAGTTCCTGATCAACCTGATCGACAGCCGGGTTGTTCCGATGCTGCCGCCGGCGCTCCGGCCTGAGACCTATCTCGATTATGCGGTGCCGGGCTTCGGCCTGATCATCCTGTTGCTGTTCCTGACCCTGCTCGGGTCTGTGGCGACCAACTTCCTGGGAAACTACTTCGTCTCGCTCACTGACCGTGTCCTGACGCGGGTTCCGGTCGTCCGGTCCGTGTACTCGGTGTTCAAGCAGATCCGGGATGTCTTCCAGAGCAATTCGGCTGGCCAATACAAGGAAGTCGTGATGATCCAGTTTCCCACGGAAGGGAGCTGGGCCATCGGGTTTGTGGCGGGCGCCGTGAAGGGTGAAATGCGGCATCGTCTGGGCACCGAGTTCATCGGTGTGTTCGTCCCGACGACACCCAACCCGACCTCGGGTTTCCTCGTCTACGCCAAGGCGTCCGACGTCGTAAAACTCGATATGACGATCGAAGAGGGCGCCAAGGTCATCTTCTCCGGCGGTCTCGTAATCCCGGAGTATCCCGCTACGGGGAAACCGTCCGCCCCTTCAGCAAAATAGGCGTCCGTCAGGAACCGGCATCGGAATCGATGGTCACACGCGGCGTGAGAAGTTCGCGCGCAATCCGCAGCGCATTGGCGCGCTCGCCTTTGAGGCGGGGATCGGCGGCAATCACGGCATCTGCATCCCTGCCGGCAATCTCAAGCAGTTCGGAATGGCGCGCCATGTCGAGTACCCGGTACTCGGTCGCGCCCGCCTGACGCACGCCCAGAACATCGCCCGCGCCGCGCAGCCGGAAGTCGGCCTCGGCAATCTCGAACCCGTCTTCGGTGCGGCGCAGGGTGTCGAGGCGTTGGTGGGCGGCCTCGCCGAGCGGCGGGCGGTACAGGAGTATGCAGTACGAGGCGCGCTCACCGCGCCCGACGCGGCCGCGCAACTGGTGCAGCTGCGCCAGGCCGAAGCCCTCGGCGCGCTCGATCACCATGATGGTTGCTTCGGGCACATCGACCCCGACTTCGATCACCGTGGTGGCCACGAGCACCCGCGTCTTACCTGACCGGAAGTCTTCCAGCGCGGCATCCTTCTCCGCCGGTCTGAGCCGGCCGTGCACGAGGCCGACGCGGATGCGCAGCTCGTCTTGCAGCGCGGCATGGCGCGCGACCGCGGACGAATCGTCCTCATCGGCATCGACGCGCGGGCACACCCAGAAGGCGCGCTCCCCGCGCTTGAGGGCGCGCCCGATGGCTTCGATGACCTCCTCCAGCCGCGTATCCGGGATGGCGCGGGTTTCGACAGGCTTCCGGCCGGGCGGCTTCTCGTCGAGGATCGACACGTCAAGATCGCCGTGAACGGCCTGCGCCAGCGTCCGGGGGATCGGTGTGGCGCTCATTACCAGCATGTGCGGGCTGTCAGATTTTCCGACCAGACGCATGCGGTCCGTCACGCCGAACCGGTGCTGCTCGTCAACGATGATCAGACCGAGATTGCGGAATGACACCGCCTCCTGGAACAGTGCATGCGTGCCGGTGACAATCTGGATGGTGCCGTCCGCCAGTGCCATCAGCGTGCTTTCACGCGCGCTGCCCCGGTCCCTGCCGGACAGAACTGCAACTGTATAGCCGAGCGGTGAAAGCAGGGAGTCGAGCGTGTCGAACTGCTGACGCGCCAGCACCTCAGTGGGCGCCATGAACGCGGACTGGAAGCCGCTGGCAGCGGCCTCCACCGCCGCAAAGGCAGCGACAAGTGTTTTGCCCGCACCTACATCGCCTTGCAGCAGCCGCCGCATCGGCGCGCCGCTCGCCAGATCCTTGCGGATTTCGTCGGTGGCCCGCCGCTGGGCACCCGTCGGCGTGTAGGGCAACGCGCGGATCAGCTGGCGCTCCGCTTCCGCGTCGGCGCGGATCACCGGCGCCCGCCGCGCCTTGCGGGCGGCCCGGGCAAGCGAGAAGGCGGACGCGCGCGCGACAGCTTCGTCATAGGCGAGGCGTTCGCGGGCGCGCGCGAACTCGTCCTCGTCGTAGCGTGTCGGAGCATGCAGGATCGTCAAGGCCTCGCGAAACCCCGGCCAGCCGCGCTGGCGCACAAGATGCGGGTCTGACCATTCCGGCAACCCATCCGGCACGAGACCCAGGGCTTGCAGGGCAAAGACATGGACCCGGCGATTGGTGAGACCGGCGGACAGGGGATAGATCGGCTCGACCTCGGGCGGCGGCTCGTTCTTCGCCGGATCGACCACGAAATCGGGATGGGTGATCTGGCGCTCGCCTTTGTAGTCTTCCACCCGCCCCGACACGATGCGGGACGCGCCGATCGGGAATTGCGATTTCAGCCAGCGCGGATCGGCCCGGAAATAAGACAGGGTCAGGAATCCTGTGTCGTCGCCGAGCTGGATCCGGTAGGGCGAGCGGTCGTTGTAAGGCGCGTGGTGGGCGATCACGTCGCCGCGCACGGTGGCGATCTCGCCGGGTACGGTTTCATCGAAATGGGCCCGCATGCGCCGGTCGATCCAGCGGTCCGGCAGGTGAAGCAGCAGGTCCCAGACCGTGTTTCCGCCGCACAAACGCTGTAGCACGGGCAGCAGCTTGGGCCCGACGCCGCTCAGCGTGTCGAGACCGGCAAACAGCGGGAAGAGTCGCTCGTCGCGCATGACATGGGCAAGCTAGGCGCAGCCGGGGTGCGGCACAATCAGGCGGAGACCTTTCTGCGCCGGACATGTGGCATAAGATGTTGCATAAAGTGGGCTTTGGCAGTCCAAAAACTGCCCACACGTCCCTGTAGAGAGTCCAAAGGGTTTTTGCCCCGTCCGAAAGGCTGGAATGACCGACGAAATTCGCCGCAAGAAACTGAAATTCCGGGCCTGGCGGCGCGGGTTTCGCGAGATGGACCTGCTGATCGGGAGCTTCGCCGATGCGCAGCTCGATTCGTTTGACACGGCAGCGCTGGATGAATTCGAGCGCCTGCTGAGTGTGCCCGACTGGGAAGTTTACGCCTGGTTGATCGGCCAGAAGCCGGTTCCGGGCGAGCATGCCGGTCCGGTGCTGGACCAGCTGATCGCATTCCGCTACGCCGCCCAAGCTGGCTGAAGGCCGGCCGACAAGGTAGCCTGATGACCCCCGTTGATTTGCTGAAATCCCTGAGCGGTCCTTCCGCTTTTGCCGGCGCGCCGTTTGGTGCAGACGTGATCACGTTCTGCGACGCGCTGATGAAGCGCGGTGGGATCGGCGTGTATGTCGCGCGCGACGACCGGATGGCGCAGGCCGCGCGGCGGATGGCGGTGTTCGCGGCGCCGCGTCTGGAGCAGGCCGATCTGCCGGGCTGGGACATGCTGCCGTATGACCGGATCAGCCCGACACCGGCGGTGGCCGCCCGGCGCTGCGCGGGCCTCGCCCGGATCGCGCGCTACGAGGCGTCGCAAGGGCCGCTGCTGGTGGTGACGACGGCCGGCTCGCTGGTGCAGCGCGTGCCGCCGATTGCGACGCTTCGCAAAGCCTCGTTCGCGATCAAGCGCGGGCAGTCCGTGAAGGCCGCCGAGCTGACCGAGTATCTCGCGTTCAATGGCTATGTCCGATCCAGCACCGTGCGCGAGCAGGGCGAGTTTGCCATCCGCGGCGGCATCATCGACATCTTCCCGCCGACCGCGCTCGAACCCTACCGGCTCGATTTCTTCGGCGACACGGTCGAGACGCTTCGCACCTTCGACACCGAAACGCAGCGCTCGACCGGATCGGCGGAAGGCGTCACGTTTGCGCCGGTCAGCGAGATCCTGTTTGACGACAATGTGCTCAGCAAATTCCGGGACCGGTTTCTGGAAACTTTCGGGCCGCCCTCGGGCGACCAGATGTACGAAGCGGCCCGCGCCTCGATCCGCCGGCAGGGCGTCGAGGCTTGGTTGCCGCTGTTTCACGGCGCGCTCGACACGCTGTTCGACTATACAGGCCCGGCCGCGCTGTGGGGATTAGGCCACCTGGCGTCGGAAGCGGCGCACGAGCGTCTGACACAGGCCAACGACTATTACGCAGCGCGCCTCGATGCCGGCGGCGGCGATATCCGCATCGCCAAGGTGTTGCCGCCGGAGCGGCTTTACCTGACGCTTGACGAACTCGACGCGCGGCTTTCGGACCGCGCCGTGGTGCGCTTCAGTCCGAATGACCCGATGTCGGGCGCCTTCGACATGGGCGGTCGCCGGGGACGCGACTTTGCGCCGGAACGTCTGCGAACGGACGAAAACATCTTCGAAACGGTGATCGCGCAGGCCAGGGCGTTGTATGCCAGCGGCAAGCCGGTCGTGTTCGCCGCCTGGTCAACCGGCTCGGCGGACCGCCTGATCAACGTGCTGGGCGATCACGGCCTGACGGGGCTGGCGCAGGTGCACACGCTGGACGCCGCGAGGAAGACCGATTTCGCGGTGGCCGAAGTGCCGATCGAAGCGGGGTTCTCGCTTCCCGGCTTCGCGATGATTTCGGAAGCCGACGTGCTTGGCGACCGGCTTGCCGCGCCGCGCCGGAAGCGCAAGTCCGCGAGCTTCATCACCGACGCGACGGCGCTGACGGCCGGCGACCTTGTCGTGCACGTCGATCACGGCGTCGGGCGCTACGCCGGTCTCCGTACGCTGGAGCTCACCGGCGCGCCGCACGATTGCCTGCAGCTGGAATATGCCGGCGGTGACATGATCTTCCTGCCGGTCGAGAACATCGACCTGATCAGCCGGTACGGCTCAGAGGAGTCCGAGAGCCAGCTGGACCGTCTCGGCGGCGCAGGCTGGCAGACGCGGAAAGCCAAGGCCAAGAAGCGCATTCTCGAAATGGCGGCCGAGCTGATGCAGATCGCAGCCGCGCGTGAGCTGCGCCGCGCGGATGCAGTCAGTGCGGGGCAGGGGCTGTACGAAGAGTTTGCCGCGCGCTTCCCCTACGAGGAGACCGAAGACCAGCTCTCCGCCATCGAAGATGTACTGGGCGATCTCGCCTCCGGCAAACCGATGGACCGGCTCGTCTGCGGCGATGTGGGCTTCGGCAAGACCGAAGTTGCACTCCGCGCGGCCTTCGTTGCGGCGATGAGCGGCAAGCAGGTCGCGGTGATTGCGCCGACGACGCTGTTGGCCCGCCAGCACTACAAGACGTTCGAGGACCGCTTTGCTGGCTGGCCACTCAAGGTGCGTCCGCTGTCACGCTTCGTCAGTGCACGGGACGCGGCCGAGACACGCGCGGCGCTCGCCGATGGCAGCGTGGACGTGGTGGTCGGCACGCATGCGCTGCTGACCAAGGAGATCGAGTTCAAGCGCCTCGGCCTGATGGTCGTGGACGAGGAACAGCGCTTCGGCGTGAAGCACAAGGAACGGCTGAAGGAGCTGAAATCCGATGTGCATGTGCTGACCCTGTCGGCAACACCTATTCCGCGTACGTTGCAAATGGCGCTGACGGGGATCCGCGATCTTTCCATCATCGCGACGCCGCCGGTGGACCGCCTGTCGGTGCGCACCTACATCACCGAGGAAGACACGGTTACCCTGCGCGAAGCCTTGCTGCGCGAGAAGTATCGCGGCGGTCAGGCCTTCTTCGTGGCGCCGCGCATCCAGGACCTCGACAAGCTGGAGGACTTCCTGCGCGTCCACGTGCCGGAAGTGTCGTTCATCGTCGCGCATGGCCAGATGGCGGCCGGCGAACTGGAAGACATCATGACCGCCTTCTACGAGGGCAAGTATGACGTACTGCTGTCGACGACCATCGTGGAAAGCGGCCTCGATATTCCGCGCGCCAACACGCTGATCATCCACCGCGCGGATATGTTCGGCTTGGCCCAGCTCTACCAGCTGCGCGGACGGGTCGGACGGTCGAAACTGCGCGCCTATGCCTATTTCACGACGCCGCGCGACAAGGTGATCACCGAGACGGCGGAAAAGCGTCTGAAGGTCTTGCAGTCGCTCGACTCGCTCGGCGCAGGCTTCCAGCTGGCGAGCCACGACCTCGACATGCGCGGCGCCGGCAACCTGCTCGGAGACCAGCAGTCGGGCCAGGTGAAAGAGGTTGGCGTCGAGCTTTACCAGTCGATGCTGGAAGATGCCGTCAAGGCGCTGAAGGCCGGCGCGAAGGACGAGGAAGACGTGGCCGACGATTGGTCGCCGCAGATCAACCTCGGCGTCGCCGTGCTCATTCCGGACGGGTATGTCGAAGACCTCAATGTGCGCCTGTCGCTCTACCGCCGCCTGTCGGACATCACCACGGCGCAGGACCGGGAAGCCTTTGCGGCGGAACTCATCGACCGGTTCGGTCCGTTGCCGGATGAAACGCGCCAGCTGCTGGATGTGATGGCGATCAAGGTCCAGTGCCGCACGCTCGGCATTGCCAAGATGGATGCAGGTGAGAAGGGGGCCGTGTTTGCTTTCCGCCCCGATACGATCATGGACCCGGCACGCCTGATGGAAATCGTCCGCTCACGGCCCAACCAACTGAAGCTGCGGCCGGATTCGAAGCTCGTGCACTCCGGCCTCGGCGGCGCGCCGGACCGGCGCATCCCGTTGGTGAAGGCCTTCCTCAAGGAATTGGAGGCTGCCTGCGGGTTGGCATCGGCCGAAGCTGCGGACGCGGTGGCTCGCATGGCGCAGAAGCGCCCCGAAGCGAAGGAAGACAAGTGGGGAAAGAAGCTCTCGTCCGGATTCCTGACCGAAGATTGAGCCGGGCATCAGGCCGCGAGACTGGGCCGCAGCAGGGGTCCGGTCATCCCGGCATCCAGTAAGGTCCGCGCCGTGTGATAGGCGCGCTTTTCAATAACCCGCCAGCCAAAACCCGGGCCGCCGAGCACAGGGTGGTTCACCGCATGGCCGGCGATGCGTTCAGCCAGGCGCGTGCCGCCGCGGTAAGGCGTGGCGGGAAGCGAGAGGGTGAAGACTCCGGGCTGCATCAGGGCCGGGCAATCCGCATCCCGGATCTGTGAACGGATGATATCGGCAAAGGCGCGTTGCGCCGCGAGCGAGACGGCCTGCGCAGGATCAAGCCGGAAGGTCACTACACACAAAGGCTCAGCGCGCTGGGTCGCAACCGCCATCTGGCGCCCGACATGCGCTTCGAGGAAGCTGCGGCTGAACAGGCCGGTGGTGAAATCGGTCAGCACGGAAGCGAGCGCCGGATGCGGCATGATCGGGGCGAACGCGACCAGTCGCCGGCAGACAGTTTCGATCAGCGATACGATGCTGGCCATGCGGCCTGCGGCATCGACAACTTCAGTGGCGAGCGCAATGACCGTGTTCTGACGATCACTGAGTTTCAGGTCCGGATGGGTCAGGGCGATGATGGGCAGGGCGCCGAGTCCGTTTTCCTCGGCAATCCAGCTTGCCGTCGGGCCGGTGTCGCCCTTGAAGGATTCCAGATCGACGAGAGCGGCCGCGAAGCGGCGTTCGGACATATACTGGCGCGCAGTGTCGCGGCTGATCGCGGCGGTGACGTCGAGGCCGCGCTGCTTGAGCGGGCCTTGCAGGGACAGGAACAGGGGGGAGCCTGCGCCGATATAGAGAAGGGACGGGACCGCGTTGAGGTCGGCCGCCGGGATGCGCACGCCGAGCGCGCTGGCGGTTTCGCGCCGGATGTCGGCTTCGCGCAGGCGGCTGGCCCGGCGGGCGAGCGCCGTGAGCCGGCTCTTGAGAGTCCCGAGGTCCTGGTCGCGGCGCAGGAGAACGGCCTCGCTGCCGACGGGAACCTGGAAATTTGTGAGATCGACCAGCACGATCTGGCGGTGGACCTGGACCATGGCCGCGCGCGACAGGGCATCGAGCACGTCGCGGGTGACGGTGGCGATGTCGATCAGCAACGGATCCGGCGCAGTGAAGTCGATCGGATGAGAGGCCGGGTAGGGACGCATGCCGCTGGCCTTGAGGCGCGACATGATCAGGTCCAGCCGCGGGTTTCCGGCGGCGATTTCAATGGGGGGATCGAAAAAGGACAGACCGGTCATGCGGAACGCGCCAAAACAGAAGGCCCCCGCGACGCGGCGGCACCCCTTCCTTTTGCCCGGCTGACACTTAAAGTTCGCCTAATTCGACCGCGCACAACAGAACATTGGGAGGCCAGACCATGAGCCAGGGACCGCTTTCGGGCGTAAAGATTGTTGAATTCGCAGGCATCGGCCCCGGCCCGTTTTGCGGCATGCTGTTGTCCGATCTCGGCGCCGACGTCATCCGGATCGACCGGCCAGGCGACGGCCGCCCGGGCCGCGCCGCTGATGTGATGAGCCGGGGGCGCCGCTCGATTGGCCTGAACCTGAAGGATCCGGCGGATGTCGAGGTGGCGCTGAAGCTGATTGAGAAGGCTGACGGCCTGATCGAAGGGTTCCGCCCGGGCGTGATGGAACGCAACGGGCTTGGCCCGGACGTGGCGCTGAAGCGCAATCCGAAGCTCGCCTATGGCCGCATGACCGGATGGGGCCAGACCGGCGCGCTGTCGCAGGCCGCCGGGCATGATCTCAACTATATCGCCATCACCGGCGCCCTGCATGCGATGGGCGACGGCGACGGCCGGCCGCGTCCGCCTCTGAACCTTGTGGGCGACTATGGCGGCGGGGCGCTGTATCTTGCGATGGGCCTGCTGGCGGCGATCCTGAACGTGAAGAATGGCGGCAAGGGGCAGGTCGTGGACGTGGCCATGTCGGACGGCGCGGCCTCGCTGGCCACCATGTTCTACGGCATGAAGGCGATGGGCATCTGGACCGACGAGCGCGAAGCCAACATGCTCGATGGCGGAGCCCATTTCTATGACACCTACGAGACGAAGGACGGCAAATGGGTCGCCATCGGTTCGATCGAGCCGCAATTCTACGCCATCCTGCGCGAGAAGGCGGGCCTCTCCGGCGCCGAATGGGACGCGCAGATGGACAAGTCGAAATGGCCGGGTCTCAAGCAGAAGCTGATGGACGTGTTCAAGACGAAGTCGCGGGATGAATGGTGCGCGATCATGGAAGGCACGGACATCTGCTTCGCGCCGGTCCTGTCGATGACCGAAGCCCCGAAATACAAGCACAATACCGACCGGGGCACGTTCGTGGAGATCGAAGGCGTGGTTCAGCCTGCGCCGGCGCCGCGCTTCTCGGCGACACCGGGCGCCATCCAGCGCCGTCCGGCCGGACCGGGTGAGCATACGGCGGAGATCCTGAAAGACTGGGGCATTGCCGGCGCATGAGTGCGCTGCCGGGCACAACCGGACGACGGCGCATCTACCTGATGCGGCACGGCTTTGTGGACTATACGTCCGCCGCCGTGCGCAAGGCCCGCGACCCCAAGGTGGCCACACTGACCGACCGGGGCATCGACGAAGCCCGCGCGGCGGGGGTGGCCCTTTCGGACGTGCACTTTGATCTGGCGATCTGTTCGGGATTGCCGCGCACCCGCCAGACGGCCGAGATCGTGCTGGCCGAACACCCCAAGGCGCTGGAACTGGAAGTCGAGCCTCGCTTCGGCGAGCTCCGGTCCGGGAGCTACATGGACTTCCATTCCGCCGAGCACCTTGCGGCGGTGATGACCTTCACCTTTGAGCAGGCCGGGGAGCCGGACGCCGAATTCCTGCCGGGCGGGGAGCGATTCGCGGACGCCATGGTGCGGGTGCGCGAGGGATTGCATGATCTTCTGATGCGACCCAGCTGGGCCTCGGCGCTGGTCGTGGCTCACGAAGTCGTGAACCGAATGGTCCTCGCGGACGTCATCGGCGCGCCCCTGGGGGCGAGCGCGGGGTTCGAGCAGGATACCGGCTGTATCAACATTCTGGACTTCGATCTCGTGCCGAACGAGACGGGCGAGGGGACCCGCGTGGAGCGCGGCGTCATCAAGGCCGTCAACCTGACGCCGGCCAACTACCTGAAAAACGGCATGAATTTGCGTAGCCTCGAAGCCATCTTCACCCGGCCGGAATAGGCGAAAAGGCTGGGCCCGGCCGGCGCCGGGGTGACTGCCCGACAGGGGATCGCCACGCCCGCGCAGGCGGGCCGGTGTCCTTCCTGAACGCCGGACAACAAAGCGCGGCGCCATTGTTCAGACTCATTCGCTTATTAACCATAGCTGTCGGTGCAGAGCCAATCAGGCTTCTTGCCAGGGCAAAGCACCGGCGTCCTTCTTGCATACCTTGGCCGGCCTTCGGGCCGGCCATTTTCCTTCAGGGCCGCCGCGTCGAAAATCCTGTCGTTGGTGCTTGCCAGAGGGGCTTGGCTGCGTTAACAGGCGCGCTTTCCCGCGTGCCAAACGGGTGCGCGGCCTAACCAGATTCCGGAACAGTGCCATGGCCGTCCCCAAGAGTAAAAAGTCGAAATCGCGCACGCGCATGCGCCGCGCCCACGACCGGCTCGACATGAACACCTATATCGAAGACGCGAGCTCGGGCGAGCTTCGCCGTCCACACCACATCGACCTGAAAACGGGCGTGTATCGCGGTAAGCAAATCCTCGAGCCGCAGGAAGACTAAGCCTTCCGCGCTTTGCGATGCTTTGCGAACCCCGCCCGTCGAGGCGGGGTTTTGCATTTCCGGCCTCCGGATTAACGGCCGGCCGGACCTGCAGGGGCTTGCGGACGGGGGCGGCGCGCTCTAACGCCTGCGGCAATCCCTTGCCAGCCGCATCGAAGGACAGGTTCCATGAGCGAGATCATCGACATTCACGCCCGCGAAATTCTCGACAGCCGGGGTAACCCGACGGTTGAGGTTGATGTCACGCTGGACGACGGCTCGACCGGCCGCGCCGCTGTCCCGTCGGGCGCCTCGACCGGAGCCTACGAGGCCCACGAGCAACGCGACGGCGACAAGTCGCGCTATGGCGGCAAGGGCGTCCTGAAAGCGGTGGACGCCGTGAACGGCGAAATCTGCAACGAACTGACCGGGCTTGATGCCACTGACCAGCGCATGATCGACATGCTGATGATCGACCTCGACGGTACCGAGAACAAGAGCCGGCTGGGCGCCAACGCGATCCTCGGCGTTTCGCTCGCCGTGTCGAAGGCGGCGGCCGAAGCCTGCACGATGCCGCTGTATCGCTATATCGGCGGCGCCAACGCGCGCGTCCTGCCGACACCGATGATGAACATCATCAATGGCGGCGCACACGCCGACAACCCGATCGACATCCAGGAATTCATGATCATGCCGGTCAGCGCCGAAAGCATCGCGGACGCCGTCCGCATGGGCGCGGAAGTGTTCCACGCGCTGAAGAAAACGCTGCACGACGCCGGCCACAACACGAACGTCGGCGACGAGGGCGGCTTTGCGCCGAACATCGGCTCGACCGACGAAGCCATCGGCTTCATCATGAAGTCCATCGAGAAGGCGGGCTACCGCCCCGGTGAAGACATCGCGCTGGCGCTCGATGCGGCGTCCACGGAGTTCTTCAAGAACGGCAAGTACGAACTGGCCGGCGAAGGCAAGTCGCTGACCTCCGAGCAGTTTGCAAAATACCTCGCCGATCTCTGCGGTCGTTATCCTATCCTGTCGGTCGAAGACGGCATGGCCGAGGATGACTGGGATGGCTGGGTCGCGCTGACCGAGATGCTCGGCGAGAAGGTCCAGCTGGTCGGGGACGACCTGTTCGTCACCAACCCGGACCGCCTGGCGATGGGCCTGCAGCGCGGCGCAGCGAACTCGATCCTCGTCAAAGTCAACCAGATCGGCACCTTGTCCGAGACGCTGGACGCCGTCGAACTGGCGCACCTGCATGGCTATACGGCCGTGATGAGCCACCGTTCGGGCGAGACCGAGGATTCGACGATTGCCGATCTCGCGGTGGCCACCAATTGCGGACAGATCAAGACCGGCTCGCTCAGCCGTTCGGACCGGATCGCGAAGTACAACCAGCTGATCCGGATCGAGGAAGAACTGGGCCCGATCGGCATTTATGCCGGGCTGTCGCGCATCAACGCGGGCTGACCTCCGGATTACATTCCCGAAAGGCGACCGGCCGGATTCTTCGTGCTACAGGCGAGTGATCGGCTGAGTACGGGGTACCGGCATGCGCCAGATTTATCTGTTGGTTTCCGAGGCGGACACCGCAGCGGCCTCCGAAATCGAGGGGTTGCTCAAGCAGCGCGGTTATCAGGTCCGGCGGGCCGACGAGAAGTTCGGCTATCCGCCCGCGCGCCCGCAGGAAATCACGCTCGCGCTCTGGTCGCGCAGCATCGAAATGTCAGCGAAGCAGATCCTGTTCACGAACCGGGCGATTGACGCCTGGACGGAGGGCAGGTTGATCTTTGCCCGGCTGGATCACGCGATGCTGCCGAGGGGATTGGGCGATGTGGAGGCAATCGACCTCTCCTTTGCGCCGGGCCGGGTGGCGGCTGTCTGGAAAATCGTCGATGCCGCGCAGGAGATCGACAAGGCCATACTGGCGCGGCGCGGCGAAGGCGGCGGCAGCGCGCCGGAGCCTGAGGAAATGGATGAGGAAGAGCGTGCACCTCCGCGCCGGAAGGCGCGGGTACGCCGGACGTTTTCCGCAGCGCCGGCATTGATCGTGGGGCTGGTTGCAGCGGCCGCCTTCATGTCGCTGGGCTTCCTGGCCATGCCGGCTTCGTCGAATACCATGGTGGCGGCGGCCGCCCTCGCCTGGGGCTCTGTCGCCGGGGCTGTTGCAGGCTACCTGGGCGGCGGCCGCGTAGTGATGGAGCGGGCGGCGGCGCCGAAACGCGCCCGCGCGTCGATGCCGGCCCCGGCCGCGCCGCCTGCCGAATCAGCAATCGCGGAAAGCGATTCCGAACTGTTCGCCAGCGACCCGTCCGCACCGGTATTCGTTTCGTATTCGCGCCGGGACGGCGAAGTCGTCTATCCGATGGTAGCCGAAGTCGAAGCCGCCGGCCGATCGGTCTGGATCGACCGCGACGAGATCCATGCCGGCGGAAACTGGGCGGGCATGATCGTCCGGGCGATTCGCGATTCGGATACGTTCTGCCTGATGTGTTCCGCCGAGGCCTTCCAGTCCGACAATGTGCGCCGGGAGATCTACATTGCGGACAAATACAAGCGGAAACTGTTGCCGGTACGCCTTGATTTCGCGGAGATGCCTGAGGATTTCGAGTATTTCCTGATCGACCGGCAATGGCTGGACCTGACCACGGCAGATCCGGTCGAACGGGCCGCCAGGCTTGCAGCCGCCCTGGCGCGGTAAGGGATTGGTTACCCGCGGCGTTTACCAACGATTCCATGGTTTCACGGCTTCAGGCTCTCGGGCTCAGTCTTCTGGTGCTCTACTTCGCCTACCACGCCTTTGCGGGGGAGAAGGGGCTCGGCCGTTGGACGGATGCCCAGATCGAACTGGAGGCCAAGCAGCTCGAGTTGGCTGTGGTCCAGAAGGACATCGAGCGCCTGCAGGTCGATATCCGCCGGTTGACCCCGGGGTCGGTCGATCCTGACTTTGTGGAAGCGCTGGCCCGCGACAAGCTCGCTTTTGTCTATCCGGGGGAGATCGTTCTTCTCACGCCGGAGAGGAGCTCTGCAAATTGACAACGATGTTCTGACTTGTCGCTGCAAATTTGCGGGGACATAAGGGCTCAGGGAGGCACATCGTATGGCAACAAAACCTAAGGGTTCCAAAAAGACACCCGCCAAGGCCTCCAAGGCCGACATGCTGAAATTCTACCGCGACATGCTGCTGATCCGGCGCTTCGAGGAGAAGGCCGGCCAGCTGTACGGCATGGGCAAGATCGCCGGCTTCTGCCACCTGTATATCGGTCAGGAAGCGGTCGTGACCGGCATGCAAGCCTGCCTGAAGGACGGCGACCAGATCATCACCGGTTACCGCGACCACGGCCACATGCTCGCCTGCGACATGGATCCCCGGGGCGTGATGGCCGAGCTCACTGGGCGCATCGGCGGCTTGTCGAAGGGCAAGGGCGGCTCGATGCACATGTTCTCCAAGGAAAAGAACTTCTACGGCGGGCACGGAATCGTCGGTGCGCAGGTGCCGCTCGGAACGGGTCTTGCCTTTGCGAACAAGTATCGTGGCAATGATAACATTTCTGTTGCCTATTTCGGCGACGGCGCGGCCAACCAGGGCCAGGTCTACGAGGCCTTCAACATGGCCTCGCTCTGGAAGCTGCCGGTGATCTACGTGATCGAGAACAACATGTACGCGATGGGCACGAGCGTGGAGCGTCATGCCTCCGAGGTCGAACTGTTCAAGCGCGGAATCAGTTTCGAGATCGAGGGCGAGGAAGTTGACGGCATGGATGTGCTGGCCGTGCGCGAAGCCGGCGAGAAGGCCGTGAAACACGCGCGCGAGGGCAAGGGCCCCTACATCCTCGAAATGAAGACGTACCGCTACCGCGGCCACTCGATGTCCGACCCCGCGAAATACCGCAAGCGTGAGGAAGTCGATGACATCCGTACACACCATGACCCGATCGAAGGCCTGAAGGGCCAGATCATCGAGCAGGGCCACGCGACCGAGGATGATCTCAAGAAGATCGACAACGAGATCAAGGCGCGGGTGAAAGAGGCGGCGGACTACTCGCTGGAAAGTCCGGAGCCTGACCCGAGTGAACTGTGGACGGATGTTTTGATTGAAGGTGCAGTCTGATGCCGGTTGATATCCTGATGCCGGCGCTGTCGCCCACGATGGAAGAGGGCACCCTCTCCAAGTGGCTGAAGAAAGAGGGCGACACGGTCAAATCCGGCGACATCATCGCCGAGATCGAGACCGACAAGGCGACGATGGAAGTCGAAGCCGTCGATGAAGGCATTCTGTCCCGCATCGTGGTGCCGGAAGGCACCGAGGGTGTGAAGGTCAACGCGATCATCGCGGTGCTTGCCGAAGACGGAGAAAACATTCAGTCTCCCGCTCGTCCCCGCGAAAGCGGGGACCCAGCGCCGGAAAAAGTACCCGAACCCGATCCCCGCCTGCGCGGGGAGGAGCGGACTATGGAATCGCCGCCCGCTGCCCGGGCGCTGCGCGATCACTCTCTCCCCGAAGGCACCACCTTCACCGAAACCACGGTGCGCGACGCCCTGCGCGATGCGATGGCCGAAGAGATGCGCCGCGATGAGCGCGTGTTCGTCATGGGCGAGGAAGTCGCGCAGTATCAGGGCGCGTACAAGGTGACCCGCGAACTGCTGCAGGAATTCGGCGAGCGCCGCGTTATCGATACGCCGATCACGGAGCATGGCTTTGCCGGCCTCGGCGTCGGCGCCGCCTTTGCGGGCCTGCGTCCGGTGGTCGAGTTCATGACCTTCAACTTCGCCATGCAGGCCATCGACCATATCATCAACTCGGCCGCCAAGACGCTGTACATGAGCGGCGGCCAGATGGGTTGTCCCATCGTGTTCCGGGGCCCGAACGGCGCCGCAAGCCGCGTCGGCGCCCAGCACAGCCAGGACTATTCGGCCTGGTACGCACAGATCCCCGGTCTCAAGGTCGTCGCGCCGTATGACGCCGCCGATGCCAAGGGCCTCCTGAAAGCCGCGATCCGCGACCCGAACCCGGTCGTCTTCCTCGAGCATGAGCTGCTCTACGGCCAGTCCTTCCCGGTGCCGGACATGGACGATTTCGTCCTGCCGATCGGCAAGGCGGCGGTGAAGCGCGAAGGCACGGACGTGACGCTGGTTGCGCATTCGCGCATGGTCGGCTTCGCGCTGCAGGCGGCGGAGCGGCTGGCGGAAGAGGGCATCAGCGCGGAGGTGATCGACCTGCGCACCTTGCGCCCGCTCGATACCGATACGGTGGTCGAAAGCGTCAAGAAAACCAGCCGCCTCGTCTGCTGCGAAGAAGGCTGGCGCTTCATGGGCGTTGGCGCGGAGATCGCGGCGACGGTGGTGGCGGAAGCGTTCGACTATCTCGACGCCCCGCCCATCCGCGTTCACCAGAAAGACGTGCCGCTACCCTACGCCGCCAACCTCGAAGCGCTGAGCCTTCCGAATGCGGACGATATCGTCGCGGCGGCGAAGAAGGTGTGTGAGGGAGCTGTCTGATGCCCATCAACATCACAATGCCTGCGCTGAGCCCTACGATGGAAGAGGGCACACTGGCCAAATGGCTGGTGAAGGAAGGCGACACCGTCAAGTCCGGCATGATCATCGCCGAGATCGAGACCGACAAGGCGACGATGGAAGTCGAAGCCGTCGATGAAGGCAAGATCGGCAAGATCATGGTGCCCGCCGGCACCGAAGGCGTGAAGGTCAATGCCGTGATCGCCGTGCTGCTGGAAGAGGGCGAGAGCGCGGCCGATATGAAGGCGCCTGCGTCGGCCCCTGCGAAGGCGGAAACTGCGCCTGTTCCGAAGCCAGCCTCATCTCAACCCCCGCTCACCCCCGCGCAGGCGGGGGCTTCGATCGGCAAGAGCGCGTCCGTCGCACCCGATCCCCGCCTTCGCGGGGATGAGCGGAGTTCCAATGGTGCCCGCATCATGGCCTCCCCCCTCGCCAAGCGTATCGCCGCAAACCAGGGCATCGACCTGAAAGCCCTCAAAGGCTCCGGCCCTCACGGCCGCATCATCCGCCGCGATGTCGAGAGTGCGAAGCCCGGCGCCGCGCAGCCCGTTCAGGGCGGCGCACCGATGACCGCCGACGGTCTCATCCTCCCGCAAATCCTGGATGACCGCGTCTATGCGCCGGACACGTACGAACTGAAGCCGCTCGACGGCATGCGCAAGACGGTGGCCAAGCGCCTGACGCAAAGCTTCATGCAGGTGCCGCACTTCCCGCTGAACATCGACATCACGCTCGACAACCTGCTGGAAAGCCGCGCCGCTATCAACGCGGCGGCGCCGAAAGACGTCAAGATCTCGGTCAACGACCTGCTGATCAAGGCCTGCGCCCTGGCGCTGATCGACGAGCCGGACTGCAATGCGTCGTTCACGGACCAAGGCATCGCCTATCACAAGCACGCCAACATCTCGGTGGCGGTCGCCATCGACGGCGGCCTGATCACGCCGGTGATCTTCAAGGCGGAAGGCAAGGGCCTCGCCGAGATTTCCGAGGAGATGAAGGACCTCGCCGCCCGCGCCCGCGAGCGTAAGCTGAAGCCGCAGGAATACATGGGCGGCACCTTCTCGATCTCAAACCTCGGCATGTTCGGCATCAAATCCTTCGCCTCGATCATCAACCCGCCGGAGGGCATGATCCTCTCGGTCGGTGCGGGTGACAAGCGCGCGGTGGTGGACGAGAAGGGCAATGTCGTTGCCCGCACCGTGATGACCGTCACGCTGACCTGCGACCACCGCGTCATCGGCGGCGCCGAAGGCGCGAAATGGCTCGCGGCGTTCAAGCGGTATGTAGAAACGCCTGAGGCGATGCTGCTGTGATGCGAGCCGCGGTCGCTACCGGCGTTCTCGCTGCCGCGCTCACCGGTTGCGCTTCGGCGCCGCTTGGTCCGAAACTGGATGTGAGTTGGGAGCAGGTAGAGCCCCTGATAGCGCCATTCACTTACCGGATGCTCATTGTCGAGCAATGCGATCCGGTAAGCGGCGTGCCGAAGTCATTCGATTTTGTGTTGGCTGAGGCGGGAGCGCCCGCGCAAGTTGTCTCGAAAGTTGCGGACGAGATTTCGCGCTTGCGCACGGACAACTCGAACAATCCCGACGAATATGTCTGCACACCAGAAATGTTTGAAATGTCTGAAGCCGCAGCCGCCGAAGCGCAGGCCGCGTGGGACGAATTGAAAGGATAGCGCGATGAGCACCCCATACGATCTGATCGTCATCGGCTCCGGCCCCGGCGGCTATGTCGCGGCGATCCGCGCGAGCCAACTCGGCATGAAAACGGCCATCGTCGAGCGCGAGAGCCTCGGCGGCATCTGTCTCAACTGGGGCTGCATTCCGACCAAGGCGCTGCTGCGCTCTGCCGAGGTGCTGCACCTCGCCAAGCACGCCAAGTCCTTCGGCCTGAAGATCGAGAATCCGAGCTTTGACCTCGAAGCCGTCGTGAAACGCTCACGCGGCGTCGCCTCGCAGCTGTCGAACGGCGTGAAGTTCCTGATGAGGAAAAACAAGATCGACGTGATCGAAGGCACCGCCCGCCTCGAGAAAGGCGCGCCCGCGCCGAAGGTCATCGTCAAGGGCAAGGACGGCAAGGATACGCCGTACACGGCCAAACACGTCCTGCTCGCCACCGGCGCCCGCGCGCGCGACATTCCGCAGGCGGGCCTCGTGGCCGATGGCAAGCTGATCTGGACCTACCGCGAGGCGATGACGCCCGACGTGATGCCGAAACGCCTTCTCGTCGTCGGCTCCGGCGCCATCGGGATCGAGTTCGCGAGCTTCTACAACGAGCTCGGCAGCGAAGTGACCGTGGTGGAAGTGATGGACCGCATCCTGCCCGTGGAAGACGCGGAGATTTCCGCCCTCGCCGAGAAGGATTTCAGGAAGCAGGGCCTGAACATCTTCACTGGCGCCAAGGTCGAAAACGTCAAGGCCGGCAAGAATGTCGTCACCGCCGACATCACGACCAAGGACGGCAAGAAGGAAACGAAGGAATTCGACCGCGCCATCCTCGCCGTCGGAATCGTCGGCAATGTCGAGAACCTCGGCCTCGAAGCGCTCGGCGCGCGGATCGACAAGACGCATGTTACGGTGGACGGCTTTGGCCGCACCGGCGTGCCCGGCCTCTACGCCATCGGCGACCTCACCGGTCCGCCCTGGCTGGCGCACAAAGCCAGCCATGAGGGCGTCATGTGCGTCGAAGGTATCGCGGGCAAAGGCCACGCGGAACCGTTCGATGCCTCGAACATCCCGGGCTGCACCTATGCGCATCCGCAGGTCGCCAGTGTCGGCCTGACGGAAGCTGCCGCCAAGGCGAAGGGCCATGACATCAAGGTCGGCCGGTTCCCCTTCATCGGCAACGGCAAGGCCATCGCGATGGGCGCGGAGCAGGGCCTCGTGAAGACGATCTTCGACAAGAAGACCGGCGAGCTTCTTGGCGCCCACATGATCGGCGCGGAAGTCACCGAGCTGATCCAGGGCTATGTGATCGCGCGGCAGGGCGAGCTGACGGAGCAAGACCTGATCCATACGATCTTTGCCCATCCGACGATTTCCGAGACGATGCACGAAGCCGTGCTCGACGCCGAGGGCCGTGCGCTCCACATCTGACCCTTCGCCATTTGCTTCCTTGCGGGCAGGGCCCGGCGCCTGATACTCAGGGTCAGGCAGGTGCAAACAGGAGCGGGCAGATGCGGGTTTTGGGAAGTCTTGCGGTCGCCGCACTGATCGGTCTTTCGGCATGCAAGCCGCCGGAGACCCCGCCGGTGAAGCCGGCGGATGCGCCTGCCGAAATCGTGCTGCCGGAGCCGCGCGAGGGGGTCGTGACCGACCGGTTTGCGAAACTGGCGCTCTCGTGTGTCCACCGCGAATACCCGAACAAGATCAGCCACCTTATGAATTCTGCGGCAGACGCCGGCACGCCAAGCCAGCTGTTCCCGGCCTTCCATGGCTGTTTTGACTGGCACTCGTCGGTGCACGGGCATTGGCTGCTGGTGCGCATCCTCAACACCGATCCGGAAACGCCCTACCGCGCGGCGATTCTTGCGGCGCTGTCCCGGAGCTTCACACCGGAAAACATTGCCGGCGAGCTCGCCTATTTCGAAGCGCCCGACCGGGCGAGCTTCGAGCGGCCCTATGGCGCGGCCTGGTTCCTCCAGTTGATGACGGAGCTGCGTCAGGCCGATTTCCCCGAGGCTGCCGGCTGGGTGGATACGCTTCAGCCGCTGGAGGGGTTCATCCGGACACAGACGATGGACTGGCTCACCAAGCTGGCCTATCCGATCCGGATCGGCACCCACAACCAGACCGCCTTTGCCTTCGGATTGATGCTGGACTGGGCGGATGAAACCGGCGACAGCGCCTTCCGGGACGCGGTCGCCGCGAAGGCCAGGGCGTTTCATGCCGGAGACACCAACTGCCCTCTCGGCTATGAACCCTCCGGCGAGGATTTCCTGTCGCCCTGCCTGATGGAAGCCGACCTGATGCGCCGTGTGCTGACACCGGAAGAATTTGCAACATGGCTGACGGCGTTCCTGCCGCAAATTCCGGCCACGGAGCAAACAGACTGGCTGGCGCCCGGCATCGTTCTTGATCCGACCGATGGCAAGCTCGTCCATCTCGACGGGGTGAACCTTTCCCGCGCCTGGGCGCTGGAAGGCATTGCGTCTGTGCTTCCGGCGGAGGATGCGCGCATACCCGCGCTACGGGCGGCCGCGGCCATCCACAAGGCGACAGGCATCGCAGCGGTCAGCGACGCGCACTATTCCGGCAGCCACTGGCTGGCGAGCTTCGCGACCTATCTTGAAACCCGGCGCGGCATCGCAGGCGAATGAAACTGCCCTTCGGCCCCGGCGCGCTTGTCACGGCGGCCTTTATCGGGCCGGGCACGGTCACGGCCTGCACGCTGGCCGGCGCGAATTTCGGCTATGCGCTGCTCTGGGCTCTGGTGTTTGCGACCTTCGCAACCATCATCCTGCAGGAAATGGCGGCCCGCCTCGGCGTGGTAACCGGATCCGGGCTCGGCGAAGCGCTGATGGCGGGCACCGGAAATCCGGGCGTCAGGCTTGCGATTGCCGCGCTCGTCGTCGTTGCGCTCGCGCTCGGCAATGCGGCGTATCAGGCCGGAAACCTGACCGGCGCCGCGCTCGGCGGCGAAGCCATCCTCGGCGCGTCTGGCCCAAGCCGGCGCGTGTTGGTTGCGGGTCTGTCGCTCATCGCTGCAGCCTTCCTGCTGTCGGGAAGCTACAAGCTGCTCGAACGGGTCCTGATCGGTCTCGTCCTGCTGATGAGCCTCGCCTTCGCAGGCAGTGTACTGATCACCCGGCCGGACTTCGCCGCTTTGTTGAAGGGATCGATACCCCAACTGCCGGAGGGCAGTCTGTTCACCGCCATCGCGCTGATCGGCACGACGATCGTGCCGTATAACCTGTTCCTGCATGCCTCCGCCGCGCGCGAGCGATGGGGCGGCAAGGGGGAACCCGGGCTCGAAGAGGCGCGCCGGGATACGCAGGTATCAGTGGGGCTCGGCGGGCTCATTTCGATTTTCATTCTGGTGACCGCTGCGGCCAGCTTGTTTGCCTCCGGCCTCGTGGTCCGGACCGGGGCCGATCTGGCCTTGGCCATCGAGCCGGCATATGGTGCCGTGGCGCGCTACCTGGTCGGCGCCGGTTTGCTGGCGGCGGGGCTCAGCTCAGCGATCACGGCGCCCATGGCAGCGGCCTATGCCGTCTGCGAACTTCTGCGCCAGCCCCCGCGCGGAAAGGTGTTCCGGCTTGTGGCGATGCTCGTGCTCGCCGCAGGCGCGGGCGTGGCGATTGCCGGATTCAATCCGCTCACGGTCATTCTCACGGCGCAGGTGGCCAACGGCATCCTGCTGCCGGCCGTCGCCGCCTTCCTGCTGGTCGCGATGAACCGGCGCAGCCTGCTCGGCGCGTATGTGAACACGCCGCTTCAGAATCTGCTCAGCGGCGGTGTGCTTCTGGTGACCATCGGGCTCGGCGCGCGTTTGATCCTCCGGGCGGCAGGGGTATGGCCATGAGCGTATCGCTTTGCCTCAATGCGGACCTCGGCGAGATGCCGGGCGAGGAAGGCCGGGCGCTGGACGCCGCGATGCTGGAGGTGGTGACACGGTGCAACATCGCGTGCGGCGGGCATGCCGGCGACGCGGACATCATGCGCGAAACTGTCCGCCGGGCGTTGGCGAACGGCGTGCAGATCGGCGCGCATCCTTCGTACCCGGACATTTGCAATTTCGGGCGCCGTAGCTTGCAGATCGCCCCGAAGGACCTGCTCGTATCGCTGACCCGACAGACAAAACTTCTGGTGGAAATCGCCGCATCGGAAGGGGCGAGGGTGGTTCATCTGAAGGCGCACGGCGCACTCTACAACGATGCCGCGCGCGACGAGCGCCTGGCGCTCCTGGTTGCGCGCGTCGCGCATGACGCGGGTCTTCGCGAGATTGTCGGGCCGCCCGGCTCCAGGCTCGAAGCAGCGGCGCGGGCGGCGGGGCTGGAATTTATAGCGGAAGGCTTTGCAGATCGCACCTACGAGGCAGATGGGTCGCTGACGCCGCGCAGCATCGAGGGCGCCGTGATCGATCAGCCCGAGGTCGTTCTGGCGCAGGCGATCGCGTTTGCAAAGGACGGCCTTGTTGCCACCCGGGGAGGCGGCCGGCTCGATCTCCCGATCCGGACGCTTTGCCTGCACAGCGATACGCCGGGAGCGGACAAAAACGCCAACGCCATTCGCGCCGGTCTGGAACAGGCGGGCGTTCTGGTGCGCGCATGACATTGGGCCGGTACGCATTGATGGCGTGCGGAGATGATGCCCTGCGCATCCTTTGCGGCCCGGGCGATGTCCGCCACGATCTGGCCAGCATGCTGACCTCGGACCACGCCTGGCTTGAGGTGGTCCCGGGGCGCATCGACGTAACCGTTGCTTTCGATCCGCATACACACAGTATGAATAACGCGCACGCCCGGTTGATGGCAGCGCTGGAGAACGACCCCGGCACCCGCCGCCGGGACCAGCGTGTGCATGAGCTGGTGGTTGAATTCGGGGGCGCGGCGGGTCCGGACCTGGCGCCGCTCGCGGCGCGCCTTGGCCGGCCGGAATCGGAGATTGCCGGTATGATCGAGAACTCGCCCTTGCAGGTGGACATGCTCGGCTTCACGCCGGGATTCGCCTATCTCGCCGGCCTCGATGCGGCGCTCGTGTCCGAGCGGTTGGCCAATCCCCGAACCCGCGTTCCGGCAGGATCCGTCGGCCTGATCACCGGCCAGATTGGCCTCTACGCCTTGGACGGTCCTGGCGGTTGGCCGATTGTCGGCCGCGTCCTGTCACCCTTGTTTGACCGGGCGGCGGCGCAGCCGTTCGTGCTGGGCGCGGGTGACCGTGTCGTCCTGCGCAGGCTGACCAGGCCGTGACCCTGATCGCGCTCGATCCCGGTGTGCAATGCACCCTGCAGGCGGCGCCGCGCATTGGCCTGCGGCACGCGGGCGTGCCCGCGAGTGGCCCCGCAGACCCGGTCTCGATGGCGCTGGCGAACCGTCTGGTGGGCCGGGCGCCGGGCGATGCGTGCCTCGAGATCACCTATGGCCCCGCACGGTTCAGGTTTGGTGCGCCCGTCCAGATCGGCATCGCCGGCGCGTCCGCACCGGTGCGCGTGGGCGGGATCCCGCGTGAGCCCCACGCCACGTTGAAAGTGGAGGCCGGCGAAGAGGTCGGGATTGGCGCTGCAACAGCGGGCGCCCGGATCTACCTTGCCGTGGCAGGTGATCTGAAGGCGGACGAATTCCTCGGATCACGGTCCACCTATTTACCGGCGGGACTTGGAGGCATTGAAGGCCGCGCGCTCCGGAAGGGCGACGCTCTGACGTTCGAGGCGGCCGCGCCGGTCGCCGAGGTCACAACCCCCGATGCGCTTCGGAACCCGCCGCAGGACAGCTTTGCGCTGCGCGCTGTGCCCGGTCCCGATTTGAAGGATTCGGCAGATTTTCCGTGGGCGGAAACTTTTACCGCCTCTCCGCGTCTCAGCCGGATGGGGGTAGAGATCATGGGGAAACTTCCGGACCGGCACGATGCAGGCGTGATGCCGAGCGCCGCAGTGTTCCCCGGCACGTTGCAGGCGACGCCGCAAGGGCACGGATTCCTGTTGCTCGTGGATGGCCAGACGACCGGGGGATATCCGCATCTGCTGCAAGTCATCCGGGCGGATCGCCACTTGCTCGGGCAGGTGCGGCCCGGCAACCGGATCCGGTTTCTTCCCCGGACACAGGCCCGCGCGGAAGAAGATCTCCGCGCGAAGCAAGCATTGCTGGAAACTTGGCTGCCCGGCTTCCGGCTCTGACCGGCCTCTGCGTCAGAACGTGAAGCGGAGGCCCGCCCGGACGTTTCTGCCGGGAAGGGGGAGGCGTTCCTTCAGGACAGACGTGGCCGGGCGCGCCTCCTCGTCGCCGGCATTGCGCACGTCAAGGAACACCTGTGTGCCTTCCGCGCCGAAGCCGAGCTCCGCGAGATTGAGCGCGCTGCGCAGGCTGACGAGCGTGTATCCGTCGGTCGGCAACTGGCCGGTACCGGTTTGGGTCTGGTCGTCCGCCCATTCGATGCCAGCACCGAGCTCGAACAGTCGCCAGCGGGCATCGGCGTCCGCCGTCACGCGCAAGGGTGGCACAAACGGCACGTTACCATTCGAGTCCAGTTCAGCGTCCACGAAATCGACGCCGCCTTTCAGCTTCCAGTCTGCCCCGAGGAGGCCGTCGTCCAGCGCCGCTTCCGTGTAGAGTTCGGCGCCGGTGAACACCGCGTCGTCCTGGGCAAACAGAAACACCGGAAGCGTGTCAATCTCGTCAACCGGGCCGCCGCCGTCATCGACCACGCCCGGCGTCAGGAAGATGAAATCCGAAAAGTCTGTCCGGAACACGTTCGCGCCAAGCGTCAGCCAGTCATTGCGCCAGCGGAGCGTGCCTTCAAGGTTCAGCGCCTTCTCCTTGCCGAGCGAGGCCGTGCCGACTTCGAACTGACCCGTCGCGAGGTGCGGTCCGAAGGCGAAGAGTTCGCTCTCGTTCGGCGCCCGTTCGGTGTAGCTGGCCTGTGCGCCGACGAACCAACCCGAGTCCGTGTGTTGATGAAGGCCTGCAGAACCACTGAACAGGTCAAACCGCGCCTTGCCGGCGGTCTGGTTGTCATGCGTCAACTGTTCAGCGCGCGCGCCGCCTTCGATACCGAACCCGCTGTCCCAGTCGCGCGTTTCATAGAGGAAGATCGCTTCCGAACGGGTTTTGGTCGGGGTGATGAAGGCCTCGTCGCCCTCTGTCGCCAGCTCCTTGCTGAGCGACTGGAGGCCGACCGCGCCGTCAAAGCCTGCCAGCCGGTGATCGAGTTCAGCACGCGCCTCGTAGCCGTCCGTGTCGAACCGGGTACCCGGCACGCCCGGGCCTTCGAACTCCGTATGCTGATAGTCTGCAAAGGCGAGCGAACCCGCGATGCGCTTCAGGATGTCGCCGTCGAGATCCAGTCCGGCCCTGAAGTCATACCGCGTCTGCTCCAGCGCGATGAACGGTGTCTCTTCCACCACCGGCGGGTCCCCCGGCGCGGCCTCATGCGCATGGCCGCCGGGAAGACCGTAAGTGGCGGTCTGATTGCGGATCGCAACGCCGGCGAAGCCGCGTTCGCCCACCCAGGACAGGCCGGCGCCGAGCGCTTCGGTATCAACAAACGAGTTTTCGACTTGCCCGCGCGCTTCCTCGCCGGGCGCTCCGCCTTCTGCGTCTTCGAGTGCCCGCAGGCGGGCAGATTCAACAAAACCCGGTATATCGTAATTGCCGAGATCGCGCTGGGACGCCGATAGGGCAAGCCCGAACGGACCGGCATTGTAGCGTGCGTGGCCCGCCAGTTCGCTGCCTTCATTGACGCTGTTATAGGCCGCGAGCAGGTCGCCCGACACGGACTTTTCCGGAAGCGACTCCGTGATCAAACCGTCAATCACGTTGACCACGCCCCCGATCGCCTGGCCGCCATAGGCCAGCGCCGCCGGGCCGCGAAGGATTTCAATCTTCTCGGCGTCGATCCCGTCCGCCGCTACCTGGTGGTCCGGGCTGGCGGCCGACACGTCGATCACGCCAATGCCGTTCGTCAGCACCTGAACACGCTCAGCGCCCAGACCGCGCAGCACCGGCCGGCTCGCGCCCTGGCCAAAGAATGTCGAGGCGATGCCGGGCTGGCCGGACAGCGTGTCGCCCAGTGTCGAAGACAGGCGGCTGACAATCTCTGACCTTTCGAGCGCCGTGGCATTTCCCACCAGTTCATCGCTCGAACGGTCCGGACCCGGCGCCGAGGTGATCATCACCGGATCGAGCCGCCGTGTCGCTTCGGTTTCCTGGGCATGCGCCGCGCCGAGCAAGGCCTGAGTGGAAACAGCGGTTGCCAACAACACACGCTTCATGCGCGCCTCCTTTGTAATGTAATAAAGTAACGTTACAAAGGTCGCCGCCGCCTGACAAGGGCAGATGTGCGAATTCGGTCGGCGTCAAGCTGCGCTGCCATCCACCCGCAGCAGGGAGCCCGTCGTGAAACTTGATGAAGGGCTCGCTAGATAGAGCGCGGCCGTGATGATTTCCTGCGGCAAGCCGGGCCGCCCGAGCGCGTTGTCGGCGCTTTGGCGCATCTCTTCGGGCCAGGCCTTGGAAATGTCGGTCAGGAACGGCCCGGGGCAGATCGTGTTGACCCGCACCTTCGGCGCATACTCGTGTGCGAGCGAGAGGCTCATGGCGTTGAGCGCAGCCTTGGCGGCGCCGTAGGGCACAACGTACGGCAACGGGACCAGGCTTCCCGAGGACGAGATGTTGATGATGCTTCCGCCCTCGCCGTCCGCCATCCGTTTGGCGATCTGGCTCGCGAGCCGGAACGGACCCTTGAAGTTCAGGTTGAGAACGCTGTCGAACAGGGATTCCGTCACCTCATGGCTCGCCATGCGGGGGCCAGAGCCGGCATTGTTGACCAGAATGTCCACCCGTCCAAACTTGCCATAAGTCGCGTCGATGAGCGCGTCGATGTCATCCCACCGGCCACAATGTGCCGCGTGGGCGTAGGCCTTGCGGCCCATGGCGCGCACTTCGGCGGCGACGGCCTCGCACGCGTCGAGCTTTCGGCTGGCAACGATAATGTCGGCGCCGTGCTCGGCAAACGCCTTGACCATCTGGTAGCCAAGACCTCGGCTGCCGCCCGTGACAAGCGCCACCTTGCCGGTGAGATCGAAATACGTGCTGGCCATGTCGAGACGCTCCCATTGACGGGAGACAGTCTTCGCCAGCGACGTAGGCAGATCAATCCTTGCCCAAGGGGCAAGCGCCGGCTCAGCTCAGCAGACCCGCCGCAAGATAGAAGAGCGTCGCGCCTGCGCCGGCGAGAAGGGCATAGGGTATCTGCGTGCGGACATGCTCGAGGTGGTCGCATCCGGAAGCCAGCGACGCGATGATGGTCGTATCCGAGATCGGCGAACAGTGATCGCCGAACACGCCGCCCCCGAGCACTGCCGCCAGCACGAGGGGAAGCGGCACGCCCGCGCCCGCCGCCAGCGGAATGGCGAGAGGTACGAGGATGCCGTACGTGCCCCAGCTGGTGCCTGTCGTGAACGACGTGATGGAGGCAGCAACGAAGAGCACAGCGGGAATCGCCCAGTTGTAGGGCATCGAGGACGCGAGCTGCGCGATGAAGGCGCCGGTGCCGAGGCTCTTGAGGCTGTCGCCGAGCGCCAATGCGAGAAAGATGATCGCCACAGCCGGCAGAAGGTCGCCCATGCCCTTGAACCCGGTTTCCACCAGATCGCCGCGTCGTTCCGCCGTGCGCGCCAGCAGCAGGAACGCCGCGACGGTAGCCAGGCAGACAGCCCAGAGGATGGATTGCGACCCCGATCCCGCCAGGATGTTGCCGTTGCCGGTCCAGGCCATGAAGCCGATGGATCCGCCCACCAGAATGGTCATCGGAAGGATGAAGGCCCACACGGAGCCGTCCGGGCCCGCCGCCGCAGCTTCGGGCCGTGCCACTGTGCGCGCCGCCGTGTCCGAGGCGCGCATCGGACCGAACGTGCGATTGGAAAAGACCACATAGAAGACCAGGCCGAGCGTCAGCAGCGCGTAGGCGTTCAACGGGATTGACTGCGCCATCACGGCCAGCGGCTGGTCCACGCCGTTCGCGGCAAGCAAGCTCAATATGAATGCGCCCCAGCCATTGAGCAGGATCAGTACACTGACGGGCGCGCAGGTGGAGTCGATGATATAGGCAAGCCGCGCCCGGCTGAGGTTGACCCGGTCAAACAGGCGCTGTCCGAGAAGGCCGGTGGCAAGCAGGCTGACATTCGTTTCCACAAAGATCAGAACGCCGGCGAAGGCGGTGATGAAGCCGGCCTGCCGGGGCCCCTTGACCATGCCGGACCGCGACAGCCAGCTGACCATCGCCTCGAAGGCACGAGCGCGCTCGAGATAGGCGATCAGTGCACCGATGATCAGACAGAACAGCAGGATGCGCGTATTGCCCGCGTCGCTGAACACATGCGCGCCGCGATCAATGCTGCCTAGCAGGCCCAGCGCCGGGTTGAGGCCGGTGAGGAGTGTCTCGGACAGGAGGATCGCGGCGCCGAGCGCCCAATACACATTGCGCGTCAGCACGGCGACCAGAAGGGCCACCACCGGCGGTGTTGCCGTCAACCACTCCATTCAGTTGAGCGTCTTGGGTGACGTGACGTCGGAGGACTTCGCGGCTTCGACCTCGCGCATCAGGCGCTGAAGGTTCCCGCCCCAGATCTTGGCGATATCCTCTTCGGAATAGCCCGCTTCCAGCAGCATCGCCGTGACCTTGGGCAGATCGGCGATGTCTTTCATGCCATCGACGCCGCCGCCGCCATCCCAGTCCGCTCCCATGCCGACATGGTCCGGTCCGACGAGTTCAAGCGTGTAGAGCATGTGCTCCTTGAACTTTTCGAACGTGGAACGCGGCGCCGGAAAGGTCTTGTCGAGTGTCTTGCGGGCGGTTTTGTATTCTTCAACCTGCTCCGGCGTCAGAGCGGACGGATCCGTGCCAAACCTGGTCTCGAGTTCGGCAAGCGCTGCCAGCCGTTCGGGAGTGGCCACCAGTTCTTCGAGGTAGGAACCATACGCGTTGACCTGCACGACGCCGCCCTTGTCCGCCACCGCCTTCAGAAGATTGTCGGAGAGGTTGCGCGGGTGATCGTACACGCCCTTGGGACCGGAGTGCGACAGCACCAGCGGTGTCGTCGAAATGGCCAGCATGTCCCAGACTGTGTCTTCCGACGCGTGCGATCCATCCAGCATCAGCCCAAGCCGGTTGGCTTCGCGCACAAGGTCCTCGCCGAGCGGGCTCAGGCCGCCGAACACCGTGTTCACGTCGGTCGCGCTGTCGGCAAACTGGTTGTTGCGGAAGTGTACCGGCGAAATCATCCGCAGACCACCGACATAGAAGGTTTCGAGCAGCGAAACACTGTTGCCGATCGGATAGGCGTTCTCCATGCTCTGGAACACGATCTTCTTGCCGTCGGCGAAGATCCGGTCCGCATCGTCGGCAGTGAACGCCAGCTCGACGTCGCCGGGATATTTCGCGGCGAGTTCCCGGATCGACATCTGGCGAAGCAGGGCGGCGGTGCGGGCGGCATTCAGCGAGGCATCGTCGAGCGGGCCCTGCACCGTGAAGATCACCCAGAAGCCGCCATCGAGGCCGCCCTCGTTCATGCGCGGCAGGTCAACCTGGGTTCCATCAACGTCAAAGTCGCCGCGTTTCGAGAAGGTGTAGTCTTCCGTGTGGAAATTGGCCGGCGTATCGAGGTGGCTGTCGAGCACCATGAAGCCCTGGTGCAGCGCTTCCACCGGCGTCAGGGCCGGCGCGTCCGCCGCAGGGTCGGCCGGCGCCGCAACTTGCGGTGTACAGGCCGCCAGCAGAGCCGCCGGCACCAGAAATAGAATACGTTTCATCGAGAGCCCCATATTGCCCGCTGGTTACAGAAGTCGTGCGGCCATCTTGGCGAGGGGGCGGCCCGCGTCAACGCCTGCTGTTCAATCTGCCCCGAACACCCGCTCAAAGATCGTGTCGGCGTGCTTGAAATGAAACTCGAGGTCAAAAAGGGCGTCGATTTCAGCATCCTTGAGCCGCGCGGTGACATCCGGATCGGCTTTCAGCAGCGTCGCCAGGTCGCCCTCCTTCTTCCAGGTACGCATCGCGTTGCGCTGAACGAAGCGGTAGGCATCCTCGCGGCTGCAGCCGCTTTCAACGAGGGCGAGCAGGATCCGCTGCGAATTGTGCAAGCCGCCCATGCTGTTGATCGTGCGCAGCATGTTCTCCGGATAGACTACAAGGTTTTCGATCACGCCGCCGAGACGGTGCAGCGCGAAATCGAGGTGGATGGTCGCATCCGGCCCGATGCCGCGTTCGACCGATGAGTGGGAGATGTCGCGCTCATGCCAAAGGGCGACGTTTTCGAGCGCCGGGGTGACCGCCGAACGTACAAGACGGGCCAGGCCGGTCAGGTTCTCGGTCAGCACGGGATTGCGCTTGTGCGGCATCGCCGAAGACCCCTTCTGGCCAGCGGAGAAATACTCCTCCGCTTCCAGGACTTCCGTACGCTGAAGATGCCGGATCTCGGTGGCGAGCCGCTCGACCGACGAGGCAATCACGCCCAGCACGGCGAAATACATCGCGTGCCGGTCTCGCGGGATCACCTGCGTGGACACCGGCTCTATCCGCAGCCCCAGTTTCTCGGCGACATACGCTTCAACGCGCGGGTCAATATTGGCAAACGTCCCGACCGCGCCGGAAATGGCGCAGGTGGAGACCTCGTCCCGCGCGATCAGCAGCCGCGTGCGGGCGCGCTGGAACTCGGCATGGAAACCGGCGAGCTTGATGCCGAAGGTCGTCGGCTCGGCATGGATGCCGTGGCTGCGTCCGATGGTCGGCGTATACTTGAATTCCATCGCCCGCGTCCTGAGCGCCGCCAGCACCCGGTCGATCCCGCCCAGCATCAGGTCGGCGGCGCGCACCATCTGAACGTTGAGACACGTATCGAGCACATCCGAAGACGTCATGCCGAGATGCAGGAAGCGCGCTTCGTCGCCGACATGCTCGGCAACATTGGTGAGGAACGCGATCACGTCATGCTTCACTTCGCGTTCGATCTCGTCGATGCGGTCCACCTCGAACGCCGCGCGGGCCCGCACGGCGGCGGACACGCCGGCCGGGATGGTGCCCATGGCCTCCATGGCTTCGGCCGCAAGGGTCTCGATTTCCAGCCAGATTCCGAACCGGCTCTCAGGGGTCCAGATCGCAGCCATTTCAGGGCGCGTGTACCGAGGGATCATGGGTCGCTTCTCCGTTAGCGTTGTGCATGCCCTTAAGGGCAGATACGCGCTTGCGCCAGCCCGGGACGCGCCGTGTGAGGCCTGGCCATGTTGTTCACGCCCGCGGCAAGTTAGTCTGGACTCCGATTCGGAGTGATCCAGAAAATGACGAAGCCCGCCAAGATCACGCCCCTCGCACCGCCCGCCGCCCCTGACCTGTCCGTCGGCGGGCGGCGCTGGCGGTTGCAGCAGGCCGATCCGCGCCGGGTTCAGGCCTTGCTGCCCGCAGTCGGCGGAATCGATCTTCTGGCGCGGCTGCTCGCCGTGCGGGGTGTCGATGCCGCCGGCGCGCCGGGCTATCTGGCGCCCACATTGCGCGAGTTTTTTCCCGATCCCAGCAGTTTTGCCGACATGGACAAGGCCGCCGGGATTGTCCTCGATTCCATTCTCGATGGCCGCCAGGTGGTGGTCTTTGCGGACTATGACGTGGACGGGGGCACCTCGTCGGCCATCCTCGCCCGGTATTTCCGGGGCTGGGGCCGCGAGCTCGGGCTGTATGTCCCGGACCGGCTGGAGGAGGGCTACGGCCCGTCGCCGGAAGCCTTCCGGTACCTGAAGTCCAAAGGCGCCGAACTGGTCATCACGGTCGATTGCGGCGCCGCAGCGGTGCGCGCGCTGGACGAGGCGGACGAGATCGGTCTGCCGATCGTGGTGATCGACCACCACCTGATGTCCGGCGCGGTGCCGAGGACAGCGGCGCTGGTGAACCCGAACCGGCCCGACTGCAATTCCGGGCAGGGGCATCTTGCGGCGGCCGGCGTTGTCTTCGTGTTCGTGGCCGCGATGAACCGGCTTGCCCGCGAGCGGGGCATCGCCCCGCCTGGCGGCCTGCCGGACATTCTGCCGCTGCTTGATCTGTGCGCCCTCGGCACCCTTTGCGACATGGCGCCCCTGACCGGCGTGAACCGGGCCTTCGTCCGGCAGGGGCTCAGCATGATGGCGCGCGACCAGAACGCCGGCCTCCGCGCGCTTGCGGACGTGTCGGGCATCGGCAAGATCGAAACCGTCTATCACGCGACGTTCCTGCTCGGCCCGCGCCTGAATGCCGGCGGCCGTGTCGGCGATCCCTGGCTGGCCGCCAAGCTGCTGGCCACGGATGATCGCACCGAAGCCATCGAACTGGCCGAGCGCCTGCACGGGCTCAACGATGAACGCAAGGCGCTGGAATCCGCGATCCTCGACGCGGCGACCGCACAGGCCGAACGCGCGCTCGCTGAAACGCCCGGCCGGGGCATCCTGATCGCCGCCGGTGAAGGCTGGCATCCCGGCGTGATCGGCATCGTCGCCGGCCGCCTCAAGGACCGCTTCCATCTGCCCAGCATCGTCATCGGATGGGGCGACGGCCTCGGACCGGTCGCCAAGGGCTCCGGCCGCTCCGTCAAGGACGTGAACCTCGGCGCGGCCATCGCTGAAGCAGCCCGGCTCGGCATCATCCTGTCGGGCGGCGGCCACGCAATGGCCGGCGGTCTCAGCCTGGACCCGGGCCAGATCCCCGCCTTCGACGCCTGGATGCTGGACCATATGTCGGCCTTCGCGGCAGAACGGGACGCCGCGCTCGACCTCGAAATTGACGCCCTTGTCGCGCCCGGGGCGGCGACCGTGCAGCTGGTAACCGGCATCGCGTCGCTCGGCCCCTTCGGCGTGGGCGCGCCCGAGCCGGTGTTCATGCTGCAGGATGTCAGCGTGACCGGTGTGCGGCGGGTCGGCACCCAGCATCTGCGGTTCACCCTCGAGGATTCCTCCGGCCGGCTGGACGCCATCGCCTGGCGCGCCGAAGGCACACCGATTGGCGACGCGCTGCGCCAGGGCGGCCGGTTCAGTGTGGCCGGGCGATTGAAGGCCGATAACTGGAACGGCCGCGACCGGGTTCAGCTGGAAACCCTTGACGTAACGCGGCTTTGAACAAACTGCCTCAAACGCGGTGAGGTGGGTTGCTCTGTATTGAATCAGTCGCTATATCGCGCCTCTCGAACCGGTGCGGTCCCTTCGTCTATCGGTTAGGACGTCAGGTTTTCAACCTGAAAAGAGGGGTTCGACTCCCCTAGGGACTGCCAGGTTTTTCGCCTTCATTTCGCCGCATCTCCCAACGAATGAAAAGCCGAATCACTTCGGGCTGGTGAACTTTGCGTGACAAGCTCGCGAACGCGGATTAGTTTTCGCTTCTGGGGAATATGGGTTGATGACGAATAGCGTGGCAAGAAGCGAATCTGACCCGCCGTCTGCCGAGCCCGTCGTTCGAGTGATCGGACGCGTCAAATGGTTCGACAGTGCCAAGGGCTACGGATTTATCGTTGCAGAATCAACGTCTGACGCGGCGTTGTCTGGCGACGTGATGATCCACATCTCCTGTTTGCGCGACTATGGCGAAACCTTCGCCGACGAAGGCGCCAAGATCGTCTGCGACGCGGCGCAGCGCCCGCGCGGCTGGCAAACGGTGCACATCATCGAAATGGAACGCCCCCGCGCCGCGATGGCCAAGGCGCGCGGCGAGCTTCCGGACTTCGAAACCGTCACCCTGAAATGGTTCAACCGCGCCCGCGGCTATGGCTTTGTCCGGCGCGAAGGCCAGGAAGACGATATCTTCGTCCACGCCGTCGCCCTCCGGAAAGCGGGCTATGACGATATCGAGCCGGGGGTGCAGATCGAGGTCGTCATCGAGTCCGGCGCCAAGGGAACGCATGTGATTGCGGTGCGTTCGCGCCGTTGAACAGCGCCTGGCGCTTGCCGCCCGCGCCGAGGACCTTTATTCGTCGCTGCATGATCCGCTTCATTCTCGCTTTCGCCGCCGCGCTGTCCGTCATGGGCCAGCTTGCATTCGCCCAGCTCGCCGTCTCGCCCCTGTCGATCAAGTCCGGGGAAGACACCCACCCGTTCACAGTGGAAATGGCCGATACGCCGGACGCCATCCGTCAGGGCCTGATGTTCCGCGAGAGCCTCGCGCCGGACGCCGGCATGCTGTTCGACTTCGGCGAGGTCCGCGCCGCCAGCATGTGGATGAAGAACACGCTGATCCCGCTCGACATGCTGTTCATCGACGCCAGCGGCGAAGTGATCGCCGTCGCCCGCAACGCCGTGCCCGGTTCGCTCCGCTCCCTCGGCCCCGGCGTGCCGGTCCGGGCGGTGCTTGAAATCGCGGGCGGGCGCGCCAAGGAACTCGGCATCGCGCCGGGCGACACGGTCACCCATCCGATCTTCGGGAACGCCGGTGGCTGATGAAGGTCCGCCGGTCCGGGCACCGCGTCCCGGTTTTGCGGCCTCACCCTCACGGGGGAAATTCACACTTCACAACGGGCCGAGCTACCGCGCCTCCGGTGACGGGGACATCCGGACCGGGCTCTGGGTCCTCGACCGGCATTGCAACGGCATGGGCTTCCTGCACGGCGGCATGGCCTGCGCCTTTGCCGACAGCGCGCTCGCCTGGGCCGTCTGGTCAGCAACCGGCAAGATGTCGGTGACCATCAAGCTGACCGTGGAGTTCATGGAAATCGCCCGCGAAGGCGAGTGGATCGAAGCCCATCCGGAAGTCACCGCCGTGGACGGCGACTTCGTGCACGTCACCGCGCGCATCGTGAAGGAAGATGGCGGGCTGGCCGCGCGGGCTGACGCCGTGTTCCGCACCGTTCGCCGCAAGGTCTGAAGACTCCGGCGATCCAGGAGCCAACTCTGCAAAGCCATGCTCCGCAGACCCCTGCGACAGGCAGGGGTCCAGACGAAGGAAAATGCTTCTTTTTCACTATCCAGGTCCCAGCCCTCGCTGGGACCTGCGGCGTGTGGCCGGGCGCACCACAACAAGCGCGACGCCTTAAAGCCCGAGTTCCTTCATCGCGAACGCCTTGATCGACTTGTAGTCCGCCTTGCCGTTCGAAGCGCGCCCGAGATTGTCCTTGAACAGAATACGTTTAGGCGCCTTGTAGCGCGCGAGTCTCGCCTGAACGAAGGCGCGCAATTCGTCTTCCGTCGCCGCGCCGTCCAGCGACACGACCGCCGTGACTGCCTGGCCCCACTTGTCGTCCGGCACACCAACCACCAGCGCATCGCTGACCGCCGCGTGCGACTTGAGCGCCTCCTCGACCTCTTCCGGGTACACCTTTTCGCCGGCCGTATTGATGCAGTTCGAGCCCCGGCCGAGCAGAGTGATCGAGCCGTCCGCTTCCACGATGCACCAGTCGCCGGGAATGGCGTACCGCATCCCGCCGATGGTCTTGTAGGTCTTGGCCGTCTTCTCCGGGTCCTTGTAGTACCCGAGCGGCACCGCGCCGCCGCGCGCAATGAAGCCCGGCTCGCCGCTACCGGGCACCACTTCGCGGTCATCCTCGGTGAACACCTTGCAGGCGGGGCCGATCTCGAACTTGGAGGTCTGCGTGCCGCCATCGGCAGTCGTGACCGACGAGCCGAAACCCACCGCTTCCGAGGCGCCGAAACTGTCGGTCAGCGCCGCCTGCGGCATGTGCCGGAGCAGGCCCTGCTTCACCTCGGCGCTCCACATGACGCCGGAGGAGATGATCGCCAGCACGCTCGACACGTTCCAGCGGCCGGGATTGGAATCCAGCGCCTGCAGCATCGGTTTGGCAAAGGCATCGCCGACAATCGCCATGCTGGTGACGCCTTCGCGCTCGACCGTTTCCCAGAGATTTACGGGATCGAACTTCCTGTTCTCGGTCAGCGTGACGATGCCGCCGCCATTCAGCAGGGCGCCCATCGCGGTGAACAGACCGGTGCCGTGCATCAGGGGGCAGGCGGGCACCTGGCGTGAGAAACGGCCGACCGTCAGCGCGTTCTGGACGTGTTCTTCCATGTTGGCCGGAACCGGAAGCCCCGCCTTGCGCGCGCCCTCCATGCCCGCTTCCCGCCAGATGGCGTGGGTCCACATGACGCCCTTCGGCATGCCGGTCGTGCCGCCGGTGTAGAGCAGCAGCAGATCGTCGCCCGAACGCGGGATGTTGAGCGCCGAGGCATCGCCCGTCGTGGCGAGCGTTTCATAGGCTTTTGCGAAGGGCAGCGTTTTTTCGCCGCCGACCTGAACCCAGACGAGAACCTTGGGCAGCCGCCTCCGCACCCGTTCCACTTCGGCCGCGAAGTCGGCGTCGAAGAACACAACGGTCGAGTCCGAGTTGTCGAAGATGTAGACGAGTTCGTCGTCGAGATAGCGGTAGTTGACGTTCACATGCGCGAGCCGGGCTTTGAAACAGGCCGCGAGACCCTCCATGTATTCCGGCTGGTTGCGCAGGTAGAAGCCCGCCTTGTCGCCGGGTTTTGCGCCGAGGCCGTGAAGGGCCCGGGCCAGCCGATTTGAGCGCGCGGTCATTTCGGGCCACGAGATCCGGCGGTCGCCGTGCGCCAGCGCGATGTCCGAGGGGCCGAGCGCGGCGCCCACGGCGTCAAGCATGTCGCCAAAATTCCAGTCCATGCGCTTCTCCCCTTCGCCGTTCGGCGGTTCTTGTTGGGAGGATGGTATGAGGCGGGCCGGGCAGGGGCAATCCTTGCCCCAACGCAAACGGCCCCCCGGACTGATCCGGAGGGCCGCTCGTTCTTGAGGTAGGGGAAGAGGCCGGGCTTAGAAGCCCATGTCGCCCATGCCGCCCATGCCGCCACCCATGCCGCCGCCGCCGCCGCCAGCCGAGTCCTTCTTCGGAGCTTCGGCAATGCCGGCTTCCGTCGTGATCAGCAGGCTGGCGACCGAAGCCGCGTTCTGGAGGGCCGAACGGACCACCTTCACCGGGTCGATGACGCCCATGGCAACCAGGTCGCCATATTCTTCAGTCTGGGCGTTGAAGCCGTAGGCGCGCGACTTGTTCAGGAGGATGTTGTTCACAACCACCGAACCTTCGACGCCTGCGTTCTCGACGATCTGGCGCAGCGGCGCTTCGAGGGCCTTGCGCACGATGTCGATGCCGGCTTTTTCGTCGTCGTTCAGGCCGACCACTTCGATGTTCTTCGAAGCGCGCAGCAGAGCCACGCCGCCGCCCGGAACGATGCCTTCTTCGACAGCCGCGCGGGTTGCGTTGAGCGCGTCATCGACGCGGTCCTTCTTCTCTTTCACTTCGATCTCGGTGGCGCCGCCAACCTTGATCACGGCCACGCCGCCAGCAAGTTTCGCGAGACGCTCCTGGAGCTTCTCCTTGTCATAGTCGGAGCTCGTGTCTTCGATCTGCTTGCGGATCTGGCCGACGCGGGCTTCGATTTCTTTCTTCTTGCCGGCGCCGTCGATGATCGTCGTGTTATCCTTGTCGATCGTGACGCGCTTGGCTTTGCCGAGCATTTCCATGCCGACGTTCTCGAGCTTGATGCCGAGGTCTTCGGAGATGACCTGGCCGCCCGTCAGGACAGCGATGTCCTGCAGCATGGCCTTGCGGCGATCACCGAAGCCGGGAGCTTTCACGGCAGCGATCTTCAGGCCGCCGCGCAGCTTGTTGACGACGAGGGTGGCGAGGGCTTCGCCGTCGACGTCTTCAGCGATGATGATCAGCGGCTTCTGGGCCTGCACGACCGCTTCGAGGATCGGCAGCAGCGGCTGCAGGCTCGACAGCTTCGACTCGTGAAGCAGGATGAGGGCATCATCCAGCTCGACCATCATCTTGTCGGCGTTGGTGATGAAGTAGGGGCTGATATAGCCACGGTCGAACTGCATGCCTTCGACGACGTCGAGTTCGGTTTCGGCCGATTTGGCTTCTTCAACCGTGATCACGCCTTCGTTGCCGACTTTCGCCATCGCCTGGGCGATCATCTCGCCGATTTCGCGCTGGCCGTTGGCCGAGATCGTGCCGACCTGGGCGATCTCTTCGTTGGTTTTCACCTTCTTGGCGTGGTGGGCGAGGTCGCCGACCACTTCGGTCACGGCCTTGTCGATGCCGCGCTTCAGGTCCATCGGGTTCATGCCGGCGGCGACGCGCTTCATGCCTTCGCGGACGATGGCTTGGGCGAGAACCGTGGCGGTCGTGGTGCCGTCACCGGCGGTGTCGTTCGCCTTCGAAGCCACTTCGCGCAGCATCTGTGCGCCCATGTTCTCGAGCTTGTCCTCGAGTTCGATTTCCTTGGCGACCGTGACGCCGTCTTTCGTCGTGCGCGGGGCGCCGAACGATTTCTCGATCACGACGTTACGGCCTTTCGGGCCGAGCGTCACTTTCACGGCGTTTGCCAGGATATCGACGCCGCGAAGCATCTTCTCACGGGCTTCAGCGCCAAAAACTACAATCTTTGCAGCCATATTGAGTTACCTCTTGAATTGTTGGGGAAGGAAAGGCGGGCGGAGACTTACTTCTCCAGGACGCCCATGATGTCGCTTTCCTTCATGATCAGCAGCTCTTCGCCGTCGATCGTGACTTCGGTGCCGGACCATTTGCCGAACAGCACGCGGTCCTTGGGTTTCACATCCATCGGGACGATTTCGTTATCGTCGCCGCGGGCACCTTTACCGACCGCCACCACGATGCCCTCCTGGGGCTTCTCTTTCGCGGTGTCCGGGATGATGATGCCACCCTTGGATTTTTCTTCTTCCTTGACGCGGCGCACGACGACGCGGTCATGCAGGGGACGAAGTTTCATTCTGAGTGCCTCTTCGATGAAAACAGATATTGGGTCTATCGGTTGGGTTCTGCTCGCCAGCAGGTGGGAAATGCCGCAATTTGGCACTCACCCGATCCGACTGCTAACGATTGCTGTGAGATAGTCAGTCGCCTCTCAGGCGTCAACCATCTCCCGGTACAGAGTTGGCAATATTCTCGATCCCCCGCGGTTTCGCCGCGCACATTCAGAGCTCTGTAAATAAACAAAATTCAGGGATTCCGTTGGGAAAAGCGGTTCCGGCCACCCCTCGGCGCCTGCCAGCCGGGCCGCACACGCGGCGCCTGGCGCGCCGTCCGGGCCGGCCCCGTCGAAGCCGGCGGGCGGGCGATGGCCGCAAACTTGGTTAACCGAAACTGCCTCCGGAACCAACAAATCCCCGGTCCGGATCAGCGGCAACTCAACAAACCTGTAGTAAACAATCCACAACACAAGGGATGCAGGATGAGCACCAAATATCGCGACATGATGTCGTCCGTGAACTACTTTGCCTTGGTCTGCATTTCGGCGCTGACCATTTCCTTCATTGTTTCGATCGTGGTCTACCAGCTCGGTGTGCCAGTCCGGGCGGCTGACTATATTCGTCTCAACCTGTTCGTGACCTGCTGCATCTCGGTGCCCACGGCCATCATCGCCTCGCTCCACGACTTTCACACGCGCGTCTATCAGCGCCGCCTCGAAGCCCTGGCCTGGACCGACGAACTGACCGGCCTGCTCAACCGGCGCTTCTTCATGCGCGGCGCGGACGAGGAATGCCACCGCATGCGCCGGACCCAGCGCACTGCGGCCGTCGCCATCCTGGACATCGACTTCTTCAAGGAAGTGAACGACCTCTACGGCCACGCCGCCGGCGACAAGGTCCTCAAGAGCATCGCCCAGATCGCCCACGCCGAACTTCGCGGCCCGTTCGACAAGCTCGGCCGCTGGGGCGGCGAGGAATTTGTCGTCTTGCTCAGCGATGTCACCCCCGAACACGCCCGCAGCGTGTGCGAACGCCTGCGCAGCCGCATCCAGACCGCCGTGATCGAGGCGGGAGAATACCAGGTCTGCGTCACCGCCAGCTTCGGCTTCTGCATGCTGAGTTCCGGCTCGAACGTGATGCTGGCCATCGAAGCCGCCGACCGCGCGCTCTATGAAGCCAAGCGTCTTGGACGCAACCGGGTCGAAATGGCGGAATATTCGCAACTGAGCGAAGTCCAGGACATGACCGAATTCAAGAAGCGCGTCGGCGTCGAGCGCCGCCGGGCGGCCGCGAACGACGACGATCTCGACGATCTGCGCGCCGCGACGACCTCGAGCTCGCCGGGCGCCCAGCGCGAAGTGCGCGCCCAGCTTTCGAGGTAGGTCCGCGCCCTCGCTTGCCGCCTGCCTTAATTCCTGATTGGAACGTGCCCACGCCCCATCAGGGAAACTGTCCATGACCACGCCCCCACCACGCACCGGTCCGCTGACCGACCTTCGCGTCATCGAACTTGGTCAGCTCATCGCTGGTCCCTTTTGCGGGCAGATCTTTGCCGACTTCGGCGCCGACGTGATCAAGGTCGAACCGCCGGGGCAGGGTGATCCGCTGCGGGAATGGGGCCGCGAAGGCTTTCCGCTCTGGTGGTCCGTCGTGGCGCGCGGCAAGCGCTGCATCACCGCCAACCTGCGCGAGACCGAAGGTCAGGACATCGTCCGGCGCCTCGTCGCGGACGCCGATTTCCTGCTCGAGAATTTCCGCCCCGGCACGCTGGAAAAATGGGGCCTCGGCTATGAAGCGCTGAAAGCGATCAATCCGCGCCTGATCATGATCCGCGTCTCCGGCTACGGCCAGACCGGCCCCTATGCCTCGCGCGCCGGTTACGCCTCCGTCGGCGAAGCCTTGGGCGGCCTGCGCTATGTGATGGGCGAAGCCGACCGTGTGCCGTCGCGCGCGGGCATCTCGCTGGGCGACAGTCTGGCCGGCCTGCACGCCGCGCTCGGCGCGCTCGCCGCGCTGCACCACCGGGAGAAGACCGGCGAAGGTCAGATGATCGACGCCACCATCTACGAATCCGTCCTCTCCGTGATGGAAGGCCTCGTCCCGGAATACCAGTTCGAGGGCTACACCCGCGAACGCTCCGGCTCGGTTCTGCCGAACATCGCGCCGTCGAACATCTATGAAGGCTCGGACGGCATGGTCATCATCGCCGCCAATCAGGATACCGTCTTCGCGCGCCTGTGCACCGCCATCGGCCAGCCCGGGCTCAAGGACGCGCCAGACTACAAGACCCACATCGCCCGGGGCCAGAACCAGGCCGCGCTGGACGATCTGATCCAGGCCTGGGCCGCGACACGTTCCATCGACGAGATCGAACGCACGATGATTGCGAACGGCGTTCCCGTCGGCAAGGTCTACCGCGCCGCCGACATGCTCGAAGATCCCCACTACGCCGCCCGGCACTCCCTCGTGGACGTGCCCAGCGATCTCTGGCCCGGCCTGAAACAGCAGAACGTCTTCCCGAAACTCTCCGCAACGCCGGGCCGGGTGCGCTGGGCCGGCTCCGGACAGATCGGTTCGCACACGGAAGAAGTCCTGACCGAACTCCTGAACCTGACACCCGGACAAGTCGCCAAACTCCGCGCCAGCGGCATCGTCTGAATGCGCGCTTCATTTCGCGCACCTGTCGCCCGTACCCCGCACCCAACATCCGCTCATCCCCGCGAAGGCGGGGATCGGGACAGGTAAACCACCGCCCGGGGTCCCCGCCTTCGCGGGGATGAGCGGATGTTGGGGCGGCTTATGCAACACTTTCCGGGCGGCGCCGGAGCAAAATATCAAACCCGGTCAACGCCTTCCGAAATACTTGCCCGAACCTTATGCACCCCCCAACGGCGCTGATTTATACTCGCGTGCATGCCGACCCTGTCTGCCCTTCGCGCCATCCCGCACTTCGCGCCTCTGTTCGCGTTCGTGCATGTGCTCTGCTGGCCGATCCTCGTCTGGCAGATCAACCGCTTCTACAGCTGGACCCTCCGCGAAGGCATCACAGACGCCCTCTACTCGGTGAACCGCTGGGGCTTCCTCACGGTCGTCCGTCTCGGCGACAAACGCGACCCCGGCGCCTACACCCCCCTCGTGCGAACCTTCCGTCCCCTGACGGATGCGAACTGGGCAAGCGATATGCCGGCCTGCCTGGAAACTCAGACACCCGAAGCCTCGCGCGCCCTCATCCTCCCGCGCGTCCGCAGGCCGGCGCAGGCCGCTCACGCCCCGGCGCTCAACACATCGTAGATATTCCCGCCCATCCCCGTCCGCAGGTACCAGCGCCGGCAGGTACCCAGCGCCCTGAAATGTATTCCTTCCCGATCTGGGCCCCTGCCTGCGCAGGGGCCTGCGGAGACCC
>VMTE01000046.1 GCA_013791775.1 Hyphomonas sp.
GCCCTCTTCGATCAGGGCGCCGTGGGGAACATCATCATCCGGGAGCGGAGGGGTTTGCGACATGCGAGCAGTATACACCCGGCGCGGGAGGGGGTGCGTAAGTTTCCCGATATTTCTTGTAACGGGTTGAATTTATTGGGGCTGGGGGCGGGGGATGTGTTGCGTAAGTGACCTTTCATTTACCCCTCTCCCTGAAGGGAGAGGGGGCTTCAGGGGATCAGGTTTTGGGTTTGCGGATGGCTTTGCGCATCAGGCCTTCCTGGGCGACGGAGGCGATGAGGCGGCCTTGCTGGTCGAAGACCTTGCCGCGGTTGAAGCTGCGCCCGCCGCCGGCATAGGGGGCGTCCATGGTGTAGAGGTGCCATTCATCGAACTTCATCGGGGCATGGAACCACATCGCGTGGTCCAGGCTGGCCGACATCACTTCGCCGGTCATCCAGGAAACGCCGTGCGGGCGGTTGCCGGTGCCGAGGAGGGCCATGTCGCTGGCATAGGCGAGCAGGCAATGATGCAGCCAGGGCGCCTCCTCGATGGCGCGCGCAACGCGGAACCAGAGGTGGTGTACGTCGCTGGCCTTGGCGGGTTTCAGGGGATCGAGCGGCTCGACTTCGCGCATCTCGATGGGGCGCGGGCGGAGGAAGTGGCCGCGGTGGCGCTCGGGCAGTTTTTCGGCGAATTGCTTGCGCCATTCGACGCGGTCGCCGAGCGTGTCGGGATCCGGCACGACGGGCATTTCGTGCTGGTGGTGCCAGCCGTCTTCCTTGACGTGGAAGCTGGCGGCGAGGTTGAAGATCTGCTTGCCGTGCTGAATGGCGACGACGCGGCGGGTGGTGAAGCTGCCGCCATCGCGGGAATGGTCGACCTGGTAGATGATCGGCACCTTGGGGTCGCCGGGGCGGATGAAATAGCCGTGCAGCGAGTGGCAGGTGCGGTCATCCGGCACGGTGCGGTAGGCGGCGACGAGGGCCTGGGCGATCACCTGGCCGCCGAAGACGCGCTGGCTTTCCTCTTCGTCCGGGCTCTGGCCGCGGAACAGGTCGAGTTCGATACGCTCGAGGTCGAGCAGGGTCAGCAGGTCGCCTACGGGATCGGTCGCCATGTCCTGGCTTCTCCTTTGTCTTTGTGCGGCGCAGCAGTATGCCGTCACGTCGCGTAAGGCAACGGGCCGATTGCGCCGGTTTTCTTTGACAACGCGGCCGAAACGCCTTTGTCTTGCAGACTTCAACAGCCATGTGACCACACGCTGCCGTAAAGTCAGGGACGCGGAAAATGAATCCTATTGCCATTCTTGCGCGCGAGGTCCGGTTTTTCCAGGATGCGCAGCTCCTGAAGAAATGGACCGGCGAGATTTCGTCCGAGTCCGCCTTCCTGGTGGCGGATGATTTCGAGCGCGCGGTGGACGCTTATGCTGACAACACCGCGTTCCGGTTCGAGGGCAAGTCCACTACCTACCGGGCGTTCGACGCGCTGGCGAACCGGTTTGCCAACTGGGCGGCCGCGCAAGGCCTGAAGGCGGGCGACTGCATCTCGCTGTTCATGGAGAACCGGCCGGACTACGTGGCGGCCTGGGCTGGCTTTGCGAAAGTCGGACTCGTCACGGCACTGATCAATACCAATCTCGAAGGCGACGCGCTGGCGCACTGCGTCAACATCGCCGGGACGAAGCTGATCGTGACCGGGGCGGAGCAGGACGAGGCGATGCGCGCGGCGATGGCCCTGATCCCGGGCGCGCCGCCGGTCTGGTCGCTCGGGGGCCGGTTCGGCGGGGATCTCGGCGGGGCGCTGGAGGCATTTTCAGACGCCCGGCCGGACCGCAAGCACCGCGCCGGCCTGCTGGGCAAGGATCTGTGCCTCTATGTGTACACGTCCGGCACGACCGGCCTGCCGAAAGCGGCGCGGCTGACCCAGGCGCGCACGCAGGGCATGATGCGCAGCTTCATCGCGCCGTGCCGGATCACGCCGAAGGACAAGGTTTACATCACGCTGCCGCTGTATCACGGCACGGGCGGGTTGTGCGGGATCGGGCAGGCACTGCTGACCGGGGCGACGGCCATCGTGCGGCGGAAATTCTCAGCCAGCGCATTCTGGGACGAGGCGGCGGCAGAGGGCGCGACCTCGATCGTGTATATCGGCGAGCTGTGCCGCTACCTTCTCAACTCGCCGCCGCATCCCAAGGAGCGGGCGCACCGTATACGGACGGGGTTCGGCAACGGCCTCCGCCCGGAAGTGTGGCAGGCCTTTCTCGACCGGTTCGACATTCCGCACCTGTGCGAGTTCTATGGCTCGACGGAAGGCAATGTCAGCTTCCTGAACTTTGACGGCAAGGTCGGCGCAGTGGGGCGCATTCCGGGCTGGCTGAAATCGCAGTTCAAGCACATTGCGTTCGTGAAGTTCGATATCGAAACCGAGCAGCCAGTGCGCGGGGCGGACGGGCTGTGCATCCGGGCTGGCGTGGACGAGCCGGGCGAAGCGTTGGGCCTGATTGGCGACGACGTGCGCCAGCGCTTCGAGGGCTATAACGACCAAAAGGCGACCGAGAAGAAGCTGCTGCGCGACGTGTTCACGAAGGGTGACCTGTGGTTCCGCACGGGCGACCTGCTGCGGATGGACAAGGACGGCTACATCTTCTTCGTGGACCGGATCGGCGACACGTTCCGCTGGAAGGGCGAGAATGTCTCTACCAACGAGGTGGGCGAGGCGCTGTCGCGGATCGAGGGGGTCAAGACGGCCAACGTGTATGGTGTGGCCATTCCGGGTGCGGACGGAAAGGCCGGCATGGCGGCGATCACGACCGAGGGCGAGGTGGACTTTGCGTCGCTGCATGCGGCGCTGTCGGACATGCTGCCGAGCTATGCCGTTCCGATTTTCATCCGTGTGCAGCCGGAAGCGGAGACAACCGGCACGTTCAAGTATCGCAAGGTGGAACTGGTGGCGGACGGGTTCGATCCCGACCGGGTCAGCGATCCGCTCTGGATGCTGGACCCCGAGGAGGCGCGCTATGTGCCGATGACGCAGGGGCGCTATGACCGGCTGGTCGCGGGCGGGTACAAGTTTTAGGGGCAGGGCAACAGCTGCCGTAGACCCCTGCCTTCGCAGCTATCGTATGCACACATCTTGACGGCAGATAGGGGTTCTGACTCTTTGATAGGCCTGCAGTCTTCGAGGCGGCTCTCATGCAGGCAATGGACATGTCGGTCGGTCATTTTGGAGATGGCCGGCTTCAAAAAGGGGGGGCCTTGTTGCTTGGCGCGTTGGTTGCCAATCCCTGCAGCAGCATCCGGCGGCTCGCTGGTAGCCGGGCGCGGGAGGTTCAGTTTCACCGGCTTTTGCGGAACGCTGGTGTGACGGTTGAGGAGATGGCGCGGGTTGCGGGTCATCGCACAGGGGTCCTGGCCCGCGGACGCGATGTGGCGGTCATTCAAGACACTACAGAGGTTTATGTCGGCAGCAAGCGGGCTTCGGAAGCTGGTTTTGGCCCGATCGGCAAGGGTGGAGCGCTACGCGGTGTGCTGGCGCATGTGGCGATTGCGGTTGATGATACGGGCGGCCTGATTGGTCTCGTCGATGAAATGGTGTGGACGCGTCAAGGCGGCCAACCTGTGACGGACCGGAAACGCAAGTTTGAAGACAAGGAATCCTATCGCTGGCTGAAGGCGTGTGAAGTCGCGTCGGAGCGGCTAGCGGGGGCGCGCTCGATAACGATGGTGTCGGATGCCGAGAGTGATATTTTTCCTGTTTTTGCGCGCTGCCCTGAGGGTTTGCATCTTCTTGTACGCTCGGCAAGAACGCGATCCCTGTCAGATGGACAGCGCCTGGCTGATGCTGCCGCAACGCTCAAAAAAGGCGGGCGGATCAAGCGCATCATACCGGCAGCGCCCGGCCGATCTGAGCGCCGCGCAGTCCTGGATGTGCGGTATGGCGAACTGACATTGGCGCCGCCGCATGGCACGCCTGACGCGCTAATCGAGCCGCTGACGCTAACGGTACTGCAGGTCACCGAGCTAAATGCGCCGCAAGGCGTGGAGCCGGTGAACTGGACGCTGATCACAACCCACAAGATCACCGATTTGCGCCGGGCAGAAGAAATCCTCGATCTCTATCGCGGCCGCTTCCTTATAGAACAATTGTTCCGCACCCTGAAAACTGCCGGGTTCGATATCGAAAACGCCGACATCAATGATCCCCACGCCTTCATTACCCTGACCGCGCTTGCCATCATCGCCTCAGTCAACATCCTGCAACTGGTCAAAGCGCGTGATGGTGATACCGGACAGATCCTCGAAGACTGCTTCGATCCCGATGACGCGCCCATACTCAGGGCCCTCTCAAAGAAACTTGAAGGCAAAACCGACAAACAGAAAAATCCTCACCCACTCGATCAGCTCGCCTTCGCCTCATGGGTCATCGCACGCCTCGGCGGATGGACTGGATACTACGGAAAACCAGGCCCTAAAGTCATGCGACAAGGTCTCGACAAATACTTCGCTATCAAATGTGGAAGCAATCTCTATGGAATTGTGTGAATCTGATAGCTGCGAAGGCAGGGGTCCAGAGGGCGTGAAGATGTGGTGCTGAGGTAGCTGGGTCCCAGACTTCGCTGGGACCTGCGGGGTGGGGCTGGGTGGGACACAGCAAAGGGTGGCGACCCCGGCAGGATTTGAACCTGCGACCACTCGCTTAGAAGGCGAGCGCTCTATCCAGCTGAGCTACGGAGTCGTGGGTTCGGAGTAACGCGCGCGGCCTCAGTGAGTCCACGGCTGTTTGCGCGCGGCCGAGAAGTTTTCCGGATAGGACTTGATCAGGCGTTTCCGCTCGCGGCTTTCCTCGACCGCGAACTTCAGGCCTTCGCGCTCGGCATAGGCAATGGCCTGTTCGCGGGTGTCGAAGTGGAGGCGGACCTGGCCGGACATGTCATCAATGCCGGTCCAGCCCATCAGGGGGTCCACACGGCGTCTGGCCTCCGGGTTCACGAACTCGAGGACCCAGTCTTTCGTGTTGCCACGCCCTGATTGCATGGCACTTTTTGCCGGCTTGAAGATGCGCGCTTCCATGCGGGTGACGGTGCTCCGGATCGACTTCAGAATTTTGGTCGGAGCGAGAGGATTCGAACCTCCGACCCTCTGGTCCCAAACCAGATGCGCTACCAGACTGCGCTACGCTCCGGAGTCCCGGTGTAATGAGTGCGACCGGGCGCGCAAGCTCTTTTCGCTGTGTAAAAAAGTCAGCGGCGCTGCCCACCCAGACAGCGCCGCCAGGCACTAACGCAAACCCAGACTGGAACTCGTACATTTGCCGGGCAAATGCCGTCCCCCAATGCAGACTGTCATCGTAAGAGCGAAGACAGTCCGGAGCTCCGAACGTACTGGTTGCCGCGTGCGTCCCGTAGTGGCAGTTAAGCGCTGTAAACCTTGCAAGTCTTGACATTTCGGGCCACGTTCTAGGTCAAATCGGGCCAACTTGGGCGGAAATGTGGTATTCGCGCCTTATTGTGGACAGGGCGGCAAGTGTTTCGGGGACGTATTCAGTAAACAGGGGGGTATTCGGGGCCGTGCCGTCAGTTTCGACGTCCTATCTGGCCAGCTTGATTGACGGCTCTGTGGCGCTGGGCGCGCCGGCGGATGCGCTTTACGCCCTGGTGCCAGGCGGGCGCGAGGCGGTTCAGCAGGTCGACCGGCGCCTACCGGCCGACGTCATGGCGCCGGTGCTGAATGCGGCGGCCGAGGCGACGGGACTTGATTCGATCGGCTTGCGCATCGGCGTCCAGTTCCGGCCAGCGACCTTCCTGGATGTGGGCTACGCGCTGGCGGCGGCCTCGACGATCCGCGAGGCGCTGGAAATCAACATGCACTACCAGCCGCTGACGCAGGAGGCGGTCCGGACCCGGCTGGAGGTTTGCGGGAACGACGCGCGGATCCTGCTGGACCCTGCATTTCCCGATGCGGAGGATTTCCGGCGGGTGACCGAGGCGATCCTGGCGGGCTATGCCTCGATTGGCCGGTGGTTGCTCTGGGACCAGGTGCGCCCGGTGGTCGCGGTCGAGTTCCGGCACGCCCGTCCCTGCGAGGAGACCTGCGCGTATTACGCCTCGCTGTTCGGGGACCAGGTCACATTCGGCGCGCCGGCGGACGCGATGCTGATTGACGCCGGACTGATCGCGCGGCCGTTGCCCAACTCCAATCCCGCGCTGGTGAAGCTGCTGACCGGGCGGCTGAATGCGCGCCTTGCGGCGTTCAAGGCGGGCAGCTCGCTGCGCACGCAAGTGATGGGCGTACTGCAGCGCCAGATCCGCTCCGGCAAGCCCAACCTCGACGACACGGCCCGGCTGCTGGGCATGAGCGGGCGGACCTTACGGCGCCGTCTGCAGGCGGAGGAGTTGTCGTATTCGGAGCTGCTGGCCCTGACGCGCAAGGAGGCGGCCGAAGTGTATATGCACGAGATAAACATGACGCTGGCGGAGATTGCCGGCCTGCTCGGCTACAGCGACCAGACCGCGTTCATGCGGGCCTTCAAGGGCTGGTTCGGCGAAGCGCCGGGCGCGTACCGGGAGCGTCTGCAGCGGAAGGCGTAGGGGGGGCAATGCTCCGTAGACCCCTGCGGAGGCAGGGGGCCAGTGGGGGGGTGTGAAGACGTGGTGCTGGGGCTTCTGGGTCCCAGCCTTCGCTGGGACCTGCGGGGTGGGCGGCCGTCTTCAGCCTGAATGGTTCATGCGGCGTTCGAGGCGGGTGGAGAACCAGGAGATGATGCGGCGCCAGATTTCGTCCTTGAGGATGAGGCCCTCAACGTCATGGTCGATGGAGGGGTTGTCATTGATCTCGATGATGATGACGCCCTGCTCGGTCTCTTTCAGGTCCACGCCGTAGAGACCATCGCCGATCAGCTGGGCGGCGCGGACGGCGGCGTTGACCACGTCGGGCGGCGCGTCTTCCACGGGCATCGTAGTGAAGCCGCCTTCGGTGGACTTGCCGTCTTCCTTGTATTTGACGGTCTGCCAGTGACCGCGCGCCATGCGGTACTGGCAGGCATAGAGCGGCTCGCCGTTCAGCACGCCGATGCGCCAGTCGAACTTCGTGGGGCGGAATTCCTGCGCGATGATCAGAGCGGTGTCCTCGAACATCTTCTTCGCGCCGGCCTGCAGCTCGTCCAGCGAATGCGCCTTGACCATGTTGATGCCGAAACTGCCGTCCGGTGTCTTGAGGATGACGGGTGATCCGAGCCGGTTGAAGAGGGCGGCGAGATCGGCCTTCTCATCGACAATCTCCGTACGCGGAATGGGCAGGCCGGCCTTCTCGAGAATTTCCTTCAGGTAGACCTTGTTGGTGCACCGGATCATCGACTGGGTGTCGTCGATCACGGGCATGCCTTCCTGTTCGGCGCGGCGGGCGAAGCGGTAGGTGAAGTTGTCGATCGAGGTGGTGGCGCGGATGAACAGGGCGTCGAACTCGGCGAGGCTGGGCAGGTCGGTCGGGTCGATCAGCTCGACCTCGACGCCCATCTTCTCGGCGACATCGGCGAAGCGCTTCAGCGAGGCGGGTTTGGACGGCGCGGTCTTCTCGTGCGGATCGACGAGGACGGCGAGGGCCCACTTGGCCGGGGCGCGCGTCTTGGCATCGCGCACACGGCCCTTGGTGTAGGCCTCCATCGCGTCGAGGAAGAACTGGCGGCGCGCATCCTTCAGCTTGTGGGGCGGCATGGCGCGGATGCGGGCGATGCCGTGGGGGGCTTCGGCGTCGAACTCGATCTCGAGGGCGGGCGTGCGGAACCAGTCCATGGCCTCACGGGCGAGGCGCTCATAGGCCGGGATATCGCAGCGCGAGAAGGCGACGAACAGGGTTTCGATCCTGGGGGCGCCCTTGGCCAGCGCCTCCTGGAGCGTTTCGCCAAGGTCCGGCAAGGCGTGGTTGTAGAGCGTCTTCTTGGACAGCTCGACCATGGTTTGCACGGACGGGCTGACGCGGTGGCCGCGCGCTTCGGCCAGAAGGGAGGCGTAATAGCCGCCGGACTGGTATCCGTAGGAGCGGGCAAGATTCAGGATGTAGGGACGGCGGCCGGCGAAGAGGGCCGGTTTCGAGATATAGTCCGAGATACGCAGCACTTTGTGCGGTGTTTCGGCCTGGGAAATGTCGCTCGCGCTTTCCACGAGCACGACCCAATCGGTCATGGGGCTCCATCTGAGGGCGCGATGAGAAGTTTCTCCATCCTGAGCGCCGCTTCTCCGTCCGGATAGTAGGACTCAAGGCGGGCAATTACGCGATAACCGGCCGCGTCGTAAAGGCGGTGCGCTGACTTATTTGTAGGGCGCACTTCGAGGCGCAGGCGGGCCGAACCGCGCGCACGCGCCTGTTCTTCACAGGCGGAGAGGAGGCGGGCGCCCAGACCCTGGCCCCGGGCGGCGGGGTCGACCGAGATGGAATAAAGGCGCGCAATGTCCGATCCCTGCCGGAACAGCAGCACGGCGGAGGCATCGATGCGGCTGTCTGATTCGTGAACGAGGGCAATGGTCTGGCCAGCCAGGAGGCGGCGCCAGGTGCGCCGGTCGAACCGGTCGACTTCCGGGAAACCGGCTTCGAGGGCGACGAGGGCGGCGAGATCGCCGGGGCCTGCCTCACGGATCAAAGGCGCACCATGTCGTCGCGGTGGATGATGGCGGGGCGGCCCTTGTAGCCGAGGAGGGCTTCGGCGTCTTCGGTGCGGCGCCCGGCGATACGCTGGATATCGGCGGAGGAATAGGCCGTGACGCCCTTGGCAATCATCCGGCCGGCAGGGTCGCGGATGGCGACGGCGGCGCCGCGCTCGAACGGGCCGGTGACGCCCTTGACGCCAACGGCGAGGAGGCTGGCCCCGCCGGCGAGGGCCTTGGCGGCGCCGGCGTCGACGGTGATCTCGCCTTCCGGCGTGAGGTGGCCTTCGAGCCAGGCGGCGCGGGCCTTGGCGGGGGTGGTCTTGGCGGCGATCAGGGTGGCGCGTTCGCCGGCTTCGAGGGCGCCGAGGGGGTGGGGGCGGTTGCCGAGGGTGATCAGCGTGGAGCAGCCGGCGGCATGGGCAATGCGGGCGGCGGCGAGCTTGGTGACCATGCCGCCCGAGCCGACACCGGCGGCGGCGTTTGAGCCGGTGGCCATGGCGTCGTGCTCGGGGCTGAGCGCTTCGAGGAAGGGGATGTGGCGGGCCTCGGGGTGGGCGCGCGGGTCAGCGGTGTAGAGGCCGTCAATGTCCGACAGGAGGATCAGAACGTCGGCGCCCATCATCTGGGCGACGCGGGCGGCGAGGCGATCATTGTCGCCGTAGCGAATTTCCTCGGTGGCGACGGTGTCGTTCTCGTTGATGACCGGGACGATGCCGGCTTCGAGCAGGGTTTCGAGCGTGGCGCGGGCGTTCAGCCAGCGGCGGCGGTTTTCGGTGTCGCCGGGGGTGAGCAGGGCCTGGCCGCAGGCGAGGCCGTGGGGCGCGAGGGCGCCGGCGAGGGCGGCCATCAGGCGCGGCTGGCCGATGGCGGCGGCGGCCTGCTTCTGTTCGAGCCGGCCCTGGTAGGGCGCGCCGAGGGCGGCGCGGCCGAGGGCGACGGCGCCGGACGAGACGAGGATGACCTCCTTGCCGCGCTGGCGCAGGGACGCGATGTCGGCGGCTAGGTTGGCCAGCCATGCCGCACGCGGCGCGCCGGCCTCGGCGATCAGGGCAGAGCCGGTCTTCACGACGATGCGCCGGGCGCGGGCGAGGGTGTCAGCGGTCATGGGGCGGGGTCAGGCGTCGAGGGTGAGGAGACCGAGAGTATCGCGCATGACGTCAAAGTCCCGGTCTGCATGAAGGAGGGTGTAGCCGCCGGTGATACAGAAGGTTGCGATCATCACGTCAATCGTTTTCCAGACGGTGACACCCTTGGCGCGCAGGCGGCGGTAGTTCTGCGCGGCGGCGAGGGCATTTTCGCGGCCGAGCATGTCACGGTATTCGAGCGTGAACAGGGCGTCACGGGCGCGCTGGTAGTCGGCGTTGCGGCGGAAGCCTTGCAGCACTTCGGTCAGGATCAGGTCGCCGATCACAATTTGCTTCACGCCAATGATGCCGGACAGGATCTCAACTTGCGGGGTGGGGGCGTCTCTGAAGAAATCGATCCAGACCGAGGAATCAACGACGATCATCAATCCCGCCGCATCGCGTCAAGGTCGCCGTCCCACGCAAGTTTGCCGCGCAGCTTGAGCAGAGCATCTTTCTGCGCCTGTTGGCGCGCGAGGGTCTCGAGGGCGGCGTTGACGGCTTCCTTCTTGGTGGCAAAGCCGCCCTGTTTCATCACCTTGGCGATGAGCTTGTCGTCAATGTCGATATTGGTGCGCATAGGAAACCCATGTGTATGAATTGGTCAAATCATACACATCAATCGGCCCGGCATCAAGTTCCGGCCTATTGAGCCGTAACACCAGCCATCAGAGCGATGCCGATGATGACGAGGCCCAGAGACACGGCGAGGATTTTCCAGAGGCCGACATGGCTGGCGCCGGTCATGCGCTCGGCCTCGAGAAGTTCCTGTGATTTGTTCGGCAGCATGGTGAGCTCCCTTCGACGAAGTGACCCTCCATCAAAAAGTATATCACAAACGAGCAGGCGCCACTAATCTGCTCCAAGGAACGGCCGGAAAGGCAGGACAATCAAGGGAATGGACATGAAGCTTTATAATACACCGATGCCGGCGCCCAATCCGCGCCGTGTACGTATATTCCTGGCTGAGAAGGGCGCGGCGATCCCGCTGGTGGACGTTGCGCTGGTGAAGGGGGAGCACAAGTCGGCGGACCATGTGGCAAGGAATTCGCTCGGCCAGACGCCGGTGCTGGAGCTGGACGACGGGACGTGTCTCAGCGAGACGGTGGCGATCTGCCGGTATCTGGAAAGCCTGTATCCGGAGCCGCCGCTGTTCGGGCGCACGGCGCTGGAGGAGGCGCAGGTAGATATGTGGGTGCGGCGGATCGAGTTTCAGGTGATGAGCCCAGCGGGGAATTTCTGGCGGCACGCGCATCCGTTTACGGCGAAGGTCGTGGTTCCTCAGTACAAGGAGTTTGGGGAAGCAAACCGCGGAGCGTATGAGAAGGCGGTGATGTGGCTGGACGGGGAGCTGGCGGGGCGGGAGTTCGTGGCGGGGGACGTGTTCACGATGGCGGATATCTGCGCGCTGAGCAGCGTGGACTTTGCCGACTGGACCGGGCTGAAGGTGCCGGAGGCGGCGGGGAATGTGCGGGCGTGGCATGCGCGGGTAAGCGCGAGGGGGAGTGCGGGGGCTTAGACAGGATAGGACGTGAAAGCCCCTTCTCCCTTGGGAGAAGGGGTTGGGGATGAGGGGGTGTTTCGCCGGCCAAGTTGCGCAAGGTTTCGGGCGGAGCGCCCTCTCACCCCCGCGCTCAGGAAATCGTATACGATTTCCTGCCTTCGCGCGCCCCTCTCCCAAAGGGAGAAGGGGCTTTGAGGGGCGGGATGAAATCCCGCCCTACAGCGGGCTCCAGCCTTCTTCGGCGTCCGGATCGTCCGAGGGCGGAGGGGTTTCTTCGCGGTCGTGGTCGAAGCCGAGTTTTTCGGCGATGGCGTAGAGGGCGGTCTTGACGCCTTCGCCGGAGACGCCTGAGATCAGCAGGGGCTTGCCCTTGTAGGCTTTCTTGAGCTGCTTCATCTGCTCCTTGACGAGTTCCGGCGTCAGGGCGTCGATCTTGTTGAGGCAGACGATTTCCGGGCGCAGGGCGAGCTCGGGATCGTAGGCTTTCAGTTCGTTGCGGATCGTCCTGTAGGCGCCGGCGGGATCGTCCTGCGTGCAGTCGATAAGGTGGAGCAGCACCTTGCAGCGCTCGACATGGCCGAGGAAGCGGTGGCCGAGGCCGGCGCCTTCGGCGGCGCCTTCGATCAGGCCCGGAATGTCGGCGAGGACGAAGCGGGTGCTCGTGCCCAGATCGACGACGCCGAGGCCGGGGTGAAGCGTCGTGAACGGATAATCCGCGATCTTCGGATGGGCAGCGGTGGCGGCGGCGAGGAAGGTGGACTTGCCGGCATTCGGCAGGCCGACGAGGCCGGCATCCGCGATCAGTTTGAGGCGCAGCCAGATCCAGCGCTCCTCACCGGGCGCGCCGGGGTTTGACCGGGCGGGGGCCTGGTTGGTGGAGGTCTTGAAACGCAGGTTACCCCAGCCGCCATTGCCGCCTTCGGCGAGGAGGACTTTCTGGCCGGGCTCGGTGAGGTCCGCAATCAGGGTTTCCTGGTCTTCCTCGTAGATCTGCGTGCCGACGGGGACCATGAGGACCGCGTCGTCGCCGCCCGCGCCGAAGCGGTTTCGGCCCATGCCGTGGCCGCCCTTCTTGGCCTTGAAATGCTGCTGGTAGCGGAAGTCGATCAGCGTGTTGAGGCCTTCGACGGCCACCGCCCAGACATCGCCGCCGCGTCCGCCATCGCCGCCATCCGGGCCGCCATACTCGATGAACTTCTCGCGCCGGAACGAGACGGCGCCGGCGCCGCCGTCGCCGGAGCGGATGAATACTTTTGCCTGATCGAGAAACTTCATGGGGTGCTCATGGCCCAGAGTGGGGCTTTGGGGAAGGGGGCGGGTTCATTGTAGGTGTGCGGAGGGCTGGTCCGGCGTTTATCCCCTCTCTCCCTTTTGGGGGAGAGGGGCAGGGGTGAGGGGGCTTCGCCGCAGGCGGTGCGCTTCAAGGCGATGTCGCGCGCCCTCACCCCCCGCGCTCAGGAAATCGTATACGATTTCCTGTCTTCGCGCGCCCCTCTCCCAAGGGAGAGGGGGCTCGACGGTCACGCCATGCGTACCATCAGGATGTGGTCGACGGCTTCGCCGCGGCCGGCGCAGTGCATCTTGTCGCGTCCGCAGGGGAGGAAGCCGAGCTTGGCCAGGACGCGGCCGGAGGCGGGATTGTCGGCGAAGTGGCCGGCGACGAGGACGCGGGACTGGCGGGTGGCTTCGAGCCAGCCGATGACGGCCGCGCCCGCTTCGCTGCACAGGCCCTGTCCCCAGGCGCCCGGCGCGAGCCAGTAGCCGATCTCGAAGGGCAGGTCGGCCGCCTCGCGGTTGGCTCCGATGACGCCGATCAGATCGCCGCCCCGGGTGATGGCGAAGACATGGTCGGTATCGGTTTCGCGGCCGCGCGCGTGGGACATGATCCAAGCGAGGGTTTGCGCCTTGGTCTGGCCGGGCGGTACGCGGGCGAGCATCCGGTGGACGCGCGGATCGCCGACGATCTCGGTGATCAGGCCGCTGTCCTGCGGCGTGACGGGCCGCAGAAGCAGCCTCGGGGTTTCCAGATGGGTCTCACTCATGGCTGCCTCCTTCGGTCGGCTGCGCCGTCCATGCCATGTGGATGACCGGAACCATCGTGTCCCGGCCCATGCAAAAATCCTCGCCGCGACCAGTCTCGACGAAGCCGAGTTTGGAGAGGACCCGCCCGGACGCGGGATTGTCCTCGAAGTGGTCCGCCGTCAGCGAGTGGACTCCGAAGGTCTTGATCAGGTGTTGCTTGAAGGCGCCAGCGGCTTCCGTGGCGATGCCTTGGCCCCAGAACATGGGTGTGATCCAGTAACCGATTTCGAATGTACCTGTCTCCGCATCCCGGCCGCCGCCGACGATGCCGATCAATTCGCCGCCGAGCGTGACGATGCGGCCAGCGCTTTCACCTCGCGCGTTGCGTTCGGCGCGCTCAGCCTGGATGCGGTGTGTCTCCTCCAAGGTCTGGCCGGCGCGGATGCGTCCGACATTGCGATGAATCCGTGGTTCGTTGACGAGTTCGGTCATGCGGACCGCATCGCTGGTCCGGTAGGGTCTCAGCAGCAAGCGCGGCGTTTGGATATCCTCAAACATCTTTGCCTCCAGACGGCAGGCGGATGAGGGGAGACGAAAAAGGGGGAGACAGTGGCCTGCCTCCCCCCGGAAACTGGTCGTCCGTAACAGCGACCCGGCCACTCGTCTGAAGCGAGGCCGGAAGCTGTTTCCGGCCGTTACTCGGCGGCGTCTGCGGCCGGTACAACGTTCACGTACATGCGGCCACGGGCCTTGCGCGCGAACTCGACCTTGCCGCCTTTAAGCGCAAAGAGGGTATGGTCCTTGCCCATGCCGACGCCCTTGCCCGGCCATTTCTGGGTGCCGCGCTGACGCACGATGATCATGCCGGGAACAACTTCCTCGCCGCCGTATTTCTTGACGCCGAGATATTTGGGGTTCGAATCGCGGCCGTTGCGCGAAGAGCCGCCTGATTTCTTGTGAGCCATGGTCTGCTCCTCTTGCCTGTCCGTTCAGTGGGGCCAGTTTTGGGTCTGGGCCCCGGGGGAAAATTTATGCTTCGGGTGCCGCTTCGGCGGCGTCAGCCTTCGGGGCGGCTTTTTTGCGCGTGGCCTTCTTGGCTGGCGCGGCGCCGTCTGCGCTGATCGCGGTGATCGTGATTTCCATCAGGTCCTGACGGTGGCCGATCGTGCGGCGGTAGGTCTGGCGCTGACGCTTCTTGCGGGTGATCAGCTTGGGGCCGCGCACTTCGCCTTTGACTTCGGCGGTGACCGCTGCGCCGGCCACGACCGGGGCGCCCACGGTGACGCCGGCGCCTTCGCCGATCATCAGCACCTGGTCAAACGTGACCGTATCGCCGGCCGCAGCCGGCAGTTTCTCGATGACAAGCGTGTCGCCTTCGGACACTTTGTACTGCTTGCCGCCTGTCTTGATGACCGCGAACATGGGCGGATCCTTCCGGATTGAACGAATAGAAACGAGGAGGCCGCCGCGCCCGTTCAGGCGCCGCGACCGAAGCGGGGGGTAAACACCAAAGCGGCGGCTGTGTCAAATCCGATCTTCAGACCGGCGCGCGGGGCGGAATCGCCGGTGGCGCCGGGGTTTCAGGCGGTGCCGGCGCCGGCGCGGGCGGGCCGGAATCGCGGAAATTCCATCATTCTTGACTGATCTGTCCAGAATAACTATCAGCCCGGCATGGCGAGACCCAAGGCGTTCGACAGAGACACCGCGCTGGACGCGGCAACCGGCGTGTTCCGGGCGCACGGCTTTGACGCCGCCTCGACCGAGGCGCTGACCGGCGCGATGCGGATCGGCCGGCAGAGCCTCTACGACACGTTCGGGGACAAGTGGCAGCTGTATCTGGCGGCGTTGGCGCGCGACACGGGTGGGGACCTTGCGGCCCACCTGGCCGCGCTCGGCACCGGTCCGCGCGCGGTGGACGGGCTGGAGATCTTCCTGGCGCGGGTGCGCGCGGCGGCGGCCGAGCCCTGCCTCGGGCTGGGCGCCGCGCTGACCTACGGCCGGGGCAGGCCGGAGGTGAACGCCATCCTCGACGCTGCTGACAGGACGCTGCTGGCAGCGCTGGCGGCGCGCCTGAGGGACGCGCAGGCCGAGGGCGACGTGGCCGAGGGGGTGGACGCGCGCGAGGCGGCCGCGTTCCTCAGTGCGGCGGTCAGCGGCATTCGCCTCGCCGGGCGGCGCGGGGCCGGCGCAGTGCAGCTGCAGGCGCTGGCCGAGCTGTCGCTGCGGGCGTTGCGCTGAGGGCGGCGGGCGGAATTCCCGATCAAGTGCTTGCGCTTGGGCTCAGTCCGCGATAGGTGACCGCCCTTCTAAGACCCCGGCGCGGAGAGGTGGCGGAGTGGTCGATCGCGCCGGTCTCGAAAACCGGTATACTCGCAAGGGTATCGAGGGTTCGAATCCCTCCCTCTCCGCCACCTAAAGTAGAAATAAAATCCACTCAAGATTATGCGCCCCAAATCCCCGCTAACACGGGGATTTTCGGTTCCTCTTGCGTCTCTGTTTCCCGTATCAGCGATTATTCGCGTCGCTTTTGGCGCCGCGTCTCTGTTTCCGATTTGCAACAGTTCGGTTGTGCGGAATTTCGCTGTTCCGTGCCGATTTACAGGGAAATTCTGCAGATTAACAGGGACGCGTCCTGTGGAGCGCCGAAAATACCTTTTTGTTCCCCGTCAGCGACTGTGAGACAGATCGGCGAAATTGCTTAAGGAGGATTTCTGGCTCATCGTAACTGATACGAGGAGTGAAGATGAGACAGAAATCCGGGTCGAAAGAGTCTTCGGCCGAGAAACATGTTCAGGCAATCAAGCGTCAGACTCGGCGGAAGTTTTCGGCCGAGGAGAAGATCCGGATTGTCCTTGAAGGCCTACGCGGCGAGTACTCGATTGCCGAGCTGTGCCGGCGAGAGGGGATCGCTCAGGGGCTTTAATACACGTGGTCGAAGGAGTTCCTCGAAGCCGGCAAGAAGCGATTGTCCGGCGACACGGAGCGCCAGGCGACGTCGGGCGAAGTGACGGGCCTGAAGCGTGAGATGCGCGACCTGAAGGAGGTTGTGGCGGACCTGACGCTGGAAAACCGCATACTAAAAAAAAGCGTGATCGGGGATGGGGACGCCGAAGAATGAGATACCCCGCATCCGAAAAGCTCGAAATCATCCGGCTGGTCGAGAACTCGCACC
>VMTE01000023.1 GCA_013791775.1 Hyphomonas sp.
GCATATCGCCATGAACCTCGTCCGAAACCCCAAGGACAAGCACAGCCTCAAGGTCCGCCGAAAACTCGCCAATCTCAACCCCGATTACCTCGAAACCCTCATCCGACAAAATGGCTCGTTAACCTGAAGCGATTCCCCTGGTGAGATCACAACCCCCAAGGAATTTCTTCGCCTTGCTGCATCCAGGCGCTGTGTTCGCTGCATCTCTGTTTCGGGCTGCATCCAAAAAGGGGAAACGCCATGCTCAGAACCGTGTTCATCCTGCCCGTTGCCGGCCTGCTGTGCGGCGCCTGTGCGACCCCTCCCGCGCCCGTCCCGCCGTCGCCGCCGGCCTTCCAGTTCGAGGCAGATGCCGGGGATCCGGCCCGCACGGGGGTCGAAGCCAATGTCGGCGCCGGCCGGGAGACGATCGAGCATTTCTTCGGCCTGCCCTTTGCCGATCCGGTGACGGTCAAGCTCGGCGCCAACCGGCAGGCGTTCGATGCGTCGCTGCCGCAGGACTGGGGCCTGGCGCCGACGCAATGCTGGATGGTGGGGGTCGGCGTGGCAGACTGGGTGGCCATCCTCTCGCCCGCCGCCTGGCCGGAAGAAGCCTGCGAGCATGACAGCGCCGATGCCCGGCACGTCCAGGACATCATCACCCATGAGATGGTGCACACCTTTCACGGTCAGAGAAACCCGACGCGGGACTTTACCGGCATGGATGACACCGGCTGGTTCGTGGAAGGACTCGCGGTCTACGTCTCCGGCCAGCTGGACTCTTCGCATCTCGCAAGCGCCGCCGACGCGGTCGCGGCCGGCGCGGCGCCCAAGGCCCTCGAATCGGCCTGGAGCGGCAAATACCGGTACGGCGTCAGCGGGTCGCTGGTCGCCTACATCGACGACCGGTTCGGCCGGCCCATGCTGATCAGCCTGCTCGATGCAACGACAGAGGCGGAAATCCTGGACCGTCTGGGCCTGACGGAAGAGGCCTTGCTTGCCGGCTGGGAGGCCTGGGTGATTTCGCGGAGCTGATGTCATCCGGTCCGGGCTGTGCTAGCCCGCTGGGCGGAAACAGACGCAAGGCCGCCCCGCATGACACCTTCGCCCCTCCCCTCCGACATTGCCCATATCATCCAGCTGGCCATTGCACCGGTGTTCACGCTGGCCGGCATCGGCGCGCTGCTGAACGTGATGGCCAACCGCCTCGCCCGGGTGGTGGACCGGTGGCGGGCGCTGGAAGCAACCCTGTCGGCCGCCGATGAGCGCACGAGCCGGCTGCACGTCACCGAACTGGGCGTGCTGGACCGGCGCATGGCGCATATCCACCGCGCGATTGCCTTCTCGACGCTGGCGGCGTTGCTGATCTGCATCGTGATCATCCTGCTGTTCACCGGACAGCTCCTGCCGGTGCCGGTCGCGCCGGCCGTGTCGATCCTGTTCGTGATCTCGATGAGCTTCCTGGTGGTGGCGCTGATCTCGTTCTTCATCGAGGTGAACATCGCCAGCCGGACGCTGCGGGTGACGCGGGCGGTGCTGGATGCGGGGAAGGCCGCAGGTTGAGGACCCGCTCATCCCCGCGAAGGCGGGGACCGTGTGAGGCAGGCCCGGTGCGCGATCCCCGCCTTCGCGGGGATGAGCGAATCAACACAATCCCGGATCAAACCTAAACCGCAAACACCCGAACCGGTTCGAAATGGCCAGCGCGGACTTCGCCGAGGGCGACGGCGTCGTCGCCGGCGAGGGCGAGGGCGAGGCGGTCGTCATCGTCGCTGCGGCCTTCGCGCCAGGTCTCGATGACATGCGGCAGCAGCATGATGGTGCGGCCCTGGCGCAGATTGCCCGCGTCGTGGGGCGTGACCTGCAGATGCGGCATCGAGGTGAGCACGGCGTGCAGCGGCTTGAGATGCGCAAACAGGCCGGCCCGGTCATCGGCCAGCGCCTGCAGGTCGGCGACGGAGACCGCGCCGGCGGCATCGAAGGCGCCGACGCGTGTGCGGCGCAGCTGGCTGATATGGCCTTCGGCGCCGAGATCGGCCGCGAGATCGCGCGCCAGGGCGCGGACGTAGAAGCCCTTGCCCGAGACGACATGGATCACCGAATGATCCGCGTCCGGCATGCCGATCACCTTCGCGGCGTGAACCTCGACTTCGCGGGCTTCGAGCTCGAACGTCTCGCCGCCGCGCGCCAGGTCGTAGGCCCGCTCGCCCGCGACCTTGATGGCGGAGTATTTCGGCGGGATCTGGTGGATGGTGCCGACATAGGCCTTCAGCGCCGCCTCGACAGCCTCGCGCGCGGGGCGCACATCCGACGTCGCGGTGATTTCGGCTTCGGCATCCTGGCTGGCGGTGGAGACGCCCCAGCGGATGGTGAAGACGTATTCCTTGTGAGCGTCCATGGCCCACTGGACGGTCTTGGTGGCTTCGCCGAGGGCGATGGGCAGGATTCCGTCCGCCAACGGATCAAGCGTGCCGCCATGGCCGACCTTCTCGGCATTGAACAGGCGCTTGATGATGGCGACCGCCTGGGTGGAGGTCATGTCCACGGGTTTGAACAGGTTCAGCCAGCCCGTGACGGGCTCGCCCTTGCGTTTTCTCTGACGGGACAAGTCGGTCTCCAAAGGTGCCGAGCGGGCGGGTCGAACGCGCGTCCGGGTCTTGTATTCGAAGCGGGCCGCTTAGCGGCAACCGGGCGGCCTCGTCAATCCATCCCCTGCAAGGACGGGCTACGGGGTCGCCGAGGGGGCGCTCCCCTCCCCGCCGGGCAGATCGGGTTCTGCCGCGCGGGGCGGGGCGGCAGGCGGGGTGGCACTTCGCGGCAGGCGCAGGTTCACCATGTCGAGGTTCAGGTCGAAGTCGCCCGTCACCGATGCATCGCCGGTATCCATCTTGTGGCGCACCACATCGCGGATCTTGATCAGAACGTCGCGGTTGTTGTCGACGAGCGGAATCTGGCGGCCATCCGATGTGCCGATCAGAAGCCGGTAGTACGGCTCCTTCTTCTTGAGCTTCACCGCGATCATCGCCGCGCGCGCACCGAGAAAGAGGCCCACCAGCATCAGGAACAGGCCGGCGAACAAGGCGAGGATCCCGGCTTCCGGATTGGCCGACATCACCGCCCAGGCCGCAATGCCGACCAGCCCGAAGAACAGGAAACCGACGCAGCTCGTGGCGTAGACGCCCTGGGTCTGGCGATTGGCGGCGGTGTCCCAGGGGAAGAATTCGTGGCGCTCGACGCTCATCGTCGCGATGCGGCGAATGGCGATCGTGTCGTCGCCCAGCTGCAGCGAAGCGGCTGACACTTCGCCCTGGCGTGCGCCTTCCATGTCGAGTGTCTGGCGGTCCATGAAGCGCTCCCCGGGCAGTCTGCAAATGGCGTTGAAGGCAATCCAGGCGCTACTTGCAAGCCGGACAAGGCAAAATGAGGGCAATTGGTGAAACGGGCCAGCCGTTTCGCGGCACGCGCGAACCGGCATGGACGCCCTGTGGCCGGTTCGATATGAAGGGCAAGCTCCGGCCAGATCCGGGCGCAAGCGCTTGGCAGGACTGAGAAACGTGGCAACGCCGTGAAGAGTACCGCTCTCTTTGAGCCAGACGCAATTTCGGTAGCTGTGCCCGGTGATGTGCTTGCGCAGATGGCGGACTTCCGGTCCCGCTTGGCTGCCCGTTCAGTCATTGTCTGGGGCGAGCATTGTTCGGAGTGCGCGTTTCCCACCTGCTACAGCCAGTGTGTGTTCTACACGCCGCGCGCCGACCTGCATTGCCGCCGGTTTGACCGCGGCATCGAGCGCCTTTCCGCCGCCGAAGGGCTGCAACTGGTGCAGATCCAGTTCCGGCGCTGGGGCAAACTCGAAGGACAGGGCCCCTCACAGCTGGTGCCGCTGGCTGACGCGGACCGGCGCGAAGAGCGCGATGCCTGGGTGTCGGCGCGGCTGAATACTACAGGATTGCCGAGGCGCGTGTCGGGCGGGCTGATTGGCCGGTGGAACGCCCTCAAGGCCGGGCCCCGCGAGGCGGACGATGCCGGTAGCCATTTTGTCGTTGAAACTTGGCTGGATCCCGCGAGGCACGCTGCGCCCATTCCGTTTACCCTGACGATTCTCGATCTCGCCAAGGCCGGCGATACGCTTTTCCAGTCACCTTTCGAGATCCGGCCCGGCTATGGCCGGTGGCTCGTTCCCGCCGACGACATCAAACGGATGATTCCACTGGATGCGCCGTTCCTCGTGCAGATCGAACCTGTCGGCGATGCGCCGCCCGTGCCGATCGTGTTCGGGCTGACGGACTTCGTACGCGCGCAGACGGGTCAATCCCTGAACGCGGGGAGCGCCGGCGCGCCGGCGAAACGCAAGACGGCGAAATGCGTCGTCTGGGACCTGGATGACACGCTCTGGGAAGGCGTGCTGGCGGAAGACGGCATCGAAGGCCTGCGCGTCCGGCCCGAAGCGGTTGAGCTGATCAAGCAGTTGGACGCGCGCGGGATCCTGATGTCGGTCGCCTCCAAGAATGACCCCGAACCGGCCCTCGCCGCGCTCGAGCAGTTCGGCCTCCGGGATTATTTCCTGTTTCCGCAGATCGGCTGGGGCCCGAAAAGTGTGTCCGTTCGCCAGATCGCAGAGCTGCTGGACATCGGCAGCGACACGTTCGTGTTCATTGACGACCAGCCCTTCGAGCGGGCCGAGGTGCAAAGCAGCGTGAACGGCGTCACGGTCATCGATTCCGCGCTGTTGGACGGGCTGCAGGATCATCCCCTGTTTGATGTCCCGGCAACTACCGAATCGGCGCGGCGGCGGGCGATGTACCAGACCGAAGAAACCCGCCAGGCGGTGTTTCAGGCTTCGGGCAGCGATTACCTCCAATTCCTTCGCGACTGCCGGATCGAACTGCGGGTCAGCCATCTTGACGGCGCCTCGCTGGAGAGGGTGTTCGAGCTGACCCAGCGGACCAACCAGCTGAACTTTTCCGGCGCACGCTACGACCGCGCCGAACTGAGAGCGATGTTGGGCGAGGCCGGCCGGACGCATGTGCTCAGCTGCAGCGACAAGTTCGGAGACTATGGAATCATTGGTTTTGTCGTCGCCGACCCGCACCGCGCCGAGATCGAGAGTTTCTTCATGAGCTGCCGCGTGCAGCGCAAGCGTGTCGAGAATGCGCTGTTCGAATACCTGCGCAGCGCATGGGGCGCGCCGGCCGAGATGCGAGCCCGTTACCGGGCGACTGAAAAGAATGCCGCCTCGGCGCGCATGCTGCAAAGCCTCGGCTTTGTCGCAACGGACGAAGGGTTTGTGCGCCGCGGCAACCTGCCCTTTGCCGAAGCCGGGATTGTGACGCTCCGCCTGAGCGCCGTTTCGGGAGCCGGCCCATGAGCGGATTGATTGCCCGGATCGAGCGCGGCCTTGTCCGGCGGCTGCCGCTGCATGTGGCACACTCGAAACTCACCCGGCCGCTGGCCAGTTTCTCGTTCGACGATTTCCCCGAAAGCGCCGCCGAAGCCGGCGCGGCGCTGCTGGAATCGCGCGGCATCTGCGGCACGTTCTATGCCTGCGGAAGCCTTGAAGGCAGCGACTACCGCGACCTTCCCCACTTCTCGGCGAGCAGCCTGAAAGCGCTGGCCGCCAACGGGCACGAGATCGGCTGCCACGCCTTCGACCATGTTCCGTACCCGGCAGAAGGCCCGGCGCGCCTGCGCGCAAGCGTGGCGGAGAATGCCCGGTATTTCCAGGACCGGTTGGGCGATGTCCGGCCGGTGTCGTTTGCCTATCCGTTCGGGGATGTGAACTTCGCCATCAAGGCGGCCGCCGCCAGCCTGTTTCCGATCGCCCGCGGGGTCCGGCGGGGCATCAATTCAAAGCGGATGGATTTCTCCGAGCTGCGCGCCAATCCGCTCGACAAGCGGTGGGAAGCCAGCACGGACATTGCCGCGCTGGTTGACACGGCGCGCGCTGCCAATGGCTGGCTGATCTTCTTCACGCACGATGTCCAGAAAAACCCGACGCCGGAAGGCTGCGATCCTGACCGCCTGGCCCGCACGCTCGACGCCGTTCTCGAGGCGGGATTCGAAGTCCTGCCGGTCAAGTCGGCGGCCGCCCGCGCCAAGTTTGGCTGAGCAGGCGCCCGGCGGTCCGAGCCTCTATTCGAGATCGCGTTTGACGCGGGGGTCTGACAGCAGGCGGTCAATCGCGGTCGCCTCATCGTAGGATTTGTCCGCGATGAAGTGCAGCTCCGGCGTGAACTTGAGCTCGATCTCGCGGCCGAGGCGTCCCCGCAGGAACGCGGCGGCCCGGTTCAGCGCGCCGGCCAGCCTGGTGCGCCCGGCTTCGGTATCATCGCCCAGCGGCGTGACGAAGATATTGGCGCGTTTCAGGTCCGGCGAGCAGCGCACCTCGCCGACCGTGACCAGCACACCGGCCAGTTCAGGATCGCGGAAATCCTCGCGCGCGATGAGCTCGGCGAGGGCGTGGCGGATGATCTCTCCGGCGCGCAGCTGACGCTGGGACGGGAGGCCGGGAGAGGAGGGTTTGCGGGCCATCAGCGGCACACCTTTGCGGTCACATAGTCCTTGAACGCGGTACAGCGCGCAGAATCGCGGCCAAACCAGTCGTCCGGGATGATCAGCATATCGGCGCCGTCTGCAAAGACTGCAAGGTGCCCGTTGCTGGACGAGGCCTTGTGCACGCCGTTCCACGCGATCCGGGTCTCGACGGCGCCCCGGCAGACCACCAGCACGTCGGGGGTCGCCAGGACCGCCGTGTCGAGATGGCTCTCCGTGCCGCGGCCCGGCCGGTGGCGAGAGGACCAGCGCATGAAGATCACATACCAGGCAATGCCAGCAAACGCCGCCAGGTTGGCCGAGACCATGAGCTGGGAGAGCGCATCCCAGTCGAGCGAACGGGCGACGTCCTTGGCGAGCAGCGCGACACTGGCCGAAATGATCGGCGCCGTCAGGCCGGCATAGTACAACGCGGTCGGCCCGACGGTCCCGGTCCGGCTCATCCGGATCAGGCGCTTCAAATCGCGGCTTTTCAGCCGCCCGGAAACCGACAGGGACTCGCTCATCAGGAAGACGATTAAGCGAGCGTCCTTGCGATTTCTTCTACCTGGAAGCATTCAATTTTATCGCCGACGCGAATGTCTTCATAGCGTTCGAAGGCCATGCCGCATTCCATGCCGGCGTTCACTTCGGTCACTTCATCCTTGAAGCGCTTCAGCGTCTTCAGGCGGCCCTCGTGGATAACCACGTTGTCGCGCAAGAGGCGCACGCCGCAACCGCGAAGAACCTTGCCTTCGGAAATCCGGCAGCCGGCAACCTTGCCGGTCTTGGTGATGTTGAAGACTTCGAGGATGTCCGCATAGCCGAGGAAGGTTTCGCGCTTCTCCGGCGCCAGCATGCCAGACAGCGTCGCTTTGACGTCGTCGATCAGGTCATAGATGACCGAGTAGTAGCGGATCTCCACGCCTTCGCGCTCGGCAAGATCGCGCGCCTGCTTGTTGGCACGGACGTTGAACGCGAAGATCGGCGCGCTCGACGACTTGGCGAGCAGGACATCGGATTCCGAAATCCCGCCGACCGCGCCGTGAACCACCCGGCCCCGGACTTCTTCGGTCGAAATCTTGTCGAGCGACATCGAAATGGCCTCGACGGAACCCTGCACGTCGGCCTTGAGGACGATCGGCAGCTCGCGCGTTTCGATCGCGCCGTCTTTCAGGCGGCTGAGCAGCTGATCGAGCGAGACGCGGGCTGCCACACCGGCATTGCCTGCCACCTGGCGTTTCGTCCGGATACGGTATTCCGTGATCTCGCGAGCCCGCGATTCGCTGTCGACAACCACGAGGGCCTCGCCCGGATCAGGCGCGCCGTCGAGACCCAGCACTTCCACCGGAAGCGAGGGGCCAGCTTCGCTGAGCTGCTGGCCGCGCTCGTCGACGAGCGCGCGCACCTTGCCCCACTGGGCACCGGCCACGACAATGTCGCCGCGCTTCAGCGTCCCGCGCCGGATCAGCACAGTCGCCACAGGGCCGCGGCCCTTGTCGAGCTTGGATTCAATCACCACGCCGTCCGCTTCGCGGTTCGGGTTGGCTTTCAGCTCCAGCACTTCGGCCTGCAGCGAGATGGCATCGGTCAGCTCGTCGAGGCCTTCGCCGGTCTTTGCCGAAACCTTCACCGCCATCGTCACGCCGCCCATGGCCTCGACCTGGATGTCGTGCTGCAGAAGGTCGGTCAGGACCTTTTCCGGGTTGGCGTCATACAGGTCGGTCTTGGTGACCGCCACGATGATCGGAACGCCGGCGGCCTTTGCGTGATTGATGGATTCGATCGTCTGCGGCATCACTGAATCATTGGCCGCCACCACGAGGACGGCAATGTCCGTCGCATTGGCGCCGCGCGCGCGCATCGCCGTGAAGGCCGCGTGGCCCGGCGTGTCGAGGAAGGTGATGCGTTCGCCGGATTTCAGCTGAACCTGGTAGGCACCGATGTGTTGCGTGATGCCGCCGGCTTCGCCCGAGACCACATCGGTCTTGCGCAAGGCGTCCAGCAGCGAGGTCTTGCCGTGGTCTACGTGGCCCATGATGGTCACGATCGGCGCACGCGGCAGCAGTTCGCCTTCATCGTCGGCAACGCCTTCGAGGCCGATTTCAACGTCTGCCTCCGACACGCGTTTCACGGTGTGTCCGAATTCCGACGCGATCAGCTCAGCCGTGTCGGCATCGATGATGTCGTTGCCGCGCAGCATTTCGCCTTGCTTGAACATGAACTTCACAACGTCGGCGACGCGCTCGTTCATACGCTGGGCGAGATCCTGCAGCGTGATGGTTTCAGGCAGCGTGACTTCGATCGAGACTTTCTCGCGGTCACCCCCGCCGCCCATCTTGCGTTCGCGTTCGCGCTCGCGGGCGCGGCGCACCGAGGCGAGGGACCGCTGGCGATCCGCATCATCACCGAGCGCCGAGGCGATCGTCAGTTTGCCGCGACGGCGCTCGCCGGTGTCCCGGCTGCGGGCGGCGGCTTCGCGGGCGCGGTCGCCTCCGCCGGCGCGGTCATCCTTGACCGCCTTGCCGCCGGAGCTGCGCTTAGCGCGGCCTGCGTCGTCTTCCTCGACCGGCACGACGGCCGCCGGAGCAGCCGTGTCGGCGCGGGTGCGCGCCTTGACGGGAGGGCGGTCAGTCTTTTCTGTGCGGGTAAGCGCGGTGACTTCCGCAACCTTGCGGGCTTCTTCCTCGGCCTTGCGGCGCGCTTCCGCTTCATCGCGCTCGCGGCCCTCGGCGGCCTTGCGCTCCTGTTCGGTGCGCAGACGGTCCTGGGCGGCCATTTCCTTTTCATTTTCCTTGGCGCGCGCGGTCTCTTCGGCCTTGCGTTGCTCAAGAACCTTCTGGCGGGCCTTCAGCTCGTCCACCGTGATGCCGAGCTTTGACGCCAGCGCGATCAGCTTCGATTCCATAGACTCGCCGGCCGGCGCGGACGCTTCCGAAGACTGCCCTGGCGCGCCGGGTCCACCTGCCGTGACAGGCCGGCGTTTCTTGGTTTCGACCACGACCTGCTTGGAGCGGCCGTGACTGAAACTTTGCTTCACCGTGCCGGAGGTTTTCCGCACGACGGTCAGCGGCTTGCGCCCACCGGAATTGCCTTGATCGTTGTTGTCGCTCATACGTCCTACATATCACATTCTTGGCCGGCCCGCCCATGCGGTCCGGCATGATTTCGTTACCGATCCGGTTCTGGGAACCAGTCAAGTTCCGGCGCCAGGCGAAACCCGGTGAGGCGCCGGTAGGCGGTCTCCCAGTTCTTCGCAATGGCGCCACGACGGACGAGGCCGTGTATCACACGGTCGCGTCCGAAAGCCATGCCCAATTCCTGTGCGCTCAGTGCACCGGCCACTTTCACCGCGCTATATATCGCTTTCGCCAGAAAATACACCTTCTTGCGCCCATCCTCGGCACCGTCCGACGCTTCGAGGAGAAAGGCCGGTTCTGCGCCGCGCAGCGCGTCCCGGACCTGGTCGTGTCCCTGCACCGCCTGCCCGGCTTTGCGGGCAAGCCCGAGCAGATCGATGCAGCGCTTGAGCAACAGGCGTTCCGTCAGGTCCGAAAGGTCGGTAGGGACCGTCACACTGGTCTTGAAGCCGCGCGCAAAGGCGCCCTTCGATGCGGCTGTATCGACATGGCGCCGCTCGGCCGTGACCCAGACGCCGCGCCCTGGCAGACGGGCCGCAAGGTCGGGCATGACGACATTGTCCGGCGACAGAACAAACCGCAGCATCGCCTCCTTGGGGAGACGCTCACGGGTGACCGCGCACTGGCGCTCCGGCGATGCCGAAGCATCGCCGTCGCTGTCCATCTCATTTTCGGGGATCAGACCCGGTTCACTGCTCGGGTACGGCTTCTTCATCGCCGCCCTCCGTCTGCAGGTCTGCCAGATCGATACCGAGTTCCTCTGCGAGGGCGTCGGTGTCGTCATCATCATTGTTGCCCAGTTCGCCGAGGGCGAGGAGCGCGCGCTCCTCTTCCGTCAGCTCCGGCGCATCGTCTTCGGCGCCGGCCTGTTCGGCGAGCATCGCGTCGATCGCTTCCTGTTCGATCCAGCCCGCGAGGACGCGCGCCTTCATGATGAACATCTGGGCGTCGTCCTTGCGCATTTCGCCCTTCTTCAGGATACCTTCGACCCAGACCGGTTTCCCATCCGGTCCCGGTTCGCGGTAGCCCGTGATGTCGTCCGGCACCAGACCGGCCACATCCTCGACGGTCTTCACGCCCTGTTCGCCAAGTTTCACGGCAAAGGACGGGGTCATGCCTTCGAGTTCCATCACGGCATCCTCGACGCCGAGTTCGCGGCGCTTGGTGTCGTTCTCGACCGCCACGCGGTCGAGGAACTCGCGCGCCCGTTCCTGCAGCTCTTCGGCGACGTCCTTGTCGAAGCCTTCGATGGTGATGAAGTCTTCCGGGGCAACGAAGGCGATCTCTTCGACCGACTCGAAGCCTTCCGACGCGAGCAACTGGGCGAGCGTTTCGTCCGCATCCAGAGCTTTCATGAACAAATCGGTGCGCTCCTGGAATTCCTTCTGGTAGCGTTCCGAATCCGAGGATTCGGTGATCAGGTCGATCTGCCAGCCGGTGAGCTGCGAGGCGAGGCGGACGTTCTGGCCGCGGCGGCCAATGGCCAGCGGGAACTGGTCATCGGCGACAACCACTTCGACGCGGCGCTCATCTTCATCAAGCACCACTTTGGACACTTCGGCCGGCTGCAGCGCGTTCACGATGAACGTGGCCGCGTCATAGTTCCACGGGATGATGTCGATCTTCTCGCCCGACAGCTCACCAACGACGGCCTGGACGCGCGCGCCACGCATACCGACGCAGGCGCCGACGGGATCAATCGAGGAATCGTTCGAGATGACACCGATCTTGGCGCGGCTGCCCGGGTCGCGGGCGCAAGCCTTGATCTGGATGACGCCTTCGTACACTTCCGGCACTTCCTGCGCGAACAGCTTGCGCATGAAGTCCGGCGCGGCGCGCGACAGGAAGATCTGCGGGCCTTTCAGCTCGCGGCTGACCTTGTAGAGATAGGCGCGCACGCGGTCGTTCGGCTGGAAGTTTTCGCGCGGGATACCGTCATTGCGGCGGATGATGCCTTCGGCGCGGCCGAGATCGACGATCACGTGGCCATACTCGACGCGCTTGACAATGCCGTTGATGACTTCGCCGACGCGGTCCTTGTATTCATTGTACTGACGTTCGCGCTCGGCATCGCGCACCTTCTGCGTGATGACCTGCTTTGCAGTCTGGGCGGCAACGCGGCCGAAGTCGAAGGGCGGCAGTTCTTCCTTCAGCTCGCTTCCGATTTCCAGCGAAGGGTCGATCTTCTTGGCTTCAGCCAGACGCAGCTGCTTGGCTTCGTCATCGAAGTTCTCATCGCTGACCACCGTTTGCACACGCCAGAGCGACTGCTCACCCGTCGCCATGTCGATCCGGGCACGGATGTCATGCTCCTGACCGTACTTCGCCTTGGCTGCCTTTTCGATGGCTTCCTGCATCGCTTCGATCACGATACGCTGGTCGATCGACTTCTCTTCCGCGACCGCCTTGGCGATCTGCAGGATTTCAAGCCGGTTGGCGGAAACGCCTACGGTGGTCATTGGAGATCTCCTGTCTCTTCGTCTGTGTCGTCTTCGGACTCGTCGATTTCAAAATCGTCGAGCATGTCTTCGTCAGGCTGGGGCGGCAGGTTTCCGCTTGCGCGCGCCGCTTCGATCAGTTCGTCGGTCAGCACAAGGCTCGCCCGGCTCATTTCATGGACGCCGGCAACCAGCTCGGTCTCGTCGTCGAGTTCGATATGCACACCGTCTGCGTCTTCCGACACGATCGTGCCGGTGAACCGGCGGCGGCCATCAATCGGGCGCGCCAGTTCGATCCGGGCTGCATGGCCGATCCACCGGGCAAAATCGCCCGGGCGGGTCAGCGGCCGGTCGATGCCGGGCGTGGACACCTCGAGGATATAGGCCTCCGAGATCGGGTCGGCCTCTTCCAGAACCGGCCCCATGGCCCGGCTGAGGCGGGCGCAATCCTCGACATCCGTTGGCGCGCCCCCTGCCCGCTCGGCCATGACCTGCAGGTGCGGCCGGCGGCCTCCGGAGACCCGCAGGCGCACGATTTCCATGCCGAGCCCTTCCGCAACGGGGCGGAGCAGGTCCAGCAGGCGGCGTTCCTGTTCAGTCAGTGCAATCATGCGCGGCGCGGCAAATCCGGATAAAGAAAAACGGCGGACCCGTTTCCGGACCCGCCGTCGATATATTTCGACTTGGCGGCTAGATAGTCGCGAATTGCCGGTCTGTCGAGGGGGCCAGTGCGGACTTATTGGAGGGAGAATACAAACTCCTGGATGAGACTGTCCCGGTTGAGAGTGCATCCTGCCTTTGCAGGATCGACACTGGGCTTGAAATACCATTTCGAAATCGTCTTCAGAACTTCGTCCCGGAACCCATCCATGGGAACAGCGGCCAGGACTTCGGGATCACGAACCTTGCCCTCTTCAAACCTGAACCGGACGATCAAGGCACCAAATTGTCCCTTGCTTCCCATTCCGGAAGGATATCGCATGGCAGGCTTCCGGACGAAATTGCCTTCGCAGAGCGGCAGCTTCGGCTCGGGATCAACATCAGCCGCTTTCGCGTCCGCCTGCTCCAGCCCGTTTTCATAGGATTCTAGAATTTGTTCCGCGCGCTTTTCACTGACGCCCGGTTTTCCCTCAGACGAAAAGAAAGCGTTCATCGCGCTTTGCCACGCGTTCGCGACCCAGAAACTCTTTTCCATCCAGTCCGGAACATTGTCGCCGTACAGGTGCTGGCTGCGCGACAGCTCGCCGCGAAGATGGATCATTTCTTCCAGCTGGGAAGCCTTCGGCTTTACATTGAAGCGGGAACTGATGTCGATGGTTCGGGCCTCGATCAGATACCGTTCGTACGCCTCACCGCCAGCGGCGAAATGCGCTGTGGCAAGTTGCGCCAGCCTGGCCGCGTCGTCAAAGTTCCGGCTCTGCAATTCGCTGGCATAGCGTTCACGAACTGCGGACGTTGACAGCCCTGTGGGCGGGGCGCTCTGTATCGCACCAAGCGCAGCATCAACAGATTTTTCATTCGCGACTGACGGATTGACCTTCCACGCCGCGAACGCCTTGAGCAGCGTGGCCCCTTCTGGCCCACCGGCCTGCGCCGCCGCAAACTCCGCAGCCGGAAGAGCCTCGGCGCAAGCGCCGATCTGGCAGAGCACCCAGCCCGACTCATAAGCAATCAGACTTGCCTGTGGGTCGCCCTCGCTTGCGATCGCCGCGCTCGCAAGCTGCTGCGCTGCGGCCCGGATCTGCTCAACGTTTCCGGACGCCACAGCCGCGTTGTAGTTCAACACATCCGCATCAGTGATTTCCGCAGCTGCAGCCCCCACGACGAGGCCCATGATTGCCAAGCCGGCAACCGCCCATTTTTCAGTCATTCAACTAGCCCCCCATTTTCGCTCTACCTTATGTTGCCGGTCAGCAGGGAGAGGTCAATGAAAAAACGGCGGCCCGGGCAAAGCCCGGCCGCCGCTTCCTGACCCTGGGCGGGCCGTCAGACTTAGAGGACTTTCAGGTCCACTGCCGAGGTTTTGCCGCGGCGTTCGTCTTTGTGCAGTTCATACTGGATCGACTGGTTTTCTGCGAGTGTGCGCAGGCCCGAGCGCTCAACGGCGGAAATGTGAACGAAAACGTCCGCACCACCTTCATCCGGCTTGATGAAGCCGAAACCTTTTTGGTCGTTGAACCACTTGACTTTTCCGGTTGCCATTATGGCCTTCCTTTACCGTTCCGGGCCGCAGCAGCCGCGGGATTGCGACAGGCTGGTGCCCATCGAAAGCGGGGGAGGGAAAGTCAGTGCCGTCGGTCTGACGGGGTCTTGATATTCAGACCGACCGGTTTCGATGCCGATTATAAGCGCACAAAAAGCTCAAAACGTCAACATTATCCACAGGCTCAGACCCGGCGAAAATCCAACCAGACGGGGGCGCAATCGCCGAGTTTCTTGGTTTCGTAGCGCGTCGTGACATGGTCCTTGGGCGGACGGCGCCAGTCGTCAGCGCAGGTTGCAGTCCACTCGAACAGCCCGCCCCCGGCAAAGGCGAGCAGCGCCTCGTCGGCGTAGCTGGCCACGTCGGTCGCAAACCTCACCTGGCCGCCCGGCATCAGCACCTGCGCCAGGGCGGCGGTGAAGGCAGGCTGCACCAGCCGCCGCTTCTGCTGTCGCCGCTTCGGCCACGGGTCGGGAAACAGCACGAACACCCGCTCGACCGAGCCCGGCGCGAGCGCTTCGAGCAGGAGGCGCGCATCATCTGGCCACAGACGGACGTTCTTCAGGCCGTTGTCCTCGATCCCGGCAATCGCCTTGGCCACGCCTTCCACAAACGGCTCGCAGCCGATGAACCCGGTGCCTGGATGGGCGGCGGCCTGCGCCACCAGATGTTCGCCGCCGCCGAAACCGATCTCGAGCCAGACAGGTCCGGTGGTGATGAAAAGGTCCTGCGGGTCGAGCCGGGGCGGCAACGGGGCCGGAACGCGCCAATGGCCGAGCCGGGTTTCGAACAGGGTCTGCTGGCGCGGCGACAGGGCCCGTCCGCCGGTACGCCCGAACGTCCGGATCGGGCGATCCCTCAGGTCTTTGCGATCCTTAGCGTCCATGCCGGGCGCTCAGCTCTGGCCCGAGCGGTTGTCAAACGCGGACGCGGCCGCGCGGACCGTGTTGAGGAGCGATTTGCGCAGCGACACATCCTCGATCTTCTGGAACGCCGAGATCAGCTCCAACATCTCCGGCGTCATCACCGGGGCGTGGGGCTCGTCTTCGTCTTCGGCGAATTCGGATTGTTCTGCGTCCAGGAACTCCTCGGCGCCTTCGAAGAAATAGTTGATCGGCACGCCCAGCACGCCGGCAATCTCGTAGAGGCGGCCCGCCGATACCCGGTTGACACCCTTCTCGTATTTCTGGACCTGCTGGAATGTCAGCTCAAGGAGCTCGCCCAGGCGTTCCTGCGTCAGCTTCAACTCGCGGCGGCGCCAACGGATACGCTGTCCGACGACCCGGTCGATTCCGCTCGGAAGCTTGCTGTCCGTCATCATCCACCCCGTTTGGCATGCGGCGCCCTGGAAATTACGGACTTAACGCCTCCAGCTCAGGAAGGCCAGTAGCGCGAAAAGACAGAGGCTGAACCAGAACAGGCCTGCGCCGAGACGCGTCTGGTAAACGGTCAGGGGTGCCGGCTCGGGGATCCGGTCGCGGCCATAGGTCGTCGACCAACCATCCGGCGCGGTTTCAGCCGGCAACGTCCGCATGGTTTCGCGGCCAAAACCATCGACGATGCCAGACACGCCCCGGTTGGCCGCCCGTACCAGCGGCAGACCGGTTTCAATCGCCCGGTACCGGTTCTGCGCATAGTGCTGCGCCGGGCCCATGCCGGCGCCGAACCAGGCGTCGTTCGAGACGAGCACGATCCATTGGGCCCGGTCCGTCAGGTTAGCCTTGCGGGTGATCTCCGGGAACAGGCCCTCGTAGCAGATCAACGCAACGAACGGCGGCAACTTGCCGGCATCAATCGCCGTTGCGCCGGCGCCGGGGCGGAATCCGGACGCCGCCAGCCGCTGCGTTGTCGGCGGCAGAAGGGTTGCAAACTCACGTCCGAACGGAATGAAATCGACCGCTGCCAGCTCGCCGAACGGCACCAGGCGGTGCTTGTCGTAGAGCGAAATCGGGCCCGTCTGATTGGCCGACGCATCAAGTACGGCGAGGCTGTTATAGTAGACGGGTGTTTCGTCCGTGAACCACTCATAACGGGTCGCACCGACGATCAGCGTCCGCTCGCCGATATATGCCGAAATGGCATCCAGCGAGGCAGACTCCTGCAGCAGGAATCCCGGCACGGCGCCTTCCGGCCAGACGACGATATCGCCGGGCTTGCTGTCCGGATAATTCAGCAGGCTGACATAAACGCCCAGAACCGGCTCCGACGGGAGCCGGTCCCATTCCGCCTGCGGAACGCCGGCGTCCATGATCACCACGTTCTGGTCCGTCAGCGCGGAGCGCTCTGCGGTGCGTTCCGCCCCCCAGGCCCAGCCGAAGGCCAGGATGATCACCGCGCCGAATGCGGGCGCCAGGCGCAAGCCGAGGCCGCGCGCGTCGCGTGTATCCACCAAGGCGGCCGGCGCCGACATGACGAACACAGTCAACAATGTCAGCCAGTAGACGCCGCCGAGCGAGGCGGCCTGAGACAAGGCGCCGCCGGGGATCCAGGTCGTGCCCGGCAGGTTCCAGGGAAAGCCGCCAAACAAGTGGCCGCGGACCCATTCGGCGATCACGAAGAACAGCGCAAAGACGAAGATGCGCGAAGGCGAGGCTGACCAGAACGCGCCGGCCATGGCCGCGCAGGCGCCCCAGATCAGTCCCATGCCGGCCGGCAGGACAATCAGCGGCAGCCAGATGAAGGCAAGATGTTCAGCCGGGTTCACCAGGAACGGCATCGCCGTCCAGTGCATGCTGACGAAAAAGAATCCGGTCCCGAACGCCCAGCCGCGCAGCGCGACCGCCCTGCCCCACCGCTTGTGCGACCGCGCGCCGTCGATCAGCCAGATCAGGGCCGGGAACGAGACGGCGAGCACCGCGCTGAAGTGGAACGGCGCAAACGCGAAGGCCGCGATGGCCCCGAACAGCGCCGCGAAGCCTGCGGCGGTCCAGCCCGTCATCCGGGCAAGCGACTCGTGCAAGGGGCCCAAAGCCGTGAAGCCGTGGCTGCGGACAGCGGTGGACATGTAACTCTACTCCTCGGAAGTCGGGGAAGCGGGGGGCTCGGGAAGGCGCAGTTTCAGCCGCCGGACGCGGCGGGTGTCTGCATCCATGATTTCGAGTTCGGTTCCCCCCGGGTGCCGCAGGATTTCGCCGCGCAGCGGCACCTTGCCGGCCAGCGCAACGGCAATACCCCCCAACGTGTCGATATCGGCGTCAATGTCGGTCAGGCCGAGGTCCACGCCGGACTCTTCGGTGAACTCGTCCACCTCCATGCGGGCGTCTGCCTCCCAGATACGGGCGCTGCGGCGCAGGAACATCGGATCATCGTCGTCGTGTTCGTCTTCGATGTCCCCGACGATGACTTCAACGAGGTCTTCCAGAGACACGAGCCCGTCCGTGCCACCATACTCATCGACAACCAGGGCGAGATGGATGCGGGTTGCCTGCATCTTCACGAGGAGATCGGTGAGCTTCATCGACGGGGGCACGTAGAGCACTTCGCGGTGCAGGCGCTCAAGCGGCCGCTTGGGCGGGATGCCGTCCTTTGCCAGTTCGCTGACCACATCCTTGATGTGCACGAAGCCAATCGGGTCATCGAGCGTTTCGCGAAACACCGGCAGGCGCGAATGGGTGACTTCGGCGAAGAACTTCAGCAGCTCGGGAAACTCGGTGCCGGCCTCAACCGCCTTGATCTCGGCGCGCGGCACCATGACGTCGAACACCCGGAGCTGCTCGAATTCCGCTACCCGCAAGCGCATGACCTGCGGCGCGCCGCCCTCGGCGGCAGCGGCTTCGGCGACGGCGGCAGTCTGCGCGGCAGTCGGCTTGCGCCGGAAGCCGAAGAGACCGCGCAATCGCCCTGTAGACGGGGCATCGGAAGAATCAGAATCACTCATCGGGGCCTGTGTCGCAGAGCAGATATGGATTGGCTATGCCGAGCGACGCAAGCGCCCGTATCTCCTTGGTCTCCATCCGGACAGCCTCCTCAGGCATCTCGTGATCGTGTCCGAGGAGATGAAGATAGCCGTGAATCAGCAGATGGGCGAGGTGATCATCGAGCTTTTTACCCTGAACGGCCGCGTCCCGCGAGGCCACGCCGTGGGCCACGGCGATATCGCCGAGCAGCGGCCGGTCCATCGGCAGCGCCGGGAAGGAGAGCACGTCCGTCGGCTTGTCCTTACCCCGGAAGTCCCGGTTCAACTGGTGTAGCTCGGCGTCATCGGTCAGCAGCAGGGACACGAGTCCTTCGGCGGGCTCCTCCTTGGCGGCGGCCGCAAAAGCTCGGTTGGAGAGGGCTTCCAGATCGCCAAGAGCGGTCCAGGCCTCCCCATCGACGATCAGCGCAAGATCAATCATGGGCCGGCTCAGCTCTCGCCTGCAGCCGCATAGGCATCGATGATCCGGCTGACGAGACCATGGCGGACCACGTCAGCCGCTGTCAGGCGGTGGGTCACGATCCCTTCGACGTGGTCGAGGATCTTGAGGGCATGCTTGAGGCCGGACGCCTGGCTTCCCGGCAGGTCCACCTGGTCGGGGTCGCCGGTCACCACCATGCGGCTGTCCCGGCCGAGCCGGGTCAACACCATCTTCATCTGGGCGACGGTCGTGTTCTGGGCCTCGTCCACGATGACAAAGGCATTCTTCAGCGTGCGTCCGCGCATGAAGGCGATCGGCGCCACTTCAATCTCGCCGCGCAACATGCGCCGCTCCATCTGCTCCTGACCCATCAGCTCGCGCAGCGAGTCCCAGATCGGCAGCATGTAGGGATCGACCTTTTCCTCCAGCGTGCCCGGCAGGAAGCCGAGCTTCTCGCCGGCTTCAACCGCCGGCCGTGTCACGATCAGGCGCTGGCGAAGACCGGCCTGCAGTTCGGCCACGCCGGTCGCCACAGCGAGAAAGGTCTTGCCGGTCCCCGCCGGTCCGACGCCAAACACCAGCGCATTGTCCGGCTGCGACAGCAGCTCGATATAACGGGCCTGTCCGCGCGTCATCGCGGTGACCGGCTTGCGCAGACCCTTCAGGGCGTTGAACGATTGCGACGGCGACAGGGCCGCCTGCAGCGCGCCGTCGAGCTCCATTTCCGTTGGCTCGGACCCGTTGCGCAGGCGGCGCTCGAACTCGGCAAGCGCGGCCTCCGCTATCGACACGCCTTCTTCGGTGCCATCCAGCCGGATACCGCCGCCCTGGCTTTCGGCGCGCAGTCCGTGCTGTTTCAGACGGGTCTCGAGTAAGGCGAGGTTGCGGTGATGCGGGCCGCAAAGATCGCGCAGGCGCTCGGCCTGACTGACCGTGTAGACGCGGCTGACGTTTTCGGGGGAAGACGGGCGTTTCGCGCTCACGAGGCCGTCTCTCGGGCGCGCACACGTTCTCCGGTAAGCGAATTGAGGCTGGCGCCGACAATCCTGAGGTCAACAAACTGGTTCAGGGCAGCGTCGGTTCCGCCGAAATGAACAGCCTGGAGATAGGGCGACCGCCCGTGCATCTGACCGGCATTGCGCCCCTTCCCCGTGACCAGTACCGGCAGGACACGGCCGATCTGGGACTGGTTGAACGCCGTCTGCTGGTCGCGCAACAGTGTCTGGAGGGCTTGCAGGCGTTCGTCCTTCACGGCTTCGGGCAGATGCCCGTGCATTTCGGCTGCCGGTGTGCCGGGGCGCGAGGAATACTTGAACGAGTAGGCCACAGCATACCCGATATCGCGCACGAGCTGCATCGTCGCTTCGAAATCGGCATCGGTCTCGCCGGGAAAGCCCACGATGAGGTCGGTTGCCACCGCGATGTCCGGGCGGGCCGCGCGAACGCGGGCGATGATGTCCCGGTAGTGATCGGCCGTATGGCCCCGGTTCATCGCTTTCAGGATCCGGTCCGAGCCCGACTGAACCGGCAGGTGCAGGAACGGCATCATCGCCGGCGTATCGCCGTGCGCCGCGATCAGGTCGTCGTCCATGTCACGCGGATGGCTGGTCGTGTAGCGGATCCGCTCGACGCCGCCGATCTTCGCGATATGGCGCACGAGCTGGCCGAGCGTCCAGTCTGCGCCGCCTGCGAGGCGCGGCGCCGGGCCGTGGAACGCGTTGACGTTCTGCCCCAGCAGCGTGACTTCGCGTACGCCCTTGGACGCCAGATCGCGCACCTCGGACACGATGTCATCGACGCTGCGCGACACCTCGGCGCCCCGCGTGTAGGGCACCACGCAGAAGGTGCAGAACTTGTCGCAACCTTCCTGAACTGAAACGAACGCGGCCGGGCCATCCGGATCGCGCGTCTTGGGCAGGGCATCGAACTTCTCGACCGTGTCGAATTCCGTCTCGAGCCGGTCGCCCACCGCGCGGCTGGCGCGGGCGATCATTTCCGGCAGCTTGTGATAGGCCTGCGGGCCCAGCACCAGATCAACCGCCGGCTGGCGGCGGATGATCTCCGCGCCTTCAGCCTGGGCGACGCAGCCGGCCACCGCAATGGTCATTTTCCCGCCAGAGGCGAGTTTCATCTGTTTCAGGCGGCCAAGCTCGGAATAGACCTTCTCGGTGGCCTTCTCGCGGATGTGGCAGGTGTTGATCACCACGAGGTCCGCGCCTTCCGGCGCCTCCACCGGCGCATAGCCGAGCGGCTTCAGCACATCGCGGATGCGCTCGGAATCATAGACGTTCATCTGGCAGCCATGGGTGCTGATAAACAGGCCCTTCAATGGCTTGGCGTCGGGGGTCGCGGTCATCGAGCGGCTTATGCCTCAAATGCGGGCAGGCTGAAAGAACCTTCCACCATCGGGGAGCTGTACGGCAAAGAACGCCTTCACAGACGAACAAACCGGGCTAGGGTGCCCCCAAATTGACACGTTTGGCGCCGGGGAGGCCCTTCAACCATGCTCGACGAACTTTATACTTCGCTGGAACACGGCGTGAATAACATCAGCGGCTTCATCTGGGCGGGCGAGTGGAACGGCCAGTCGATCCTGCCTTTCGGTCCGATTGCCGTGCTGCTGCTGGGCACCGGCCTCTTTTTCATGCTCCGGATCGGCTTTCGCCCGATCCGCCGGCTGCTGCCCGCCATGGGCGAAGTCTGGGCCGGCCGTAAAGGCAACGGCGACCCGAGCGCCATCACCCCGTTCCAGGCGCTGACGACGGCTCTGTCGGGCCAGGTCGGCACCGGCAATATCGTCGGCGTGGCTACCGCGATCACGTTGGGCGGGCCGGGCGCCGTGTTCTGGATGTGGATCACGGCCATCTTCGGCATGGCGCTCGCTTTCGCCGAAAGCTCGCTGGCGATCAAATACCGCGAACGCGACGAGTATGGCCGCCTGAACGGCGGGCCGATGTATTACATCACCAACGGTCTCGGTAAGCACTGGAAGGTGCTGGCGATCCTCTTCTGCATCGGCACGATCCTCTCGGCGACGGCGACCGGCGGCATGGTCCAGGCCAACGGGATGACCCAGAACATCATGTCCGAACTCAGCCCGCTGGGCCTTGAGGTTCCGGCCTGGATGATCGGCATCGTCATTGCGGCGCTTGTCTTCATCATCATCATCGGCGGCATCAAGTCGATCGGCAGCGTCGCCGAGAAACTCGTGCCTGCCATGGCCGTGGTCTACGTCACCATGTGCCTCGTCGTGCTGGGCCTCAATGTGCAAGAAATCCCGCACGCATTCGGCATGATCTTCACCTCGGCCTTCGGATTGCAGCAGGCTGCAGGCGGACTTGCCGGATACGCCGTGCTGTCGGCCATCCGCTTCGGCGTGGCGCGGGGGCTGTTCTCCAACGAGGCCGGTCAGGGCTCCGCGCCGATTGCCCACGCCGCCTCGCAGATGAAAAACCCTGCAATTCAAGGCGAAATCGCCATGATCGGCGTGTTTGTCGACACATTGGTGATCTGCACCATGACGGCACTGGTCATCATCACAGCCGAAGGCAGTTTCCAAACGTCCGCGGCTTTCCTTGCCAATGCCGACATGGTGGCTGGCGGTCTCGGAGAGACAACGACCCACCTGTGGCTCTCCGAAGGCATCAATCCCGCCACGCTGACCAACCACGCGTTCACGGAGGCCCTCCCTGGACCGGTCGGCGGCTGGATCGTGACGCTGTGCCTGACCTTGTTCGCCTTCACGACGATCATCGGCTGGTCTTATTATGCCGAGCAGGCGGTGACCTACCTGGTCGGGGAATGGGCAACAAAGCCCTTCCGCTATATCTGGTGTGTCGTCATCTTCGTCGGCGCGATTGCGCAGGTGAACTTCGTCTGGCTGTTCGGGGATATCGCCAACGCGGCGATGGCCTTCCCGAACCTGATTGCGATCCTCGCCCTGTCGGGTGTCGTCATCGCGATCCACCGGGCAAACGGCGACCCTGACAGCGAAACCGGCGAAAGCGTGATCCCCTTGTCGGACAAGGCGGCCGCGCTCGCAGCGAAGGAGACGCAGGCCGGATAGGGCTGCGTCTCCGCCGGCAGCGGGTCTAGATCGTCAGGACGATCTTGCCGAAGTGCTGCTGGCTGGCCTGGTGGGCAAAGGCTGCCGCGATCTGGTCGAGCGGAAAGCGGCTGTCGATGACAGGCCGGATGCCGCTCGCTTCCAGTGCGTTGATCATGTCTTCCTGGTGACGGCGAGAGCCGACCGTGATGCCGGACAGCGTGATATTGCGCGAGAAGAGCGCGGCCGTTGGCACTTCGCCTGACACACCCGTCAGAACGCCGATCAGCGAAATATGGCCGCCGGGACGGCAGGCATTGATGGACTGCGCCATCGTGCCCGGCCCGCCGATCTCGACGACTTCATCGACGCCGCGTCCGCCGGTCAGGTCGAAGGCGGCCTTGCCCCATTCGGGCGTGGTCTTGTAGTTGATCACATGGTCTGCGCCGAGCGCCTTTAGTCTCTCGAGCTTGGCGTCTGAGGACGAGGTGGCAATAACCCGCGCGCCGGCTGCCTTGGCGAACTGCAGCGCGAAGATCGACACGCCCCCCGTGCCCTGCACCAGCACCCAGTCTCCGGGTTTGGTATGCGTCTCGACGAACATGCCGCGCCAGGCCGTGAGCGCCGCGCAGGGCAGCGTCGCCGCTTCTTCAAACGACCAGCGGTCCGGCATCCGGGTGAATGCCGTTTCAGGCGCCGCGACGAGTTCGGCGCCGAAGCCGTCCGCGCCGTCGCCGGGAACGCTGGCGAACCCGGCTGCCTCGATCTGACCCGACTGCCAGCTCGGGAAAAACAGCGAGAGAACCCTGTCGCCGACTTTCCATTTGGTCGCGCCTTCACCCAGCGCGACGACCTCGCCGGCCCCATCGGACATCGGAATGCGGCCATCCGGCGTCGGAATGCCCCCGAGCGCCACGACGAAGTCGTGAAAGTTGAGTGAGCTCGCGCGGACGCGGACCAGCACCTCACCGGCTTTGGGCTTCGGATCCGCGCGGGTCTCGATGACGAGCTTGTCGAGCCCGCCTGGCTTCTTGACGGCTGCTACTTTCATGGAACGTTCCTCCCGTTTCTCCACCACGGGAAGTGCGGCGCCCCCAAGGGAAGTCAAGGGGCAGCGAGGCGCGCTTCCCGCAGCGCCTTGCGCCGCACCTTGCCCGCATCATCGCGAACCGGCTCCGTCACATACTCGAAGCTCTTCGGAATCTTGTACCGCACAAGGCGTTCGGCGAGATGGGCCTCCATCGCCCGAGGGTCGGCCGGGCCGTCGGGCCGGTCGACCACGGCATACAGCCGCGCGCCCATATCCTCATCCGGCAAACCGATGACCGCCGAAGAACGCACGCCCGGAAAGGCATCAATCGCGGCTTCGACTTCGGCCGGGTAGATGTTGGCGCCGCCGACGAGGATCATATCGGACAATCGGTCGGTCAGGTAGAGATACCCTTCCGCGTCCATCCAGCCCATGTCGCCAAGGCTTTCCCAACCGCCTTCGATCGCCTTGGCTTCGGCGCCGACATAGCGATAGGTCGTGCCGGCGCCGGCCAGCGGGCGGATGAAGACTTCGCCGACTTCGCCGGGCGCCAGCGCCGCGCCGTCTTCGCCCACGACTTTCATCTCGCACGTCTCAACCGGGCGTCCGACCGACCCCTTGTGCGTCAACCACTCCGTACCCTGAATGGTGGTCGAGCCCTGCCCTTCCGTGCCGCCATACAGTTCCCAGATCACCTCGGGCCCCAGCCACTCGATGAAGCATTCCTTCAGCCAGGGCGGGCACGGCGCCGCCAGGTGCCAGAGCGCCTTGAGGCTGGAGAGATCATGCGCGGAGCGCACATCCTCCGGCAGCGCCCATATGCGGCGCATCATGGTGGGCACGGTGTAGACGACATCCACGCGGTGCGCCGCGGTCAGACGCAGCGTCTCTTCGGCATCAAAGCGCGTGGTGACGACAACCGTGCAGCCCTTGAACAGCGCCGTCATCGCCCAGAGAAACGGACCGTTATGGTAGAGCGGGCCGGGGATCAGCATGCAGCCCTGTTGCGGGATTTCGAGCATGGGGATGTCGGGATCGGTCGCCGCCGGCAATTTCGAAACGATCAGCTTCGGCCGGCCGGTTGATCCGCCGGAGGTCATCGCCTTGAAACTTGCGGCGGTCACTTCCGGCAGCGGCGCGCCGGAGATTGCCGCGTCCGGAACGAACTCTGCCGGCAGGCAGGATACCGGGGCATACTCATCCGGCTCGACCCCCACAACGAGGCTTGGCGCGCCGACGTCGACAATCTGGTCGCGCTCGAATTTCGGCATCCGCGCAGATACCGGTTGCGGCGTGGCCCCCGCTTTCCAGGTTGCAAGGCAGGCCTCGAAGAACTCGATTCCGTTCGGCAAGGCGATCGTGACAAAGTCATCCGGCTTGACGCCGAGCGCCTGGTAGGCCCGCGCGAGACGATTGGTGCGCGATTCCAGTTCTGCCCAGGTGACGCTGTCCCCTTCGTGATACAGCGCCATGCGCGATGGCTGCTGCGCCGCCCAGTGTGCAATGATGCGCGAAAGCGAAATGACCGGCATGCGATTGGGCCTCCTCCCCATTTTTTCCGTGTACTGACCTTCAGATTCCTGCGCGTTTCAGAAGGCGGTGGAATCCGGCCCAGAACTCCGCCCGGCGGTCGTCGGTTTCCATCAGGATCTCGTGCATGGCGCCGTCAACGGTGATGTGCTCGCAATCCTTCAGGCGTCGCGCGATATCGGCGTGCGATGCGTTGTCCACAAGCTGTTCCTCGGCGGCCGACGCGACGAAGACGGGAATGGTGACCTTGGCCAACGCCCTGGGTTTCGTGAATGTTGACAGGATGTCGAGTGACGCGCCGAGCCAGCCCCAGGTGACGGGTCCGAGTTCAAGATCCGGCGCCGCGTCAATGAGATCGCGCTGTAATTCCCAGCGGCGCTTGTCATGCGTGACAATGTTGTTCTCGAACCGCTCTGGCGGTCCGGGCTGGACGGCATAGTCGCCGGACCGGCCGGTCGCCCGCATCGCCCAGACCAGATAACTCATGCCGAAAAACTTCGACTTCAATCCCCACATCGGCGCCGAGAAAGCGGCAGCCTCGACTTTCACCAGCCCCTGCGCAATGGCGGCGAGCGCAATCGCGCCGCCCATCGAGTGGGCGAGGCAGATGTGCGGCCGGGGCAACCGGTCGCTGAGCGTTTCGAGGCCGCGCGCCAGCGCGCCCATGAACGTCTCGAACCGGTCGATGTGCCCCTTCTTGGTGTCCTCGAGCAAGCGCTCGGACCGGCCCTGTCCGGGCCAGTCGATGATGACCAGCGCAAATCCCATCTTCTGCAGTTCGCAGCCGACCTCGAAATACTTTTCGATGAACTCCGTGCGTCCCGGGCAGACGATCACCGTGCCGCGCGGCTTCGACGGCGACAGGGCCGGCGCCACACAGGTGCGCAGGGCCCGGCCCGAGGCACCCTCGAACCAGACAACGCTGGCGCCTTCCGGCGCGGGGTTGCCCTTCAGGCTCACGAACCCGGACGGTCTAGTCTTCGGTTCGGCCATGGCGCGCCTCCTGCCTCAAAAATGAAAAGCCGCCCGAAGCTGTCTCCGGGCGGCCTTCCAGGTCAAGCCCTTCAGGGCGGGCCGGTTCAGCCGGCGAGTTTCTTCATCAGGCTCTGCAGCTGCATGGCAACCGACATGTCGCCCGCCACTTTCAGCTTGCCTTGCATGAACGCCATCGTCGGATCCATTGCGCCGGAAGCAATCTTTGCGAAGTCGTCCCAGTTCACCGAGATCGTCGCATCGGCCGGATTGTCGGAATTGTCGGCCGTGTTGTTGACGCCGTCGATCAGCAGTTTGCCGGCGCTGCCGAAATCAAACTTGACCTTTTTCTTGAAATCGCTGCCGCCGGCCATGGCCGATGCTGCGCGCGCGGTGAGTTCTGCAAGATCCATCCGGGTGTTCCTCCTTGGGAATTGGGTCTGGACGGGGATAAAGCAAACCGGCGGGCGAGGGGCAAGAAGATTCCCTTGACGCGCCCAACGGCAAGGCGATCACCTGAAAGCATGAGCTGGGAAAAAGCGATTGAAGAACTGCGCCGGCGCGAGCGGCTGGCCGAGCGGATGGGCGGCGAGGAGCCGGTCGAGCGCCAACGCGGCCGCGGCAAGTTGACCGTACGGGAACGCGTTGCCTTTCTGGCAGACCCCGGAAGTTTTCACGAAATCGGCAAGATCGCCGGCAAGGCCATCTATGGCGCCGATGACGAACTGGCCGCCTTCACGCCCTCGACATCGGTGACCGGGCGGGCGCGCCTCGAAGGCCGGCCGGTGGTGATCCTGGCGGACGATTTCACGGTGCGGGGCGGCGCGTCGGATGCCTCGATCTGGCAAAAGATGGTCCAGATGATCAAGATGGCGACCGAATACCGGATGCCTCTGGTCCAGATGATCGACGGCACGGGCGGCGGCGGCTCGGTCAAGAGCCTCGAGAAAGATCCGCGCACCTACATCCCCGAAACGCCCGGCTGGAGCGAGATCGTCCAGGGCCTGTCGCAAGTCCCCTTCGTCTCGCTCGCGCTCGGCCCCTGCGCAGGCATGGGCGCCGGCCGGGTTGCCGCCAGTCATTTCTCGGTGATGGTCAAGGAACTGAGTCAGGTCTTCGTCGCCGGGCCGCCGGTTGCCATCGCGCTCGGCGAGAACGTCACCAAGGAGGAACTCGGCGGCTGGAAGATCCAGGCTCAGAACGGCACGGTGGACAACGTGGTCGACACCGAAGCCGACGCCTTTGCCGCCGCCCGGCGGTTCCTGTCCTATCTCCCTTCGTCCGTTCATCAGATCCCGGATCGCCTGGCCCCGTCGGACGATCCGAAGCGACGTGAGGAAAGCCTGCTCTCCATCGTGCCCAGGGACGGACGCACTCCTTACAAGCCGAGACGGATCATCGAGGCGGCGGTGGACCAGGGAAGTTTCTTCGAGATCGGCCATGACTGGGGCCGGGGCATCGTCACCGGCTTCGCCCGGATTGACGGATATGCCGTGGGCATTCTGGCTGGTGACCCGTTCTTCCTTGACGGCGCCTGGACGGCCGACGTCTGCGACAAGGTCACGCGCCACATGGACCTCTGCTCGACCTTCCACCTGCCGGTCGTGCACTTTGTGGACTGCCCCGGTTTCGCGGTCGGCGTGAAAGCGGAAATGGCCGGCGTCACGCGCGCGGGTGTTCGCGCGATGACGGCCGTGTACCAGACGGACGTGCCGGTCTGCTCGGTCGTCATCCGCAAGGCCTACGGGCTCGCCGGCTCCGTGATGATGAACCAGTCGAAGACCAAATGGCGCTATTGCTGGCCAAGCGGCGATTGGGGGTCCTTGCCCATGGCCGGCGGCATCGAGGCCGCGTTCCGCAAGGAACTGTCCGAGGCCGAGAATCCCGAGGAGCTCAAGGCGCAGCTCTACAAGAAGTTCGAAGCGATCCGCTCACCCTTCCGGACCGCCGAGAGTTTCCTCGCCGAGGAGATCATCGACCCACGCGATACCCGCGCCTTGCTGGTCGACTACGTGCACCATGCCCAGCGCGTGCTCGCCCCCGGCGAACGGCGCGTCACCTTCCGGCCGTGAAGCCGCGCCATCTCTCCCTGAAACCGGCTTCCTCTTGCCATTTTCGGGGCAATGATGCGTGAATGCCCGCTTGGGGAGGACCATGACCATGAAATTCACGCATCTACTCACCGCGGGCGCGTCCGCGATCATGCTTGCCGCTTGCGGCGCATCTGACCGCAGCTACGAATCCAGCCCGTCGATGGCGCCGCCCGCGCCTGAAATGGCGATGAAGATGGCCGACGCGGTTTCCGAGCGGGAGGAATCGATCAGCGGCGGTGCCGGCGCCGAAGGTGAAGCGGTCGCCCAGCAGTATATCGCCTACATCCATTCCATCGGGATGCGTTTGCCGGTGAAGGCGATCGAGCCAACGATGCAGGCGCACATTGACGCCTGCAACAAGGCAGGGCCTGCGGTGTGCGTCGTGACGAACTCCTGGCTCAATGCCTATTCCGACGACGAGTCCTCCGCCGCGCTCAACATCCGGGCGACGCGCGAGTGGATCGAAACCTTTCTGGCGAGTGTCGAATCCGAAGCCGAGGCCGCGAAAGGCGAGATCATCAACCGCCAGACGACCGCCGAAGACCTGACGGTTTCCATCATCGATACTGACGCCCGCCTGAAGTCCCAGATATTGCTGCAGGGACGGATCGAACAGCTGCTTGCGGATCGTCCGGGCAATCTCGGCGAACTATTGGAAACCCAGCGCGAACTGGCGCGCATCAACGGCGAAATCGACTCGCTGAAGTCGACGCTCGCCGCCCTTCGCCTGCGGGTCGACATGAGCCAACTGTCGGTCAGCTACGAGACCAAGCGCAATCCGGTCTCGCAAGGCGCCCTCTCGCCGCTCGGCGATGCCTTCGGCAGCTTCTTCTACAATCTCTCCAGCGCGATTGCGGCCGTGATCACGGCCTTCGCCGTGGGGCTGCCCTGGCTGATGCTGATCGGCGCGCTGCTCTGGATCTGGCTCCGCCTCATCTGGCCGCGCATCCGCCGGAAGAAGCCGGCGGTGACTTAGTCCTCCTCGCCGCAGGTCCCAGCGAAGGCTGGGACCCCGATTTCGAGGCGTGAATTCCGGCTGCATCTGGACCCCTGCCTTCGCAGGGGTCTGCGAATCCTGGAGCCCCCCCCACTCACCAGCGACGCACACGGATTAAGCCCGTTCGGCCTGCTTCTTCCTGGCCGGCACCTTGCGGGCCAGCAGGAGCGAAGAGATTTCCTTGGGCACGATCATCAGCATCTGGCTGAGGGTCGTGTCCCAATCGTCGGCGAGGTCCTTGCCGCGCACCGATCCGGTGCGCCGCGCATGTTCCTCGATCAGCGTCCGGGCCTCGCCGATATGTTCCTCCGGCATCTCGCTGAGCGGATACCAGTCAATCGAATCCGGATTCACGACATGGTCAAACCGGTTTGACGGATCCCATACAAAGGCAGCGCCCCCAGTCATGCCGGCGCCGAAATTGTCGCCCACCGGCCCGAGGATCACCGCGCGCCCATTGGTCATGTACTCGCATCCATTGGCACCGCAGCCTTCGACCACCGCCTTCGCGCCCGAGTTGCGGACGGCGAAGCGCACACCGGCCGTGCCCGCTGCGAACAGCTTGCCGGCGGTTGCGCCATAAAGGCAGGTATTGCCGATGATGGCATCGCCAAGTGCCGTGCGCCGGTCGCGCGGACGCGGCGTGACGACGATGGTGGCACCCGACAGCCCCTTGCCGACATAGTCGTTCGCATCGCCGAGCACCTCGAGCAGCAAGCCCTGAACGCTGAACGCGCCGAGTGACTGGCCGGCTGAGCCTTCGAGGCGGATGTGCAGGCGGCCTTCGGGAAGCGACTGCATGCCGAACTTGCGCGTAATCCGCGAACTTGCCCGCGCGCCGATAGCTCGCATCGTGTTCTGCACGCCGTATTCCAGCTGCATCTTCTCGCCGCGTTCGAAGAAGGGCTCGGCATCGCGCAGGATCTGGGCGTCGAGCGTGTCGGGCACCGGCTCCCTGCGGTTCGGCTTGTAGATCACCGGGGCGTCGGTATCGACCTGCACCAGCAGCGGGTTGAGGTCGAGGTCGTCAAGGTGGGCCGCGCCGCGGCTGACCTGTTTCAGCAAGTCGGTGCGGCCGATGGCTTCGTCCAGCGAGGTCAGGCCGAGCGAGGCGAGGATCTCGCGCACGTCTTCGGCGATGAAGCTCATCAGGTTCACGACCTTTTCGGGACTTCCCGCGAAGCGCGCCCGAAGAGCTTCGTCCTGTGTGCACACGCCGACGGGGCAGGTGTTCGAATGGCACTGGCGCACCATGATACAGCCCATCGCCACCAGCGAGGCCGTACCGATGCCGTACTCTTCCGCGCCGAGCATCGCGGCAATGACGATGTCGCGGCCCGTCCGCAGCCCGCCATCCGTGCGCAGCGTGATCTTGTCGCGCAGATTGTTGAGCGACAGAACCTGATGGGCCTCGGCAAGTCCGATCTCCCAGGGCAGGCCGGCATACTTGATCGAAGTCTGCGGGCTGGCGCCCGTTCCGCCGACACCGCCGGCGATCAGGATGATGTCCGCCTTGGCCTTGGCCACACCGGCGGCAACCGTGCCGACGCCGGACTGGGCGACCAGCTTCACGCAGACCCGGCAATCCGGATTGATCTGCTTGAGGTCGTAGATCAGCTGGGCGAGGTCTTCGATCGAATAGATGTCGTGGTGCGGTGGCGGCGAGATCAGCGTCACGCCGGGCGTCGCATGGCGCAGCCTGGCGATCAGCTCGGTCACCTTGAAGCCCGGCAATTGCCCGCCCTCGCCAGGCTTCGCACCCTGGGCCACCTTGATCTCGATCTCGCGGCACTCGTTGAGATACTCCGCCGTCACACCAAACCGGCCGGACGCAATCTGCTTCACAGCCGAGTTCATGTTGTCGCCGTTTGGCAGCGGTCGGTAACGCGCGCGGTCCTCGCCGCCTTCTCCGGATACGGACTTTGCGCCGATCCGGTTCATAGCCACATTCAGCGTGCCGTGCGCCTCGGGTGACAGGGCGCCCAGAGACATGCCCGGCGTCACGAACCGCTTGCGGATCTCGTTGATCGACTGGACCTGGCTGAGCGGCACCGCAGCACCGGCCTTCTTGAAGTCGAGCAGGTCGCGCAACTGGATGGGATCGCGGGCGTGCACCGCGTCCACATATTTACGATAGATGGCATAGTCGCCCCGATCACACGCCGCCTGCAGCGTGTGGATGAGGGTGCCGTCGAGGGCATGCAGTTCTTCGGACGCGCGCAACCGGTAGAACCCGCCGACCGGCAACGAGATGACATCCTCGTCGAACGCCTTCTGGTGACGCACGAGCGCATTCTCTTCAAGCCCCGCGAGGCCAAGCCCCGAAATACGGCTCGACATGCCGGGAAAATAGTCCGCCACCAATGCACGGGAAAGCCCGAGCGCTTCGAAATTGTACCCGCCGCGATAGGATGAGATGACCGAGATGCCCATCTTCGAGATGATTTTCAGGAGGCCTGCCTCGATCGCTTCCTTGTAGTTCCTTACTGCCTGGCCGAGCGTCAGGTCGCCGAAGAGGCCGCGCGCGTGGCGGTCTGCAATCGCATCTTGCGCAAGGTAGGCGTTGACGCAGGTGGCTCCGACGCCGACGAGCACGGCGAAATAGTGCGTATCGAGACATTCGGCCGAGCGTACCGTGATCGAACAGAAGGTGCGCAGCCCCTGCTCAACAAGGTGGGAATGCACGGCGCCGGTTGCCAGGATCATCGGCACGGCAATCCGGCTCGACGACTGGTTCTCGTCCGTCAGGATGATGTGCTCGCGGCCCGCGCGGACGGCCTCTTCGGCTTCGCGGCGGATGCGCTCCAGGGCTGCCTTGAGCGCGTCGCCTTCCGCCGCCGTGACGTCTTCTGCCGCAAAGGTGCAGTCGATGGTCTCGGTGCCGAGGCCGAGGCGCTCGATCAGGCGCTCATACATGCCGGTGGTCAGCACCGGGCTTTCCAGCACGAAGACCTCCTGCTGGGACTTGTCCGAATCAAGAACGTTTCCGAGATTCTTGAAGCGCGTGCGCAGGCTCATCACCCGGCCTTCACGCAGCGGATCAATCGGCGGGTTCGTAACCTGGCTGAAATTCTGCCGGAAAAAGTGACTCATCGGCCGGTAGGCCGAGGTCAGAACCGCCGGCGCCGTATCATCGCCCATCGACCCGATGGCTTCCTTGGCGCTCTCCGCCATCGGCGCGAGGATCAGCTCCAGCGTCTCGAGTGAATAGCCAGCCGCCGTCTGACGGCGCAGCAACTCTTCGCGGTTGAACAACATGGGCTCCGGCCCGGGTCCGATCTCCGGCTCGAGCTCCGTCACCGCCTGCAGCCATTCCTCGTAAGGCGCCTGCGCGGCGAGGTAGTCCACGATCTCGCGGTGTTCGTAGAACTTGCCGGTCTGCAGGTCAGCCGCGATCATGCCGCCCGCCGGAATCGAGCCGCGCTTGGCAATCTCGTGATTGCCAAGCGGACACATGCCCGTCTCGGACCCCACAGCCAATATTCCGTCCGTCGTCAGAGCATAACGCAGCGGGCGCAGGCCGTTGCGGTCAAGGCCCGCGACCGCCCAGCGTCCGTCATAGGCCGCGATGCCCGCTGGGCCGTCCCACGGCTCCATCACCGAGTTGCAATAGTCGTAGAGCGCGCGGTGCGCCGTCGGCATCACTGACTCGCGCTTGGACCAGGCTTCCGGAATCAGCATGGCCTTGGCCATCGGCGCCGGGCGGCCTGACTTGCAGAGTAGTTCCCAAACCGAATCCAGAGCGCCCGAGTCCGAGGTGCCCTCCGGGATGATCGGCTTGATGTCATCGACATGCTCGCCATAGGCTTCCGAGACCATCCGAATCTCGTGGCTTTTCATCCAGTTCTTGTTGCCGCGCAGCGTGTTGATCTCGCCGTTGTGCGCGATCATGCGGAAGGGCTGGGCCAGCGCCCATTGCGGGAACGTGTTGGTCGAGTAGCGCTGGTGGTAGATGGCGAAGGCCGAGATGAACCGCTCGTCGCGCAGGTCAAGATAGAAATTGTCGATGTCGGCCGCCAGGAACATGCCCTTGTAGATCAGCGACTTGTGGCTGAGCGAGCAGACATAGAAGGACGGGATCGCCTGCTCGCGGGCCCGGCGCTCAATGCGGCGGCGGCAGATATAGAGCGCACGCTCCAGCTCTTCCGGCGTACGCCCGCGCGCATCCCGGAACATGATCTGTTCGATCGCGGGGCGCGTATCCTTCGCCTTCTGTCCGATCACGGACACATCCACCGGCGGCTGGCGCCAGCCATAGATGTAGAATCCGAAATGCAGCACTTCACGCTCGACCAGTGTGCGGCCTGCTTCCTGCGCGCCGAAATCCGTACGCGGAAGGAAAATCTGGCCGACGCAGATCCGGTCATCGGTCGGCGTGTGGCCGGTGCGGCTGACATGCTCGCGGAAAAAGTCCTGCGGCACATCAAGCCGGATGCCCGCGCCGTCGCCGGTTTTGCCGTCGGCGTCCACGGCGCCGCGGTGCCACACGTTCTTCAGCGCCGCGATTCCCATCGCCACGATCTCGCGCTTCGGCTTGCCGTCGAGCGAGACGACGAGGCCGACGCCGCACGCGTCCTTCTCGTCTTCGGGATTGTAGGCGTGCCCGTCGATCAGTTTCTGACGGTTGGCTTCGTATTGCTTCACGTAATCGGTCATTGCCTTACTCCGCCGCCACCTTGCCAGACGCCATGGCTTTCATGGACTTGTGCATCGCCTCGGCCGCATCACGGCCATCCTTGATTGCCCAGACGACCAGCGAGGCCCCGCGCACGATATCACCTGCCGCATAAACGCCAGGCAGGCTCGTCTGCATCGTCGCATAATCGACCCGCACGGCGCCCCAGCGGTTCACCGTCAGCGCCGGCTCGTCGAACAGCAACGGCAGGTCTTCCGGGTCAAAGCCCAGCGCCTTGATCACCAGGTCCGCCTTCACATCGAACGTCTCGCCGGTCTTCACCGGGCTCTGGCGGCCGGACGCATCCGGCTCGCCCAGTTTCATGCGGCTCGCGCGCACGGCTTTCACCTTGCCCGCCTTGGTGTCCAGAATGGCGTCCGGATTGGCGAGCCACTCGAAGACCACACCTTCCTCTTCCGCGTTCTGCACCTCGCGTTGCGACCCCGGCATGTTGGCCCGGTCGCGCCGGTAAAGGCAGGTTACAGACTTCGCACCCTGGCGCACGGCCGTCCGCACACAGTCCATCGCCGTGTCGCCGCCGCCGATCACCACCACGCGCTTGCCTTCGGCGTTCAATTCGCCGGACTCGAAGGCCGGAACCACGTCACCGAGGCCCTTGCGATTCGAGGCGGTGAGATAATCCAGCGCCGCCAGCACACCCTCGGCGCGGCTGCCCGGGCACTTGAGGTCCTTGGCGGCATAAACGCCGGTCGCGATCAGCAAGGTGTCATATTCAGTGCGCAGCGCCGGAAGCTGGACGTCCCTGCCGACACGGGTATTGAACCTGAACCGGATGCCGGACGCTTCGAGGCGCGCGATGCGGCGCTCGACGATATCCTTCTCGAGCTTGAAGCCCGGAATGCCGTACATCAACAGGCCGCCGCCCCGGTCATGGGCGTCATAGACGGTCACCTGATAGCCCTTGCGGCGCAACTGCTCGGCGGCGGCCAGGCCGCCCGGCCCGGCCCCGATGATGCCGGCCGACTGGGCGCGCTCGCGCGGCGGCTTGATCGGCTGCACCCAGCCTTCGTTCCAGGCATTGTCGGTGATGTATTTCTCGATCGAGCCGATGGTGACCGTGCCATGGCCCGACTGCTCGATCGTGCAGATGCCTTCGCAGAGCCGGTCCTGCGGGCAGATACGCCCGCAGATCTCGGGCATGTTGTTGGTGGCCGATGACACCCGCCAGGCCTCTTCCATCCGGCCTTCGGCGGCCAGCTTCAGCCAGTCCGGAATATTGTTCTGCAGTGGGCAGCCCTGCTGACAGAACGGCACGCCGCATTGGGAACACCGGCTCGCCTGCGCCTGCGCTGCGTCCGGCGAGAACTCCGCATAGATTTCATCGAAATCGACCGCGCGCGCTGGTGCCGGGCGTTTGTCCGGCATCGACCGGGACACTTTCGTGAACTGCAGCATTCGCTCCGCCATTGCGGTCTCTCCCGGTCGTCGCACCTTCCCGCATGCGCACACACGGATCGCGCGTTGTTACGGCGCCAAACCCACGCCGCCAAGTGCGAATTCAGAATATAAGTATCAATGCGATATTGATTAGGTGTTTTTACGCACCTTGCAGCGCGCCCGAGGTCACCACGAGTTCCAGTTTATATCATAATGATATAGTATTTTCTGAGCCATTCTTGACCCGCTCAAGCGACCCAGTCACCGAATGCAGGCCCGCGATTCAATCCTTCACTTTTTTGCGGTAGCTGTGCGACGTTTATAGCCAGCGGTGCCCGGTCCATGTCCCTTCTCCAGATCATCATCATCTCGATTGTCCAGGGCATCACCGAGTGGCTGCCGGTCTCCTCGTCCGCGCATGTGCTCATCGCCGCAGACTATTTCGGCTATGTCGGCCGCGACGAACTCCTGATCAACGCGGTCGCCAACTTCGGCACCGTTGCCTCGATGCTCATCTACTTCCGCAAGGAGATCGGCGAGGCCGTCGTCGGCGTTTTCGCGTTGCCCGGCGCGCTCCACCACAAGCGCCCGCTCAGCGCCGGCGAACGTCTTGCGATGAACCTGCTCGCCTCGTTGCCGCTCACCATTCTCGGCCTTGCCGCCGCCAAGCTGCTGATCTCGGACGAGATGAACGCAGCTGTCCGCTCGGTGAACGGCGTTGCGATCCCCCTGATCGGGTTCGGCATCCTGCTCGGGTTGGCGGACATCTACGGCAAGCGGACCCGCACCATTGACGAGCTGACGCCCGCCCATGCCGTGCTGATCGGCGCAGTGCAGGTGATCGCCGCGATCCTGCCGGGCACCTCGCGCTCCGGCATCACCATGACTACCGCGCGCGCGCTCGGCTATTCGCGGCCTGATGCCGCGAAGTTCGGCATGCTGGTCGGCGCGCCGGTCCTGTCGGCGGTGGGGCTCTACATGATTGCGGAATTCTACTTCGGCAACGAAGTGGGTCTCGTCACCGTGACCGCGGCGGAAGCCGTGGCCATCGGCGTCGGTTCGGCCCTGTCGGGTCTCGCCGCGATCTACATTCTCATGTCGCTGGTGCGCCGGATGAGCTTCCTGCCCTTCGTCGCCTACCGGATCCTGCTGGGCATCGCGCTGCTGGCCATGATGCCGGTCCCGGTGATCTGAAGCGCTTCTAGGCTTCGCTGGGCTTGTGGAATTCGCCGTAGGTGCGGAAGCGCCACAGGTATCGCGGCACGATCGCCTCCACCGATTCCAGCGTCGTGACACCCAGATCGGCCAGCGTCAGCGCGCCTTCGGCGACGACATTGTCATCCTTCAGCAACTCGACCTGCGAACCGGTCAACGGGGGGCGGCCCAGCATGCCCCATGAAAAGGGCGGCAGGTAGCGCCACACGGCGCCTGCAATATAGCCAAGCGGGCGCACAATGAAGAATGGCAGACCGATCTTGAAGCGCTTCTCGTCGATGATCTTCAGGATCACGTCGAACAGTTCGTTGAACGTGTAGACGGCTGGGCCGCCCAGTTCGTACGTTTTGCCTTCGGCCGCTTCAGACCCGGCGGCCGCCGTGATCGCCTCAGCGACATTGCCGGCATAGACCGGCTGGAACCTGGTCTTGCCGCCGCCGATGGCCGGCAAAAGCAGTGCCGACCGGGCCATGGCCGCAAACCGGTTGAAGAAGTCGTCTTCCGGGCCAAACACGATGGACGGGCGCAAGATCGTCGCCGTCGGAATCGCCTTGCGCACCGCCGCCTCGCCGGCGGCCTTGGACTTGGCATAGGGGGATTTCGACGCCGCACTCGCCCCGATGGCCGAGACCTGGATGAAGCGCGTGATGCCTTTGGCGGCGGCCGCCTCGGCGATCAGGGCGGCGCCATCGGCATGGGCGCCCTGAAAGGTCTGTTTGCCGCTTTCGAAGAGTATTCCGACGAGGTTGACCACGGCATCGGCCCCGTCGAGGGCCCGGTCAATTGAGGCGCGGTCACGCACGTTCGCCTGCACGATATCGACCCAGCCCGGCGGCCCGGCCAGGCGGACATCAATCGCGGTGTGCACCCGGCGGCAGGCCACACGGACGCGCCATCCCTGTTCGACCAGCGTGCGGGCGGTGTAGCGGCCGATGAAGCCCGACCCACCGAATACCGTGACCAATCCCTTGCTCATGCCAATTGCCTCTTGCCGGCCGCCGATCCAGCGGCCGCGATTGCCAGATTCACGCGCCTTTGACCACAGGAACCTTGCCCCTGTCCATGCGGCATGGACTGCGTGGAGCGCGCCTCAGGACCGCATCAACCCCGACGCCTTGAGCAGCTTGCCCGCGCGGATCACCCGATCGAGCTTGTGTTCGCTGGACCGGTCGCCCTTGTTCGAGTCCGGGTGGAACCGGCGGACATACTCGGCATAACGCGTCCGGATCTCCGCCGGCGCCGCATCCGGCTCGAGGTCAAGCTCGCGCAAGGCTCTCAGCTGCAAGCTGGAACGGTGTTTCTCCACGCGCGCTTCGGCGGCCGGCATATCGTCCATGTCGAACAGGCCGCGACCGGCCCAGCGGCGGGGGTCGTGCGTCTGCGCGCTGCGTTTGCCGCCCATCGGTCCGCCGCCGAAGCGCCAGGTCCGCTTGTGGCCATAGCGCTCGGAGCGGACAAAGGATGCGGCTTCCGCCTCGCTCATGCCCTCGAAGAAGTTGAACCGGCGATTGTATTCCGAGACGTGCCGTTCGCAGAAAAAATGCTTCCCCTTGCCGTTCTGGCGCGGCGCCGGATGGGCGCCTTCGAGGTCGCAGCCCGGCTCGTCGCACACACGGGTCTGCTTCGCGCGCGCGCGCGAAGTCTCGTCCGCGGGAGGTTTCACGCGTATATCTTTGAACTTGACGCGGTAGCGGAAGGGATCGCTGTCGGACATGGACGGAGATAATAGGGAGCACCGCTTAAAGATGCCACAACCAAGTGACAGACGAACACGAATTGAGGAAATTCTTGTCGAGGCGTTTGCCCCCGTCTCGTTGAGCATCATTGACGACAGCACCAAACATGCTGGACATGCCGGCGCTGCGCCCGGCGGCGAGACGCACTATTCCGTCGAGATTGTCGCAGAGGCCTTTGCCGGGTTGTCCCGTGTGCAGGTCCAGCGCACGGTCATGCTGGTGCTGCAGACTGAATTCGATACGGGGCTGCACGCGCTCGCCCTGAAAGCCAGCGCGCCGGCCTGAACCCGCCCGTCAGCTTGCTTCCGCTTTCGACACGTTCACGCCCGTCACCTGGTTGCGCTGGCGGCGCAGGATATTGAACCGGTAACCGTAGAACACGAAACTCTGGCCCGTCTCCGGAATCGTCTGAGCTTCATGGATCACGAGTCCCGCCACCGTAACCGCTTCCTCGTCCGGCAGGTTCCAGCCGGTCGCCCGGTTGAGATCGCGGATCGGCACCCAGCCATCAACGTTCATCGACCCGTCCGGCTGCGCGCGCACACCCTGGATCTGGACGTCATGCTCGTCATGGATCGCGCCGACGATCTCTTCAAGAATGTCTTCCAGCGTGATCATGCCCTGGAGTTCGCCATATTCGTCGATCACGAGGGCGAAATGCAGGCCTCTGGCGAGGAACTGGTCGAGCTGGTCCTTCACCGGGGTCGTCTCCGGCACGAACCAGGGCTTGCGCAGGATCGTTTCGAGATCGAGCTTGGAGAGATCCCCGCCCAGTGGCAGCGCCGCGCGCAGCAGATCCTTGGCATGCAGGATGCCGATGATCTCTTCCTTCTCGCCCCGGTAAAGTGGCAGGCGGGTGTGCGGGCTCGCCAGCGCCTTCATCACCAGCTGGCGCCGGTCGAGATCCGCGTTCAGCATCTGGATGTTCTTGCGGTGGATCATCACGTCTTCCACCGTCAACTCTTTCAGGTCCAGCGCGCCGACGAGGCGCAGCCGGTCTTCCTGCTCCACACCGCCTTCCATCGCGTGCAGGTCGATGGCACCGCGAATTTCCTCTTCGGCAGAAACCGGTCGGCCGGGCGTACCCAGCCCCAGTACCGAGAGAATGAAGTTCACGATGAACTTGATCAGCTTGATGATCCAGGAGGCAGCCCGGACAAGCACGCTGATCGGCCGGGCCACGACCAGCGACACGCTGTCCGGCCGCGAGATTGCATAGGTTTTCGGCATCACTTCGGAAAAGATCAATACAGTGATCGTCATCACCCCCGTGGCGATGGCCAGCGCCAGGCCGCCCTGCCCGAACAGCGCCGTGAACAGCGACGTCGCCAGCACCGAGGCGAGGATGTTGACGAGGTTGTTGCCCAGAAGGATCGCTCCGATGAAATCCTCCCGGTTGGCGAGCAGGCGGTTGACCGCCTTGGCGCGCTTGTCACCCTCCTTCTCCAGCTGGTGCATCCGCGCCCGGGACGCGGCGGTCAGCGCCGTTTCAGAGCCCGAAAAGAATCCGGACAGGCAGAGAAGCAGAGCGATGGCAATCAGGTAACCGGCAATCATGTCGGGCAACAGGTCTCTTCAGGTGATGGTTTCAAGGAGTTCGCGGTCGAGGAAGGCTTCAATGGAGGCAAGATCCGCATCGGGATGAATATAGGCCGCACCGATGCCGCGCGCCAGGATCAAGGGAACACGTCCGCCCCGGGCCTTCTTGTCCTGCTGCATCAGTTCGGCAAGGCGCTTGGCGGTAAATCGGGCGCGGTCGCGTCCAGCCAGGGTCACCGGCAAACCCGAAGCCTCGATGACGGTTGCCACCTGCGCCGCATCCGCCGCCGGCGTCACGCCCAGCTCTGCGCCATACCGGAAAGCCAGCGCCATGCCGAGCGCCACGGCTTCGCCGTGCAGTAGGTCCGGCCCATAGCCGTTCGCCGCTTCCAGCGCATGGCCGAACGTGTGTCCGAGGTTCAGCAGCTGGCGCACACCGGTTTCGGTCTCGTCCTGGGCGACGATGGCCGCTTTGGATGCACAGGACCGCGCCACCGCCTCACGCGCGGCGTCGGGCTCCAGCGCCAGCACCCGGCTGCCCTGCTGTGCCAGCCAGGCGAAGAAGGGCGCGTCATTGATCAGGCCGTATTTGAGGATCTCGGCATAGCCGGCTTTCAGCTCGCGCGCCGGCAGGGTCTCCAGCAGGGAGGTATCTGCAATCACGAGGCGCGGTTGGTAGAAAGCGCCGACAAGGTTCTTGCCCCGCGGCGTATTCACGGCCGTCTTTCCGCCCACGGAAGAATCGACCTGCGCCAGCAGCGTCGTCGGCACCTGCACGAATCCCATGCCGCGCTTCATCAGACTGGCCGCCAGCCCGCCCATGTCCCCGATCACGCCGCCGCCGAACGCGATCAGCACATCGCCGCGATCCGCGCCGCCCGCCAGCAGCCAGTCGAGTACGCCTTCCAGTTGGGCAAACGTCTTGGTCTGCTCGCCCGGCGGCACCGCCCGCCAGTCGAGCGCAATCCCGGCCCCGGCGACCGCCGCTTCGAGCCGCGCCTTGTGCAGACGCATCACCGTCTCGTCCGTCAGCACGAAGGCCTGCGGGCGCTTCACCAGGCCGGACAACCGTTCGCCCAGCGCCGCCAGCGCGCCATGGCCGACAAGGATGTCGTAGCTGCGCGCGCCAAGCGCAACGCGGACGATCTCGGGCGGTGGGGCAAGGGTCATGCGGGAGTCCATGTCTGCAGGGCTTTAAGGATGGCCGTCACGGTATTGTTGTGCGGGCCGTCCTTGGACTGAACATGCAGGTCAGCCTGGGAATAGAACGGCTCGCGTGCGGTCACGAGATTCGACAGGTGCGCCTTCGCGTCGGCGCGTTTCAGCAACGGCCGGTCATCGCGCTTCTGCACCCGCCGCCAGAGCGTCTCGAGATCGGCGTTCAGCCATACACTGACGGCCTTCTCCTTCATCAAGGCGCGCGTCTCGGCATCAAGGAAGGCCCCGCCCCCGGTTGCCAGCACGTGCGGCGGCAATTCGAGAAGGCGTTTCAGCACCTGCTTTTCGCCGCGCCGGAAGTCGGCCTCCCCGTGGAGGGCAAAAATATCGGAGACCGACAGGCCGGCAGCCTTCTCGATCTCGGCGTCGCTGTCATAGAAGGCGCGGCCCAGCTTTTCCGCCAGCCGGCGCCCGACCGTGGACTTTCCGGCCCCCATGAGCCCGACCAGCGCAATCGTGCGCGCCGCAAACGGGGGGCCCGTAACGGTATCAGGCCTTGAAGGGTCACTTTCGTCCGGCATGTCTCTCTCTTACCCGGCGTTGCGCGCATGTCCTAGACCTGCCACATAGACGGCGCATTCGGGCGGCAGGATTCGCTCGTAAATCCAGTCGCAAACCAGCTTTCGGGGCAGAAATCCATGCGCAAATACCTGATCGGCTTCGTTGTGGTCCTCGTGGCGGTCCTCGGTGGCATGTGGTGGCTGGGCCAACAGGCCGTCAAGAACCCGCCCCCGGACGGCGAAACCCGCATTCCCGTCGAAGGCGTTTTCTAGCCCAATTCGGCCGTTTCACGCTGTTTTAAGCCCGCCGCCCTACCCTGCCAGGCATGTCAGACACCCACCGCATCGGCGCCTTCCTCGAAATGATGTCTGCCGAGCGGGGCGCCAGCCCCAATACGCTGGATGCCTACGGGCGCGACCTGCTGGATGCCTCCGATTTCTGCCGGGGCCGCCTGATCCGGGCCAGGCCCTCCGAACTCAGCGCCTGGGCCGTCGATCTGGCCGAACGGGGCCTCGCCCCGGCCTCGCAGGCCCGCAAACTGTCGGCGCTGCGCCGCTTCTTCCGCTTCCTGTTCGAAGAAGGCGACCGCAAGGACGACCCCACTGCCCGCCTCGATGGCCCTTCCCCCGCCCGCGAAATACCGGACGTCCTCTCGCGCGAAGAGATGAAGGCGCTGATCTTTGCCTGCGGGAACGATACGCGTCTTCGTTGCCTGGTGGAGCTGCTCTACGGCGCGGGCCTGCGCGCCTCCGAACTCGTCTCCCTCACCCTCGGCAGCCTGCCGCGCCGCAAGGGCGCGCGCTGGGTGACGGGCGACATCATCATCCGCGGCAAGGGCGGCAAAGAACGCCTCTGCCCGCTCGGCCGGCCGGCGCTGGAGGCCCTCGCCGACTGGCTTGCCGAGCGCACCAGGGAAAAGGCGCCTGCCCGCGCCGAGGACTATGTCTTCCCCTCGCGCGGCGCGAGCGGCCACCTCACCCGCCGCCGCCTCGGCCAGCTGCTGGAAGGCCTCGCCGCAGAGTCCCGGCTCGACCCCGCCCGCGTCCACCCGCACGCCCTGCGCCATGCCTATGCCACGCATCTCCTGCAGGGCGGCGCCGACCTGCGCGCGGTCCAGATGCTGCTCGGCCATGCCGACATCGCGACCACGCAAATCTACACTCACGTCCTCACCGACGAGCTTCAGGAACTGCTCGAAACGGCGCATCCGATGGCCCGTTGAGACCGGCCAGGCCGTCTGAGAATCGCCGATTGCACAGTCTGCGGCAGACGCTTAGATGGCAGCCGTGCCAGCGGATGCTGGTGTTTTCCTTCGGGGATATGAATGGGCCGCACCCTTCGCGCCGTGATTGCCACCCTTCTCATGGTCGAGATCGCAGCAATCTTCTTCGGAACGTCCACCTGGGCCATCCTGACCGAACTCCACGCCAGCCTGCCGGTCATCCTCGGCGGCGAAGCAGTTGCCGGCCTCGCGGTGCTGGTCATCGCGGTGATCGTGTTCCGGCGCGCCCTGGCCGCCGAGCGCCGGATCGACGAGGGCGTTTCCTCCTCGACCTGAGGCCCGCCGCCGCAGGCAGGCCCTCCCCTTTGACGCGGCGCAGCATGGCGCCTATTCCTCTGGCATAACCGGAGGGGCCCCATGTCTCAGAAAACGCCGCGCAATTTCTTCAAGCCGCTCGCCATCGGCGCGCCCGAGCCGATGCGCGACCTTCCCGTCCGCCTCGAGCGGATGATCCATTTCGTCCCCGGCCATAACGACAGGATCCGCCCCAAGGTGCCGGAGATGGCCAAACAGGTGGACGTGATCCTCGCCAACCTCGAAGACGCGATCCCTGCCGATGCCAAGGACGCCGCCCGCGCCGGCGCCGTCGAGATGGCAAAGATGGTGGACTGGCAGAAATCCGGCACCGGTTTCTGGAGCCGCGTGAACCCGCTGAACTCCCCCTGGTTCCAGGACGATGTCTCGCGGCTCGTGCTCGAAGCCGGCCACCAGCTCGACGTGATCATGCTGCCCAAGGTCGAAGGGCCGTGGGATATCCACTTCGCCGATCAGTATGTCGCCCAGCTGGAAGCCAAGGCCGGTCTCTCCCGCCCGATCCTCTTCCACGCCATCCTCGAAACCGCGCAAGGCGTCTCGCTCGTCGAGGAGATCGCGCAGGCCTCCCCGCGGATGCAGGGCATCTCGCTCGGACCGGCAGACCTCGCCGCCGACCGCAAAATGAAAACCACCCGCGTCGGCGGCGGCCATCCCTTCTACCGCGTCATCGAAGACCCGAAGGACGATGGCAGCGCGCGCAGCAATGCCCAGCAGGACCCGTGGCACTACACCATCGCCCGCATGGTCGATGCCTGCCGCACCGCCGGCATCAACGCCTTCTACGGCCCGTTCGGCGACATCTCCGACAGCGAGGCCTGCGAGCAGCAGTTCCGCAACGCCTTCCTGCTCGGCTGCGCCGGCGCGTGGAGCCTGCACCCAGGCCAGATCGCCATCGCCAAGCGCGTCTTCTCCCCGGACCCCGCCGAAGTCATCTTCGCCCGCAAGATCCTCGCCGCCATGCCGGACGGCACCGGCGTCGCCATGATCGACGGCAAGATGCAGGACGACGCCACCTGGAAGCAGGCCAAGGTGATTTCGGACCTCGCCGACCTCGTCGCGTCGAAGGACCCGGAATTGGCAGCAGCTTATGCGGGGTAGCCCGTAGGGTGGGTTAGCCGAAGGCGTAACCCACCATTCCGCCCGGCATGGTGAGTAGCGCTCCGCTCAACCCACCCTTACCCGCGCCTTTTCCGTCGCTTCCGTCAGAACTGAAACCGATCTAACCTTCCATCCGGAGGACACACCCATGAGCAAGCACCTGATCCCTGAGACCAGCCACAGCCCGAACCTGCAGCGCTGGTTTGACTGGATGGCGCAGGATCATTCGCCCGCCGGTCTCGCCCTGCTGCTCGCCGACGAGGTGGTGTTCAAGAGCCCCGTGGTTCACACGCCGCAAGTGGGCAAGCCGATCACCATGGGCTACCTGCTGGCCGCCGGCCAGACGCTCGGCAATGACTGCTTCCGCTATACCCGCGTCTTCGATTGCGGGACCCGCGCCGTGCTTGAATTCGAAACCGAGATGGACGGCGTGCAGGTCAACGGTATCGACATGATCGAATGGAATGGCGAAGGTCAGATCACGGACTTCAAGGTGATGGTCCGTCCCCTGAAGGCCATCCAGGCCGTGCATGCCGCCATGGGCGCCATGCTCGCCAGGATGAAAGCCGGCGCGTGAAGGCACCCGTCCTCGAAACCGAACGCCTCCGCCTGCGCCCGGCTGTGCCCGGCGACCTTGAGGCCGCAACCGCGATGTGGGCGGATGAAGGCGTCGTGCGCTTCATTGGCGGCAAGCCGCGCAGCCGCCAGGAAGTCTGGTTCGCGCTGCTGCGCGGGGCGGGACTCTGGATGCTGAAAGGCCATGGCTACTGGGTCGTCACCGACCGGGAGACGGGCGCGTTTCTCGGCGAAGGCGGCTTCGCCGATTTCCAGCGCGGACTGCCCGCCCATCTCGTCCCCGGCCCGGAAGCCGGCTGGGCCTTTGCGCCGGCCGCCTGGGGCCGCGGCCTCGCCACCGAAGCCGTCGCCGCCATGCACACCTGGCTGGACGCGGCCCTGCCCGGCGTCAGCAGCTGCGTGATCGAGCCCGGCAACACGGCCTCGGCCCGCGTCGCGGCAAAGCTGGGTTATCTGCAGACCGGCGATACGATGCTCGGCGGCGTCGTGGTGAATACCTACCGGCGCGGTGCCTGACGTTCCTGGAAGTCCTGGATCTGGCTGGTCGCCGACGGGTTCCAGGCGCGCAGGAATTCGAGGAAGGCCGTATCCGGCAGGCCGGGGCTGTAGAGGAAACCCTGCGCCATCGTACAACCGCGCCGGCGCAGAAATTCCGCCTGCTTGGTCGTCTCCACGCCTTCAGCCACGGTCTTCAGGCCAAGCGTTTCGGCCATCGCCAGGATCATCTCGACAATCGCCGGCGCCTGCTTGTCGGTTTCCAGCGCCGAGACGAATTGCCGGTCGATCTTGAACACGTCGAACGGCAGCTGGGTGAGCGTCGCGAGATTCGAATGGCCGGTGCCGAAATCGTCGATAGCCAGCTTGGTGCCCATCGCGCGCAGCGGCGAGATGAACTCCGCCACCCGCGCCGGATCCGACACCGCCATGCTCTCGGTGATTTCCAGCTCCAGCCGGTTCGGATGCAGGCCTGTCTTGCGCAACACCGCCATGATCGAATCGGTCAGGTCGTGGCGCTGGAACTGGCTTGGCGAAACGTTCACGGCGACCGTCAGGTCAAAGCCTTCCAGCTGCCAGGTGCGCGCGGCCTGGCACGCCGCTTCGAGGATCTGCATGCCGATCGCGTCGATCAGGCCGGCTTGCTCCGCCACCGGAATGAACGTCGCGGGCGAGATCAGCTTGCCGTTCGGCCGCCGCCAGCGGGCGAGCGCTTCGGCGCCGCTGATCCGGCCTGTCTGGAAATCGATCTTCGGCTGGTAGACCGCCCTGAATTCCTTGTTGCCGACCGCGTCACGCAGCTCCGCCTCAAACCGGTAGCGTCCCTGCACGATCCGCGTCAGGCGCGGCGTGAAGAAGCGGAAACCGGATTGCGCCTCCGAGCGCACCAGCCGCATCGCGAGCTTGGCGTTCTGCATCAGCTTCGAGAACGACTCGGCATCTTCCGGCGCCATCACGATGCCGCCTGAGATCGACATGGTGGTCTGGCGCGTCGGCAGGTCGAATGGTTCGGCAAACGAGGCCCGAACGGCGCGCGCAATCGAGATCACATGGTCCCGGTTGATCGCGGAGGGCAGGTAAAGCACGAACTTGTCGGCCGTCAGGGCCGCCAGCATGCTGCCGCGCAGCGCCACCGCCGCCGGATCGCCCAACTCGGACAGCGCCTTCGTCAGCCGCTGCGCCGCCGCATCGATCAGGGTGTCGCCGGAGGCGGCCCCCACCTGTTCCAGAATCTGCCCGAACCGGTCGATGTCCAGCAACAGGAACGCTGCCGGATGGTCGAAGCTGGCCTCCGGCAAGGTCGCATTCACATGCCGCTCGAGCGCGATGGCGTTCGGCAGGTTGGTGCGTCCGTCCATGTAGGCAATGTGGCGCAGGGTCTCGTTCTCGCGGCGCAGCTTGCGCACGGCGCGGGTGCTGGCCACCCGCAGGCGCCGAAGCTCCGGGAACTGAAGGGACTCCAGATCCGCTTCGGCATCGACGCGGTTTGTCAGCATATAGGCGGTGAAGCGGACGAAGATGTCCTGCAGGGGCTTGGCGGCAAGGTAGGCGCCGGCCGAAGAGATCGCGACGCAAATGAGGAACATCGCAACCACAAAGCCCGACGGAAGCAGCAAGGTGGGCGCTTGGCCCAGCACGATCGCCCTGTAGCCGATCGCCATGGCCAGCACCGCGCTGAAGAGGACGACAGCCAACAGGGCGCCGATGATTGCGGCGCAAACCGTAATCGTCAGCCTGCCGGTCACCCGGCCAATGAACGTCTCATTCTTCAAATGAATGCCACCTGGGGCCTTGATTCGGAAAATCCCCTGCAAACTGCGGCATATATGTTTAGGAATCTGTGAACATCCTGAGCTAGCTGTAATGTTCGCGTCAGACTATAGGCCTGCCCATGACCCAGAAGCGCATCGCCACCATCACCCGGAAGACCAAGGAAACGGATATTTCGGTCACCGTCGATCTCGACGGGACGGGAAAATCCGACATCGACACCGGGATCGGGTTTTTCGATCACATGCTCGACAGCCTGTCCCGGCATTCGGCCATCGACCTGACCGTGCGGTGCCAAGGCGATCTGCACATCGACATGCACCATTCGGTCGAGGATACCGGCATTGTCATCGGCCAGGCGATCCTGAAGGCGCTGGGCGATTTCGCCGGCATCACCCGCTTTGGCCACGCTTATATCCCGATGGACGAGACGCTGACCCGCGCCAGCCTGGACCTGTGCAAACGTCCCTACCTGGTCTGGAAGGTCGGCTTCTCGCGCAACAAGATCGGCGACATGGACACCGAACTCTTCAAGGAGTTCTTTCACGCCCTCGCCGGCAATGGCGGCATGTGCCTGCACGTGGAAAACCTCCACGGCGAGAACTGCCACCACATCGCCGAAAGCTGCTTCAAGGCCACCGCCCGCGCCCTCCGGGCCGCCATTGCGGTGGATCCGAAGCTCGGCGGCAAGCCGGCCTCGACCAAGGGCAGTCTCTGACGAACGCTAGATAAGCCGCGCGTCCACCACCACGTCGATCAGGGCGGGGTCGGCCGGCACCTGTCCGTCGAGCATCAGCATCGCCAGCCCGTGCACCAGCGCCCAGGCCCGCAGCCGGCGCGCCTCCTGCACCGGGGCCGGCACGCCGGCGCCGAACAGGCTGTCAATCGTATTGACCAGCATCTGCATCGCCGCACCGCCGTCCCCGGCGCTCGGCGGCGGCACCGGCAGGGGACCGCGGCCCGGCGCCGCCATCATCAGCCGGAACAGCGACGGATGCGCGAGGGCAAAGCGCACATAGGCCTGGCCCATGGCCGAGAAGGCAGCCAGCCCCGGCTCCGCCGAGGCCATGGCCGCCTTGAAGGCCGCGCCCAGGCGGGCATCGCCTTCAAGGCACATCGCGTCCAGCAGCGCCGCCTTGTCCGGAAAATGCCGGTACACGGCGGTCGCCGAGACACCTGCATTGCGCGCAATCTCGCGCAGGCTCAGCGCGTCGGCCGGGCCCGTATCGATCAGCTTCAGTCCCTCTTCGATCAACGCCGCCCGCAGGTCGCCATGGTGATAGCGACTTTTCTCCGAACTCATGTTGACAGTGTTATCATTTCCAGTCATGTTACCAGCGTAAACATTATGTCCGCCGCCCGCAACCGCCAACCCAACGTGTCAGGAGCTACAAAATGTCCAGTCCCGTCGAAGCCGCAATCCGGGGGGTCGTCACCAAAGGCCTGATGAGTGTCGCGAACTTCAATCGCGCTCACCGCAAGGCCAAGGGGCCGAACCCTTTCCTCACCGGCGTTCACACGCCGCTCGGGTCTGAAACCACCCTCACCGATTTGAAAGTCACCGGCGCCATCCCGGCAGCGCTGAACGGTCTCTACCTGCGCAATGGTCCGAACCCCTTCACGCCGCCCAATCCTGCCATCCACCACTGGTTCGTCGGCGACGGCATGTTGCACGGCGTCCGTCTGGAAGGCGGCAAGGCGCTCTGGTACCGCAACCGCTGGGTCCGCTCGGCGGCCATCAGCAAGGCGCTCGGCGAGACACCGATCCCCGGCCCGGCCAGCCGCTTTGAAAGCCCGAACACGAATGTTGTCGCCATCGCCGGCAAGATCTGGGCGCTGGTTGAAGCGGGCGGCCTGCCGGTCGAGGTCTCCGACACGCTGGAATCGCGTACGCGCAGCGACTTCGACGGCCTTCTCGCCATGGGCTACACGGCCCACCCGCATGAAGACCCGCTCACCGGCGAAACCCATGCCATCTGTTACAATTCGCTGGCGCCCACCACGATCTGGCACACCGTCATCGACACCCAGGGCAAGGTCCGCCGCCACGAGCCGATCGCCGTCCAGGACGGCCCCTCCATCCATGACTGCATGATCACGAAGAACCATGTCATCGTGATGGACCTGCCGGTTACCTTCTCGATGCCCGCCCTGATCTCCGGCGAAACCTTCCCGTATCGCTGGAACCCGAAACACGCCGCCCGTATCGGCCTCCTCCCCCGCGAGGGCAAAGGCAGTGACATCATCTGGTGCGACGTCGAGCCCTGCTACATCTTCCACCCGGCCAACGCCTATGAAACAGAAGACGGCACGGTCATCATGGACGCCTGCGTCCACTCGGCCGTGTTCGCGGATGGCCAGATGGGTCCGAACGCGCCGGTCACCACCTTCGAAAGCCTCGAGATCGACCCCGCCGCCCGCAGGGTGACCCGCACGGTCATCGATGCCGCGCCGCAGGAATTTCCGCGTCCGGACGAACGGCGCACCGGCCAGCCCTACCGCTACGCCTACACCGTCGCCCTGCCCGAGAACGGGGACCCCGGCTTCGTCGGCGACCCCCGGCTCTACAAGCACGACCTGGGATCACGCACCCGCGAGACCCGCAATTTCGGCGAGGGCAAGATGACAGGCGAATTCGTCTTCGTTCCCGCGCATGCCGGCGCCGAGGAGGATGAGGGCTGGCTGATCGGCTTTGTCATCGACACGGCGGCCGACACGACCGACCTCGTGATCCTCAACGCGCACGACTTCACCGGCCCGGCGGTTGCCACCATCACCATCCCGCACCGCATCCCTCCGGGTTTCCACGGCAACTGGATCCCGCTGGCCTAGCCTTCTTGCCGGTCGCGGCGCGTTCCCGGCAACCGGGGCCACTTTTTGCCGCGCCGCTTCAACCGCCGCAGAGCAGGCCGAGCGGCGTCATGCCGCTCGCCGGCTCGATTTCCTGCCGGATCTGTTCGAGGATCAATGGCAGCGCCACGCCAAAGCCGCTGCGCGGACGGCCTGGATCTGCGCCCGGCACCGAGCCGATATGCACCGCCACCACTTGCCCGCCCGTCAGGTCGAACACCGGCGCGCCAAGCGCGCCCAGCGTGGTCGAGTGCGCGTAATAGATCCTGTACGGATCAGCGGCGTCTTCCAGCTTCGACACGAACAGCGTCACCGACTGCCCGCCGGCCGCCGCGTCGCCGATGCCGTAGAGCGCCAGCGGCCGCCCCGGCAGGTTCGCCGGGCTCTCGTCGCCGTCAAGGATCGTGCAGGCGATATCCTGCGTCACCAGCGGACGCGCACCGAAGGGCGGCGCGGCGTCCAGCCGCCAGAGCTCGAACGGATCGATCCCGCCCATGTGCGCCGGTGTGGACCAGACCGGCGCGGCGCCCTTGATCCAGATCCCGCCGTCGAGCGCCGGAAACAACGCGCGCAGACCCGTGGGCGGTCCCGCCTGCCCGGTATCGACAATCCGCTGCACGAGCGGCGGCGCGTCCACCGGCACCTCGCCTGCCGCAAACCCGTCCGGCGGATCCGGCTCCCCGGGCGCTTCGGCAAGGTTCACAATCGCGCCGCCGCCGGACCCGCCGTGGCCCCGCATCGCCGGCACCAGGAGGTAGGCGCCCGCATCGCCCCCGCGCAGCACGCTGCCGTCGATCAGTACGCCGGACTGGACCGCCGCCACCACGCCCGCTGCATCGACGCGCTCGACCTTCGCGATGGCGCCGGAAAACTTCGCCGCCAGCGGGAACCAGCCGCCCCTGATCGTCACATAGTCCGCGCCGGACGGCGGCGCGCGCAGTGAAATGTCCGCCTGCAGACGAAGGTTCGCCTGCTCGACTTCGCGCGCCCTGACTTCCAGCTCCTGGAAGGCCCAGACGGCGCGGGCGCGGGCCTCTTCGGCGTCGTCGCGCGCCCTGGAGGCCTTGTACGCCTGCCACGCCGCCCCTGCCGCCAGCAGGCTCATCCCCAACGCCACCAGCATCGAGACAACCACCGCCCCGCGCCGCTTTGCCCTTGCGGCCATCTCGGCCGCTGCGCGCGCCGCCAGGCTCGCGCCGATATAATCCGCATGCAGATCGGTCAGCGCCGGCGCAGTGTGCGGCCGGGCCGCCGCCCAGTCCCGCGCCGCATCCAGCTCCTCCCCGCGCAGCAACGCCGCCTCCGGCCGCCCGCGGGCCTCCCACCGCCGCGCAAGGCCGCCGATCCGCGAATGCTCCCGGATCCAGGCGGCGTCGACCCGCAGCGCGCCGGCCAGTTCTGACAACCCCTTCGCAAAGCTCTTGCCGCCATCGAAGAACACGAAGTTCAGCGCCGAGAGCTCCTTCGGCATCTGCGCCGCGTCGACGGGCGACCACACCACCGGCAAGAGCCGCTTCGACAGGCGCAGCGTCTCGGTCACTTCCCAATGGCATTGCGGCGAGGACACCGAATGCGGCGAGATCACATAGACGACCGTATCGGCCTCGCCGATCAGCCCGCCGAGCCGCGCCTCCCACGCCTCGCCGGGCGCGATATCCTCCCGGTCGATATACGCCTCGAAGCCGCACGCCTGCAGCCCCGCCACAAGGTCGTCCGCAAACGCCGCATCCTTGCGCGAATAGGACAGGAACACCTTGGCGGCTTCCGGCGCGGAGGCCGGGCGGCCTGGCTGAGACGCTCTGGTCCCCATGGGTCAGCCTCGTGTGCAGTTCGCCGCCGCGACCCTATCCCAAACACCGGTCAATTGCCACGCCCCGCCGCCCCCGCTAAGAGCCGGACCATGTCCCGCGTCGCGCTCATCGATTATGGCTCCGGCAACCTGCACTCCTGCGGCCGCGCCCTCGTTGCCGCAGCCGGCGGCGCCCACGACATCCAGATCACCGCCCGCCCGGAAGATCTCGCAGCCGCCGACCGCATCGTCCTGCCGGGCGTCGGCCACTTCGCAGACTGCGCCGGCGCCCTGCGCGCCATCCCCGGCCTGATCGACGCCCTCGAAGACGCCGTCCTGACGCGCGCGCGGCCTTTCCTCGGCATCTGCGTCGGCCTGCAGCTGATGGCCGACCTTGGCCTCGAGGACGGCGAGACGCCCGGCCTCGGCTGGATCCACGGCCTGGTCGAAAGCCTTGAGCCCGCCCCCGGCCTGCCGGTGCCGCATGTCGGCTGGAACGAGCTCGCCCTGCCCGCGCCCCACCCCGTCCTCGCCGGTCTCGGGCCGAGCCCCCACGCCTACTTCACCCACTCCTACGTCTTCCGCCCCGAAGACGAGGCCGGCGTCGCCGCCTGGTGCGACTACGGCGCCCCCTTCGCCGCCGCCGTCACCCGGGACAACCTCTTCGGCACCCAGTTCCACCCGGAAAAAAGCCAGAAGGTCGGCCTGACGATCTTGTCGAACTTTCTGAATTGGTCACCCTGAAGCCCCCTCACCCCTTCCGTCTCCCCTCTCCCAAGGGAGAGGGGTTCAAAGAGAAGACAAGATGACCTTCACCCTCTACCCGGCCATTGACCTCAAAGACGGCGCCTGCGTCCGCCTCCTGCGCGGCGAGATGGACGCGGCCACCGTGTTCAACACCGATCCCGGCAACCAGGCCGCCGCCTTTCAGGCCATGGGCTTCACCCATCTGCATGTGGTGGACCTCAACGGCGCCTTCGCCGGCGCGCCGGTCAACCGCGCGGCCGTTGCCTCGATCCTGAAATCCACCCCGGCCCCGGTCCAGCTCGGCGGCGGCATCCGCACCCGCGCCCAGATCGACGCCTGGCTGGAGGCCGGCATCGCCCGCGTCATCCTCGGCACGGCGGCCCTGCGCGACCCCGGACTCGTCAAGGCCGCCGCCCGCGACCTGCCCGGCCGCATCGTCGTCGGCATCGACGCGAAGGCGGGCATGGTCGCCGTCGAAGGCTGGGCCGAGACGAGCGACATGAAGGCGGTGGACCTCGCCCGCGCCTTCGAGGATTGCGGCGTCGCCGCCATCATCGCCACCGACATCACCCGCGACGGCCTGAAAACCGGCGTCAACGTCGCCTTCACCAGCGAACTCGCCAATGCCGTCCGCATACCGATCATTGCCAGCGGCGGCGTCGCCAGCGTGGACGACATCCGGCACTTGCGCGCCGCCCCCGGCACCCCGATAGCTGGCACGATCCTCGGCCGCGCGCTGTATGATGGGGATATTGAGGCGGGTGAAGCTGTGAGGGCGGCGGGGAAGGTCAACCACCTAAGTTAGCATCGAGTTCGAATCAGGGTATCGGAAGCCAATGGCAATCCCATCACTTCGTTCCGTCCGCGAACTTATCGAGAACCCACAAGAGTCGCTATCTGTAGAGCTGAAGGATTGGATTGATCCGAGTTTGCCAGAAGATGCTGCAAAACTGGTGAAAGAGTGTTTTGCGCTTAGAAACTACAACGGCGGTGACCTGATTGTTGGATTCGACGACAAGACTCTTTTACAATCCAAAAGGAATATCCCATCCGACGTTTCGGCAACCTTTCACGCCGATCTCGTGCAACAAGTTCTCTCAAAGTACGCATCCGAGCCGTTCGGAGTGAGTGTCGAGTTTGGGGAGCTCAATGGCATCTCACACCCCGTAATTAGAATTCCATCAGGAGTTCGAGTGCCCGTGTGCGTCAAGTCGGACCTTTTTGATTCGAAGCAGAAAAAACTGCTCGCAGTCGATGACGTGTATTTCCGCACGTTGAATGCGAACAATCGCCCTAGTTCCGCAAAGATAAAGTACCGTGATTGGCCAGCCCTTCTCGACGTGTGTTTCGACAACCGAGAGGCTGATATCGGTCGTTTTCTGAGACGTCACCTGGGGTCTACGTCTGCGCAAAACTTGCTGAACTCACTAAAAGATCTCACTGCGGATCAAATAGAAACCGATGGCTCGGCGTTTCTCCGAAGTTCAGTTTCAGATCGGCTGAGCGCACTACTGCTTGCTGGCAGGCTTCGATTTGCAGCTATCGCGCTCAAACGCAAATCAGCATTCCCCGCATTCGGCACATATGAAGCAGCTTTGATAATTGAGGGTGAGCATCCCCATCACAAAGCAAACTATGCGTTTCTTGACATTTTGTCGTCTGCGAACCCTCGCCTGACCGGTTGGCCCATTTGGCTAGACAGTAGGACGTTCAGCGATGAGTCAACTCGACCATTTGTGCATTATGGCGTTTGGGAGGCGTTCATCGACAGCGTCTCGGCGCAAGCGAACGGCCATATTGACTTCTATCGATATGACCCTTCCGGACAATTTTATTTGCTCCGAGCGCTGCAAGATGACGTTGCCGCAAGCGAGCGCCGTCCCAAGCCTCTGACACAGTTTGAAGCAATTGTTGCAGTCTACCGCGTCACGGAGACTCTTGCCGTTGGACGCAACTTTGCGAAGGCGCTTGGATATGACACCGAAACTGCGACTCTGTGCTACAAGTTGAAGTGGACTAAGCTTGGCGGCCGCACGCTTTCAACATGGGCGAACCCGGAGAGGTCGTTGTCGTATGGCAGAAAAGCTTATCAAGACGAGTGCGTAACAGAGGCGTTCATTCCGGCTAATACTCCAGACTCGGCTTTGCCGCAGTTTGTGAAGTCAGCTGTCGACCCACTCTTCGAGATATTCGAAGGATTTGAAATGGCGATGCCGGTAATTGAGGAAATAGTACGCAGAGTTCTGGAGCGCCGGTGGTGAAATTTTGAGCTCGATGATCTAACCGCTGCAACGCTTGCCGCCTCAAGCCCCCGCCCCTATCCTCCGCCGCAAACGGAGCCCCCACCATGCCGGACGATCTCGTCGCGCGTCTCAATGCCTTTACGGCGAACAAGCATCCCGGCCATGTCGGCGTCTCGCTCACGCATTGCGAGGCGACCCGGGTCGAAGGCCGCCTGACGGTGACCGAGTCCGTCGTCGCCGGCACCGGATTTCTCTGGGCGCCGGTCGTCATCACGCTGGCGGACTGGCTCTGCGCCGCCGGCATGTCGCCCAACCTGAAAGATGGTGAAAGCTTCACGACCGTCGAACTGAAAACCAATTTTCTCGGCAGCGCGAAGGTCGGCGAGGTCGTCTCCGGCGTGGCGACGCCCGCGCACCGGGGCCGCACCACGCATGTCTGGGATGTCGAGATCACCAACGAGACCAGCGGCAAGGTGATTGCGCTGTTCCGCTGTACGCAGATGATCCTCGCGCCGCGCTAGCGCATCGTGCTCAGCGGCCGGCGCAGCATCCGCCGCGTGCGCAGGGCATGGGCGAGGTCGGATTCGCCGGTCTCGGGCTTGTCAGAGGCCTCCTGCAGCCGGGTCAGCCGCGCCGCCAGGCGGCAAAGGTTTTCGGTGTCGTCCTGGCGGATCCGTTCCGCCGCTTTCAGGCTTTCACGTTTCAGGCTCATGTCTTTCCTCTCCCGGGCGCGCCGCGCCCATCTGCTTCAAGACCCCCGTCCTTCTATAGCAGACTCCCGCACCTACCCCAAACTGTGCCGTGCTCAGTCGAATTCGACACCTTTGGCTACAAGCGCAGCGCGGACCGCATCATACTCTGCCTGCGCCTCGGCCACCGCCGCATCGAGCGCTTCCGGCGCAATGCCTTGCCGCCGGATCAGCAGGGCATAGCACGTCTCGTTCGCCGCCCCGAGGCCCCAGGCCGTCATCGAAATCGAGGCAGACAGCGTGCCCGTCTCGCGGCTTGAAGAGAACTGGGCCTGCCGCTTTCCGACGTCGAAAACTTCATACCGCATCAACTTGGAATAATAGCCGCCGAACGTCTTCTTGTTGTTGTTGACACGCACCCTGTCGGAAAGGAATTCGCACTTCTCGCGTGTCGAAAAGATCCTCTTGAACGGACCGTCATCGTCCGCGTCATACGTCGCCGCCGCGAGCACCTCGTCGGGCGTCTTCGCGGCGGGCGCCGCCGCATCGGCCGCACACAGAGCGTCCACCTCGGCCTTTTCGTAACCTGCTTGGGCGAGCTCGATACGTTGTTCAACCGAACAGCCCTCCGCCGCCGCATTCATCAGGCCCGAGAGGGCAGCGCCAAACAGGCAAACAACGAGTGTCTTCATTGCAGTTTTCCTTTTCGTCTGCGCAAAGTCTAATCGCCGCGAGCGTGATAGGGCAACCCCGGATTCGCGTCGTCAAACCCGTGCCAAGCGCACCACGGATGCGCCATGGAGCGGCGAGAATTGCTGCGCATCCAGCGCGCAGTTCTTGCCGGCGTGCTTGGCCCGGTAGAGTGCATGATCAGCGCGGCTGAGCAGCGCGGACATCGTGTCGCCGGCGCCGGCAAGGCTGTAGCCGAGGCTGATCGTTACCCCGAGGGGGGGCTCGCCGGCAAGGCTCGTCTCGCGCCGCACCGCGCTGACCAGCGCCTCGCACCCGTCTTTCGCCGCCGCCTCATCGGCGAACGCGGCCGCCATCGCGAATTCCTCGCCGCCGAGGCGTGCAATCACGCCGGATTTCGGCGTCGCCGCCCGCAATATTCCGCCTACGGACGTCAGCACCTTGTCGCCGGTTTCGTGGCCGAAATCGTCGTTCACGCGCTTGAAATTGTCGATGTCGGCAATCGCGCAAACGAACACCAGCCCGGCCTCCTGCGCCGCCGCCTGCAAGCCTCCGGCCGCCACGAAGAAGGCGCGCCGGTTGGGCAAGCCCGTCAGCTCGTCGGTATTCGCCAGCCGGTGGTTTTCCCGCGCCAGGCGCTCAACCCGCATCCGTTCCCGCAAGATGAAGAACGAACAGGCTGGCGAAATCAGGGCCGGCAGGAGAATGCACGCTGCATAGATCGACGGACGGTCAATCACCGGGTCAATCTGCAGCCAGATGTAAACCGGAACGAACGTGGCCAGCACGGAAAAAACCGTGATGGCCGCCCCTGTGGCAAGGGCTTTCTGGAGATCGGTCAGGTCGCGCATGGGGTCTCGTCGCTCTTGCCGGCAGGAATACACAGGCCGGGTTAAATCCAGCCCCGGATGATCGGCGCAATTTCACCGGTCGCCGCGCGGCCGCCCCCAGGAATTGTCCAGCCGGGGAGCTTGACACCGGACGTTTGTTCGTGTTTTGTTCCCTTCCGATTGGCTATGGCGCCGCGTGCGGGCTGACGCTAAACCGCAGGCATGCTGAAAACGCGCATCATCCCCTGCCTGGACGTGAAAGACGGGCGCACCGTGAAGGGCGTCAATTTTGTTGATCTGAAGGATGCCGGCGATCCCGTCGCTCTGGCGCGCGCCTATGATGCGCAGGGGGCGGACGAGCTGTGCTTCCTCGACATCACCGCCAGCCATGAAGGCCGGGGGACGTTACTGGAAACGGTCAGCCGTACGGCGGAGGCCTGTTTCATGCCGCTCACCGTCGGCGGCGGGGTGCGCACGGTGGAAGACATGGTCGCCCTCCTCCGGGCGGGGGCGGATAAGGTGGCTATCAATTCCGCGGCCGTGGCGGATCCGGCGCTGATATCTGCCTGCGCGGCGAAGGCCGGCCGGCAATGCGTGGTGGTGGCCATCGACGCGCGCCAATCCGGTGCGGGCTGGGAAATCTTCACGCATGGCGGCCGCAAGGCCACCGGCATCGACGCGGTGGAATTCGCCCGCGAAGCCGCCCGGCGCGGCGCCGGCGAAATCCTCCTCACCTCGATGGACCGCGACGGAACCAGATCGGGCTACGACATCGCGCTCCTCAAGGCGGTGTCGTCGGCCGTTACCATCCCCGTGATCGCCAGCGGCGGCGCGGGCCGGGTCGAGGATTTTGCCCCCGCCGTCCTGGAAGGCGGGGCGAGCGCGGTACTTGCCGCGTCGATCTTCCATTTCGGCGAAGCGACCCTCGCCGACGCCCGCGCCGCGCTGTCGAGAGCCGGTGCGCCGGTGAGGACTGTGTAGCTACTCGGCAAACGTCGCGCGGCGTTTCTGCATTTCGGCCATCACGGCTTCGATCTGGTTGGGCGTGCGGATCACCTTCAATTGCTCCGCGCTTTCGAGGGCGAGGAGTTCAGCGTCCGTGGCGTCCGCCATCGCGTTGCAAAGCCGTTTCGCCCCGCGCATCGCGGCCGGGTGCTTGCCGGCCATGACCTTAGCCAGCCAGAAGGCATCCTCAAGCGGCGTGTCGGAGACCTTGGTGGCAAAACCCAGCGCGTGGGCTTCTGTGCCTTTGAATTCGCGGTTCGTGTATGTCAGCTCACGGATCACATCGTCGCGCACATTGCCCCGCCACAACGGGAAACCCGCCATGTCCGGCACGAGGCCCCATTTCATTTCCATGATGGCGCAGCGTGTGTCCGGATGGATGATGCGGATGTCGGCGCCCGACATGATCTGGAACCCGCCCCCGAAGGCGACGCCGTGCACGGCGGCGATGACCGGCACGGGGAGTTCCCGCCAGCCCCAGGCGACGTACTGGGCGAGGTTGGCGATGCCATGACTGCGGCTGCCGAGGCTGCCGGTAGCGCCTTCGCCCTGTTTCTTGCCGTCACCCGGCTGGCCGAGCGAGGTAAGATCGAGCCCGGCGCAAAAGGCGCGGCCTTCGCCGGACAGGACGACGACGCGCAGGCCCTTCATCTCCTTCAGCTGGGCAATCGCTTCGGCGATGCCCGCGAACATCAGGTTGTCGAGGGCGTTCATCTTGTCGATCCGCACAAGGCGGACATCGGCCACGCCGTCCTCGAGCATCGTGATCGTAACGCGGTCTTTCATGGCTTGTCCTCCGGAGCCTTGATCGGATGCTGGCGCCCTTCCCCGGGGGACGTCAAGCGTTGGCGGGTGACGCAGCGTTTGGGGCGCGCTAAACGGCAGGCAACAGGAGTTTGCCCATGACCGCCCTTGCCTCCCCTGACCGGCTTGCCGCCGCGCTGGCGCATCTCGCCGCAACCATTGATGCCCGCGCCGCAGACGGCGATGCCGGCAAGAGCTGGACCGCCCGGCTGCTGGCCAAAGGCCCGGATGCCTGCGCGGCAAAGGTCGCCGAAGAGGGCGGCGAACTGGCCGACGCGGTGCGCGGCGAAAGCGACACGCGGGTCGCGAGCGAGGCGGCGGACGTGCTCTACCATGTATTCGTGGCGCTCCGGTCGCGGGGCTTGAGCCTCGATGATGTAGCAGCGGCACTGGAAGCCCGGCAGGGCACCAGCGGGATTGACGAAAAGGCGGGGCGGACGGTTGAGTAGGTCCCTTTCGTCTGCTTCGAGCACTTCCCCCGCTTATGCAGGACTGTCCGGGGCAACTGCAGCATCTTAGGCTGAAGGTCACTCGCCGGGATGGCATGAAGGATGGGTTAGAGATGGAGGAGAAGCCCCTCACCTTCCATCACTTTGCGATGGCCTGCTCAGGGCGATTGCTGTGCAATCGCTTTTCCTTCGCAGCCCATCCCGGAGGGAGAAGGGCAAGAAGCGTCACTTCTTTCCCGGTGGTTTCACCGCTTGCAGCGTGGTGGTTTTGACGTCGCGGCCGAGGCCGACTTTCTTGCCGTAGCTGGGGGCGCCGGCGGTGGCGCCGCGGACGGTGCGTTCCGTGAGCGGAGGGATGGCCATGGCGGCGGGGTTGGGGGGATGCTCGTCGAACAGGGAGGCGAGCTGTTCAGTCATCGCGCCGCCGAGCTGTTCGGCGTCGACGATGGTGACGGCACGCTTGTAATAACGCGTCACGTCATGGCCGATGCCGATGGCGATGAGTTCGACCGGTGAGTGGTTCTCGATCTCGTCGATCACCTGGCGGAGATGGCGCTCGAGGTAATTGCCGATGTTCACGTTGAGCGTGGAATCATCGACCGGCGCGCCGTCCGAGATGACCATCAGGATCTTGCGCTGCTCCGGACGGGCCAGCATCCGGTCGTGCGCCCAGAGTAGGGCTTCGCCGTCGATGTTCTCTTTCAGCAGCCCTTCGCGCATCATCAGGCCGAGATTGCGGCGGGCGCGGCGCCAGGGCATGTCGGCGCCCTTGTAGATGATGTGGCGGATGTCGTTGAGGCGGCCGGGGCTCGCCGGTTTGCCAGCCTTGACCCAGTCCTCGCGGCTCATGCCGCCTTTCCAGGCCTTGGTGGTGAAGCCGAGGATTTCGGTTTTCACCGCGCAGCGCTCCAGCGTGCGGGCGAGAATGTCCGCACACAGAGCGGCGACCATGATCGGGCGGCCGCGCATCGAGCCGGAATTGTCGAGCAGCAGGGTGACGATGGTGTCGCGGAACCTGGTATCGTCTTCCTGCTTGAAGGAGAGCGGCGCGGTGGGGTCGGTGATGACGCGGGTGAGGCGGGCAGTGTCGAGCACGCCTTCTTCGAGATCGAAGCTCCAGGACCGGTTCTGCTGCGCCATCAGGCGGCGCTGCAGCTTGTTGGCGAGCTTGGCGACGGCGCCCTGCAAGCCTTGCAGCTGGTGATCGAGATAGGCGCGCAGGCGGGTCAGTTCCTCGGCGTCGCAGAGGTCCGGCGCATTGGCGGTCTCGTCATGCGCGCGAGTGAAGACGTTATAGACAAAGCGGTCGCGCTCGTCGCCCGGCTGGTAGTTCGGGCGGAGCGGCTTGGAGCCTTCGTCTTCCTCGTCCGCCGTGTCGTCAGCGTCGAAATCGGCGTCCTGATCGACCGAGACATTGGCTTCCTCGCCGTCGATGTCTTCGGTCTCGCCGGCCTCGGTCTGTTCGGCGGAGGCGCCCATCTGTTCTTCCGAGGACGTATCGTCCTCTCCGGTCTGGGTCTCGCTGTCTTCCTGCGGCTGGGCATCTTCCTCTTCGCCGGTCTCGACATCGTCGCCGGGCACATCGGAGGCCGTCAGGTCACGGATGATCGAGCGGATGGCCTTCGAGAACTTCGCCTGGTCGTGCAGCTGCTCGATCAGGCCGTCGATGGCCTTGCCGGCGCGGGCCTCGACCTTTTCGCGCCAGACATCGGCGATGCGGGCGGCGCTTTCGGGCAGCGGGCGGCCGGTGAGGCGTTCGCGCAGCAGGAATTCGAGCGCGGGAGCGAGGACCGCCTCGGGGTCTTCAGACCCATTGCCGAAATTGGTGGACTTGCAGCGGAAATCGAGCGCGGCGTCGAGATTGCCGGCGGTGCCGGTCATCGCATTGGCGCCGAGGCTTTCGATGCGCGCGGTCTCGGCGCTTTCATGGACGCGGCGGGCGAGATCGCCTTGCGGGCGGTGGGCGAGGTGGGCGGCGGGATCGTGGTGCGCGCGGCGCAGCGCCAGCGCGTCGGCTTCGCCCCGGATGCGCGCGGCGATTTCCGGCGCAAGCTCGATGGGCGGCGGGCGCAGCACGAGCCGGTCGCCGTGATCGCCGGCATCGTTGCCGAAGCCGACCTCAAGCTCGCGCTCCGCGCTCATCGCCTTGGTCGTGGCGGCGAGGGCGGCCTTGAACAGATCCTGGGGAGTGGTGTCCTTTGCCATGCGCCGCGCGCGTCGGGCCCTGCCCTACGCCACCTTCACCATCAGCGCGCTCTCGGGGAGTTCGACGCCGAAGCAGCGCTGGTACATCTCGGCGACGAGCGGGCGTTCCAGCTCGTCGCACTTGTTGAGGAAGGTCATGCGGAAGGCGTGGCCGAGGTCGCCGAAGATGGCGAAGTTCTCGGCCCAGGTGATGACGGTGCGCGGGCTCATCACGGTGGACAGGTCGCCGGCCATGAAGGCGTTGCGGGTGAGGTCGGCGAGGGTGACCATCTTGGCGAGGGTCGCGTCATCGACGCCGGTGGCTTTCGACTTGACGATTTCGACCTCGGCGTCGTGGGCGAGATAGTTCAGCGTGGTGACGATCGACCAGCGGTCCATCTGGCCCTGGTTGAGCTGCTGGGTGCCGTGGTAGAGGCCGGTCGTGTCGCCGAGGCCGACCGTGTTGGTGGTCGAGAAAAGGCGGAAATAGGGGTTCGGCGAAATCACGCGGTTCTGGTCCAGCAGGGTCAGCTTGCCGGAGCTTTCGAGGACACGCTGGATGACGAACATCACGTCCGGGCGGCCGGCGTCGTATTCGTCGAACACGATCGCGACGGGGCGCTGCAGGGCCCAGGGGAGAATGCCTTCGCGGAATTCGGTGATCTGCTTGCCGTCCTTCAGGACGATGGCGTCCTTGCCGACCATGTCGATGCGGCTGACGTGGGAGTCGAGGTTGACGCGGATCATCGGCCAGTTGAGGCGGGCGGCGACCTGCTCGATGTGGGTCGATTTGCCGGTGCCGTGATAGCCTTGCACCATGACGCGGCGGTTGAACTCGAAACCGGCGAGGATGGCGAGCGTGGTCTGGGGGTCGAACCGGTAGGAGGGGTCCAGCTCCGGCACGTATTCGGTGCGCGTCTTGAAGCCGTGCACGACCATGGCCGTGTCGAGGCCGAACAGCTTCTTGAGATTGAGCTTTTCAGTCGGCTTGAGGCCTTCGAGCGTGTCGGTGGACGTCATTGTAGTCATGGGGAAGCGGGGCTCGTCACGGGAGAGTGTGGGACAGACTTGGGGTTCTAGCACGGGATGGGCCCGCGACTAGTGCGACGCAAGGGAAAGTCGCAGGCCCGATCAGGGCTTGCGGAAGATCAGGATCGCCTGGCTGGTGTGGCCGCGGATCTCCGGATCGAAGACGTTCTTCGTGCCGTCATCGGCGGGATTCAGCAGCAGGTCCGAGCCCGTTTCGAACACAAGACCGGCAGCAGCAGCGTAGGTCCTGATAATCGCCGGGTCGATGCGGTGGGTGTCGCCGCCGGTGGTTTCGGGCGAGCCGGCGGGCGCGGCGTGGTCGATGACAACGAACTGGCCGCCGGATTTCAGGGCGCGGGCAATCTCGGCAAAGACGGCGGCAGGCTCGCCGAAGCCTTCGGGCTGGTCCTCCGGGATGTACCAGAGCTCGTGCGGGCCCTGGAACCAGGTGACGATGTCGGCCTCCCCGTCCGCGACGGCGAAGGCGTCGAAGTTGGATTTGAGGTAGGTGACGTTGGTGAGGCGGCCCTCGAGGCGCTTGGTGACGGTATCCCCGAGGAAGGCATCGAACCCGGCGGGGTTCTGCATGTAGATCGTGCCGGTTGGCCCGACCGCGCGCGACAGGATTTCGGTATAGTAGCCACCGCCGGCCTCGATCTCGAGGATCGTGTCGCCGGGCTGGGGCGAGAACAGGCCGAGCACGGCGGCGGGCTTGCGGTTGACGTCGGCGACGATGTCCGCATCCGGACGGTCCGGCGTATCCACGAAGACGGAATAGTCGGGGGTGGCCGCTACCGCCACCGGCTCTGGCGCGGGCGCAGCTTCGGCGGGCGGCGCGAGGGCGGCTTCAGGCGCGGCGGCAGGCGGCGTGCAGCAGGCAGACACGAGGACGAAGGACAGGGCAGCGACGCTGCCTTTGATCAGATGCTTGGCCATGGATTTTTCTCCCTCACCCTGGACCCTTGTTGTCATGGCGCGCCGTCTTCGCGGCGCCAGACAATCTTGCCGCCGATGACCGTCATCACCGGTTCGGCTTTCAGAATGTCACCTTCGGGAACCGTCATCAAGTCGCGGTCGAAGACAGAGAAGTCGGCGAGCTTGCCGGGTTCGATCGTACCGAGGTCGGCCTCGCGGAAGCTGGCGAAGGCTGGTCCTGTCGTGAACAGGGCAAGGGCGCGCGGCCGGGAAATCGCCTCCTCCGGCTGCCAGCCTTCGCCGGAGAAGCCTTTCAGATCCTTCCGGGCGACGGCGGCGTAGAATTCGATGTTGGGCGAGCCGACTTCGACCGGCGCGTCGGAGCCGCCGGCGATCACCGTGCCGAGATCTAGCAACGTCGCCCAGGCATAGGCGCCGCGCAGACGGTCCATGCCGAGACGGGCGGGGGCGAAGAACAGGTCTCCGATGGCATGGCTCGGCTGCATCGAGGCGATCAGGCCGCCGGAGGCGACGCGGGCCAGGTCGTCCACATGGATCACCTGTGCGTGCTCGATCCGCCAGCGGAGTGAGGCGCCGTAACCGCCTGCCTCGTAGGCCTCGAGGATGCGGCGGTTGGCGAGGTCGCCGATGGCGTGGATGGCGAGCTGGACATTCGCGGCCTGCGCCCGGGCCATGAAGGCGGCGAGGCCTTCATCATCGAGCAGCGAGAGCCCCGACGTGTCCGGACGATCCGAGTAAGGCGCGATCAACTGCGCGCCCCGGCTGCCGAGGGCGCCGTCCATATAGAGCTTCACGGTACGGTTGGTGATCGTATCGGTTTCGTGCAGGCGGCCCTCGGCGACGGCGAAGGCGTCCGGGTCGAAGGCGTTGTACAGGCGAAGTGGCAGGCGCCCTTCGGCGGCGAGGGCCTGCATCAGCGGGGCCTCGCGGGCCGAGACGCTCATGTTGTGCAGCCCGGTCCAGCCGCGCGAGGCGTAGAGCCCGGCGCCGGTTTCGAGGGCGTGCGAGATCGCGGCGTCATCGGGCTCGGTCATCAGCGGCTGGACGAGGCCCATGGCGGCGTCGATCAGGATACCGGTCGCCTTGCCATCGCCGCCGCGCTCGATCCGGCCGCCTGCGGGATCGGCGGTCTCGTCGGTGATGCCGGCCGCTGCGAGGGCGGCGGAGTTGGCGACGAGGGCGTGGCCGTCCGACCGGCCGAGGATGACCTTGTGGGCGCCGCTGACCGGGTCCAGATCCGACGCCATGGGCATGCGGCCTTCGGGCCAGCCGGTTTCGATCCAGCCCCGGCCGACGAGGACGGACGCCTCGGGCTTGCCGTCGAGCTCGGCTTCGACGCGCGTGACGAGTTCGGCGACGGAGGCGGTGCCTTCAAGGTTCAGCGTCAGCTCGCGCTGGCCGATGCCGAGCAGGTGGGCATGGGCGTCGGTGAAGCCCGGATAGAGGAAGGCGCCGCCGAGATCGACGAGGTGGATTTCGCTGTCGTCATCGCCCCAGTCGGCCGACATCGGCGGGATGGTGGCGAGGATGCGCCCGTCCGGATTGACGACGATGCCGGAAACGGTCTGCGGGGCGCCGGTATCGTCGATCAGGCCGGTATAAATTGTGCCGTTGGTGAAGACCGTGACGCGCGGGTCTTCGGCCGGGGCAGCAGGCGCCGGGGCCGCGCAGGCCGTGAGGGCGATGGCCGCCGTCAGAAGGATGGCAAGACGCATGACGGGTCGCTCCCTTGGAGGTTCACCGCACCGTCGTCGCATGCTTCGGGACGGCCCGCAAACAGGCGCCAAACGCAAAACGCCGGACCGCAAGGCCCGGCGTTTCGAGGTTCAGGAAGGACGCGCGCTCAGGCGGCGACGGCCTTTTTCGCGATGTCGCGCTTGATTTTCAGGGCTTTGGCCGACAGGGCGTCATCTTTCGCCTTGGCGAGAAACGCATCGAGGCCGCCGAGCTTGTCCACCGTGCGCAGGGCTTTCGCCGCGATGCGAAGGCGGAAATTCTGGTCCAGGGCTTCCGAGTGCAGCGTGACCTGCACGAGATTCGGCAGGTAGCGGCGCTTGGTCTTGATCTGGGAGTGGCTGACGATATGGCCAACCATCGGCTTCGTGCCAGTGAGTTCACATTCGCGGGACATGGGCCTCGCTCCGGAAAAAGGGTCTATGTTTGATCTGAAGGCGCGCTCCTACAGTCTGCGGGCGCCTCCTGTCAACCACGACGAATCAGGCAGGGCCTGACTGTATCCGGCGGGCTGACTGTCACGGCCTGTCATCTTATGTCAGTGGGCGGCCGGGGCCAATTGAGGCATCCTTCGGGCAGGGTTGTTCAGGCCGTGTTGGGAAGGGTTGCTTTAGAAAGGGAGCCAACGGTGCTCCTTGTACCGGAAAGGACGATACAAACCCGATGAAGCGCAGCCTTTTGATCGCCGCCGCCACGCTCGCCATGCTGGGCGCGTCTGCCGCCGAGACCGGCCCTCAGGCCGAATCCCCTGCTGTCCTTGCCAGCATCGCGGCCGGCGCCCCGACCCGCATGGTCTACGAGCTGGATGCCAAGGCCATGGTGTTCATCCTTCCGGCAACCGGCCGGGCCAGCTTCACGGTGGACCTGAAGCCGGAATCCTATGCCATCAAGTCGCGCGTGCGCACGACCGGGCTGGCCGACGTTTTCGTCAACTATGACATGAACCTGAAAGCCGAGGGCAAGACCCGGGCTGGCGGCCTGAAGACCACCACCTACGTGTCCCAGAACAAGGACGGGAAGAAGAACCGCCGCGTCGAGCTGAACATGACCGATACCGGGTTCTCGATGACGGCCAAGCCGAAATTCGGAAACCTCGGCGATCCGGCGGCGACGGCCGAGCAGGCGATCCTGACCAATGACCCGATCACCGCCCTGATCACGTTCGCGCTGGAGCCGCGTGCACCGGGCGCCGATGCCTGCGGCGGGCCCATCAAGGTGTTCGATGGCCGCCAGCTGACCTACCTCCACCTGAAGCGCGCCGGGACCGGCACGGTGAAGGTGAAGACCTCGGCCTGGAGCGGCCAGGCGATCGAATGCCATGTCACCATGGACAAGGTGGCCGGCTACAAGAAGGGCGAATCGAACAACGACACGCTGACCGGCATTTCCGGCCCGCTGAAGATGTTCCTCGCCCCGCTCGCGAACGGCGCGCATGTGCCGGTCAAGATCGTCGCGGACACCGACAAGATCGGCAAGATCACGCTGACAGCCCGGACGCTGCGCTTCGAGCCGCTGGTGACGGCCTCGGCCACGGGCACCGGCAATGGTGGCGGGCAGTAAGGTCGAGAGCGCGCGCACTTCGGCCTTCGGCCTGCCTGCACTCCGCCATTGACCCTCAATCCTTCGGCAACCGCTTCAGGGCGGCGATCAGTCCGGCCATGTCGGCCGGCACCGGCGCTTCGAAGCGGAGGGTTTCGCCGGTGACCGGGTGAACGAAGCCGAGGACGGCGGCGTGCAGGGCCTGACGGCCCAGGCCTTTGGCCGCAGCGATGGCCGCGTCGTGGCCTTCGCCTGAACCCAGCGCCGAGATGCCCATCTGACGGCCATAGACCGGGTCGCCGATCACCGGAACGCCGATATGCGCCATATGCACCCGGATCTGGTGGGTGCGGCCGGTTTCGAGGCGGCACTCGATCAGCGCGGCCGCCGGCATGCGGGTGTGCCGGTCGCGGACGCCGAAGGTTTCCACCACCTTGTAATGCGTCACCGCGCGCCGGGCGGCCGGGCTGTCCGGGTTTCGGTGTACGGACATTTTCTTCCGGTCATTGGCCGAGCGCGCAATGGCAGCATCGACCGTTCCCGACAGCGGACGCGGCGCGCCGCGCGTGACGGCGAGGTACATCCGCTCGATGTCGTGATGCTCGAACAGGGCGGCGAGGCCCGTATGGGCGATTTCCGTCTTGGCGGCGACCATCACGCCGCTGGTCAGCTTGTCGAGCCGGTGGACGATGCCGGGGCGTTCAACCCCGCCGATGCCTGACAATTGGCCCTGGCAGTGATGCAGCAGCGCGTTGACGAGCGTGCCGTCCTCGTTGCCCGGCGCCGGGTGAACCGCCATGCCGGCGGCCTTGTCGATGATGACGAGGTGTTGGTCTTCGAACAGGATCACCAGCGGGATCGCCTCGGCCTGTGGCTCGGCGGCAACCGGGGCGGGCATGTGGATGATGTAGGCGCTGCCCGGCTTGACCGGCGCGCGGGGGCTGACCTCGACCTTGCCGTCCACCGTCACCGCGCCGTCCTCGATCAAGGCCTTGGCGCGCGAACGGGAAATTTCCGCCGCCTTCGCGCCGAGAAACGAATCGAGGCGCTGACCGGCATCTTCAGGCGCGGCGATGATTTCAATCTGGTTCATGGCGTGCCTTATAGACGCGCGAACGGGGCTGCGTCATGCTGGCTTCACACGGCCGGTTCATAAGGCGCGGATATCGGGGAGATTTCATCATGTCACAGGTCACACGGCGCGGGCTTCTGGGCGGCGCAGCCCTCGGCTCAATAGGCCTCGCAGCCTGCAAGACGGCGCCGAAAGCGGCGGCCGGCTTCGAGGGCGAGCTGGCCTTCCTGCACGGGGTTGCCTCCGGCGATCCCCTGCCCTCCAGCATGATCTTGTGGACGCGCGTGACGCCGCTGTCCGGCAGCGGGCCGGTGACGGTGGCCTGGGAAATCCTCGAGGTGGGCAGCGACACGGCGGCGGCCAACGGCGAGGTCGTCACGTCCGAGGCGGCGGACTACACGGTCAAGGCCGATGCCACGGGACTGAAGGCCGGCACTGCCTATACCTACCGGTTCAAGGCGAAGGCGGCGGGCGGCGAGGTCGTCTCGCCGGAAGGGCGCACACGCACCCCCTCCGCCGACAGCGCGGCGGCGGTGAAACTGTGTGTCACGTCCTGCGCCAATTGGCAGTTCGGCCTGTTCAACGCCTACCGCGAGATGGCCAGCGAGCCTGGCCTCGATGCCATCGTGCACCTCGGTGACTATATGTACGAGTACGGCGTGGACGGGTATGGCGGCGACGTCGCCCAGAAGATCGGCCGGCCGCATGATCCGCCGACCGAGATCGTCTCGTTGTCGGACTACCGCCGGCGTCACGCCCAGTACAAGTCCGATCCCAACCTGCAGGCCGCCCACGCGGCGGCGCCGTGGATCTGCACCTGGGACGACCATGAAAGCGCCAACGATTCCTACCGGACCGGCGCCGAAAACCACAATCCGGACAAGGGTGAAGGCGAATGGAGCGACCGCAAGATGCGGGCGCTGCAGGCCTATTTCGAATGGATGCCGATCCGCGAACCGAAGGCCGGCGAGGTCACGTCGGCCGTCTGGCGGACTTTCCGGTTCGGCACGGTCGCGACCGTCCATGCGCTCGACTCGCGGTTGACCGGCCGGTCCCAGCCGCTGGACTGGGGCGCCGCCCTCGCCGGGGCCACGTCGCAGGAGGATATGGGCGCGCGCGTGATGGCCACGATGCAGGCTGTGGCCGACCCGGCGCGCACGATGCTGGGCGCCGAACAGGAGGCCTGGCTTGCCAACGAGTTCAAGGCGTCCGTCCAGTCCGGCGCAGCCTGGCAGGTGCTGGCCAACCAGGTGGTGATGGCGCGGGTGAAGCTGCCGGACTTCACCAAGATCATGACACCCGAACAGGTTGCCGCGCAGGACGTGCCGCAAGTGGTGGAGACCCTGCCCTTCACGGCGCTGGGCCTGCCCTGGAACCTCGATGCGTGGGATGGCTATCCGGCGGCGCGCGAGCGGCTGTATGGCGCGGCGGCATCGGCCGGCGCGGCGCTGCTGACGCTGGCAGGCGACACCCACACGGCCTATGCGAACGAGCTGTATGATGCGGGCGGCGTGCGGCGCGGCATCGAATTCGCCTGCACCTCGGTCAGCTCGCCCGGCATGGGCAGCTATGTGAAGGCGATGCCGGACCTCGGCGAGCAGATCACGGCGGTCAATCCGGAAATCGTCTGGCATGACCCGTTCAGCAACGGCTACACGCTGGTGACGCTGACCCGCGAGACGGCCCGCGCCGATTACCGCACGGTCTCGACGATCTATGCGCCGGCCTACACCGCGAGCACGGCCGCGAGCTATGTGGCCCGCATCGACCAGAGCGGCGTCAGCGGGCTTGATCCGGCTTAATCCAGCAGGCCCGACAGGGTCGAGCGGCCGCCATCAAGGATGAGGCTCTGACCGGTCAGGTAGGCGGCCTGCGGCGAGGCGATGTAGCGCGCCGCTTCGGCGATCTCGTCAGCCTGCGCCGCGCGGCCCAGCGGGACGCGGCGCGCGGTCCAGTTCTCGGCCCGCTCCTCGCGCGGGCGGATGGCGACAACGGCATTGACGCGGATGGCGTGTTCGGCGAGTTCGAGGGCACCGGCCCGCATCACGCCGAGGATGGCGCTCTGACCGACGGTTTCGGTGAACCGGCCCGGCATCGAGGCAATCGAGGCGTATCCGAGGATGAAGGTGATCGTGCCTTTCTGCGGGATCCGTTCGACCCCGGCTCGGGGCAGGTCTTCCTGCTCGATCAGGCGTTCGGCGATCACCCGGAGTGCCAGCGCCGCGCCCCGCGCAGACCGGGCCAGCGCCTTCTCGAACCGCTCCTGGGCAAAATCGAGCAGATGGTCGCTCTCCTCGATTTCCGGAATGATCACGGCATTGTCGATCCGCCCGAAGGCTTCGAGCGCAGCCGTGACGGCATTGCGCAGGCCGAGGCGCGAGTGCAGCTCGCCGTGATAGGTTGCCGCGCCCGGCTCCAGCGCGTCCCGCGCGGCTTCCAGGCGTTCGTCCGACGGATCGGCGATGAGCACGCGGTGACCGTCTTCCTGAAAGGTGCGCGCGATGGCATCGCCCACTTCGCGGCCAAGCCCAAGCACGAGGGTTACGGGTTCACCCACGCGCAAACCCTGGATCAAAGAGCTGGATCGCCGGATCATCACATTGATCCGGCTTTTCTTGCGGGTCGCGGCATATTGCCGGAAACCAGGACCACTTTCCGGTACACCGCACCAATCCGTTCGGCGCGCCGCGAAGGTCGCAATCAGGTGTCATCAACCCATTCTCCAGACCGCTGCGGCCACGTCACGTGTTCCGGCAGGTCCGCAGGAAGCGGGCCGAGGGGAACAGCGTCAGCTGGCTTTCAGTTGTCGCAGCTGCTCCTTAACCCTGAGTTTCTGTCGCTTCAAATCCTTGACCGTCAGATCATCGCGGGAAGGGCGCTTCTGTTCGGCGGAAATCTGTTCGTCCAGTTGGCGGTGCTTGCTGGCAAGCTCACTGATCCGACCATCGAGCGACATGGGCAGTCTCCTTTTTTTCAGCACGGCACTGGGAGGGCCGTTTCCTGACCATGCCACACCCGCGCGCCAGAGTCATGCATGACCCGACCCGAATAGGTTAACTGCCCGTCATTTGATCAGCGGACGGCGCGGCCAGCGGCTTTGCGGCGTGATTTGTCGAGGAACATCGCCTGGTCGGCCCGCGCAATCAGGGCCGCGGCGCCTTGGCCGGTGCGCCATTCGACGACGCCGCACGAGGCACCGATCCGCACGACCGGCGCCTCAGGACTGGCTTCGTCGCGCACTTCCAGCGCGTCGATGGCGTCCGCCAGTTGGGCAGCCTTGCGCTGGCTGTCGGCAAAGGTTGCGTGGGCCAGCACGACGCCGAATTCATCCCCGCCCAGACGTCCGACGATGTCGGTTTCCCGGGTGCGCTGCATCAGTATCTCGGACACCCGGAGCAGTACGCCGTCGCCGGCGGCGTGGCCGTAGATGTCATTGACCAGCTTGAAATTGTCGAGGTCGATGAAGATCAGCGACAGCGGTGTCTGGAACCGCCCCGCCAGGGCGATCTCGCGGCGCACTTCGCGTTCGAAGGCGCGGCGGTTGAAGATCGGCACCAGCGCGTCATTGTCGGCCAGTAGTTCGGCGTCCGCGAGCGCGGCGCGCAGGTTCGCCGATTCGTCCCGCAGCGCCATGACTTCTTCGCCGAGGGCTTCGACCGCAGCGCGGGTACGCCGGTCAAGCCCGGTCAGGTCGAGCCCCAGCGCCTCGAGAAGCGCCCGGGTCTCACCGGAATCCGGCGTGTGAAAGTCCTTGGCCATGGACGCAGGATAGCGCCGAATGAGCCGACTGTAGAGCCCTGAGCGCATTTCGCGCGTGACGCGAACGGTTGACCGTGCCGACGGCGCTCCTATGGTGCGCGTTTTCCGGCAGCGAGGCGGGTATGGGGACGGACAAGGCTCCGGTTGTGGGCATTATCATGGGCAGCCAGTCGGACTGGCCGGTCATGCAGGAAGCGGCCCGGATGCTGGAAGCGATGGGCGTGGCCTACGAGACGCGCATCGTCTCGGCCCACCGGACGCCCGACCGGCTGACAGACTATGCCAAAGCCGCCAAGGGGCGCGGCCTCAAGGTGATCATCGCCGGGGCCGGCGGCGCAGCGCACCTGCCCGGTATGACGGCGGCGATGACGCCCCTGCCCGTGCTCGGCGTACCGGTCCAGTCGAAGGCCCTGTCCGGTCTCGACAGCCTGCTGTCGATTGTCCAGATGCCGAAAGGCGTGCCGGTGGGGACGCTGGCCATCGGCGAAGCGGGCGCGGCCAATGCGGGCCTGCTGGCCGCGTCGATCATTGCACTGGAAGATGCCGGCGTTGCCGCAAAGCTCGACGCCTTCCGCAAGGCGCAAACCGACAGCGTGAAAGAGGCGCCCGAAGGATGACGCCGCTGCGGCCCGGCGCCACAATCGGGATTCTCGGCGGCGGCCAGCTGGGCCGGATGCTGGCAAATGCCGGCGCGCAGCTCGGCTTCGACATGCTGATCTATTCGCCGGAGGAGAATTCTCCGGCTGGACGCGTGGCCGCCGGAACCTGGTGCGCGGCCTGGGACAATGCCGAGGCGCTGGCCGAGTTTGCCGAAGCCTGCGATGTCGTCACGCTTGAGTTCGAGAATGTCCCGGTACAGACGATAGACACGATCGAGGCGGCCGGCACGCCGGTGCGCCCGCGGTCGGCCTCGCTGACAATTTCGCAGGACCGCTACACCGAAAAGACCTTCCTCAACGCGCAAGGCATTGCCACGGCGCCGTTCGAGCCGGTGGACGGCCCCGGCGACATCACCGCCGCGCTGGCAGCGCTGGGCGGCAAGGGCGTCCTGAAAACCCGGCGCGAAGGCTATGACGGCAAGGGACAGGCCTGGATCCGGTCTGCCGAAGAGGCCGAGGCTGCCTGGCACCGGATCGGCGAGGCGCCGGCCATCCTGGAAGCGGCCATCGCCTTCCAGTGCGAGATCTCGGTAATCGTCGCCCGGGCGCCGGGCGGAGACACGCGCTCCTGGGCGCCGCCGCGCAACCTGCACAGGGACGGCATCCTCGCCGTTTCGCAGGTGCCTTCCGGCCTGCCGAAAGCCATCGAGGACGAGGCGCGCGCCAAGGCGATGAAACTGGCCGAGGCGCTGGACCATATCGGCGTGCTGGCGCTGGAATTCTTCGTGTTGCCGGACGCCACGCTGCTGGCCAACGAGTTCGCCCCGCGCGTCCACAATTCCGGCCACTGGACACCCGAAGCCTGCCAGACCGGTCAGTTCGAACAGCACATCCGCGCCGTGGCGGGCTGGCCGTTGGGCGACACGCACCGACTGCACGACGCCGAGATGATCAACCTGATTGGCGAAGCGGGCCTCCTCAGCCCCGCCAGCCTCGGCCCGCAGGATACCCTGACGCTCTACGGCAAGCACGAGGCCCGCCCGGGCCGCAAGATGGGCCACATCACGCGCCGCCTCGGACCGCGAAAGGACTGAACACATGCGCCTTCCCGTCTCCACCTGGCCAGATATCGAAGCCTGGCTGAAAAAATCGAAGACCATCGTGATCCCCATCGGCTCGTTCGAGCAGCACGGGCCGAACGGCTTCATCGGCACCGATGCGCTGTGCCCGGAGATCATCGCCAACCATGCCGAGAGCCTGGCGCCGGACGACCTGTTGATCGGGCCGACTTTCAATGTCGGCTGCGCGCAGCATCATCTCGGCTTTCCCGGCACGATCACGCTGCGCCCCTCAACCATGATCGCAGCGATTGCCGACTGGACCGAGAGCCTCGTTCGGCACGGCTTCGAGCGCATTTTCTGGTTCAACGGGCATGGCGGCAACATTTCCACCATCGAGGCGGCGTTCGCCGAAATTCATGCGCGGCGCAGCTACGATCCGCGCGGGGCGGACAACCGGCCGGACCTCGCCCTGAAGCGGCGCGACTGGTGGGACTACCGGGAAGTGATGACGCTCTGCAACCAGCTCTACCCCGCCGGCCATGGCAGCCACGCGACCGCGTCCGAAGTCTCGGTCACCTACTGGGCCTATCCGGACCGCGAGCGCCAGCACACCAAGATGAGCCCGAAGATCGCCCCGAACGGCACGATCAGCGACGCGGTACGCTACCGCCGCGATTTCCCGGATGGGCGGATCGGGTCTGACCCGACCCAGTCCAACGCCGCGGATGGCGGGAAGATCGTCGAGACCGCCGCCAAGTGCCTGCTTGAAGACATCGCCCGGTTTGGTGCCTAAATCCCGCGTAATCTCACAGTGCGCGCACTGGAAGCGTTAAGCCAAGCGGTCTATCAGCGGAGGCCAGAAGGTGAGGCACCCGCAAGGCATGCTGGACGTCAGAGCGCTCGAGAAATCCTACGGGGCGAAGCACGCTGTGCGCGGCGTGTCGTTTACCGTGGAAAAAGGCACCGTGCTGGGCTTCCTCGGGCCCAATGGTGCGGGAAAATCCACCACGATGCGGATGATCGCGGGCGTGCTGGAACCCGACGCCGGCGACGTGATTGTTGACGGCAAGTCGATCCTCTCCGACCGGCGCGCCGCGCAGGCCGCCCTCGGCTACCTTCCGGAAGGCGCGCCGCTCTACAACGACATGACGCCGCCGGAATTCCTGCGCTTCCTGGCCGAAGCGCGCGCCCTGCCCCGCGCGGGCCGGCGCGATGCCATCGACCGGGCGATTGCGGATGCGCGCATCTCGACCGTCAGCCATCAGCGTATCGGCGATCTCTCCAAAGGTTATCGCCGCCGGGTGGGGCTGGCAGGCGCGATCCTGCATGATCCGCCTGTGCTGGTGCTGGACGAGCCGACCGACGGACTGGACCCCAACCAGAAACGCGCCGTGCGCGCGCTGATTGCCCGGATGGCGCCGACCAAGGCGATCATCATCTCGACCCATACGCTGACCGAAGTGCCGGCGATGTGCCACCGCGCGGTGCTGATCGACCGGGGGCGGATCATTGCGGATGATACGCCCGCCGGTATCGCCCGGCGCTCAGAGGACGGCACGCTCGAGTCCGCTTTCGCGCGCCTGACCGACCAGGTGGAGGACGAAACGCAGTGATCGATGTGTTCGTGCGCCAGATGAGCGGCTTCGGCGCAGCGTACCGGCGCGAGCTCGGCGCCTATTTCGCCACCCCTATGGCGTATGTCTTCCTTGCGGTATTCCTGCTGGCGCTGGGCCTGTTCACCTGGGAGGCGGGCCGCTTTTTCGATACCGGTGTCGCTGATCTCCAGCCCTTCTTCATGTGGCACCCCTGGCTCTACATGATTTTCCTGCCGGCGCTGGCGATGCGGCTGTGGACCGATGAGGCATCGGACGGCACGGACGAGTTGCTGCTGTCCCTGCCGGTCGGCATTCCGGGACTGGTGCTCGGCAAGCTGCTGGCCGCCTGGACCGTGGCCGCCGTGGGCCTGGCGCTGACGCTGCCGATGTGGGTGTCGGTCAACTTTCTCGGTCCGGCGGACAATACGGCCATCGCGCTCACCTATTTCGTCAGCCTGCTGATGGCCGGCGCCTACCTCTCCATCGGCGCCGCCGTTTCTGCTTTGACCGGCAGCCAGGTTACCGCCTTCGTGATCAGCGTGGTGATCGCGTTCGTGTTCACGGCGGCCGGCTGGCCGCTGGTGCTGTCCACCGTGCAAGGCCTGTTCGGCACCGCCTTTGCCGACCTGGTCGCGCGCTTCTCCTTCATCACCCAGTTCGAAGGGGCCCAGCGCGGCGTGCTCGAGCTGCGCGCGGTTGCCTACTTCACCGGCTTCATCGCCACCTTCGCCTATCTCAACTGTCTCTGGGCCTCGCGCCAGAGGCTCGGCTGAGGACGGGTCCATGAACGCGCGGCGCTATCTTCTCGTCTCGACTGTGCTGGCCGGTGTCATCCTGCTGGCCGGCAACATCGCGGCGCAGAGACTACTCGCCGGCGCGCGGATCGATTTCACAGAGGGCGGGCTCTACACCCTGTCGCACGCGACGCGCACGACGCTCGGCGAAATCACCGAGCCGGTGGATCTCACCCTCGTCTATTCGCGGCGTGTCGGGCAGGCCTATCCGGCCGTGCAGGCCCATGCGGCGCGGGTGCGCGAACTGCTGGCCACCTACGAAGCCCGGTCGGGCGGCCGGGTCCGCGTGCGCGAGATTGACCCTTCCCCTTTCTCCGAAGCCGAGGACGCCGCGCTCGCGGCCGGCATCCCCGCAATCCAGACCGGCGGCAACGACCCGCTCTATTTCGGCATCATCGGGCGCAACACCATAGATGACACGCGTATCCTGCCTTTCCTGGCGCCCGAGCAGGAGCTGACCCTTGAATACGACCTGACGCGGATGATTTCGCGCCTGAACCACCCCGAGCCACCGCGCATCGGCATCCTGTCCTCGCTGCCTGGCATGAACGCGCCCGATCCCGAGGGCGGCTATGTATTGCTCAAGGACATCGCCCGCAGTTTCGAGATTGATCTGCTGCCGGAAGATTTCTCCGTGCTTCCCGAAGGGCTCGATGTCCTGCTGGTGGCGCATCCCCCGCCCTTGTCGGGTCGTCAGGAATGGCTGATCGACCAGTACCTGCTGCGCGGCGGCAGCGCCGTGTTCCTCGTCGATCCGGCCGCCAAGACCGCCGTGACCGGTGACGTGTTCGGCACCAGTAACGAGCTCGCCCGCTCCAGCCTGGGCCGTCTGGGCCGCGCCTGGGGCGTGGAGCTTGCCCCGGACGCCGTCGCCGACGCCGCCTTTGCCCTGCCCGTGCCGGTCGAGACCGCGGGCCGCGTGGAGGACCTGGCGCACCCCTTGTTCATCGGCGTGCCGGCCGGAGCGATGAGCCGGGAAGATCCGATCACGGCAGATCTGATGCGGGCCGTGAACTTCGGGGCACCCGGCGCCTTGCTGATCGGCGCGCCGCCCGCCGGGGTGACGGTCACCCCGCTGATCACCACCGGCCCGAACCCGTCCTTCGTGAACGCCGGACAGGCGGCGCGGAACATGACGCCTGCGGACGTCCTGCGAAACTACAAGAGCCAGCCTTTGCCGCTGGCGCTGGCGGTGCGTGTGTCCGGCCTGCTGGTCACGGCCTTTCCGGGCGGCGCGCCGGCCTTCGACGAACCGCGCGACGCTGCCGGCGCCGAGGCGGCCCGCGCCGCCGCAGCGGCCTTGCCCGAACATATCCAGGCCGGCGAGAAGCCGGCCGAGATCATCATCGTTTCCGACGCCGACTTCATCGCCGACGAATTCTACATCGTGGACGGCGGCGGCGTCGCGGTGGCCGACAACGGTGCGCTGGTGCTGAATGCGCTCGACGCGCTGGCGGGCGGCAGCGAGCTCTCCCGGCTGCGATCACGGGCGCCGTCCATGCGCCCCATGACGCGGATCAACCGGATGCGCAGCGAGGCCGAGGATCAGTATTTCCGCCAGCAGACCGAACTGGAGACGCGCCTCGCCGCTGCCCAGACCCGCCTCGCCGAGCTGCAGGGCACCGTCACGGGCGACGGCTTCTTCGCCGGTGATCCCGAAGCCGAGCTCAGCGACGACGAGCGCAGCGAACTGGCCGGCCTGCGCGCAGACATTCTCGACCTGCGCGCGCGCCTGCGCGGCACCGAGCGCGACTACCGGCGCGGCATCGACCGGCTCGAATCGAGCCTGAAGGCTCTGAACATCTGGGGCGGCCCGGTCCTCGTGGCGATTGCCGGCGCGGTCATCTGGCGGCGGCAGAAACGTCCGCGCAGGCCGGCGTCATGAGTACGGTGCGCGACCTGCAACGCACCCGCCGCACTCTGGCCATGGCGGCGCTGGCCGGGGCGCTCACGTTGCTCGCGCTGGTCTCCTACCTTGGCGGCGGAAGCACGGCGCCGGTGAGCGAGCGGACCGGCAAGCTGGTTCTGCCGGGCTTCGCCGAGACGCGCGCCGAGGCGAGCGCTATCCGCGTCACCCTGGCGGACGAAAGCTACATGTTGGTGGCCACCGGCGAAGGCTGGCGATTCGAAGCCCGCGACGGCTATCCGGTTCGCCAGGACCGGCTGGCGGAACTCGCAGAAGGCCTTGAAAGCCTTGTATGGGATACGCCGCGCACGGAGGATCCGGGCAAGCTGAACCGGATCGGTCTCGGCGATCCGGGAGAAGGCGGCACCGGCGCCCTGATTGAAGTCATCGGCGCAAACGGCGAACCGAGCGCGGCCCTGATCACCGGGCGTAAGGGCGACGCGATCTATGCCCGCCGGCCAGACGAGATGCAGGCTTTCCGCGTGACGGGCAACCTGCCGCCGCTCTTCAGTTCCGAGGCTTGGCTCGATCTCGGGTTTCTCGACATCCACGAAGACGCCATCTCGGCCGTGCGCCTGACCGATGCCGAAGGCGAGAGTCTGTTCCTGCAGCGCGCCGTCGGCTCCAGCGAGCGCGCCTTCCGGCCCGCCCCGCCTTATGAAAACTACCGGCTGGTCAGCCGGATCGCCGTCACCGGACCTGCGCTGGCACTGGCCCGCTTCCTGCCGATCGGAGTGAAGCCGGCCGCAGCGCTGCGTACACAGACGGTCGCGCGCCATATCACCCAGACACATGATGGGCTGGAAGTCGATGTGCGCGCCTACCGCGAGCGCGACGGTTATTTCGTGACCCTGCGCGCCGTGGAAGCGGGTGAAGGCGCGCAGCGCGCCGCCGCGATCAACGAGCGGGCCAGAGGCTGGGCCTTCGAGCTGACGGAAACCGACTGGGCGGATTACACGCCGCTGGTGTCGTCGATTGTAAAGGCGCCTTGAAGCGGCCTGCGTCAGCCCGCGCGCATCGTGGCGAGCACACGGCCCATGCCGGCTTCCTGCACGATCAAGGCACAGCCGGACTCGCAGGCCGGCATTTCGATCTCGGCATTGCCGCCCAGCCAGGGGCCGATCTGGCGCACGCTGGTCACCGGGTTCGGCATCGGCGTCTTGTTGTCGTCCGCATCGAGATAGCTGACCCACCAGATGTCGGCGAGGCTGCCAGGCTGGCCGGTCAAGGTGACGCGCCTGCCGCTGCGCTTCAGCTGGACACCCGCCGGGGCGGCCATTTCGGCCTTCATCAGCGCCGATCCGACTTTTGTGGGTTTGTTGCCGGCGGTCTGTTCCAGGCCGTTATAGACGGTCTGCGGCGTGTAGGGCCCGCGCAGCGAGAAGCGGTCAACATAGGCGCGCTGGCGTTCCTTGGATTCGGGAAGCGCCATGGACTCCTTGCCGCCAAGATAATCCCAGTAGTCGACTGCCCAGGTGAGCACGAGCACGCCGTCGCCCCGTTCGGCCTCAACCGTTTTCAGGGTGCGGTAGGCGGCGGGACAAGCCCGGCAGTTCTTGGACGCAAACAGCTCGACCAACACCGGGCCTTCCGCGTGGGCGGACGCGGCAGCGCCGAACAACAGGGCAAGGACTAGGAAGAGGCGGGTCATCGCGGCGATTATAGGGGGTCGCGCCCCCGCCGGACAGTCACACCCGCGTGAGAGACTGCGAAAAGCCTGCCCCACCCGGCGGCGGGGCAGGCCTGCGCAGTGTGACGCTGCGTCAGGCGCCCGAACGGGCGAGATCGCGCAGCACGTAGTGGAGCACGCCGCCATGCTTGACGTAATCGACCTCGATCTCGGTATCGATCCGGCACTTGATCAGGATCGTCCGGACTGTGCCATCGGCATAGGTGATCTTGCAGGGCACCGTGGACAGCGGCCGGATATCGTTGCCGAGGCCTTCGATATCCACCGTCTCCGTGCCCTTCAGGCCGAGCGACTTGCGGGTATCGCCGCCCGTGAACTCGAACGGGATGACGCCCATGCCGACAAGGTTCGAGCGGTGGATGCGCTCGAAACTCTCGGCGATCACGGCTTTCACGCCCAGCAGGTTCGTGCCCTTGGCCGCCCAGTCGCGCGACGAGCCGGCGCCGTATTCGATGCCGCCGAAGATGACCAGCGGCACGCCCTTGTCGATCCAGGCCATGGCGGCGTCATAGATCGAGGTCTGCGCGCCGTCCGGGCCGAGCGTGTAGCCGCCTTCGACACCGTCGAGCATTTCGTTCTTGATACGGATGTTGGCAAAGGTGCCGCGCATCATGACTTCATGGTTGCCGCGGCGCGAGCCGTAGGAATTGAAATCCTTCACCGGCACTTGGCGCTCGGTCAGGTATTTGCCCGCCGGGCTGGTCGCGCGGAAGGAACCGGCCGGGGAAATGTGGTCGGTTGTGATCATGTCGCCGAGGACGGCGAGCACGCGCGCACCCAGGATCGGATTGATGTCGCCCTTCTCCGGCGACATGCCCCGGAAGTAGGGCGGGTTCTGGATATAGGTCGAAGAGATCGGCCAGTCATACGTCTCGGCATCGGTCGTCTCGACGCCCTGCCATTTGGTATCGCCCTTGAACACGTCCGCATACTTCGAGATGAACATCTCGCGGGTCACGGTCGCGTGGACCATGTCGGCGATTTCTTTGGTCGTCGGCCAGATGTCCTTCAGGTAAACCGGCTTGCCGTCCTTCGAGGTGGCAATCGGGTCCTTCGTGATGTCGATGTTCATGTCACCGGCAATTGCATAGGCCACGACCAGCGGCGGCGAGGCGAGATAGTTCGCCCGCACGTCGGGGCTGATGCGGCCTTCAAAGTTGCGGTTGCCCGAGAGCACCGAGACGGCCACAAGGTCGTTCTCGTTGATCGACTTGGAGATTTCCGGCGCCAGCGGGCCGGAGTTGCCGATACAGGTCGTGCAGCCATAGCCGACAAGGTTGAAGCCGAGAGCGTCGAGATCTTCCTGAAGGCCGGCGGCGTTGAGGTATTCGGAGACGACCTGCGATCCGGGCGCGAGCGAGGTCTTGACCCAGGGCTTGCGCGTCAGGCCGAGTGCGCGGGCCTTGCGGGCGACGAGGCCGGCCGCGATCAGCACATAGGGGTTCGAGGTGTTGGTGCAGGAGGTGATCGAGGCGATCACGACCGAGCCGTCACGCAGCATCCAGTCGCGGCCTTCAACCGGCGCGAAGGTGGCGCCGTCGGCGGCGCCGGGCAGGTGCGCGGGCGCGGGACTGCCGCCCTCTTCAACCATTTCCGACTTCTGCGTAACGCCCGCCGTGGCCGGCATGCGCACACCGCGAATGTACTCGCCGAACACTTTCGCGGCCGCATCGAGTGCGACATGATCCTGCGGCCGCTTCGGGCCGGAGATGGCGGGCACGACGTCGCCGAGATCGAGGGCAAGTGTCGAAGAATAGACCGGCGCATAGTCCGCCCCGCGCCAGAAACCGTTCTGCTTGGCATAGGCTTCGACCAGCGCGATGCGGTCCTCATCCCGGCCGGTCTGGCGCAGGTAGCGCAGCGTCTCGTCGTCGATCGGAAAGAAGCCGCAGGTCGCGCCGTATTCGGGCGCCATGTTGGCAATGGTGGCACGGTCGGCAAGCGGCATGTTGTCGAGACCGGCGCCATAAAACTCGACGAACTTGTTCACGACGCCGTGCTTGCGCAGCATCTGGACGACCTTCAGCACGAGGTCGGTGGCGGTGACGCCTTCCTTCAGCGCGCCGGTGATCTGGAAGCCGACGACTTCCGGGATCAGCATCGAGACCGGCTGGCCGAGCATCGCCGCTTCCGCTTCGATACCGCCGACGCCCCAACCCAGGACAGCGAGGCCGTTGACCATGGTGGTGTGCGAATCGGTGCCGACCAGCGTGTCCGGATAGGCGACGAGTTCGCCGTCGTCATTGGTGGCGGTCCAGATCGTCTGGGCGAGGTATTCGAGGTTCACCTGATGGCAGATGCCGGTGCCGGGCGGCACGACGCGGAAATTGTTGAACGCCTTCTGACCCCATTTCAGGAACGTGTAGCGCTCCATGTTGCGCTGGTATTCGAGATCGACGTTGGCCTGGAAGGCGCGGGGGGTGCCGAACTCGTCGATCATCACCGAGTGGTCGATGACCAGATCGACCGGGACCAGCGGGTTGATCTTCTTGGCATTGCCTTTCAGCGCCTTGATGCCGTCGCGCATCGCGGCAAGGTCCACCACGGCGGGAACGCCGGTGAAGTCCTGCATCAGCACGCGGGCCGGGCGGTAGGCGATCTCGCGCGGGTTGCGGCCGCCCTTGTCGGCCCATTCGCCGAAGGCGCGGATGTCATCCTCTACGACGGTCAGCCCGTCTTCGAAGCGCAGCATGTTCTCAAGCAGCACTTTCAGCGACGCCGGCAAACGGGACAGATCGCCGAGACCGGCCGTCTCGGCCGCCGCCGCCAGCGAATAATACGTGTAGGTCTTGCCTGCAGCGGTGAGTGTGCTCTTCGATTTGAAGCTGTCTTTAGACGGCATGTGTGGCCCTTGCCTCCTGTCGCGGGACCGGCGCGAGGGCGGTCCGCCTTGCTGTGCTGGGGGTCTCATATAGGCCCGTTCCCCCGGGCGCAATCGGGCACCGAACACAGGCGCGCGACAAGGCCGCGTTTGCGGCAGCGGCGGAACCGGCTATCCCTGCCCCGATGAATTCTGAAGCAGTCCCCCTTCTGACCGGTACCGGGCTTGGCATGATCCGGGGCGAGCGCGTTTTGTTCCGCGAGATCGGCCTGACCCTGCGCGCCGGCGAGGCGCTGGTACTGCGCGGGGCAAACGGCACGGGCAAGACGACGCTGCTGCGTATCCTGGCCGGGCTGACCCGGCCGGAAACGGGACGCGTGACCCGCGCCGCCCCGTGCCACTGGTTCGGACACCGCGAGGGCCTGAAACCGCAGGAAACCCCGCGCACGCACCTGACGCTCTGGGCCCGCGCCTGGGGCCCGGGCGCCGACATCGACGCGGTCCTGACCCGGATGGGCCTTGCCCGCCCGGCGGATGTCGCGGCGCGCTACCTGTCAGCCGGCCAGCGCCGCCGCACGGCGCTCGCCCGCCTGCTGCTGGAAGACCGTCCGGTCTGGCTGCTGGACGAGCCCTACACCGCCCTTGATGCCGACGGCCGGGCGCTTGTCGATACGCTCATCACACAGCACCGCGCCAAAGGCGGCGCCCTCATCGCCGCGATCCATGGCGAGGCGGGATTTCCGGCCAGCGGCGACCTGACGCTGTGACCGCCGCCCCGCTCCTGTCTGCCTTCCGGCAGTCTCTCGGCGAAGCCTGGGCGGGCGGCGCGGGCGCGCTTTTGCCGCTTGGCTTCCTCGGCGGCGCGGCCGTCCTCGTCCCGCTCGGGATCGGCAGCGATGCGGACACCTTGCGCGCCGTCGGCCCCGGCATCCTCTGGGTGGCGCTCGCCCTGTCGAGCCTCGTGACCCTGGAGCGCATTTTCCAGGCCGATGCCGAGGACGGCACGCTGGACCTCTGGCTGCAGGCCGGCGCGCCGGTTTCGGCCATCGCGGCGGCCAAGACACTGGCGCACTGGCTGTCGGCCGGGCTGCCGCTCGCCCTCTTCTCGCCCCTGCTGGCCCTGATGTTCCAGGCCGAGGCGAGCCCGGCCCTGCTGGTCAATGTCGGCCTCTACGCGCTGGGCAGCCTCGCCTTCTTCTTCTGGGGCGGGGTCGGCGCGGCCCTGTCCGCCACCGTCCGGCGCGGCGGCCTGCTGATCTCCCTGATCGCCCTGCCCCTCTATGTGCCGACCGCCATTTTCGGCGCGCTGGCGATGTCCGGCGGGCCCGGATCGACGGGCGCGCCGCTGCTGCTGGCCGCGTCGACCCTCTTTGCCTGCGCTGTTGCGCCCTATGCCATGGCAGCGGCTCTGCGCTTGGCGGCGGACTGAGAGGGCGCTAGGTCAGATGTCCATGTGGTCCGCCTTCGCCAACCCGCTCAAGTTCCTGCGCCTGTCGGACTGGCTGGCGCCCCTCTTCTATGCCGCCAGTGGGCTCTGCATCGCCTGGGGGCTCTGGCAGGGGCTCTGGGTCGTACCCAAGGATGAATACCAGGGCGGCGACATCATGCGCGTGATGTTCGTGCACGTCCCCGCCGCCTGGCTGGCGATGGCGAGCTATTCGGCGCTCGCGGTCGCGAGCTTCATCTGGTTCATCTGGCGCCACGAGCTGGCCGACATTGCCGCCAAGGTGATCGCCCCGCTCGGCGCCGTCTGGACGGCGCTGTGCCTCGCCACCGGGTCCATCTGGGGCAAACCGACCTGGGGCACCTGGTGGCAGTGGGATGATGCGCGGATGATGTCCGTCCTGTTCCTGTTCTTCCTGTTCCTCGGCTACATGGCGCTGCGCGCCGCGATGGATACCCGCCAGAAGGCGGCCCGCGCCGGCGCCATCCTCGCCATGGTCGGCGCGCTCAACGTGCCGCTGATCAAGTTCTCGGTCGATCTCTTCACCTCGCTGCACCAGGGCGCGAGCGTCATGGCGGCCGGCGGCCCGAAGATGGCGGCCGTCTATCTCTGGCCGCTGATGATCAGCGCCCTCGGCCATTCGCTTCTGTTCGGCGCCCTCGTGATGACCAGCATGCGGACGGAAATCCGCGACCGCCGCACGGCCCGCCTGCGCGCCGCCGCGCTGGAAGGAGGCGGCGCAGATGCCTGAGTTCGACAAGAACGCAGCTTATATCTGGGCCTGCTTCGGCCTCGGCGCGCTGATGATCCTGGCGACGACCCTGCAGGTGATCCTCGCCGCCCGGGCCGCGCGCCGGCGCCTCGCCGCGCTTGAGCCCGGACCGGACGGGGACGCCTGACATGCGCCGCTGGGTCTTTGCCCTGCCGGTCGTGGTGCTTGTCCTGTTCGGATTGCTGGGCGCCTGGCGGATGCTCTACCCGGCAAAGGGCGAGTTCGAGCGCGTCTCCCGCGCGGCGCCGGAATTTGTCTTTGAACTGAGAGACGGCGGCAGCCTTGCCTTCGCGCCGCCGCCCGGGGGCGAAACCGTGGCGGTGAACCTGTTCGCCAGCTGGTGCGCGCCGTGCGAGGCCGAGCATCCCCTGCTGATGAAACTCGGCGCCGCCTATCCCGGGCAGATCTACGGGATACTCTACAAGGACACGCCGGAGAACGGCGACGACTTCCTCGCCCGGCTCGGCAATCCGTTCACCTCGGTGGCGCTCGACCCCGAGGGCCGGGGCGGGCTCGACTTCGGCCTGACCGGTGTACCCGAAACCTTCGTGATCTCGGCCAACGGCGATGTCATCCTCCACATCAACGGTCCGCTCGACGAGGCCTCGCTCAAAAAAATAAGCGAGGCGCTGGGGGCGCCTCGCTCGTAATTCAGATCCGTTCGGAAACGGAGCTTATTTCTTTTTCTTGGCCGGGGCCTTCTTGGCAGCTTTCGGGGCGGCTTTCGGCGCAGCCGCCTTGGCCGGGGCCTTGCGGGCTTTCGGCGCCGGCGCAGCGTCAGCCTTCTCGGCTTCCTCGACGAGACCGCCGAGACCTTGCATCAGGGCGTCCTGTTTGGCTTTCGCGAGGGTTGCGAAGAGGGCCGCGTCCGCCTTCGTGACGGCAGGAAGCGCCTTGTCGAAGGCCTTCTTGCCTTTCGCGGTCAGCGAGACCGACTTGGCGCGGGCGTCGGTTTTCGAATCCGAGCGCTTGATCATGCCGCCGGCTTCCATGCGGGCAACCATGTCAGCGAGGGTCGAGCGGTCGATGCCGGTGGCATTGACAAGATCCGACTGGCTGACACCTTCATTGCCCGACAGGGCGGCGAGGACCGAGAATTGGCGCAGCGTGAGACCGGCCGTTTTCAGCGCAGAAGCCGAGTGATTGGCGGCGATCTGTTGGGCACGGTGCAGGAGGTGGCTGGGCGAAGCGTTGAGATTGTAGGACATGGGTGTGGTTTCCGTTTTGCTAAGGATGAGTTCCGGGGAAGAACGAGGAGGTCTGAACAGGGCCGATCCACTTGCGGGGCGTTAAACAAGAACCCCGTAGGCGGATCAAACGCATTCCCCATACAGGCGACAGGATAAAGATTGGATGACTGATCAATTGCCAACTTCTTTCCAGAATGAAGATTTCCGGCTGGACGTACCGGAAGGCGACGACAGGGTACGGCGTATCTGCAATCGCTGCAACTTCGTGGATTACGTGAACCCGAAGATCGTAACCGGTTCGGTCGTCACACAAGACGGCCTGATTCTGCTCTGCAAACGGGCCATCGAACCCCGCAAGGGATTCTGGACCCTTCCGGCGGGTTTCATGGAAGAAGGCGAAAGTGTCGAGGACGGCGCCCGCCGCGAGGCGCGGGAAGAGGCCTGCGCCGAGATCGGGATCGACCGCTTGCTCGCGGTTTATTCCGTACCCCGCATTGCCCAGGTGCAGATCATGTACCGGGCGCGGCTCCTGTCCCCTGTTGCGCCGGGCCCGGAGAGCGAAGAGGTGAAGCTGGTGGCCTGGAAGGACATCCCGTGGTCGCAGCTCGCCTTCCCGACCGTCGTGTGGGCCCTCACGCACTTTGCCGAGACGCGGACGCAGGACAATTTCGCACCGTTTGCCAATCCGCCGGGGACGGAAAGGCTGACGCATAGCGCGCGCTAAACCTCCGCCGGCTCCGTCTCCGGCTCGCGCAGGTGTTTCAGCGTGTAGGGCGTGTTCAGCGCGCCGAAGACAAACACGATCAGCATATTGCCCAGCTTCCAGTTGGCCCAGACGTCTTCGGCGTCCTTTGCCCCGAATGTCAGCCCAAGGAACTGATAGGCGCCGGCCGGCGCGACCGGGATCCCCGCCATCACAAGCGGCGTCTCGAAACCCGGCGCATAGGTGCGCCAGAGGTATTCGTTCCAGCAGGCCATCGCGATGAAGAAAAAGCCCCAGCGGATCGCCAGCGTGCGCCAGGCGAAATCCGGCAGATCAAACACTTTCGAAAAGAGCGACCGCCAGATGTTCTTCCCGAACAGCAGCGGCACGAGGATCATCACCGCCATGAACAGCTGCTGGATCGTCGGCTTCACATAGATGAAGGCCTTCTCCTGCAGCAGAATGCCGATCAAGCCGAAGCCGGCCACGATGCCCGACGAGAACAGCATCATCTGCGAGACAGGTTGGCGCCGGATCAGCTGGCGCCCGAGAAAAACGAGCATCAGCGCAAGCAGCACGCCGGTCGCCCAGAAGATCGCCGTGTCCTTGTTGATCAGGCCGCCGAACAGATCGACGCGCCGGAACACGTTGTAAACGAGCACGAAGCCGATGACGGGCACAAAGTCCGCCCACAGCTGGTTCGCCTTGCCGGCGGCCGTCTCGAGCCCGGTTTCCGCTTTGGTCGTCTCGCTCATACCCATTCCCACACAAGCATCCTGTCGCCGGTTCAGCCGCGCCTGTTTCGCATGAACGTCCGCGCGCCGCCAGCATCCAGCACCAGTGCGGCGGCGCCATAGGTGATCGCCCCTGCCCCGGCCTTGAGGATCAGTTCCGGCCATCCGCCAAGATCCGGCATCACGGCAATCACCGGCCACATCGCCAGCGCGGCGAGGCCGATGCGTGCGACATCCATCAGCGGCAAGGGCAGCGCGACATGCCGCCGTCCGGCGAAGGCCAGCAGCAGCAGCCCCGTGACGTAGCAGATAACCGTTGCGACCACAGCGCCCATCAATCCCATGAGCGGGATCAGCAGAAAATTCGCCGCGATGTTCACGCCTGCCGGCACCAGCATCAGGATTGCGCGTTCATGGCTGCGCCGGGCGAGCGTGAAGGCTTCGGCGAAATACAGGATCAGCAAGCCGTTGAGCAGGCCGGATGCCGCGATCCACGGAATGATCGTGATCGCCTGCGCGCGCACCGCTTCGCCGATCATCGCTTCGCCCAGCGGACGCGCAACCAGCGCAATGCCTGCGGCGGCCGGCACACCGATCAGCAGCAGCGTCCGGATGAGGCCGCGCGCCTCGAGCGCTGCGGCTTCCTTTCCGCCGCGCTCATACGCCGCCATCATCAGGGGCGCGCCCGCCATCGCCGCCCAGGTACAAAGCAGGAGCACCGTCTTGTCGGCGACCCCGTAACCTGCGGCATAGGCCCCGACGGCTGCTTCGCCGTCCGGCAGCAAGGCGGCAATCATCGGCCGGTCAATGCCCGAGACGACGAGATCGAGCACCAGCGCCGCCGCGATCGGCAGTCCGTATCCGGTCCAGGCGATCTGGCGCGCCGCATCGGTGGTGCCGCCCCTGGCCGCGCCGATCAGCCAGCGGCCTTCGCGCAGCGCCATCAACCCGGCCGCAACGGTCATGCCGATGAAGGGCGAGGCGGCCCCCAGCTTCAGCTGCCAGGCAATCAGGGCGCCGAGGGCAAATCCCGTCAGCAGGCGGAAGGTTTCCGTGAAGGCGTACCGCCCGACCCGCAGCCCTGCCTTGTGGGCCTGCAGTGAAACCTGCACGACGGTGTTGAGCGGCAACAGCGCCGCTATCCAGGGCAGCGTCGCGGCATAGGCCGGCTGGCCGCGCAGGGCGAACCAGAGCAGGGCCGCCAGCGCCAGCGCCAGCGCCAGGGCCCTCAACATCAGCGTGATCGCTGTGCGGTAGTGCCCCGCAAGGTCGCCCCTCGATTCGGCCTCGGCGGTAAACCGGTAGGTGGCCGCCTCGACCCAGGTGATGCTGATCGTGTGGATCACCGACATCGCCCACAGCATCAGCGCGTAGGTGCCGTATTCGGCGGCGCCCATGACCCGCGTGAACACGTAAACCGCACCGAACGAGGCGATGCCGCTGGCGAGGTTCACGGGTAGGTATCCGGCGAGGTGGCGCGCGAGGCTCATGTGTTGCCCCTAGCATGCACCGTGCCGTTTGGGCATCGGCTGCTCAGCAAGCCGTGATCCCGTGGCTGAACAGCAGCTTGTAGGCGATATAGGCGGCGATCAGCAGGCCGCCGCCAATCGCTGCGATCAGGCCGAGCCGCTTCTCGATGAAATGCCGGATATCCTCGCCGTACGTGTTCAGCGCCCAGGCGAGCGCCAGGAACCGGCCGCCGCGCGCCACCACGCAGGTCGCCACAAACAGCGCAAAGCTGACGTTCGCCGCACCCGCCAGGATGGTGACGACCTTCATCGGCGGAATGTGGGTGAGGCTGGACGTCAAGAGCAGCGTGACCATCGTGTCGTCGCCGGTGCAGGCCTTCATCTGCTCGAACGCGTTCATCTTGCCCATCGCGACCAGCAAGGGCGCGGCCAGCTCGTTGAAGGCGACAGCGCCGATGTAATAGCCGGCCATGCCGCCGAGGACCGATCCGACCGACGCGATCAGCGCCAGCCAGTAGGCCCGTTCCGGCCGGGCCAGCGCCATCGGCAGGAACAACAGCTCCGCCGGCAGGAAGAAAAACGAGCTTTCCACGAAGGCCACAATGCCAAGCCACACTTCGGCGCTCTTGCGGCTGGCGAGCGAAAGCGTCCAATCCATCGTCTTTTGAAACATGAAAAACCTTTGCCCGGCCGGGGCGCTCCCGAAAAGTTTTGCTGCTCTGCCCGAAATTCCTGCCGCCCGGAAGGCGGCGCCTGCATCAGCCCGCCGCCTGCATCAGCACCAGCCCCGCCGCCAGCGTGGTGGCCGCAACGATCCGGCGCCGGCCAAAGCCTTCCTTCAGCAGCCAGGCGCCAAATGCCGCAGCAAACACAACCGAGGTTTCCCGCAAGGCCGTCACAGCGGCCGCATCAGTCAGCGTGTAGGCATAGATCGCCAGCCCGTAGGACACGGCGCCGGCAACGCCGCCGATGATCCCGTTGCGCAGCTCCGGCCGGAGACTGACGGCCAACCGGCCCCGGCGCTGCCAGGCGAGGATCAGGGTCACGCCGATCCAGTCGATCAGGAACAACCAGACGATGAAGGTGAACGGGGTCGGCATCGCGCGGGCCGCGCGCGCATCCACCACGGCATACAGGCCGACCCCCACGGCGGTCATCAGCGCCCAGAACATCGCGGCCCGGTCGAGCCGGCGAGCGTCGCGGGTCGCCGCTGTCGGCAAGGCGAAAACGAGAATCGACAGGCTGGCCGCGACCAGTCCCGCTAGCTGCAGCAGGTTCAGGCGCTCGTGCAGGAACAGGGCCGCCAGTCCGGCCGTCGCCAGGGGGCCCAGGCCGCGCATCACCGGGAAGACGAGCGACAGGGCGCCCCGGTGTAAGGCCCGGATCGCGCAGAACTGGTAGACCCAGTGGACCGCCATGGAGAGGCCGATCAGCCCCCATGTGTGCGGCGGCGGCAAGGGCACGAAGGGCGCAATCGGCACCACGGTCAGCGCCATCATGATCGCCACGATGGCCCGCGTCGTCAGCACATCCCCGCCTCGCTTCACCATCACGTTGGTGACCGCCACCGTCAGCGCCGAGAACAGGCAGAGCGCAACGGGCAGGAGCGAGGCCGACATGGACGCCCGCATAATCGGGTTTTCAGGCCGGGGGAAGCGGCGTCAGGGTTTGACACCCCCTGCCCTTCAGGCATCCTCGCAGCCGGAGGACGACGCCATGGCGACCCACGACCTGATCATCCGGGGCGGCACGATCATCGACGGCTCCGGCGCGCCGGCCTTCAGTGGCGATGTCGCGGTCTCCGGCGGCCTGATCACAGGCATCGGCAAGGTGAACGGCAAAGGGCTGGAGGAGATCGACGCGCGCGGCCAGGTGGTGACCCCCGGCTTCGTGGACCTGCACACCCATTATGACGGGCAGGCCGCTTGGGCCGAAGCGATCAGCCCCTCCTCGCTGCACGGCGTCACCACCGCCGTGATGGGCAATTGCGGCGTCGGTTTCGCGCCGTGCAAGCCCGAGGACCATGACCACCTGATCCGCCTGATGGAAGGCGTCGAGGACATTCCCTTTCCGGTATTGGCCGAGGGCCTGCCCTGGGCCTGGGAGAGCTTCCCGGACTATCTCGATTTCCTGTCCACGCGCCGCTTCGACACCGACCTCTGCGCGCAGCTGCCCCATGCCGCCCTGCGGGTTTTCGTCATGGGCGACCGGGGCGCCAACCGCGAGGAGGCCACGCCTGCGGACATCGCCGCGATGAAACAGCTGGCCAAGGACGCCGTACTCGCCGGCGCGATGGGTTTCTCCACCTCGCGCACACTGAACCACCGCACCTCCGACGGCCAGCCGACCCCCACCCTCACCGCCTCTCAGGACGAACTCGTCGGCATCGCCATGGGCCTCGCCGAAGCGGGGCGCGGCGTGCTGCAATTCGTGTCGGACTTCAACGATCCCCAGAAAGAAGCGGCGATGCTGCGCCATCTGGTCGAAATCTCCGGCCGGCCCCTGTCGGTCTCGCTGGCGCAGGCGGATGTCGCGCCCGAAGGCTGGCGCTTGCTGCTCGGCGCGATCGAGGCGGCGGCTGCGGACGGCCTGCCGATGCGCGCCCAGGTCGCGCCCCGTCCTGTCGGCGTACTGCTTGGCCTCGACCTGACGCTGAACCCCTTCAGCGCCCACCCGGTCTACCGCGAGATTGCCCACCTTCCGCACGCCGAGCGGGTCGCCCGCCTGCACGATCCGGACTTCCGCGCGCGCCTGCTCGCCGATGAACCGAGCACGGACAATCCCTTCCTGAAGGTGATGTTGCGCAGCTTTGGCAAGATCTTCCAGCTGTCCGACCCCGTCGATTACGAGCCCGGCCCCGAGCGCACGCTTGAAGCCATCGCCGCCCGGCGCGGCGTCCGTCCCGAAGAGGCCGCCCTCGACCTGATGCTGGAACGCGGCGGCCAGGGCATGCTCTACCTGCCCTTCCTGAACTATGCCCAGGGCTCGCTCGACCCTGTTGCCGAGATGATGCAGAGCCCTGCCACCCTGCCGGGCCTCTCCGATGGCGGCGCCCATGTCGGCATGATCTGCGACGGCTCCTTCACCACCACGATGTTGACCCACTGGATCCGCGACCGCACGCGCGGGGCGAAGCTCAGCCCCGAATTCCTCGTACACAAACAGTCCCGCGCCACCGCCGAATGGATCGGCCTCCGGGACCGGGGCCTGATCGCGCCGGGAATGCGCGCCGATCTCAACGTGATCAATCTCTCCGGCCTGAAACTGCACCTGCCGGAAGTCATCCACGACCTGCCCGCCGGCGGGCGCCGCCTGATGCAACGCGCCTCCGGCTACACCGCCACGATCCTCAAGGGCGAAGTGACCCATCGCGACGGTACGCCGACCGGGGCGAAGCCGGGGCGGCTGGTGCGCGGCGCGCAGCACGCGGCGGCGCAGGCTGTGGCGGCGGAGTAAATCTTGTAAAGGACACTTGACTTGTCAAGGAGCCTTGTCATATAGACAAGGCAACTTGACAAGGAATCGACCCATGACCCAGCAAAAAGGCTTTCGAACCGCCAACCGCCGCTATGTCTACGCGTTCTGGCCCATGATGGCGGCTTATATCGCGATCATCTTCGCCACATCCTATTTCATCGACGAGGACACCGCCCCGCTCTGGCTCAAGATTGCCGGCGCCCTTGTCACAACCGCGCCCATCCTCGGCGCCCTCTGGGCCATTCTTCGCCGGGTCCGCGAGACTGACGAATACACCCGCCTGCGCCAGCTCACCGCGCTTGCCCAGGGCGGCGCCATCACGGCGGGCATCGCCTTCCTTGTTGGCTTCCTCCAGATCTTCAACGTGATCGGCAGCGTCGACGTCTTCTGGCTCGGCACGCTCTTCTTCCTCGCCTACGGCCTCAGCTACTGCCTTCAGCATTTCGGCAAGACGGTCTGATCCCGATGAAAAACACCGTCCGTATCCTGAGAAGCGAGAAAGGCTGGAGCCAAGCGGAACTCGCTGATCTGCTCAACGTCTCCCGCCAATCGGTGAACGCCATCGAGACCGGCAAGTACGACCCATCCCTGCCGCTGGCCTTCGCCATTGCCCGCCTCTTCGGGCGCCGCATCGAGGAATTGTTCGACGACGGAACGAGTGTGGCGGAGGCGGCGGAGTAAGCGTCTAAAGCCCCTTCTCCCTTCAGGGAGAGGGGAGGTTATCAAGCCTTCAACCCGACCAACGCCCTAGCAAACGCCGCTGCCGAGAACGGCCGCAAGTCCTCGGCCTTCTCGCCGATGCCGATGAAGTGGATCGGCAGGTCGTGCGCCTCGGCAATCGCGACCAGCACGCCGCCCTTGGCGGTGCCGTCGAGCTTGGTCATCACGAGTCCGGTGACGCCCGCCGTATGCCGGAAGGCTTCGACCTGGCTCAGCGCATTCTGTCCGACCGTCGCGTCCAGCACGAGGATCACGTCATGCGGCGCGTCCGGATCAATCTTCCTCACCACACGGACGATCTTGGCGAGCTCGGACATCAGCTCCGCCTTGTTCTGGAGACGGCCCGCCGTATCAACCAGCACGAGGTCGAGCCCCTCCGCTTTCGCGCGCTCCACCGCGCCATAGACGAGCCCGGCGGCATCCGCGCCGTGCGCGCCGGACATCACGGGAATACCGCCCCGCTCGCCCCAGACCTTCAGTTGTTCCACGGCCGCCGCCCGGAACGTGTCGCCCGCCACCAGCAATGCCTTCGCGCCCTGTTCCTGCAGCTTGGACGCAATCTTGCCGATGGTCGTTGTCTTGCCGGAGCCGTTTACGCCCACAAACAGGACAATGCGCGGCTGCGGTCCATCGGAGAAATCGACAACCTTCTCGCGCGGCTTCAGGATCGCCTCGATCTCCTCGGCCAGCACGCTGCGGATTTCCTCGCCCGAAATCTCGCGGTCGAACCGCCCTTTCGCGAGCCCCTTGGTCACCCGCGCGGCGACCTTGGTGCCCATGTCGGAGGTGATCAGCAGGTCTTCGAGTTCTTCCAGCGCCGCTGCATCGAGCTTGCGCCTGCCAAGTGCGGCAAGGCCCTCGGTCAGCCGCGCGGTCGAGCGGGCAAGGCCTTGCCCCAGCTTGCCGAACAGGCCGGGATCATTCGCCTCGGCTTCGGCTGCCGCGCGCGCGGCCGCTTCGGCCTCGGCGCGCAGACGTTCATGCTCGCGCCGGTCTTCCAGCAGTTTCAGCTCGGCGGCGGCCTTGGCGCGCACCGCCTCGTCGCTGGCCTCCTGCGCTTCGCGGCGCTGGCGCTCTTCCCAGGCGCGGTTGGCCTCGGCAACCTTCGCCTCGATCTCGGCCTTCTCGCGCGCGGCGGCTTCCTGCTCCGCCAGCTCCTCTGCCGACAGCTCGGGCGCCGGCATCGCCGCGCCGGCCGCTTTGGCCTCTTCGAGTTTCTTCTTCTTGCCGAACCAGAGGATCATGGGATGTGTGTTCCAAGCAATTGTTTGCCGTCATGGCCGGTAATCCGTACCGGGAGGACGTATCCGCCCCCCCCTGCCGGGCCGTCCAGCCGGATAGGCGTGAAATCGGGAAGCCGCGCCGCAAGGCCGCGCTCGATCAGCGCGCTGCGCACCTCGCCCAGATGCCTCGAGAAGTGGCGCGCCAGAGCCGCCTCGCCCACCGCCCGCAGCCGGGCGGCGCGTTCCTTGACGAGCGGCTTCGTCACCTGGGGCATCTTTGCGGCCGGTGTACCGGGGCGCGGACTGTAGGGAAACACATGCAGGAAGGAGAGGCCGCATTCCTCCACCAGCCGGACGGAGTTTTCGAAGTGCGCCTCGGTCTCGGTCGGAAATCCGGCGATGATGTCGGCGCCCAGCGCGATGTCCGGGCGTATGCTCCGCAGGCGCTCCGTGAGCTGAATGGCCTGCTCACGGCCATGGCGGCGTTTCATACGCTTCAGGATCAGGTTGTCGCCATGCTGCAGCGAGAGGTGAAGATAGGGCGCAACGCGGCTTTCACCCAGCGCCTCGATCAGCGCCTCGTCCATCTCGATCGCATCAATCGAGGAAATCCTCAGTTGGCGGAGCTCCGGCACGAGTTTCAGGATACGTTGCACGAGGTTGCCCAGCTGCGGCGTACCCGGAAGGTCCGCGCCCCAACTCGTCAGGTCCACGCCCGTCAGCACCACTTCGTAATGCCCGGTCTCCACGAGACGGCGCACCTGCGCCACCACCTCCCCCGCCGGCACGGAGCGCGAGTTTCCGCGCCCATAGGGAATGATGCAGAACGTGCACCGGTGGTCGCAGCCATTCTGTACCTGCACATAGGCGCGCGCCCGGCCGTCCATCCCGTCGATCAGGTGAGCGGCGGTCTCGCGCACGCTCATGATGTCGTTGACACGCACCTTCTCCGCGCCGCCCAGCAGGTCCAGCGGCGCCCAGGTTGCGGCCTGCATCTTCTCGTGGTTGCCGATCACGCGGGTCACTTCCGGCATCGCCGCGAAGGCGCCCGGATCAATCTGCGCCGCACAGCCGGTCACCAGGATCGGCGCGCCCGGATTGTCCTTCGCCGCCCGCCGGATCGCCTGGCGCGCCCCGCGCACCGCCTCGCCGGTCACCGCGCAGGTATTGATGATCACCGCATCGCCGAGGCCTGCCTCCAGCGCATGGCGGCGCATCACCTCGGACTCATAGGTGTTGAGGCGGCATCCGAGGGTAATCACCGTCGGGCCAGAAGGCGGGGCAGTATCCGGCATGTTGGGGTGTTCAATGTGCCCCGCGCCGCAGCAAATCAAGGGGTGGTAAGAATGAGCAGGTGCACATCTTCTGAAGTGCCCAACTCGCGGATACGGTCAACGGCCGACAGCAGGCAGGTCTCGATGTACCCCGTCGGCGCGGTTCCGAGGGGAAGATAGATGACCTTTGGTGGGCCGCCACGCTGCTCCAGCAGCGCCACGAAGTCGGCATCTCGCGTAACGATGGCGTAGCCTCCGCGCCGCGCGAAGTCCCAGATGTCTATGTCGGGCGACTCCTGCCTGCCGAGACGCCGGACCTGATGGACCTCTTCGAAATGGGGAGCAAGCGGCCGACAGAGGCGGTAGGATAAATTCTGGTCCAAAAGCAGCTTCACGCTGCCTGGTCACCCGGCTCGCGGTTGGCCAGTTCCGAGCCGAAGGCGAGACATGCCCGGATGTCATCTTCGGTCAGCTCAGGAAAATCCTCGATGATCTCTGCAACGCTCTGCCCCCCGGCCAGCCAGCCGAGCACGTCAGACACGCTGATCCGCATGCCGCGGATGCAGGGCTTTCCGCCCCGCTTGCCCGGCTCAAACGTGATAATCGAAGAATAATCCATAATCTGAATATGCCGGAGCGGCCGAACTTTCGCAATGGACGGCGGAGCCGCCTTGGCAAACTCCAATCGACAGGTGATTGTGAGCGTATAATCTCTCATTGTGCCTGCCGCTCTGCTTTTATTTGGATACTCGTCGAGTGAGCTTTGTACCCCTTATTCTGGCATTTTCAGCAGTGCTTGGCTTCGGCGGCGCCTTTCTTGTCAACCGGCAAGCTTGGTCGGCGATCTGGGTTGCGGCGGCCGTAAGTTTTAGCGCCTTGACGCTCTGGATCGTTTGGACCGCTGATGGGGACCCGATAGGCAAGGGAATTCTACTCCTGATCATTCTTATGGTGGGCGCATTCGCGTCGATCGGCGCCGTGATCAATTTCTTGTCTGCTGATCGAAGCGGGCCGAAGAAGTGGAGTGTAAGCGAAGTATGGCGGGGGGGCTCGCGATTGCTGCCATGGCGCTGATGACGAGCTGGTTTCAGACAATTCTCTGAGCAGGCGCAATCGCAGCGCGCGCTCTAAACGTCCGTCTCGAATTCCAGTTCCACCGGGCCGGTCAGGTAGACATGGTCGTCGCTCTCGCGCCATTCGATGTGGAGGTCGCCGCCGTCCATGATCACGCGCGCCTTGCGGCCCGTCAGCTTGGCGCGCGCCGCACACACCAGCGCCGCGCAGGCGCCAGTGCCGCAGGCCTTGGTCAGCCCGGCCCCGCGCTCCCACACCCGCAGGCGGATCGTCTGCTTGTCGATGACCTGCGCAAAGCCGACATTCGTGCCCTGCGGGAACAGCGGGTGGTTCTCCACCAGCGGGCCGATCTTCGGGATGTCATAGGCGTTCACATCCTCGACGAAGAACACCGCATGCGGATTACCCATCGAGACCACCGCCGGTAGCGCCAGGATCGGCTTGTCGATCGGGCCGATCTTGAGGTCGACCCCGCGCACGTCCATTTTCTCCGCCAGCGGAATATCGGCCCAGCCCATCAGGGGCGAGCCCATGTCCACCGTGATCAGGCTGCCCTCGGCCCGGAAGGCCTTCAGCATGTCGGCCTCGGTCTGGATCGTGATCCGGTCCTTGCCGGTCTCGCCCAGGATCAGGTGGCCGACGCAGCGCGACGCATTTCCGCACGCCGAGACCTGTCCGCCATCGGCGTTCCAGATACGCATGAACACGTCTTTTGTGGCATCCCGCTCCAGCGCGATGATCTGGTCGGCCTTCAGGTCAGCCGCAATCTGGCGGATCTGCTCGACGCTCGGCGAAAACGGCGTGGAGCGCGCGTCGAAAATGGCAAACGCGTTGCCGGCACCGTTCATCTTCCAGAGCTTCATAGGGTGATGTCCTAACGGGTTTCCGCAGCTGCGGGAAGCGGCGCCGTCGCTGCCTTCCACACTCATTTGGGCACCCGCGTGGAAACGACCCAGCCGGCCACCTGGATTGCCAGCGCGCCGAACATTCCGAGGGGGACCAGCTTGTGGCTGAACACCAGCGCCGCCACCGCCCCCGCGATACAGGCATAGTCCACCAGGTCGCTGGACATCAGCCAGCCCATCGGTGTCCGCGCCCGGCGCACTTCCAGCAGCGTGACGCCCGGCCAGGTGCGGCCCATGTCCGGCGGGCCGAACACCGCCATCAGGCGTTTCGACTCCAGGATGCCGGTCAGTTCCGCCAGGTCCGACAGGCGGGCCTCGCCCAGCGCCACCGTGCGCCGGCGCGCCGAAGTGCCGATCAGGCTGACCAGCGCGGACAGGACAATCCCCAGCGCCAGCGCAAATTCGGTGAAGTCCACGTAAGGAAGATAGCCGCCCATCGACCCCATATAGGGGGCGCGGGCGCGTTCGTCAGCGGGCTCGCGGAATTGCGGCCCAATAGTCGAAGTCCAGCAACACGCCTTCGGCGTACTTGCCCGCCGTGTCGCGATAGGCGAAAGCGCCCGGATCCTGATCCTTCACCGCCACCAGCCGCAGGCGCAGCGCGCCGCAGGTCGGCGACAGTTCGGCTTTACCGAGCACTTCGCTCCAGGCATAGACCGTGTCGCCGGCAAACAGCGGCGAGACGTGCGTGCCGGCATTGATGGCCAGCACCTGCCCGGCATTCTCGAGGCCGTTGAACGCCAGCGACCGGGCAATCGAGATCACCACCCCGCCATAGATCAGCCGCCTGCCGAACCGGCTGGTCTTCTGGCCATGGGCATCGAAATGCACCTTCGCCGTGTTCTGGTAAAGGCGGGTGGCAATCTGGTGCTCGGCCTCTTCGACCGTCATGCCGTCAACATGGTTGATCTTCTCGCCGATGGCATAGCTCTCATAAACGTGCCGGCTGCCGGCCTGCGAGAACGGCCAGGTTTTCATGCCGGGAAAACCGGTGAGGCTGGCGGCCGACACAGCGGGTGGCAGGTCCGGCACGACCTCCTCGGGCGCCGGCGAGGCGGCGTCGCGCTTGTTGACCATCACCCAGCGCACATAGGACATCACCTCTTCGCTGCGCTGGTTGACCCCCTTCGTCCGCACCCAGACAACCCCGGTCTTGCCGTTGGAATTTTCCTTCACGCCGATCACCTGGCTTTCGGCCCGCAGCGTGTCGCCCGGCACCACGGCGCGCAGGAAGCGCCCGTCGGCATAGCCCAGATTGGCCACGGCATTCAGCGAGATGTCCGGAACGGTCTTGCCGAACACGATGTGGAAGGCGTGCAGCGGGTCGGCCGTGAGGCCCGGCAGGCCGGCGCCTTTTGCAAACTCCGCCGAGGAATACTGTGCATACCGGTTGCCGGTCAGCGCGCGGTAGAGCGCCAGGTCGCCCTCGGTCACCGTCTGCGGGGTCGCATGGATCAGCGTCTTGCCGGGCTTGAAATCTTCAAAGAAGTTGCCGGGGTTGGATTTCGTCATGGCGCCCTGTCCTCTCGGGAAGGCGCACGGCGAGGCCCTGAAGTCTAGCTCCAGATCCGCTCCGGTACGCCCAGAATCGTTTCGGCGATCACCTGCATCTGCGGGGCCGCAGAAATCAAGGCACCGCCCGCAAACGGCAGCATGGCGACCAGGGCCGCCGCCGTCAGCAGCGTCGCGGCCAGAAGCTGCGCATCGGGGCGTTCACCAAATTCCTCGAACGCCCGCGGCCCCATCACCAGATAGGGCACGCCAAAGGCGGCGAAGGCCGAAAAGGCCAGCAGGACAACGGCAAGGATGATCGCAAAGGTGAGCATGCCGCCACCCTGCCACCGGTGGGCTGAAATTTGGCGAATCCGGTCGGTGAAATTTGATCGATCCGGCAAGCCGCAGGCCGCACTGCGACAAAATGCGCGGACGGCTCATCGCACAAGATCCGGGCTGCCGGGTCCCGCCTCGCCCCACCCTGTCCCTCCCCATCCTGGGGAGGGACAGGGTGGGGCGAGGCAAGGGCCTACCCCGCCATCCCCTTTATCGCCTCGTCCATCGCCACGGTCCGGCGCGCTTCATCGAGGTGCAGCAGCTCGGTCATCTTGCCGCCCACCTTCAGCACGCCTTTCCCGGCATTCGCCGGATCGGCAAATGCCTCGATCACGGCTTTCGCCTGCTCCACGTCATGCGGGCTCGGCGCGAAGATGCGGTTGCATTCCTCCAGCTGCGAAGGGTGGATCAACGTCTTGCCGTCGAAGCCGAGGTCGCGGCCCTGTTCGCATTCGTCGCGGAAGCCGTCCTCGTTCTTGATGTCATTGTACACGCCGTCGATGGCGGTGAGGCCGTAGGCGCGCGCCGCCGCGACCGACAGCTGCAGCGCCGTCTGGAAGGCGAGCCGGTCCGGGGTCATCCGGGCACGGTATTCCTTGGCCAGATCATTGGTGCCCATCACGAAGGTGGTGAGGTGCGAACCGATCCTGGCGGCGGCAATCTCCTTGATGTTGAGGATGGCGAGCGGCATCTCGATCATCACCCAGAGGGCAAAGTCCGGGCCAGCACCGGCCTTCTTCAGCGCGGCGCCCAGGCGTTCGATGTCGCGCGGGCCGGTCACCTTCGGCGCCAGCACGGCCTGCGCCCCGGCGGCCACCGCCATCTCGAGATCGGCATGGCCCCATTCGGTGTCGAGCCCGTTCATCCGCACGACCAGCTCGCGCGGGCCATAGCCGCCCGCCTTCAGCGCCGCCGCGATGGCGCCGCGCGCCTCGGCCTTGGCATCCGGCGCCACCGCATCCTCGAGGTCGAGGATCAGCGTATCGGCCGGCAGCTCGCGGGCCTTCTCGAGTGCGCGCGCGTTGGCGCCGGGCATGTAGAGGCAGGAACGGCGCGGACGGTGAGCGGTGGACATGAGCGGGTTACCCCTTAGAGCTGTGGCTGGTGTTCAACGGAGCGATGCCCCGCATGCGCGATGATGTCCAGATCAGGCGGGCAAACCCGGCCGATTTCGATACGCTCGGCGCCGTGTTCCATGATGCCGTGCGCCAGGCAGCCACGGCCTATTCCGAGGCACAGCGCGCGGCCTGGTCGCCGGCCCCTCGCCGCGGCGAGGCCTGGGCTACGCGGCTTGGCGCGCAGCAGGTGTGGCTCGCCGAGGCAAACGGACAGGCCCTCGGATTTATGACGCTGGCGCCGGACGGCCATGTCGATTTCGCCTACATCGTCCGGGCCTCTCAGGGGCAAGGCCTGTTTCGCCGGCTCTACGCCGCGCTGGAGACCGGGGCCCACCACCTCGGTATTCGCCGTCTCTGGACCGAGGCGAGCCTGCATGCGAAGGCGCCCTTTGAGGTCATGGGCTTCACCGTCGTGTTTCCGGAATCGGTGGAGCGCGGCGGCGAAACCTTCAAACGCTTCCGGATGGAGAAAGAACTCAATGCCTGATACCGGCCCTGCCCCCCTCTCCGGCTTTGTCGCGCCCGGTTTCGAGCCGGTGCAGGACGCCTTTGCGGACAATTTCGCACGCGGCGAGGAACAGGGCGCCGGCTTCTCGGTGATCCTGGACGGCGAGGTGGTCGTCGATCTCACCGGCGGCTGGGCCGACCGCGCGGGCACGCGCGCCTGGGACGGGCGCACGATCGTACCGGTCTATTCGACCACCAAGGGCATCGCGGCCCTCGTGATGGCGATGGCGACCGAGGCGCTGCCGGCCGGCTATGAAACGCCGGTCGCGGAAGTCTGGCCGGAATTTGCCGCCGCCGGGAAAGGCGCCGTCACGATCGGCGAAGTCGCCAGCCATCAGGCGGGCCTGCCGGGCTTTGCCGAGGCGATCGACCCCGCCCTCTGGCTCGACCCGCCGGCCTGCGCCGCCGCCCTCGCGCAGCTTGCCCCGATGTGGCCGCCCGGCAGCGCGCATGGCTACCATCCGCTGACCTGGGGTTACCTCGTGGGCGAGATCGTCCGGCGCATCACCGGGCGCACGCTGGGCACGATCCTGCGCGAAGACATCTGCGCGCCGCTCGGCATCGATTTCCAGATCGGCCTGCCGGAAGCCGGGCATGACCGCGTCGCCGAAATCCTCCGCCCGAAGGCGCTCGCCGAACTGGGCGAGATCACCCCGCCCCGCCGCGCGGCCTTCGTGTCGAAATGGGCGGCGCCTGACCGGGGTGGCGCGATCTGGCGCGAGATCGAAATTCCCTCCGCCAACGGACATGGTACCGCCTCCGCTGTCGCCACGCTTTACAATGCCTATGCCTCGGTCGGCCTGATCGGCGGCAAGCGGCTGATGCGGCCCGGCACCTTCGAGGCGCTGACCCGGCCCCGCGTTGACGGGCCGGACCTCGTGCTGCCCATGACCACGCGCTTCGGCGCCGGCATCATGCACAACAACCTCAAGGCCTTCGGACCGTTCGAGGACGGGCTTGGCCATTGCGGCTGGGGCGGCTCGCTGGCCATCGCCTCACCCTCGCGGGGCCTCACCTGCGCGTATGTGATGAACCGCCAGTCGAACATCCTCGTCGGCGACCCGCGCGCCGTCCGCCTGGTCGAAGCTGTGGCCGGTTGTCTTTGAGCCTGCTCGCCGGCATCGACTGGATCGGCTTCCTGATCGCGATGGTCGTGGTCGAACTGACGCCCGGGCCCAACATGGGCTGGCTCGCCGCCCTGACGCTGCGCGAGGGCCGCAAGGCCGGCTTTGCCGCCGTTGCGGGCATCACGTTCGGCCTCAGCCTGCAACTGCTCGCGGCGATCACCGGCCTCGCCGCGCTGATCGCCGCCGCGCCCACGGTGTTCGGCCTGCTGCACTGGGCCGGCGTCGCCTTCATGCTCTACCTCGCCTGGGCGGCTTTCACGGACGGGGCCTCAGCCGTGACCGCCGATATCGGCTCCGAGCGCGGTTTCCGGCGCGGGGTGATCGCCAATGTGCTGAACCCCAAGGCGCTGGTCTTCTATGTGCTGCTGATCAGCCAGTTCATCGATGCGTCCACCGGTCCGGTCTGGCTGCAGAGTCTCATCCTGGGATTGATCCACCTGAGCATCGCGGCGACGGTCCACATCGCCATCGTCCTCCTCGCCCAGACGCTGGGCGCGCGGCTGGAGACCTGGCGCACATCGCTTGCCGCCCGCCTCGTCTTTGCGGGCCTGATGGTGGCAATCGCCCTCTGGATCGCGCTGACGCCGCCGGCCGCCTGAGGGGCTGGCACGGGCCTTGCTCTGTACGGTCCAGATCGGAAGCCCATCTGCATCTGAAACACTTTAACGGCGGCCCCTTCAGGTGCCGCCGTTTTTTTGACCCCCCCCCCGCGATCTCAGGCCGGTCTCGCCGTCCGGGCCAGCCGCCTCGCTTTGGCCTCGCCCATCAGGCTGTCGGCGGTGAAGATCACCAGCGCAGTCCAGATACAGCCGAAGGCGGCGGCATGGACCGGCGTGAATGTTTCCCTGAACACGAACACCGCGATCAGGAACTGCAGCGTCGGTCCGATATACTGCATCATGCCGATGGTGGAGAGTTTCAGCCGCTTGGCGGCGAGGGCAAACAGGATCAGCGGAAAGGCGGTGATCGGTCCGGCCGCCATCAGGAGGCCGATGTCCCAGCCGCCTTCGCCCATCCACCGCCCGCCGGGCTGGGTGGTGGCAAACCAGACCAGCCAGCCGCAAGCCAGCGGCGCCAGCAAGGCGACTTCAACGAGGAAGCCCGCACGGCTGTCGATTGCCACCTTCTTCCGGATCACCGAGTAGAAGGCGAACGTGGTGCACAGCGCCAGCGCTACCCAGGGCACATGGCCGAAGGCGAACGCCATCACCGCCACGCCCACGGCGGCAATCACCACGGCAACCCATTGCGCGGGGCGAAGCGTCTCGGAAAAGATCAGCATGCCGAGCAAGACATTGACCAGCGGGTTGATGTAGTAGCCGAGCGAGGCCTCCATCGTGCGGTCCGCATTCACCGCCCAGATGTAGATCGCCCAGTTCGCCCCGATCAGCACACCCGACAGCGCCAGCCATTTCAGGTTCGATCCGGCGAAGGCCGCCCGCACGTCGCGCCAGTTGGCGGCGAGCGCGATCAGCACGATGGCCGTCGGCACGGACCAGATCACCCGGTGCGCGAGCAGCTCGAAGGCGCCGACATGTTTCATCGCGCGGATGTACAGCGGCAGGCTACCCCAGATGAGATAGGCACCGAGGGCGGCGGGAAAACCAAGGCGAAGCGCAGCGTTCATGCGCGGGACCTATAGGCCCCTGCCCAAACCCGCGCCACCCGGATTTTGCGGAGCCCCGCGCACTGGTCAACCCGCCTGCCGGACGCTAGGTCAGAGGGGCAACCAGATCAGGATCCACCCCATGCTCCGCTCGTTCCTTGCCGCTGCCAGCCTCTTCGCCCTCAGCGCCGCCGCCTCCGCCGAAACCCTGCTGCTGGCGGGCGGGCACATCGTCGATGTCGAGCGCGGCGTGGTGATGAAGGACCATGACGTGCTCGTCGAGGACGGGCGTATCAAGGCGGTCGGCCGCGCCGGCACGCTCGGCGCACCGGGCGCTGCCAGGATCGACATGGCGGGCGCCTGGTTGCTGCCGGGCCTGTCGGACAGCCACGTCCACCTCACCAGCCGTGCCGACCTGCACGGCTTCCGCCGCCTGACCGTCTCGATACCGCGCGCGGCGATCTCCGGCGTCGCGAACGCCGCAACGACGCTGCGCGCCGGCTTTACGACCGTGCGCAATCTCGGCGCGCCGGGCTTCACCGATGTCGATCTCAAGAGCGCCATTGATTCAGGCGAAGTGCCCGGCCCCCGGATCATTCCGGCCGGTCAGTCCATCGGCATCACCGGCGGCCACTGCGATTCCAACCTGATGCCCTACGAGGCACACGACACGTCCGGCGGCGTGGCCGATGGTCCGTGGGCGGTACGCCAGAAGGTGCGCGAGAACAAGAAATACGGCGCCGAGGTGATCAAGTTCTGCGGCACGGGCGGCGTGTTGTCCAAGGGCACGACCATCGGCGCCCAGCAGTTCACGCTGGAAGAGATGCAGGCCATCGTCAGCGAGGCCCACGAGCTGGGTCTGAAGGTCGCCGTGCACGCCCACGGGGCCAAGGGCATCGCCACCGCCATCGAGGCCGGCGTCGACTCGGTCGAACATGCCAGCCTGATCACCGACCAGAGCCTGAAGGACGCCGTGAAGAAAGGCATCTTCCTGTCGATGGACATCTACGTGTCGGACTTCATCCTCGGCGAAGGCGAGGCCGCCGGCATCCTCCCGGAATCGCTGGAGAAGGAAAAGACCGTCGGCAAGGCGCAGCGCGAGCGTTTCCAGGCCGCCGTCAAGGCCGGTGCAAAACTGGCCTTCGGCACCGATGCCGGCGTGTATACCCACGGCCTCAACGCCCGCCAGTTCGCCTTCATGGTCCAGTGGGGCATGACGCCCGCCGAAGCGATCCGCGCAGCAACGATGGGCAATGCCGAACTCTTCGGCCTGAAGGATGACATCGGTTCCCTCACCGCCGGCAAGCGCGCCGACATCATCGCGGTGGACGGTGATCCGCTGGCGGACGTTCGCCAGCTGGAGGACGTCGACTTCGTGATGAAGGACGGGGTCGTGTTTTATGATGGGTTGGGCAAATAGGCTCTTTCTTCCCCTCTCCCTTGGGAGAGGGTGGCGGAAGACCGAAGGTCTGGAGCCGGGTGAGGGGGCGCAACGGTGCGCCGGAGAGCGAGCTTGAGGGCGGAAGGGCCGCGCCCCCTCACCCCTGCCCCTCTCCCAAGGGAGAGAGGTTCGAAGAGCGTCCTGGCCAGACTCAAAAAAGGCCGCCCTTTCAGGCGGCCTTTTCCAGTCTGGCACCCCCCGGTGCCCCGTCGGAACCGGGCGTGGCCCGGTCCGCTCCAGACGCCGTGATTACCCGAACTTGTAATTGAACCGGACGCCGATCGCACGCGGCGCGCCGACGAAGGTGTAGAAGCTGCGGGTGTAAACCGGGCCGCCATCGGAATCGGTGAGGACCTGGTTGAACAGCGGGGTCGAGACAACGCCGGTCTCATAATACTCGTCGAACAGGTTGTTGACGAACAGGGTCGCCGACCACGGACCGGTATCGTAGACCGCCGAGGCATTCGCCACGCCGTAGCTGTCGAGCGTGATGCCGTCACCGAGATCACCGGTGCGCGTCAGCACTTCGCCCTGCCAGGCATAGCCGCCATGGAAGGTCAGTGTACGGCCGCCGGCGAGATCGTGGACATACGTGCCGAAGATCGAGAACTGGTCTTCCGGTGAGCCGGGCAACCGGTCGCCGTCGCGTCCGTCAATCAGCACCGTGCCGAAGCCCGGCGGCGTGATCGAGCCGACAAGGCCCGGCGCCGCGGCGGTCAGCGCCGCCTCCGTGTGGCTGTAGCTGCCGCGCAGCGACAGCGCGTCGGAGACGATCCACTGGCCGTTGAACTCGACACCTTTCGATTCGGCGCCGTCGGCGTTGACCGTGATCGGCAGCGACGCGTTGATCGTCGCCGAGGTCAGCTGAGGGTCGGTCCATTCGACATAGTAGGCCGCGCCGTTCAGCGTAACCCGGCCGCCGGCCAGCGTGGACTTGAAGCCCACTTCATAGTTGGTCGTCGTATCCGGCAGGTACTGGCGTTCATCGCGGGTCGAGACATCTCCCGCGTTCGGCCCGAACTGCTGGCCCGGCGCCAGGGCGCAAGCGCCCTGCACGTTCGGCGCCAGCGGATCGAAGGCCGGGCAATCGGCGATGCCGTTGGAGTCGCCGATCCTGTAGCCTTCCGAAACCGTCAGGTAGCCGAGGAAGTCCTCGGTGAACTTGTAGGCGGTGTTGAACTTGTACAGCGTGCCTTCGTCCGACTGGCCGGTGCGTTCGGTGCCGTTCGGGCTGCCGGCGGCAAAGTCCGCCTGCAGACTATCCTGCAGCGAACTGACGCCGACCGGAATGAAGGCCGGGTCAAACAGCGGGAAGTCCACGTCGCTGAACGATTCCAGATCATACTGGTAGTAGCGTCCGCCGACGGTGACGGTCCACTTGTCGGTGAGGTCGTATCCGATCTCGCCGAAGAAGGCCGACTCTTCGAGCTTCGAATAGAACTGCGAATAATATTCGAGATCGTCAGGCCGGCTGAACCCGGCAAACGCCGCATAGCCCGGCGTGAACTCGGCCGAATAGGACGCCTGTTCGAGCTGGTTGTAGAAGCCGCCGACGATCCAGTTGAGCGGCCCCTCGGTTTTCGACACCAGGCGGAGTTCCTGGTTGATGCGGTCTTCCTTGCCCTTCTCGTGCGTGAAGGAGGCGAAACTCGGAAAGGATTCGTAGCTGTATTCCAGTGTGATCAGCAGGTCGGTCTGGTCGCGCTGGCCGTCGTCGGCATACTTCGAATAGCCGGTGGCCGAGGTCAGTTCGGCAAAGCCGAGGTCGGCCACCACTTCCAGCGCGAGCAGCTGGTTGGTGATCTCGTTCGGCTCCGGCACGCGCTTGGCAAGCTCGTAATCGCCAGCCGGAACCGTCGAGCGCTTGCTCGATCCGCGGCGGCCGTCGATGTCCGACTTCTGAACGTAGTAGGTGAGCGTGCCGTCGAGCCAGGGCGTCGGCTCCCAGCGCGCGGCGATGCGGCCGGACAGGACGTCCTCGCCGTCGGCATCGTTCACGCGGCGCAGGTTGGCGGCCACGTCGGCAGGGTCGGTGAAATCCGGATCAGGATCCGACACGCCGATCTCGCGCACGATGTAGGGATAGTCGACGAAGCCGGAATCCTTCTCGAAATCGAGCGAGCCGCGCACGGCGAAGTTCGAGGCCAGCACCTTGTTGAAGGTGAAGCCGGTATCGTAGGACAGGTCATCGGCTTCGGAATACTGCGAGATCTCGGTGCGCACATCGAGCGTGTCGCCGCCGAAATCCGGCTTCTTCGGAATGTAGCGGATCGCGCCGCCGAGGGTGCCGGCGCCGTAAAGCGTGCCTTGCGGGCCGAGCAGGACTTCGACGCGCTCCAGGTCGTTCAGCTTCAGGTCCACATAGACCGGCACTTCGCCAAGATAGGTGGCGACCGTTCCGCCGCCGTCATTGTTGCCGTCGCCGGAACCGAGGCCGTCGGCGTTGAGGCCGCGCACGATGATCGGGTTGCCCTGGCGGCCGCCGCGATCGACGACGTTGATGCCCGGCACATAGGCGAGCACGTCGGCCAGTTCGTCGAAGCCCTGCTCCTCGATCTGGGCACTGCCCACTGCGGCAATGTTGAGCGGGATATCCTGGACGCTCTCGGCGCGGCGCGTCGCGGTGACGGTGACCGCCTCGACACGCAATTCGCCTTCGCCGGCGTCATCGACGGCCTCCTGGGCCGCAGCGGTGAAGGCGAAGGTTGAGGCCAGCACGGCGGCGCTGGCGGTCAGTAACAGAGTCTTGCGGGACATTTCTTATTCCTTATTTTGCGGTTTCGTGACCGCCCCTCGCCGCCGATTAGGTTCGGAAGGTGGATCACGCGCAAGATGCGCAGACGCGTTTGCTTCCATTTTCCGGGCAGATGCAGCAAAAAGAACACAGCGCACCGTTCACAGAACAGTTTTTGGGAATACTTTGCCCCTCTCTGCACAAACTTCAGGCTCCGAAGACCCCCGCTTGCAGGCGGCCGCCCGGCTGCTGGCGCGCAAGGCCTACCGCGAAGCACATGCCCTGTGCCTGGACGTCCTGAAAGATGACACGGCGAATGCTGAAGCCTTCTACCTGCTCGGCCTGCTGACCGCCGATCACGGCAATTACGGGAAGGCTGAAGACCTGTTCCGGTCTGCGGCCGAACGCCGGCCCGGCCATGCCGGCGCCCATGCGCAACGGGCCCGGTGCCTGATCGCCCTGTCGCGCCGCAGCGAGGCCGTAGAGGCCGCGCGGACCGCAGCCGGGCTGCAGCCGCGCGACGCGTTCACGCTGGACACGGTCGGCGTGGTGCTCAGCCGGGCGGGCCTGCACGCCGAAGCCCTGCCTTATTATGCGAAGGCGGCCGAGGCCGAGCCCGGCAATGCCGGCTATCACTACAACCACGCCGCCGCGCTTCAGTTCGCCGGGGAGATGGACGCTGCCCGCGCGGCCTACCGCCTGTGCGCGGCGCATGACCCCGGCGACACGCGCGGCCTGCCCGCCGTGGTCCAGATCACGAAGCAGACCGAAGCTGCCAACGAGGTCGCGGCGCTCGAAGCCCTGTTCGCCCGGCATGCCGGCGACCCCGACGCGGCGCTGCGGATCGGGCATGCCCTCGCCAAAGCCGCCGAGGATCTCGGCCGGCCGGAGACGGCGCTCGCCTGGCTGGAGCGGGCGAAGGCGGGCAAGCGCGCACGTGTCTCCCACGACCCCGAGGCGGACGCCGCCCTGTTCGATGCCGCGATCCGCGCCGCCGGAACGCTCCGGGGACGGACGAGCGGGGCAGAGGGCGCGCCGGTGTTCATCTGCGGCATGCCGCGCACCGGCACGACGCTGGTGGACCGGATCCTCTCCGGCCACAGCCAGTTGACCTCGGCCGGGGAACTCACCGACTTTGCGCTCTGCCTGAAGCGCCTGACGCGGACGCCGTCGAACCTGGTGCTCGACCCCGGGACGCTGGACGCGGCAGCGGGCGCCGACCTCACGGCGCTGGGCGAAGGCTACATGGCGAGCGTGGCCGCATCGCTCGGCCCGACCGGACGGTTCACCGACAAGATGCCGCTGAACATACTGCTGGCGCCGGTGATCCTCGCCGCCCTGCCCGCGGCGCGGGTGATCTGCCTCAGGCGCCACCCGGCCGATACGGTATTGTCGAACTACCGGCAGATGTTTGCGACGAGTTTCTCCTATTACAATTACGCCTACCGGCTGGAGGACACGGCGCGCTACTATGTTCAGTTCGACCGGCTGGTCCGGACCCTCGAAGATGCGCTGCCTGCCGACCGGTTCACGGTGGTGCATTACGAGCAGGTCGTGGCGGACCTTGAGCGCGAAGCTCGGCGGCTGCTGGATTTCTGCGGGCTGCCTTTCGAGCCGGCCTGTCTTTCGTTTCACGAGAATGCCGCGCCGGTGGCAACGGCGAGTTCGGCGCAAGTGCGCCAGCCCCTCTACACCTCCGCGCTCGGCCGCTGGAAGCGCTATGAAGCGGGGATGAAACCGGCGCTCGACATACTTGACGCGGCGGGCTGCCTTGCGCCGGGAGAAAGATCGGCTACCTGAGGGGTGGATATCAGTTTGACCGCCGACTTCAGAGGGACACGCCGCCATGAAACACCGCCGCCTGGGCAAGAGCGCCATTTACGTTTCCGACATCTGCATGGGCACGATGACCTTCGGGACACAGACTGACGAGAAGGAAGCCTTCCGGATTCTCGATGCGAGCTTTGACGCGGGCATCAATTTCTTCGACACCGCCGAGAACTATCCCGTGCCGCCGGATCTGAAATATGGCGGGCTGACCGAAGAGATCGTCGGGCGCTGGCTGAAGACCAAGGACCGCGACGCGATCATCCTCGCCACCAAGGTGTGCGGACCGTCGCATGGCTGGATCAAGGGATCGCAGCGCGCCGGCATGACCGCGCTCGACCGGCACAATATCCGCCGCGCCGTGGAGGCGAGCCTGACCCGTCTGCAGACGGATTATATCGATCTCTACCAAACCCACTGGCCGGATCATGGCACTGCCTTTGACGAGACGATGGAAACCCTCGACGAGCTCTGCCGCGAAGGCCTCGTGCGGATTGTCGGCTGTTCGAACGAGGACGCCTGGGGGCTGATGAAATCCATCGAGGCCTCGAACCGGTTGGGCGCGGTGCGCTACCAGACGATCCAGAACAATTTCTCGCTGAACAACCGGCGCTTCGAAGACGCGCTGGCGAAAATCTGCCGCGAGGAAGGTGTCAGCCTGATCCCCTATTCCCCGATCGGCGGCGGCGTCCTCTCCGGCAAGTATCAGAACGGCGCAACCCCGGAAGGCGCGCGCTTCTCGCGCTATATCAATCTCGGCGGCCGCCATACGGCGATGGCCCAGCGCTTCGTCAACGAGAAGTCGCTGGCCTCGACCGAACGGTTCATGGCGATCGCCAGGGAGGCCGGAATCAGCGTGGTGACGCTGGCGACGGCCTGGTCCAAGCAGCATGACTTCGTCGCCTCCACGATTGTCGGCGTGTCGAAGTTTGATCAGTTGGCGGAGATCCTGGCGGCGGCCGACCTCGTTCTGTCGCCCGAGGTGATGAAGGCCTGCGACGCGGTGACGAAGGATATTCTGTATCCGATGGGGTGAGTTGGGGGGCTGCCCCCTTCGTCAGCCGGCTTTGCCGTCTGCCACCTCCCCCGCTTCGCAGGGGAGGATGAGTCCGCGACCGGATGCACCATTGTCCTCCCCTGCGAAGCGGGGGAGGTGTCTGCGCAGCAGACGGTGGGGGAACAATCAAGACGTATTCCACACGCCTTCCAGCGCCGCCTGCGCCCCCCGGCTTGTGTAATTGATGCGGTCGAGGGTGAGCGCGTCGAGCGCGGCGGAGACCCGGCCGGGCATCAGGCCCCAGGGGCGGATCGGCAGGGTACGGACGGGTTTGCGGGCGGCTTTCAGCGCGGCACGGCGCCGGGCCATCCAGAGGGCGAGGCGCTTTGCGGCGGCGTCCGGAGCGGCGAGGGCCGCTTCGAGTCTCGCAAGGCGGGCAAAGAAATGCGTCGCGGGGACCGGGGCGGCAACAAGTTCTTCCGGTGTGGGCGGTGTGTAGCGGACCATGCCGGGCGCCCAGAGGCCGGGAAAGGCGAAGGGGATGATCTTCGGGAAGGGCGCGGTGCTGACCGTGATCGGCTCGGTGGGGGTGAGGTTACCTTGGACACCGGGATTGCGGTGAGAGGGTCCCGGATCAGTCGGCCGCTTTGCGGCCGCTGTCCGGGATGACAGATTCTGCGGGACCTCGATCCGGCAGGCCATGATGACGATCAGACGGCGGATGAAACTCTCGGCGGGGCGCAGGATGCGGCTTGCTTCGAGCAGCAGGTGCTTCGGCAGGGTTTCCGCTGCACTGCCCGCGAGCGCCCGCGCCCAGGCGACGAGACGCGCCGCGACCGGCCAGTTGGCGGCGAGAATTTCGTCGAGATGGGCGGCGGTGAACTGCATGGGGGGAGAATACGCCGGGTGGGAGGCCGGGCGGATTCGGGCGGGGCGGAAAAGTTTTCGGGCCGGGTCATGCGGGCGAAAGGCGGATTACTGAAACGCTTGTTCTGAATGGCTTTTCTGGGTCCAGGCTTTCGCCGGAATGACAGGAAATTGAGGGCGCGCGCGGGGCGGTTTCGTTGCGTTGGGGGAAACTTGTGCATCCTCTTTTAAGGGAAGAAAGACCCTCACCTCCCATTGCTTCGCAATGGGTCCCTCCTCTCCCGCAAGCGGGAGAGGTGTTGGCGCGCCGGAGCGTAGCGGAGGTGGAAGGTGAGGGCCTGTTGAAACGCAGAAGCGCCCGCCTCCGTCTGCCGGGAGGTCGGGCGCTGTTTCTTTGTTTCCCACCAAAGTCTGTTCGGGATGCCGCCTAGGCGGCGTTGGCCTTGCCCTTGGTGAGCACTTCGCGTTTGCCGGCATGGTTGGGGGCGGAGATGACGCCCTCTTCCTCGAGGCGGTCAATCAGGCCGGCGGCCTTGTTGTAGCCAACCTTGAGGCGGCGCTGGAGATAGGAGGTCGAGGCGCGCTGGTCGCGGATGACGACCTGCACGGCTTCTGCAAACAGCGAGTCGTCGTCTTCGCCGCCGCCCTCGCCCATGCCGAGCATGGCGTCCATGACGGGCGAGCCGCTCGAGCCGTCATCCTTGGCCTCGACGACATCCATGACATAGTCCGGTTCGCCCTGCTCACGCAGCCAGTCGGCGACCGCGCAGACTTCCTCGTCGGACACGAAGGGGCCGTGCAGGCGCTGGGTTTTCTTGCCGGGTTCCTGGTGGAGAAGGTCGCCGTTGCCGAGCAGTTGTTCGGCGCCCTGCTCGTTGAGGATGGTGCGGCTGTCGACCTTGTTGGTGACCATATAGGAGATGCGGGTCGGGAAGTTCGCCTTGATCGTGCCGGTGATGACGTCCACGGACGGACGCTGGGTGGCGGTGATCAGGTGGATGCCGGCGGCGCGGGCCATCTGGGCGAGGCGCAACAGGCAGCCTTCGATTTCCTTGCCGGCGACGACCATCAGGTCCGACATCTCGTCGATGACGACGACGATCTGCGGGATATGGTCGATCGGCAGGTCCTCGGTTTCGAACATCGGCTTGCCGCGCTCGTCGAGGCCGGTCTGGACCTTGCGCACCAGCGGCTCACCCGCGGCGCGGTACTTCGAGGCCTTTTCGTTGAAGCCGGCGAGGTTGCGCACCCCGGCTTTCGACATCAGCTCGTAGCGGCTTTCCATTTCGCGCACGGCCCATTTGAGCGCGTTGACGGCTTCCGGCGCCTTGGTGATGACCGGGGCGAGGAGGTGCGGGATGCCTTCATAGACGGTGAATTCGAGCTTCTTCGGGTCGATCAGGATCAGGCGGACCTGTTCCGGCGTGTGGCGGTAGAGCAGCGACAGGATCATCGCGTTGACGCCGACCGACTTGCCCGAACCGGTGGTGCCGGCGACGAGCAGGTGGGGCATGCGGGCGAGGTCGACCACGGTGGGCTGGCCGCCGATGTCTTCGCCGAGGGCGACGGGAAGCGAGGCGCGCGAGTTCACATAGGCGTCCGACTGGAGGATGGAGCGGAGGAAGACTTTCTCGCGCTCATCATTCGGCAGTTCGATGCCGATGGCGTTCTTGCCGGGCACGACCGCGACGCGCGCCGACACGGCGGACATGGAGCGCGCGATGTCGTCGGCCAGTGTGATGACGCGCGAGGATTTCACGCCGGGGGCCGGCTCCATCTCGAACAGGGTGATCACCGGGCCGGGACGCACTTCCTTGATGCGGCCCTGGATGCCGAACTCCTTCAGGACTTCCGACAGGCGCGCCGCCTTGGCGAGCAGCGCGTCCTCGTCAAAGGTTTCGCGGCGCTCTTCGGGCACCTGCAGGAGATCGAGCGACGGCAGGCGCGTCGAGACGCGGCGGCGCTCGGGCTTGGCGACCTTCGGGGCGACGGTGCGCGGGACCGGGCGCGGCACGGCAAAGCGGAGGCCGGGCGCGGGTACGGCCGCTTCGCTCTCGTCGTCGAGGTCTTCGTCCTCGTCCCAGGCGGACGCGCCGTAGCCGGTCTCGTCGTCCTCGTCGCTGTCGGCCGGCAGGTAGCGGGAGGACGGGACGTAGTCGTCATCGTGCTTGATGATCAGCGTGCGGTCGCCGGAGACCGGCTCGCTGAGGCGCACCGGCTGCTGGCGGGCGGAGAGCTGCTGGCCGATGCGGATGAGGAACCCACCGACGCCGGCGGCGGAGACCGCGGCATGCTTGCCGGAGCGGGTGGCGGTTTCCTGCAGCAGCAGGGCGTCGCGGCGGCGGAAGCCGAGCGCGGCGAGACCGGCCCAGAGGGCGGCAGCACTCAAAATGAAGCCGGCCCAGCTGGCAGGCGCGGGCAACATCAGGGCGCGGAATGGCAGGACCGCGAGATTGAACACGCCGTCGCCGAACATGCCGCCAAGACCGGCGCTGAGCGGCCAGGATTCCGGAACGGGCCAGGCGGCGAAGGCGGCAGCCGATAGCGGCACAGCCACGGCGCCATAGACCCAGCGGCGGATGCGCGGTTTGCCGACCAGCACGGCGCGCATGGCGCCGCCGATCATCAGTGCGAGGCCGGCGATCCAGCCCGACCAGCCGAGCAGCTGGCGCGCGACGTCGGCGAAGATGGCGCCGGGCCCGCCGAAGAGGTTCTGAACCTCGGCGCCGGTCGCCGCGTTCCAGCTCGGATCGGACGGCAGGTAGGAGCCGACGCTGCCGCAGACAAAGACCCCTGCCCCGAAGGCGGCCGCGCCTGTGAGGATCCGCCAGACCGGATCACTGACCGTGCGCAGCTCTTCGTCTCGGATGGCGGTGTCTTGCATGTGGGAAACGCTCCGGAGTTGACGAGAGGCGGAGCAACAGGTTTCGCCGGTTAGGCTTAACATGCGGCAAACAGAGGCTGTGGAATTCTCGGATTTTTGCGCCGGAAGGCCTGCATTTGCGGGAAACCGGCCGTCTTAAATTTGTGAAAGGGAATGCAGAACGCCCCGGTGGATTTCTCCACCGGGGCGCCTGATTGAACCCGAGGGGGCCTGCCTTACTGGCGGGCGAACTCCGGATAGGCTTCGAGGCCGACTTCCGCACGGTCCATGCCCATCAGTTCGTCTTCCTCGCTGGCGCGGACGCCGAGGGTGAACTTGAGGGCAAGCCACACGATAGTCGACGCGATCATCACGAAGACAGCCGTGAGACCGACGCCGACGGCCTGGCCGATATAGCTCGGGTCGCCGGCTTCGTTCGGGCCGATCGCGCCGCCATGCGACAGCGGAACGATCATCGTGCCCCAGATGCCGCACACGAGGTGAGCCGGGATGGCGCCGACGACGTCGTCGATTTTCAGCTTGTCGAGCAGCGACACCGCGAGGACCACGAAGACACCGCCGACGGCGCCGATCAGGACGGCCTGGCCGATGGTCGGCGTCAGCGGTTCAGCGGTGATCGATACGAGACCGCCGATGACCCCGTTGAAGACCATCGTGGCGTCGATCTTGCCCTTGTAGAGCACCGCGGTCGCGACCGCAGCCGCAAGGCACCCGCCGACCGCCGCCATGTTGGTGTTCACGAAGATGATCGAGACCGAGTTGATGTCGGTGATGGTGCCGGCCGCAAGCTGCGAGGCGCCGTTGAAGCCGAACCAGCCGAGCCAGAGGATCAGGGTGCCGAGCGCGGCAAGCGGGATGTTCGAGCCGGGCATCGCATGGACAGCCTTGCCGACATACTTGCCGGTGCGCGGTCCGATGATCAGGGCGCCGGTGAGCGCAGCCCAGCCGCCGACCGAGTGAACGAGCGTCGAGCCGGCGAAGTCGGAGAAGCCCCACTGCGCGTCAAGATAGCCGCCGCCCCATTCCCACGACACGACCACCGGGTAGATGATGCCGGTGAGAACGACCGTGAAGAGCAGGAACGGGATGAGTTTCACGCGCTCGGCAACGGTGCCGGACACGATCGATGCCGCCGTGGCGACGAACACCATCTGGAAGAACCAGTCGGAGCCCGAGGAATAGCCGCCATTGGCTTCTTCGAGCGAGCCCGGCGACCAGATCGCGAGGTTGGTGGGCAGGATGCCGGACAGGAGCGTGGCGTCACCCGGATAGGCGAGGTTGTAGCCGGTCAGCCAGAACATCAGGCCGGCCACGGCGAAGAGAAGCACGTTCTTCATCGACTGCATGGCGGCGTTCTTCGAGCGCACGAGGCCCGCCTCGAGCATGCAGAACCCGGCCGCCATGAACATCACGACCAGGCCGCCGATGAGGAAGAGGTAGCTGTTGTCGACATAGGCCGGTACAGCGGTGGCTGTTTCCAGCGCTGCCAGACGTTCTTCAAGGCTTGGTGCCGCTTCCTGTGCCCAGGCCATGCCGGCCGCCAGTAGCGACAGCGGCGCAAGCGTTGCCCCGCGGATCATTAATCCAGTCAAACGGCCCATCGGCCCCTCCTTTGTTTCAGTGCTGCAGAGCCCGGGACCCCCCGCGCTCTCCCGGAGCCGATATGATTTCGCCTGCCCGAAAAAGTCGCACTTCAGACGCGGGCCGCGCCCGATTCGCATGCCGGTTGGTTAATCTTTGTGCACGGATGCGGCCAAACGCCCAATTCGGTGCCATCGCTGGACGTCGCACTGCAGCATCGCTACGTCTTTCACATGACCGAAACCGGATCTGCACGTCTTCCAGATTGCGACCTCGCCGTGATCGGCGCCGGGTCGGTGGGGACCTCGCTGGCGATCCTCGCCGCGCAGGCCGGGTTCACCGTCACACTCATCGACACACGGCCGGCCGATGCGCCGACTTCAATGGATACAAGGACTTTTGCGATCGTACGTGGAAGCTGGCGCTTGCTGGATGCAACCGGCGTCACCGCAGACCTTGCAGACGTGATCACGCCGCTCAACGGGCTGGAAGCGGAAGACGGCGGACGCCACTGGTTCGGCGCGCCGCACGCTGCCTTCAACACGCGCGACCTGCCGCCCGGCGCCGAGGGGGAGCCGCTCGGCCAGATGGTGCCGGCCGGCGCCCTGCAAGCGGCCCTCGACCGGAAAACGGCGGCCACGCCCGGCATCAACTGGCGCCGGGGTGCCCGCTTTTCGGGCATGAAAACAGGCCCGGCGGGCGCAGACATCCAGCTTGAGGACGGCAGTACGTTCCGCGCAGGGCTGGTTGCCGCCTGCGACGGAATCCATTCGTCGGTGCGCAATTTCCTCGGCATCCGCACCGAGGGGCGCAGTTATGGCAAGTCGGTCTTCGCGGCCGACATTGCGCTGGACCGGCCGCATCACGGGATCGCCCGGCAGCTGTTCACGCCCGAAGGCCCCTTTGCGACGCTACCGCTGCCCGGCAACCGCGCGAACCTGGCCTGGTACATGAAAACCGGCGCCGCCGAGACGCTGGCCAAGTTGCCAAAGGAAGACATCGAAGCGGAACTGAATGCGCGCTTTTCCGGCTTTGCCGGACAGATGCGCCTCGACGGCCCGCCCCTCTCCTATCCGCTGGTGATGCAGATTGCGGTCGAAATGGCCGGCCCGCGCACGGCGTTGCTGGGAGACGCGGCGCGCCGGCTGAACCCGCTGGCCGGCCAGGGACTGAACCTCGGCTTCAAGGATGTTGCCGCCCTGGTGGACGTGATGACCGAGGCCCGCGACGCCGGACTCGACCCCGGCAGCGACACGGTGCTGGCGCAATACCAGAACTGGCGGCGCTTCGATTCGGCCGCGACGGCCCTGACCATGGACCTGATCGACCGCACCTTCTCCAACGACAATCCGCTTCTCAAGCCGTTGCGCGGGCTCGCCCTTGCGGCGGTTGACCGGCTCGCGCCGCTGCGCCGCGCGCTCGCACGCCAGGCCAGCGCGGACCAAGATCATCTGCCGAGCCTGATGCGTTAGACGCCGAGCGCTTCACGCCCTCGCCCTAGCGTTACATCCTTACTGAAGCGCGCCCTCACCCCTGCCCCTCTCCCGGGGGGAGAGGGGTTCTGAGGTTGTGTGCCGGGCCGGGTCAGTCCCCGACTGTCAGGGCGCGGAGCAAGTCCCAGGTATAGAGACCGCTGGAATGGCCGTCGGAGAAGAAGAGGCGGAGGGCGTAGCGCCCGACCGGTTCGGCCTTCAGCACACGGATGTCTTCCGGCACCGGCGCCTGCGGCGGCTTCGGCCCGCGCCCATGTCCCTGGACTTCCGCAGACGGACTTTCCTCGCGCAGCCGTTTGTAGCCGACGCGGCCCGAGGCCCCGTCATCGAACTCGGCGGCGAGTTCCTGCGCGGCGGCGCGGAAGGTGAGGCGCGACGGCCAAGCTGGGCGGCTCATGCCCCCTCCCCCGTCTCCGCCGGCGGCACATCGTCGAGGTCGCGGGCTTCCTCTTCCAGCATGATCGGGATGCCGCCCCGGATCGGATAGGCGAGGCGCGCCTTCTTCGAGACGAGTTCGTTCGCCGTGCGGTCATAGACCAGCGGCTGGCGCGTCAGCGGACAGATCAGGATTTCCAGCAGGCGCGGGTCAACACCGGATGGCGGGGAGGTGGGCGGATGGTCTGGGTCGCTCATGGGGTTCCTATTGCATGGGTCCGGGCGCAGGGCCACTGCCGCCGATCTCGAGCAGGCTGATCAGGACGCGGGCGCGGGCGGCCAGCGTGTCGGCTTCGAGCAGGGCCTGCTTCTCCAGCGCGCCGAAGGGACAGCCGGATGCGAGCGCGTGGATGAGGGTGTCGAGGGGCGCGCCCTCGACGGCGCTCCAGTCCGCCTGCAGGTCGAGCGCCGCCGTATAGGCGCGCAGGGCGGCGACGAGGCTGGCCCGATCCGGCGAGCCGGCTTCGGACGGCGCGTGCAGGTCGGCCGCGAACGGCGTCCAGTCCGGCGCCACTTGCCGGTAGGGCGAGGTGACGGCGAGCTCTTCGTGCACGGCAAAGCGGCACACGCCGGTCAGCGTGATCAGGTAGCGCCCGTCATCAGTCTCGGCGTAGCGGGTGATCCGGCCGGCGCAGCCGACGCGGGCGAGCGCGGGATGCGCGCGCGGCCCGCCGGCCGGCTGGATCATGCCGATCAGGCGCGGACCGGCCATCGCATCGTCGATCATGTTGAGGTAGCGCGGCTCGAAGATGTTGAGCGGCAGGTCCCAGCGCGGAAACACCAGCGCGCCGGCCAGCGGGAACACGGCCAGCGTGCCGGGCAGATCACTCGTCTGGCGATAGGTGTCCATGGGCTTGCCTTTCAGGTGCGGTTTCCTGACAAGGCGGGGCGAGGCCCCCTTGTCAGGCAAACATCAGCGACGCGAGCCGGCGGCGGCCCTCGATGGTGACCGGATCGGTGGGGCCGGCCGCTTCGAAGACCTGCAGGAGCTTGGTCTTCGCCTTGCCATCTTCCCAGCCGAGTTTGGCAGAGAGGATGATCAGCAGGTGATCGGCAGCGTCCTTGTAACGGCCGGCGGCGGCATACTGTTCGGCGAGTTCGTAGCGCTTGGCATGGTTGCCGGGCTCGGCGCTGACGGCGGAGAGGGCGGCGTCAAGTTCGGTCGGCTCCGGCGCTTCGGCCGCCATCTCGATGGCGAGGCGGACGCTTTTCACAACACTCTCGTTCTTCTTGGCGTCCGGAACCATCGCCAGGGTCGCGAGCGCGCGGTCGGTATCGCCATTGGCGAGGTAGCAGCGGGAAAGGCCGGCGATGGCGGCAACGTTCTCGGGATCTTCCTGGATCACGGCGGCATAGACTTCGGCGGCGAGCGCAATGTCGCCCGCCTGGCTGGCGGATTCGGCCTGCGACAAGGCCTCGGCGATCATCTGCGCGCTGTCGGTGCCGCCCAGCAGGCGTTCGACGAAAGCATTGACCTGCGATTCCGGGAGGGCGCCCATGAACCCGTCCACCGGGCGGCCCTTGTGGAAGGCATACACCGCCGGGATCGACCGCACGCCGAGTTGGCCGGCATAGGCGCTGTGTTCCTCGGTGTTGATCTTGACCAGCTTGACCGCGCCCTTGCGGGCCTCGACGACCTTTTCGAGCAGCGGGCCCAACGTGCGGCAGGGGCCGCACCAGGGGGCCCAGAAGTCGACGATCACCGGCTGGGTCATGGACGCTTCGACGACATCGGCCATGAAGCCCGCGTCGGTGCCGTCGGTGGTATGCTGGAGGCCTGCAGTTGCCATGTCGGATGTCCCTTGAGAGTCAGGGCGCAAGATGGGATGCCGGCTCAAAATCCGCAAGCCGCAGGCGGCTGCGTTCATGCGGCGCACCGGACGGGGGTGAACCTGACCGCCGGCCAACCGATTGTGGCGGACAAATCCGCGTTTGGCCCTGTTTAGGCAGGGTTCAGGCGCTTAAGTGTAGATCCTGATCGCAAGGTCAAAGGAGGCCGAAAAATGATGAACTTGATCGCCAGTGCCAGCGCCGTCGCCCTGATCCTGGGCGCCCCGCTGACGGTGGGACTGAAGCAGGTCCAGCCGAAACCGGCCATTGCCGCTCCGGCAGACGCCGCCGCGCCGCTGACTGCCGCCGAGCGCAGCAAATTGCTGAAGGAAGCGTCCAAGGCGCTCGCCACCGTGAAGACGGCGCGTGGCAAGTTTGAGCAGTATTCGCCGGACGGCACGCTCTCGACCGGCCAGTTTGCCATGTCGCGGCCCGGCAAGGTGCGCTTTGACTATGACGACCCGACCCCGTTGCTGCTGGTCAGCGATGGCACGACGGTCGCGCTGCAGGACAGCGAGCTGGAGACGACCGACCGTGTGCCGCTGGCACAGACGCCGTTGTCGCTGCTGCTGTCCGACAAGCTCGATTTCGAGAAACAGGCGGAGGTGATCGACGTGCGCCGCACGGGCGACCGCACCAATATCACGGTGCGCGACAAGTCCGGCGAAATGGACGGCACACTGACCGTGATCCTCGCCGGCGCCGACAATACGCTCTCCGGTTGGCGGACGGTGGACGCGAGCGGCGGGCGCACCAGTGTCCTGCTCAGCGGGGTCGAAACCGGCGCGAAACTCAACCCGCGCCTGTTCATCCTGCGCGACTTTGACAACCGCTAAACCGTCAAGAGGAATTACGCCCAATTAACTTGCGAATCTCGGCAGGCGTGACATTCTTGCCACTATCGGCGGACACGGAACCCTCACACAGCATCGACCCCCCGCTGTGACCCCTCCCGTCCCGCCGAGACCGGTTGCGCATAGCCCGGTCGAAAACAGACGTTCTCCGGAACGTCCAACGCGCCCGAGCCTCCCCGCGCTCGGGCGCGTTGACGTTTCAGGCGGCGCTGTTAGTCAGGCGGGATGCCCAAAGCGCTCAGGATCGTCAGCTGGAACATCAATTCGGTCCGCCTGCGCGCGCCGAATGTCGAGGCGTTCGTCGCGGCCGAGAAGCCGGATGTGATCTGCCTGCAGGAAACCAAGTGCCAGGACGCCGAGTTTCCGATGAAGGCCTTCAAGGAGATGGGCCTCGGTCATGTGATCGTGCGCGGCCAGCGCGGCGGCCATGCCGGGGTGGCGATTGCCTCGCGCCTGCCGATCGAGGAAGTCGACACGCCCGACCTCTGCCGGGAAGGCCATGCACGGGTGATCGCGGCGCGGCTCAAGTCCGGGCTGGAGATCCATAACATCTACCTTCCAGCCGGCGGCGACGTGCCGGACGCCGCGAAGAACGAGAAGTTTGCCCACAAGCTGGATTTCCTCGACCGTCTCGGACCAGGCTACAAGAAGCTGGGCAAAGGCGTTCCGCGCATCCTGGTCGGCGACCTGAACGTGGCGCCGCACGAGAATGATGTCTGGTCGCACAAGCAGCTGCTCGGCATCGTCTCGCACACGCCGGAAGAGACCGAGCGGCTGGAAGCGGCGCGCAAGTCGGCCGGGTTTGCCGACATCGCCCGCCTCGCCGTGCCGGACGCGCAGAAGCTGTACACTTGGTGGAGCTACCGCGCGGCGGATTGGGCGGCGGCCAACAAGGGCCGGCGGCTGGACCATATCTGGGCCAACAAGGACGCCCTGGCGGAGACGAAGGTGGACAGCTACCGCGTCCACCTCGCCTGGCGCGGCGGCTGGAAACCCTCCGACCACGCACCGATCAGTGTGGATGTGAAAGTTTAGGGCGTGGGCTCTGTCCGAATTGACAAGTTTCATTCGCGTTAGGAATGCTCGCCCGGTCAGGACAAACGGACGGGGGAACTTTCATGTTGCTGCGAACACTCGCCTGCATCGCCATTGCACAGAGCCTCGCCGGGCACGCGGCCACTGCCGAGACGCTCCAGGCCCGATGCAAGGTGGCCAAGACAACCGACATGAGCGTGTCCCCGCAAAAAGTGGAGACCACGTCCGATTATGTCCGCTCGCGGCCCGATTTTGACTGGGTGTTCGTCTACGATCTTGACCTTGGCCGGTTATGCCAGGTCGCCAACGAGGGCATCTGCGCGCTGATCTCGGAAGATGTGAAAGCGGATGATGCCGGAAAGCTGACGGGCAGCACGGCCGCGTTTTCATCCGGCGAGCGAGGCAATCTGATCCTGTCGCCTCAGCGAGGGAACTGGGTTTTCCAGACGGGCCTGAAGCAAACCATGGGCGGCGCGGGAGATTGCTCGCTCTCCCCGGCGACGCCGCAGCAGGTCGCGCTGCTGTTTCGCGATCCCGCCCGGGATATTGACCTCCTGTGCGCCGGCAGGCTCAGCGTCGAGGCACAAATCCTACAGTCGCTCGGCAACGATCAGACTGGCGGAGAGATGTACCGGGCCGAAAAACTTTCGCAGGCCCAGAACATCATGGCCGTCGCCGTCTCGCTGCTGGATCGCACCGGAAACCGGGGGTACGGGCGCGACGAATCCGTTCTGGCCGCCCAGATGGAATCCGAAGCCTATGCGCGGCGAAGCGAGGCGGAGCGCCGGAACGGCTTTCTGGAATGCGAAGCGCGGCTTCAGGAATTGAACCGGTAAGGCGGTTCGGCTGGACGCCGCTCAGAGTGGCCGTGAAGCGTTCGAGCCCCCTCCGTCAGACCGCTGCGCGGCCTGCCACCTCCCCTGCTTCGCAGGGGAGGACAAGGAAGCGGACGTCCGCAAAGCGTAGGGAGGGAAAGGTCAGACCTGCAGCCGGTACCCACCGGGATCGGTCATCAGCAGGCGCGCATTGCCGGGATCGGGTTCGACCTTCTGGCGCAGGCGGTAGATGTGGGTTTCCAGCGTGTGGGTGGTGACGGCGGCATTGTAGCCCCAGACTTCCGACAGCAGCGTCTCACGCGCGACCGACCTGCCCCCGGCCCTGTAAAGGTATTTCAGGATCTCGGTTTCCTTTTCGGTGAGCCGGATACGTTTGCCTTCCTTGGTGCGGAGCGTCTTGGTCGATGGGCGGAATTCGTAGGGGCCGATCTCGAAGGTTGCGTCCTCGGTCTGCTCGAAGCTGCGCAGCTGGGCGCGGACCCGGGCGAGCAGGACCGAAAAGGTGAAAGGCTTGGCAACGTAATCGTTCGCGCCGGCATCCAGGCCGGCGACCGTATCGACCTCCCCTGTGCGCCCGGTGAGCATGATGACCGGTGCGCGGATGCCGGCCGCGCGCAGGCGCCTGCACGTCTCGATGCCGTTGATGCCGGGCATATCGACGTCGAGGACAATGATGTCCACGCGCTGCGATGCGGCGAGCGTCAGGGCGTCCTCGCCGGTTCCCGCCGGCGTGACCTGGAATCCCTCGCTCAGCTCGAACTGTTCGGCGAGCGTGTCGCGGAAATCCGCTTCGTCATCGACGATGAGAATGTGCTTCTTGCCGGTCATGGCCGTCATCCTTGCTGGCCCCGAACAGGCAAAACATCCGCCGCCCCTTGGCGCCAGACAACCCGCGCTGCATAAATCGGCCTCTGGTCCGAGGCCAATAACAATCCCGGGAGCGACCGTTGGCAAGCCATTTCATTGTCGCTGCAGACGGACGCCTGGACGGCGAAGGCCTGTCGCTGCGGTGCGCCCTGGGGACGGGCGGCGCGGTGCCGGCAGACGCCAAGCGCGAAGGCGACGGCGCATCGCCGATCGGTTGCTGGACCGCCCGGCGCGTGTATTTCCGGCCGGACCGCGGGGCCGCGCCGGACACCGGCCTGCCGGTGATTGCTCTCAGGCCCGAAGACGGCTGGTGCGACGACCCAGCCGAGACAGACTATAACCGCCTGGTTCCCCTGCCCTGCCGGGGCAGCCACGAACGCCTCTGGCGGGAGGACGGCCTCTACGACCTGATTGTCGAGCTCGGGTATAATGATGACCCGCCGGTGGCCGGCAGGGGCAGCGCGATCTTCCTGCACATTGCCCGGCCGGGCCATGCGCCGACGCAAGGCTGCGCGGTGTTGGCGGAAGAAGATTTGCGCGCCGTGCTGAAGCGCCTCGGCGGCGGCGCGGTCATCGAGATCAGGGCTTGATCCGCTCGCCGAACAGAGCGGTGCCGACACGGACATGCGTGGCGCCGTAGCGGGCGGCGAGGACATAATCGCCGCTCATGCCCATCGAGAGCTGAATGAGACCGTGCGCCCGGGCGAGCTTGGCAAGGAGCGCAAAGTGCGGCCCGGCAGGCTCGCCAACGGGCGGAATGCACATCAGGCCGTCCACCTCGAGCCCGGCTTTTGTGCGGGCATGGTCGAGCAAGGCCGGAAGACCCGCCGGGGCAACCCCGGCTTTCTGCGGCTCCTCGCCGGTATTCACCTGGATCATCAGGCGCGGGCGGCGGCCGAGCCGGGTCATCGCGGCGGCGAGAGCGTCGGCGAGTTTCGGCCGGTCAAGCGTCTGGATGACGTCAAACAGCCGGACGGCGTCGTCCGACTTGTTGGACTGGAGCGGGCCGATCAGGTGCAGCTCAAGGTCCGGAAAGGCCTGGCGGCGATCTTGCCAATGGGCGGCGGCTTCTTGAACCCGGTTTTCGCCAAACACACGCTGGCCGGCGGCCAGCACCGCGTCCAGCGCTTCGGCGGGCTGGGTCTTGGACACGGCGACCAGCACCGGCGGCGGCGAGGCGGCCGCAGCCAGTTCGGCCAGGATCCCGGCGCGGCGTTGGGAAATTTCGAGTTCCAGCGTATCGGTCATGAGCATGAACCTAGAACCCCAAAGCCGGGCGCGGCGCAAGCTGATCGCCGCCGCGCGCGCGAGTGCGGCGGCGCTGGGACCCGCCCTGCCCCCGGCCCTGTTCGTGACCGATCCGGCCCGGATGGAAGATCCCGGTCAGCTGGCGCGCGGCCTGCCGGCGGGCTTCGGCGTGGTTTACCGGCATTTCGGGGCTAGCGACCGGTCGGCGGTGGCGGCCGGGCTTGCAGCCGTTTGCAGGTCGCGCGGTCTGGCTTTCCTGATTGCCGCCGATCCGCTGCTTGCCCTGCAGGTGAAGGCGGACGGTGTGCACTGGCCTTACCGGATGCGGCACGCGGCGCGGCGCTGGCGGCGCCGGTTCGCGCTGCAGACTGTCAGCGCCCATTCCGGCCGGCAATTGCGGGCGGCGGCGGGATTACCGGTCGATGCCGTGTTGCTGTCGGCGGTATTCGTGTCGAACAGCGCCAGCGCCGGACCCGCGCTTGGCGCCCTGAAATTCGCGCCTCTGGTCCGTGCATCGGGACTGCCGGTCTACGCACTCGGCGGCGTGACAGCCGAAAACGCCGCAAGGGTCGCCCGAAGCGGAGGGTTTGCTGCGGTGGAGGGAATGCGGCCTTTCGAAAAGGCGCGCAGTTAGAACTTGAACGCCGATTTCAGCCGGATGCCGGCTTCCACGTCCTGGTTTTCCCAACGCGCGGAATCATTCAGGCTGTTGAGTTCCTCGGCGCGTATGCTGACTTCGCCGCCCACCGAGAAACGCGGGGTAATCTTGAAGGAGGCACCGGCCTGGACTTCCTCACGCGGCAGCGGCGAGGTGCCGAGGCGGGTGAACTTGTCGAGGTTCAGCTCCCACCGCGAATTGCCGCCGAGGCGCATCGAGAAGTCCTGCGACGGCTCGGCTTCCCATTGCGGGCGGCTGCCGGAAGACTTGGATTCCGAGAACTGGCGATACCATTCAGCGCGGGCGGCCGGGGTTTCCGACAAGGTGGGCGCTTCGATCCTGATGGCGTCGTCCACAGGCATGACCTGTGCGAGCGCCGGGGCCGCAAAGGCCACCGCCGCGAACGCAAAGGAAAGTGCAAACTTTGAGCGCATGTCCGTCATCCTGAACATGAACAATAGTGGCCGCCGGTTGTTAATGGAAGATTAACATTCCGAAACCACAGGCTTTTAGCCGGACAGTGTGATTTCGAACACAATCCCGTCGGTCCGGTCCCGTGTGCGGGGTGCCAGGGGGAGCGAATTTCCCGTGTAGCGGGTATCAATCCGCTGCCAGCCGCCGACAAGCCTCAGATTCTCGCCGAAATTGCGGCCCAATGAAAAGCCGAACGCCTGCGAATCGGCGCGGATGTTTTCATCCTCGGCGTCAGAGTATTCCAGCCCGGCGTCGATCTTGCCGAACGTGACCCGCAAGCCTGCCGACAGGGCCGCATAGTCCCCGCCCGGCGCGGTCAGCCCATTGTTGCTGTCGAGATAGCTGAGGCCGAAGGCGAGCGAGGAGAATTCCACAGATCCGCCGGCCGACCAGGTTTCAACCTTGTCATAGGCGCCCGGCAAGGCGGCGCTGGCGGCGTCGGCCTCGCTATAGGCCGCCGCGGCGCGCAACCGGACCCCGCTGCGCGGCAGGCGGCGCGAGACGTTGACTGCCACTTCGACGGCGTTCTCGAGGTCCGGCTGGGCGGTGCCTGCGAGACTGCGGACCGGATCGCGGTCGAGGCCGCCGGCATTCGCCTCGGGTGTCAGCGAGACCCCCGCGCGCACACCGAGAATGCGGGGACTGGCATAGCTGACCTTCAGGGACGGGCCGGTCAGGTCGTGATCCGTGCGGGCGATGACACGGCCGGCCGGGTCCAGCGCCGGGTTCACCAGCCCCGCCTGCCGAAAAAGGGTGGGCGCGCCTTCGAAGAACCGGGCGGCGACGCCGTCATCGAGGCCGGCGCGCAGTTCGCCGTAGCCGCCGTCTATATAGATGTATCCGGTCTCCAGCCGGGCCCGCGCGCCGGTATCTTCCTCGCCGGGGCCGCGCGCGAGGCCGCTAAACGCCCCCACCGGACCTGCGGCCGGCTCGGAGGGCCCGGTCAGGCCGCTGAAGCCGGCCCGTGCCGGATGGTCCTTTTCAAGCCCGCCCGACGTGCGCAGGCCGACTTCGGCGCCGTTGCCGAGCACGAAGTTCGCCTCAAACCCGCCGCGCAGGAGATACAGGAAGGGCTCGTCGGCCTCCGGCGCGAGGACGCCAGCGGCTTCATAGGTAGCGTGCGTTTCGATTCCGCCGGGCTCGTCCCAGACATCCTGCGCGGCAGCGGGCGCGCACACACCGGCGCACGCCATCACCAGACCTGTCAGATATTGCCGCATGACGCCGCTCCTCCGGGAATGCTCGCCGCCCGCCTTGCGCAGAACGACACTGGCGAGGCCGAGACCCCCTTGTTATACACGCCGCGTGAACAAGGTCTTGTACGCGGGAACATGAACGATGATGAAGCTGACAACTGCTGCTGCGATGGCTGCACTGATCGCCGTGACCGGCTGCCAGTCCTCTGGCGGATCGAACAAGGCGGCGC
>VMTE01000051.1 GCA_013791775.1 Hyphomonas sp.
ACAAGGCGGCGCGGGCTGCAGCAGAATCGGTGGGCGCCGTGAACCCGTATCTCTGGCGCGCCACGCTGGACACGATGGCCGCCCTGCCCGTGCAGAGCGCGGACCCGATCGGCGGCCTGGTCATCTACGACTGGAAGAGCTTCGAGGCCGCCCCGGACGAGCGCATCAAGGCGACCGTCTATATTCTTGACTCGCGCCTGCGCGCCGATGGCGTGAAAGTCAGCATCTACCGCCAGGTCAATGCCGAAGGCACCTGGACCGATGCGGGCGTTGACGTGGAAACCGGCCAGCAACTCGAAAACAAGATTCTCGAGCGGGCCCGGCTTCTTAAGGCATCCGAGATCGGCTAAAGGGCCGGACTTCGACTTCACTTCTGATGCCTTAGAGGGAGCCCCCCATGGCAACCCGGTATGATCCGCAGTCGGCGGAGCCCAGATGGCGTGATGCCTGGGCCGCAGCCGACCTGTTCCGCGCGAAACGTCCGGCCGACGCCGCTGGCGCGCCGAAGGCGTACATCCTCGAGATGTTCCCCTACCCGTCGGGCCGCCTGCACATGGGCCATGTGCGCAACTACGCGATGGGCGATGTGGTTGCCCGCCACCGCCGCGCCAAGGGTTATAATGTCCTCCACCCGATGGGCTGGGACGCGTTCGGCATGCCGGCCGAGAATGCCGCGATGGAACGCGGGATTCATCCCGGCAAATGGACCTATGCCAACATCGACGCCATGAAGGCGCAGTTCAAGAAGCTCGGCCTGTCGCTGGACTGGAGCCGGGAGTTCGCGACCTGCGATCCGGAATACTACGGCGCCCAGCAGGCGCTGTTCCTGAAGATGCTGGACAAGGGCCTCGTCTATCGCAAGGCCTCGAAGGTGAACTGGGATCCGGTGGACAACACCGTGCTCGCCAACGAACAGGTGATCGATGGACGCGGCTGGCGCTCCGGCGCCATCGTCGAACAGCGCGAGCTGACGCAATGGTTCTTCCGGATCACGGCGTATGCGGACGACCTGCTGACCGAAGTGCAGAAGCTGGAGCGCTGGCCCGAGAAGGTCCGCACGATGCAGGCGAACTGGATCGGCAAGTCCGAAGGGCTGCAGCTGCGCTTCGACTTTGCCGGCAAGGCGCCCGCCGGGTTCGAAAGCGGCATCGAGGTGTTCACGACGCGCCCCGACACCTTATTCGGCGCAAGTTTCGTGGCAATCTCGCCCGACCATCCGCTGACGATCCAGATGGCCGAGACGTCGGACGCGCTGAAAGCCTTCCGCGCGAAATGCGCGCAGATCGGCACCAGCGAGGAAGCGATCGAGAAAGCCGAGAAGCTCGGCTTCGATACCGGCCTTACCGTGGCACACCCTTTCATTGAAGGCGCCACGCTGCCGGTCTGGGCCGCGAACTTCGTGCTGATGGGCTATGGTACCGGCGCGATCTTCGGCTGCCCGGCGCATGACCAGCGCGACATCGACTTTGCCCGCAAGTTCGGCCTGAACGTCACGCCGGTCGTGCTGCCGCCGGACGCCGATCCCGAGACTTTCGACGTGGGCGACAAGGCCTATACGGGGCCAGGGCGGATCTTCAATTCGGGCTTTCTCGACGGATTGCCGGTGGACGAGGCCAAGCGCCAGGCCATTGCGCGGATCGAAGCGGCGGGCCATGGTCAGGGTACGGTCAATTACCGCCTGCGCGACTGGGGCGTCTCGCGCCAGCGCTATTGGGGCTGCCCGATCCCGGTGATCCATTGCGAGGATTGCGGCATCGTGCCGGTTCCGGCCGCCGACTTGCCGGTGCGCCTGCCGGATGATGTGACCTTCGACCAGCCGGGCAATCCGCTGGAGCGCCACCCGACCTGGAAGCAGGTGGCGTGCCCGACGTGCAACAAGCCCGCGCGGCGCGAGACCGACACGCTGGACACGTTCGTGGACAGTTCCTGGTATTATGCCCGCTTTGCGAGCAGCGATGACCCGGCCGAGCGCGCCTACTGGCTGCCCGTGGATCAGTATGTCGGCGGCGTCGAGCACGCCGTGCTGCACCTTCTCTATTCCCGCTTCTTTGCCCGGGCGATGCGCGATTGCGGCGAACTTGACCTGCCTTCGGGCGAGCCGTTTGCGGGTCTCTTCACGCAAGGCATGGTGACGCACGAGACCTACCGGGCGGCCGGCGGCACATGGCTTGAGCCGGGCGCCGTCACGCGCGACGGCGCGGCGGTGACCGAAACAGCAACCGGCAAGCCGGTCGAGGTCGGCGCCATCGAGAAGATGTCGAAGTCCAAGAAGAACACGGTCGATCCGGACGCGATTGTGGCCACCTATGGCGCGGATGTTGCGCGCTGGTTTGTCCTGTCGGACTCCCCGCCGGAGCGCGATGTGGAATGGACGCAGGCCGGGGTTGAAGGCGCGGGCCGGTTTGCCCAGCGTATCTGGAGCCTCGCCGACAGCCTGCCCGCCGCCCCCTACCCTGCCCCGGGCGAGGATGCGGCATCGCTTGAACTGCGCCGGGTCAGCCACCGCGCCGTCCTCAATGTGGACAAGGCGATTGACGAGTTCCGGTTCAATTCGGCCATCGCGGCGATCCATGAATGGGTCAATGCACTGAAGAAGGCCGAACAGGCCGAGGGGCTGACCGGCGCCCGCGCGGAAGCCCTGTCGATGCTGGCGCGCTGCGTGACGCCGTTCATGCCCCACCTCGCGGAGAGCGTGTGGGAGCGGATCGGCGGCGAGGGGTTCGTTTCCGCCGCCGCCTGGCCCGAGGCCGATCCGGCCCTGACAACCGACGATTCGGTGACGCTGGCGGTTCAGGTGAACGGCAAGCGGCGGGGCGAAATCACTGTCGCCAAGGATCTCGGCAACGACGCCGTGGAGGCCGCCGCCCGGGCCTTGCCTGAGGTTGAAGCCTTCATTGCCGGCAAGGACGTGAAGAAAACCATTGTCGTTCCCGGACGCATCGTGAATATCGTGGTGGCATGAAACGCCTCGCCGCCGCCCTGCTCATCGCCAGCCTCGGTGCCACACTTGGCGCCTGCGGGTTTCGTCCGGTCTATGCGCCGGTGGACGGCAAACTGGCCGATGGCGGCCTGATCGAAGTTGAAACCGTTCGCGGCCGCGCCGGGCACATGCTGCGCCAGGCGTTGCTTCAGGAACTGGCGCTCGGCGTGCCGGGCCTGACCGAACGGGTGACCCTGACGGTTGATCTCAACGACCAGCTCGCCCGCCTCGCCTTTCAGCCGGACGGCGCAGCGTCGCGCTCCAGCGTGCTCGCAACCGGAAACTATTCACTCTCAGGCGAGTCCGTTTCGGTGTCGGGGAGCGTCAATGTCGAGACCGGCTTCCTCGTGCCGGATTCGCCGTATGGCGACATTGCGGCCCAGACGAGCGCGTCGGACCGGGCCATGCGCATGTTGGCCAAACGGATCGCGGACGACATCCGCCTGAAATTCGCCGACAACTGATGCTGCACAAGGGCCGGCAAGCTGAAAGCTTTGCCCGGCGTCCCGGCGACGGCATCTGGGCGGTCGTGGCGTTCTCCGACGACGAAGGCCTTGCCTCGGATGCGGCCCAGTCGGTGCTGGCGGCCTGGGGCGGCAAGGCCGGACTGGATGTCACGGTCCTGGATGACGATGCGATCCGGAAGGATCCATCCCTTCTGTTTGATGCGCTTGAAGCGGTGTCCCTGCTCGGTGACGCGCGCGCCGTGCGGGTGCGCACGAGCGGCGACAAGATTGCGGCGCTCCTGATCGAAGCCATCGAAGCGGGGGACGCGGCGCCGGACCGATACGCCGCCCGCCTCGTCGTCGAGACCGGCAGCCTCGCGTCAAAGTCGAAACTCAGAATCGCGGCTGAGAAGGCGGCGCGCACCGCCTGTCTCCAGCTCTTCGCCGACGAGGCAGGCGATATCGGCGACCGGGTGCGCGCTGCCTTGCTCGCCGACGGCGCCACTATCTCTGACGACGCGCTGGAGCTGTTCACCGGCGACCTTCCCGGCCACCGGGCCATTGCCAATGCCGAGATCGAAAAGCTCGCGCTTTTTTCCAGAGGTCTCGGCCGGCCGGTCGGGGTCGAAGATGTCCGCGCGCTGACCGCGACCAGCTTGCGCCAGGACATGAGCGGCGTGCTGATCGCCGCGCTTGATGGCCGCCCGGCCGATGCCCACAATGCGCTCGACCGTTTGACCGAGGCCGGCACCAGCCCGATCTCGATCCTGCGCTCCCTGCAGATGGAAACCCTCCGCATGCTGAGCGCGCATGAAAAGACTGCTGCGGGCGATTCCAATCCGGGCCGGAGCCTTCGCCCGCCCATCTGGCCGAACGAGTGGCCCGCATTCCGTAGCCGGATGAATGCCTGGCCGCCCAAGCGGCTGATGCGCATCATGGAGCGCATCCATGATGCAGAACGGCAGGCCAAGACGGCAGGGCCGACGGCCGAGCCGATCGTCCGCCTACTGATTAACGATTTGGCAAGAGCTGCCGAAGCGGCCCGCTGACGCTCACGGCCGGCGTTTTGCCGTCAGGCGTTTGCAGACTTCATCGAGCTGTTCGAGATCGCGGTACTTGATCCGGATCTCGCCCCCTTCCCGGCCGTGGCGGATATCGACCACGAGGCCCAGCTCGCGGCTGATGTCGGCTTCCAGCGCCTCGGTATCAACGTCCTTCTCGGGCGCCGGTTTCGGCGGCATGGACTTGGTTTCCAGCGGCACGCTCTCGCGCGACTCGCGCGCCTTGGCTTCCAGTTCGCGCACGCTGAAGCCGCGTTCGATGGCCATCTGGATCAACGCTTCGGGGTCGGCGCCGCCTAGCGCGGCGCGCGCATGGCCGGCGCTGATGCGCCCTTCGCGGACGTGGCGGCGGGCGGTTTCGGGCAGCTGCAGCAGGCGGAGCGTGTTCGAGATATGAACGCGGCTCTTGCCAACGCTGGCGGCGAGGCTGTCCTGCGTCCGGCCGAACCGTTTGATCAGCGCGTCGTAGGCCTCGGCCTCGTCGATGGCATTCAGGTCGGCGCGCTGGACGTTCTCGATGATGCCGATTTCGAGCAGGGCGAGTTCGTCAACATCCTTGACCACGGCCGGAATGGAGGTGAGGCCCGCCATGCGCGCCGCGCGCCACCGGCGCTCTCCGGCGATGATCTGGTACTTGCCGGCCTCTTTCGGATCCGGCCGCACGAGGATGGCCTGGAGGACGCCCTTGGTCTTCAGCGACTCGGCGAGTTCGCGCAGTTCGGCGTCGTCAAAGCTGCGGCGCGGCTGCGCCGGGTTGCGCCGGATATGATCGATATTGATCTCGTTCGGACGCTCGGTCGGCGGTAAGTCCGGTGTGGGTCCTGCCGCTGGCGGACGGGTCGTGCCCATCGCTTCCACTTCGCCGATCAGCGCCGAGAGGCCGCGTCCCAGCCGCGAGACTTTGCGGCCATCATCTTGGGGATCGCCGCTCATGCTACCCGCGCCTTCTCGCGCTGAAGAACCTCCGATGCGAGACGGATATACGCCTCACTGCCCGGGCAACGGTAATCATAGAGAAGGGCTGGCTTGCCGAAAGACGGCGCTTCCGACAGGCGGACGTTGCGCGGGATGACGGTGTTGTAGACCTTGCTGCCGAAGAAGGCGCGGACCTCGTTGGCCACCTGATCGGACAGCGAGTTGCGCCGGTCATACATCGTCAGCACCACGCCCTGGATTTCGAGGGTCGGGTTGAGACCGGAGCGGACGACCTCGACGGTGCGCAGAAGCTGCGACAGACCTTCGAGCGCCAGGAACTCGCACTGCAGCGGAACCAGCAACGCATCCGACGCGGTCATCGCGTTCATGGTCAAAGCCGACAGCGACGGCGGGCAGTCGATCAGCACATAATCATACTTAACGAGGTCGCCGGTTTCGGCGCGCGCGATATAGGTCTGAAGCGCTTCCTTGAGACGGTAGGAACGGTGGGTGTCGCCCGCGAGTTCGGTTTCCACCCCGGACAGGTTCTCGTCTCCGGGGATGATGTCGAGGCGCGGCACGATGGTGGAGAGCACCGCCTCCTCGAGCGGAATCCGGTCCACGACCAGATCGTAGGAGGTGCGCAGCCGTTCGGCGCGCGAGATTCCGAGTCCGGTCGATGCGTTGCCCTGGGCATCGAAATCGACGATCAGGACGCGCCGGCCGACGGCGGCGAGCGCGGTGCCCAGATTGATGGAGGTCGTCGTTTTACCGACACCGCCCTTCTGGTTCACAACGGCAAATATTCTAGGCCTGGCCATGGCGTCTCGCAGCCTCCCGCACAATCAAGATTACCCCGGACCCACCACTGCGACTTGGAATCGCTTGATACGCGAAATTCCACCTTTGCCGGGCTGCCGTCAATTCATCTTTCCAGCGTTCGCCTTTCGGGAAAACCCCTGTTGCACCTTTGCACAGCCAGGGCGCAGCATAATCGAGCAATTCCGGAAGCGGCGCGAAGGCCCGTGCGGTGACATATTCGGCCTGGATCGGCGGCGCCGCCTCGACCCGGCCTTGGTGGACCGTGGCCGGAAGGCCCGCTGCCTCGATCGCCGCGCGAAGGAACGCGCACTTCTTCCCGACACTTTCGATCAGGGTGACGTGTCCGGCAGGACGGGCTGCGGCGATGATCAATCCCGGAAAGCCGGCGCCCGAGCCCAGGTCCACGACCCGGGCCGTGTCCGGAATCCGGTCAAGCAGCTGCACCGAATCGCCGACATGCCGGGTCCAGATCTGCGGCCATTCGTTCGGCCCGATCAGATTACTGCGTGTGCGCCAGTCGTCGAGCGTCGCAATGATGATATCAAGGCGCGCCAATGTTTCACGTGAAACATCGTGGGCGGCGAGAAACGCCGCGCGATCATTTGAGTCTGTCATTTTCTATCCCGTCCGGCGGACGCGTTTCACGTGGCCAAGCAAGGCCGTCAAGGCCCCCGGGGTCACCCCTTCGATCCGGGCGGCCTGGCCGAGCGTGACCGGACGCACCGCCTTGAGCTTCTGCCGGACCTCGTTCGACAGTCCGCCAATGGCGTCATAGTCGAGGCCGTCCGGAAGCGTCAGGGACTCGTCCCGGCGAAGCGCGGCGACGTCTTCGGACTGCCGGTCGAGATACGCCGCATACAGCGCCTCGATTTCGATCTGGGCGCCGATCCCGTCCGGGATCGCTTCAAGCTCCGGCCAGATGGCGCGAAGATGCGCGAGCGTGATGTCCTTGTAGGAGAGGTATTCCCAGGCCGACCGGACCCGGCCATCCTGGTTGACGGCCCAACCCGCCTTCACGGCCGCAGCCGGGGACAAGGTCAAAGCCCTGAGCATGGTCCGGGCGTCCTCGAGCGCGCGATGTTTCACGTGAAACATTCCAGCGCGCCCCGAGCCGACAACCCCGGCCTCGATCCCGCGCGGGGTCAGCCGCTGGTCGGCATTGTCCGCGCGAAGGGCAAGGCGGTATTCGGCGCGGGACGTAAACATCCGATAGGGCTCGGTCACGCCGCGTGTGACGAGGTCGTCGATCAGAACCCCGATATAGGCTTCGGCGCGGTCAAAGATCACGGGTTCCTTGCCGGCGGCCGCGCGCGCCGCATTGAGGCCGGCCATCAGGCCCTGGGCGCCGGCCTCTTCATATCCCGTCGTGCCGTTGATCTGCCCGGCCAGATAGAGGCCCGAAAGCGCCTTCACCTCGAGCGCAGGCGACAGGGCACGCGGGTCCACATAATCATACTCGATGGCATAAGCGTGCTGGAGGATGGCGACATCCTCGAGGCCGGGAATGGTCCGGATGAACTGGTCCTGAATCTCCTCCGGAAGCGAGGTGGAGATGCCATTCGGATAGACGGTGTGATCGTCCAGCCCTTCCGGTTCGAGGAAGATCTGGTGCCGGTCCCGGTCAGCGAAGCGGTGGACCTTGTCCTCGATGGAGGGACAGTAACGCGGACCGCGTCCGGCAATCGCGCCCGAGTAAACGGCCGACTGGTTGATGTTCTCGTCAATGATCCTGTGGGTCTCGGGCGTTGTCCAGGTGATGCCGCACGCAACCTGGCGCACGTCGATCTGCGCATTCAGGAAGCTGAACGGGATGGGCTGGTCATCGGCCGCTTGCATCTCCAGCCGGTCCCAATGGATCGTCCGGCCGTCGAGGCGGGCGGGGGTTCCGGTCTTGAGGCGGCCCATCGGCAGACCGAGGGCATACAGCCGGTCCGACAATCCGATGGCGGGGGCTTCGCCGACCCGGCCGGCCGGGATGCGCTTCGCGCCGATATGAATGACGCCTTTGAGGAATGTGCCGGTGGTGATGACGACCTTGGCGGCGCGGTACACCGTTCCGGTGAGACCGGTGATGCCGGCGACCCTGCCATCGTCCACGATCAGGTCTTCGGCGCCGTCTTCGAGGATCGTCAGGTTGGGATAATCCGAGAGCTCGGCCTGCATCGCTTCGCGGTAAAGCTTCCGGTCGATCTGGGCGCGGGGGCCCCAGACGGCTGGACCCTTGGACCGGTTGAGCATCCGGAACTGGATGCCGGCCTTGTCGGCCATGCGGCCCATGACCCCGTCCAGCGCATCAATCTCACGGACGAGGTGGCCCTTGCCGAGACCGCCGATGGCGGGGTTGCAACTCATCTCGCCGATGGTCGTGCGCTTGTGGGTGACCAGCGCCGTGCGCGCGCCGAAACGGGCGGCCGCGGCTGCGGCTTCGCAACCGGCATGGCCGCCGCCAATCACGATCACATCAAAGTCGGCCGGGTCCGGCATTAACCATCTCTTAAGGTGGGGGTTCGGCCGGGTATATAGCGCCGGGCGCCCTCAATCCCTAGAGCCTATTTCCCGATGCAGAACCGGGAGAAGACCGCGCCAAGAATATCCTCGACCCCGATCTCGCCGATGATCGCTCGCATCTCCCGGATGGCCAGGCGGAGGTCTTCGGCGACGAGTTCGAAGCCGAGGTCCTGGTCCAGCGCCGTCCGGGCGGAAGCCAGAGCGGCGAGCCCCCGGCCCAGTTTTTCTCGGTGGCGGGCCCGGGTGATGACGGGCGATTCCACCGATCCGGCGAGGGCAGCGATGCGGGCCGCGAGCCCGGCTTCGAGCGTTTCGAGGCCGGCGCCTTCCTTGGCACTGATAATAAAGTCAGCCGGGGCTATGCCTTCGGGGCCCGAAAGGTCCGCCTTGTTTACCACCCGAATCCCCTTGGGGGGCGGGTAGGGGAGGGGAGGGGGGCTCACCGGATCCGAGGCATCGACCAGCTGGATGCAGAGGTCGGCGTCGTCGGCCGTCATCCTGGCGCGGCGGATTCCCTCGGCTTCGATCTCGTCTTCCGTTTCCCGCAAACCGGCGGTGTCCGCTATCCACACAACCTGGCCTCCGAGCACCCGCCGGATCTCGATCACGTCGCGGGTCGTTCCCGGCCTTGCGGTGACGATGGCCGCCTCGCGTCCGGCGAGCCGGTTGAGCAGTGTGGACTTGCCGGCATTCGGTGCGCCGATGATAGCGATGCGGAAACCGTCCCGGATACGTTCGCCGATGCCGCCATCACCGAGGGCGGCTTCGACGTCTATCATCAGGCGGGCAACACCCTCGCGGACCGGAGCGGCGGCGCCGGACCCGACATCGCCCTCATCCGGAAAATCAACCATCACTTCGACCAGGGCGAGAAGCCCGGTCAGGTCATCTCGCCACGCATTGTAGATATTCGACAACCCGCCCGAGACTTGCCGGAGGGCCTGGGACTTTTGCGCGAGGGTCTCCGCTTCGATGAGATCGGCGACGCCTTCGGCTTCGGTCAGGTCGAGCTTGCCGGCTTCGAAGGCGCGGCGGGTGAACTCGCCGGGCTCGGCCAGCCGCACACCATGCACCGCGGTCAGGGCGTCCAGGGCGTGCGCGATGACAGCCGGTCCGCCATGCAGATAGAGCTCGAGCGTGTCTTCGCCGGTATAGGAGTGCGGGGCAGGGGAGAAGAGGACGAGGCCTTCATCGACCTCCGCGCCGCGCAAATCCTGAATCCGGGTCAGCACCGCCCGCCGGGGTTCTGGCAACCCGGATGCCAATAGCTGGGCGCACACGTTGCGGACGGCAGGTCCGGAAACCCGCACGACGGCAATCGCCGACGGCGGCGGCCCGGAGGCGAGGGCGCAGATGGTGTCGGGCGCGCCCATCGGCAGGCGCCTCCTGTCAGTTCTTCATCGCTTCGAAGAACTCGTCGTTGGTCTTCGTCTGGCGCAGCTTGTCGATCAGGAAGTCGATGGCGTCCGAGGTGCCCATCGGGCCGAGGATGCGGCGCAGGATGTAGATCTTCGACAGCTGGTCCTGCGGCGTGATGAGTTCTTCTTTCCGCGTGCCGGACTTCATGATGTCGAGCGCCGGGAAGGTGCGCTTGTCGGCAATCTTCCGGTCGAGGACGATCTCGGAGTTACCCGTGCCCTTGAATTCCTCGAAGATGACCTCGTCCATACGGCTGCCGGTATCGATCAGCGCGGTCGCCACAATGGTCAGCGAACCGCCATTCTCGACATTGCGCGCGGCGCCGAAGAACCGCTTCGGGCGTTGCAGGGCGTTGGCGTCCACACCGCCGGTCAGCACTTTGCCGGAGGAGGGGACCGTCGTGTTGTAGGCGCGCCCGAGACGGGTGATCGAGTCGAGCAGGATCACGACATCGCGTTTGTGCTCAACCAGGCGCTTGGCCTTTTCGATCACCATTTCGGCGACCTGAACGTGGCGCGTCGCCGGCTCGTCGAAGGTCGAAGCGACGACTTCGCCTTTCACCGTGCGGCGCATGTCGGTCACTTCTTCCGGGCGCTCGTCGATCAGCAGAACGATGAGATAGCACTCGGGATGGTTCTCTTCGATCGCCGCCGCGATGTTCTGCATGAGAACGGTTTTACCCGTGCGCGGCGGGGCGACGATCAGGGCGCGCTGGCCCTTGCCGATCGGGGCGACGATGTCGATGACCCGGCCGGAGCGATCCTTCTTGGTCGGATCCCGGCTTTCCATTTTCAGGCGGCGGTCCGGATACAGCGGCGTCAGGTTGTCGAAGTGAACCTTCTTGTTGGCCTTGTCCGGGTCTTCGAAATTGATCTGACTCACATCGGTCAGGGCGAAGTAGCGCTCCGAATCCTGGGGTGCAACAATCGGGCCTTCCACCGTATCGCCGGTGCGGATGTTCGCCTTCTTGAGCACTTCGGGGCTGACATAGATGTCGTCCGGGCCCGGCAGGTAGTTCGATTCCGGCGAGCGCAGGAAGCCGAAGCCATCGACGAGAACCTCGAGCACACCCTGGCCCGTGATCTCGACTTCGCTGTCGGCCAGCTCCTTCAGGATCGCGAACAGCATATCCTGGGTTCGCATCGAGGACGCATTCTCGACCTCAAGCTCCTCGGCATAGAGCAGAAGCTCTTCAGGGGATTTTGCTTTGAGTTCGCGCAGCGTGACGCTGGTAAGGTTGTCGAGCATCGAGGAAGCCATTCGGAGCGGTCCGGGTTTTGGATCTAGCTAAGGGGGGTGCCGGTCAGGAAAAAGTGGGCGCCACGAGGACTGGGCGCACCGGCATGCGCCTCTCATCGCCAATTTGTCCCGAAACGTCAAGCCGGAAAGGACTGCCGGTCAGGTCGGGCGGACAATCACCAGGATCACCGCCCCGATCATCAGCAGGAACGGCACTTCGTTCAACAGGCGCAACGTCCGGGCTTGAACGGTGCCGGTGACCGCATCGACCCGCTTTCCAAGCCCGATGAAATAGCCATGCAGCCCGCTGAGTCCGAGCACCAGCACCAGTTTGGCGTGCATCCACCCTTCCAGGTACATCCGGCCACCGCGCGCATAGTCCAGGTACAGCATCAGAAGGCCGAGAACCCAGACGAGTACGAGGCTTGGATTCAGGATGATCCGCCTCAACCGGTTGGACGCGTCCTTCATGGTTTCAAACAATGGCTCGCCCGGCCGACTGGAAAGCTGGTGGATCTTGTAGCGCGGATAGATCAGCAGTCCGGCCATCAGGGCGATCACGAACACGACGTGCGCCGACTTCACCCAAAGATAAATGTCCATCCCGGCCCCTCAGACGGTTGTTTCGTTGACGCGTTCACCCGCCTTCTGGGGACGGACGGCATGCGGACAGCCTGACCATTCCGAAGGACAAAGCCGGCCACCGGCGCAGGACCGCAAGGTGCCCTTCATGCCGAGCGCCGCAAGGGTTTCCTGGGCCAACGTCTGGATAAAATCCTTATGCGTGCCCAGCGCTTCCACCCGCGTGTAGCTCGCCGCACCGTGCGATGTGGCCAGCAGGCGGTATTCCTCACCCAGTTCGACCAGCGTTTCGATATGCTCGGACACGAATGCGATCGGCGCAATCAGGATGTGCTTGCCCTCACGCGCGGCGCGTTCGACTTGCGCATCCGTAGCTGGTCCGATCCATTTCAGCGGTCCGACCCGCGACTGGTAGCAGCCGATCACCTCCCAACCGGCCGGCACACGTCCGGCGATCATTTCGGCGAGGGCCTCACACTGCCATTGGTAGGGATCGCCGCCGCGGACAACCTGCTCCGGCAGACCATGCGCGGACAGCAGCAACGTCACCTGATCGGGCGCGCCGGCCTTGCGGTGGGCATCGAGGATGCGGTCAACATGGGCAGCCACGAAGTTTTCGTCGAAGGGATAGCAGCACACGGTGCGGGTCGGGCCGGGATAGGCCTTTCGCCAAGCCTCCAGCGAAGACCCCGTCGTGGTGGTCGAGAACTGCGGATAGAGCGGCAGGAGGATGACCTCATCGGCCTTCCAGCGTTTCACGTCGGCGGCCGCTTCTTCCGTGAACGGGTGCCAGTAGCGCATCGCGATGAAGCACTTGACCTCGTCGCCGGGCAGCGATGCCGCGAGACTGGCCTCCAGCGCGCTGGCCTGCGCCTCGGTTTCACGGAGCAGGGGAGACCCGCCGCCCGCGTCCATCATCGCATAGTTCTTCTTCACCGCCGGCGCCCGGGTCCGGGAAATCAGCCGCGCCAGGAACCAGCGCACCGGCAAGGGGGCCCGGATGATGGCCGCATCGCGGAACAGGTTCTGCAGGAAAGGCTGCACCGAAGCCGGTTTGTCCGGTCCGCCGAGATTGAACAGTACGACGGCAATTCTTCGGCCCATGGGGGAAGTTATCCTTTTCGAACCCGGTCGAGGACGCGCTCGACATGCGCGATCGGCGTTTCGGGCCTGACCCCGTGACCGAGATTGAAGATATGGGGCCGGTGCCGGTAGGCGTCCAGAAGTTGATCCACCCGTGCGTCAAGACGCCGGCCGCCTTCGATCAGCAGAAGCGGATCCAGGTGGCCCTGGACCGGGAAATTCGCAGGCAGTTCGCGGTTGATGAATTTCGGGGATGCGGCCGTATCGAGGCCCACGGCGGTCACACCGGTGGCTGCCACATAGTCCGGCACCATGACGCCGGCGCCGCGCGGAAATCCGATGATCGGTACGGTGACCCCCAGGCTGCGCAAACGGTCCACCAGCTTCCGGGTCGGGGCGATGATCACTTCCTCGAAAATATTGTCGGGCAGGCCTTCGGCCCAGCTGTCGAACAGCATCAGGGCGTCGGCCCCGGCTTCGACCTGGCGGGCAAGGTAATGGGCTGTGGCTTCCCCGACGAGGTCCATTGCTTCGGCGAGTTCGTCCGGCCGGCCGTGCGCCCAACGCAAGGCCGCCGACTTGTCCGTCTTCCCTCGCCCCTCGACGGCATACAGCGTCACCGTCCACGGCGAGCCGGCGAACCCCATCAGGGTAGTTTCAGGCGGCAAGGCAGATTTCACCCGCGCCACGGTTTCATAGACCGGCGACAATTTGTCAGCTGCGGCTTCCGGCTTGATCCGTCTGAGATCCGCCGGCGCGGAGATTTCCTCCACCAGCGGGCCTTCACCTTTCTCGAACCGGACGCCTAGCCCCATCGCATCGAGGATCAGCAGAATGTCGGCGAACAGGATCGCCGCATCCATCCCGTACCGGCGTACCGGCTGCAGTGTGGCTTCCGCAGCGAGGGACGGCGTGTAGCAGAAATCCAGAAAGTCGCGCGCCTGCGCCCGGGTTTCGAGATATTCCGGCAGGTGCCGGCCGGCTTGCCGCATCATCCAGACCGGAGGTGTTGCCTCGACCTGACCCGCCAGCACGTTCAGTATTTTTTTCCTGCCGGTTGCCGCCATGCCCAGACCCCTTTTCAGTCCAATTCAAACCAGCCCGTCAGGGCGCTTATCATTATGATGCTGCGAATTGCTGGGAGAACGCAGTTTCAACGGCTTTGTCCACCAAAATCCACAAGCGAGTCACAGTCTCCACTCGCCTGCCGGGCGAGAAGATTCTTCACGACTCTCAGAGATTAACGGGGGGTTAACAGCCCCCTTGGAATCACAGCGCGGAACAAGACGCGATCATCGGGAGTCGATTCCGCCCAACTGTGGAAAGCATGTGAGTCCCTGTGCAGTCGGGGGCTTTCCACAGGCGAGTCACAACCCTTGTGCAAATCGAGAAGCCCCGGCAAGAGAAACGCCATGACCCGGCCGATGCGACCCGCCATCTATTTCAACGTCCACCTCGTCTCCGACTCGACGGGGGAAACGCTGAACGCTGTGCAGCGCGCAGCCTGTGCCCAGTTCGAAAATATCCAGCCGCTGGAGCATAATTACTACCTGGTGCGCTCCGAGCGCCAGCTCGAACGCGTCACGCGCGAAATCGAGGCCGCGCCCGGCGTCGTCTGGTACACGATCTCGGACAGCGCCTTGCGCGCGCGGCTGGAAGCCTTCTGCCGTGAACGGAGCATTCCGACTCTGCCGGTGCTCGATCCGTCGATCGCCATGCTCAGCCGCCATCTTGGCGTCTCGGCCAACAACCGCGTCGCCGGCCAGCACGCCATGGACGAGGACTACTTCGAGCGGATGGAAGCCATCAACTTCACACTGGCCCATGATGACGGCCAGAATGTCGACAGTCTGATCGGCGCCGATGTCATCCTGCTGGGGGTCAGCCGGACGTCGAAGACACCGACGTGTGTGTACCTCGCCAACCGCAAGGTCCGCGCCGGCAACATTCCGCTGGTGCCCGGCGTGGCGCTGCCGGATTTCCTCGAAGCGATGGGCGACAAGGGACCGCTCGTCGTCGGGCTCAAGATCTCGGCCGAGCGCCTCGTGCAGATCCGCCGGCAGCGGCTCATCTCGCTCAACCAGGAAGATGCCGGCGACTATGCGGACGAAGAAGCTGTGCGCGATGAAATCACCCAGGCGAACCGCCTGTTCCAGCGCAACCAGTGGAAGACCATTGATGTCTCCCGCCGGTCTGTCGAGGAAACCGCCGCCGGTATCCTCAACCTGCTGATCGAACGCCGGGGCTTCGCGTGATTCCCGGCGTCATCCTGGCTTCCGGCAGCGCCAGCCGGCGCGCGGTACTCGCGGCCGCCGGTGTTGTTGCCGAATCCGTGGCGCCGAACGTCGATGAAGACGCCTTCCGCGCCGCCATGCGCGCGGACGCTGTGCCTGTACGCGATCAGGCGATGCGGCTCGCCGAAATGAAAGCCATCCGGGTTTCGCAGGCGCGCGCTGGTCTCGTGATCGGCGGCGACCAGATGCTGGCGCTCGGTGACGAAGCCTTCGACAAGCCGCGCGACCTCGCCGAAGCGAAAAACCATCTCCGCCGCCTCTCCGGAAAGAGCCACACGCTCGAAACCGCCATTGTCATCTGCGAGGGCGGCCTGCCAGTCTGGCGCCATCTCAGCCGGCCGAAACTGACCATGCGGATCCTGTCGCCCGGATTCATCGACACCTATGCCGAAGCGTGCGGCGACACACTCCTGTCCACGGTCGGTGCTTACCAGCTCGAAGGCCTTGGCGCGCAGCTCTTTTCGCGCATAGAAGGAGACTATTTCTCGATACTCGGACTGCCCCTGCTGCCGCTGCTCGATTATCTCCGTATCCGGAAGGTGCTCGCACAATGAGACGGCTCCTCGGTGTCATCGGCGATCCCGTCGCCCATTCGCTTTCGCCGTACATCCACAATCACTGGCTGCGCGAAAACGAGATTGATGCGGTCTACGCCGCGCTCGAAGTGAAGTCCGGCGAGCTCGCTGCGGCGCTCACCTCGCTGCTCAACCACGGCGCCGCCGGTCTCAACGTCACACTGCCGCACAAGGAAGACGCGCTCAGACTCGCATCCAGCGTCGGTGATACGGCGCGCCGCATCGGCGCCGCCAATACGCTGGTGCGCACTCCGGCCGGCGAATGGCGCGCCGAGAATACCGATGCCCCCGGCTTCGCCCTCACGCTGGACTATGGCGACATCGCCGTGGAGGGGCGGGACGTCTTCCTGCTCGGGGCAGGGGGGGCGGCCCGGGCGGTCGCAGATGTGCTCACCCGGCGCGGCGCCCGCCTGACCCTCTGTAACCGGACGATTGCCCGCGCCGAAGCCCTGGCACTGGATCTCGCTCCGGCGGCCCGCATCCTGTCGCTTGATGAGGGATTGAAACAGCTGCCGAAAGCTGCGGTCGTGATCAACACGCTGAGCCTCGGGCATGCCGGAGGTGTTCTCGAGCTGCCCGCCTCGGCGGGCGGGATCTTCTATGACATCAGTTACGGCAAGGGCGCTGCCGCCAGTCTCGCCGAAGCCAGCCGCAAGGGCTGGCGCACGCTCGACGGGCTCGGCATGCTGGTCGCCCAGGCTGCGCTGAGTTTCGAACTCTGGTTCGGCATCACGCCGGACCTTGCCGCCGCGCATGCCCGGGCCCGCACCTTGCTGGAGGCCGTCCAATGATCATCCTGGGACTGACAGGTTCGATCGGCATGGGAAAATCGGCCACGGCAAACCTGTTCCGCGAAGAGGGTGTGCCGGTCTACGATGCCGACGCGGCGGTCCACGCGCTCTATGCCGAAGGCGGAGCGGCGGTCGCGCCCATTGAGGCGGCGTTTCCAGGCGTCGTCGATGGCGGCGCGGTGGACCGTAGTAAGCTGCGCACCCGCGTGCTGGACAATCCGGACGCAATGAAACGGCTCGAAGGCATCGTTCATCCACTCGCCGGGGCCGCACAGGCCGCGTTTCGCCAGCAGGTCCACGGCGAAGGCGCGCCGTTCTCTGTGCTCGATATTCCGCTCCTGTTCGAAACCGGCGGTGATCGGCACTGCGACTATACCTTGGTCGTCACCGCACCTGCCGCCGTCCAGCGCGAGCGTGTGCTGGCGCGTCCGGGTGTGACGCCGGAAACCTTCGAGGCGATCCTCGCCCGCCAGATGCCGGACGCTGACAAGCGCGCCCGGGCCGACTTCATCCTCTCCACCGCCCACGGCTTCGACTTTGCCCGCGACCAGGTTCGCGCCATAGGTGCCCTGATGATTCGCGTCGCTGGAGACCGCAACGGATGACCGCAAAGATCCGCGAAATCGCTTTCGATACCGAGACAACCGGGCTCGATCCCGCGCAGGGCGAACGCGTCATCGAGATGGGCGCTGTCGAGCTGATGAACCACATCCCGACCGGGCGCACGTTTCATTGCCGCATCAATCCGGGCAAGCCGGTTTCCGAAGCCACCATCCGGATCACCGGTATCACCGACGCCGACCTCAAGGATTGTCCGCCGTTCGGGCATCCGGATGTCGTCGATGCTTTCCTGAGTTTTGTCGGTGACGCGACCATCGTGGCCCACAATGCGGCCTTCGATCGGGGGTTCCTGAATGCCGAACTGGCCCTGTGCGGGCGCGCGCCCATCCCGGAAAGCCGCTGGATCGATACCGTGGCCATGGCCCGCAAGCGGTTTCCCGGCGCGCCGGCCAACCTCGACGCGCTGTGCAAGCGGTTCGACATTTCGCTGGAAAGCCGAACCTTCCACGGCGCACTGCTCGATAGCCAGCTGCTGGCCGGCGTCTATCTGGAACTGCTGGGTGGGCGCGCCCGGGCCTTCAGTTTCGAAGGTGCCAACGGCCTGGAGAATGGCGCCGTCCGGCCGCCCGCGCTGCAGCGCCCGCAGCCGATTGCCAGCCAGGCGACGGCCGAAGAACTGGCCGCGCACGAAAAGCTCATCGAAAAGCTTGGCGCCGGCGCGATCTGGAAAACCGTAAACTAGGCGGGCGGTGTTCCGGCGCGTTCAGCCGCCTTGCGGTACTGCGCCTGGTAGAGCTGCACGAAATCGACCGGGTCGATCAGCAGGGGCGGGAAGCCGCCCTCGCGGGTGATCTCGGCAATGATCCGCCGCGCGAACGGAAACAAAAGGCGCGGGCACTCGATCAGCAGCATCGGCTCGATCTGCTTTTCGGTCACGTTCGACAGCTGGAACAGGCCGGCATAGTCGAGTTCGGTGATGAACAGCGTCGTTTCGCCGGCAACCGCCTTGGCGGACAGTTTCAGCGAGACCTCGAAAATTCCATTGCCATCGGTATGCGGCGCCGCGCCGACGTCGATCCCCAGGTCGATGTTCGGCTGGGTCTGAACCGGTGGGTGGCCCGGATTTTCGAATGACAGATCTTTCACATACTGGCCAAGTACACGCAGCGAAGGCGCAACAGGCGCCTTGTCGTCAGGCGTGGGGTTTGCGGGCGCGCTGGTATCTGTCATTATCAATCCTCTACATTCTCGCGCCCCGCGCCTAACATGCGCCCCTTGGCCGCGCAACGCAAAGGCTGGCACCCTTGCAACGGCTGCACTATCTACCCGGTACACCTGTGGAATATTTAAGGATCCCGTCTTCGCAATGTCCAATCCCGTGATCGAAGTCCTCATCCTGGCGGCCGTGGCACTGTTCGTGCTCTGGCGGCTTTATGTGGCCCTCGGCCGGGGAGGGGACGAACGCCCGATGCAGCGTCCCGCGCCGGCGCCCGAACAGCGCGGCGGTTCCCAGGACGTACCCGCACCCGCGCCTCGGCGCAGCGAAGCGGACCGCCCGGTCTTCACCGGCCCGGCGGCGGCCGGTCTCGAAGACATCTACGAAGCCGACCGCACGTTCACCGCCGAAAGTTTCCTGCGCGGCGCCAAGGCCGCCTACCAGATGATCGTCGGCGCCTATGCGCGCGGTGACCGGGAGGCGCTTCGCCCGTTGCTGGATGACGACGTGTTTGCGGCCTGGGACGCGGCCATCACGGCCCGCGAAGGATCAGGCGAGCGGGCCTTCGAACTCCTGCGTATCAAGCGCGCCGAGATCGACCGCGCCGAACTGGAAAGCGGAACAGCCCGGGTGTCGGTGCGCTACGAGGCCGATCTGGGCGACGGCGAAACCACCCGCACGGCCAAGGAAATCTGGACCTTCAAGCGCAACGTCGCCTCCAGCGATCCCAACTGGCTGCTCGACGACGTCGACGTCGCGGGCTGACCGGCTAAACCTCGGTACGCGAATCGGCGGGTGGCCGGGCGGTCCGTTTTGCGGCATATCCGGTCGCATGCGCCGTCTCCGATTCCTGCTTCCCGCTCTCCTTTTGCTTACCGGCTGTCAGACGCAGCCAGCCCCGATCGTCATTGCCCGCCCGGACCCCGGTATCACCGCGCCGCCGCCATCGGCCAATCCGGCGACCTATCTGGAACTGCCCGGCTGGAGCGCCGCCCCGCTCGACGCGCCGCTGCAGGCCTTCCGCCGCACCTGCGACCGCTTCACCCGCCGCGCCTGGGATGCGCCCCTGTCGAAGAACGCGCCTTGGGCGGGCACCGCGCGGGACTGGCAACCCGGCTGCGACGCCCTGATTGCCGCGCGGGATGGCGCCGCCGCCCGCGCCATCTTCGAAACCCATTTCATCCCGCTCGAAATCATCGACCGCGAAGGCAAGCAGAGATTCACCGGCTACTACGAACCGGTGTACGAGGCCCGCCACACGCCAGAGGCGCCCTTCACCGAGCCTGTGTTTGCGCTCCCGTCAGACTTTGTGGCGAACGGCGACCAGCCGCTGCAGCGCCTCGCGGACGGCTCGACGCGGCCGTATCCCGCCCGGTCCGAAATCACCGCGCGGGGCGGCCCGGCGATTGCCTATGCCCATCCGTCGGATGTCTTCTTCCTGCAGGTGCAGGGCTCCGGCCGTCTCAAGTTTCCGGACGGCACGACCCTGCGCGCCGGGTATGCGGCGCATAACGGCCAGCCGTTCAAGTCGGTCGCCAACTGGCTGATCCAGACTGGCCGCATTACCACGGGACAGGGCTCGATGCAGGGCATCCGCGCCTGGATGGACCGCTCGAGCGCCGCCGAAGTGCGCGAAGCCATGAACATCAATTCGCGCTTCGTCTTCTTCCAATCCTTGCCGGAAGGCGATCCGAACCTCGGCCCCAACGGGGCCCACAATGTCCCGCTGACGCCGCTCGGCTCGATGGCCGTCGATCCCGAGTTCCATGCGCTCGGCGTGCCAATGTTCGTGCAGACCACCGCGCCGGGTCTCGGCGGCGACTGGTCCGGGCTGCTGATCTCGCAGGATACCGGCGGCGCCATCAAGGGCCCGGTCCGGGGTGATATCTATTTCGGCACGGGGCTGGAGGCCGGCAACCGCGCCGGCACGATGAACGCGCCCGGCCGCCTCTGGGTCCTGCTTCCGCGCGCGGTGGCCGAGCGGATGTTCGCCGCCGGCCTGATCGCCAGCGCCGGGGCGCCGGGCCAGCCCGGCTGATGACCCGCCGCAACCTGTCGCCGGAGGAAGCCCGTGCCTGGGCGCGGGTGGCGGCGACGGTCAAGCCGATCGGTCCGCGCGCGGACGATCTTGAGGAGTTGTCGGCAGCGCTGGGTTCGGGCGGACGCGATCTCGATGCCGCGCCGGCCGCTGCATCGGTCCGCCCCCGCAAACCCGCCGCCCCCAGGGCGCCGGCGCCGGCCGCCGAACGCAGCGGCGAGAAGAAAGTCCGGCGCGGCAAGCTGACCCTCGCCGCCCGGTTCGACCTGCACGGCCACACGCAGGCGAGCGCGTCGCGCGCGCTGCCTGCCTTTCTGGAAAGTCAGCAGACGGAGGGTGCGCGCTGCGTGCTGGTCATCACCGGCAAGGGCAAGGAAGGCCAGGGCGTCCTGCGCCGCAACTTCCTGCTCTGGCTGGACTCGCCGCCGGCCCGCCGCCTCGTGTCAGGCTACGCCGAGTCTCACCCCAAGCATGGCGGGGCAGGGGCCTTCTATGTCTTCCTCAGGCGGAAAGACTAACCTTCGCGCTGCTGCAGAAGAACTTCTGCAACCTGGACGGCGTTCAGCGCTGCGCCTTTGCGCAGGTTGTCATTGCTCAGGAACAGGGCGAGCCCGTGCGCCACCGTCGGATCCGGCCGGATCCGTCCGACGAAGACCGGGTCGCGGCCCGCGGCGCCCAGCGCATTCGGCACACCGCACACGACAACGCCGGGCGCCTTGCCCAGCAGTTCGGCCGCCTCTGCGGCGCTGATCGGGCGCTCGAACTCGGCATTGATCGACACCGAATGGCCCGTGAACACCGGCACGCGCACGCAGGTGCCGGATACCGGCAGGCCGGGGATCTCGAGGATCTTGCGAGTCTCGTCGCGCAGCTTCAACTCTTCGTCCGTGTACCCGTCTTCGCCGAGCGTGTAGTTGAGTGCCACGACGTTGAAGGCAATCGGCACAATCCATTTCTTTGGCGCCGGAAAGTCGGCCGCATCGCCGTGACGGGCAAGCGCACTGGCGCCCTTGCTCACGGCATCGATCTGCGACTGCAGCTCGTCCACACCGGCCACGCCGCCGCCGGAAACCGCCTGATAGGTGCTTGCCACCAGCTTCTTCAGCCCCGCGCGGTCGTGCAGCGGCTTCAGCACCGGCATCGCGGCCATGGTCGTGCAGTTCGGGTTTGCGATGATGCCCTTCGGGATCGATTTCAGCGTATGCGGGTTCACCTCGGCGACCACCAGCGGCACATCCGGGTCGCCGCGCCAGGCCGACGAGTTGTCGATCACGATGGCGCCGGCGGCGGCCACCTTGGGCGCCAGCGCCTTGGAGGTTGATCCGCCTGCGGAGAAGAACACGATGTCGAGCCCGGCATAGTCCGCAGTCGAAGCATCCTCCACGACGACGCTCTCGCCGTTGAAGTCGATCTTCGTGCCGGCCGATTTTGCAGAGGCAAAGAAGCGGATCCCGCCCAGCGGAAAGTTCCGCTCAGCGAGAATCTCGCGCATCATTTCGCCGACCAGTCCGGTCGCGCCAACGATCCCGACGCGGGGCCGGGCAGGCAGTTTGTTCGTCACGTCAAAGTCTCCGGAATTTTACTCGAAGTCGCGGAACACATCGTCGGCCGAGAAGCTCTTCCGGTGTGCGTTTTCGGGCTCGGGTTCGGGCTCGAAGGCCGGCGTGTCCTGCGCCGGAACAAGGCCGGGGCCTTCCGAACGGGCAGCTTTCTCGGCATCCATCTTGCGCCGCTTGTCGGCAGCCTTGGCGATCACTTCGTCCAGCTCGATCTGCGTGCAAAGGCCCAGCGTTACCGGGTCAACCGGTTTGATGTTGGTGGCATTCCAGTGCGACTTGTCGCGCACGTTGTTGATCGTCGCCTTGGTCGTGCCGATCAGCTTGATGACCTGCGCATCGGACACTTCCGGGTGGTTGCGGATGAACCAGGCCACGGCGTCCGGCTTGTCGGCGCGCCGGATGACCGGCGTGTAGCGGCTGCCCTTGCGCTTGGGCTGCGGGATATGGTCGATCCGCGAGTCGGCCATCTTCAGCTCGTGGCCGGCGTCCGCCTCGCCCCGGGCGATCTCCTCGCGCGACAGGATACCGCCGGCAATCGGGTCGACGCCGCGCATGTTCTCGGCGACGTCGCCGTCCGCGATGCCCTTCACCTCGAGATGGTGCAGGCCGCAGAATTTCGCGATCTGGGTGAAGGTCAGCGTGGTGTTGTCGAGCAGCCAGACCGCAGTGGCGCGGGGCATCAGAACGTCGGACATCTGTATTCTCCTGAACTCTTGCTTGCCGCCTGAAATGCAGCCGCCCGGCACTTGGGGTGCCGGGCGGGTCGGGTCCAGGACAGCTGGTACCTTACAGGGGCCTATACGTCAGAAGGGCGCCGGTGGAAAGGGACCCGCTGGAATCGCGTCCCAATCACGGCCTCAGAAGGATTTTCCCCGAATGTCCGCCGTGCGCCATCCGGGCGAGTGCCGCCTCGGCCTCGGCCAGCGGGAAGGCGCCGTCGAGCACCGGCTTGATGCGGCCGGAGAGGACGTGCGGCCAGAAATCCCGCTCCACCGCATCGCGGATCCGGCGCTTGTCGGCCAGCGGCCGCGCCCGCAGCGTCGTCGCCATGATCGACAGGCGTTTCATCAGCACCGGCCCGAAATTGAGGCTCGCGGCGAAGCCGTCCTGATAGGCAATATTGATGATCCGGCCATCCGGTTTCGCGGCCGAAATGTTCTTCTGGATATAGTCCCCGCCGACCATGTCGAGCGTCACATCGGCGCCGCCCTCGGCTTTGACGATCTCCTCGAAGGCTTCGGTCCGGTAATTGATGGCGCGCGTCGCGCCCAGCTCCCGGGCGAGCGCGCACTTCTCTTCCGATCCCGCCGTGCCGAAGATCGGGCTTGCGCCCCAGACCTTCGCCATCTGCAGCGCCATCACGCCGATGCCGCTGGTGGCGCCGTGGCAGAGGAAGGCCTCGCCCGGTTTGAGGCCCGCCCGGTCAAACACGTTGGCCCACACGGTGAACATCGCTTCCGGGAAACAGCAGGCGAGCGCCAGGTCAAACCCTGCCGGCACCGGCAGCACCGATCCCTCGTCAGCCACGGTATGAGTTGCATAGCCGCCGCCGCCGAGCAGTGCGGCGACGCGGTCACCCACCTTGAACCGGTCCGTGCCCGGACCCACCGCCGACACGATGCCCGAAACCTCGAGGCCCAGAATGGCCGACGCGCCGGGCGGCGGCGGGTACACGCCGGCCTTCTGCGCGAGGTCTGCGCGGTTGAGCCCGGCAGCCGCCACCTCGATCTGCACTTCGCCGGGGCCCGGCACCGGCCGGGGCATCGCGGTCAGCACCAGCGGCGCGCCGGCCGGCGCAGTGGCCGCTTGCATCAGGTCTGTCATCTCGGCGCCTCCGGGGCAGGGCTGGGAACGTGGATTTCGAGTCGCTTCTAACCGGTCTTTCTGCTTTCCTGAAACCGTAAACGGGAGGAATGCCGATGGCTGTATCCGACGAAGAACCAGTGCTGGTCCGGCGCCCGCAGGCCCTCGACCAGATGTCGGTGACCGAGCTGGAAGTGAGGATCGCGCAGCTGAAAGCCGAGATTGCCGCCTGCGAAGTGGAAATCGAACGCAAGCAGGCACAGAAACGTGCGGCAGATGCCTTGTTTGGGGGCGGCAGTTAAGTGTCGCGAAAGGGCTGACGGGTAGGGTTCAGGGTTCCGGCACCGAAAGCAGAGGGGCGCACATGGCAGAAAGTGATCCGGTCGACCCGGTGGCGGCGCCCGAGCCCTTCACCGGCGGAAAGCTGTTCGACACCGTGTTCACGCGCGGCATGGCGCTGGTCGAGGAAACGGCCTCCTATCTCGACGGGCCCGGCCGCGACCAGGCCAAGGGTCTCGCCCGCGATGCCAGCCTCACCTATTCGGCCTGGAGCATGGAGCTGACGACGCGCTTGATGCAGGCGGCGTCCTGGCTGGTGATGCAGAAGGCCGTGCGCGACGGCGAGATGCGCCGCGAAGAGGCGAGCGCGCGCAAGTACCGGATCAGGCGCGACGAGCCGCCGCTCAATCCCGAAGCCCAGCGCAGCCGCGGCCTGCCGCCGCGCTTCCTCGATCTGGTGGGCCGCGCCGAGGCACTCTACGAGCAGATCTGCCGGCTGGACGAAGCACTCTACCAGGGCGCCCGGGCGAAAGTCGCCCCCAATCCGGTTTCTGATCAGATCGCCCAATTGCAGAAGGCCGCCGAAACCGGCGCCTTCGACCCCCTGATGATCTGGCGCCGCACGAAATAGGCCGGCCGGCCCAAACCCTCAGGAAATCAGAACGCGCCGTAAGTGCGCAGGAACGCAGCCGACTGGTCGGCGCAGAAGCCTTCCTTCACCGGCGCCCGCATGATCGTCAGGCGGTGGAAGATCGGGCCGAGCAGTTGCTCGATCACGTCATCGAGTTCGAAATCACGGCGGATCACGCGTTTCGCGGCCAGTTCGGCCAGCAACATGCGCAGCGGCTGGCGGATGTCGCGGCCCACCCAGGCGCGCCAGACTTCACCGGCTTCCTTGTCATCGGCGGCGGCCAGCAGCGCCACGCGCAGCACGGCATGGCCCTGACCCGTGCGGGCGGCGGCTTCCAGCGGAATGATCAGCGCGGTGATGCGCTCCTGCGGATCGCGGCCACCTTCCGGCGCGTCCGGGATCAGGGCGAGGGCGGCGTCCACGCACATCGCGCCGATCGATGGCCACCAGCGATAGATCGTCTGCTTTGAGGCACTGGCGCGCTTGGCGACCGAGTCGACACTGAATCCGCGCCAGCCATTCTCGGCCATTTCCTCGCGGGCGGCCTCGAGGATGGCGGACTTCGACACCTCGCTGCGCGTCGGTCCTTTGCGGGACTTGGCCGCCGCCGGGGCAGGGGCCGAGGGTTGCGCGTCGGTCGGCGTGTTCATTCCTGTCTCCTTGGCCCCCGCTGAGGTTATAGCCGAAATTGGCGGCGGGGCGATACTGACCGTACCGTTCTAGGCACCATTGGTTTCGAAATCGCTTGCACCGCAGCCGGAATTGCCTGATTCGCGGCCGGACACTGCACGAGGCGAAGATGAAAACGGTCAATGACCTGTTTGCCGGCTACCGGCGGTTCCGCGCCGGCGTTTACGCTGAACAAGCCCAGCTTTACAGGGATCTCGGCGAAGGCCAGGACCCGGATGTGATGCTGATCGCCTGCGCCGACAGCCGGGCCGAACCGTCGGATATTTTCAACGCCGCCCCCGGCGAGATGTTCGTGGTCCGCAACGTCGCCAACCTCGTGCCGCCCTATTCGCCGGACGGCGGCCTGCATGGGGTTTCGGCCGCGCTGGAGTTCGCCGTCAACGTGCTGAAGGTGCGCCATATCGTGGTCATGGGCCATGGCGGCTGCGGCGGTATCACCGCCTCTCTCACCGAGACGAAAAGCGCGCTGATCGGCGAGTTCGTGGCGCCCTGGGTGAAGCTGCTGGACGAGGCCCGCGCGCGCGTCCTGGCCAGCGGCTCGGTCAATCCGCAATTCGCGCTCGAGCTGGAAGGCATCGAAACCTCGCTCGAAAACCTGATGAGCTTTCCCTGGGTCGCCGAGGCGGTCGCCCGCGGCGATCTCGAACTCCACGGCGCCTGGTTCGCGATCAAGCACGGCGAGCTGCACTGGCGCAACCAGACCACAAGACGGTTTGAAGTGGTCGCCCCCTGATCCGCCTGCACAGGGGAGCGGCACAAAGCCCTCTTCCACTCGGAAATCCCGGCCGCTATATCTCCGCCCGGAGTGGGGACGTAGCTCAGCTGGGAGAGCGCGGCGTTCGCAATGCCGAGGTCGGGAGTTCGATCCTCCTCGTCTCCACCATCCTGCTTCGCACCTTCGGCGCTTCGCAGGACTTTGTCCTGCGGGGCGGCGCCTCAGCCCTCCGCCTTGGCCCGCTCCACGGCGTCGCGGATCAGCTCGCGCGCCTTGTCGACGCCGTACCAGCCTTCAACCCGTGTCCACTTGCCTTGCTCCAGGTCCTTGTAGTGCTGGAAGAAGTGCTGGACTTTGTCGATCAGCGTCTGTGGCAGGTCGTGATAGGTGGCGATCTTGTCGTAATAGGCCGTCAGCTTCGGGTGCGGCACGGCGAGGATCTTCTCGTCCTGGCCCTTGTCGTCGGTCATCATCAGCACGCCGACCGGGCGCACGCGCAGCACCGAGCCCGGCACCAGCGGGCGGTTACCCACCACCATCACGTCGATCGGGTCGCCGTCGAGGCTCAGCGTGTGGGGCACGAAGCCGTAGTTACACGGGTAGCGCATCTCGGTGTACAGGAACCGGTCCACGAACATCGCGCCGGACTCCTTGTCGATCTCATACTTGATCGCATCCCCGCCCAGCGGCACCTCGATCAGCACGTTCACATCGTCCGGCGGGTTGTTACCGGTCTTGATCTTGGAAAGGTCCATGGCGGGCTAAGTCCTTCGGCGGGGCAGAGGGAGGATTTCCGCCGACCCGATGACGCGCTGCAGCATAAAGGTCAAGGTCCCGCCGCCCGCGAGTGGGTTAACGTACCGGCTGGATTTCCGCAGCCTCGAAAATCTGCATGGCGGTCGGCTCGGGCGACAACGTGCGGATTGCCCTCACGAAAGCGCCGCTTGCCGGCACGGCGAAGTGCGCCTTCAGCGCCGCCATGTCCGCCCACTTTTCCACGAACATCAGCCGCGAAGGGTTCTCGCAATCCACATGCACATTGTGCCCCAGGCAGCCCGGTTCGGCCCGCGAGCGCACGCTGTGTTCAATGCACAGCCGGGTGATCTCGGCCGCCGTTTCCGGCGAGGTCATCACGTGTCCGGTCACAAGGATCATGGTCTTCTCCGTACTGCATAATTGAAGCTCACCGAAATCCGCGCCTCTTCGGCCGCGTTTGGCATCACCTCGTGGCGCAGCCAGCTTTCCCACAACAGGCAGTGGCCCTCCGCCGGCGTCACGTAGACAAACCGCCGCGCCGCCTCCGGGGCATCCTCCAGCAGCTGCGGCGCCGCCATCAGCATCGGCAAACGCGGGTCTTCGAATTTCAGGCGCCCGGCGCCGTCCGGCACGCAGACATAATAGGTGCCGGAAATGACAGAGCCCGGATGAATATGCCCGGTATGGTGCCCGCCTTCGCCGAGCACGTTCACCCACAGCGCATCCAGCTCCAGCGCCAGCCCGTCCATGTCCCAGTGCAGCGCCTTCGCAAACGCCGCCGCCGCCTTGTCGAGCAGCTTCTTCAGCGCGGCAAATTCGGGAAACCGCTGCGGCAGGTCGTCCAGTGAGGCATAGGACGTATAGCCGGGATAGCCCTCGGCCTCGCACCAGTCATTGCCCGCTGTGTCGTCGTCCGACAGCACCCAGATGGCGCGCTCCAGGCTCGCCCGCAGAGCCTCGTCGCCCACCGGCGTCTCGTCAATCAGGCTGGCAAACAGGTGTCGCATTCAGGGCTCTCCGTCCCCGCGCGTTACAGGGTCTTGGCGAGCGCTTCAAGCTGGTTGGCGGCCATGCCCCAGCCTTCATGGAAGCCCATCGCTTCGTGTCCCTTCATCGCCTCTTCGGTCCAGTGCAGGGCCCGCGCGATGTACCGTGTCCGGCCCTGACCGGCATCAGCGAAGGCCGTGTCGGCCACCATGAAGGCCTGTTCCGCCGGAACCCATCCGGGCAGGAAGGCATCCGTCGAGACCAGCCGCTTCATCGGCTCGACGGCGAGGAAGATGCCCACGTTCCCGACCCGCTCGCCGTCCGGCCCGTGCATCACGTTCGAAAACTCGCCCCCGGGCTTCAGGTCCATCACGGCGTCCGTCACATACCAGGGCTTGGGGCAGAACCATTGCTCCAGCAGTTCCGGTTCGGTCCAGCACCGCCAGACCTTTTCAACAGGCGCGTCCAGCACGCGGTCGAGGGTCAGCACATATTTCGGCTGCGTGTGGCTCTGTGTGTCCGTCATGGCGAAGTCTCCCGTTTCAGTGGTTTGTGTCAGGCGAAAGAACCGGCCCACCGCGCGCAAACAGCAGTTCGACATAACGCCTCAGATGCCGGATCGCCTCGCGCGCCATCTCCGCGTCGCCGCTGGCTTTGGCCAGGATGAAGGCGCCCTGCAGCACGGCCTGCGTGTGCAGCGCCAGGCTCCGCGCGGTCCATCCCGGCGAAACATCGTGCGCTGCCATCGCGGCGGCGATGTCGTCTTCCAGCTTGCCGGCATGGCCCGAAATGCTGTCCCAGCAGGCCGCCTGAACCGGCGGGCTGGTCGCCCAGGCCTCCTGTACCATCGTGCCGACGAAACAGGTGAAGGCCTCCGGCGCGCCGTCGATCAGCGCCGCGCGAAACGCGATATAGCCGAGCACCCGGTCCAGCGGATCAGCGGCGGCATGGTACGGCGCGGCGTCGAACATCGCGCCGGTCGTCTCCGACCAATGGTCCGCCGCCGCGGCCGCCAGATGTTCCTTGCTCTTGAAGTGATGGAAGAACGCGCCCTTCGACACGCCCGCCGCGCCGCAGATCTCGTCCACGCTGGTTGCGCTGAGGCCCTGCGCCCGCACCAGCCCGAAGGCGGCCTCCATCAGCGCGTCGCGTGTCTCGCCCGCGCTGCGCCGCAAGGCCGGTTTCCGGGGGGAAGGGGATGTCTCGGTCAAGGGCAATGTGCCTCCTGACGTTTTACATACCAACCAGTCGGTTTATGTGTCAACCGCAGTTCCGGCTACAGCTGCCTCGCACCCAACACGCCGTCTCAATATCCCAACCGCTCCCAACCCCTCCCATCCGCTCATCCCGGCGAAAGCCGGGACCGAGACTTGGAACCTGGCCGCAACGCTTGCCCACTGGATCCCGGCTTTCGCCGGGAAGAGTGGAGGAAAAGCACGCCAAACTTCAATCCCGCCCCAATCTCCGTCCCCTCATTGTCGCCATCCCGGAATTTGCGCAACAAAGGTCCGGGATCCCGCGTCAAAAAAGAGCTGAGCCCCGGCCTTCGCCCTTCCGGCGCAGACCGTCTTGCCCCGACAGCAAAGCGCTCAAATCAGACATCTGGAACAGCCGGCCCGGCGACCGGGATTTGGGCCGAAGCGGTCATTGCAATTGACGCCATTTCTACCAATAGTGGCGTATTGGCTGTCAGACGGTGAGAGGTCCGAACATGCGACGCATGATGGTTTTGTTGGCTTTCGCGGCAATTCCCGGAATCCCTTCGGTGTTCGCCCAAGAGCCTCCTGGCAGCAAAACCTGGCAGATCGTGGTCGAGGCTGACGGACTCGGTGAGATCGAGAAGCTGGCCGTCGCGTCGAATGGCGACCTTCTGGTTGCAGGGTTTCTCGACAGAGCGGGCCCCAACGTTGGAGGCAGCCGCCACGACGCCTGGCTAGCTCGATACACTCCCGATGGACGACAGCTTTGGTCTCGTCGTTTGGGTGACGAATATCGTGATGAAGCACTGGACATGGCGGTTTCTGCCGACGGTTCAATCATCATAGCGGGATGGCGTGACGTGCAATTCACAACGGCGATTCAACAAAGCAACGGCTTTGTTGGCAAATTCGCTCCCGACGGCGAGCTGATATGGCAAGTGACGCTCGCAGAGCCTTCACTTTGGTTTGTAATCTTGAGTACGTTGATCCTCGATGACGGATCGATTCTCGTCGCGGGTCAGGATGAGGCGGAGGGTTGCTCGCGAGCCCGCGCGTTCGTGGCAAAGGTTAGCGCCGATGGGCGGACGGAATGGATGTTCAATCCGCCAGAGTATGTCGATGGCGTAACGCCGATACTCGAAAACGCGATTCGCGTCAGTCAGCCCGGATGCCCCACGGGCGCAAAGGAAAGTGCTCGCTTCGGCCGGATAGGAGTAGATGGAACGATCGAAGTGCATGTCGCGCAAGCGACGTTTGGCTTTCCAGAAATGTTCGTGGCACGCTGCGCTGTCGTTTCACTTTCTGCGGGCCAATTGGTGAGTGAGGATTGCGGACCGCCACTTGCGCCGGGCTATCGGCCGCCGGACAGGTATTCCGGGGAAACGGTGGGCGGGTTTGCAAATGGCGATGCATTGATCCGAAAATTCGACCCCTCCGGCAGAGAGGTCTGGTCGCGGACTTTGACGTCGGATGGGGGAGATGGCGTCTATGCCGTCGCACCTACTCCGGACGGGGGTGTCGTCGGCGCCGGATTTGCCCTCGCAGGACCGCGGGTCGGTCGAGATAACTGGGATGGATTGCTGATCCGGCTGGATTCATCCGGGCGCGAAGTCTGGCGAAAGAAGCTTGGCGGAGACAAGCGCGATGAACTCAACGGTGTCGCCGTCCTCGAAGATGGTTCCATCGTGGTGGCTGGATATACCGGTTCCCGAAGATCCGCTTACTGGGAGCCTTGGCTTATGCGCTTGAATGCTGCAGGCGAGCTTGAAGGTTCAGCGGCGGAGAGGTTCGAGCTAGACGCTCAATAGCGGCTACCAGCCTTCACTTCCAAAGGGAGAGAATGGCCAATAGCGGCGATCCTGAACGGGCACGTCTTGCCGTTTCCAGCAGCCGCTTTTTGCACCGAAACCGTCCGCAGCCGGATTTCCCAAAGGCAGGCGACCCACCCCCCCCAAAACGCAAAAACCGTCCACACGCGTGTGGACGGTTTGTGGACTGCCCGGGGCAGGGAGGAGGGGCCTTATTCCGGCTTGCGGAACTTCAGCGTCATCCGGTCGCTTTCGCCGATGGCCTTGTACTTTTCCGGGTCGAAGCCTTCGACCGCCGCGCCGTCGCGGCCGGTCGCCGTGTTGTTCGGCGGCAGGGTCCAGACTCCGAAGGGATGGTCCGCAGTGTCGGCGGGGTTGGCGTTGATTTCGCTGGCTTCAACGAATTCGAAGCCGGCCGCCGCGGCGAGCGCCTTCACATAGTCCTCGTGCACATAGCCGCTGCTGGCCTTCGGGTCCTGCGCCTGGGTCGAGGGCAGGCGGTGTTCCACCACGCCCAGCACGCCGCCTGGTTTCAAGGCGTCATAGGCATCGGCGAAGAATTTCTCGGTGTAACCAGCCGCCATCCAGTTGTGCAGGTTGCGGAAGGTCAGCACCACATCGGCCGTGCCGGCTTCGGTCAGCGGGCCGGACGAGGCGGAAAAGACCGAGTATTCCATGTTGCCGAATTTCGGGTCGGCATAGACGGCCTTGAATTCGGCGAGGCGCTCTTCGGTGCGGGCGCGCCGCTCGGGGTCTTCAATTGCGGCGGCGTCGAAACCGGCGGCCACCAGTGTGCCGCCGCCCGAGCCCAGCCAGGGCGCGAGGATATTCGTGTACCAGCCGCCGCCGGGCCAGACTTCGACGACCTTGTGTGCCGGCTGGACGCCGAAGAATTCCAGCGTTTCGGCAGGGTGGCGCCAGGCATCGCGGGCCTTTTCCGCGTCGCTGCGCAGGTCCGAGGCGACCGCGTCCTGCAGGGTCATGGCGCGCGTCTCGGCCGCCACTTCTGCATCCACCGAAGCCGGCGCCGGTATTTTCGCCGGTGTGCAGGCAGAAAAGACGAGGGCCGAAGCGGCCACGAGCAGCACGTGTTTCATTGTCAGATCTCCATCCCGGGGGCTCTTGATAGACCTCATACGCTACCCAAATAGCAAGTGTCACGGTGCTGCCCAGCAGGCCGTGGCCGGACGCTTCGGGCCAGTGCCGGTGATCGGGCTGGAAAATACGGAAGCGGCCGAACGCCAATCCGGACGGTCTGGACCGTCCACAGTCGCTTGAAGCGAAAGGACTGTATATCAAAATGAGCACTATTGATCTGAACCCCCTGTATCGCACCATGGTCGGATTCGACCGGCTCGCCGGCATGATGGACCAGGCATCCCGCCTTGATGGCACGCAGGGCTACCCGCCCTACAACATTGAGCGCGTTGACGAGAATGCCTTCGCGATCGACATCGCCGTCGCCGGCTTCACCGAAGCCGAGCTCGACATCGAAACCAAGGAAGGCCTTCTGACGGTCGCCGGCAAGAAAGCCGAAACCGAAGACGCCCCGGGGCGTAATTTCCTGCACCGCGGCATTGCCCAGCGCAGCTTCATCCGCCGCTTCCAGCTCGCCGATCACGTTCTCGTAACGGGTGCGAACCTTGAGCACGGCGTGCTCCGGATCGACCTCATCCGCGAGATTCCGGAAGAGAAGAAAGCCCGCAAGATCGAGATCGGCGCCCCCGCTGCTTCCAACGAGCCGCGCCTGATCGGCAAGAAGAAAGCCTCCGACGCGGCCTGACCGCCGCGTCCCCTCCGCTCACGGACGAACCCCCCGCAGCCCCTCCTGCGGGGGGTTTTCGTTTCAGGAGACGTAAGCCCGCGCGCCTGCGGCATCGAGGAAAGCGGGGAGAGCCGGGTCGCTCATCCGTCCGGCCACTTCGGCCCGCACGGCGGCGAAGGCGCGGGCGGCGTAGGATTGTGTCGCCTGCTCGAACACGCCGTCATCGAAGGTCACCGAAAACCGCTTCTTCTCGCGTGAGGCGCTCGCCGCATTGGCAAAGGCCCAGGGTAGGTAGGTGCGCGAAACTTCGCCTTCGAAGATCGGCAGCAGCGTCGCCGACAGCTCATCGAGCGGCGCGAACGGTCCGGAGGCCTTGGGGTCTTCCATGTGCCCGCACCAGGCGACCACGAACGGTGCGCGGTCCGTCAGCCAGGTGGCGGGCGTTGGATCGGTCAGCATCTGCTGGAACTGCGCCGCGATGGCAAAGTCCGCCGCGCTCGGCCGGCCGCCGAAAATGAAGAGGTGATTCTGCAGGTGCGCGTTGAGGAGCTGGGCAAAGCGCCGGTAGGACGCCTCCAGCGTCGCGGCATTCTCCGGCTCGGCGCCGACGAGCGGCAGGCGCGCCAGCATCCGCGAGGCAATCTGCTTGGCCGGCGCCTTGAAGGCGCGCGGGCGTTTGCCGTCACTCAGCTGAACCAGCACACGCAGCGCCGCCGCGTCCCGGTCCGGCTGCTGGCCCCAGCGCTGCTGGAACATGCACTTGTTGAGCCACTCGTCGCCGTAATCTTCAAGGATCAGCGCCAGCGCGGCGCAGGTGGGCTCTTCCGGAGCCGCTTCCGGTTCGGGGTGCGCAGTGTTGAGGGCGGCGAGGATCAGGGTCGAATCCTGCGCGGGCGCGTGGTCCGGCGACAGGAGCAACGGCACGGTTGGTGTTGCGGCGCTCTTGCGGAATTCCGCTTCATTGCTGGCCGAGCGCGACACCCAATCGAAGGCGAGGCCCTTGTAGCGAAGGGCCGATCGCACCTTCAGCGAATAAGGAGACGTCTCTGCGCCGAAGAGGCGATACGCGGCCATCAGGTCACCCGGGGTTTCTAGGGGGTCTGTCTAGGCAGTTCATGCCGGGCTGCCAAGCGGCGTTTGCCCGCAGGCGCTTTCCCCGCTAATCGCTGTGGGTACAGTAAATCCCCGCCGAGCAGGACCGGGGCAGGAGAACCGGATGCGCGTATTGCATGTGATGGCGGGTGCGGACGAAGGCGGCGCCGAGAATATCATGTTGGAATCGGTGCTCGCGCTCGCCGAGGCCGGCGTCACCCAGCACGTCGTGACGCGCCCCGGCAACAGGTTCCGGATCGAGAAGTTCGAAGCCGCCGGCATCGGCACCGCGACCGCGAGCTTCAACACCAGCTGGCCTTTTCCCAGCCGGAAAATCATCGGCGAGGCGATCGCGGCGTTCAAGCCGGATGTCATCGAATACTGGATGGGCCGCGCCGGGCAGTTTGCGCCCGCCGCTTACCGGGCGCGGTCGATCGCCTGGTATGGCGGCTATTACAAACTCTCGCGCTTCCGGAACTGCGAATGGCATGTCGGGCTGACCATCGATCTGTTGCGCCACATCCGCGAACAGGGTGTGGGCGAAGACCGCTCGACCATCATCCACACCTATGCCGATTTCCGCGGCGCCGAGCCCACGCCGCGCGCCAGCCTGTCCACGCCGGAGGGTGTGCCGGTGGCGCTGTCGCTGGCGCGGCTGCATGAGAAGAAGGGGCTGGACACGCTGCTCGAGGCCGCCGCCCGCTTGCCGGACCTCTTCGTCTGGATAGCGGGGGAGGGCCCCCTCGAAGCCGAGCTGAAAGCGCAGTCGGCGCGGCTCGGTCTTGACTCGCGTGTGCGGTTTCTGGGCTGGCGCAATGATCGCGGCGCGCTGCTGGCGGCCTGCGATGTGGTGGCGTTCCCGTCGCGCTATGAACCGTTCGGCACGGTGACGGTTGATGCCTGGGCGGCCGGCCGGCCACTGGTTGCGGCCGATGCGGTGGGCCCGGCAGCCTATGTGAAAGACGGCGTCAACGGGTTGCTGGTTGCCAAGAATGACGTCGATGCCCTGGCGTCCGCGCTCGGCCGTGTGATCTATGACAAGGCGCTGGCCGCAAGACTGGTTGAAGGCGGGCGCGCGAGCTACGATTCCCAGTTCACCAAGGCCGTTTTCCAGCGCGACTCGCTGGCGCTGTACGAGCGGATCCGGGCCCATGCCGGACCGTTCGCGGGCTGATCATCTCGGCGTTGCGGCAAAGAACCAGGCATAGCGCTGCGCGGCGTTGCGGCCGCCCGGACCGATCAGGACGCGGATGCCGGATTCCCTCAGTACACGGATACCGTCCCTCGCCGTCGGGTGCGGATCTTCCACCGCAACAACCACGCGGGCGATCCCCGCGCTGACCAGTTTCGACGCGCAGGACGCAGCCCCGCTGGAGCGCTCACGGCAGGGCTCAAGGGTGACATAAGCCGTGCCGCCTCGCGCCCGGCCCGCCGACTCGTCCAGCGCGATTTCCTCCGCATGCGGCCGGCCGCCCTTGCCGGTAACACCTTCGCCAGCGATGTGACCGGCGGCGTCAACAATCACGCAGCCCACGGAGGGATTCGGGCCGGTCAAGCCCTGGTTCAGTCCGGCCAGCGCGAGCGCCCGGCCCATCAGGCGCTGGTCGCGGCGCTTGCTCACGGCAATGCCGGAAGTTTCTGTGCGCGGGCCTGGTCGAGATAGCGCACTGAGACCGGCTTCAGTTGGGCATCAAGCTCAATGAGCAGCGGATTGCCGGTCGGGATCTCGACGCTGGTGATCGTCGCGTCGGGCACCTTGAACAGATGCTTGACCAGCGCGCGCAGCGAATTGCCGTGGGCAGCGATCAGCGTGTCCTTGCCGGCCTGCAGCTCGGGCGCAATGCGGCTTTCCCAATAGGGCAGCACCCGTTCGAGCGTGGTCTTCAGGCTCTCCGTGTCCGGAATGGCGATACCGCGATAGCGCGGGTCGGTTGAGAGGTCATAGGTGCTGCCCACTTGCAGCGGCGGCGGCGGGATGTCGTAGCTGCGGCGCCAGATGTGGACCTGTTCCTCGCCGTGCAGGGCCGCCGTCTCGGCCTTGTCGAGTCCGGTCAGGCCGCCATAGTGACGCTCGTTCAGGCGCCAGTCTTTCTCCAGCGGCAGCCAGACCCGCTTCATCTCGGTCAGCGCCAGCCACATCGTGCGGATGGCGCGGGTCTGTACGCTGGTGAAGCCGGCGCGGAAATCGGCGTCGAGCTCGGCAAGCAGTATGCCGGAGGCGCGCGCTTCGGCTTCGCCCTGCGCAGTGAGGTCGGCGTCCCACCAGCCGGTGAAGCGGTTTTCGAGGTTCCAGGCGGATTGTCCGTGGCGGATGAGAACAAGCTTGGTCATGCGGATCCTGATCGTGAAGGCGCGGAAGTTGGCGCCTTATGCGGCTCAATAGTGAAAGATTTCAAGCGTCCATGATTCGGATCAGCTCGGCGAGGGCGAGCACGACATGGTAGCCGGTCGAGGCGGGCATGTCCTTGGCCAGCACGCTGCCGTCTTCGGCGAAATGGTCGATCCAGCCACCGTCTTCGGTGAGGAATTCGTCCATCAGCACGTCGAAGCTGCGGCAGGCGGCAGCAGCAAAGCGTGCCTCGCCGCGTTGCTCGAACAGGGCGAGATGGGCCTTCAATGCTTCGGTTTGCGGCCAGGTGCGCCGCGAAGGATCATGCGGCGCGCCGTCGCGGGTCACTTCCTGACAGGCGCGGCCAGCTGCATCGAGGGTCGAGACGCCAAACGTGTAGAGGCGCAGGGCCGCCTCCGGCAAAGGCTTCTGCGCAAGGCGGGACCATGTGTGCAGCAGCCAGACCCATTCAAACTGGTGGCCGGGCTCGACAATCCGGGCGGCGTCACCGCCGGGCGCCGACCAGTCGGCCGCGAACTTCTCGCCGAGAAGGCCGCCGGATCCGGCCGTGAACTTCGTGTCGAACAGGCCGACAATCTCGGCGGCGCGCGTGAGGTGCCCGGCGTCCGGCTCGGACCGGTGCAGCGCCAGACAGGCTTCAAGCAGGTGCATGTGCGGGTTCTGCAGGCGCGTGGTGGGGGCGGGCAGGACTTCGGCGTAACCGCCATGTTCGGAATCGCGCATCAGCTGGTCGAGCGCGCCGAGGACTTGCCGGGCGGCCGACAGCGGCGCAGCGGGGTCAAGCGGCCCGCGCGCGGCTTCCGCCAGCGCGAACAGCACGAAAGCGGTGTCGTAGAGATCAGCCGAGGCATCCGCGAGCGTGCCGCGTTCGGCGTTCAGCGTGCGCCCTGGAAGACCGGAGGGAGCGAGCGCCGGTCCGGACACGACCGATACGCCGGCCTGCACAAGCCGCGCCGCGGCGTCGCGCTTCCAGCCGAGGCGCCAGGCTTCGGCAAACACATAGGTCTGGCGGGCCTGGACGCGAACCCGCGTCAGCTCGCGCCCGACCTCGTCATGGGTCAGCGACAGGACTTCGGGAAACAGGCCGGCCGGGGTCAGTCCGTATTCCGCCCAAAGCGGAAAGCAGCTGTCGAACAACCAGCGCCGGGCTTCCTTGGCCCGGCGGCGCAGTGCGCTTGTCGTCATTCTGATGCATCCTCCCGCCTGCAGGCTCGCGCTGCAAATGGCTCGCCAATCAACCCGCGACCCTGCTAACAGGAGCATCCCGACTTGGCCAGCGTGGCGCGTGTCGGGTTTGGATGACGGCGGAGGACAGCATCATGCGCGACCGGATCTTCTTTCCTCTCGCCGGCCTGCTTGTTGTGTTGATGGTGTTTGTTGCGCTGCAGCCGGGGATCGGCCAGTTGCCGACCGGCTCGGTCGCGGGCGACGGGGTCAACTACGACCGGATCGTGATTGAGGGGCGCTATCTCAACAAGGTGATTGCCGGTGGTGAGGCGCGCACCCGGCTGCTGCGCACGCAGGACAAGGGGTACGTGCTCCAGATCGATGCCGACGCCGACGCGCTCGCCGATGCGCCGGAGCTCGGCCCGCATTTCCGTCTGGCACCCGATATCGAGGTTCAGTTCTCCGGCCGGAAGATCCGCGCCACGGTGCGGGCGCGGCCGGCGGACGATCAGGGCGCGATGGAGATCAAGGTGAACTATTCGGCCGGCCGGGTCGGCGAGTCGGGATGGCAGGTGTTTGCGCTGCAGCCTGGCTTTACGGACTTCAGTTTCGAGTATGACGTGCCGGTCGTCTCGGGCGAGCAGGGGGTCGACTATCTTGCCGTGCGTCCGGTGGTGCCGGCGAAGCGCCGGTCAATCTTCATTGAAAGCATCGTGCTCGAACGCCTGCCCTGAGCCGGTTTACAAGCCTGCGGACTGTTGACTATCAAACCGGCTTCGCGCTCGCGCCCGGATGCCGGCGGCTGCGCTCCAGAATGAGGAACCCACATTTGCGCGCCGTTCTAATTTCCCTCACCGCCCTCGCCCTTGCTGCCTGTGCAACAGGCCCAGACCCGGAGACAACCGTGACCGCTGAAACCCAGGCTGAAACGGCCGCTTACGACGAAACGGCAGACCTCTGGCTGGAAGAGGTCGAGGGCGCAGACGCGCTCGCCTGGGTCAATGCGCAGAACACGCGCACGCTGGCCGAGCTGGAAGCCGATCCGCGCTATGCGGGTTACGAGGCGGCGGCGCTTGAGGTGCTGAATTCCAGCGAGCGCATCCCGTACGGCAATGTGCGCGACGGCCTCGTGTACAATTTCTGGCAGGATTCGGTGAACGTGCGCGGCCTGTGGCGCCGCACGACACTGGCGAGCTACGCGGCCGATGCGCCGGACTGGGAGACGATCCTCGATATCGACAAGCTCGCCGCCGATGAAGGCAAGAACTGGGTTTACAAGGGCGCCGACTGTTTCCGGCCCAAGGCGGGCGGCAAGTACAGCTGTCTCCTGTCGCTGTCGGATGGCGGCAAGGACGCGGTGATCAACCGCGAGTTCGACATCGAGACGAAATCGTTCGTGGACGGCGGGTTTGTCACGGCAGAGGCCAAGCAGGGTCTCGCCTGGGCGGGGCCGGACACGTTGCTGATCGCCACCAACTGGGGCGAGGGTACGCTGACGGAGTCCGGCTATCCGTTCATCGTCAAGCGCTGGCAGCGCGGCACGCCGGTGGAGAGCGCCGAAGAGGTGATACGCGGCACCGCCACGGATGTCGGCGTCTGGCCGATGACCATGAAACTGGAAGACGGCCGCATTCTGCAGGGCGCGGTGCAGGCCGAGACCTTCTTCACCTCGAAATACTTCTGGTTCCCGGAAGGCGAAACCGGGGCGGTGCAATGGCCGCTGCCGCTGAAAGCGTCGCCGAAGGGCATCTACAAGGGCCAGTTCCTGTTCACGCTGGAGCAGGACTGGACACCCGACGGGCAGGACGCGTTCAAGGCGGGCGATCTTGTCGCGTTCGAACTCGACGCCTTCCTGACCACGCGCGCGCTGCCGCCGGTCAGCCTCGTCTTCCGGCCGTCGGCCACGCAGGCCGTTGACGGCGTCGCCGTCGCGAAAGGGGCCGCCCTGCTGGCGATCAGCGACAATGTCGTGGGCAAGGTGTTGCGGCTCGAGCCTTCGGACGGCGGCTGGACCACCGCGCCAATCACCCTGCCGGGCTCCGGCCAGGTCGGGATTGCCTTCGCGGACCAGGACGAAACGGCGGTGTTCCTCAACTACGAGGACTTCCTGACGCCGGATTCGCTGCTGAGCTATGACATCACGACCGGTGACGCGGCGACCCTCAAGAGCCTGCCGGCGAAGTTCGATACCGAAGGCCTGAAGGTCGAGCAGCACTTTGCGACCTCGAAGGACGGCACGCAGGTGCCCTACTTCATCGTTCACCGCGAAGACATGAAGCTCGACGCGGCGACGCCGACCCTGCTCTATGGGTATGGCGGGTTCCAGGTGTCGATGACGCCGGGCTACAGCCCGGTCACCGGCCGGCTCTGGCTGGAGCAGGGCGGGGTCTATGTGCTGGCCAATATCCGGGGCGGCGGGGAGTTCGGACCGAACTGGCACCAGGCGGGCCTCAAGCTGAACCGCCAGCGCATCTATGATGACTTCATTGCGGTCGGCGAAGACCTCGTGGCGCGCAAGATCACAAGCCCTGAACATCTCGGCATCATGGGCGGCTCGAATGGCGGCCTGCTGATGGGCGTGATGCTGAACCAGCGGCCGGACCTCTGGAACGCCGTCGTCGTTCAGGTGCCGCTGCTCGACATGCTGCGCTACCACCTGTTGCTGGCGGGCGCCTCATGGGTCGGCGAGTATGGCTCGCCCGACATTGCCGAGGAGCGCGCTTTCCTCGAGACAATCTCGCCCTACCAGAACTTCGATGCGTCGAAGCCGTACCCCGTGCCGTTCTTCGTCACCTCGACCAAGGATGACCGGGTGCACCCGGGCCATGCCCGCAAGATGGCGAAACGCTTCGAAGAGGCCGGCCTGCCGTTCCTGTATTTCGAGAACACCGATGGCGGCCACGCGGCCGCCGCCGATCAGACGGCCCGCGCCAAACGCTCGGCGCTGGAATACACCTACCTCGCCCGGCAACTGTTTCCGAAAACTGGAAACTAGTCGCGCCCTCGTGATTTGTCCGGGCGCGCCGGTTATGGCACGAATAGCGCCATGAAACTCGACGCGCCCGGTCTTGAGGTTGCGGGTGTGCGGTTGGATCTTCTCACGGAGGCCCATCGCACGGCGCTCGCGGAGTCCGGCGCGGTAGAGGCGATGTGGCAGTGGATGCCGGTCATCCCCACGGGCACCAATTTCAAGGCCTATTTCGACCACACGCTGGCCGACGCGCTGACCGGCCGGTCGGTGCCGTTTGCCGTCACACGCATGTCGGACGGCGCCTTTGCGGGGGTCGCCGCCTATCTCGATATTTCCCGCACGCACCGGCGCCTGCGCATCGGATACCAGTGGCATCCCAAGGAGATGCGCAGCGGCGTTGTGCCGGCAGCCACCGCGCTGGCGCTGATCGGCCGGGCCAAGGCTTGCCGCATCCGCCGCATCGAATACCTGATCGATGAAGAGAATATCCCGGCGATCAAGTCGGTCGAGCGCCTCGGCGCCACGCGGGAAGGCTTGCTGCGCAGCCACATGCGCGTCGCCAAGGGCACCTGGGCCAACATGGCGGTCTATTCCCTCGTGGATACGGAGATCCGCACCGCCATGACGCTGCTGCAGGACCGGGTCCGGGCCCTGCAGGTTGCTTGACCTGTGGAATGCGCCGTGCTTTACGGCCCCCACATCTCGCGCAATTTGATAAGCGCGCCCTGACTGGCCCTTGAGGCAAGCGGGGCCCCCCGCCCGGCGAAGTTTCGCTCAGCGGGGCTTTTCGGCTTTGCGCGTCATGAGGAGACGGAAGCGATGTTCGACACCCTGAGCGAACGCCTTGGCAGTATCTTTGACGGCCTGACCGGGCGCGGCGCGCTGTCCGAAAAGGACGTCAGCGAAGCCTTGCGCGAAATCCGGGTGGCGCTGCTCGAGGCCGACGTCGCCTTGCCGGTGGTGAAGGACTTCATCGAAACGGTGCGGGCGCGCGCGGTCGGCGAGGAAGTCATCCGCTCGGTTCGCCCGGGCCAGCAGGTCATCAAGATCGTCTATGACGCCCTCGTCGAAATGCTCGGCGCGGATGAGGAAGAGTCCCACCTGCGCGTTGATGTTCCGCCGGCCGTCGTGATGATGGCCGGCCTTCAGGGTTCGGGTAAAACGACGACGACAGGCAAGATCGCCAAGCGCCTTGCCGACCGGGGCAAGAAGCGCGTGCTGCTCGCCTCGCTCGACGTGCGCCGCCCGGCCGCCATGGAACAGCTGGCAGTCCTTGCCCAGCAGGCCGGCCCGAACGTTTCGTCCCTCCCGATCATCCCCGGCCAGCTGCCTGCGGACATCGCGCGGCGCGCCGTGCAGGCTGCCAAGATCGGCGGCTACGACGTCCTCTTCCTCGATACGGCGGGCCGCACCTCGATCGACGAGCAGATGATGAGCGAGGCGGCCGAGATTGCCGCCATTGCCAACCCGTCGGAAGTGCTGCTGGTCGCCGATGCGCTGACCGGTCAGGACGCCGTGGAAACCGCGCGGCGCTTCCATGAGCGCCTGCCGCTGACCGGACTCGTCCTGACACGGATGGACGGCGACGGACGCGGCGGCGCGGCGCTGTCGATGCGCGCGGTTACCGGCCTGCCGATCAAGTTCCTCGGCGTCGGCGAAAAGCTGGACGGTCTCGACACCTTCGATGCCAAGCGCATTGCGGGCCGTATTCTCGGGCAAGGCGACATTGTCAGCCTGGTCGAAAAAGCGGCCGAGCAGATGGACGCCGAAAAAGCCGAGCGCATGGCCGCGAAGCTCAAGAAGGGCGAATTCGACCTCGACGACCTGGCGGAACAATTGCGCCAGATGCAGCGCATGGGCGGCCTCGGCGGCATCATGGGCATGATGCCGGGCGCACGCAAAGCCAAGGAAGCGATGGCGAATGCCAATCTCGACGACCGGGTTCTGAAGCGCCAGGAGGCGATCATCCTGTCGATGACGAAAACCGAACGCCGCAAGCCGGCCGTGCTGAACGCTTCGCGCCGCAAACGGATTGCCGCCGGCGCCGGCGTCGATGTGTCGGACGTCAACAAGCTCCTGAAGATGCATCTCCAGATGGCGACCATGATGAAGAAGATGCGCACCAAGGGCGGCATGAAAAGCATGCTCGGTGCCGCGCAGGCCGCCGGCCTCTCGCCCGCTGACCTCGCCAAGATGGGCGGCATGGGCGGCGGCGGGGGCCTGCCGGGTCTCGGCGGACCTTCCGCAGGCGGACTACCCGGCCTCGGTGGCGGCTCGCTGCCCGGCCTTCCCGGGAGCAAGAAGAAATGACCCACCCCGACCAGACCCTCGCCCTGTTCCAGCTGAACCAGCTTCGCTCGTCCATCGACAACATGGACTCGATCCTGATCCACACGCTGGCCGAACGCTTCAAGCTGACCCAGGAAGTCGGCAAGCTGAAGGCGCTGCACGATATGCCGCCGGCGGACAAATCCCGCGAGTCCGAGCAGATTGACCGCCTCAAGCGCCTCGCCAACGAGTCCGGCCTCGATCCGGCTTTCGCCGAGAAAATCATCGCCTTCATCGTGGCGGAAGTGATCCGCCACCATGAACAGATCCGTGGCCGTGAGGCCGAATAGACCAAGAACCCCGAGAGACAAGACTTAACAGGAGATCCCCATGTCACTCAAAATCAGGCTCGCCCGCGGCGGGTCCAAGAAACGCCCCTTCTACTCGATCGTCGTGGCCGATGCGCGCGCCCCGCGTGACGGCCGCTTCATCGAGAAGATCGGCACCTATGATCCGCGCCTCGCGAAAGATTCCGCCGAGCGCGTGAAGGTCGATGCGGTCAAGGCTGCCGACTGGATCAAGAAGGGCGCCCAGCCGACAGAGCGCGTGCTGCGCTTCCTCTCGAAAGTCGAAGTGGACGGCAAACCTGTGGCGACGTTCACCAACGGCAACAACCCGAAAAAGGGCGAACCCGGCAAGAAAGCCCAGGAACGTGCCAAGGAGCGCGCCGGCAAGGCCGCCGCGAAGGCCGCCGCTGCCGCTGCGCCGGTTGAGGCCGCCGAAGCCGAATAGGCTGATCGCCGGCAGGCGCGCAGTTCACCAGAAGGTCGGCGTCCCCTGGGCGCCGGCCTTTTGTATTTGGGCGGTGCGTTCGTGCGGGACGGGAACGGAACACGGCCTGGGGCGTTAATACCGTATCGACCCCTCAAACGGAGATTCTGCCCGTGATCCGCCCCTCCAAATTGCTCGCAGGCGCCGCCTGCATCGCCGCTCTCGTCATTCCCGCCTGTGTCTCCGGCGGCTACGGACCAGGCTACGGCGGAATCGAGCGCAGCGAGGTGGTGGTGCACGAGGGCGAAAACTATTCCGGCACCGCGCAGTCATTCGACGGGGCGGTGCCGGATTTCGTGGAGTACCGCCTGAATGATGCGATCTCCTCGATCCGGATCAATTCCGGCAGTTGGGAAGTCTGCACGGATGCCAATTTCCGTGGGCGGTGCGAAGTGCTGACGTCCAGCACGCCCAGCCTCCGGGCCCTGCAAATGAACAACAACATTTCATCCATGCGTCCGGTGGACGGTTACGGCTATCCGCCCGGACAGGCCGGTCCCGGCTATGGCAGCCTCACCTTGTTTTCGCAGACTGGACTTCGCGGTGACGCGCTGACCGTGAACCGGGACGAGCCGAACCTGTCGCGGGCCGGCTTCAACGACCGCGCGCGCAGCGTCGATGTGCGCTCGGGCGTGTGGGCAGTCTGCGCGGACGGCAATTATCTAGGCCGGTGCGTCACGCTCGACCGGCCGGTGAGTGATCTCAGGGATGCCGGGCTTTCGGGCAGCATCTCCTCGGTCCGCCTCCTGCCGGATAACCGGCATCGCCGCGGGTACTGATCCGCCGGGCTGAACGGCGGCCAACAAGCTCCGCATTGTCCGTTCAGGTGGGCTGCGGCAGAAATGTCTCTGTTTTCTGGAGACTGTGCCATGCCCCGTGATATTCTCGCCCAATCGCTTCTCGCCGCCGCCTTCCTGGTGATGGCGGCCGCGCCCGGGGCGCAGGCCCAGAAGGATGAGGTGGAAGCCTTCCGGCGCGGCCCGCCGCCGGCGAACGGTCCGGCCGAGATCACCCTCTTTGCCGATACCGGCCTGCGCGGCGCGTCGGTCACGCTGACGGGCGACCAGACGAGTTTCAGCCGGCTCCGCTTCAACGACACGGCGCGCAGCGTCGAGGTCAAGGGCGGCGTCTGGCTCCTGTGCTCGGACAGCAACCTGAAGGGCCGCTGCGAATACGTTGACCGCACGGTGCGCAATCTCGGGGAGATCGGCCTGTCGGGCAATATCTCGTCGGCCCAGGTCACCGCCTATGACCGTGGCCCGCGCAGCTATGACATCGCCTTCTTCGCCAACCGGGATTTCCGCGGACCCTTCCTCGGCTTCGATGAAGGTGAGGCGCGCCTCAGCCAGTTCCGCTTCAACGACACGGCCGGCTCGGTCCTGATCACGCGCGGCACCTGGCTGGTCTGCGCCGACAACGACTATCGCGGCACTTGCGAACTCCTGGATGCGTCGGTCAGTGATCTGGGCGCCATCACCCTGAATGATGCGATCTCGTCGTTCCGCCGGTATGATGAGCGCCGCGAGGGGCCGTGGCGCCGGCCGGTACCGGACCCCTTCTATCCACCCGGCCCGGGCGGCGGAGCAGGGGGCTTCGAGGGCGAACAGTCGGTGTTCTTCCCGGCGCCGACCTATCGCGGGGCCCGCATTTCCAACCGCGACGGCGCAGCAACCCGGTTTTGCCAGGACAACGGTTTTGACGAGGCCGCATATAAAGCACCGGGGCCTGTTCTCTCGGACGTGGTCTGCCGCTAGAAGCGGCGCATGGCAGCCAAAACCCCTGACAGACTGATTGCTGTGGGCGTCCTGAGGGGCGCCCATGGTGTTCGCGGCGAAGTCCGCGTGAAGAGCCTCACAGCCGATCCGGAGGCCCTGTTCGGCTATGGACCGCTGACGGATGAACACGGCGCCGTCGTGCTCACGCCGAAATCCGCCCGGCCGGGCAAGGACCATTTCATCGTCCGGCCAAAGGAGATGAAGCAGAAGGAAGAATGGGACGCCCTGCGCGGCCGCCTGCTGCATGTGCCGCGCGCCCGTCTTCCCGAGGCCGGGGACGATGAGTTCTACATCGAGGATCTCGCCGGGCTGGACGTGTTCACCGGCGGCGATGCGCCGGCCGGGCGCGTGCGCTCGGTCCAGAATTTCGGGTCCGGCGATCTGCTCGAAGTCGAGGTGACCGGCCTTCCGGCAACCGTGTTCGTGCCGTTCACCCGCGCCGATGTGCCCGTCATCGACATGGCCGCGCGCCGCGTGATGATCCCGGACCTGGCGGTCTGGAGCGAGCCGGGAAGTGATGACCCGGCCGGAGACGAGTGCAGCCAATAGCCGTGTTTCGGCGCCGCATGTTGCGCGGGGTTCATATCCCGCATGTCATTCTGCAGGTGTAATGGACGAAAGGAGTCCGCATGCGCCGCTTATCCTTGCGCACCGTCATCGCCTTGACGGTTCCTGCCTTCTTCACCGCGCCGTCTGCGCTTGCGCAGTACGCTGCAGACTATGGCCGCGGCGGCGAGGACGTACCGGCCGCCATCGCGCTGTTCAGTGACGAGAACTATTACGGCGATGTCCGGGATGTGTACGATCCCTTCAACAAGCTGAGCGATCTCGGCTTCAATGACCGCCCGCGCTCCGTTGCCGTCTTTGCCGGTCAGTGGGAGCTGTGCGAGCACAAGGACTTCACCGGGCGCTGCGTGTTCATCCGCGAGGATGTCAGCGACCTCGGCTGGTTCGGTCTGGCGGGACGCGTATCGTCCGCCCGCCCGGTTTACGAATACACCGAGGCCCAGCACGGCCTCATGTTCACCCGCGACAAGTATGGCTACATCCGGTACGCCGACAACGAAATCTACGGATACGACACCTGGACCAATGGCTATGCCAGCTCCTGGGGGATCAGCGTCTCCCACTACGGTTCTTCGCCCGACTATTACCGCTACGGTTATTACAGCCCGACCTGGGGCTACGACCCCTATGGTTTTGCGTGGAGCCCGCGCGGCAGGATCCGGTACACCACCAGCTATCGCTGGCATCCGCGTCCGTCCGTGATCAACCCCTACTGGAGCGGTTGGGACTATCGCCGGTCGGACTGGCGGCACGGTCACTGGAGCTGGCGTGACGGCCGGCGCGGTGGCGACGACTGGCGCGATGGCCGTGGCGGAGACGGTCGCGACGGACGGGATGGCCGCGATGGTCGCGGCGGCGACAGACGCCCCGGTGACACCGGCGGTGGCCGTGACGGACGTGATGATCGTCCGGGCCGGGACGTTCCGGGTGACCGTTGGGGCCCGGGCGCCGGCGGTTCGGGTACGGTCACGCTTGATCCGCGCCCCGGGCGCGGCGGCGACGGCCGGCGCGGCACGGGCAGCTTGACCAGTCCCATCCCGTCAGATCCGGGTTCGGGTCGCGGCCGGGGCGGGGTCTTGCCCGGCGCAGGTTCGGGACCAGCCCTCGTGACGCCGCCCGCCGATCCCCGGCCGGGCCGGGGTGGGCGCGGCGGTGAACCGGTCGGCCTGCTCGGTGGTCCGTCCCCGGAGGTTTCCGGCCCGCGCGGCGCTGGCGGAGATGGCTGGCGCGGCGGCGGCCGGGGCGGCGACGGTGATCGCCGCATCGGACGCTCGGGTGACGGCATTTCCAGCGGAGACGGCGGGCGGCGGGCCTCGCCGGCTGCGGCTTCTCCTCCTCCGCCACCACCGCCTCCGGCAGAAGCGCCGCAGGAGACGCGCCGGGACGTCAACCGGGATGCCGCGCCGCGAGACAGCGGCAAGGGCGGGTTCCGCCGCCGTAACGGCGATGACTAGATTGCCCTGATTGAACCAGGTTAGCCGCCGCGTGGATCGTTCCACTCGGCGGCGACGCCGTATCCGCCCCGGCGGACCAGCCAGAACATACCGATCAGGTCAAAGATGCCGGCGCCGAGCCGTCCGAGGAATCCATACTTGGACTGACCGGCCAGGCGCGGCCGGTCGTTCACGCGTTCTTCGCGCACGTCCCAGCCCGCACGTTTGACCAGCGCCGGCAGGAAACGGTGCATCGACGCAAAGAAGGGCAGGTCGCGAAACGCCGCCGTGCGGATCAGTTTCCAGCCGCAGCCCGTATCGGTGGCATCGTCCTGCAGCACGAACCGGCGCACCCCGTTGGCGACGCGCGATTGCACCCATTTGAATCCGGAATCGTTGCGGCTGCTCCGCTTGCCGGCGATGATGCCGAGGCGCGGCGGCGCGCCGGGCGCGATCTGCTCCTTCCAGACACGCGCCGTGTCCGCCGGATCGTTCTGGCCGTCCCCGTCGAGCAGCTGGACCCAGGTGCCGCGCACGGACTTGAGGCCGGTGAACAGCGCCGCCGATTTGCCGCGCCGCGCCACATGCGTCAGCACCCGGACCGTGCCCGGATGCTTCGCCTGCGCTTCGGCCAGCTCGGTGCCTGTGGCATCGCCCGAGCAGTCGTTCACGCAGATGATCTCGAAATCGATGCCCGCCAGCGCAGCCTGCACCTCGTCGATCACGGGGTGCACGTTGCCCGCTTCATTGAAGAAGGGGATCAGAACGGAAAGGGCAGGGGCGTCGGTCATGCGCCTCCTGCCTAGTCCAGCCCGGGCCGGAATCCAATCGGTGCGGCGAAATCAGCCCGCAAAGACCTGCTGGCCGGCATGCCGGGCGAGCTCGGCGTGCAGCACGGCCGGGCTTTCGACCGGGCGGCGCTGAAGACCGGACAGGGCGAACGGCGCGTCGTAGCCATAGGTTTCGGTCCACACGCTGTCGAGACGGGCCTTGGTCAGCGCGCCGGTATAGGCGACTTCCTTGACGCGGGTGGCCTCCGCGCGGCGGCCGGTGCCTGGCAGGTAGATCGTGCCGTTGGAGAAATCGACGGCGAAAGCGATCACGCCGGGCACCAGGAACAGCAGCAGGCCGATACCATCGAGAATGGCGACCGTGGTGTCGATCTTGCCGTCGATCTGTCCTTTTCGCTCGGGATACATGATCGTGCCGCAGGCGCTGAGCGAGACGGCGGCGAGGGTGAGGCCGGTACCGGCCAGAAGTTGACGGCGGGACGGGGTCATGGGGGGGCTCCTGTTGCAATGTGCCTTGTATATGCGCCTGAATCTTCAGAAACCCTAACCGGTTGATGTCCGGCTTGGCGCGGTACCTGCCGCCCCATTTGCGCCTGCGGGCGGGGCCTGTAAGGTTTGCGGGCGAGACAGGAGACCGTCATGGCAGTCGAATCCCACGGGCCGGATCTCGGCGCCATCGTTGTCCTGCTCGGCTCGGCCGTGCTGGCCGTGCCCCTCTTCAAGCGGATCGGCTTCGGCTCGGTGCTGGGCTATCTCGCCGCCGGCCTCGTGATCGGGCCCTTCGGTTTCCGCGTCTTCACCGAGCCGGAGGCCATCCTGCACGTCGCTGAGCTTGGCGTGGTGATGTTCCTGTTCATCATCGGCCTCGAGATGCAGCCGTCGCGGCTCTGGTCGATGCGCAAGGAGATCTTCGGGCTCGGGCTGGCGCAAGTGCTGGTCTGCATCCTGCTGCTGTCCTGGGTCGGGGTCGCGCTCGGCTATACGCCGCAGCAATCGCTGATCGCCGGCACCGGCTTCGTGCTCACCTCGACCGCCATCGTCATGCAGATGCTGCAGGAACGCGGCGACCTCGCCAAGCAGAAGGGCCAGCGGATTGTCTCCATCCTGCTGCTGGAAGATCTCGCCATCGTGCCGCTTCTGGCTCTGGTCGCCTTCCTCGCGCCGGGCGGGGGCGAGGTGTCGATCACCGAGCGGTTGCGCGGCGTGGCCATCGGGATTGGCGCCATCGCGGCGCTCGTGGTCGCAGGCCGCTATCTGCTCAACCCCGTCTTCCGCCTGCTTGCCGCCGCAAGGGCGCGCGAGGTGATGACCGCAGCGGCGCTGCTCATCGTTTTGGGCGCGGCCTGGGGTATGCAGCTTGGCGGCCTGTCGACGGCGATGGGGGCTTTCCTCGCCGGTGTACTTCTATCTGAATCGTCCTATCGCCATGAACTCGAAGCCGATGTGGAGCCGTTCCGCGGCATCCTGCTCGGCCTCTTCTTCCTCGCCGTCGGCATGTCGCTGGACCTGAACGTCGTGGCGCGCAACTGGCAGCTGATCGCCCTCAGCGTGATTGCGTTCACGCTGCTCAAGGCGGCGGGCGTCTACGGCGTCGCGCGCCTGTTCCGGGCCAGTCACCGCGAAGCGGCCGAGCGCACCGTCCTGATGACGCAAGGCGGCGAGTTCGCCTTCGTGCTCTACGCCGCCGCGCTCGGCGTCGGGTTGATCGACGCGGAAGGCAGCGCTGTCCTCACCGCGATCATCATCGTCTCGATGGTGATGACGCCGTTGATGGTGGCCATCCACGACCGGCTGATGCCGGAAGTCGTGGTCGACGAGACCGGCATGGAGACGCCGAAAGACGCGGTCGGCACGGCGCTGCTGATCGGGTTCGGCCGGTTCGGCCAGGTCGTCAGCCAACCGCTGCTGTCACGCGGCTATTCCGTCACCACCATCGACAATGATCCGGAGATGATCCGGGTCGCGGCCTCCTTCGGCTTCAAGGTCTATTTCGGCGACGGCGCGCGGCTGGACATCCTCCACGCCGCCGGGGCCGGGAACGCGTCGCTCATCCTGGTCTGCGTCGATGACCGCGCGGCGGCGACCCGGATGGTCGAGCTGGTGCGCCATGAATTCCCGAACGCGCTGTTGCTCGCCCGCGCCTATGACCGCGAGCACGGCCTTGAGCTGGTGAAGGCCGGGGTGGACTATCCGGTGCGCGAAACCTTCGAATCCGCCATCAAGTTCGCCCGCGCCGCGCTGGACCGTCTGGGCGAGCCCGAGGATGCCATCGATGATGCCATCGCGGAACTGCGCCGCCGCGACGAGGAACGCTTCGCCCTGCAGCTGACCGGCGGCATGATGGCCGGGCGCGAGTTGATGATCGGCAATGGCGGCGCGGAAAAGCCGAAGGATGTGGACCCGCCGGAACTCAAGCCGGACGAGAGCACGATTGGCGGATGAGTCAGAACGTGTCCGCCACCAACATGCCGGGCGCGATACGCTTGTACGCGAAGCAGGCGCGCAACCCGTTCACAATCCCGAGTATCAAGGCGGCGTATACGAATATCCAAGCCACACTGGTCGTGCCGCTGACGATCTTCAGGAAGGTTTCCAGGAGGAATAGGGCGAGAAGGAGAACGCCGCTCACAACGCCCCGGTGCATCGAGAAACGCCACGTGAACAAGAGGATCAGCAGGAGCTCGGCACCGATACCGATCATGCTGCCAAGCTTGTCTTCGGCCGCTATGTCTCCGCCGAAAAGGACGAACAGTAAGCCGAGCAGCGTCATCGCGGCAACGACCAGGCCGCAGATTCCTGCCGTCCGCAGCGCCTTGTTGATGTCGTCCATTGTCTCGAATTTCGGGATCAACTTTTCCATGGCGCCCTCCACAACCCCTCCGGTGAACGCGTTTATCTTCAGGTTGATGTCGCAGGCTGTCAATCATCGTCTGCCGCGAAGGCCATGGCGCCGCACGGCGGGATGAATTAGGCACACGGCATGTTCACCGCCACCTGCATCACCCTCGTGCCTGAGGCATATCCCGGCCCGCTCGGCGTCTCGATCCTGGGTCGGTCGCGCGCCGAGGGCATCTGGGCGCTGGAGACGGTCGACCTGCGCACCTTCGGGCTCGGCAAGCATCGCAAGGTCGATGACACGCCGGCCGGGGGCGGGGCGGGCCTCGTCCTGCGCGCCGATGTGGCCGCTGCCGCCATCGACAGCGTGCCCCGGAATGGCCGCCCCCTCGTTTACCTCTCCCCGCGCGGCCCCCGCTTTGACCAGAAAATAGCTCGCGACTGGGCGGCCGGTCCCGGCGTCGTCTTGTTCTGCGGCCGGTTCGAGGGGCTGGACGAGCGGGTCCTCGAAGCCCGGGGCATGCAGGAAGTCTCGCTGGGCGATTTTGTCCTCGCCGGCGGCGATGTGGCGGGCATGGCGATGGTTGAGGCGGCGGTGCGATTGTTGCCCGGGGTGGCGGGCAATGCGGCCTCCCTGACGGGCGAGTCTTTCGAGACCGGCCTCCTCGAACACCCCCAATATACCCAGCCCCGGGACTGGGAAGGGCGGCCAATTCCCGACATTCTCCTCTCCGGAGACCATAAGCGTATAGAAGAGTGGCGCCTCAGCCGCTCAAAGGCGTTGACTTTTGACCGCCGCCCCGATTTATACGCCGCTTACTCCCGACCCCCCACTTCTGTTGCGCCGGAGACTGGCGATGAACCTGATTAAAGAGCTTGAGACGGCCGAAATGGCCCGCGTTCTCGGCGACAAGAAAATTCCGACTTTCTCGCCCGGCGACACGCTGGCGGTGAACGTCAAGATCAAGGAAGGCGACCGTGAGCGCGTCCAGCGCTACGAGGGCGTCTGCATCGCCCGCGCCGGCCAGGGTCTCAACGAGAGCTTCACGGTCCGCAAGATCTCCTTCGGTGAAGGCGTCGAGCGCGTGTTCCCGGTGGTCTCGCCGTCGATCGACTCGATCGAAGTGGTCCGCAAGGGCCGCGTCCGCCGCGCGAAACTCTACTATCTGCGCGACCTGCGCGGCAAAGGCGCCCGTATCGCCGAGCGCACCACGGGCCACGGCATCGAGACGCAGGAAGTCGCCGTCTCGAAAACCGAGCGCCGCCGCCAGAAGGACGCCGAAAAGGTTGCCCGCAAGGACACCGCTGCCAAGGCCCGCGCCGAAGCTGCTGAAGCGGCCGCTGCCGCCGAGGCCGTTGCCGCTGCAGAAGCCGCCGCCGCTGAAGCCGCAGCTGCCGCTGCCGCTGCCGCTGCCGAGGCACCCGCGACCGAAGAATAGTCATCCCTCCGGACGAAAACGTTCAAACGCCTCCGCCATCCGGTGGGGGCGTTTTTCGTTTCAGGGCGCCTGCGTTTCCCGTGCATAGGCGCCGACAGCGCTCACCAGCCGGTCGAACACCAGCCGCATCCGCCGGTTACCCCGCAAGTCTTCGTGCATCGTGATCCATGTGCCGAGCGGAAGGGCAATCTCCTGCGGGAACAGGCGCACCATCCCGGCCATCCGCCGGGCAAGGACCGTCTGGCAGATCCCGATTCCGAACCCGCCCCTCACCGCCGCCAGTTGGGCCAGGTCGCTATCGCTCCGGAAGGCGAACATCTCGCGCGTCAGCGTAACACCCAAGGGCTTCAGGGATTGGAGCGAAGCGGTATCGCGGTCGACGCCGATCACGGCATGGCTTGCCAGATCCTCCAGCCGCTGCGGCGTGCCGCGCCGGGCCAGGTAATCCTCGCGCGCAAACATGCCCAGCATGATGTCGCCGACTGACTGCGCCACCAGCGCGCCCTGGCTCGGCCGCACCATCCGCACGGCGATGTCGGCGTCCCGGCGCAACAGGTCTGCTGTCTGGTTCGAGGGCACGACTTCGAAGTCGAGGTTCGGGTAGTCGGCGCTGATCCCGGTTAGGATGCCGGGCAGCACTTCCACGCCGATCACCACGCTCGCCGTGATCCGCACCGTCCCGGCGATCTCGTCTGTGTTGCCTGAAGCTGCGCGCAGCATCGCGGCGGCGGAAGCTTCCATGGCCAATGCATGCGGGAGCAGCGCGCCCGCCTTGTCTGTCGGCGTGAGGCCTTGCGGCGAACGGATGAACAGTGCGCCGCCGCCGAGCGCGTCCTCAAGCTGGGCTATATGGCGCGCAATCGTCGGCTGGGTCTGGCCGCTCGCCCGCGCCGCTGCCGAAAGGCTCCCCGTCCGGCAGACACCGAGGAACGATCGGCAGTGATCCCAGGATAGCGGCGCCAGATCCATTATTTTCGTTTAGCAGGTACAGATATTACGGCAATTCCGTTTATCGCGCCGGCGCTGCAACTTCTCCTCATCAGCGGAATCAGCCGCAAAGGAAAACACAATGTCCAAGATCGCTCTCATCCTCGGCGCCACCGGCGGGATAGGCTTTGAAACTGCGCGCGCCCTGAAGCGCCATGGCTGGCAGCTGCGGGTGCTTCACCGCCGCCCGGACAGCGTGTCCCACCTGCTTCCCGAAGCTGACTGGATCGAGGGCGATGCCCTGTCCGCGGCAGACGTGCAGGACGCCGCCGTGAACGCGGGCCTGATCGTCCATGCCGTCAATCCCCCGGGCTACCGCAACTGGAAAGGCCTCGCCCTGCCGATGATCGACAACACGGTCGCCGCCGCCATCGCCAATCGCGCGCGCATCATCTTCCCCGGCACGATCTACAATTATGGACCGGACGCCTTTCCGCTCGTCAGCGAAACGTCGCCGCAAAATCCGCGCACCCGCAAAGGTGTGATCCGGGTCGAGATGGAGAGCCGTCTTCGCCGCGCTTCGGAATCGGGCGCGCGCGTGCTGCTCGTCCGCGCCGGGGACTTTTTCGGACCGCACATGACCGGCAATGCCTGGCTGTCCTCCGCCATGGTGAAGTCCGGCCGGCCGGTGACAGCGATCACCGACCCCGGCCGGAAGGGCGTCGGGCATGCCTGGGCCTACCTGCCGGACCTTGCCGAAACAATCGCCCGGCTGGCGGACCTCGATGAGGACCTCGGCACCTTCGAAACCTACCATTTTGGCGGCCACTGGTTCGACGACGGAGCGGATTTCGCCCGGCATGTCCGCAGCGCGGCGAGCGCGCCATCCGCCAGGATCGGGTCCTTCCCCTGGCCCGTCGTCCTCGCGCTGTCGCCCTTCGTCCGGCTCTTTGGCGAGATGGCCGAGATGAAATATCTCTGGGACGTGCCGGTGCGCCTCGACAACACGAAACTGGTGCGCCGCCTCGGCCAGGAGCCGCACACTCCGATCGAAGCGGCCCTGAGGGCGTCGTTGCAAGGCATGAATTGCCTGCCTCGGGACGAATTGACCCCGGCTACCGGCAAAATAGTGCGCCACGCCTGAAAAAATGAAACAGCCTCGCGGGCTTTTCTCCGCGCGTTTCGCCGCTATTGTGCGGCGCGCAACGAAGAGGCCCCCATGCCAGGCAAGACATTATACGACAAGATCTGGGACGCGCATGTCGTCCATACCGACCCGGCTTCGGGCGAGAGCCTGTTGTATATCGATCTCCACCTGATTCACGAGGTGACGACCCCGCAGGCGTTTGACGGCCTGAAGGTCGCGGGCCGCCGCGTGCGCCGCCCGGAACTGACCCTCGCTGTCGCCGATCACAACACGCCGACCGAGAACCAGGCCCTCGGCCTCGCCGGCGTCAAGGATCCGGAAGCGCGCAACCAGCTCGAAACGCTGACCCGCAACGTCGCCGAATACGGCATCCAGTTCTTCCCGATGGGCGACATCAACAACGGCATCGTCCACGTCGTCGGCCCGGAGCAGGGGAGAACTCAGCCCGGCATGACCATCGTGTGCGGCGACAGCCACACCTCGACGCACGGCGCGTTCGGCGCGCTCGCCCACGGCATCGGCACGTCGGAAGTCGAGCATGTGCTGGCGACGCAAACGCTGCGCGCGCGCAAGATGCTGAACATGGCGGTCGAGGTCTCAGGCCAGCTACGCGAAGGCGTGACCGCGAAAGACCTTGCCCTCCACATCATCGCGATCACCGGCACGGCTGGCGGCACCGGTTATGTCATCGAATACCGCGGCGAGGTTGTCCGCGACCTGTCGATGGAAGGCCGGATGACGCTGTGCAACCTCTCCATCGAAGGCGGCGCCCGCGCCGGCCTCGTGGCGCCGGACGAGAAGACGCTGGCTTACGTCAAAGGCCGTCCCGCTGCCCCGCACGGCAGCGCCTGGGACAAGGCGGAACGCTACTGGCAGACGCTGCGCTCGGATGATGACGCCGTGTTCGATCATGTTCTCAGCATCAAGGGCGAAGACGTCGAACCCACCGTCACCTGGGGCACCAGCCCGGAACAGGGGATAGCCCTCTCCGCAAATATTCCGCGTCCGGAGGATTTCGCCGATCCTGTCAAGGCCGCCGCCTGCGAACGCGCGCTCGCCTATATGGGTCTTGAAGGCGGCAATCCCATCGCCGGCACGCCGGTCCAGCGCGTCTTCATCGGTTCGTGCACGAACAGCCGTATCGAAGACCTGCGCGCTGCGGCCGACGTCGCGAAGACCGGCAAGGTCGCGCCCGGCGTGCGCGCCATGGTCGTGCCCGGCTCCGGCCTCGTGCGCGCGCAGGCGGAAGAAGAAGGCCTCGACCAGATCTTCCTCGCCGCCGGCTTCGAATGGCGCGAACCCGGCTGCTCGATGTGCCTCGGCATGAACCCGGACATCCTCGCCCCGGGCGAGCGCTGCGCCTCGACCTCCAACCGCAACTTCGAAGGCCGCCAGGGCCGGGGCGGCCGTACCCACCTGATGAGCCCCCAGCTTGCCGCCCGCGCCGCCCTCACGGGCGTCATCGGATAATCCGCTTACAGATAAAGGAATACTGGAATGACGACGGACATCTCCCCCCGCCAGGACTGGACGCGCGACGAGATCGCCGCCGTCTACGAGCTCCCGCTCGACCAGCTGCTCGCCCGCGCGCTCGCCGTGAAGGCCGCCAACTGGAAGGACGGCGCGGTCCAGAAATCCCAGCTCCTGTCGATCAAGACCGGCGGCTGCCCGGAAGATTGCGGCTATTGCAGCCAGTCGGCCAAGTTCGATACCGGCCTCAAGGCCGAGAAGCTGCTCCCCCTCGACGAGGTCGTCGAGACCGCCCGCCGCGCCAAGGCCAACGGCGCCGACCGCTTCTGCATGGGCGCCGCCTGGCGGTCGCTGAAGGACCGCGACCTTCCGAAAGTCGCAGAGATGATCTCGGCGGTAAAAGCCGAAGGCCTCGAAACCTGCGTCACCCTTGGCATGCTCGAAGAGGGACAGGCCGAAGCGCTGAAGGCCGCCGGCCTCGACTATTACAACCACAACCTCGACACCTCGCGCGAATATTATGGCGACGTCGTCAGCACACGCACATATGACGACCGGCTCGAAACGCTTGGCCGCGCGCGCATGGCCGGTATCAAGCTCTGCTGCGGCGGTATCCTCGGCATGGGCGAATCCCGCGCCGACCGCGTCGGCCTGATCCACGAGCTTTCGAAGCTCACGCCGCACCCGGAAAGCGTGCCCGTGAACAAGCTCGTCCCGATCAAAGGCACGCCGCTCGGCAACAGCGCCGAACTCGACACGCTGGAGCTGGTCCGCGCCATCGCCGCCTGCCGCATCGTCTTCCCGAAAAGCTGGGTGCGCCTCTCGGCAGGCCGCGAGTCGATGAGCCCGGAAGGCCAGGCCCTCTGCCTGCTCGCCGGCGCCAATTCCATCTTCGTCGGCGACCGCCTCCTCACCACGCCCAACCCCGGCATGGACAAGGACGCGAAGCTGCTGGAATCGGTGGGGGGCAGTTGCGGGGAGTGCTGATCAGAGCCGCAGGCCGAAACGGGGCCCGATCCAGGTCAAGAGTGCGTAAAGCGCGACGGTCAGGGCGCACCCTGCGCCCAGCGCGATCCAGAATGGCAGGCCCTGTTTCAGAAGCGCAGGTATCAGTAGGAACATCGGCAGGCTCGGCAGGACATACCAGAATGTCGCCGCCGAATGTTGCGCCATGGTTGTCGCGTCGGGCTTGTCGCGCCACAACCACATCATCCCCATCACCGAGACGAGGGGCAGGGACGCCACCAACGCGCCGATGCCGGGATACCGTTTCGAGATCTCGGACACGGCCGCAATCATGACGCCCGAAATGATGGCTTTGAGCAGAAGGTAGGTCATGACTTTACTTGACTGCAAGACGCTGGCGCCCGCAACTCCGAACGGTATGCGCTGCGCCTATCGTCTCCCTTCAGTTGCGTTCCTGCCTATGCGAGCTGATAGTCGGCCCAGAACACTTTGATTGCGGAGAAGCTCATGCCCGGCAATGTAAAACTCGATGGCGGTATCACGCTCGATGGCCCGCGGGGGCGCGTCTATGGCTCGATCCTCGAAACCATCGGATCGACGCCCCTGGTGCGCGCCGGGAAGTTCGCGAAGGCCGAAGGCGTGGGCGCCGACCTCCTCTTCAAGCTCGAATTCTTCAACCCGCTCGCCAGCGTCAAGGACCGGATTGGCCTCGCCATGGTCCTCGCCCTCGAAGCCGAGGGCAAGCTGAAGCCCGGCGGCACGCTGATCGAGCCGACCTCGGGCAATACCGGTATCGGCCTCGCCTTCGTCGCCGCCCAGCGCGGCTACCGGCTGATCCTGACGATGCCGGAATCGATGTCGATCGAGCGGCGCAAGATGCTTGCCTTCCTCGGCGCGGAGCTCGAACTGACGCCGAAGGAAAAGGGCATGGGCGGCGCCATCGCCAAGGCGAAGGAATTGCTGGACGCCATCCCCGGCGCGGTCATGCCCAGCCAGTTCGACAATCCGGCGAACCCCGCCATCCACGAGAAGACGACCGCCGAGGAAATCTGGACCGACACGGACGGCAAGGTGGATGCGGTTATTTCCGGCATCGGCACAGGCGGCACCTTCACCGGCTGCGGGCGTGTCCTAAAGCCGCGCAAACCCTCGCTCAAGATGTACGCCGTCGAGCCGGAAGCCTCGCCCGTCCTCTCCGGCGGCGCGCCGGGTCCGCACATGATCCAAGGCATCGGTGCAGGTTTTATTCCCGGCAATGCCGATACGAGCCTCATCGATGAAGTGCTGAAAGTGTCGAACAGCGACGCGATTGCCACGGCCCGCAAGCTGGCGAAGATCGAGGGCATTCCGGGCGGCATCTCGTCCGGCGCCGCCGCGCATGCGGCTGTCCAGCTCGGCAAGAGGCCGGACATGGCGGGCAAGACCATCGTGGTCATCCTCGCCAGCTTCGCCGAACGCTATGTCTCGACGGCGCTGTTTGAGGGGCTCTGAGCGCGCGTTACTTTTTCGGCGGCAATAGCGGCGCGAGCACCGCGGCCGGGCACATGGCTACCTCTTCGGGCGTGACCGTGCCTGTTGGCATCGGGTGCGCGCGTGTGGGGGCGGGGGTAAAGAACGGCATCACGTGCGCATCGCTCAGGCCAAGGTCCTCGGCGTTCGGCTTGCCGCGCTTCTCGGCGCTGCGTTCCTCTTGGGTCAAGGTGTCCGCGCCGATCTGTGCAGCGTAGAAGGCGAGGTCGCGGCCCAGACGGTCAGCGACCACCGCCTTGTTCGACGCGCGCACGTTGAGCGCGATGTGGCGGCGCACCTCGGCAGGCGAGGGTGGCCAGGCGGCGGCTCTTTCCGCCTTCAGTGTACGGAGTGCCGTTGTCAAAGCCGAAGCCGAAACGCTCATTTGAGTTGCCCTATCGACAAAGAAGGCATGGTCGATCTCGGTGACTTCCAGATCGAATTCCGGCGCGGTCCACACCTTGTAGAAGGTTGCGATCTTGCCGCCATCGAAGGATTGGGACCGGTACACGTCCCGGTAGATCTCCCCGACGCTCGGGATCTTGCCAAACGTCTTGAAGCCCGCCTTCCAGGCCGCCCGCCGCGCAGGGTCTATCCACACACCGCACAGGTAGATTTCCAGCGGCGAGTCCGCGTTCGCGCCGTTCAGCTCCAGCATACGGCGCACTGCGGTCGCCTGGCTGCCAAACGCGGCGTCGAGTTCAACCCCGCTCGTCTCCGGCTTCGCCGCGAGAAACGCATTCAGGATGGCCTGCACTTCGCGTCCATGCCCTGCGGTCGCACCGTTCGGTCCCCATGTGATGTAGGAGGCGCGATCATTGGAATAGCAGACGTCCTGACCTGCTTCGGGATTGTATCGCGGCGAACTCTGGCAATAGTTCCATTCCATGCGGTCATAGTCGGTCGCTTCGAAGGTCAGTTTCAGCGCGGCGGCCCGGGCGTCCACATCCGGCACCGGCGTGTCCGGCAGCAAGGACTGCCAGAGCGCGGCTGTGATCGCGCCGCTTCGGGCCGGGCTGCCTGGTTCAAGTTGGGCGGATATGGCTTCGCACGCGCTCAGCTGCGTGATGGCGCTGCGCGTGCCGGGCCCGAAGGCGCCGTCTGGCTGCAGCACCTTGTTGATACCGCAGGCCGCCAGTGCCGGGTTCATCGCCGCCTGGAACTGCGCCACGGCGCCGGACGCGCCATCCCGGATCATGCCGGTGCGGTACTGGTAGAGCACGGCGTCGTCTGCTGCGGCGGGTGGCACAATCGCCGCAGCCAGCAGGGCTAGTGCCAAAAGCCGGTTTTTCATGCACACGTCCTCCGTCCGTACCTGTCAGGCGGTCCGGTTGGCCGGGAGTGTAACGTCGCGATCCTGCGCGGCCAGCCCCCAATCCCCAACGGCATGATTTCCATTTCCCGCCATTGCTTGCATAAGGTGGCCGCCAAACAGGAGTTTTCATGGCCCGCTACACCCTACACGGCATCTTCGCCTCCGGCCCCACTTACAAGGTGGCGCTGATGTTGCGCCTCACCGGCACGCCGTTCGACTATGAACATGTCGACCTGCGCGCCGGGGCGCACAAGGCGGACGCCTTCCTCGCCCGGAACCGCTACGGACAGGTGCCTGTGCTGGAAGACAGCCAGACCGATTACTGCCTCTGCCAGTCGTCCGTGATCCTCGACTATCTTGCCGACGAGACCGGTCAGTTCGGCGGCAAGGACCGGGGTGAGCGGCTGCGCGCCCGCGAATGGCAGCTCTGGGGCGCCGGCACGCTGACCACCGGCATCTACCGCACCCGCGCGCTCAAGCTCGGCTTCTTCAAGTTCCCCGAACAGATTGCCGAGGCCAACCTTCAATCGGCGCAGGGCGGCCTCAAGGAATTGAACACCCTGCTCGATGGCCGTGACTGGCTGGTCGGCAAGGGCGCCACCATCGCCGACATCGACCTCTACGGCATCGCCGCCTACGCCCCGCAGGCCGGCATCGACCTCGCGCCCTATGGCAATGTCCGCAAATGGCTCGCCCGCGTCGAAGCGCTGCCAGGCTTCAAGGACGTGAACACCTGCCTGCCGCAAGCGAGCGCGAAGGCATGATCAGCGGCGTCGATCACATCGTGATCCTGACGCCCGAGATAGATGCGGGCACGGCGGTCTATGCTGCCCTCCTCGGCCGATCTCCGGACTGGCGCGCCGACAGCGATACCGGCGTCGCCACGGTTCTCTTCCAGCTGGGCAACACGGCCCTCGAACTCGTCGCGCCGGCCGGGCACGGACCAAGCGCAGAGCATCTGCGCGAGCGGATCACGGCCGAAGGGCCGGGCCTAAAGTCGCTCGCCTTCCGCTCCACCGACCTGTCGGGCGATCACCGCGCCTTCGCGCGCCTCGCCCTGTCGCCCACCGTGATCGAGGAGGGGGAGAGCGAAGACATGGCCCGCGAGGCCCGCCGCACCTGGCGCCGCTTTCGCTGTCCGCCGGAGGCGTCCGCCGGTGTCCGCTGGTTCTTCATCGAGCCGCTGGACGGCGACATCGAGCCGGCGGAAGTCCCGCTCGGCCATGTCCACGCGCTCGACCATCTCGTCATCAATACGCCGAACCCGGACCGGGCGATGGCGCTTTACGGCGCCAAGCTCGGTCTGCGCCTGGCGCTGGACCGGTCGGCGCCGGAATGGGGCGTGCGCCTCATCTTCTTCCGCACCGGCGGCCTGACGGTCGAGATCGCCCACCGGCTGGGGCAGGGGGAAGACCCTGCCGCACCGGACAGTTTCTGGGGCCTCACCTGGCGGGTCGGTGATATCGAAGCCGCCCATGACCGGCTGGCAAAGGCGGACTTCAACGTCTCGGACGTGCGCACCGGCCGCCGCGCCGGCACCCGCGTCTTCACCGTCCGCGACGGCACTTTGAGCGTACCCACCCTGTTCATTTCCGGCGTGGCCGATTAAAACACCCCCATGACCCCATTCACCTCCCTCACCGGAACCGCCGCGCCCCTGCTCGAGAAGGGCAAGCCGATGTCGAACGTCGACACCGACATGATCATCCCGAAACAGTTCCTGAAAACGACGACCCGCACCGGCCTTGCGATCGGCCTGTTCCACGAGCTGAAAACCAAGGCGGACGGCTCACCCGATCCGGACTTCGTGCTGAACAGGCCGGCCTATGCCAAGGCCAGCATCCTGATCGCCGGCGAGAATTTCGGCTGCGGATCGTCGCGCGAGCACGCCCCCTGGGCGCTGCTCGACCAGGGCATCACCTGCGTCATCGCGCCGAGCTTTGCCGACATCTTCCACAACAACTGCTACAAGAACGGCATCCTGCCCGTCCGCCTGCCGGTGGATGTCTGCGAAAAGCTCGCGAAAGCCGCCGGCGGATCGAACCACGTCTTCACGGTCGATCTCGCGACGCAGACGGTCACCACGCCGGACGGCGAGGTCCACGCCTTCGACATCGACCCCGGCCGCAAGTCGAACCTGTTAGCCGGCCTCGACGAGATCGGCGCCTCGCTCACGTCGGCGCCCGAAATCGACGCCTTCGAAGCCCGCCGCCGCGCCGCCACCCCCTGGCTCGAACCCGCCCGCTGAACCCCCGCGGGCCAAAAGGAGACGTCCCCATGCCCGGCACCGTCCGCTTCCTCGTTCCGCTCATCCTCCTCGGCGCGCTCGGCGCCTGCCACACCGATCCCTTCAGCATGAAGCCGGAAGTGCCCGGCGTGAAGATCCCGGAGAAGGCGGCGCCCGTCGAAACCGAAGCCCAGGAAGAAGAGACCGCTCCCGCACCCGAGGCGGACCAGTGATCGTCATCGAAGGCACGGTCCGCATCCCGCCTTCAAACCTCGAGGCTGCCCGCCCGGTGATGGAACAGATGGTCCGCGCCAGCCGCGCCGAGCCGGGCTGCCTCGATTATGCCTACAGCGTCGATGTGCTGGACGCCGGCCTCGTGCGCGTCACGGAACGCTGGGCCAGCCGCGAGGCGCTCGCGGCGCATTTCAAGACCGCCCACATGGCCACCTGGCGGGCCTTCTTCCCCGAACTCGGCATCACGGACCGGTCGCTCCGCCTCTACGACGCCGAGCCCGAACCGATCTGACGCCGGTTGCGCGCTGGCGTCCGGCTCGCTACTGACCCCCGGCAGCACGATGCGCGCGGAGACCCCTGACGATGAAGAAAAAACTCCTCCTCCTGCCCGGCGACGGCATCGGCCCTGAAGTCATCGCCGAAGCGCGCCGCATTGCCGAACTGCTCGTGGCCGACATCGAGATCGAAACCGGCCTCGTCGGCGGCGCCAGCTTCGATGCGCATGGCGCCCCGCTGACCGATGAGACGCTGGCCCGTGCGCTGAAATCGGAAGCCGTCCTGCTCGGCGCCGTCGGCGGCCCGAAATGGACCGGCACTGCGCGCGACCTGCGCCCGGAAGCCGGCCTCCTCGCCTTGCGCAAGGGCCTCGACGTGTTCGCCAACCTGCGACCTGCCTTCTGCTTTCCCGCCCTCGTGGACGCCTCCAGCCTGAAGCGCGAAAAGGTCGAAGGCCTCGACCTGATGATCGTCCGTGAGCTGACCGGCGGCGTTTATTTCGGCACCCCGCGCGGCATCGACGAAGTGGGCGGCCTGCGCCGGGGCTATGACACCGCCATCTACACCCATCCGGAAATCGAGCGCGTCGCCCGCGTCGCATTCGACATCGCGCGCGGCCGTTCGGGCCGCGTCCTTTCGGTGGAGAAATCCAATGTCATGGAATCCGGCCTTTTCTGGCGCCAGGAAGTGACCCTCGCGCATGCCGAGTTCGGCGGCGGGGTCGCCCTTGCGCATATGTACGCCGATGCCTGCGCGATGGAACTCGTCCGCGCCCCGAAACAGTTTGACGTGATCCTCGCCGACAACCTGTTCGGCGACCTCCTGTCCGACGAAGCCGCCATGCTGACGGGCTCGATCGGCATGCTGCCCTCCGCCTCGCTTGGCGCGCCCGGCACGCCGGGTCTCTATGAACCCGTCCACGGCTCGGCGCCGGACATTGCGGGGCAGGGCATCGCAAACCCCTGCGCCGCCATCCTTTCGCTCGAAATGGCCCTGCGCTGGTCGCTCGGGAAAGAAAAGGCCGCCGACGCGCTGCTCGCCGCTGTCGGCAAGGCCCTCGATCGCGGCGCCCGCACCCGCGACCTCGGCGGCGAGCTGACAACCCGCCAAATGGCCGACGCGGTGATCGCCGCGCTCTGATCCGGTTGGACAAGCGGCCCGTCTGTGACATCCTCTGCAAAAACGTGCGGAGGAAACAAAATGTCTTATGCGGCCGGGCGTCTGATCCATGATGCTGACAGCCATCTCATGGAGATGACCGACGTGCTCGACCCGTATTTCGAGAAGCGCCTGCTGGCGTGCTATCACGACCTGCCGGTTTACAAGTTGAAGCATTCCCACGCCCACTGGATGAACAAGGAACGCGTCCGCCACGAGGACGCGGCCTACCGCGCCGCCGCCGGCGAGGCGATCCTCCTGAAGAAGAACTATGAGGCCCTCGGTGCCTTCCGCCGCGAGGACCGCCCGGCTGCGATGGACCGTCTCGGCTTCGCCAGCCAGCTTGTCTTCACCACCTTCTGCCTCGGCAATTTCGGCCTCGACCAGTCCGGTGACCTGGAACTTTGCTACGCTGCCGCAGATGCGCACAACCGGATGATGACGGACTTCTGTTCCATCGACCGGCGCTTGCTGCCTGTTGCCTATGTGCCACTGGAGGATTTCGCCCGCGCCGATGCCACCGTGAAGCTCGCCATCCAGCTCGGCGCGAAAGGCATCATGGTTCCCTCTGTATGCCCACAAAAACACTCGCCCAGCCATATCGGCCTGGACCCCGTCTGGCGCGCGGCGGAGGAGGCGGGCCTGCCCATCCTCCTGCATGTCGGCGGGGAGGAGAAGCTGAACCCCGTCTACAAGGAAAACGGCCTGCCGCCGGTGCCCGATTTCCACGGCGGCGACGACAATTTCACCTCCGTGTCCTACATGCCGATCCCGCAATCGGCGATGCAGACGCTCGCCACGCTGATCTTCGACGGCGTGTTCGACCGGTTCCCGAAGCTGAAATGGGGCGCCATCGAACTCGGCGCTTCGTGGGTGCCCGGATGGATGCGCGCAATGGATTCCGCCGCCCATGCCTTCATCCGGAACGAAGAGCGCCTGCAGAAACTCTCCACCAGGCCGTCCGAAATCGTCCGCCGCCAATTCCGCGCCGCACCGTATCCGCACGAGGATGCCGGCTGGATCATCCGGAATTCGGGCGACGAGATTGCACTCTTCTCCTCCGACTATCCCCACGTCGAAGGCGGACGCAACCCGCTCAAACGCTTCGACGAAACCCTCGCCGGCTGCACCCCCACCCAGGTCACGCGCTTCTATTCCGACAACTTCATCGATCTGATGGGCGAGGGGTTGGCGTCGGACCTCAGGCGCCCCGCGATGAAAGCGACCGGATAGACATTCAACCATCGGGTTGACAATCAATCTGGCCCGTCTATGTTCAACAACATGGTTGAACTAGAAGACTCCCCCCGCCTCGACGCCGTCTTCCATGCCCTGGGAGACGCCACCCGCCGCCGAATGCTCCATGAGCTGACCGAAGGTGCCCGCACCGTCAGCCAGCTGGCGGAGCCCTTCGAGATGTCGCTCGCTGCCGCCTCGAAACATATCAAGGCGCTGGAAGGGGCGGGCCTCATCCGCCGCGAAGTGCGCGGGCGCACCCATGTCTGCCATCTTGAGGCCGGCCCGCTCGCCAGCGCCAATGACTGGCTCAGCGTCTACGAACGCTTCTGGACCGGCCGCCTCGACACGCTCGAACAGCTGCTGCGCGACGCAGACGCCAAATCTTCGCCCCCGAAAGGAACCAAGTCATGACCCAGACCACCAATGCCCCCTACGGCCAGCTCATCGAGCCCACCGTCCTGAAGCTCGAACGCCTCCTGCCTGGCCCCGTCGCTCGCGTCTGGGACTATCTGACGAAAAGCGAGCTGCGCCGCCAATGGCTCGCGTCCGGCGACATGGACCTGACGCCCGGCACCGAGTTCGAATTCGTCTGGCGCAATGACGAGCTGACCGATCCGCCTGGCGCCCGCCCCGAAGGCATGGGCGCGGAAAACCGCATGACCTGCAAGATACTTGAGGTCGACGCCCCCCATCGCCTGCTCATCAGCTGGGGCGTCCAGTCGGATGTCCTGTTCGAACTGGCCGGGAAGGGGAGCGATACGCTCCTCACGATCACCCACCGGCGCCCGCCCACCCACGACATGCTCCTCAGCGTCTCCGCCGGCTGGCATTCGCACGTCGATGTCCTCGCCGCCAAACTCGCGGGCACCAAACCCGCCCCCCACTGGGACAACTGGGTCCGCCTCAAGACGGAGTATGCCCAGCGCTTCCCGGAATAAGCTGGTGCACTTCGCTCCGCTCACTGCACCCTGAACGCACCCCGTGCAGTGACACCGGCGAAAGCCGGTGGAAGTGCACCATCAAACCGATCGACTCAGCTATAATCCGCAATCCGGCACAGCAGCGGCCCGCGAAATTCGAAGAAGCTCGCGCCGCGCACGCGTACTGTCTCGCCCGCCTTGACGCCGTTCGGCAGGTCCACCGCCGCGCGGCCCTCGAACTCGATCTCGGCGGCGGCCTTGCCGGCCCCGGTCACGATATTGATCAGCCGCTGGCGCCGGTAGGAGAAGGCATTGCCGGACACTTCCGCCACCTGCCGCATCAGGGCCTTGCCATCGAGGCGCATGGACTGGCCGGTATTCGAGATGTTCTCGAACACGACATCATCGGTCACGCAGGCCAGCATGGCGTCGATGTCCCGGTCATTATAGCTTGCGATATAACGGCGGATGATCTCGTCCAGCACGGCGCGCAGACCCCTTTTTCAACGATGCCTCCTCCTGCCAGCCGGGGGCGCATTGCACAAGCCGCTTTCGGAAATGTCGCACTTGCGTCATAAGCCCCCCTCGCACTCAGGACATGGAGACCAGAATGGGAACGCGCATCGCTGTCGTCGGCGCCACGGGCAATGTCGGGCGGGAGCTCTTCAACATTCTCGATGAGCGCCTGTTTCCCGCAGACGAGGTCTACGCCGTCGCCTCGCGCCGGTCGATCGGCAAGGAAGTGTCCTTCGGCGACCGAACGCTGAAATGCCACGACCTCGAACAGTTCGACTTCTCGCGCGTCGATCTCGTGCTGATGTCGGCCGGCGGCAAGGTATCGAAAGTCTGGTGCCCGAAGATTGCGGCGGCCGGCGCCATCGTCATCGACAACTCCTCCGCCTGGCGGATGGATCCGGACGTGCCCCTCGTGGTGCCGGAAGTGAATGCCGACTCGGTCATGGGCTACGCCAAGAAGCGCATCATCGCCAACCCCAACTGTTCCACCGCCCAGCTCGTCGTCGCCCTCAAGCCGCTGCATGACGCGGTCGGCATCAAGCGCGTCGTCGTCTCCACCTACCAGTCCGTCTCCGGCGCCGGCAAGGAAGCCATGGACGAGCTGTGGAACCAGACCAAAGGCATCTTCGTCAACGCCGAGCTCGCCCCGACCGTCTTCGAAAAGGAGATCGCGTTCAACGTGATCCCCAAGATCGGCGACTTCCTGCCGGACGGATATACCGACGAAGAAGCCAAGATGTGGAACGAGACCAGGAAGATGATCGACCCCTCGATCAAGCTGTCGGTCACCTGCGTGCGCGTGCCGGTCTTCGTCGGCCATTCCGAAGCCGTGCATGTCGAGCTGAACGGCCCGATGAGCGCAAAGGAAGCGCAGGCCCTGCTGCGCGAAAGCCCCGGCATCATGCTGCTCGATGATCCGGCCAAGGACGTTTACGTCACCCCGAAGGAATGCGTCGGCGAGTGGGCCACCTTCATCAGCCGCGTGCGCAAGGATGTCAGCGTCGAGAACGGCCTCGTCTTCTGGTGCGTCTCCGACAATCTGCGCAAGGGCGCCGCCCTCAACGCTGTCCAGATCGCCGAGGAACTCCTCAACCGCGGCATCATCAAACCGGAAACGGCGAAGGCGCGGGCCTGACATCCTCGCGCAGCTGCAGGCTCAGCGAGGCGAGGCGCGCATAGGTGCGTGCTTTCTCCCGGGCCGGGCGCCAGTCGTACAGGAAAGCTGACACCGGGCGCCAGTTGGCGACCCAGCCGATGATGATCAGGCCTTCGCTGACGAGGGCGCCAGCCACCCCCGGCACAAAGGCGCGGAAGGCCTGGCTGCCGGCGATGCAGGCGATCAGGAATATCAGGCCGACCAGTGCGTCGCGCCGGCTTTCCCGCATGAACAGGCGCAGCTGACGGTTCTGGCGATCCGACAGGAAGGAGAAATAGTTCACGACCGATTTTTCGACCACCCCGGCATCAAGTCGCTCCAGCGTCGCTGCGGGCAGGTGCAGGACCAGAACCAGTGGCGCGTCGTGGGGCGCGTCCTGCACGAAGTCAATCATGTAGTCTTCGATGGCATCGTCAATGTCCCGCTCGACCAGCGGTGACGGGTCGAGCGAATTGAACAGTTCGTCGAGAGTCCTCAGTCGCAAGTCGATTTCAAACGGCGCCATGCGGGATGTGTTCCTGAACGGTTTTACCCGGTATTGCGGCCGACCCTAGCGGTATCTGCCGCCGCGGTCATCGGCGCGGCAACTCAGAGCGGCGAAAAATCAATGATCTCGAACCGATGCCCCGTCGCCTCCACGAAGCGCCGGAAGTCCGCCTGCGAGATCGCCGTCGTCCCGGTATTCACCAGCGGATGGAAGTTCACGACCTCCGCCCCCGCCAATACCGAATCCACCAGGAACCGCACGCGTCCCTCCCGGTCGTTCATCAGCGCAAACGCCGTCACCGACCCCGGCATCACGCTCAGCACTTCGGTCATCAGCTCGGCTGGCCCGAACGAAAGCCGCTTCGTCCCGATGATCTTGTGCAGCTGGTTCAGTTTCAGCTGGTTATGCGCCTCCGCCGCGATCAGCACCAGCGCGCCCTCCGCGTCCTTCAGGAACAGGTTCTTGGTGTGCGCCCCCGGCATCCGGGCCTTCAGTCCGGCCGACTGGTCCACGGTGAACAGCGCCTCGTGCCACTCTGTCGAATGGGCGATGCCGAGGGAATCGAAATAGGCGAACAGGTCATCAGGGCTTGCGAGCATGGCCCCCATTCGCCAAGACTTCCCGGCTCCGTCAAGCACTTAAGGTCAAGGGTCCCATGCGCCTCGAATGCTACAAGATCTACGATGTCGCCCCGGAGATCGTCCCCGGCCGGTCAGACCGCGCCTGGATGGATGCGTTCGTGGACCGCCACCCCTATCGCTGCCTGCCGCTGAGCATGGCGAACGCCACCGGCTGGGAAATCCTCTGCCCGATGGACATCAAGATCATCTGGAATGGCGGCCCCCGCAACGAGGACATCCTCCTCAAGACCACCGGTGATCCCGCCGCCATCGCCAGTTTCGCCGACGCCCACTTCATGCGCGGCATTGTCACCTTCCACACCGGCCACCTATTCCGCACGCCGCCGGGCTGGGGTGTCTGGGTCACCGGCCCGCCGAACTGGCCGAAGGACGGCATCGCCCCGCTCACCGGCCTCGTCGAGACCGATTGGCTGCCCTTTCCCTTCACCATGAACTGGCAACTGACCCGCCCCGGCGAAGTCGTCTTCCGCAAGGGCGAGCCCTTCGCCTTCATCACCCTGATGGAACACAAGCGCCTCGAGGAGATCGAACCCGAACGCAAGCTGATGCGCACCAACCCCGAACTCGTCGATGAATACAACGCCTGGCGCGATAGCCGCGCCGACTTCAACACCCGCCTCAAGGAAGGCGAGACGGCCGCCATGAAGGAACGCTGGCAACGCCATTACATGAAGGGCGAGAAACCGACCGGGGATAAAGCGGAAGTCCACCAGACAAAGCGTAGGCTGAAGCCGCCGAGGGAGGTGAAGTGATTAAGCGCCGCCCCCGGAGCAGCGAAGTAATTTCTCGACACAGAAGGTTATAGAGTAGCTGCCGAGCAGCGGGCGGCTTTCACTCAATAGAGTGTTTGAAGTGGGCGGTGAACTGGAAGCGTTCATCTTGGGTCAGTGATGCCTTTCCTGCACCACGAACAATTGAACTCCGAAAACATTCGAAGCGAATTCTGACACTTTTGAGAGCTGTTCGAACGGCTTCTTCGAAGAAGAAATCGAACGCCTAAGTGATGTAAGAAGTTCGTCATACCTTAGTCGAATCGGTCGAAACACTCCGCGGGTCGAAGTGACGGATTGGATCAAACCTTCTGAGTACCTATCATATGCGCGAAGGACGCTTTTGTCCTGATCCGACATCTTCTCTGCCGCCACCGAAAACGCTTCAAGCAGGGAATTTACGAAATGTTCGTCGAGAGCTCGTCCGGCTACTTCCAAGGTTTGTCTGAAATACGATTCCAGATTTTCGATGTCTAGGTATTCAACTTCTCTTGGTTCGGAGCATACGTAGACGCGATGCTTCGCCAAGGTGCAATGGTGTTTCCCCGGTTGGAGAGCGCCGATAGTGCGGGGCCTCACAAATCTGGATTCTTGTGCAACCGAGTTGTTTCTAAAAGCGGCGTCGAGTTCTTCATGTGTGTGAAACCTAGGAGCAGCGTAGAAAACTTCACTTCCGGCTTGATCAAGGGAAAGCAACATATCGTGTTGTTTGGAGTGACGTGAATCCATCAACGGAAATCTGTAAAATGGAACGTTTATTGGAAGGTGGTGAGTCTTGATCTCTGCGCACGACCTCCTTAGCATTTTGTGAGATAGTTTAAATTGTAAGAAAATCGGAAACGTGGGATCTCCGAGTTTCAGATCATATCCCCCGCCCTCTTTCCCCTCTTGAAGGAGGGATGGAAAGACGGGAGCAGTAGCTAACCCGGGAAATCGTGTGACAATTTCATTGGTCAGCGCAAAGCCATACGAGAACTCCGAAATGTCCGGCGCCAAATTGTATCCCCCAGTTCAACTTATTGGCGCGAATGTAGCTCGGCCTATCTACGGAACTTAACGTAGGTTCTTTCATTGCGACCAGTAGCGCAATTGCGAAAATAATTGTCTTATCGGGCGAGGCACGCCGCTCCGCCTGCTGATATTTCAGCGAAGGCGCTTGCCTCCCGCTGTTGATCCCTGTGCAGGGGGGGGCTCGCGAGGCGCTTGCCAATCCCGGTTCCCGCCTTCGCGGGGATGAGCGCACCAGCAAAACTCAGTTCTTCCCGAACTTCCGGTCCCGCCCCGCCATCAGCCTGAGCCGCAGCGCGTTCAGCTTGATGAACCCTTCCGCGTCCTTCTGGTCATAGGCGCCGTGGTCATCCTCGAAGGTCACGATCTTCTCCGAGTACAGACTATACGGCGACGTCCGTCCGATGAGATAGGCGGTGCCCTTGTAGAGCTTGATCGTCACCTCACCGGTCACCCAGCGCTGCGAATGGTCGATCGCGGCCTGCAGCATCTCGCGCTCCGGGCTCCACCAGAAGCCGTTATAGATCATCTCGGCATAGCGCGGCATCAGCTCGTCCTTGAGATGGCTCTGGCCGCGGTCGAGCGTCGCCTGTTCGATGCCGCGGTGGGCGACCAGCAGAATCGTGCCGCCCGGCGTCTCGTAGATGCCGCGCGACTTCATGCCGACGAACCGGTTCTCGAGCAGGTCGAGCCGGCCGATGCCATGCTTCTTGCCGTAAGCGTTCAGCGCGGTCAGCAAGGTGGCCGGGCTCATCGACTCGCCATTGATCGACACCGCGTCGCCGCGCTCGAAGCCGATCTTGATGATCTCCGCCTTGTCGGGCGCATCTTCCGGCGAAATCGTCCGCATATGGACGAATTCAGGCGCCGGCTCGCCGGGGTTCTCGAGAACCTTGCCCTCGGAGGAGGAGTGGAGAAGGTTCGCGTCCACCGAGAAGGGGGCGTCGCCCCGCTTGTCCTTGGCGATCTCGATGCCGTGTTCCTCGGCGAATTTCAGCAGGTCCGTGCGGGACTTGAAGTTCCAGTCACGCCAGGGCGCGATCACCTTGATGTCCGGGTTGAGGCCGTAATAGCCAAGCTCGAACCGGACCTGGTCATTCCCCTTGCCGGTGGTGCCGTGGCAGACGGCATCGGCGCCGACCATGTCGGCAATCTCGATCTGGCGCTTGGCGATCAGCGGCCGGGCAATCGAGGTGCCGAGCAGATAGACGCCCTCATAGACGGCGTTGGCCCGGAACATCGGGAAGACGAAATCGCGCACGAATTCCTCGCGCACGTCCTCGATGAAGATGTTCTCCGGTTTCACCCCGGCGGCCAGCGCCTTCTTGCGGGCGGGCTCCAGCTCTTCGCCCTGGCCGAGATCGGCTGTAAACGTGACCACCTCGCAGCCGAATTCGACCTGCAGCCACTTGAGGATGATCGACGTATCAAGGCCGCCGGAATAGGCAAGAACGACCTTCTTGGGCTTGGCAGCGAGCTTGGACATGGAATTCCTGACACAATTTTCGGCTGAACGGGGAAAGTGTTGCCTTAAAGTCCCGCCCGTCACCTGACAAGGCGGGCCGGTCCGGTGATTCCTGTGGTTTACGCATTCCTAAGCCGTTATAGTGAATTGGATGGATCAAGGTGGCGCTTATGTTGAACGACCCGATGGATCACGGACCCGCCCGCAGCCCGGCGCTGCCCGAAAGTCTGCGTCAGGCGATTCGCGAGGCTGAGGCCACCGGCCGCGCCGCCGAGGCGCAGGCCCAGTCTGCCATGCCGTTCCGGGCCCGGCTTCGCGCCCGCGACGGCGTGCGCCCGCAGCCGACCCTGTCGATCCTGACGCATTCGGGCCCGATCACCGCCGGCCCGGTCATGCCGGTCGCCATCTCCGAAGTGCGCGCCCTGCGCCGTCCGCCCGCGCCGCCGCCGCCCCGTCCGCCGATCTCGCCCACCACCGCCCTGGTCCCGGTTCGCCAGCGTCCGCTCACCGTCAGCCAGCCGGCCGGCGCCGGCCGCGATGATAATGATGACGAGGTCCGCCCCGGCTTCTTCAGTCGCCTCAACGATTTCTCGCAGTTCGCCTTTGCCGGTCTCGCCGTGCTGGGGCTCGCAGGCCTTTCGGTCATGGCCGCCGAGAACGCGCTCGGCTCCAAGCCGGACACCGACGAAGGCGACGGCGACCCGATGCTGTCGGCTGCCGGTCTCGAGCCGGCCTTGCCTGCGGCCAGCGTTTCGGCGGCAGCGGTCGATCTGGCATCCACGCCGGCCGGCGTCGCCGCGACGCCCTGGTTCGATTATCGCGGCACGGCGGATCTCCTCAAGACCCGCATCGCGGCGCTTCAGGCCGAAGAAACCGAAGCCGCCCGTCTCGCCGCCGCCGGCGCGGACACCTCCGCCGCGCTCGCCATCGCCAATGCCGAAGCGGCCCGCGTCGCGGCGGAACCGGCGCCATCGACCGGCGCGCCGGCAATCATTGATGCCCGCGTGCGCGACCGTCTCGCCGCCGAGGAAGCGGCCCGAGCCGCCGCCGCCACGGCCGCAATCCAGCTGAAGGCCGACCAGGCTTCCGCCGCCGCGAAAGTTGAATCCGACCGCCTCGCCGCCGAGGAGGCTGCCCGCGCCGCCGCGCTCGCCGCCCAGCAGCAACGGGTCGCGGACGCCGAAGCCCAGCGCGCGGCAACGGCCGAAGCCAAGCGCCTCGCCGATCTCGAAGCGAAGAAGCTGGCGGCTGAAGCCGAAGCGCAACGGCTCGCCGACGCCGAAGCCCTCAAGGCTGCCAAAGCGGCGGAGGCAAAACGCCTCGCCGATCTCGAAGCCAAGCGGGCAGCGGACGCGGAAGCGGCCCGTCTCGCCGCGCTCGAAACCCGGCGCGTTGCCGAGACAACCGAAGCCCGGCGCCTCGCCGCCGTCGAGGCCCGCCGGCTTGCCGACGCGGAAGCCGCGCGCCTGGCTGCGGTCGCTGTCGCCGCAACGACCGCCGCCGCGCCTGCACCGCGCGTCTGGTCGAACCCGCCCGGCCGCGCCTCGCTGAAGCCCGCACTTCGCCCGGCGGCGCCGCAACTTGTCGCCTCGAACGAGGCTGCGGTCTCGCGGCCGGTTCCGCCCTCGCTGAAGGTTTCGCCGCCCGTCGTGCGCCCGCTGACCGGTCCGCGTCCGGTCGATGATTTCATCGCCGAGCGCGCCGAATACACGGCCGGCCAAGCGCTCGACGTGGCGGGGCTCGATGCCCTCAAGCTGGACTTCCTCGCGCTGGTCGAGACCAGCGCGGACGGCACCCATCACCAGCTGCTGACACCGGATGGCCGCCCCTTGCTGATCCATTTCGAGCGGACGCTGTCGGTCGACGCGGCCACGGCCAGTGTCCAGGCCATCGGCTATGCGCCTTCAGCGGACGGCTTCGTCAGCCGGCCGTATATCGAGCCGGTGAATGTCAACGTGAAGGTCATGTGCCGCGATGTGGCCTACGCCTTCCCGGGCCAGGAGCGGGGGCGTTTCGCCGCTTGTCAGGATGTGGACGGTGTCTGGACCATGGCCCGCGCCTCGATGCTGAACGGCATTCCGATCTGATCGCCGCAAGGGCGCCGACGCTGCCTTGCGCGCGCCCGCAAAGCTTGCGACAGGATGGCGTCATGACGACCGGAACGGCTTACAAACTCCTCAGCGAAGCGGACTGGGCCGCTGCCCAGACGGCGGGCATCACCGCTTCGGCGGTGGATCTGGCGGACGGCTACGTGCATCTCTCGACGGCCGAACAGGTCCGCGAAACCGCCCGGCGTTACTTCGCGGGCGCGGGCCGCGTCCGGCTGCTTCGCTTTGAACTCGCGGGTCTCGGCGATGTCCGATGGGAAGCGAGCCGGGGCGGGGATCTTTTCCCCCATCTTTATGGCCCGCTCGAAATCACCAAGGCAAACGCGGCCTGGTGGCTGTTGCCGGGACCGGACGGCGTGCCGGTCTTCCCGAGGATACTCTGATGCTGTCCGACCTCGGCGCGCGTGCCATCCGTATCCTGCCGCCGGAGGCGGCGCATGTGGCGACCGTCCGCCTGCTGAGCAAGGGTATTGGCGCGCCGGCGCGTATGCCGCAATTGCCACCCGGCCTCGCGGTCACCTTGCCGAAGTCGGGTTTGAAGTTCGCCTCGCCCATCGGGCTGGCCGCCGGGTTCGACAAGAATTGCGACGTGCCGGACGTGATGGCCCGCTTCGGGTTCGGCTTTGTCGAATGTGGCACGGTGACGCCGAGGCCGCAGCCGGGAAACCCGAAGCCGCGCCTGTTCCGGCTCGACGAGGACCGCGCGGTCATCAACCGGATGGGTTTCAACAATTTCGGACTGGACTATTTCGTCCGGCGCCTCGCGCGGGTCTCTCATCTCGTGCCGGTCGGCGCGAATGTCGGCGCCAACAAGGACAGCGAAGACCGGATCGCGGACTATGTCACCGGCATCGAAGCGGTTGCGCCGTATGCAGATTATATCACGATCAACATTTCCTCGCCGAACACGCCGGGCCTGCGCGGCTTGCAGGACAAGGCCTCGCTGACCGCGCTGCTGACACGCTGCGGCGCCGCTGACCGCAAGGGCAAGCCGGCCTTCCTGAAAGTGGCGCCCGACCTCGACGCGGACGGCATCGCCGATGTCTGCGCGGTCGTGCGCGCCGAAGGTGCCTGGCTGTCCGGCCTGATCATTTCCAACACGACGCTGGCGCGCCCGGCTTCGTTGCGCAGCGCAGACAAGGGCGAAGCAGGCGGTCTGTCCGGCGCGCCGCTGCTCGGTCCGTCAACGGACGTTCTTGTCCGGTTCGCCCGCGCGCTGGACGGCGCGTTCGATCTCATCGGCGCGGGCGGCATCGCGTCGGCCGACGACGTTCGCGCCAAACTCGCGGCGGGCGCGCACGCTGTGCAGCTCTATTCCGCCCTCGTCTACGAAGGCCCGGGCCTTGTGCAGAAGATCAATGCCGAGCTCGGTAACGCCGCCGCTGGCGACGAGCGTGCATCTCGGTGATTTGGTGTTGAACTTCCGCGCGGAACGTTTCGCTTGGCTTCGGTAGAAGGTGTTCGTCGAAATACTGAAGGCCTTTTAGCGGCAAGCCCTTGCGACGGCGATTGTGTCCGCTGTCGGTGAATCCGCCGGTATCTTCAAACCAACGAGGAATTAGCGCAGCAACGCAATTGATCAGATCATCTTCGTCATCGCCGTTTGCAATTCTGTAGTTGTCGCTCACCAGTGCAAGCTCGTTTCGAAGCGTCGTGCGCCGCAAAATATCGCTGGAATCGACTAAGATTACGGGAATTGAGTAGGCGACCGCTGCTAATTCAATCTCGTATCGAACCCAACCACTGTACGATACCTCGCTCCCTATTGGCGCTATCAGCAGATCGCTGGAGAAGATGCGAGCAGCCATGCGCGACTTCAAAATGAAGTGTTGCAATGAAGGTGGGCCCAAATCCTCTTCAGGGGCGGTTCCTCGTATCGAGAGGTCCTGAACGTCAGCATATCGTCTTCTGATCGCTTCGATCGTCTTGTCGACAAATCCTTCGTGCCGGTCCCAGATATGAGACACGAATACCCTAGGCTTGCGGCGTAAAGGCAGGACTTCGAGTCCAAGCTTTCCAGCCGTATATGACCCACCATCGGCCATAGGCTCCCCCCGTCGCTTTGCGATCTTGATATTATATTAACCATACATTCTCCGTTTGCGCGAGCGGATTCCAACCCCGGCCTTAGTGAGCCTTCTACTGGGGCGGCGACATCCGTTTGAGCAGGCCGGGCAGCCAGGCGCCGAGCGCGGCGGCGCGGAAGACATACATCAATAGGAATGCGCCCCAGACGCCGGCATTTCCGAAGGCGGGCCTCAGCACGAGATCGGCGCCGATATACAGTATAGCGACAATCACGCCGGAATTGCGCAGCGCCCGGCCCTGCGTGGTACCGATGAACAGGCCGTCGAGCTGCCAGGCCGCCACGCCGAGCATCGGCACCGCCGCGCAGTAGGGCAGGTAGGTCAGCGCGGCCGCCCGCGCTTCGGAGTCGCGGATGAAGGTGTCGATCACGAAGGCGCCGCCTGCGAAATAGGCGAGCGAGAAGGCGGCGCCGAACAGGAGGGCGAATTCGCTGGTCAGCCGCATCGCGCGGACAAGGCCAGCGCGGTCCATCGCGCCCCAGGCTTCGCCGGCGGCTTTCTCGGCGACGAAGGCAAAGCCGTCGAGCACGAAAGCGGCGACCGTGATGAACTGGAGCAGGACCTGGTTGCCCGCAGTGGCGGCTGTTGAAATCAAAGTGCCGGAGCGCACGAACCAGCTGAAAGCGAGCAGCAAGGCCAGTGTACGGATCATGATGTCGCGGTTGGCAGAGAACATGGCGGCGAGGCGCACCCGGTCGAACAGGCCCTTGCGGGCGCCGAGGCCGGCGCGCACGAGCCATAGTCCGAAGCCGAGGGCGGCCCATTCGGCAATCGCGGTGCCCGCGCCGATCCCGGCGGGGCCGAGGTTCAGTCCGGCCACGAACCAGATGTCGAGCCCGGCATTGATGGCGTTCAGCACGATCTGGAAGATCAGCATCTGCCCGGTCTTGCCGGTGCCCAGCATCCAACCAGTAACGGCGATGCCCATCAGGTAAGCGGGCGCGCCCCAGATGCGGGCGTTGAAATAGCCTGCCGCAAGACCTTCCACGCGGTCCGTTCCGGCAAAGGCAGAGCCCATGGCCAGCTTCAGCAGCGGGGCGGTCAGTATAAGGAGGGTGCCGATGGCGCCGCCGAGGAGAAGCGCACGCACGAGGATGGCGCGTTTCTCGTCCTCATCCCCGCGCCCGCCGGCCTGTGCAGTGAGGCCGGTGGTGGACATGCGCAGGAAGCCGAAGGCCCAGTAGATGAAGCTGAACGCAACCGCGGCAATGGCCACGGCGGCGAGGTCTGCCTTGTCGCCGTAGCGGCCCATGACGAGGGTATCGACCAGACCCGTGGTCGCCGTGGCAGCTTGCGCCGCAACGACGGGAAGGGCGAGGGCGAGGACTTTGCGGCGGGTGAGCATGGGGGAAAGCGGTATGCGAATCCCCGGGCTTAGTCATCCGGGGATTTCGGCGCCGCGAACGGCTCATCCTGACCGAAGTCGAAGGACGAGCCGGGGCGATCAATGCGCTGGTGGCCCATCCTTCGACTTCGGTCAGGATGAGCGTTGTGTGGCTTGGCGAACCTAATCGAGAACGACAACCTGGCGGGCAACGGTCCCTTTGTTGTCCTTCAGGTTCTGCATCGCGGCGGTGATGCCGTCGAGGCCGATGCGGTCGGAGATCAGGTCGTCGAGGTGCAGTTTGCCTTGCCGGTAGAGTTCGACGAAGCGCGGGAAGTCGATCCGGAAACGATTGGAGCCCATGACCGCGCCTTGCAGGCGTTTTTCGGTGACGAGGAGTTCGATGCCGGGAATCTCGATGTTCACACCGGGCGAGATCATGCCGATGATGGTGGCGACGCCGCGCGGGCGGAGCATGTGGTAGGCCTGCTCGGCGGTCTTCTTCAGGCCGACGCATTCGAAGGAGTAATGCACGCCGCCCTTGGTGAGCTCCTTAACCGCTTCAATTGCGTTGACCTTGGAGGGATTGACGACATCGGTGGCGCCGAAGCGGACGGCGAGTTGCAGTTTCTCGTCCGACAGGTCAACCGCGATGATGCGGGATGCGCCGGCAATCGCCGCGCCGTTGATCGCGGCGAGGCCAACCCCGCCGCAGCCGACGACGGCGACGGTCGAGCCGGGCTCGACCTGGGCGGAGTGGAAGACCGAGCCGACGCCGGTGATGACACCGCAACCGATCAGGCAGGCGCGGTCCATCGGCATGTCCTTGTCGATGGCGCAGAGGGCGTTCTCGTGAACGAGGATCTGCTCGGCGAAGGAGGAGAGGTTCAGGAACTGGCCGACCCGTTCCTTGCCGATCGACAGGCGCGGCGCTTCGTCCGGCCCGCGCTTGAACTGCGCGCCGTTGACCGTGTGGCAGACCGACATGTGGCCGGTGAGGCAGTATTCGCAGACGCCGCAGAAGGGCGAGAGGATGGAGATGACATGGTCGCCCGGCTTCACGGCGGTGACCATCGAGCCGACCTGCTCGACCACGCCGGCGCTCTCGTGGCCGAGGATGACCGGCATTTCGGCCGGGAAGTTGCCGTCCCAGAAGTGCACGTCCGAATGGCAGACGCCGATGGCCTTGAGGCGCACGAGCACTTCGCGCGGGCCGGGCTTGGAGATGGTGACCTCCTCGATCGTCAGAGGCTTGTTGGCCTCGCGCATCACGGCAGCTTTCATGGCGTGTTTCCTCCGGGTTGTGTTTCGGGGAGTGTCGCGCAAGGCCGGGCGTTTGGCCAGACTGACGCGGCGGCAGTGCGGGAGATATCAGCCGGTCCAGGCGATGTTCAGGAATATGTGGCCGGTGACCATGGCGATGATGAGCAAAAGCAGGCCGCCCCAGACCACCATGATCGCGGTGGTGATGCGCCACCGCTCGGGCGGAAGGCCCTGGATCAGGAAGGCGGCGACGCCGGCGATGTTGATGCAGACGAGGTTCGTCGCAAACAGGAACAGACCGCGCAGGGCAAGTTCGAACTCACCGTGGGAAAAATAGAGGCCTGCAGCTGCGAGAGGCGGCACCAGCGCCACGGCGATCATCACCCCCACCAGCGAGGCCCCGGAGCCTTTGTTGAGGGCAAGCACACCGGCCATGCCGGAGGCCAGCGCGAGGGCAATGTCGGCGAGGTGGACGACGGTGCGGTTGTACAGCTCCGGCGCGCGGGGATCGAAATCGATCAGGAGTCCCAGCAGGACCGTGAAGACGAGTATGCTGACGACGCCGGCCGCCAGCGTCCGGATGGCCTTCAGCCCCAGTGTCCGGCTTCCGACCGTCGCCGAGAGGGCGAGCGCCAGTGTCGGAGACAGGAGCGGGGCAATGACCATTGCGCCGACCACGATGGCCACTTGCCCGCTCCGCATGCCGAGGGCGGCGATCAGGGCCGACAGGACGGTGTTGAGCAGGAACTCGAAATTCAGCGACACGGTGCCCGCGATGTCGTCATAGATTTCGTCCGTACTGCGACGGTTTCGGCTGAAGAACCGTTCCATCCGCGTCGGCGGCCGGGCCGCCGACTGAATGTCCAGGCCCTCGGCCTGATCCGTGCCGAGCCGGGGAAGGATAGCTTGAATCTGAAGGACGATGGCCGAGAACTCAGGCGTATCGCAGAACCTGAGCTGCAGCGCGCGCATCAGGTGTTCAACGTTGTGTGAGGAGACAATGCCCGAGAGCTTCTCAAGACCCTCAGGTGAAGATTCCTGCCAGATCCGGGCGCAATGCGCGCGCAGGATTTTCGTCGCGTCAGGGACGTCGAGGTCCTTCACGAGCACTTCGATGAGGCGCGATGTCATGGCTTCAGTCCGCCATCGCGTACGGCGCGTCGCGGGTCGCGTCGTCGGCGGGGAAGAGGCGTTCGAGGTGCAGGTCACGGACGGTGACGTCTTCGCTGGTGCCGAAATGGGTCATGGTGCAGAGGAAGCTCAGCTGGCCGCCGGGCGCAATACTGATCTGGTACGTCATCGACTCGTCCCTTTCCGTTGCCACGGGATTCGGGCTCAACACGGTTCCAAATGCCGGGCTGCTGATCGCCGACCCCATCCGCGTGCTCGCCAGCGGCGCGCTGAGACCGCCCCCTGATCCCCGCCTGAACGGAGACCTCGCCGCCATTGCCGGCAAATGGCGGCGCAGGTCGCGTTTTACTCCGCGGGCGGAGCCGGGACCAGACCCAGGGCGCGGCCCATGACGTGGAAGATCTCGTTCTGCTCGATCACGCCGCTGATCAGGTTGGCGCCGGGGCCCGAGGCGAAGGCGGCCACATCTTCGCCGCCATGGGTTTCCGAATACATCGGCACGAGGGCGGGCTGGCGGAAGTCTGGTGCCAGCGTGTCGATGCCGGTCAGGTCCTGGCGGGCGCAGTCGAGAACGTCCTTGCCGTCCTTGTCCTTGCCGGTGACACGGCAGGCGCCGGGGCCGTTGGCATAGCCGAGTGTGGTGTAGGGCAGGCCGTCGGCGCCGTCCGAGCCGCCTTCGCCGCCCTTGCCGGAAACCGACAGGCCGAGGATCGGATTGCCGCGCTGGGCATAGCCGGCGATCGACAACGTGTGCGAATGGTCCGCCGTGACGATGATCAGGGTGTCTTCCGCATTCGTCATTTCGAGCGCGGCGGCGACGGCGGCGTCGAAGGCCATGGCGTCTTCCAGCGCGCGGATCGCGTTGCCGGCATGGTGGGCGTGGTCGATGCGCCCGCCTTCGATCATCAGGACGTAGCCGTCTTCATCGCGCGACAGGCGCGTGATCGCGGCTTTGGTCATCTCGGCCAGCGACGGTTCGCCCGCCTTGTCCTTGTCGCGGTCAAGTTCGTATTGCATGTGCGATGGCTCGAACAGGCCGAGCAGCTTGACGTCGGTGTTGAAATCGACGGCGTCGAAGCCCGCCTTGTCGAACACGAAGGTGTGGTCAGGGGATTTCGCGGACCACTCTTCGATGAGATTGCGGCCGTCGGCGCGTTCGCCTTTCGCATCCGCATATTCCGGGTCCACCGTTTCTGCGGGAAGGAATTTCGAGCGGCCGCCGCCGAGCGCGATGTCGAGGCTGCCGGCCGGCCACTCGATCAGCTGGCGCGCGATGTCCTTGCAGGTGTCGGAGGAGGCGCCGCGCATGTTGGCGTCGCTCTCCCAGTCGCGGTGTGGGATGTGGGCGTAGGTCGAGGCAGGGGTCGCATGGGTGAAGCGTGTGGTGGTGACAACCCCGGTGGCGAGGCCGGCGCGGGCGGCTATCTCGAACAGGGATTCGGTCTCGTTGCCCGGCAGGCTGGCACAGTTGCCATAGTTGATGTCGCTGGTGACGCCGAGCACGCCGGAGCGGGTCTTGACGCCGGCGGTCATGGCGGTGGCGGTGCCGGCCGAGTCCGGGATCTGGAAATCATGGCTGTAGGTCTTCGAAAGCGCCGACCAGGGCAGGGTGTCCATCGCGAGAACGTGGCTCTCGCCGTCTTCGCCGGCATACTGGCCGGCATAGATGCGCGTCGCGGTGATGGTCGAGATGCCCATGCCGTCGCCGATGAACAGGATCACGTTCTTTGCCGGCTTGAGGCCGCGGGCCTCAATGCGGCCTTCGACGGCGGCGGCGGCTTTCACGTAATAGGTATCTGCGGCTTGTTTTGGCAGGACCGATTCGCGCGCGGCGGAAACGGCGGCGTCCTGGGCGACCGGGGCGGGTTCGGGCGCCACGGTGCAGGCGGCAAGAACGGCGAGGCTGGCGACGAGGGCGAGACGCATGGGCGGGGCTCCGGACTGAGTTCAATCCGCCTCTCCTAACCCGGTTTTGTGACAGTTGCGACCCTCAGACGAGTCCGGTCGGGCGGCCCTTTCGCCGCTGCGCCATCCAGACGGCCAGGAGGATCGCGCCGGCGCCGGCCAGCTGGATCGCCGTCAGCGGTTCGTCGAAGACGCGCCAGGAAATGACAGCTGCCACCACCGGCTGGGCCAGGACCAGGATGCCGGCGATGGCGGTATCGGTCGATCCGAGGCCGGAGATGATCAGGCCCTGTCCGGCGACCTGCACGATCAGGGTCAGCGCCAGCGGAACTGCGAAACCCGACAGCGTGGCCGGCAGGTACGCTTCGCCTGACCCCCAGACGACGAAGAAGGCGAGGGCGGTCTCGAACACGCTGAGCCAGAACATGGCTTCAAGGCCGCCGAGCGTGCGGCGGGCAAGTTTCGAGAACAGCATGTAGAAGGACACGAACACGGCAGCAGCGAGCGCGAAAAGGTCGCCGCGCAGCGCGCCGGCCTGCAAGGTCTGCCCGCCGAGGGACAGAGCCGCAGCGCCGAGGATGGCCAGCACGGCGGCCATCGCCCAGTTGAGACCGGGCCGTTCCTTGAGGAAGGCCCAGGCGGTGAGGCCGACGAGGACGTTGCCGAGGTTGACGATGAAGGTGGCGTTCGACACGCTCGTCATCGTCAGGCTCCAGTGCCAGAGCGTCATGTCGAGCGTGAAGAAGACGGCGGCCAGGAAGACCGCGCCATTCGGCTTGCGCGGCAGGCGCCGGTCGACCAGCAGGACCAGGACCAGCAGTACCGGCACGGCAAACAGGTAGCGCCAGAAGGCAATCGCCTGCGGCCCGAGATCGTCCAGGCCGAGGCGCAGGCCGATCGGCGCAAAGCCGAGCGCGATGCCGCCGCCGAGCACCATCAGCGGTCCGAGCCAGGCGGGCGCCTTTGCAACAGGGAGCGGGGCAGCCGCGGGCGCCGGAGTGAGGTTTGTCATGCGGCGCGCGTCATGGCGCGAATATCGTCCGGCGTCATCCCCTCGGCGCGGAAATCACCCAGGGTCTTGCTGCCGAAACGCTTGGACAGCTTCTTGCAGTCGGGTCCGAGGATCAGCGAATGGAAGCGGTAGACGGGCCGGGGCCAGTCCATCAGCGCCTGCAGCAAGGCGTGAATGCCGGTCACGGCGTGCAGGTCCTCGCCGCGCACGATATCCGTGATGTCCTGCAGGGCATCGTCATGGCAGCAGGCGAGGTGGTAGCTGGCCGGCGTGTCCTTGCGGGCCAGCACGACATCGCCGAACCGCTCCGGCCGTGCGGGTACGGACCGTATGCCGGCCGGCGTCCATTCGCGGTAGGCGAGTTCGGCAAACCGCCCGCCGAGCGCGCGGCGGGCCGCGTCCAGCGACAGCCGCCAGGCGAAGGGCTGCTGGTGGGCGAGGCGCTCTGCTTCGTCGGCGGGTGACAGCGGGCGGCTCACCAGTCCGCCTTCATCGGGGTCCGCGCCGGCGGGCAGACGTGCGGCAATTTCGCGCCGGGAGAGAAAGCAGCGATAGACAAGCCCCTGCGCGCGAAGATGATTGAGAAGTGTGGTATAGTTGTCAAAGTGATCGGATTGGCGGCGAACGGTGCCCGTCCACTTCAATCCCAGCCAGGCCAGGTCTTCAAGGATGGCAGTTTCGAACGGCGCCCGGCAGCGGGTCTGGTCGATGTCTTCGATCCGCAGGAGCACGTCGCCGCCGGCAGCATCGGCTGCGTCCCACACCGCGAAGGCGGAGGCGGCGTGCCCAAGATGCAGGCGGCCGGTCGGGGAAGGGGCGAAGCGGGTGCGGAACACGGTCATCGTCCTGTTAGAACAGCGTTTCCTTGTTGCAAGGATTTGGTAAGAAACGTATCGCCTCCAAGCAGGTGAGGGTAGCACTGATGTTGATCTCCGGCTGGCTTGAAACCGCCGACAAATGGCTGAAAACGAACGTGCCGGGCGCCGAATGGCTGGACCTGATCGGCGCCGCCATTGTGGTCGCCGGCCTGGTTTACCTTGTCTGGCGCCTGTTCGGCGGGCTGCGCGGCACGGCGAGCGCGATTTACAATGCCAGCAAGGCGCGGCGCGCCAAGTTCAGCAAGACGCCCGGGTTCCGCATCCTGCTGGCCCGTCCGGCCGGCGCCGGCAGCCGGCGCACCAACAAATGGCTGAGCGACGCGTTGTCGCGCAACCTGCCGACCTTCGCGTTCGATGCCCCGTTTTCCCTCGTGCCGATGGGCCAGATCAAGGGCGGTCTCGGCACCGACGCGGTCGCCCTCGCCCGCAAGCGCATGGCCACGGCGGACGCCGACCTGTTCGTCTGGGCCAGCCGTCAGGGTAATGGCGAGCGCGGCCTCGAAGTGCACGGCCTCAGCCGCGGCGGCGGATTGACCCCGGCCGAAGCGCGCCTGTTCACCATCGCGCTACCGGGATCGCGCAAGGCGCAGACAGACGATGTCGCGCGGCTGGCGGCCTACCTGGTGGCCAAGCATCTGCAGCCGGCGCTCAGCGATCCGCAGGCGTTCCGGGTCGAGAAGATCCGCGAACTGGCGGGCGAACTCGAAAGCGTGCTCGCCCATCCGCTGCCGGTGTCGTCCACGCTGCTGGGCGAGATCGAGGCCGATTTCTGCGCCGCCGGTGTCCGCGTCGCCGAAGAGCTCGGCGAACTGTCGGCGCTGGACCGCGTGATCGCCATGCGCCGGGGCCATCTGGGCGCGGCCACGATCACCGCCGATACGGGCCGCATCATCCAGGCCAAGCTCGAGCTCGGCCGCGCCCTGATCGTGCGCGCCGAGAAACAGTTCGACCAGGCCGTCGTCAAGGAAGCGATCGGGCATCTGGCCCAGGCGGTTGAAGGCCTGCGCACCGATCCGACGATCCAGCGGGCCCAGGCCGCATCGGATGCATTGTTCAAGGCCCAGACGATGATCGAGTCCCGCAAGCGGTTCTCGCTGAACTTCGGGTCCTAGGACTCCGAGGCCTGCTCAAAGGAGTGTCCCACCCTGACCCCGCGAGACGGGGAGGGGACAGGTCGCATCTCGGGGCAGCGCAACCTTTCGCCGCTCGCAAACGGTCCCCTCCTCGCGCGAAGCGTGGAGAGGCTCAGGGTGGGGCCTTGCTTGCGGTCGTCAGCCGACTCGCCGGGGTAGCGGGCAGCTGACGCCGGTGCCGCCGATGCCGCAATAGCCGGCCGGGTTCTTCGCCAGGTATTGCTGGTGATAGTCTTCCGCCAGGAAGACGTGCGGGCGCGGGCCGAGTTCGGTGGTCACCGGCGAAGGGCGCCCGGCCGCCGCCAGTTCAGTCGTATAGGCCGCGGTCATTTCACGGGTGGTCGCTTCCTGCGCGGGCGTCGTCCAGTAGATCGCGGAACGGTACTGCGTGCCGATGTCGTTGCCCTGGCGCATGCCCTGGGTCGGGTCGTGGCTTTCGAGGAACAGCTTGACCAGCGCTGCGAAGGATACCTGCGCGGGATCAAAGATCACCTCGACGATTTCGGTATGCCCGGTCTGGCCGGAGCAGACTTCTTCATAGGTGGGGTTCGGGGTGAAGCCGCCGGCATAGCCGACGCGGGTGAGCCAGACGCCCTTGGTCTGCCAGAAGATGCGCTCGGCGCCCCAGAAGCAGCCGAGGCCGAACACGGCCGTCTCGAAACCAGCAGGTGCTTCGGCGCCCAGGGGGCGGGCGCAGACGAAGTGGACGGCGGCCGTGGGGATAGGCTGATTGCGGCCGGGCAGGGCGGTTTCGCGGGTCGGCAGGGCGGCAGGCTTGCGGGCGAAGAACATGGTCGGGGGTCCCTTGTTTCGGCATCATATATGGGAAGGAAGGGGGCAAGCGGCAATCGCGAGCTTGCGACCGGTGCGATCATCCGTTATCTGCTCGCCCTTCGCCGCTTGCGGCGTGAGGAGAGGTGGCCGAGTGGTCGATGGCGCACGCCTGGAAAGTGTGTAGACGTTAACGCGTCTCCAGGGTTCGAATCCCTGTCTCTCCGCCATCCCCACAAGATCGTGCCCTTTCCAGCGCTCTGAAAATATTGATTTTATTGCGCAAGTTTGCACCGCGCTGCACGCGCTCGGACTTGAACTGCTGCGCATTTTGCTACACTTTTTGCTACACAAAGTCCGCTAATGGTGACGGAGGCGTGTATGTCGATCGTGAAGCGTGGGAGCACGTTCCAGCTGCGCCGCCGGGTGCCACAGAGGTATCGCGAGGTGGAGCCGCGTGCGGTGATCTGGATCAGCCTGCATACCGATTCCGAGACCGTGGCGCGCAGCAAGGAAGACCGCGCCTGGGGCAATCTCGTCGAGGCCTGGGAGGCGCGGTTGGCGGGCGATACCGAGGACGCTGAGGCCCGCCATGCGGCTGCGCATGAGCTCGCCCGCATCCGGGGTTTCCGCTACCTTGATGTCGGCCTCGTATCGCGCCTGCCGGTGGACGAGATCCTCGCCCGCGTGGAGGCGATCGGCGCGCGCCGGGCGGCGCCGGACCCGGTGGAGGCCTCGGCCCTGCTGGGCACGGTGCCGGCGCCCTCGCTGACGCTCGAGAAGGCCCTGGAGCTCTACTGGGGCCTTGCCCGGGATAAGACGCTCGGCAAGAGCGAAGACCAGCTCCGGCGCTGGAAGAACCCGCGCCTCAAGGCGGTGCGCAACTTTGTGGAGATCGTCGGCAACAAGCCGATCGAAGCCATCACGCGGGACGACATGCTGGATTTCCGCCAGCACTGGCTGGAACGGATCGAGACGGGTGAGGTGACGCCCAACTCGGCCAACAAGGACCTGATCCATCTCGGCGACGTACTGAAGACTGTGAACACGATGAAGCGGCTGGGCCTCACCCTGCCGCTTGGCGAGCTCTCGTTCCGCGAAGGCGAGACGCGCACCCGCCCGCCGTTCAGTCCCGAGTGGATCAAGAACCGGCTGCTAGCACCTGGCGCGCTCTCGGGGCTGAACGATGAGGCGCGCGGTCTCCTGCTCGGCATGGTCAACACCGGCTACCGCCCGTCCGAGGGCGCAGTCCTCACCGCAAAGACCATCCGGCTCGATGCCGCTGTGCCGCATATCGCCATCGAGCCAGAAGGGCGGCAGCTGAAGAGTTCCTATGCAAGGCGCGTGATCCCGCTGACGGGTGTCTCGCTGGAGGCGTTCAAGGCGTTCCCGGACGGGTTCCCGCGTTACCGGGAAAGCAGCGCGGGGCTGAGCGCCACGGTCAACAAATACCTCAAGGCCAACGGCCTGCTCGAGACACCGGCGCATTCGTTCTACTCCCTGCGCCATGCGTTCGAGGACCGGATGCTGGCAGCCGGTATCGATGACCGCATCCGGCGCGACCTGTTCGGCCACCGGCTTGACCGCGAACGCTATGGCAAGGGCGCCTCGCTGGAGCACGTCGCGAGGCTCGTGCGCGAGATTGCGCTCTGAAACAGCTGGGGCACTCATCCGTGCTGCGCGGGACGCTCGCGCGGCATTGAGCGTGCAGGCTTGGGCAACAAGGCCCGCGCAGGCATGGAGGCTGGTCATGGCCGAATGGCAGGGCCTGTCATTCGGCCTGGAAGCAAATCTGCAGTCTGATTGCGGTGGGCTCCTGAGCAATTGCCTGAAGGCAGTTTACTGAGGCTTTGCTTCCTCCGGTTCCGTTTGTTCCCAGCGGAGCGACTCCGCCACGAGCGATCGGCGCCGGCGGAGCTTCTTTGCGATCTGGTCGATGAAGTGATCAAGCCGACGCTCACCAAGGGCATGGGCGATGTCGCGCTCGCTTTCCGGAATCGGGTCTGTCCGGGTCAGCCAGTAGAGCACAAAATGCCCGGTCGTCTCGACGCCGAGATCTACCGCCCAGAAGAGCTGCCCCAGGCGCTTCTCAAAACTGTCCATGCGCTGCATCAGCCGGTCCTCCAGCGAGCGATTGCGGTCCGGATCAAGATAGCAGCGCAGAGCATCTTCCAGGATATCGGTCTTGGTCGTCTTCTGCGTGCGTGCGGCGGCCTCGAGCTGTGCAAGCAGCGCGGCATTGAGGCGGAGGTTGACGCGGGGTTTCATCGGGCGGCGCGGGAGGGTGTTGGAAACACCGTCATCGGATTGCCTTTGGAATGGGTTTTTCTGTGTGTCACGATGCGGGCTCCGGCAGTGTCTCCCAGTGTGCTGCCGCAGATGGGGCTTGCCTAGTTGGAGCGTCACCAATGCGGCGCAGCCCTGTACAGGCGGGTACATTGCGATGCAATTGATGGTGTACGGACGTTCGCGCGGCTGCAGCAGGTCCGGCAAAATCCGTACACCCCAACGGCGTGCAATAGGCACCGAAAAATCGTTGTGCAGACAGGGCGCTACCTAGGGGGTGGCGCCAACCCTTTTATCTTGCCCTACCGGATTCGCTGTCCGCACCTGTCCAGCACTAGCCGCAAAATGACGCGCCGGCCGACTTTTTTGAGCCGGCGATCCGTTCAGACGAACCGGGCTACCCTCTTTGAGCCGTCCTGTATTTCGCTGCGGTTCAGCCGTAAACTGATGATGTCCGCGCAATGTTTTCTGCTACCTAAAAGGCAGATTCCTGCCAGGCGCAAGGAGACGGAAACTCAGCCAAGAAGTGTTTCGAGACGCGTCCGCTGGGCGGCGTACTTTTCCGGATTTGTGTCCCGCAACTGAAGGATGTTACGCAGTTTCCACTGCACCGCTGGGAGCGCTGCCGCTGAGGCCAAACCGATAGCCTCGAAGGCTGGTGCGCCGTCTGCGAGCGTGCGCAAAAAGTGCGCGACATTATGGTTCAACCGGGACTGTACGTCCTGAATAAGCCTGACGCGCACGGCCTCAAGATCAGCGACTGTGACAGGATCGTCCGTCATGCCGGAGAATTCCTTCTCGAACACGTCGTCCAGAGGCGAAAGGTTCGGGTTCAGCAATTCATGAGGCGGCCGGTTGGAACTCGCGACATAGACAAGGAAAGCGCGGAAAAGATCGTCTGTGATGCCCTCGTGCTCATAGAGCAGCTTCACATCGAACAGATCCCGCGGATGCTGACGGTCGAGCGCCGCATGGAGCTTGCCGGCAAACAGGTCTTCGAAGGCGACCAGCCTTGTTTCGGCGAACCCGAATTCATCCTCGACCGCTGGCGAGACACGCTTGAATTCCGGCTCGAAGACAACGCCCCGCGTTACCGGAGAGGTTTCGACCTTCACGGTCGCGGTGCCGCGCTGAAACATGACACGCGTAGCGCCGCCGCCACCGCCTGCGATCCGGGTTGATGTTACATTTCGCAATTTCGAGCCTGCCGCGGCAATGCGGTCCATGGCGGCGTCGATTTCGGCAAGGGACTGCGCGCGATCCTTGATCGGAAGGAATGTGAGGTCGACATCGACCGAAAGACGTGGAAGTTCGCGATAGAAGAGGTTGATTGCCGTGCCGCCTTTCAGAGCGAACTCTTCTTCTGCCGCTACGGCTGGCAGGATGTCGACTAGCAGCCGAACCTGATTCACATATCGCTCACGCGCCATTCTCGTCTTCCCTATGAGGCATCAGTTCAGGCGGCACAGAGACCCCATACCGCGGATGAAACTGTCCCTTTTCAAAGAGGGCGCGCGGTCCGGAGCCGAGGTCGAATCGCTCGGGCGACAGATGCCGCCGCCAGGCGTGTCCGTGTTTGTCGGCAAGAACGAAAAAGAGGCGTTTGACCTTGATGCTCGTGCAGGACGCCAGCAGCTTTTCCAGTCTGCGGGGGCGCGCGGACGCGAGGCCTTCGAATGCGGTATCGACGATATGAACGCTCTCATGTCTCGGCAGCTCATCCAGCAGTTCAAGGATGGCGCGCTCCGGCGTTGAACACTTCAGCGAGCCGACGGGCGAGTGGACATCTGTCGTCTCTTCATTGGCGCTATCGTCGAACAGTTTGGTGCTGTGAAGCCTGTAGCGGGCAGCGTCATCCAGACGCTTGAGCCAGGTCGGATGACGATCGCCATAGAGGTGGATGAGCTGTTCGCCGCGCATCGGCAGATAATGGGCAAGACCATGCAACTCCAGTGCAGTGCGTCCTCCGACCACCGACGAGTAGTCCATGATATGCTGCAGAGAACGCACGACTAGCCGCCAGTCCTCGCGGGTAGCATCGGGATCCGGGCGTCGGTAAAGGCCGCGCACGACGGGTTCGAGCCAGCCGCTGTTTATGTATTTGTGTGCGAGCATACGCGTCACACCATGACGCTCCAAGGTTGGCGTATCCACCATACGCCCTGGTAGTACGGCCCCCAGCAGCCACTTTAGCTTTATCTCTTTTTGTTGTCTCATAGTATACTAAATAGACAAATTTCGAAATTCTACAAGTTGGTAGTTTCGAGGTGGTATTTTTAGTAAACCTTCGGAGTACAAAAACGCATTTTTTCAAAATGCCTGAACCCACAGCCGGACGCCGGTCTTCCGTATATCAGGCTTTACGCTTTCCAGGACGCTGGCCACCGGGCCCTCGGCAATCGGCTGTGCAAGGCGAGTGACCTGGAAATCTGAACATGCCCCCACAGCTCGGTCGTGATCGCCAGAGGCAGGGTAAACTCAATCCGGCCATCGGGATCTTGGGCCACTACCCGGCCGGAGATCGCCGATTCTTGCCTTTCGAGGCGTCCTTTTGATGGCCACCACCAAAACGGGCTCAGCGACCGCTTCTGCGAGCAACGTATCCCCTGCATCGCGCGATCCCTAGAAGATCGGATGCCCGTTCGCCTTGCATTCCGGTCTTGCGTAGGCGCGAATCTCCAGCTCCTCCGCCTCGAATGTCTTCGCCTTGGCAGTGTATGCCGCATCGCCCGTCACATGCGTCAGCTCAAGGTAGAGAGAATAGATCCGCGCGAGCCCCCTGAGGCCCTGCGAATAATAGCTGCAAGCCCGTTCGTAGTCGCCGCGGTCCTCCCACGTTTCGGCAAAATCGAGATTTGATTCCTTCATGCCGATCTCGCCCGTGATCTGCTGCACCAGATCGCTCGCTTGCTGCTCAACCGACGGGCCCGGCACAGCCATCGCCACCGTCGCACCGGCCGCCGAACCGGCAGCGGCGCAGTTCAATCCTGTATAGGTCGCCTCGAGCAGCGCCTTCACGTTCGCGCGCTCGCTCTCCAGAATGTCGCGTCCGGGATTCCGGCTTACGACCTCCAACGCGCCTGTCAGGCCGTTGCAGGTAGACTGGCGCTCGGGCACGACGCTGTACATGAAGGACGAGATGGCCTTGCAGCCTTGGAACGCGGCGCCGGCCACATTCGAAAGATCGGTCTCTCCAGCCAGAGTGCCTGCATAGCTGCAGGATCGAAACGGCCATTCGCCATTCGCAGCCGTCGCCACGATCTTGCCGTCCGGGCCGACTTTCGAGGCGCCAGCCGTCGAAGCGAAAAGCTCGACGGTCCTTCCCGCCCAGTAGGTCATGTCCTTCCCGGCGCAGCCGGCCGCGGTCAGCACCCGGTCATGAAGGGCGCCGACGCCGCGTTTCTCATAGGTTTTCTGTATCCGGGCATCGGGTTTTTCCCGGTCGCCCGTCGCTTGTGTAAGGGTATCCCACGAGCCGTACCTGCAGGCGAGCACATCATTGCCCGCAAGCCAGGCCGCCACTTCCATGCACACCCGGGCTGCGGCCTCGGCGGCGACCTGGTCGGCTCGAAATCCGCTGCCTGTTCCATCGAGGCAGGTCGTGTCGGAGAGTTTCAGGGATTTGTACGCGGCCAGCCGCTCCGCCGCCGGCTTCTCGATCAGCGGCGCCATCTTCATCAGAGTGGGAATGCTGATCTTGTCAAAGTCCGCCCTGGCGGCCTTCAGTTTTGCAGCCGATTGCTTGTCGGCGAGCGCAGGCGAAACCGTCGCGGCGCCTGCGATGAGGAGAAGGGCGATAAGGACATGTCTCAGCAGCGACATTGTTGAACTCCGGAAATGCGACTTCGGCATCAGACGTGTTCCGTAGCTTTTGGCAAGCGCAGCGCGTGGACACGTCCCCGAAGCCCGCATCGCTTTCTGCATCGCAACGTTTGGAGACGTGCCAAGACGGGGCGCGCCATTCCGCACCCCCGCCTGACAGTCTACCTGCCAGCTCCAGGTGTTCAGCACGGCTTGATGAACAACGGAAAAGGGCCAGCTGGCTCCGATCCTCAAATTTCCTGTCCGGCAGGGTCACCTCTGTCCAGTCATTGGGGAGCCGAGTCGCCACCCGGCGTGACTTCGCCGAAAGCGGACGTCCAACAGCCGCCGCCTCAGTTTGAGCGGCAACTGCTGTTGAACACGAGCCTATCGGGTTTTGGGTTCGACCGGCACCATCACGTGGACCAACGGTGTTTTGTCCCACATCACATAAGGGCCACCGGCGTATGGATCCCGCGGCAGCGCTGCGATTTCCGATGCGGTCGGGAATAGCATCATGAGATGTGGACCGTCCTGAACCCACATTCCACTATGGTCATGCACCGTCGCTGTGGGATCCATGTTGTGCACCATCGCGTCGCCTTGCAGCATGTAGGATACGCCGATCACGTCGGTCGAGAATTCACCGCTGGTCATTGCGGCCTTCAGCCATGCCGTCCAGGTCTCGTCGTTGCACATGGGATGTTCATCTCCGGGGATCAACGGGATACCGGGGATACAGGTCCAGCCATTGTTGCCTTCGCGCAAAACGGTTCCATCCATGTCGACGATCTTGGCAGCGCCTGAAATGTCGGGCGGCGCGGCCAGCATGGCGCGATTGATCTTCGCTTCGACGGAATCTTCTGCGGGAGGGGCGACCGCTTCTGTCGTTGCGCAGGCGCCGAGAACCGCTGCAAGAAGAGGTGCCACGATCATTGGTGTACGGAAGTTTGTATTGAGGAATTTCATTCGTCTGGTCCTTTTGTGAAATTTTAGGGCGTCAAGTTTTAGGTATGCGCCATCAAGGCCTCCGGCATCTCGTGCCCTCAAGGACCCTTCAGGTGACGGAAATCGTGACCCGCAGAAATGTTGCGGGGATCGAAGTGGCGCCTTTGACAGGGCTCCGGTTCTGGTTGTTGAACAGGGCGTCGAGTTCGGAGTGTAGCTGCTCCGACTTGCCGTTCTTGGCTGCGGCGTCGTAGGCGTTCATCGTGGGTCCGTAATAGTTCCGGAACGCATCCAGAAAATCGGTCGGCGTGCCCGCGTGGTTGAAGGTGTAAGTGTCCCTCGCGAACGAGACATTCTCCGGACGGACGCCGGCGGAAGTGAACCGTTCGAGGACATTTTCTTCGATCCCCCACGTCATCGGACTGACGAAGCCCTCCGGCGGCGGCGGCGAGTACGCGGAGCTTATCTTGAGGATTTGCGCGACCAGTGTGGGATCATTTGGAATCCAGTTTCCCATGATGATTCGGCCGCCTGGCCGGGCGACACGCACCATTTCCTTAGCAACGTTGAATGGCCGCGGCGCGAACATGGCGCCGAAGATGCTGACCACGAAATCGAAAGCGTCATTTTCGAGTTCCTGGAGGTCAGAAGCGTCACCAACTTGAAAGCGAACTTTCGAGAGTTCCAACTCACGCGTCCGCTGGTTGCCTGCGGCAACCAGATTGCTGGCGATGTCCACACCGAGGACCGTCGCATCACGCCTTGCGGCTGGAATCGCCGTTGTTCCGTCGCCGCAGCCTAGGTCGAGAACCTTTGCGCCAGCGACGAGCCCAAAGCTGTCAACGAGGGCCTCGCCACTCTCGCGCATACTTTGGGCGATACGCGTGAAGTCACCCTTTTCCCACAGTGCCTTGTTCGGATTCATGCGGTTCTCCCTTTTCGATCGGCGGTTCGATGTCCGGCGTCGAGCGGGAAACTAGGCGTTTCAAACCTGCAGTGCTTGCAGAGGATCGGGAGATCGTCTGGAGAATGCTTGTTTTTAGGCTATGGTTCCTTCGATGATCTACGTTTTCCAGAATTTCGAGTTGGATACGGACAAGGTCGAACTGCGCGCCGATGGGGTCGCCGTCGCGGTCGAGCCTCAGGTTTTCACCCTGCTTCGGTTTTTGATCGAAAACCGGGATCGCATGGTTACCAAGGACGAGATCGTGGAAGAGGTCTGGAATGACAGGATCATTTCGAACGCCGCAATTGCCAGCCGCATCAAGTCGGCGCGCCGGGCTGTAGGTGATAGCGGCCGGGCACAGGCAGTCATTCGCACGGTTCACGGCTTGGGCTTTTCCTTCGTCGCCGATGTCTCGACCCGAGCGGCGGTTACGCTCCCTGACGCCGGCGATGCGCCCCTGCAAGAGCGCGAACAGCCCTCGCAGCCGAGCATTGCGGTCTTGCCCTTCAACCTTGTGGGGGCAGACGAAGCGGGATTTGCCATTGCTGACGGCCTGCCGCACGACCTCATCACGGGGCTGTCTCGACTACATTGGCTATTTGTGATCGCCAGAGGATCGTCGTTCCGCTTTCGCGGCGAAGCAGCGGGAATTGCCGAGGTTAGGAACAAGCTCAAAGTCCGCTATTGCCTGACCGGTAGCGTCGAGGTTTTCGGCAAGCAGATGTCGGTCACGGTTGAACTCAGCGACACACAGAATGGAGGCGTCGTGTGGAGCGAAGCTTTCCGCGCGAATGTCTCGGCGGTTCACGAGATCCGCGACGAGATCGTAGAGGCTGTTACGAGCGCAGTGGAAGTGAGGGTCCCGTTCAACGAGGCGAAACGGGCTCTGCTCAAATCACCTGAGAACCTCGATGCGTGGTCGAGCTACCATCTCGGCCTGCACCACATGTATCGTTTCACCAAAGCCGACAACGAGATTGCAACGTCGTGGTTCGAGCGCGCCATTGCCATGGAGCCCGAATTCGCTCGCCCCTATGCCGGCCTTTCGTTTACGCACTTTCAGACCGCGTTCTTGCGGTACGACCCGAACCCGCAGGCGTCAAAACTTGCCGAGCACTACGCGTCGTTGAGCCTTGAACGCGACCCGCTCGATCCCTTCGGACATTTCACCATGGGCCGGGCACAGTGGTTGAAAGGAGAGTTGGAGAACAGTCTTCCGTGGCTGGAACGCGCCAATGCACTTAATCCGAACTATGCGCAGGCGAAGTATTCAAGAGGCTGGGCCGAAGCGCTGCTCGGAGAGTCCGATGCCAGCCGCGCGAGCATCGACGCGGCGATGGCCCTGAGTCCGCTCGATCCCTTGGGATACGCCATGCTAGGGGTAAACGCCCTGTCCCATCTGGCGCTGGCAGAGCACGCGCAAGCCGCGCACTGGGCCGAGCGCGCTGCCAATGCGCCAGGCGCCCATGCACTCATTGAGATGATCGCGGCTGTCGCCCAATCCCTCGACGGAAACAGCGCGAAGGCTGTATTCTGGACGGAGTCTGCTCACCGGCGCGGTAAACATCTGGGTAAGGCCGACTTTCTTCGCGCTTTTCCCTTTCGGGACGCTCAAACGCGCGCGCGGATCTCGGCGACACTCGATCGGCTTGGCTTTTAGGACCAAAGTCAGGCCGTCCGGTGCGAATGTCCGCAACGGGCCAATGCACTAACGCGCTCGCGCGCGAGTTGAACGTTGCGGCGTCGGGGATGAACATGACCGTCTGATGTTTCCGGGCAGCGCCCGGGTGGGCCGGGAGCGCCCACCCGGAGGCTCCCATGAGCAACATCGAGAAGACCCAACCGATCCATCCCCTTCGCCAGCGCATGATCGAGGACATGACCCTGCGCGGCATCAGCCAGGCCAGCCAGTCCGGCTATATCCGATGCGTGCGCAACTGCTGCGCCCATCTCAAGCTGGCGCCCGGCGCTCTGACCGCAGAAGACGTTCGCGGCTTCCTACTTCATCTTCAGGCTGCGAGCGTGAGCGTGTCCGGCATCAACAGCCATTCCACTGCGCTGCGTTTTTTCCTGAGGGTGACGCTGAAGCGGGGCGAAGAAGTAGACCGCATCCCGATCCTGCGTGAACACCGCCGCATGCCTGTGGTGTTCACGCCTGAAGAGGTTGCGCGCATTATCGCCTGCGCACCGGGCCTCAAGTACAGGACAGCGCTGAGCGTCACCTATGGTGCCGGCTTGAGGGCGTCCGAGACCGCATCGCTGAAGGTGTCGAACATCGACAGCCGGACGATGACCCTCGCGATCGAGCAGGGCAAGGGATACGAGGATCGCAAAGCCAAGCTCTCGCCGCAGCTGCTCGAAGCGCTGCGTAAGTGGTGGCAGATCACCCGTCCTCAGGTCTGGCTGTTCCGCAGCCTGTCGCCGGATGGCAAGCGCTGGGTCGACTGTCGCCGCGGCTTCTTCCTGCCCGTCCGGGTGCTGTCACGCCTGTTCCGCAGACTGACGTGCGAGCGGCTTGCCAGCCTGAAGGCCGCCGGCAAGCTCAGCTTCCACGGCGATCTCGCCCAGCTGGCAGACCCAGAAGCGTTCACGAGCTTCCTGAAGAGCCAGCGCCGGCGCGACTGGGTCGTCTATGCCAAGCGCCCGTTTGCCGGGCCTGACCAGGTCCTCTCCTACCTCGCCCGCTATACTCACCGGATCGCCATCTCGAACAGCCGGATCACAGCCTATGACGGAACGCGTGTGACGTTCCGGGTCAAGGACTACCGCAAGCAGGACGAGGCGAGATACGGGGTCATGACGCTCGCCGCCAGCGAGTTTGCCCGGCGGTTCCTGCAACACGTTCTGCCCGACGGCCTCCACCGCATCCGGCATGTCGGGCTCCTCGCCAACACCCAGCGCCGCGCCGCCATTGCGAAGGCACGCAGCCTGCTCGCCGATCGCATGCCGCCGCCAGATCCGATCTCCGAACCTACGCCGGCCACACAGATGCCG
>VMTE01000049.1 GCA_013791775.1 Hyphomonas sp.
GATCCGACAGCACCGAAAAATGATCGAGAATTGCAGAGGAAGGGCGACCCATGACCATGACAAACTCCAATCAACGGAGTTCCCTCTGAATCACAGTCCGCCAAATCACGCTACGCCGTTAACCCGAAGCGATTGCCCTGGTGATCTCACCCCCGCCCCTTTCCATTCCCCCCCATTTGAGTCATAAGCCCGCTTTTGGGGCGGAGGCTTGCCTCTTGACCCTGCTGGACGACATCCCGGCTGTGGCCATTTGAACAGGGCCGTTCCCAAAAAATCCCGCCAATTCAGGCGATTATTGAACCCAGCGCCTGCGGGCGCGAAACCAGAAGGCTATCCGATGTCGATTACCCCTGAGAAGAAACAAGAGCTCATCAAGCAGTTCGCCACGAAACCGGGCGACACGGGCTCGCCGGAAGTGCAGGTCGCGATCCTCACCTATCGCATCAACAACCTGACCGACCACTTCAAGTCCAACAAGAAAGACAACCATTCCCGCCGAGGCCTCCTCACCATGGTCGCCACCCGCCGGAAGCTCCTTGATTACGTCAAGGGCAAGGATGAGTCGCGTTACGCGAAGCTCATCACGGAACTCGGCATCCGCCGCTAGATCCGGAACAGCCCGCCGGGCAATAGGGCCACGGCGGGCTTTTTGTATGTGAAAGAAAGACAGACATGTTCAATACGCAAACCGTGTCGCTGGAATGGGCCGGCCGCACACTCACGATCGAGACGGGCCATGTGGCGCGTCAAGCCGATGGCGCCGTCATGGTCACCTATGGCGAAACCACGGTTCTCGCGACCGCCGTTTTTGCAAAGTCAGCGAAGCCGGGTCAGGACTTCTTCCCGCTGACCGTCAACTACCAGGAAAAATACTTCGCATCGGGCCGCATCCCCGGCGGCTTCTTCAAGCGTGAAGGCCGCCCGACCGAAAAAGAGACGCTGACCTCGCGCCTCATCGACCGCCCGATCCGCCCGCTGTTCGTCAAGGGCTTCAAGAACGAAGTCCAGGTCATCATCACGGTTCTCTCGTATGACCTCGAGAATGATGCCGACGTCATCGGCATGATTGGCGCCTCGGCCGCACTCGTGCTCTCCGGCGCCCCGTTCATGGGCCCGATCGGCGCCGCCCGCGTCGGTTACATCAACGGCGAATACGTCATCAACCCGACCATCGCCGAACTCGAAGAGTCCGAACTTGACCTCGTCCTCGCCGGCACCGCCGACGCCGTGATGATGGTGGAATCGGAAGCCTACGAACTTTCCGAAGAAGTGATGCTCGGCGCGGTTGTCGCCGGCCATGACGCCATGCAGCCGGTGCTCGACGCGATCATTGCGCTCGCCGAGAAAGCCGCCAAGGAACCGTTCGAGTTCGCCGCCGAAGACAACTCCGCCGCCGTCAAGGCGATCGAGAAGATCGTCGGCAAGGACCTGTCGAAAGCCTACAAGATCACCGCCAAGGCTGAGCGCTACGCCGCTGTCGGCGAAGCCCGCGACAAGGCGAAAGCCGCCCTCGTCGGCACCGAAGAGGCTCCCGGCGAAATGTCGGCGGATCTCTTCAAGGCCGCCTTCAAGGAAGCCGAAGCCTCCGTGGTTCGCGGCGACATCCTGAAAACCGGCGAGCGCATCGACGGCCGCAAGCTCGACCAGATCCGTCCGATCGTCGCCGAGGCAGGTTTCCTGCCCCGCACGCACGGTTCGGCCCTGTTCACGCGCGGCGAAACGCAGGCGATCTGCGTCACCACGCTCGGAACGTCCGATGACGAACAATACATCGACGGTCTGGACGGCACGCACAAAGAAAAGTTCATGCTGCACTACAACTTCCCGCCCTACTCGGTCGGGGAGACGGGCCGCATGGGCGGCGCTGGCCGCCGCGAGATCGGCCACGGCAAACTGGCCTGGCGCGCACTCCAGGCTGTCCTGCCGAAGCATGAAGACTTTCCGTACACGATCCGTCTCGTCTCCGAGATCACCGAGTCCAACGGCTCGTCCTCGATGGCCACGGTCTGCGGTTGTTCGCTTGCCATGATGGACGCCGGCGTGCCGATCGTCCGTCCGGTGTCGGGCATTGCGATGGGCCTCATCCTCGAAGGCAAGGACTTCGCGGTCCTCTCCGACATCCTCGGCGATGAAGACCACCTCGGCGACATGGACTTCAAGGTGGCAGGCACCGCCAACGGCGTCACCTCGCTGCAGATGGACATCAAAGTCGCCGGCATCACCCGCGAGATCATGGGCAAGGCGCTCGATCAGGCGAAAGGTGGCCGCGCGCACATCCTCGGCGAAATGGCGAAAGCCCTCACCGCCTCGCGCGGCAAGCTGGCCGAAACCGCCCCGCAGATGGAAATCATGAAAGTCCCGGTCGACAAGATCCGCGACGTGATCGGTTCCGGCGGCAAGGTCATCCGCGGCATCGTCGACGAGACGGGCGCCAAGGTGAACATCGAGGACGACGGCACAGTCCAGATCTCGGCGCTCGACCGCAAGTCGATCGACGCCGCCATCAAGATGATCCGCGGCATCACGGCGGAAGCCGAAGTCGGCGCCATCTACGAAGGCAAGGTTGTCTCGATGAAGGACTTCGGGATCTTCGTGAACTTCTTCGGCCCGAAGGACGGCCTCGTCCACGTCTCGCAGATGGCCAACAAGCGCATTGGCCACCCGAAAGAGATGGTCAAGGAAGGCGACAAGGTCTGGGTCAAGCTGATGGGCTTCGATGAGCGCGGCAAGGTCCGCCTCTCCATGAAGGTCGTCGACCAGGAAACCGGCAAGGAAATCGAAGGCGCCGAAGCCGGCACTGACGAATAGCCGCGCACCGGCAACCCGAATTAGGGAAGGGCCGCTCCTTGTGGGGCGGCCCTTTTTCATGGAAAGCCTGCTTCAGCCAACAGGGGCCGCGCCAATGACCAAACGCAAATCCTTCCTCATCGCCATGTCGGGGGGCTCGGGCTCCGGCAAGTCCACGCTGGCGGTGGCGCTGCTGGAACGCCTCGGCCCCGGCAAGGCGGTGATGTTCGGCGAGGACGCCTACTACCACCCCATGGCCTTCTACGGTGCCCCGCAGACCGAGGCCGAGCGCGAGGCGCTGATCGCCCGCATCAACTATGACGATCCCAAATCCAAGGAAGTCGATCATCTCGTCTCCGACCTGCGCGCCCTGAAGGCCGGCGAGACGATCCAGCAGCCGATCTATGACTATGAGCGCCACGACCGTTCGGAGAAGACCCGCCGCATCGAGTCCGCCCCGGTCCTGATCCTCGAAGGCATCCACGCGCTCTCGATGCCCAAGATCCGCAGCTTCATCGACCTGTCGGTCTATGTCGATACGCCGGACGACCTGCGCCTCGCCCGCCGCCTGCGCCGCGACGTGCTGGAGCGCGGCCGCACGGTGGACTCGGTGCTGCTGCAGTACATGTCCACCGTCCGCGCGGCGCATTACCGCTTCACCTACCCGGCGATGTTCGAAGCCGACCTGGTGATCGCGGATGAAGGCGTGCCGGCTTACGGCGACGTGAAGCCGTCATCGGAAGCCATCGAGCGGATGATCGCCCCGGTGCTCTCGCGCCTGCAGACCGCCGGCGTCATCTGACCTGCGATCCGGGCGGTGAACCGTCCCGGGAATCGTGTTAGGCTAGCGCCTGCATGCGCGCGCTATTGCTCCTTGTCCTGATGGGTTTGAGCGCTTTTCCGGCGCAGGCCTGCGATCTGCGCACCGAGGGCCGCGCGGGCGATGTGGCCGGTTATGCCGAGCAGGCAGGCGCCTGCCTGTCCGGGCCGCCGGACGGGTTCGCCTTTGACGCCGGCATCGAGGCCGCCTTCCTCCGTCTCGTGAACGAGGAGCGACAGGCCGCCGGTCTGCCGCCGGTCGAGATGCGCGCCGAGCTGCGCAGCGCCGCGCGCTTCCACAGTCTCGACATGGCCGTGGGCGGCTTCTTCGGCCATGAGGGCCCGGACGGCCGCGACGGAGTCGACCGGATCGCGGCGCTCGACCGGACGGCGCTGGTCGATTTCTCGGCCGAGAATGTCGCCACCGTGTCGAAATCCTCGGGCCGCCTGGATCCGGAGTTTGCGCTGAAGCGCCTCCACCGGAACCTGATGGACAGCCCCGGCCACCGCGCCAACATCCTGCATCCGAAGGCCACCCATGTCGCCTTCGGCGTCGTGCGTACGCGCGGCGGCGTCTGGGTCACGCAGTTGTTCCTCAGCCTGTCGGGCACGCTGCCGGAAGCCGCCCCCTTGCGGCTCTCCGCCGCCTCACGCCTGCGCGCGCCGCGCGGCCTCGAGGGTTGGAAGTTCGTGCGGTTCGACCTGGTGACGCCGGACGGGGAGGCCATCCCCGCCGTGAACCTTTCGGCCCAGAACGGCGACGCCCGCCTCGCCGCCTACGCCACCCAGCCCGGCGAAGACCAGCTCTCCTTCTATTGGATCCGCTTCCTTGGGCCTGCGGTGACGGTTACGCCCTGAGGTGCGGACCAAGATAGGAAACACAAATGCCACGAACGAACAGAATGTCGGATGCTCTTGAAAAATTCCAAATGCGCCTGCACTCAGAATGGCTACCTGCTTTCTGCTTTGCACCTCGAAACAACTACTCCGTCGAGGGCTTTCGCACTTCGTCATTGAGGGCGCTTGATGCATTTGACGCAGAATGGTTCCTTCAGGCGATAGATCGCCGTCTTGTAACGCATGAGGACGGAACTTTTCGGGCGCCGCTGAGCAGTGCTGTCGAGTCAATTTTCTGGCAACTTGAGAAATCCATTGTGCCAAGGCCGGTCACGCTTTGGCGCGAGCCAGTGATCACCATCGGCGCAGTGGCTCGCCTCCATGTTCAATTTGGCTGGCCAATTGCCTTCCTGGGTATGCAATCAAAGCGGAAATGGGCATTTGACCTCGTCGGGTACGGAGTTGATACCTCGCGCGAGCTCTTGCTCTGCGAGGTAAAGAAATCTGACCGTGAAATCGAAAAGCTGAAGGCGCTGATGTTGCGCTATTGTGCGGAGGAGCCGTTGGAAGTTGAACCGCCTAAAGGCGAACTGCAGAACGCCTACAGGAAGGTGCAAGACATCAGGATTTCATGGCCTCTTCGCGTCTGGCTCTTGGGACCCGGCGGTCGCGGCGAACTGTATGGCATTGAACGCGAAAGCAGCACTTGCCGCTTCAAAATGATCCCTGAGCCAATCGAAAACCTAGCGTACAGGAATTTTGTTGATAGTGGCAGATAGGATCACGCCCTGAGCCGCCTCGCCGCCGCCGCGCCCCGCGCCTCGGCCTGTTTCAGCCACGCCTCGATCTTCTCCGGTTTCGCGTCCTTCACCGTGCCCACCTGCAACGTGCGCACCGGCTTGATCCCCGCAAACTTCAGCACAAGGTTCTCCACCTGCAGCTTGGCCGGCCGGCCATACGACACCTGATCGAACCAGGCCGGGCCGTCCGCAGTCATCAGAACGTCGGCCGACCGCCCGGCCAGCAACTTGTCCCACCACGGATCATCGTCGTGATAGCGCATGGCGAAGCCGGGCAGGTAGGCGCGGTCGATCACGCCCTTCATCTTCGCCGGCATGCCGCCCCACCATTGCGGATAGGCCCAGCAGACATGGTTTGCCCACAGAATGTTCGCCCGCCACTCTTCGAGGCAGGGCTCCAGCGTCTTGCGGGCATGGTAGCCGTCGTGAAGGTCCGGATCGAACTGCATGTCCGACAGGTGCATCCGGCGTATTTCTGCGCCGCCGGCGCTCGCCCCGCGCGCATACGCGTCCGCCATGCCATGACTGAGCGAGGTCTCGCGCGGATGGCCCACCCAGATGAAAATGCGTGCAGACATGGCCCGGCCCCTTCAGCGTTGCGCATCGCACGCTAACCGAAGGGACCGGAATCTTCTAGCAATTGTCCGGCTGCGACCGCACAAGCCGCAGGCCCCGCCGCGTGATGCGGTAAGGCTTGCGGGCGCTGGAGGCGATGGTGCCCCGGCGTTTCAGCTTGCGGAAGAGATCAAGGTTAAGGCCGCCATAGCGCCAGCCCTCCCGGGTGAAGCAATCGGCCTCGACGATCTTGGCGCTGTCCGCGCGTCTGACTTCAATCCATCCGCCTTGCGCCAACAGGTGCAGCACACGCTGTTCCTCGCGTGAAATATCCATTGTGAGTGAGTGTCCGGCATTCGCGCCCGGCGCTCAGAGCAGCGGGCGCACAAAAACGTGTCCGGCGCCCGACCTTGAATCAAGGGGGTCGCGCCGGGGCGTCGCTCTTGTCGGCCTGCCTTGCACGGACAAATCCGTGCGGGAACGGCAGGCCCTCTAGCGGGACTCGGACAGGTTGGAAGACATAAGCGCTCCGGTGAAGCATGCCTTGTCGCTTGAAGTCCGGGTCAGGTCAAGCCTCGGCAGAACCGTCCGGGCGCGGCTTATTCCTCTTCGCCCGCGTCCGGCACGCCGACCACGTGGAAGCCCGCATCAACGTGGATCACTTCGCCGGCAATCGAGCGGCCGAGCGGGGAGAGCAGGTAGAGCGCGCAGCCCGCGACGCCTTCCATGCTGGTGTCTTCCTTCAGCAGCGACCAGCTGCGGCCCGTGCCCATCAGGCTCTTGCCGCCCTTGATACCGGCCAGCGACAGCGTGCGCATGGCGCCGGCCGAGATGGCGTTGACTCGGATGCCCAAGGGTCCGAGGTCGCGCGCCGCGTAGCGGGTGGAGGCTTCCAGCGCCGCTTTCGCCACGCCCATCACGTTGTAGGAGGGCACGGTGCGCTCGGCGCCCAGATAGGTCATGCAGATGATCGAGCCGCCCTCGGTCATCAGTTCGGAGGCGCGGCGTGCGCAGTCGATAAAGCTGTACACGGAGATATCCATCGCGCGGCGGAAGCCTTCCCGCGTGGTGTTCGCCACCATCGAGCCTTGCAGTTCCTCCTTGCCGGCAAAGGCAATCGAGTGAACGAGAAAATCGATTTTCCCCCACTTCGCCTTGATGGCCGCGAAGGCCGCGTCCATGCTCGCATCATCGGTCACGTCGGCAGGGATCATCGTGTCCATGCCAATCGACTCGACCAGCGGGCGCACCCGGCGCTCCAGCGTTTCGCCCTGATAGGTGAACGCGATTTCGGCGCCCTGCGCGGCCAGCTGGCTCGAGATACCCCAGGCGATCGAGTTCTGGTTGGCAACCCCCATCACGATGCCGCGCTTGCCGCGCATCAGGTCGCCCTTGGGCATGTTCCAGTCATCGGCCATAGGGGCCTCCTTATCCAGTTTACCGTTTCCCGCGAGGGCTAGGCGGGCCCGGCCAGCCCGTCAAGTTGGGGGTGCAAACGGCGGCACGCATCCTGCACTTGGCTTCCGGCAAACCGGGGCGCGAAAGCCCCATTGATCTGCCGGGAGACATCATGCGCATCGCCATCGCCGTTTTCGTGATCGTCGGCGTATTCCTCGAGCCGTGCTGGGCCAGCATCGGCGGGCTCTAGTCAGACGCGGGAACTCGCCTCACAGGCGAAAACCATCCATAAGTCAGGGCCATGCCCCAGGCCGTTTTGTGGACGGTTGTAGACAGTTTGTGGACGGGTTTCAGGCGCCGGATTGAAGGTTTTTCAGGCCGACTTTCATGTCGAGCGCGGTGTAGACATGCTCGCCGTCAACATAGACCCGGCCGTCCGCAATCCCGAGATTCAGCTTGCCCCGGCGCACGCGCTTGATGTCGATCTCGTAGCGCACGAGCTTCTTGTCCGGCGTGATTTCGCCGGTGAATTTCACTTCGCCGACGCCGAGGGCGCGGCCCTTGCCGGGGCTGCCTGACCAGCCAAGCCAGTAGCCGACGGCCTGCCACATCGCGTCGAGGCCCAGGCAGCCCGGCATTACCGGGTCGCCGGGGAAGTGGCACTTGAAGAACCAGAGGTCCGGATGGATGTCGAGTTCGCCCACGACATGGCCCTTGCCGAAGGGGCCGCCATCGACGCTGATCTCGGTGATCCGGTCCATCATCAGCATCGGCGGTTCCGGCAACTGCGCGTTGCCCGGGCCGAAATATCCGCCCTTGCCGGACTCGAGCAGGTCTTCCTTGGTGTAGGAGGACTTGGGCGTGTGGTATTCGTGCGGTCCGGACATCGGGGCAATCCTGTCAAAAGGCGCTGAATCAAGCGGCCTTCCCACCGCTTGCCGGGGGCAATGTCAACCTTTTGTCGCGTCCGCGCCCCAGAGCTGGGTGCGCGGGGCCCAGCCGCGATACTTGCCGGCGGTCACGCGGCAGGCGCCGCGTTCGCACTCGCCCAGCTCGACCAGCACATCCGGGCCGATGGTGGCGAGGTCCCGGCTGTCGGATGCCCGCCCGGCCTTCAGCGCAAAGGTGCCCAGCGTCAGCGCCATGCGCGCGTCGCTGAGCTGCGTCTTCTCGATCCAGACTTCATCACCCGCAGGATCACGCACATACCGCCAGTCGCCGCTTTCCTTGAGAATCAGCACCGGCAGGCCGCGGCGCAGGTATTCCCAGCGCACGCCGTAGTCCTTGCCCGGTCCGATCCGGCCGTTCACCTTCTCGTGGCGCAGCGATTCAAAGCGCGGAACCGGCTTGTTCGAGAACCGGCTGATCTGAACGTCGTCCAGGCTTTCTGCCGAAACCGAGGGCAGAACCGGTGAGGCAAGCGCCAGGGCGAGTGCGAGAACTGCCCGTTTCATGTGCAACCGTCCTCAATGTCTGGGAGATAGGCATTCTCTCAGGCGCACATGAATCCAAGGTAAAACCAGGGGTCATTGGCGCGGCTGCCATGCTCTGGTAAGCGGCAATGACAATAAGCGTATTCTACGGGAGTCCCATGCCGGCATCGAAGCTGAAAGTCGTCGTCACCCGCAAGCTGCCGTCAGCGGTGGAATTGCGGATGAAAGAACTGTTCGACGCCCGTCTGAACGAATCGGACATCCCGCTTACCCAGGAACAGCTGGCCGAGGCGATGCAGACCGCCGATGTGCTGGTGCCCACCGTGACCGACCGGATCGACGGGCGCCTGATGGCGCGGGCCGGCCAGCAGCTGCGCCTGATCGCCCAGTTCGGCGCCGGTGTGGACAATATCGACGTCGCCAGCGCGGTGCAGCGCGGTATCACGGTGACCAACACGCCGGGTGTCCTGACGGATGACACGGCGGACGTCGCAATGGCGATGATCCTCGCCGTGCCGCGCCGCCTGCACGAAGGCGTGCAGATCATGGAAACCGGAAAGTTCGACGGCTGGACGCCGACCTGGATGATGGGCCGCCGCCTGTCGGGCAAGCGCCTCGGCATCATCGGCATGGGCCGCATCGGCCAGGCGGTCGCGCGCCGGGCCAAGGCGTTCGGGCTGCAGATCCACTACCACAACCGCAAACCTGTCGGCCCGCGTATCGAAGAAGCGCTCGAGGCCACCTACTGGGACTCGCTCGACCAGATGCTGGCGCGGATGGACATCGTGTCGGTCAACTGCCCTCACACGCCGGCAACTTTCCACCTGATCAATTCGCGCCGCCTCGCGCTGATGAAGCCGGAGGCCTACATCATCAACACGGCGCGCGGCGAAGTGATCGATGAAGCCGCGTTGGCACGTGCGATCCGCAGCGGGAGCCTCGCCGGCGCCGGCCTCGACGTGTTCGAGCGCGAGCCTTCGGTGAACCCGGACCTGGTCGGCCTGCCCAACGTGCTGCTGCTGCCCCACATGGGCTCGGCCACGATCGAGGGGCGTACCGAGATGGGCGAGAAGGTGATCATCAACATCAAGACTTTCGCAGACGGCCACCGCCCGCCCGACCGGGTCATTCCGGCGATCCTGTAGCGCAGGCCGTTCAGTGCGACGCGGGAGCGATGTCCTCAAGCGCCACGTCCGAAACGCCGTACACGTCGTTGACGAGGAAGGCGCGCAGGTCGCTGGCTGAAAGTTCGGCGGCCTCTTCCTGCGGCAAGTGACCGATCCCGGGATAGAGATTCAGTTTCGCGCCGGGGATCGCTTCGGCGAACTGGGTGCCGTGTCCGGCCGGGATGAGGTTGTCGCGTTCGCCGTGCATCACCAACGTGGGCGTGACGATGGTGGACAACAGCTCCGGCGTGGCTTCCTGTCGTTCGCCGCGGCCCGAGACGAGTTCCAGCAGGGCCGCGCGGTGGCACGGCGCGCGTGCCAGCGTCGCATAGCGCTCAACCATTTCATCGGTCACGAACGAGGGGTCTGCGAAACTCTTCTCGAGGCCGTCCCGGATAAGCGTCGACAGATCGAGATCCTTCAACACCCGGCGGGCAAGGCCGATGTCGAGCAGCTGGAACACCAGCGGACGGGAGTCATTCTCTGCTTCGGTGCGCGGCCAGCCGGACGCATCGACCAGGACGAGTCCGTCAAGGCGTTCGGGGTGGGCCAGGGCATAGGACCAGGCCGCGCCACCGCCCATCGAATTTCCGGCGAGGGTGAAACGGTCGATCTCGAGCGTATTGACGACGCGGTTGATCGTTTCGACGAACTGCTTCGGCCCGATCTCGCCATTGTCGAGACAGCGCGAGAGGCCATGGCCGGGAAGGTCGAGCGTGATGACGCGGTAGTCGCGCTTCAGATTGCTGACCCACGGCTCCCAAGTTTGCAGCGACGCCGAGAATCCGTGAACGAGGACGATCACCTTGGCGCCGCGCGGACCGACATCACGAAAATGTACGCGCATGTCATCGCCGAAGGCGAGATAGCGGCTGTCGGCATTCGCATAGATCGCTTCAAGTTGCTCATATGGAATGTCGTCGCGGCGCAGTGTCATCCATCCGGCGAAAAGAATGACACCCAAGGTGACAACAATGGCAAGGAGGCGTCTGAACATGGCGAGGCGCAGCTTTCGAACACGGTTGTGCGGGAGATAACCTCCTCGAAAGGCGTGGTGTCAAACGCTCAGATCAGGCGTTGCACAGCGGGCATTCCGGATCCCGGCGCAGGTGAAGCGTCCGGTATGCGCCTGCAAGCCCGTCAATCAGCAGGATGCGCCCGACCAGCGCCTCTCCGGCGCCGGTTATCAGCTTGATGGTCTCGAGCGCCATCGCGGAACCTGTAATTCCTGTAACAGGACCCGCGACTCCCACTTCGTCGCAGGCTTCGGCGGCGGGCGGCATTTCGGGCACCCAGCATTGGTAGCACGGCGCGCCATTGTGGACGCCGGAGGCGAACACGCCGACTTGTCCGGTCCATCCGCTGGCGGCGCCGGAGACGAGCAGGCGGTGGTTGATGTGCGCGAACCGGTTGAGCGCAAAACGGGCGGGGAAATTGTCGGTCGCATCGATCAGGATTTCGCCGGCCGGCGCGTCTCCCGGCTGGAAGCGGCGGGGGATCGCCGAAATCGTCAGTGCAGGGTCGATCTCTTTCAGGCGGGCCGCAAGGCGTTCGGCTTTTGCGGCGCCGGTATCGGCGGCGCCGAACTGGATCTGGCGCTGGAGGTTCGACCGTTCGACATGGTCGTCGTCCCAGATCTCGATCCGGCCGACGCCGGCGGCGGCGAGATAGAGCGCGCACGGCCCGCCGAGCGCACCTGCGCCAATAACCGACACCGAGGCGCGGCGCAGTTTCTGCACACCTGGCCCGCCGATTTCCTTCAGCAGAATGTGGCGCCGGTGGCGGTCGATCTCGTCGGGTGTCAGGTTCATCTCGGGCGCCTCAGGGTCGTCGAGGATGCCGGATTGTCCGGGCCCCGCAGGTAGATCCAGGCCGGCGGTGCGCAATCAGGCAGGCGCGCCGCCTCCGGTTCGCCGATCCGGAAGGCGGCGAACTGGCGCGTGAACGACGAGGCGTGCGAGAGGCGCGTACCGGGACGGGATACAACCGCGATCGGCATGCACTGCGCAATGCGCTTCCAGTCTTTCCAGAGGTGAAACGCAGCGGCGCTGTCGGCGCCCATGATCCACACAAAGTGTGCTGTTGGCGCGGCGGCGCGCAGGGCCCGGAGCGTGTCGATGGTGTAGGTGAGGCCCAGTTGCTGCTCGACGGCGGTGACGTGCATCGCCGGGCCTTTCGCCATCGCCTGCGCCGAGGCGAAGCGCGTCCCGAATGATCCGTGTTCGGTTTTCAGCGGATTGCCGCGCGCCACGATCCACCAGACGCTGTCGAGGCGCAGGCGCCGGAGGGCCGTTTCGGCGACGTGCAGGTGGCCTGCATGGGCCGGATTGAAACTTCCGCCGAGCAGACCAATCCGCCGTCCGGCAGCCGGACCGGGCAAGCGTGCGCGCTTCAAGGGCGGACCTGGCCTGCGCCGCGCACGACATACTTGTAGGTGGTCAACTGTTCGGCGCCGACCGGGCCGCGCGCATGGATGCGGCCGGTGGCGATGCCGATCTCGGCGCCGAAGCCGAACTCGCCGCCATCGGCAAACTGGGTCGAGGCATTGTGAAGGACGATGGCGCTGTCCACCCGGGCCAGGAAGGCTTCGGCGGCGGCCGCGTCCTCCGTAACAATCGCGTCCGTATGGCCCGACGACCAGCGCGACAGGTGCGCCAGTGCGCCGTCAAGGCCGTCGACGATGGCAATCGACAGGATCGGCGCGAGATACTCGGTCGCCCAGTCCTGCTCCGTAGCCGGAACAATATGGGGAAGGATCGCGCGGGCGCGCCCGTCGCCTCTGAGCTCGCAGCCGGCCTCCTCGAGCGCGGCCGCGATGTCCTCAAGGAGCGCCGGCGCCACGCCGGTATCGACCAGCAGCGTCTCCGTGGAGCCGCACACGCCGGTCCGCCGCATCTTGGCGTTTACGGCGATGGCGACGGCTTTCGCCGGATCGGCGGCCGCATGAATGTAGGTGTGGCACAGGCCTTCGAGATGGCCGATCACCGGCACACGGGCCTCCGCCTGCACCCGCTCGACCAGGCTGCGCCCGCCGCGCGGGACGATCACATCCAGTTCGCCGCCGAGCCCGGCCAGCATGTGCCCGACGGCGTCGCGGTCTGTCGTGTCCACCAGCTGGACGGCGTCTTCCGGCAGGCCTTCGCGCTTCAGGGCGCCGCGCATGGCGCGGGCGATTGCGCGCGAGGACAGGATGCTTTCCGAGCCGCCACGCAGAATGGCGGCATTGCCCGCGCGCAGGCACAGCGTGCCGGCATCGGCGGTCACGTTCGGGCGGCTCTCATAGATGATGCCGATGACGCCGAGGGGCACAGCGACGCGGGCGATGTCGAGCCCGTTCGGCCGGGTCCAGCGGGCGAGTTCCCGGCCGACCGGATCGGGCAGCGCGGCGATGACATCGACACCAGCGGCTATCGCTTCGACGCGGGGGCCGTCCAGCGCCAGCCGGTCGAGCATCGACGGCGCGAGGCCCTTGGCGGCGGCGGCGGCCATATCGTCCTTGTTGGCTGCGAGGATCTCCGGCGCGGCGGCGCGGAGGGCGGCGGCGATGGCCACGAGGCCGCGCGTCCGGTCGGCGGCGCTCATCAAGCCCAAGGCGCGGGACGCCGCGCGGGCGCGCGTTCCCATGGCGTGCATCTCTTCGGCGAGGGCCGCATCGGGGGGCTGGGTCGCAAGGGTCATGATGGGGAGGGATGTGCCGCAAATGGCCCGCGCCCGCAAGGTTTGGCTCAGGGCAACTGGCTGAGGAGCGCGAAGGCGGCCTCGCCGACGGGCGCGTAGGCTTCGTCCGGGCTGGCGTCTGCGCTGACACAAACGGCCATGGCAAAGGCCCGCAGGTTGTGCAGCCGGGCCAGTGCGGCTTCAGACCGGTAGGCGACGTCCCGCAGAGGATCGCCGGCCGGCCAGAGATCGGTGAACCAGGCCGTCCAGTCTTCAGGCGTCAGGACGTTCTGCCTGGCGAGATACATCACGGGCGCGGCGAGGCGCTGGCTTTCGCCGAAGATGTAGGCGTGCCCGGTTGTGCCGGCCTTGAGCGCGACGGCGGCGAGGATGGCGTCGGCCTGCGCCCTGGTCAGCTGGGGATTGAGCGACATCTGCATCAGCAGGTCCGCCGTGTGTGCGACGCCGTGGCGCCAGCCTTCGGTGTCGGAGAAGCCGCGATAGTCGGTGAGACCTGCCAGGAAGGTGTGGGCCGCAGCGATCAGTTCGCTGCGTTCGGCTTCGCTCATCCACGGCGCGATCCGGTCAGTCCGGGCGACTTCGGCGAGGGCGAGAGCCGCGAAGGGGCCGCGAAAGCCGTTCGGGTCAGCGTCGGCGCGGGCGAGCAAGGCCAGCAGTTCGGTCTTCAGCGGACGAAGCGTTTCCACGCTGGCCGTGTCGCTGCGGAGGAGGGCAGACAGCGTCTCATAGGCAAAGCCATCCCGGATCGCCGGATCGGGATTCTCCAGACAGGCGGGCAGGGACAGGATGAGCGCCGCCTTTGCATCCGGGTTCATGGCGGCGGTTGTTTCGCGCCAGGTGTCGTTCATCACGGCCAGCCCGGCGGGTATCGTGCAGGCGGGCGCGGCCGCAACCGGCGGGGCGACGCCGGCAGGCGTGGAAGTGCACGCCGCAGCGAGCAGGACGGTGCAAGAGACAAGTGTGCGCCGCATCCGGGTCACCCTCAATCTTCTTCCATCACGACCCGGAAGCCGATCTGGCGGTCACGGGTGGAAACAGAAATGCGCGCGCGATTGGCCGCGCGATGTTCTGCCTGGCCGCTCTTGACCGAACCGCCCCTGACGACCCGCCGGCCGCAATCGCCGGTCAGGACCGGACTGCCATCCGCCGGCGCATCGGAATAGCCGTTCACGTAACAGTCCTCGACCCATTCGCGCACATTTCCGAGCATGCCCTGCAGGCCGAACGTGTTTTCCGGAAGGCTGGCGGCTTCACGCAACTGGTCGCGGGGCGCCTTCATCGCGTCGAACCGGTCGCCCCACCAATAGGCCGTGGTTGTTCCTCCGCGGGCGGCATATTCCCATTCGGCTTCGGTCGGCAGCCGGTAGGTCCGGCCTTCCTTGCCCGACAGCCACTTCGTGTAGGCATTGGCATCGCGCCAGGAAATGGCGGTCACTGGCAGGCCGTCGGAGTCGGATGCCGGCGGGCGATATCCGCCGCAACCGCCATCCGCGAGGCAGGCTGCCCATTGCGCCGCCGTGATTTCGGTCTTGCTGATCGAGAAGGATCCCAATGTCACGTCGTGCGCTGGGCCTTCGATCGGTTCGCGTCCGGATTCGGAACTCGGCGAACCCATGCTGAATGTGCCGCCCGGAAGGCTGACCATCGCAGGACAGACATCGCACACCGGCGCCGGCGGGGCAGCAGGTTCCGGTTCGATGATGACAGGCGCGTCCGCAACCGGTTCTTCGACCGGCGCCGCCGCGACCTCGGTGACGTCAGGCGCAGGGGGAAGGGGCAAGTCGATGGCGGGCGCCTCGGTCAAGGCTTCTGCCACCGGCACACGGTCCGTTTCTCCGCCGCCTGTGTTTGGAATCAGGTTCGCTACGCCCCATCCCGCCAGGAGGATAGCGGCAACCCCGCCCAGCATCAGCGGCAGGGTTGAACCGGACTTCCGGGCTGACGGCGGAGTTTGCCGCGGCGGAGGCGGCGCGGGTTTGGGGGTCGCGGTGACCGGCGCCGGCCTTGGTGGAGCGGCGACAGGGGCAGCAGCCTTCGGGGGAGGCGGAGGGGGTGGCGGCGGTGGCGGCGGAGACGCTGGAGGGGGAGGAGGCACAGGGGCGGCCGCCTTCGCCTCGGCGCGGGCGAGGGCCGCGATCCGGTTGCGGGCGAGATCCGAATAATGGCCCTCAGGATAGCGTTTCAGATAGGCTTCGAAATCTGCCTTGTCGTCGCTGTCCTTCACCGAGGTCCAGAAGGTCAGCTCCATCGTCATGTCGGCGGCCTGTCCGGGCGCCGGCGGCGGCGGCGCAGGCTTGTCACCGGACGGCGCGGCCTGTTCTGCGGCGCGGCGAATATCCGCCACGAATTCCTGCCAGCGCGGATCGCTGCGATCGCCGTCCCAGCCGACAAGGTCGGCCGACTGGGTCAGCTCGAACATGATCGGGCGTTCGGCGTCTTCGATCATGGCCGGAACGAGGACCGAGCTGCGCTGGCCCAGCGTCGCTTCCGTGCGCACCCATTTGGATTTCACCGAGACAGCCGACCAGAGCACGATCACGACATCTGCATTGCGCAGCATGCCTTCGGTGACTTCGTCGTAGGTCTGCCCCGCCCGAAGCACCTTGTCCCACCAGACCGAGAAGCCTTCGGCCGTCAGGGCCTCGGCGAAGACTTGCGCCTTCGGACGGTCGGTCCGGCTGTAGGAAAGAAAGATGTTGGCCATGAACCCGTCCCCCGAGTGCGCCGCGAGCATTGCTCGCGCGCCAGGCGAACCTTGCACAAAAAACCGCTTTGCCAAAGGGGCCGGGATCGCCGGCATCCTGCCGCCTGCGTGCGGGGGCTGACAGGACCCGGAAAAGCCTTAAGTTCAGAGGCAAGAAACGTGGAGGAAGCGGATGATCGACGTCGAAGCCATGCCCTATCTGGCCCAGATTCCCGGCGTGCAGGCGGCCCGCCGTCCCGGAGAGGTGGCGCTGTGGTTCGAAGGCCGTGCGACCAGCTTTGCCGACCTCGAAAAACACGCAAACCAGGTCGCCAACGGTCTCCTGGGTCTTGGCGTGAAGCCCGGCGAACGGATCGGATATCTCGCGAAGAACACGGACGTCTATTACGAGATGCTGTTCGGCGCCGCGAAAGTCCGCGCCGTGATGAACGGTGTCAACACACGCCTTGCCGCGCCGGAAGTGAAGTTCATCCTGTCGGATGCGAAGGCCGCTGTGCTGTTCGTCGGCAAGGAATTCTACGCCATGATCGATACGATCAAGGCCGAACTGCCGGACCTGAAGCGCATCATCACTATCGATGGCGACCGTGAGGACTGGGATTTCTATCCCTCCTGGCGCAATTCGAAGTCTGCGGCCGATCCCGGCATCAAGGCGGAAGGCGCCGACGACGTGATCCAGCTCTACACGTCCGGCACGACCGGTCTGCCGAAGGGCGTGCAGCTGACCAACGAGAACTACCGCGCCTTCTTCGCGCAGGCGAAGCTGCTCGAATGGTCGAGCTATGGCGCGGGCGAGGCGGTGATGAACGCCATGCCGCTGTTCCATGTCGCCGGCGTCAATGTCGGTATCCTCGCGGCCGCGCAGGGCGCCAAGACGGTGATCCTGCGCGAGATTGATCCGCAGGTGATCCTGAAGCTGATCCCCGAGCACAAGATTGCGCACGCCTTCTGGGTTCCCGCCGTGATCCTGATGCTCACGCAGCAGGCAAACATCCGCGACGTGGATTTCTCGAGCCTTAAGCAAGTGTTCTATGGCGCGTCGCCGATTTCGGAGGCGCTGCTGCGCACGGCGGTCGAACTGACCGGCGCGCGGTTCACGCAGCTTTACGGTCTCACCGAAACGGTCGGCGCGGGCACTTTCCTGCCGCCGGAAGCGCACGATCCGGCCTGGGGCAAGCTACGCTCGTGCGGTGTGCCCTGGCCGGGCGCGGTAGTGCGCGTGGTGGACGGGGAGGGCAAGCCGGTGCCAACCGGTGACGTCGGCGAGATTGTGATCAAGGCCGGCTTCGTGATGAAGGGGTACTGGAACCGCGCGGACGCCACGAAGGAGGCGGTGCGCGACGGCTTTTTCTACACCGGCGATGCCGGCTATTTCGATGAGGACGGATTCCTCTTCATCCATGACCGGGTGAAGGACATGATCGTCTCGGGCGGCGAGAACGTCTATCCGGCCGAGGTCGAGAACGCGATCTTCGGCGCGCCGGGCGTGGCGGATGTTGCCGTGATCGGCGTGCCGGACGAGAAGTGGGGCGAGGCGGTGAAAGCCATCGTCGTCAGGAAACCCGGCGAGGCGCCGACGCCTGAGAGCATCATCGCCTGGGCGAAGGAACGCATCGCGGCCTACAAAGCGCCGAAAACGGTGGACTTCATCGACGCCCTGCCGCGCAATCCCTCCGGCAAGATCCTGCGCAAAGATCTGCGCGAGTCTTACTGGAAAGGCATGACACGGCGCGTGGGTTAGGGTTTAGATTTGAAAAGGCGGACGAGTTCTGCAATTGCCTTGGCGTGGCCGCCGTTGATGTCATCTACCGGGAACACGTCGATCAGCACCTCTGGTGCAATACCCCGTCCTTCCCAGACGGCGCCGTTCGCGTCGGCATAAATTTCGTTCGACAGACCGAGCATCCATCCATTCGGCAAGCGCTTCTCTAGAATGTCTGAAAGTGCGCCGCGCGTGGTGGTGCCAACCTGGATGACATTCGCGAGCGGCTTCATGGAAAGGGTCAGGGTTTCCCCACCGCTGACCGTGATGTCCGTGGTCAGAAGGTAGACCGGGCCGGTAAAGCGAACCCGATCTGAGGGTGTGAGCACCAGTTGCGTATGATAAGGGCGCTCCGCATCGGCGGGGCGTTTGTCGTAAATGTTGACAGGCGAAGCCGCAAAGCGGCTGGCAATCTCGCGGCTGATGAAATCATAGCCACCATGGTTCTGGCTTGCATCGACGATCACGGCCCCGACGCCTGCTGCGATGAACTCGTTGAGGGCGGCATCCAGCGCGCTATTGACGATTTCAATGTCCGCCAACGGATCATCGAAGCCTGCCTCGGAATACCCACCGACCGTGTACATGGCGAAATAGCCGACATCCTTCGCCGCAAGTCCGTAGTGGATCCTCCCGTTGCCTGCGACCGTTCCAGCGCCATTGAGCACGTCCTGCGGAATGCCCTCCTCCCACACGGCCTTGCGCATGGCGCGTTTGGCTTCGCGGGAGGTCAGCCCGGCTGCTGCGCCTTGCCGGATGACAGCACCTTCTGTGGGGCCCTGCACGGGATCATAGACCCGGCGTTCGCCGCCAATCTCGCCTACCAGTGTCAAGTGGGCATCATTGATCCCTGCCAACATGCTGGAAAAGAGATCGAACAGCTCAGTCTCCGTCATTTCGTGGCGCAGCCCGCCGCGCGCCGCTTCGACACGGGCGTTCCAGTCCACACCATAGAGATCGAAGAAGGCGTAGTGCGCGCCCATGAAGCTCTCAAAGGCGGCGAAGTTGCCTTCGGGCGTGTTGGGAGGAGGGGTGAGGCACCGGTCCGGCAATCCGTCTTCGCGCAGGAATTGGTAAGTGTGCTGTTCCAGAGATGCGCCGACATGGAGAATTCTCTGCGCCTCATCCAGCCGGTAGGCATCCACGAAGTCGACAAAGCTGGAATCATCCTCCGTAAACGGAATGCATACCTCACCGGTGAGGTTGTGGAATGTTAGATTCTTGCCGTCGATCCCCATCAGAAGGCCATACCCGTTCGAACGCCAGTAGCCGTTCATCGCTTGTGTTGGTCCTTCGAACGCCGCCATCGCCGAGACAGGTACGCTCGCGGGGACTGGTACAGTCTCGCGCAGACCGGCGCAGGCTGCAACGAGCAGCGCGCCTGCAAAGCTTGCAAGGGCTCGGGAAAATAGCATCGCTCGCTCCATACCGGTTCGTGAGAACAGCATAATCTGTGTTCGATGGCATATCTCGCAGAATTTGCGTGCTCAAACGCTGAAAATCGGCGTATGTATCCAATCTATGCCGAAAATCGCCAGCACGCTTTCAAATTCTTTCGATGCCTTTGATCGGGCCATCCTTGAGATTGTTCAACGGAACAATCAGGTCACGCATGCCGTGATCGGCGATCAAGTCGGGTTGTCGGGATCGGCTGTGCGCCGCCGGCTCGCGCGGCTTCGCGCGGCGGGTGTCATTCGCAAGGATGTGGCGCTGCTCGATTTGGACCAGCTGGGTGTCAGTCTCGTCGTGTCAGTCACGTTTGACACCGAAACACCGGAAATCTATGCCGCCTTCGAACAACAGGTCGCGGGCCTGCCAGAAGTGCAACAATGCTATCATATTGCGGGCGACCAGGATTTCCTCCTGATCGTGCACGCGCCCTCTCTCCAGTACTTCGAGGAGTGGGCGAAAGCACAGTTCATGCGAAACGAGGCGATCCGCCGCTATTCAACGACCGTGATCTGGTCATGCAAGAAGTTCGAAACGGCGGTGCCTGTCCGCTGACAGGCGAGCCAACGTCCGATCAGTGCGCCAGCTTCAACCAGGCGCGTGCAGCTTGCAGGGCGAGCTTCACGTCGTCGGAGCTCAGCATTTCGGCCATGTCCTGGCGTTGGATCTTGGCCTCGTCATGGCCCCGCGCGGCGGCGAGGTTGAACCATTTGTGGGCTTCGACGAGGTTGACCTCCGTGCCGGTGCCGGTCGCGTATGCGAGGCCTGCACGGTAGAGGTCTTCGGGGAGGGAGTGGGCGCCGATCAGCGCGCCGGGCTCCATCGGGATGTCTGAGTAAGCCATTTGTCTTTGTCCTTTGACACCTGCCGCATCTGGCTGGGGTTTCCCCATGTCCGCGCTGCGGCCCATTCACCTGCCGGACCATCCGGCAACGGATCAAAGTTGACCTGAAGGGATTGGAACATGGTTAACATCGAAGGGGGCGCCCGGCGGCTTGGTTAAGCGCCGGGGACGGTGTGTTAGGAAATGAGGCGAGCGGATGCCGGTCTATTCCGTACCCGGAAAGCGCAGGTGCACGGGAAGGGCGTGGAAGTCGTCCATCCAGGCCGGCTGCTCGGCCGTCTGGACGCGGGCGCCAGGCGGGAAGGCGGACGGATTGTCCAGCGTCACCGACTGCACGTCCACGCAGCCCGGCAGGTAGGTCTCGTTCCTGTAGAGCAGCCCGGTTCCGCAGGTGCCGCAGAAGCTGCGGAACGCGTCGCCTGACGAGTTATAGGTGGTGGGTGTGCCCTTCGTCAGCCTGAACTGGTCTTCGCGCAGGATGGCCCAGCTGACCATCGGCGCGCCGGCGCTCAGCTGGCAGTCCCGGCAATGGCAGATCGAGACGCGGGTGGGCGGCGCGGTGAGCTCGTATCGAATGGCGCCGCATTGGCAGCCGCCTGTGATCGCCATCGCACCCTCCGCGTGTTCATGCTTTGTTCAGAATGCCAGCGTCTGCCCCGCAAGTCAAAAAGAAAATCCCCGCCGGTCTTTCGACGGGCGGGGATTTCCGTGATTTACCTTCGCAAAGCCCGATATCAGGCGGCGATCTTCTTCTTGGCCAGCGACTTGGCGAGTTTTTCCATCGCCTTGCCCTTGTCGATGTTCTCGACAGCGGCCAGCTCGCGGGCCATCCGGTCCAGCGCGCTCTCATAGAGCTGGCGCTCGGAGTAGGACTGTTCCGGCTGGTCATCGCCGCGGTGCAGGTCGCGCACGACCTCTGCGATCGAGATCAGGTCGCCCGAATTGATCTTGGCTTCGTATTCCTGGGCGCGGCGCGACCACATGGTGCGCTTGATGCGCGCCTTGCCGCCGAGGGTCTTCAGGGCGTCATCGACGAGCTTCGATCCAGCCAGGGCGCGCATGCCCGAGGCTTCGGCGCGGTTTGTCGGCACGCGCAGGATCATCTTGTCCTGGTCAAAGGCAACGACATAGACTTCGAGCGCCATGCCGGCGACCGTCTGCTTCTCGACAGACGTGATCCTGCCGACACCGTGAGCCGGGTAGACAACGCTTTGCCCGACCTCGAACGCCAAAGTCCGAGTCTCTGCTTTTTTCGCCATTCTGAATTGACCCTTTTTCTACACACACGTAAGCGACGTCTTCCCGGCCCAGTTCCCTTATTGAAGGCACTGAGTAAGGAATTCCCGCTTCTCTATGATTATTGATCAGGATCAACGTGTAGCACGAAATTGGCGCATTTACAACAGTCGCGCGCAGGCGCCCGCGAAACGTAAACGGAATGGAATCAAGCACCTCGTTAACGTTTCAAGCACTGTGGAAGCTGTTGTGGCTGCAGTGCGAATCAGGCCCGGCAGGAAATGTCAGTCGCCTTGGCCGGGGTTCGGGCTGAAATATTTTTCCAGTTTTCCGGTTTCCTGGGCAAACGCTTCGCGGTCGTCCGGCGGCGCCTTCATCCGGGTGATGTTCGGCCAGGTCATGGCAAATTCCGAGTTGAGTTTCAGCCATTTCCCGTCGGGATCGTCCTCGGTGTCGGGCTTGATCGCCTCGACCGGGCATTCCGGCTCGCAGACGCCGCAATCGATGCACTCATCCGGGTGGATGACGAGCATGTTCTCGCCCTCATAGAAGCAGTCGACGGGGCATACCTCGACGCAGTCCATGTATTTGCAGCGGATGCAGGCATCAACGACGATATAGGTCATGGGAGGAGGACACTCGCGGGGCTTGAAATCAGGCCAGCCAATTGGCGACGCGGGCCCCTCCTGTCAATGCGGCGGTCTGAACCGCATGTGCAGTTTCCCTCACTCCGGAGGGGTACTGCGCGCTTCGGCCCGCCTCCGGGCATCTGCGCGGCTTATGTCATCGACATACAGGAGGCCGGCCACATGGCGGACATAGGCCTCTTCTTCATGCGACCGCTCCCCATCAGCCAGCACCACCCGGTAGATGGCCTCAATGACCTTTACGCGGTCTGCGAGGGCCAGTTTTTTCGCGTGCTTGGTGAACTGGTGGCTGCCGACGGCTTCTTCCGCCAGCATCTCGGCCTGGGCCAGCATGGCGTCTGCCTTATCGGCATCGAAGTTGAAGGATTCAAGCAGGATCTCGGCGATCATGTCGCTCTCGATGTTGACATAGACTCCGTCCACGAGGGCGGCCTCGACCAGCAGAGCCGCGACCGCCACTTCCGCCGGCATCGGCAATTCGGCCGGCGTCTTGGGTGTGAACAGGTTTCGGAGGGACTTCATCATGATGGCAACTCCAGCGGCCGGTACAGCGATCGGGCTTCATCGGCCGGCCCCCGGCGGGTCCCCAAGTCCAGCACTTCGACGCTGAGAATATCTGCCCCTTTGCCGAATGTCACGATGTCGCCCACGGCGAGGGACGCGCCCGGCTTGTCCGTCCGCCGTGTCGCCCCGGCCTGCGACAAGCGAAGGCCCGACTTGCGGACATAGGCGGTCGACAGCGCCCGCGTGCGGAAAAACCGTGCCCGCCAGAGCCAGACATCGACCCGCACGGACGTGTCCGTGCCGCCGGCGGGCGTCATCTGAAGGGGCGGTACCGGAATGCACCGGCGGCGGCAGGCGGCTTCTGGACCTGTTTCGCACGGGCAGGCTTGTGTGGTTTAGGCGGTTTTGGCGGAGGCAGCAGGGCTGCAAGCGCCGCGAACGGACTGTCCGGATCGATCGGCTTCGACCGGCGCTCTGGCGGTTTGGGTCCGCCGCCCGGGCGCCGATCCTGGCCGCGCTCCGGGGCGCGTTCCGGCCGGTTGCCCGGACGCGGGCCGGGCCGGCGCTCCGGACGCGCGCCACCATCTGGCGCCACGCCTTCGGTTTTCGGGCGCGGCGGACGGCGGGCCGGGCGCTCCTCGCCGTCGGGCCGGGCCCGCGCGGCGTAACGCCAGAGTATCACGGCGCCGGTTTCCGGGTTCTTCTCGGCCGGCGCGATGCCGAAGCCCTTGAGCACGGTGGGCCAGTCCTCGGCCGGGCAGGAGATCACGGACGCCAGTTCCATCGGGATTTCAAACGCGCTCTTGGCCGCGTCCTTGCGGCGTTTGGCGAGTTCCCAGCCGAGACGTTCGGCGAGATCTGCCCGCACCGCCCGGCGCCCGAACCGCAGGTAGCCGTTTGCAGCCAGGGCGGCTTCGGGCCACGTGCCATCGAGGCCGAATGAGCCGGCGCCTTCCGGCGCGAGCGGGTACTCGGTCGAGGATTCGACGGCCTTGAGGATCGCGATCATGCGTTGCGCGGCGGGCTTCTGCGCGTCGGGTGCATAGGCAGCCAGGCGGCCTGCCCGGATGCCGGCCGATTTCAACGCTTCACGCTGTTCGGGGTTCAGGCGGGGCGCCGATTCGTCCGTACGCAAATCAACGGCGGCGCCGCTTTCCAGGATCCGGAAGGCGAGTCCCCGCAGAAGGCTTTCGAGGGCCTCTCCGCTGCGGGCGAACGCAAGCCGGGCATGGGTAGGCAGCACCCGGCCGATTTCGCCGCGCACCCATTCCTCGATACGCGCCAGCGCCGCCTGGCGTTCCGAGGCCTCTGCTTCAAGCGCGCCGATGAGTTCGGTGCGCGGCGTCATCCATTGGGCCCCTTTGACCAGGCGTGCGACCGGCGCGCTCCTGTATTCGATTTCGGCCGCCTCGGTCAGCTTGAAGGCTTCCGCGGGGGCGGTCGCGATCTCGGCAAGTCGCGCCGTCAGCATCGGCCGTATGGCGGCCAGCGCCGCGCCGCGCACAGCCTTGCCTTCCAGTGTCCTGGCATCGACCACCGGCTCGAACGAGAGCCCTCTCAGCCGGCCGACCAGATGGCCTTCCACAGTCACGTCGCCGTCCGGCGTCAGATCAGTCACGAGCGCATCTTCCTTCCTCAAGCTTGCGAGCAGCGCGGTGGTGCGCCGGTCAACGAAGCGGGCCGTCAGCGCTTCGTGTAGCGCGTCAGACAGGGAGTCTTCAATCTCCCGGGTTTTCTGTTGCCAATAAGCCGGGTTCTGCAACCAGTCCTGACGGTTGGCGGCGTAGGTCCAGGTGCGGATGGCCGCGAGGCGTTGTTGCAGCTGGTTGATGTCGCCGCGCACCGAGGACAGCTCGTCCAGGCGCCGGCTGAGCCCGTCATCGGACAGGCGTGCATCCGGATCGGCCAGCGTTTCGGCAAGCCCGAGTACCAGACGGCCATGGCCTTCCGGACCGGCCTTGCGGAAGTCCGGCAGCCGGGCGAGATCCCACAGGCGGCGCACCTTGCGCTCGCCGGTCACGTTCGGGCCGATGGCGGCGTCCTCGCCCATCCGCCGCAGAACCCATTCGTCCAGCGCGCGCGGATTGTGGATGAGCACCGGATTGCCGGAGGGGCGTTCGAGTGAACGGATCAGTGACTTGAGGCTCGCATAGTCGAGCGCAGAGTTGCGCCACTGGATGGCATCGACCGGGTCGAAGCGGTGGGCCTCGATGGCTTTCCATTCCTCGTCCTTGAAGGGCGGGCAGGTGCCGGTCTCGCCAAACTCGCCATCCGTGCGGAAGCGGCCGGCGCGGCCCGCGATCTGCCCGCATTCGGCCAGCGACAGGGGGCGGTGCCGGCGCCCGTCGAATTTGGTGCGCGAGGCGAACACGACGCGGTCGACATCCAGGTTGAGACCCATGCCGATGGCGTCGGTGGCGACGATATAGTCGACTTCGCCGGACTGGTAGAGCGCGACCTGCGCGTTGCGGGTGCGCGGGCTGAGGGCGCCCATGACCACCGCCGCGCCGCCCTTCTGCCGGCGGAGCAGTTCGGCGATGGCGTAAACCTCCTCGGCGCTGAAGGCGACAATGGCCGTACGCTTGGGCAGCTTGGTGATCTTGGCATGGCCGGCATAGCGCAGCTCCGAGAAGCGGGGCCGCGGCTCGGTTTCGACGCCAAGTTTGAGGTTCTTCAGCAGGCCGCGCATCGTGTCGGCGCCTAGCAGCAGGGTTTCCGACATGCCGCGCATGTTCAGGATGCGGTCGGTGAAGACGTGGCCGCGGTCGTCGTCCTCGGCCAGCTGGATCTCGTCGATCGCCACGAAATCCGCACGCACATCGGCCGGCATCGATTCCACCGTGCACACGAAGTAGCGCGCGGTGGGCGGCTGGATGCGCTCCTCGCCGGTCAGCAGCGCGGCGTTGGCGTAGCCCTTGGCGGCAACGACCCGGTCATACACTTCCCGTGCAAGCAGCCGCAGCGGCAGGCCGATCATGCCGGTGCCGTGGGCGAGCATCCGCTCGATGGCGTAGTGCGTCTTGCCGGTATTGGTTGGGCCGAGGATGGCCTTCAGTATGGTCATTGCGGGTGAGGGGTGGGGATGGGGCGAGCTTAAGTCAAGCGCGGGCGCTGCCGAGACACCGGATCAAGCCATGCTCGTGCGGGTGGAAGGCCGGCGGCAGCAGCGTGCGGCCATCATAGAGGGCGCCCTCAAGGGTCAGCGGCCCCTCATCGTTCCACAGGCAGATGGCGCCGCAGAGGTTGGTACCCGAGAGGCTCGCCTGGCGCAGCGAGGCACCGGTGAAGTCCGCCCCGACGAGGCAGGCGCCCGTGAGGTCCGCCGCCTTGAGGCAGGCATGGCGCAGCGATGCGCCGCGCAGGTGGGCATGGCGCAGCGTGGCCGACATCATCCGGGCATAGTCGAAGCGGGCGCCTTCAAGATTGGCCCAGTCGAGACAGGCCGCGCGAAGCTCGCAGTCCCGGAACACGGCGCCCGAGAGGTCGAGCCCGCTGAGGTCAGCACGCAACAGGTCCTGCCGCTCAATCGCTGCGCCGCGCAGCTCGGCCAGGCCCAGCTCCACAAACCGTCCAGAATCCATGTACCGGATCGCGACCACACCCAGGCTCCCATTCCCGTCCGGTACGGTGGCGTGATTGGGCGCGCAGTGCAATCGTCATCGCGCGGGGTTTCCGTTTGACCCCGGACCGGGCCTTGGATACCGGAAGGGACAAATCCGGAAGGTCCGACCGTCCCCTTGTCTGTGCATCGCTCCCTCCTGTTCGTACCCGGCACGCGGCCTGACCGGTTCGGCAAGGCGGTGGCAGCCGGCGCTGACGCCGTGATCATCGATCTGGAGGACGCGGTGCTTCCGGCAGACAAGGCGGTTGCGCGGGGCGAGACGCTGGCCTGGCTGGGCGCCTGGCGTGGCCGGCATCTGGGCTTGCGGATCAATTCGCCGCGCACGGCATTTGGCTGCGCGGACCTTGCGGCGCTGGCGGCGTCGGGGGCGACCGGGCGTGCGGATTTCCTGGTGGTGCCCAAGGCCGAGACGGGCGTGGATCTCGAGATCGTGGCGGAAGCGCTTAGCCTGAAAATTCCGCTGATCGCAGTGATCGAAAGCGGGCGGGCCTTGTCGAATGCCCACGAGATCGCCGCGAAGGCGTCCGGCGGAGTTATGTTCGGCGGGGTCGATTTCTCCGCCAGCCTCGGCGCGGATCTGTCGGACTGGGACGCGATGCTGACCGCGCGGGCCACGATCGCGGCGGCCTGCGGAGCGGCCGGTGTGCCGGCCTATGACGTACCGTTCCTGGATACGGCGGATACGGACGGTCTTGCGATGTCCACGCGCCGGGCGAAGGCCATGGGCTTTTCGGGGCGCGCCTGTATCCATCCCGGCCAGGTGTTGCCTGTGAACGCGGCCTTCACGCCGACCGAGGCCGAGATCGCCGAAGCCCGCGCGATCATTGCGGCCATAGAGGCGGGCGGCGGCGTGGCATTGCACAAGGGCAAGATGATCGACCGGCCGGTGATCCTGGCGGCCGAGCGGTTGCTGGCCCGCGTTCGCGGATGAACATCTGAGCCTTTTCCTTGCCGCGCGCTGCCGGCCTTCAGAGGTCGCGCCGCATGGCGCTCCAAGAGTCTTCGAGAGCCGGCCGTTGGGCCGGGTCTGCGACAGCGATCAGCGCTTGCGCGCGGGCGTCGAGGTCCAATCCCGTCAGGCGTGCGGCGCCGTGTTCGGTGATGACCACGTCCATGTCGGCGCGGGTAACGCTGACGGCGTCCGGCGCAAGCCTCGGCACGATACGGCTGATGGCGCCGCCTCTGGCGGTGGACACCAACGCCGTGATCCCGGTTCCGCCCCGCGAGGCCCGTGCGCCGCGCAGGAAGTCGGTGAGCCCGCCGGTTCCGGAAACCTGCCGCCCACTGATGAATTCGGCATTCGCCTGGCCGAACAGGTCAACCTCCAACACCGAATTGATGGCAGTGAAGCGGGGCAGCGCGGCGAGCCGGGCAAGGGCATGCGTTTCACTGACCGGCAGGAAGCGGACGCGCGGTTCATCAGCGATGCGTTCATAGAGTGCTGCGGTGCCGACGGCGACGCCGGTGGTGACCTGAAGGTCCGGGTCTGCGTCCAGCATGCCGATGACCGGATCGGACACGATACCGGAATAGATGGACAAGCCCTTGCGGCCGGCGAGTTCGGTGAGCACGGCTTGCTGGACGTTGCCGATGCCGAATTGCAGGGTTGCGCCCTCAGGCAACAAGGCCGCGATGTGGTGAGCAATCTTGCTGAAGGCGGGCGCGAGCGGCGCTGCCGGAACGTTGACCAGCGGGCGCGATTCCTCCGCGACGAGCTGGAAGCGGGCGAGGGGTGCCTTCACGCTGCGGGGCGGCGCGGGCATCTGCGGATTGATCAATGCAAGGACTGGCACATCCTTGCGTGACAGGATCAGGGGGCCGAAATCCGGGCTGACGCCGAGGCTGACATTTCCGTCCGTATCCGGAGGGGAGACCAGCATCAGGGCGCCGTCAAGCGACGTCTCCGCCAGCCAGTTCCAGGACTGCGAATAGGCCAACGGCAGGATGCGGGTTCGCCCGTCTTCGAAAGAGGGGCGAAGGCACGGGGCAAGGAAAGTGGTTTCCGCGGCGGCCTCGGGATGCAGGCCTGCCCAGTCGGTCTGGTTGATACCGGGTACCCATTGGCCGACAAAGGTAACGCCGGCGGCGAGCGCGGGCTCCTCGCGGAAGGCCTCCACGAAACCCAGCGGTTCGCCGCTGCAGCCACCGGCATAGAGACGCGCCCGGCGCGGCAGGCTTGCGCGAAACCGGCGCAGCGCCTCAAGGGGCGGCAGCCGGTTCATTTCACCTTCCAGTCCGGTCGCCGTTTCCCGAGAAAGGCGCTGACACCTTCCGCGAAATCGGGATTGGCAAAGCCTTCGAGGAACAGCGCCTCAGCCTCAGGGGATTCAGCCTCCAGACCGTTCGCGAGCCCGCGCAGCATCCGCTTCGTGGCGCGCACCGACCATTGGGAGACCGAGGCAATCTCCAGCGCCAGCGCTCGCGCCGCCGGCAGGATTTCGCTGGTCTCGACCAGCTCATCGACAAGGCCCATCCGCAGGGCTTCGGCGCCGCTGAAGATGCGGCCCGTATAGAGCAGGCGTTTTGCCGTGCCGGGGCCGACAAGCCGGGCGAGGCGCTGCATGTCGCCCGGTGGATAGACGAGGCCGAGCCTGGCCGGTGTGACGCCGAATGTTGCACCTGCCGCCGCGATGCGGAGATCAGCCGCGACCGCGAGACTGACGCCGCCGCCGACGCAGGCGCCTTCGATGGCGGCGATGACCGGTTTCTCGCTGGTTTCGAGGGCGTCCAGGGCCCGGGCAATCGTGCGGCCTGAATTGCGGGCGGCGGCCTGTGTGCCATAAATCACCGGGAATTCCGAAATGTCGGCGCCTGCGGCAAAGACGCCGTTGCCGCCGCCGTGCAGCAGGATCACCTTGACGTCCGGATGGGCATTCGCCGCGGCAACCAGATCCGGCAACATCGCCCACATCTCGAGCGACAGGGCGTTGCGGCGCTGCGGTTGATCGAGGACGATTTCGGCGAGTGGCGGGCTGATCTTGAGGCGGATCGTCTGGGTCAACTTGGGCTCCTGGCAGTGGACGCCCGTGCGGGCAGGCGATTCAGGGGGTTGGACACGGGCGCGTCGTCGTCATAATCTCAACACAGCGTTAACCTATGGGGCTGGGGCGTTCATTGGCAATCGCATGGGGAATTCCAACATGTTGAAACGACTGACAGACCGGCCGATGCGCCGGATTATCCTGTCTGCTCTCACCGGCACAGTCCTGCTTGCGGGCTGCGACCAGATCAATGAACGGGTCGACCGGGTGAAGGAGATTGCCGATGCGTCGGCGGGCCAGATCAGCGGTGAGACTGTGGTTGACCAGAGCGTCCGCAATCTCGAAATCGCCTCGGTTGAAGACCGCGCCTTGGCAGGCACCGTGATGGTGGAATTCGTGGTGGATGATGAAGAGCGCCCGCTGTTTGCCATCGGGTCGATCATCGCCAAGCCGAAAGACATTCTGGAAACCGCCGCGCTGTCAGTTGAAGATACCGAACTGACGCCTGAGGAACTCGAATACTTCGAGGAAGAATACTATTACGAGGAAGGTGCAGACAGCGCCGCCGAGGGCCTCGAATCCCTGCCGCCGCCGCCTGCCGCCGCCCCGGAAGAGGCCATTGCCCGTGAGCCACTTGGCGACGCCGCACAGGTCGAGCAGGTCTTGCCCAGGATCAAGATCGACCCTCGCGCAGCGTCCAGGACCGAGCGCGAGATCGTGCAGGCAAACAAGGACATCGACCAGATGGTGGTCGAGGAACCGGTGGTTGCCCGCCGCCTGAAGAGCATGACGGGCGAGGAATTCAAGGCCCTGCCGGTTGAGGAAAAGGCCGAAATCCGCAAGCTCGCGCGCCGCGCGCCGGTAGATCGCGAGACCGTCAAGAAACAGCTCGATGCCAATGGCGTCATGCTGGAAACGATGGCGAAGTACCGCATCGGCGGCGAAGTGGCGCTGTCTCGGCAGGGCCAGATGGTCATCCAGATCGGCGCGGACGGGGCAAGCCCGACACAATACCGGGGGGCCGGCACTGCGGCGGGCGATTTCCTCGTACGGGCCGATCAGGCGGAATGCCCGGCGGGCATGCAGCCAGATGACGTGGGCGATGACCTGGCCTTGGCAACGGCCTGCGTCGTGCGCGACCTGCGCGCTTCAGGCCAGTTCGAGTACGTCGAGCCGGATTTCATTTTCCAGAACCAGTTTGTCCGCCGGCCGAAAGTGGCGCCGCCGAATCCGGGCACGACGACGACCGGTGCGACCGGCAGCACGACGACCCCTCCGGTCACGACGCCGGTAAGTTTCAGTCCCAATGATCCGCTCTGGACCCTGCAGTGGGACCTGCGCGACCGGGGTACGAGCGATGGCCGCTCGCCCGGCGGCGCCGGCTTCGAGTCGTTCTGGAACCGCCAGGGAACAACGGGGTCGCGGAGTGTCGTGGTTGCGGTTGTCGATACCGGCCTGCAGATGAGCCATCCCGACATCGCCGCCTCGCCGAACATCATGCCGGGCTGGGACATGGTGTCCGATCCGAGGATGGGAAATGACGGTGACGGGCGTGACAGCGATGCCAATGATCCGGGCGATATGTGTGACCCGACGAAGCCTTACGCCGCTGACAGTTTTCACGGCACGCACGTCGCCGGAACGGTTGGCGCTGCGGGTTCGAACAATGGGGCAGGCGTCGCTGGCGGCGCGTGGAGCGTGCGCATCGTTCCGGTGCGGGCGCTCGGCAAGTGCGGGGGGCGCCTGTCGGACATCAACGACGCCATTCGCTGGGCAGCCGGGATGATTCCGGCCGAGGGCCCGGGCGCTACGGAAGTCTGGAACGAGAACCCGGCCGATGTGATCAACCTGTCGATCGGCCTGCTCGGTGCCTGCCCGGCTTCGCTGCAGGACGCCATCGACGCCGTGATCGAGCGCGGCGCGATTGTCGTGTCGGCCGCCGGCAATGCCCGCATGTCGACCAGCTTCTATGCACCGGCAGGCTGTCGCGGCGTGGTGACCGTGGCCGCCAGTGATGCGCGCGGTCAGCTGACGCCCTACTCGAACTACGGACCTGAAGTGATGCTGCTCGCGCCGGGCGGGGATCTCACGCGCGACGATAACGGAGACGGCAAGCCGGACGGCGTGTTGTCCACCAAGGCGGCGACGAATTGCTACGACCCCGTCACCGGCGAGAGCGTTGAAAACTGCTTCTACGCCTTCGAACAGGGCACCAGCATGGCGGCGCCGCACGTCTCGGCAGCGCTCGCGCTGCTCAAGGCCCGGTCGCCCGGCTTGACCAGGGAAGAGTTGATCTCGACGCTGCAGGCGGCGCTTGATCCGAGACAGGCCTTGCAATGTTCCGGGCTCTGCAGCCAGTATCCTGGCACGACACCGCTGGCGGACAATCCCGAGATGTGCGCCCGTCCATGTGGGGCTGGTCTGCTGAATCTCGCCAACATTCCCGCCATTCAAACTGGCGGCGGAGAACCCTGAAATGACCCACGCCCGCGTGCCGCTGCATCTGGGAGGCCCCCTTGGCGCGCTGGGGCTCGGATGTGTTTGCGGCGCCGTGGCGCTGGCGGTTGCCGCGCTCCAGTCAGAGCCCGCCGGGCAGATTGAAACCGGCAGCGAGCCGGCGCCGGTCCTGACGGTTGATATACAGTCTCTGCCGGCGTCGCCCGCCAGGCCGGTGAGGCAGGAACCGGAGCTGGGAGGCGGCGTGCCCCGGCCGGATCAGGCGATTCCCATCGTCGAGATTGCCCAGGCCGACGGCGTCCCGCCCCCGTCATCGGAGCGGCTCGCCCGGGCCGAAGGCACGGAAGTGCAGTTCATCGTCCGGCTGAAGGGCGCACCTGAGATCGACACAATCACCCGCAACTTCAAACGCGACCACGCCGCCGCGCAGGCCGCCTGGAAGGACCTGACGGTGCGGCTGCCCGCGCTCGCCGAATTCACGCTCGTCGGCGCCAGCTATTCCGGCGAGATCAAGCTGGCCTACATGATGCCGCCCGGCGCGCCGGCGACCCCTGAAGACATCCGGTCGGTTCAGGATCGGTTGCTCAAGATTGAAGGCGTCGCCTACGCCGACCCCGACTATATTGCCCATCCTGGAAAGGACCCGCCACAATGAGCCGCTCCCTGATTGTTTTTGGTGTCCTTGGCGGCGCCTTGACACTGACCGCATGCGACCGCGTGTTCCAACGCGCCGAGGCCCCGGCCGAGACCGCTGCAGTCGATGGCGGCGCGGATGGCAACGAAGACATTGCAGCGCCGGCCAGCGCTGAGCTGCCCGTGCACCCGGAATCGGCTGCGTCCGGCGTGACCATCGATTGGGAGGCGGCCCGGCGGGATCTCGCCTCGCGTTCGCTGGATGACCGGGAAGGCAGTTTCCAGGTCCAGTCCGGCGAAGTCGCACCGCCTGTGCCGGTTTTCCTGCCATCAGGACCAGTCGCCGCCCAGGGCGGCGAGGTGGCGATCCGGTTCCAGCCCACCAATGACGGCTACTACGCGTTCTTCCCCGGCGACGCCTATGACATCATCGTCAACGGTACCAACGTGGTGATCACCGAGCCGGGCGCGACGATGGTTGCCCGCACTGAGGCGTTCAAGTTTGCGCCGACGACAACCGGCGCACAGGTTTCGTTCTCGCGCTACGGCGCAGACTACCTCGTGGAGTTCGAGTGCAAGGCACTGGTGAACGGCATGCCGGCCTGTATCACCGAGGATGAGGCGGTCGCCTTTGCCCGCGACCTTGCAATTTCGGGAACACGTTGATGCGACACGCTCTGGCCGCAGCGGCTGCTGCGCTGCTTTTCACCTCTCTGGCTGCGTGCGATTTCGTGCGGTTCCCCGGTGATGGCGGACCGCCCCCCGAGACGCCGGATGCGGGTCCGGCCATTCCGCCGGGCGCGCCTGGGCCGCCGCCGCCCGAGGTGGACGATTCCGAGCTTGATACGCCCGTTGAAACGCCGCCGGACGATACCCCGCTCGATACCGGGCCCGAGACGCCAACCGGCGAAACGCCCCCGGTTCCCGTGGATGCGACGGACGATCCGGAAACGCCGCCTGTCGAAGTGCCAGTGGATGTTCCGCCGGCCGACACCCCGGCCGACGATCCAGCCCCCCCTGCCGAACCGGAAGTGCCTGTCGAGGTGCCGCCGCCGGCCGTTGAGCCAGTGTTCAGCTATCATTCGCCCGGCACGCTGCTGGCCGGAACAGGCAGCGGGTTTACCGATCAGTTCGTGCACGCGCCGGACATGGTATTCCCCATCAAGTCAGCGCCGACCGTGCTGCAGTCACAGGTTTTCAGTTTCGGCGGCGGCGTCGCTGGAGGAGACCAGTGCGACGCGAGAAACTTTGCGGCAGCCTGGCGGGACAATTTCTGCGAGACGCGGTCCGCCAATCGCACCACGCCCTTCTGTCCGGTGGCGAAGATCCACCAGGGCCAGGATATCCGTGTGGGCACGCCTGACGACTGCAAGGCGCTGCGCAAGCAGACGCCAGCGGAGCGCGGCCTGCATGAAGTGGTCGCGGTCGAGGATGGCATCATTTCCTCGATCGGCACCTACACGGTGAAGCTGCGCGCTGATGGCCGCATCTACAACTACATGCACATGAACATGAACCGGCTGGCGGTGACGGCGGGTCAGAGCGTGAAGGCTGGCGATCTGCTCGGGTTCGTCTCGAACGATTTCGGCGGGACGGCGACGACGCTGCACCTCCATTTCGAGATCCTGCAGAACTCCGCCGAGCACGGCTGGGTGCATGTGCCGCCTTACCTGTCGCTGGTCGCCGCCTATGAGCGGCGGGAGAACGCGCCCGGAGAGATGCTCGAGCCTCAGATCGGCGTTGCGTCGGCAGAAGAAGTGTTCGTGATCCCCGAAGGGATGGAGATCATCGAGTAGCGGCTCAGCCCGAAATTGCCTGTTCGTCGCGCTCGCCCGTGCGGATGCGCAGGATGCTTTCGAGGTCGTGGACGAAGATCTTGCCATCGCCGATGGTGCCGGTATTGGCGGCCTGGGTGATGGCTTCGATCATGCGTTCGACATCGTCGTCGGCGCAGGCGAGCTCCACTTTCACCTTCGGCAGCAGGCGCACTTCGTATTCGGCGCCGCGATACACTTCCGTCTTGCCCTGCTGGCGGCCATAGCCGCGCACCTCGGTGACGGTCAGGCCGGTGGCACCGGCTTCGGAAATCGCCTCGATCACTGCGTCGAGGCGGCTCGGCTTGAAAACGGCAGTGATGATCTTCATGGCAGGGTCCTCGAGGGCTGGCGTTTGCTGCACTTGCGAAATTAATGCTACATTGCGGTCCGTCAATGCTCTTCGCGTCTGGCGGCGCCCGCCGGTCGGGCGAGGCGCATGCGTTCGGTGACCGGCGCGGCGGCGCCGCCGTTCGGCGGCGCGTAGAGTCGCTTGACCGCTTCGATCAGCACAACGCCGCCCAATCCGGGCGTGAACATGCGTCCAATCGTTTCCCAGCCTTCCGCAGCCGACGTGACCAGGCCGAGGTTGACCGGCGGCATGTAAAGCGCGCTGCTGGACGCGGTGACCTGGAACAGACCGCCCGCGAGGAGGTTCGACAACTGGCTGCGGGTCCAGGGCCGGCCCTGCCCGAAAGGTGTCTGGGTCGCGCGCGACCAGAGGCCGGCGCGGTTTGCAGCCGCCAGCACGATCCGCCCCTCCGGCGCAGTAATTCGCCAGATTTCGCGCAAATAAGCGCGGGGATCTCCGGTTTCCTCCAGGCCGTGGAGCACGATCACGCGGTCAAACAGCGCATCGGGAAAGGGCAGGCGCGGATCGCCCACAGCCACCGAGGCGTTGCCGCGTCCGGAGGCGGACCAGCTGACCGGTCCATGCTCAAACGGAATTGCGGCCACGATACGGCTCGGCGCATTCCCGAACACTTCCAGCACCGGGGGGGCATAGCCGAGGCCGAGCATGGTCAGGCCTGCCGCATCGCCCCACAAATCGGTCAGCTTGCCCGCCAGGACACGGCTGACCGCACGGCCGAGCGCCGAGGCGTAAAAGCGTTCGAGGGTGACGGCATCCTGACGCATGGGTTAAAGTCGTCTCTCAGACGTCAGCACGGAAGACAGGTTCATGGGCATCAACATCGACATACACCAGTTTGCCTGCCTGAACGACAATTACGGATATCTCGTTCACGAGCCGCAATCGGGCGAAACCGCAGCGGTCGATACACCGGACGCCGAGCGCTATCTCGAGGAAGCGCGGGCGAAGGGTTGGGCCATCACGCAGATCTGGAACACCCACTGGCATCCAGACCATGCCGGCGGAAACCTCCGCCTCAAGGAAGCCACCGGTTGCCGCATCATTGGCCCGGCGGGCGAGGCGGCGAAAATCCCCGGCATCGACCAGGCCGTGAAGGGCGGCGATGTCGTCCGGCTCGGCGAAGCGGCCGCTGCGGTGATCGACGTGCCGGGGCATACGCTCGGTCACATCGCCTTCCATTTCGCGGACCAGTCGGCCGCCTTTGTCGGCGACTCGGTCTTCGCGCTCGGGTGCGGGCGTGTGTTCGAAGGCACGATGGAGATGATGTGGAACAGCCTGAAACGCATCAAGGCGCTGCCGAAGGAAACGCTTCTCTACTGCGCCCATGAGTATACCGCCTCGAACGCACGCTTCGCGGTCACCATCCAGCCGGAGAACAAGGCGCTGAAGGAATATGTCGCCTGGATCGAGAAGCGCCGGTCTGACAATCTGCCGACCGTTCCCGCCTTGCTGGAGCGGGAGCTGGCCACCAATCCGTTCCTGCGCGCCGACTTGCCGGCCATGCAGCTCGCGATGGGTCATCCGGGTGATCCGGTGGGCACGTTCGGGGAAATCCGTGGACGGAAGGACCGGTTCTGATGCCGGCAGCGCTCTCCGGCGATCTCGGCGCCAACGAGATCATCCGCCTCCTGAAGATGAAGCCGCACCCGGAGGGCGGCCACTATGCCGAGACGTGGCGCTCACCCGGCGAGGGGCGGGCAGCCATGACGGCGATCTGCTACATGCTGCAGGCAGACCAGGTTTCCGCCTGGCACAAGGTGGACGCGGATGAAGCCTGGCTCTGGCACGCCGGCGGCCCGCTGGCGCTGACGGTGTCGCCGCCGGCCGGGGGAGGCGCGTCAGCAGTGACACTGGGGCCGGACCTGCGTGCTGGCCAGCATCCGCAAGCCGTCATTCCGGCCGGTCACTGGCAGACGGCGGAGACGCTCGGCCACTGGACGCTGGTGTCGTGCGTCGTGGCGCCGGGCTTCCTGTTTTCCGGGTTCACGCTGGCGCCGCCGGGCTGGCGGCCTGAGGTCTGAACGCGGGCGGATTAGGCTAATTTTGAGATGTCCGCCTTACCCACCCTCAAGGCGCAGAGGATCGCACGATCATGTTTGGCAGACGGCCCCGTTTCGACGACACGTTTGGCGTGCGCATGGATCTCGGCGCCGACCGCATGGATCCGATGTCGCTGCGCCCGAAGAGCCAGGCAGGCCAGCTTCGGGTGAAGGCGCCGGTGATTGTGGAACAGCCACGATCCATCTTCGATATTTTCAGCGGCCGCGACAACGATCCGTTTGCGGCGATCCGTGAACGTCCCCAGCCTCGGCCCCCGACCCGGCCGGCCACCCGAGCGGCGGCGCCGCGTCCCCGCGCTGCGGCCTCGCCTCTGGGTGAGGGGCAGCAGGGGCTGCGCGCCTTCGAGGCCGGATTGCTCGCGCTGTTTCGCCGCTTGCCGGTCGCCCAAAGGATCGGCCTCAGCCTCTTTGCCGGCTGGTTCCTGCTCGCCACAGGGCTGTTCATCCCGGCCATCGTGATCGGGGTGATCTATTTCAACGTCCGCCGCAAGGTGACCTGAGACCGGATCAGCCCGCGATGTACTGCGCGCCGTTCACGGTCATCGTGGCACCGTTGATGAACGCGGCTTCGTCCGAAGCGAGATAGGCGCACATCGAGGCGATCTCCTCGGCCTTGCCGAGACGGCCCACGGGGATCGTCGCAATGATGCCCTCCAGCACTTCCGGTTTCACGGCCTGCAGCATCTCGGTGTCGATATAGCCGGGGGCGACGACGTTCGAGGTGATGCCCTTCTTGGCGCCTTCATAGGCGAGCGCCTTGGTGAAGCCGATCAGGCCGGCTTTGGCGGCGGAATAGTTCGCCTGTGTGAACTGGCCCTTCTGGCCGTTGATCGAGGAGATGTTGATGATGCGGCCGAAATTGCGGTCGCGCATGCCGTCCCAGACCTGGCGGGTGACGTTGAAGGCGGAGGTCAGGTCAACGTTGATGACTTCCTGCCACTGGGCGAGGCTCATCTTGTGGAAGGGCGCGTCGCGCGTGATGCCGGCATTGTTAACCAGGATATCGACCGGGCCGACCTCGGCCTCGATTGTCTTCAGGCCGGCGCCGACTGCGTCATAGTCGGCCACATCGAACTTGAAGACCTTGATGCCGGTTGCCTTCGAGAACTCTGCAGCGGCGGCATCGTTGCCGCCGTAATTTGCCGCCACGGTGTAGCCCTTGGCCTTCAGCATTTCGCTGATGGCCTTGCCGATGCCCCGTGTGCCGCCTGTAACCAGTGCTGTGCGCGCCATTTCCGATTTCCTCCCTCGTGTTTTTTTGAACCTTGACCTGCGTGCAACTTCGATACCGCATTGGTCAAGCCGATCTTTTGTGCGACTATTTCGCACTAGCACAATAATTGCTTGGTCGGCGAAGACCGGTCAACGGCGAGGCGAGGATATGGCAAAAGCGAGTGGGTCGGACGGCCCGATCATTATCAAGAAATACGCGAACCGGCGTCTCTACGACACGTCGACCTCTTCCTATGTCACGCTGGACCACCTGTCCGACCTGGTACGGGAAGGCCGGGACTTTGAAGTCCGGGACGCCAAGACGGGTGACGACCTGACCCGCCAGGTGCTGACCCAGATCATTTTCGAGCAGGAAACGAAAGGGCAGGGCGCCCTGCCGTTGAACTTCCTTCGCCAGCTGATCGGCTTCTACGGCGGCGGCGCGCAGACCTTCCTGCCGGCTTTCCTCGAAATGTCGATGAACAGCTTCTCGGACACGCAGAAGGAATGGCGTAAAGCGGCCAATCCGATGAACCTGTTCGAAGCCCAGGCGAAGCGCAACATGGCGATGTTCGAACAGGCGATGAAGATGTTCATGCCGACCGTCTTTCAGGCGAGCCGCACTGATCGCCAGACCCAGTCTCCTGCCAATCCCTTCCTCGAATATCAGGCAGAAGCCCTGGCAGCGATGCAGGAACAGATGGAAGCGATCCAGAAACAGTTGAGCGACCTGGCCCGCAAGGACTGACAGGCTGCGCCGCTGACATGAAAAAAGCCGGACATGCCCCGCGCATGTCCGGCTTTTTCTTGTGCCCGAAGGCGGGGATCAGACGTCGCCGCCGACCCCGAAGTCGCGCCGCGCGGACACGATGGTCACGATCACGCCGGCCAGCACATCCAGCAGCGTCATCGACATCAGGATGAAGAAGGTCGAGGTCGCGAAGTTCGGCATCAGCAGGAACTGCACGAGGCAGATGATGAACAGCAGCAGCGAAATGCCGTGATTGATGATCGTCGCGGTGCCGGTGCTGGTCGACTTGAGGATTTCAAGGAACAGGAAAGTCACGGCGAGCAGGACAATCGCGTCACCCTTGGTGAGAACCCATTCGACCCCGGAGATCATGGGCAGGCTGAAGGCGGTTTCGGCAAGCATGGCGGCGAGCGGCGCGACCGAGGCGGTGACCAGCTGGCCGGCGGCATTGGTCGTCTCGATCGGCCCGCCAGACGTCAGGGCGAGGAGGTTGTAGAGTACCACCGGAATGACCAGCAGCGGAAAGATTCCGAAAATTAAGCGCATGAATGACCCCTGTTTGTGCCTGCCGCTTTCACCATCACGCTGTGCACGCTGGCGCTCCATCTTGGAAACAGCCGCGGCGGTGAGAGCAATCTTTGTATCGCGAGATTCCACGTCCACCCTCTGGAGTGACCGACATCGTCTCCGTCTTTATCTTATCGATGTACGGGTGGCGAGCGGATTTGCAGCCCCGGCAGTTGCAGCCGTCTCAGGCATCATTCCGGTCGAATTCTGCCTGTCCGGACTTGTGATGCAACTGAAGGTTCAGAAGAATCGCCTTCGCAACCGGCAGCAGCCAGAGCGACAGGCCCGTGATCGCCAGACCGAGGAGAAGAATCGCGCCGATCTTCAGCAGGCCCGGCAAGGGGCTCATCGGGATCAGGAACAGGAAAGGGGCGGTCAGGATCAGGACGCCGAAGCCCACGAAGAAGGCGGGTCCATCTGCCGTGTCAGCGGCCCGCATGTCGCGGCCGCAATGCGGGCAGGCCTCATTCAGCTTCAGATAGCCCGAAAACAGGCGGCCCTGGCCGCAGTGGCCGCAGCGTAGGCGTAGTCCATTGAAGATCGGGGCGGGCTTGCTCATGCCCGGTAGATAGGCGACACGGGCGGCGGGCACCAGCGCGGCAAAGCCCCGCGCCCCTTGACGCGCCGCTGCCGTTTGCCCACCAGAGCAGCCGCCTGCGATCTGGAGACCTGCCCGCATGACCGAACCCGTCTTTTCACGCATTGCCATCGTCGGGGTGGGCCTGATCGGGTCGTCCATCGACCGGGCTGCGCGCGAATATGGGGCGGCTGGCGAGATCGTTCTTTATGATGCAAGCCCGGATGTGCGTGCGCGCGCGGAGGCGCTGCAGCTGGGCGAGATGGCGCCGAGCCTCGAGGCGGCGGTTGCCGGGGCCGACTGCGTGGTCCTTTGCGTTCCGGTCGGCGCGCTGGGCGCCGCTGCAGCCGGCGCTGTGCCGGCGATGAAGGACGGCGCAATTCTCACCGATGTCGGCTCGGTCAAAGGCGAGGCTGCCCGCGCCCTTGCCGCCGCTGCGGACGGACGTATCCATGTCATTCCCGGCCACCCCATTGCGGGCACGGAACAGTCTGGCCCCGAGGCCGGGTTTGCGACCTTGTTCCAGGGCGCCTGGCATATCCTGACGCCGGTTGAAGGCGCCGTCCCCGGCGCGGCCGAGGCGCTCGAACAATTGACCGCGTTCTGGCGCGCGCTCGGCGCCAAGGTCGAAACCATGGACGCAGCCCGCCATGACCGCGTGCTCGCCATCACGTCCCACCTGCCTCACCTGATTGCGTTCAATATCGTCGCCACCGCCTTCGACATGGAGACGGTCGAGCAGGGCGAAGTCGTCAAATACTCCGCCGGCGGTTTCCGGGACTTCACCCGCATCGCGGCGTCGGACCCGGTGATGTGGCGCGACGTGTTCCTGAACAACCGCGATGCGGTTCTGGAATGCCTGGGGCGTTTTTCCGAAGACCTCGCCGCCCTGCAGCGCGCCATCCGCTGGGGGGACGGCGACATGCTGATGCGGGAATTCACGCGCGCCCGCACCATCCGCAAGGCGATCATCGATGCCGGCCAGGATTCCGGCGCCGTGAACTTCGGGCGGAATGTTCCGTCGGCGGAGGAGTAGGCGCGGCGCGTGTCTTCCCCCTTCTCCAAAGGGAGAAGGGTCGGTCGCATCCGGTGGAAAGCGAGGGTTTAGCGCGGCGCGCGTTTCGCCAGGATGCGTTGCAGGGTGCGGCGGTGCATGTTGAGGCGGCGGGCCGTCTCGGAGACGTTGTGGTTGCACAGCTCATAGACGCGCTGGATGTGTTCCCAGCGGACACGGTCGGCCGACATCGGGTTTTCCGGAGGCGCCGGGCGTTCATCCTGGGTGGCCGTCAGCGCCCGGATGATGTCTTCCACATCGGCGGGCTTTGACAGGTAATCGACCGCGCCGGCTTTCACGGCGGCAACGGCCGTGGCGATGGCGCCATAGCCGGTGAGGATCACCGCCCGAGCTTCGGGGCGGGCTTTCTGCAGGACTTCAACCACTTCCAGGCCGCTGCCGTCTTCGAGGCGCAGGTCCAGCACCGCAAAGGCCGGCGGGTTGAGGCGGGCGATGTCCTTGCCTTCCGAGACCGTCGATACGGCCGAAACGATGAAACCGCGCTGGGCGAGCGCGCGGGCGAGGCGCTGCACAAACGGGCCGTCATCGTCCATCACGAGACAGGACTTGTCCTCGAGCGCTTCGAGGCTGGGATGAACATTGGTGGGGGCCGGGCGATCCATACGTCGGTTCCTAAGCGTTATTCGTAACAAAACGCAAATATAGGGCCAATTTGCCCGCTAGTCCAAATCCCGGGGAAGTAGCGCCCGGAGCGGCCAGATGGCCTGCACGATCGCGCCCGTGGCCGGCGGTGTCCGGTTGCGGGACGCCACACGCCCGCCGGTGCGCTCGATCAGGGTTTTCGCGATGAAGAAGCCCAGCCCCATGTCGCCGCCGCCAAGGCGCGCCTCGGACCGGTCGGAAATGTAGGGCTCGCCCAGTTTCGGGATCACTTCGGGCGAAAAGCCGGGTCCGTCATCCATGATGGTGATCATCACCTGGTCGCCGGTCCAGCTGGCCGAGGCTTCGACCCGGGTGGCGGCAAAACTCACAGCGTTCTCGATGAAGGCGCCCAATGCGTGCAGGATTTCGGGGCTGCGCCCGATGACCGGGGGGCGGGCTTCGCCGCCTTCGCCGGGATAGGCGCGCACGACCACCGCGACGCCGAGGCCCTTCATGGGTGCGGCGGCCTCTTCGACCAGCGAATCAAGCGGCATGCGGGCATGCACGATGTCCGTGGCGTCGCGGGCGTCGCGGATGGCCGACAGGATTGCCCGGCAGCGGTCGGCCTGTTCGGCGATCAGCCGGATGTCTTCAGCGTGTGGATCGTCAGCCGCCAGATCGCGGACCATCTCTTTGGCGACGAGATGGATGGTGGCAAGCGGGGTGCCCAGCTCATGCGCTGTCATCGCCGACATGGCGCCAAGGGCGGAGAGTTTCTGCTCACGGGCCATCACGACACTGGCGGCGTCGAGGGCCCTCACGAGGCGGGCTTCGTCTTGGCTGACCCGCCCGGCGGAAACGGTGAAGAAGACCGTCCCGACGGCGAGCGCCGCAAACTGTCCCCATTGGAACAGGTCCGGCAGGTGTGTTCCGCCCGCTTCGGCCCAGGGCAGGGGCAGGCTCGCGAAGGCCATCGTCAGCGCCAGCACCAGGGCAAGAATCGCGATCACGCTGGCGCGCACGAGGCTGAGGCTGAGCGCGGCGACCGTCACCGGGGCAAGTAGCAGCAGCAGGAACGGGTTCGAAAGGCCGCCCGTCACCGCGATCAGGGACGCAAGCTGGATCGTATCGAAGCTGAGCTGAAGCGCGGCCTCCCAACTGCGCGTGAGGCGCTGGGAGGGGAACGCAAGAGACAGGAAAACGTTGAGCCAGGCGGAGGCTGCGATGATGGCGAGGCAGAGCGCCAGCGGCAAATGAAAGCCGAGGCCGAAATAGACCAGCAGCACGGCAATCGTCTGTCCGGCAACGGCCAGCCAGCGCAGCGTGATGAAGGTGCGCAGGCGCGTGCGGCCGAGCGCCGACTGCGCCGAACCGAGACCTTCCGGTGCCAGGGTGAAAATGGCGTCCTCGAACCCCGCCCTAGAATCTCGCGCCGCGTCTTCCATGCCGGTCTTATGCGGCAGGCTGTCGCTTGCGCCAAGCGATGGTTTCGGGGCTTATGCGGGCATGCGCTTTACCCTTCTCGTCCCGCTTCTCGCCGCCTGTCTTTCTGCCTGCGGGCCGTCGCAAGGCACCGGTACGCCCGCCGGCGCCGCGAAGTCCGGCGGCGTACAATCCGGTTGCCTGTCGCGGGCCTATCCCGAGATTGGCGGGCCGATTTCGCTGACCTCCAGCCTCGGCACGCGCGTGACCGAGGCGGACTTCAAGGGCAAGCCCACGCTGATCTATTTCGGTTTCACCTATTGCCCGGACGTCTGCCCGCTGACGCTGACGACCGTAGCGGCGGCCTACCGGAAACTTCCGGAAGGCATGACCCCGCCGCAGACCCTGCTGATCAGTGTCGACCCGGCGCGCGATACGCCGGAGGCGCTGGCCATCTATGTGGCCAATAAGGCCTTCCCGCCGGGCTTGCTCGGCCTGACGGGAACCGAGGCAGAAGTGCGCGCGGCGGCGGATGCCTTCAAGGCAGACTATGCCCGCGTCGAACAGCCCGACAGCCTGTCGGAATACACTATGGACCATACGAGCCTGCTCTACCTGATGGACGGGAACTGGCAGCTCCAGACCTTCTTCACCCACGAGGACTCGCCGGAGACGATTGCGGCCTGTTTGCAGGAAGTGATGAAATAGGCCGCAGGCCGGCCAGGACGGGATGTCAGGCTTTGGCCCTAAGCTGCCATTCTGTCCGCCGAAGATCCGCGACAGGCTTCGGCAAGGGTAGCGAGAGTGAGAATTCCTGTTCCTTCGGCCGGCTTGCTCAAGGACAGCCAAGGCCCGTTTGCTCGACGCTGAAAGCGACCACCTCACCGCACTGACTCACGCCCCCAATTTTCCGCTCAATCCTCGGAGAGAGCCGCGTCGAGCAACTGCAGCAGCGTCATTTCGCCGTCTCCGTAGAGGCTCGGTTTCCAGCTGTCAGGGCTTATCCGGTCGAGCGCGAGCACGATCGCCAATCCTTCTTTTTGCGACCACCAGCGGCTGCGCTGGCCGAAGCCGGGCATGGCTGTCTCTTCGGTTGCCGCCGCGCCGTGCGGATCGGCAAGCCAGGCGTAACCCGCCCATTGTCCCGCACCTTCAAATGTCAGCCACAGGTCTTCAGCCTCGGACCAGTAGGCGTCTTCGCCGACGAAATACCGCGCCGCCCGCTCGCGCATAAGGCTGCGGGCTTCGCCGGCAAGTTGGCGCGCCGCATCGAGATCGGCCGCCGCTGCCGCCTGCAAGAACAACCCGGTCTCGCGCGCAACGGACTCTGCAAAGGCAGGCTCACCTTCGAACTGGGTTTGCATCGTGTCGTCATCGAAATTGTCCGGCAACCTGTTTCGTTCGGCCAGCGCCGAGATCTGCACGCCGTAGCTGTTCGCCTGCGCAACGTGCGAGCCTTCGTGCAACAGCACGGCCACCATCAAGGTTTCCAGCCCCAGCGGTCCGCCGTCCACGCCGCCCTCGCGCCAGACGCTCGGCGTTGACATCACGAAAAACGTCAGATCGTCCGTAGCTGACGTAAACGATGTGATGCTCGCGGGCATCTCGCCCCCGTCGGGCAGCTTGATCGTCCCGCTATGCGGTGCAGCGATCCAAATAGCATCCCCGGGCCGTGCGGACGAAAGGGCGTTGGTGCTGGTCAGCACGCAGCCTGCATCAAAGAACACGGCCTGAAAATCAGCGACGTTGCCTATGCCGGTCATCTCGTCCGCACTAAGTCGCCATGCGACCAGCGCACTGTCGATCCATGCCTGATCTTCTGCAGACACTGTGCAGGAGTCCGTCATTGGCGCCGGCGGCGTCGCCAAAGGTGCCAGGCTACAAGCACTCAAGCTGACCAGCGCAATCGTCAGGCCAAACTTCATCATCCCAAGCTCCAGACCATCGTGTCGTCTACTTAATCGTTGGTGTCGGTGCGAGCTTAACCAGGGTCACAGATCGTGTCTCCCGTTGCCGCACGAAAATCTTCAGGGGCCCTCTGGCGGACAATGTCGGCGCAACCGGACCTGCGAGGGGCGGGCAAGGCGTTTAGTCGCAAGAAATGGCCAAAAAGCCGTTCCGCTACTTTAAAACACCACCCGAGATCATTCAGCTGGGCGTGATGATGTGAGTCCGATTCCCAATTTCGCTCGGCAATGCCCAAGACCTTCATTCAAGCGCCCCCGAACGTCCGCTTCCAGCGAACTCCCGCCCTCCATGGACCATTCCTTTCATTGCACAAATCTGCGCTTGTGCAACAAAACCGCGTCTCATCCCGGCCCTCACCTCCTGTCATCCCGGCGACAGCCGGGACCCAGAATCCCATACAATGCAAGAACATCCGGGGCCCGGCGTCCGCCCCGACGACAACACGTCGAAGTTTTTCGCCCGCGCGAATCCGGCGGGGTATCCGCCAGGCGTATACTCCGCCCATGTCCGAGTTTCTCAGCATACGGAACTATGTGCACTTCCGGCGTTACTTTGACGCCGTGCACCCGTTCTTCTGGCCGGTCCTCTACTGGCAGCTGAAGCGCGCCTGGCTCTGCCTGCAGCGCGAGAAACGCACCAGCGTCCTCCTCGAAATCACCTGGTGGGGCGGCGTGCGCATCGTGCACCGGGGTGACCGGATCGAAACACCGAAGGCGAGCCCCTTCGCCCTGACCCGGCCCCGCTACGACAACCCCGTGTGGTTCACGGACCTTCCCGCTGAATTCCTCAGTGAGGCGCCATGCACCCGCCTTATCCTCCCCCGCGCGCGGGGGAGGTGGCCCGAAGGGCCGGAGGGGGGGCTCCCCCTTGCCCCCAACACATCCTAGCTCCCTGCCGCTCATCCCGTCGGACGACGGGATCCAGACTTGCGGCAAGCGGCAACGCGGCCGAACGCGATCCCCGCCTGCGCGGGGATGAGCGGAACAAAGGACATTTAGGAAATACCCAACCCTCGCGCCCCCTGCGAGGCCGCTTGGCGTGCGCGGCTAAAACTCGTCCGCGCCGCCCGGGTTGCGGCGGCGGCGGATCAGCCACATCACGCCGCGCAGGTCGGACATCGCATCGCGCAGGCGGCCGAAGTTCGTGTAGTTCGACTTGCCTTGTCCGCGCGGGCGGTGGTTCACATTGCGGAACTCGACGCCGTGGCCTTCGGCGCGCATCAGGGCCGGCATGTAGCGGTGCATGTGGTCGAAATAGGGGAGCATCACATAGGCGTCGCGGCGCATCACCTTGATGCCGCAGCCGCTATCGTCGCAATCATCGCGCAGCATCCGCCCGCGGATATTGTTGGCAAACCGGCTGCCGAATTTCTTCCAGGCGGAATCCTTGCGGCTGGCGCGCCGGCCCATCACCATCTTCAGGCCGTGGGGCGCATCCGCCCGGGTCAGCTGGCGGTAGAGGTCTGGCAGGTCGGCCGGATCGTTCTGCCCGTCACCGTCGAGCGTGCCGACGACCGGCGCGCGGGCGGCGAGGATGCCGGACCGGATGGCGCGGCTCTGGCCGGCATTGGCGCGGTGGCCGAGGACACGGAGCATTGGGTACTCGGCCTTCAGCGCCATCAGACGCGCGCGCGTGTCGTCGGTCGAGGCATCGTCCACGAACACCATCTCGAAGGCGCGGCCTTCCAGCGCAGCCGCAATTTCGCCCACGAGGACGGCGACATTGCCGGCCTCATTGTGAACAGGGACGACGACGGAGAATTCAGCGGTTTCGGTCAAGAGGCCCTCATCTCGGTCTGGGCGCGGCAGCAAACGGCGCCTCATACCGGGCATTGCCTGCAAAATCGAGGGCCCCATCGCATTTGGCTTGCCGGGCGGTTTCGGCCAATTCCGCGAGACGGCCCGCAAAAGCCTCGCTAAAAGGCGTGCCATGACTGTTCTCGACCGCATTTCGACGGGCTGGAAAGCCTGGGTTCTCCTGTTCGTGCTGACGTTTGGCGCGGCGGCGCCGGGCGTATTCCTGCTGCCGGCGCTGGACCGCGACGAGAGCCGGTTTGCCCAGGCTTCCAAGGAGATGCTGGAGGAACGCAACTTTATCCTGATCCAGTACCAGGACGAGCTGCGCAACAAGAAGCCGGCCGGGATCCACTGGCTTCAGGCCGCTTCGACGGCGCTTCTGACCGGGCCGGAAGCCAAGCAGATCTGGACCTACCGCGTGCCGAGCTGGCTCGGCGCTGCCTTTGCCACGCTGGCCTGTTTCTGGGCGGGCATTCCCCTCATCGGCCGGCGGGCGGCTTTCCTCGGCGCAGCCCTCTTCGGTTCGACGCTTCTGCTGACCTCTGAAGCCCACATCTCCAAGACCGACGGCGTTCTGGTCTTCCTGACCACGCTCGGGATCGGCGCGCTGGGGCGTTTGTATCTCGGAACGGAAAAGCCGGGCCGGATGGCGTTCCTCGTCTGGCTGACGGTTAGCGCTTCCTTTCTCATCAAGGGCCCGGTCACGATGATGGTCGTCGCCTATGCCGGGCTGGGTGTCTGGGCGTGGAGCCGGGCCGGCGAGGGACGCGGCCGGGACTGGTGGCGTCCGTTGACGGCCTGGCAGGGCCCGGTCCTGTTCGTGGCGATGGTCCTGCCCTGGTTCCTCTGGATCCAGGCGGCGACCAATGGACAGTACATCGAAGGCGCGGTTGGCAAGGACCTGAAAGACAAGTTCACCGGCGCGTCCGAAGGTCATGGCGGCTGGCCGCTTTATCACCTGACGCACATTCCGGCCTGGTTCTTTCCGGCGACCCTGGTGTTCATTGCGGGGCTGGCGGCGTCGCTGAAGCGGGTGTCCGGTGCCGGCGGGTTTGGCGCGCCAGGGGTGCGCCGTTACGCTGCGGGCGCGGTTGCCCTTCTGGCGTCGCTACTGGCGCTCAATTTCGCCTTGAGCCTCGTGCCGCCATTCGCAGCTGGCAGCGCGCTCGAAACACTCCGTACACTGAAGCCGCTTCCCGCATGGCCTTTCCTGCTGATCGGCGTGGTCTGGTGGATGGCGCGCCATACGCCCGCTGCGCCTGAGCCGGAGGATGAGGTAAAGGGATTGCGGCTGCTGCTCGCCTGGGGGCTGCTCACCTATGCCTTCTTCGAGCTGATGCCGACGCTGTTGAGCCACTATATCCTGCCGGCCTATCCGGCCTTTGGTCTGCTGTGCGGATATGCAGCCGTGCGCCTGATCGACGGGGCGCGGATGCCGGTTTCCAATGCGTTCGGGTACGTTTTGTTCGCGGTGGGCGCGATCGTATTGCTCGCCGTTTCCTGGCCGGGCGCGACGACGGCCTATATGGCCGACCAGGCAGGAGAGTTCCGCACGGCCTCGGCGGGCGAGGTGTTGGCCGCCTGGACGCCGTATAGGGATTATCCGGTCTGGCTCTGGTGGGGCGGATTTGCGCTGGCGGGGCTGGCCCTGATCGAAGCGGCGCGCCGGCATGTGACGGTGAGCATCGCATTCGCCATCGCGGCAGGCCTCGCGCTCGGCTGGCATATCCGCATCTACATGCTGCCCTCGCAGCTCTGGGTGCAGCCGACCGAAACCGCGCGCCTCGCGCTCGAGGATGTGTGCGGTGTGCCGGGCGAGGGCGATCTCTGCAATGTTCCGTCTCCGGAGCGTGTGCTGGCGCTCGGCTACGCCGAGCCGTCCTACATCCTGACGCTCGGCACGCAGAACCTGCATCCGCCGCAGACGCCGCTGGACCTGCCCACGGAGGCGTCCGCCTATCCGGTTGTCTATCTCCTGAACTTCGAGGACCGAAAGGCCGCCGAGCCGATCACCGAGACTGCGGGGCGTCTGCGCGCCGAGGCTGGCCGGATCGGAGCCTGCCTGACCGAAGGCGACTCGCACTACGCGATCAATTATTCAAACGGCGATCCGGTGCATTTCCGCGCCTGGCGGTTTGATTGGGGAAAGTGTCCGTAGGCGGACTATCGCAGTGTGGATGGCGGGGTGCGGGTGTACCGCTACCCCTCCAGCTCCACGTCCCAGTAGAGGTAATCCATCCAGGTTTCGTGAAGGTGGTTGGGCGGGAATTTCCGGCCGATATCCTGCAGCTGGTAATTGCTGGGCCGGAACGGGCGGCGTTGCAGGTCCATGTGGCTTTCGCGCAGCAGCCGGCTGCCCTTCGCGAGATTGCAGGGGCTGCAGGCCGCGACGATGTTCTCCCAGGTCGTGCGCCCGCCGCGCGAGCGGGGGATGACGTGGTCGAAGGTCAGGTTGTCGTGGGCGCCGCAATAGGCGCACTGGAAGCCGTCGCGCAGGAACACGTTGAAGCGGGTGAAGGCCGGCGGCCGGTCCTGGCGCACGAAGTCACGCAACGCGATGACCGAAGGCAGGCGCATCTCGAAGCTCGGGCTGCGCACGACATGGTCATACTCGGCGACGATATCGACGCGGTCGAGGAAGACGGCTTTCACCACTTCCTGCCAGGGCCACAGCGAGAGCGGATAATACGAAAGCGGCCTGAAATCGGCATTCAGGACGAGGGCCGGGCGGCCGTTCGGCGGGGTCGCAACGATTTCAGCCATGCGGGCCTCCCACATGGCTTGGACCTTGGGTATCGTCGACAATCCTACAGAAGACGGACGCTCCTTTGCTGTCTGTCGCGCTGTCTAGGCGATTCTCTTCATAAGATTATGACACCCGGACCCGAACGCAAGGGGTAGTGGTCACCCCGCCCCAGGCGCCGGATCACGGGCCCGGTCCACATGCAGCCAGCCCCAGAGCAGATGTGCCGCGACGCCCCGGAAGGGGCGCCATCGATCAGCATGGGCCGTAAATGCCTTTGAATCCATGCGGATTTCGTAAGCGCCGAGCCGCTTGTGGGCCTCCATCAGACCCACATCGGCGACCGGAAAGGCGTCCATCGCACCGACCGCGTAGAGCAGGAAGAGTTCGGCGGTCCACGGGCCGATACCCCTCACCGACAGCAGTTCCTTGCGGGCCTCGTCCAGCGGCGCGGCGCAAACGCGGGCGAGGTTCAGCTGACCGGACACCATCGCTTCGGCGATGGAAATGAGGTGGGCGACCTTGGGCCGGGACATGCCGCAGGCGCGGATGGCCTCGGGGTCGGCGTCCAGCATGTTCTGGGCGGTGACTTCGCCGAGAAACCCCTCCACGCGGCCCCAGATCGCGGCGGCGGCGGAAAGGGATATCTGCTGGTGCGAGATCATGCTGCCAAGCAAGGCATAGGTCGGTGCGTTGCTGCGCCAGGCAGGTACGCCGATCACGTCATAGGCGCGGGCGAGCGCCTGGTCGGTGGTCGCAAGATGGTCGCAGGCCGCCTTCAGCTTTCGCTTTGGCGGCGCTGTGCTCACGTCACGCCGCGCGCGGCCTGCACGGCGCGGCCCTCTTCGATCAGGCGGTTGGAGGCGCCTTCGAGTTCGGACTCCAGCCGCGCCATCAGCGTCTTGCGGTCAAGGCCGCCGGGAATGGGGGGCAGGATCTCGTAGATGATCTTTCCCGGCTTGAAATGGATGCCCCTTGCCGGCCAGCAGAGGCCCGCATTCGTGGCGACCGGAATGATCGGCACGTTCAGGGCCTTGTTGAGCGCCGAAATGCCGGCAGGCTGGTAATCCGGCGCCGCGTTCGGGTCGCGACGCGTACCTTCCGGATAGATGATGATCGTCCGGCCATCGGCGGCGCGCTGCTTCGCCTTCCCGATCATCGACTTCAGCGTTTTCGTCGTGCCGGCCCGGTCGATGGGGATCATCTGCGTGCTCAGCACGTACCAGCCAAGGAAGGGCGTCCAGACCAGTTCCTTCTTCAGAATGTGGCAGGGATCGCGCACCGTGATGAAGGGGATGAACACGTCCATCATGCAGTGATGCTTGCCGGCATAGATGGCCGGGCCAGGCACCATGTTCTCGCGGCCGCGGATTTCGGTATCGATCCCGCAGATCAGCTTCAGGCCCAGGCGGACGATGTTGCCATACAGACCGATGGCCCGCTGCGCCACGAGGCGCGGCATCAGCATCGTCGGCAGGTACAAGACCCCGCAGATCGCCATCCAGCCATACAGCCAGAGCAGGAAGAGACAGGCGCGGAGCATTTGCATGACGTCTCCGGCTCTAGCGGCTTGTCGCGGCGGCGTCACTACATGACGGTCTTGAGCGAGCGCATCACCGTGATGCCCGCCGCTATGCGGGCCGCCAGGCCCGCGATCACCGGCGTCACCACCAGCACGGCGAGGTCCGGGAAGTCGAGACTGAGCTGCGGCAGCAGACCCGTCCGCTCGGCGCCCGACCGGCCGAGCGCGATCAGCACGGCAACCGAGGCCAGCGCCACCAGCGCGCCGACCGTGCCGGCGCGCAGGCCCAGCAGCCAGAAGCGGCGTTCGAACAGGCTGGCGATGAACCGGTCGCGGGCGCCGGCAATGTGCAGCACATCGACGATATCGCGGCGCGCCAGCAGGGCGGCGTGGGTGGCGAATGCGATCACCGCGATCGCGGTCGCCGACAGAAGGGCGACGATGGACAGGGCCGCAATCCGCGAAACGGCCAGCATGTGGCGCACATCGCCCGCCCACTCGCTGTGCGCATCGACCGCCGCATCGTAGCCCGCTTCATGCAGGGCAAGGCTGAGACGGGGCCCGAGATCGCCGGCGCCGGTGTCTGCGGTCACCGCGATCAGGCGCGGCACGGGCAGGTCTGCCGGCAGGCCGCTCTGGCCGAAGTTCGGCTCGAGCAGCTCGTTGATTTCGGCGTCGGTGAAGGCGCGGGCGGCTTTCACGCCCTCGACCTTCGCGAGAAGTTTGGCCGCTTCCGCCGAGGCTGTTGCGTCGGCGCCCGACAGGGAAACGGTGAACTCGCCCTCGACTTCGGCCGTCCAGGCCCGCGCCGCGCCATAGGTTGACTTGGCCGACAGCGCGGCCAGCGCGGCAAGGAAACACAGCGCGCCGACAACGAAGAACAGGGCGGCCTCGCGGGCGTCCTCAAGCGGCAGGAGAGAGTTTTCGCGCGGTTTCATGGCATGGCTTTCAGGGGATCCGTCCGGCGGCGGGCTGCCGGTGTTTTCTCGCCGCTTTCCTGAACGAGCATACCGTTGGCCAAACGGAAGACCGGCGCGTCGATCTGACGGATCAGGCCAAGGTCGTGGGTGGCGATGATGACCGTCGTGCCGAGGCGCTTGTTCAGCTCAAAGAACAGCCGCATCAGGCGCGCGCCCATGTCCGGATCGACGTTTCCCGTCGGCTCGTCGGCGATCAGCAGGTTTGGCTGGGTCACCACGGCGCGGGCAATCGCGACGCGTTGCTGTTCGCCGCCCGACAGCGTCTCCGGGCGCTTGTGCAGACGCTCGCCGAGGCCAACCCAGGTCAGGAGCTCTTCGACATCGCGGCGGTACTGGGACTCCTTGCGGCCCATCACCCGCAGCGGCAGGGCAACGTTTTCGTAGGCCGTCAGGTGAGTGAGCAGCCGGAATTCCTGGAAAACCACACCGACCCGCCGCCGCAGGGCCGACAGCTGATCGCGCGTCAGACGGCCGGTGGGACGCCCGAACAGCGACACCTCGCCCCGCGTGGGCGGCTGGGCCAGGTAAAGCAGCTTGAGGAGACTTGACTTGCCGGCCCCGGAAGCGCCCGTCAGGAAGCTGAAGCTGCCGGGTTTCAGGACGAGATCAATACCGCTAAGGATTTCCTCGGACGAATCGTAGCGAAGGGACACTCCGTCCAGGCGGACGGCGGCCTCTTCAAACATGTCCGGGCGAAGCTGGGTCATTGAGCGGGGTCCGGGGTCCAGGGTTGGTCGAGCGGGGCGAACAGAATGATCCTTACCTGTCCTTCGTGCAGCACCCATTATTTCGCCGATGACTCAACAATCGGTGAAAGCGGGCGAACTGTTAAATGCGCGGCCTGTGGTCATTCCTGGTTCGTGCAGCCCTCGTCACTTGCCCAGGACAAGCCGGCGCCCCCGGCCCACGAGGTCTACCGCGAGCGTCTGCGCGAGCAGCGCCGGGAAAAAAGCCGTTTTGCCGCTGTCTTTTCCTGGCTGTTCACGGGAACACTTTTTGCCGGCGCGACGGTCGCGGCCTTCTTTTTCCGCAACGATGTCGTGAAGGTCTGGCCGCAATCGGCGGCGGCCTACAAGCTGGCCGGGCTGGATGTGAACCGTTTCGGCCTCGATTTCGCAGACATCGAACGCGCCCGCACCTTCAATGACACCATTCCGATCGTCACCGTCACCGGCCGCGCGGTGAACGTCGCCCGCACAGCGGTGGAGACGCCGGGCGTGCGGGTCGATCTGCGCGACGAGACGGGCAAGGTGGTCGCCACCGAATACAGCTTCGTCACGCCGGGTGAGCTCGACCCCGGCAGTTCCGGCCAATTCGGCGTCGTGGTCGAACCGGCCCCCGTCGAGAGCTTTGAAATCGTTGTCAGCTTTGTCGAACGCTCTGCCGTGCCGGATGAACCGCCGGTGCAGGAAGCGCTTCCGCCGCTGGAAGACCTGTCGCCAGAAACCGAGGACCCCGTTTGACATGACTGCCCCATTGCCGAAGATCGACGTCGTGCTCTCCGAGCCCGACCTGATGGCCCGCGTCGAAGAACTGGCCGACCGGCTGGCGCCGCGCCTGACGGGTGAATGGACCGCTGTATCCATCCTGATCGGGGCAACGCCCTTCACCTCCGATCTGATGAAAGCGCTGGCCCGGCGCAACATCCACCCCGTGCTCGATGTGCTCTGGCTGGAGAGCTACCGGGACGCGCGGGAAAGTTCGGGCCGGGTGGTCGTGCGGGCGGATGTTTCACGCGACGTCGAAGGGCGCGGCATGCTGCTGATCGACGATGTGTTCGATACCGGCCGCACACTGGACTTCGCCAAGCACCACCTGCTCGCCAAGGGCGCGCGTGAAGTGATCACCTGCGCGCTGACACAGAAGCCCTGGGCGCCGCGCGGCGAGAACGGCGTCGACTATTGCGCCTTCGATGCGCCGGGGCGCTTCCTCGTCGGCTACGGGATGGACGATGCGGGCCTGTACCGGGGCCTGCCGTATATCGGCGCGCTGGACTGACCGTCAGGTCACCGCAAACCAGATACAGGCGCCGGCGGTGCCCAGCATCACGATCAGCGTCAGGAGCGTACCGAACATGCGGCCGGGGCTGCCGCCCGAGGAGCCGCCGAGGCCGATCGCATGGAGAATGCGGGCGACCAGGAAGGTGGCGCCCAGTCCGTGGATCAGCAGGACGGGTGCGTTCATGAGGCCAAGCGCGAGCAGGCCGACCAGCACCACCGGCACGTCCTCGACCGCATTGCCCTGAACGCGGACTGCGCGTTGCAGGGCCTCATTATCCCCGTCCCCGAATGCGATCTTCTCGGCGGTGCGCACCCGTCCCACGTTTATCTTCAGCACGAGCACAAAAAGGCCGAACAAGCCGGCATACAGTGTTGCGGCGGCAATGGATGACATAGCGTTTCCCTCGATTTTTCGGGGACTTTATCGCGGTTCGCCCGAGCGTCACCCGAAAACTGAAAACCGCCGGTGGCACAAGGAAAAGCCCCGGCATCGTCGCCGGCATCCCGTCACCACACCCCGACATTCGGTGCGCTGGCCCACGGCTCCTGCGGGGGGAGGGCCTCGCCGTTCTGCAGCAGCTCGACCGAGACACCGTCCGGCGAACGGATGAAGGTCATCCGGCCATCGCGGGGCGGGCGGCTGATCGGGACGCCAAGATCGGCGAAGCGCTGGGTCGCCGCGTAGATGTCATCCACCCGGTAGGCGAGGTGCCCGAAATTGCGGCCGCCCGCATAGCCTGCCTCGTCCCAGTTATGGGTCAGCTCGACCATCGGGATGTCCATCTGGGTCGGGCTGACACCGTTCGGGACGCCGCCCATGCGTGCGATGTCGGCCGGCGACGCGAGGAAGACCAGCGTGAAGCGCCCACCTTCATTGTCGTAGCGGCCAATCTCGGTGAGGCCGAGGCCGTCGCAGAAGAAGCGCAGGGTCGCGTCCAGGTCGCTGACGCGCACCATCGTGTGCAGGAATTGCGGGCTCACGAATGGGCCTCCCGGAGATTGCGGATCACTTGTTTCAGGTTGGGCGGCATCAGCGTGTAGTAGCGGTGCAGCGCCGCTGCGAGCAGGGCGATGGCAATGCCCATCACGGCGAGAAAGAAGCTGAACGTGTGGATCAGGGTGCCCTGTTCAAATACAGGGGACTTGCCCGACAGCGTCCAGAGGGTTTCCCAGACCGTGTTGAAAACGGTCGAGAGGGGCGCCAGCGACACCGTCATGAACGCGGCGCAGGCGTAGATATAGGTGCTGGCGCGCGGGCCTTCGGCGCGAAGGTAGAGGTCGGTGAACTCGTCTTCTTTCACGGCGTCGGGCAACTCGCCGCTTTCCTTGCGGGTCTTGAGCAGCTCCGGCGCGAAATCCTTGGCTTTCTTCCAGCGCAGCGCGAGCACCGCTCCCCAGGCGGCTACAGCAATGACGAGGGCGACATAGACATACATGCAGCGCAGCTTCGATTCCGGGTTCGGCGCGGAGGCCATCCCGGGCAGGATCAGGCCGCGTAGGCGCGTTCGTAGACCAGCATGGCGCGTTTGCGTGCCACACCCCAATGATAATTATGCAGCCTGCCGTCAGCTGCAAGGGCCCGGTGACAGGGGATGAACCAGCTGACCGGGTTGGCCCCGACAGCCGCCCCGACCGCCCGTGCAGCCGTCGGCGCGTTGATGCAGGCCGCCAGCGCGCCATAGGTGCGCGTCTCGCCGGCCGGGATTTCCAGCAGGGCCCGCCAGACCTGACGACGGAAAGGCGTCCCGTACAGGCAAACGGGCAGGGGCTCGCCCTTTTCGAAGACCTGCGCGGAGATCCGCTCGGCCTCGCCGTCATCCCGCCGGATCGCGGCGCCGGGATAGCGCGCGGTGAGATCTGCAAAGGCATCGTCCTGTGCGCGGCCCTGATGTTCAAACCCGGTCCGCGCGGGTGCGCCGTCATCAATGAAGCCGAGCGCCACGAGGCCGCGAGGACCCGTCAGCCAGGCGCCGAGGCCGAAGGGGGTCGGCGCGCGGCCCAGCACCAGTTCGGCGCCCTTGCCGCCGCCCTTGGCTTCGCCGGGCGAGAGGCCTTCATGGGCGATGAACAGGTCGTGCAGCCGCCCTGGACCGGACAGGCCGGTTTCAAGCGCCGCATCCAGAACGCTGGCACCCTGGCGCAACAACTCGCCCGCCGCGCCGTGAGCCAGCGCGCCCTGGAACTGTTTGGGGCTTATCCCGGCCCAGCGGGTGAACTCGCGCTGGAAATGGTGGGCCGACAGACCGGCCGCAGATGCCGCCGTGTCGAGGTCCGGCCAGTCGGTCCAGGTATCCCCCAGCCACTCGAGGGCCTTCGCCATCCGGTCATAGGCGCGGGCGCGTTCATCAACGGGGGCAGGTCCATCAAACATGCGTCCAGATTGCCCCCGGCTGAGGCCGCGCGCCACCCGATTCTTGTGCATCCGGGCGATCTCGATTTTTACCCTTTACCTCGCCGCGGGATCACGCGCAGAGTGCGTCGCTTGCATACGGGGAGGTTTGCAGAACCACATGGCCGACGCACGCAGCATCATCCTGCACGAATACCCATCGTCTCCGTTTTCGGAGAAGGTACGCCTCGCCCTTAAATTGAAGAACCTCGCCTACGCCCGGGTGGAAATTCCGGTGATCATGCCGCGGCCGGACCTGATGCCGTTGACGGGCGGTTACCGGCGTACGCCGGTCATGCAGATCGGCGCGGACATCTACTGCGACACCGCGATCATCCTGCGCGAGATCGAAGCGCGCTATCCGCTGTACGCGCTCAAGCTACCCGGCCATGAAGGGCTGGCACAGATGGTGGCAGGCTGGGCCGATGGGCGCTGGTTCCAGTCGTCGGTTGCGGTGATCTTCGGCCATATGGGCGACAGTGTGCCGGACGCCTTCATCAAGGACCGCGAACAGCTCTCCGGGCGGGCGTTCAACATCGAGGCGATGAAAGCGATTGCCCCGATGATGAAGGACCAGTGGCGCGCGCGCCTGATGCTGATCGAGGAACGCCTTGCCGGCGGCAAGGGGGCCGGTTCCGGCAACTACCTGATCGGTGCCAAGGCCGGTCTGGTCGATGTCCATGCCTACATGAACGTGTGGTGGATGAAAAACACGGTGCCCGAGTTTGCCGATGCCTGTCTGGAAAGCGCCCCGCTGACGGCGGCCTGGTATCGCCGTCTCGGGGACGTCGAAGGCCAGGAGCCGGAGACGATCAGCGCGAAGGACGCGCTGGCGGTTGCCCGGGATGCCGCGCCGCGCCTCGTGGCGGCGACCACGCGCAACGAACCTCAGGAGTTCTCCCCCGGTGAGCCCGTCGCTGTCGCGCCCGACGATTATGGCCAGGTCTGGGTCGAAGGCGAGCTGGTACATGCCGATTCGCAGCGCATCATCCTGCACCGGTTCACGCCCGAAGCCGAGACGATCCACGTCCATTTCCCGCGCGCCGGCTTCCTGGTGCGCCGGGCCTGACAGGCTTGCCAACCTCGCCGGCACGGTTACGCTCCGCCCAAACATAAAAGGGAGGAGACAAGATGAAACGCATACTGATCGCCACGACCGCGCTGCTGGCGGCCTGCAGCCATTTTTCCAGCGGCAATGCCGAAGCACCCACGGCCGCATCGGCAAAATCTGAAACCAAAGGCGAGGGCTGGTACCCGTCGCGTTACGGAGCCGGCGACCGACTCGGCGCGATGAACAATCTGTCGGCGGAGAAAACCGCCGAGGCGGCAAAGCTGATCACCACCGGCAAGACCTATGCCTTGGGCCAGGTTACGGGACGCAAGACGCCCGCCTACGGCCCGCGCACCTTCAACATGACCATTCTTCAGCTCTCGGACGGTTCCGGAACGCCGCTCGGCGAGAACAAGGCGGTCGGCAATGACGATCTCGTCAGCACCTATGTCGGCATCGGCAGCCAGATCGACGGTCTTGGCCATATGGGCATTGATCATCGCTACTATAACGGCGTTCCGGTGGCCGAATTCGTCACCACCGGAGGGCTCACCCAGTTCGGTACGCACACACTGCCGCCGGTGGCGACGCGCGGCGTGTTGCTCGACATGACCAAGATCCATGGAGACCCGGTGGCGGCGGGCACCGCCTTCAACCGCCCGGAAATTGAACGCGCCGCCGAAGCGGCCGGCGTCACGATCAGGAAGGGCGACATCGTGCTTTTCCATACCGGTACGATGAAGGCGCAGGAAGGCATGACCGAGCTTTCGCCGGTCGAGCCCGGCATCGGCGTGGAAGGCGCGCAATACCTTGCCGATCTCGGCGTCGTCGCCATCGGCGCCGACACTTGGGCGGTGGAGGTCATCCCGTTCGAGCATGAAGCGCGCCCGTTTGACGGCCACCTGACCATGCTCGCCAAGAACGGGGTCTATATCCTCGAGAACATGGTGACGGACGAACTCGCGGCGGACGGTGTGACCGAGTTCTTCTTCACCCTCGGCGCGCCGCGTCTCGAAGGCGCCGTGCAGGCAATCATCAACCCGGTGGCGATCCGGTAGATATACCCTGACCCAAGTTGGTCGTCATCCCGGTTTCGCCGAAGGCGAAGACCGGGACCCAGGGGCCGCGAACGCCGACAAGTCCGGGTCCCGGACATTTGCTCCGCAAATTCCGGGATGACGACAAGCAGAACTTGATTGTTGGCCTTCTAAGCCCGCAGGAACGGCACGATATCCGCCACCAGCGTATCCGCCATCTTGTCCGAAAGGTCGTGCCCCCATTTGGGGTATGCCTTGAACACAGCGCCCGGAATGCGCCGGGCGATGTCCTGGCCTGCCGCCGGGCGCACAAGCGGATCGTCCGCACCGTGCAGGACCAGAGTGGGGGCCGTCACCTTGTCCAGCCGCTCATGCCAGCGGGGAGTCGCCAGAATGGCCGTGTACTGACGGGCCATGCCGAAAGGCCGGTCGGAGCGATGGAAGTCCTCGATGGCGCGGGCCCGGATGATCCCGGCGCTGTTCCTCAGGTCCGGGTGCGAGCCGATGGCGTGCTGGGCGTGCACCGCGATGTCGCCGATCGCTTCGGGCGTGCGCGAGGCTGGCACGGCGGTCAGCGCGGCCAGGGCCTCCGGTGTGGCGGGCGGCAGCAAAGGATCGCCGGAGGTGGTCATCACCGGGATCAGCTTCCGCACCTTGTGCGGATGATCGAGCGCCATCAGCTGCGCGATCATGCCGCCCATGGAGACGCCGAGCACATCGGCTTTGGCGACGCCGATCGCGTCCAGCAAGCCCGCCGAATCCGCGGCCATCGCACTCAGCGTGTACGGAACAAGTTTCGAGGCATCCTGCCCGGTCATTGCCGCAGTCAGAACATCCATGGGGGAGGGCGGTGCGAACTGGGCGAGATCGGTGGAGAGGCCGACATCCCGGTTGTCGAACCAGATCACCCGGAAGCCCGCATCCGCGAGCCCCCGCTTCAGCCCTTCGGGCCAGCGCGTCATCTGCAGCGCAAACCCCATGACAAGCAGGACCGCCGGATCATCCGGGCTGCCCATCGTGTCATACTCGATCTCGATACCGTTGGTTTTCGCGCGCGCCATGAAGTTTCCTCAGAGATGTTTCTGCCCGCAGCCTAAGCTGGTTTTGAGTGATGCGGAATGCTGCATCGCGCAGTCACCCCAAAACTTGTCTTCGCGGCTCTTTCGTCACCCCCGGTGCGCGGCGGCGTATCCGGGGCCCATCTCCCGGTCTCGCCTTTGGGCGCTGCGGGACGTGCAGACGATGGGCGCTCAGGCGGGCTTTGCCGGTCGAGCGTGACGCGGGAAGCGACGTCTTCCCAGAGGCGTGCCAAACGAAAAACGCCGCCCCCCGAAGGAGGCGGCGCTGATTTCAGGTCCGGAAATTCCGGATCAGAAGTTGACCGTGGCCTTCGTGTAGACGAAGCGGCCCGAATAGCCGAACGGCGAGTAGGTCGAGAACGGCGTGTTGCTGGTGCCGTTCAGGCCGAGCGGTGCCGCGTCCGGGTATTCGTCCAGGACGTTGTCGGCGCCGACTGCGAGGGTGACCAGGTCGTTCCAGGTGTAACGCACCTCAAGATCGATGAGGGTCTTGGGGTCGAGCGTGTAGTCCTGGGCAGGGTTGCTCGACGGCACGAGCACTTCACCGTAACGAACCGCCCGCAGAGTGCCTTCGAACGGACCATGTTCCCAGTTCAGCTGGCCGGTGAACTTGTCCGCCGGGGCGCCTTCTTCAAAGGTGAGAACGTTTACCCGGCCGAACAGGGTCGGGGCCGGCGACAGGGCCGTCAGCACCGGGATGGCCGGCACAGCGGTCACTTCGGTCTTGTTGAAGTTCGCGCCGAAGGTTGCATTGAAGGTGCCGATCGCCGTTTCCGGGAAGGCATAGTTCGCGATGATGTCCACACCGGTCGTTTCGGTGTCGACGCCGTTCACGAAGAAGCGTCCGCCGCCTGCACCGATGAAGCCTTGTGCAACGAGGAAGGCGCGCACGTTCGCGGCTGTCAGGTTTTCGGACAACACGATCCGGTCCGTCACGTCGATGCGGTAAGCATCTACGGTCAGGTTGAACGCGCCTGTCTGGTAGACCGCGCCGATCGCGTAGTTGATCGAGGTTTCCGCATCGAGGTCCTTGGCACCAAGGGCAATCGCGACCGGATCATCAACCCGGAAGGTCGTGATGTCGAACGGTACGCCGTTGATGAAGTTGGTCGAAGTGGTCGTGAAGTACTGCTGCTGCAGCGACGGCGCACGGAAGCCATTCTGGACCGAACCGCGGATCGCGAAGCTGTCCGTCAGGTCATAACGGGCGGCGAGCTTTCCGGTCAGCGTCTGGCCGAAGTCGGAATAGGATTCGAACCGCGCGGCGCCGGACAGCAGAAGCTGGTCCGTGACGTTCGCTTCGAGATCAATATAGGCGCCGATGGCCGAACGCTTCTTGTTGAGTTCGTTCTCCGGACGGAAACCCGGGAACACCTGCGCGCCCGATGCCGTTGCGCCGCCGCCAGGCAGCAGCACGCCGCCATTGCGGTAGGAATCCGGTTCGCCCGCGAAGATCTTGTACCCTTCGCGGCGGCCTTCAATGCCCCAGGCGACGTTCAGGTCGGATGCCAGGCCATCGACAGCAAAGGCTTTGACGAAGTTCAGGTTGCCAACGATCTGGTTGTCTTCGAAGCCGCCGGCGTCGAACTCGGTGCCCGACGCGACCCCGAGCGAACGGTTCAGGGTGTTGATGATCTCGAATTCCATCTTGTTGGAGCCGTAGCCGATCGAGGCATCGGCGTCCCAGCCGCTCCAGTCGAAGCGGACACCGCCAAGAGCGGAGTAGTCAGTGGTCGTCGGCGCGATCAGTGGCAGGAAGCCGTTCGGATAGATTTCGATCGTGTTGCGATCATCCAGGGCGCGGCGGAAGAAGCCGGCCGAAACAGTCTGGCGGTCCTGATAGCTCGCCCAGCCGTACAGCTCGACATCGCCGACCGTGTAGCCGGCATTGGCGAACACGGTGGCTTGCTCGAGGTCCGGCTCGCCGGTCCAGGCGTTGAAGCGGCCGATTTCGGCTTCAGACAGCGGCTGGCTGCCGGGATATTGCTGGCGGTGATCGTAACCGGTGCGGACCGTGTGGTTCTGGTCCTTGTACTCGCCGGTGATGGTCAGGAAGCCATCGTCGCCCAGGGCAAAGCCTTTCCAGCCTGCGATAGTGTAGGTGTGGCCATCGGAGCGTTCACGGGTGAGCGAGCGGCCCGGATCGGGCACGCCGGCGGTGGTCGGCTGGACCACAGGAACCGTGTATTCGGTTTCGCGCCAGCCATAGCTGGCCGAGACCGCGCCGCCTTCTGCAGCTTCGCGAAGGCGTACGTTGACCACGCCGGCAATGGCATCCGAGCCGTAGAGTGCGGACGCGCCGTCGCGCAGCACTTCAACGCCGCCAACCGCGAGGTTGGGGATCGTGTTGAGGTCGACGGCCGAGGCGCCGCGGCCGAGGGTGCCGTTGACGTTGACGAGCGCGGCGGTGTGGCGGCGTTTGCCGTTGACGAGCACCAGCGTCTGGTCAGGCGCGAGGCCGCGCAGCGCGGCGGGGCGCACCGAGTCGGTGCCGTCAGCCAGCGCCGGGCGCGGGAAGTTCAACGAAGGCAGGTTGACGGAAAGCGCCTGGTTCAGTTCGCCGACGCCGATGTTCTGAATGGCTTCAGCGGCCACGACATCAACCGGCGCAGCCGTGTCGAGCGCCGAGCGATTGGCGACGCGCGTACCAATCGTCACGACCGTCTCCAGCGTGCGGGCCGTCTCGTCCGGCGTGTCTTCCTGTGCCCAGGCGGCTGACGCCCCGGCTGATACAGCGACACTAGCCGCTGCGGCGAGAAGGATGGTCTTGAACTTCATGCTATCCGCTCCGTGATGAAGAATGTTGGGTGTTCCAGCGCTCTGTTGTTTATCCCCTACAGAATCGTAAGGTGTGGATTGGGCGCGGAGCAACAACCCAGTAGCGCTGAGGCCACACTTATGTTCGTCTTTTGTTGTATTTCAGTCACATTTTCGCATCCGGGGTGAGTTTTTGGCCTTGAACCGCCGTCTTTGCCTGATCACCGGCGCCTCAGCCGGCATAGGCGCGGAGTTTGCCCGCCAGTATGCGGCGCTGGGCTGGAACCTTGTGCTCACTGCGCGCCGCGAAGATCGCCTGCAGGCGCTTGCCGATGAGATTCGTACGCGGAGCGGTGTCGATGTGACCGTGATGGCGGAGGATCTGGCTGACCCGGCTGCGCCGGCGCGCCTGGTTGCCGCGCTTGAGGGGCAGGGGTTGGCCGTTGATGCGCTGGTCAACAATGCCGGCTACGGCCTGCCCGGAACATTCTTCTCCACCCGCTGGGAAGATCAGGCCGCGTTCCTTCAGGTTCTCTACACTGCGCCCATCGAGCTGACCCACCGTCTGCTGCCGGGCATGGCGGCGCGCCGCTTCGGGCGCATCATCAATGTGGCCTCGCTGGCGGGCTATGCGGCCGGCAGCGCGGGTCACACCCTCTATGCCAGCGTCAAGGCGGGGCTGATCAAGTTTTCAGAGAGTATCAATGCCGAATGCGACGCGCTCGGCCATACCGATCTTCATTGCACGGCGCTTTGCCCGGGCTTCACGTTCAGCGAGTTCCATGACGTGAACGGCACGCGCGAGGCGACGAAACAGATGCCGTCCTGGCTCTGGATGGACGCGGCGCCGGTCGTTGCGGCGGGAATTGAGGCGGTGAACCGGGGCCGACCGGTAGTCGTGCCCGGCCCCGTCAACAAGGTGATGGCGACCCTGACGCGCATCCTGCCGGAGCCGCTCGGCCGGGCAATGGTCCGCGCCCAGTCCTCCCGCTATCGCCGGATGGATTGATCCCTGGGCAAATCCGGCCCTTCCGGATGAAGAAGGCGCTCCGGATGTCAGCGCGGGCGTCTAAAGTCGCCTGTTAACAAAGACCTAGGCGGGGCTCAGGGCGTCAGATCGGCGGGCCCGGACCGCCAGGCAACCGCCCGCCCTGCCAGAAAGCGATGTTGCGCCGCACAAAACCGGACTCGCCAGCCGGAGCGGGGCGCCTATAATGGCGGAATCACAAAATGCTTGGAGGAGGCGGGTCATGGACGGCTTGAGCGGTTTGAACGGTGTGGCCGATGTCCGGATGGCCGGTCTGACGGCTGCGATGACGGATGCTGTCACGGCCATCGAGGCCTATGTGACCGCAGCCTCCCGCGCGGCCCGGGCCAGCCTGTCGCTGCCGGATGGCAAGCCCGACCGTGCCGCGTTCGAGCGCCACCAGCACCGTGCGCACGGCCTGTCCTGGGTTGCCACCTATCTCGAGACCCTCCGGCAGACTGCCGGCTGGGCCGCGCGTCTTGAGGCCGACGGCCAGTTTGGCGACGTCGAGGCGCTGCTCTGTCAGGTCCTGTTCGGAGAGTACTGCGCGCAGCTGATCGGCGGTATTCCGATGAACCAGGGCGAGATGGTCCGTCCGGCCGATCTCGGCTGTTCGGCGGCCGACATGCAGCTTCTGTTCGCCCCGCCGATCCTGCGGTTCATCCAGGAGGGCAAGACGCCGGACGTGATGGCTGCGGCCGCGACGTTCCTGCCCGACGCCCTGTCGCGCAACACCGTGGAACGCACTGGTCTCGACGAGACAATGGAAATGGTGCGCGACCAGTTCGCGAAATTCGCCGCCACGCGCATCAAGCCGTTTGCCCACGGATGGCATCTGAAGAACGACTATATCCCGATGGACGTGGTCAACGAGATGGCCGAGCTTGGCGTGTTCGGTCTGACGATCCCGGAAGAGCTCGGCGGGCTCGGCATGGGCAAGACGGCGATGTGCGTTGTCTCGGAAGAACTGTCGCGCGGTTATATCGGCACCGGTTCGCTCGGCACACGCTCCGAGATCGCGGCAGAGTTGATCCTGATCGGCGGCACGCCGGAGCAGAAGGCGAAATGGCTTCCCGCTATCGCATCAGGCGAGATTCTTCCGACCGCTGTTTTCACGGAGCCGAATACGGGTTCTGACCTCGGCTCGCTGCGCACACGGGCGGTAAAGTCCGCCGACGGATCAGAATACGTGGTTACGGGAAACAAGACGTGGATCACGCATCCCGTGCGCGCCGACCTGATGACATTGCTCGCGCGCACCGATCCGGCCACAAACAATTTTTCCGGTCTGTCCATGCTGCTTGCGGAAAAGCCGCGCGGAACCGATGAGACTCCGTTCCCGGCCGAGGGCATGACCGGCGGCGAGATCGAAGTTCTCGGCTACCGGGGCATGAAGGAATACGAGATCGGCTTTGATGGCTTCAAGGTGAAAGCGGAAAACCTGCTCGGCGGTGTCGAGGGGCAGGGCTTCAAGCACCTGATGGCGACGTTCGAGAGCGCCCGCATCCAGACCGCCGCCCGCGCCGTCGGCGTGGCCCAGAACGCCTTCGAGATCGGCCTGCGCTATGCGCTCGACAGAAATCAGTTCGGTCAACCGATCTTCAATTTCCCGCGCGTCTCCAACAAGCTCGTGATGATGGCTGCAGAACTGATGGGCGTGCGCCAGCTGACCTATTACTCGGCGCGCCAGAAGGACGAAGGCAAGCGCTGCGACCTGGAAGCCGGCATGGCGAAGCTGCTCGCCGCGCGTGTCGCCTGGGCGGCAGCTGACAACGCGCTGCAGATCCATGGCGGCAACGGCTTTGCCCTCGAGTATCCCATCAGCCGCGTGCTTCAGGATGCCCGCATCCTGAATATCTTTGAAGGCGCCGGTGAGGTGCAGGCGATGGTGATTGCCCGCCGGCTCATCGAAGGCGGCAACTAACGCCAGGATCGCGTGCTTGTGGTACGGATGCACTGCATGGGTACAGTGTCGGCCGGACTGCACGGCATTCGGGCTTCAGGAGATGCATGATGAGCTCGACGGAATCGACCCGCCGCATGCGCCCGCCTGAGTGGCGGCGGCGGCTGAAAGTCGCGCGCTGGCGCGGTATCCGCCAGATTCGTCACAACGAAGTCGTGGAGCACGTTCACGAGGAAGGCGCCCTGTCGGGGCGCTACATCTTCATGAACATCATGTCCTGCGGGATCGCGATCCTCGGCCTGCTGCTCTCTTCGCCGGCTGTCATTATCGGCGCGATGCTGATCTCTCCCCTGATGGGGCCGATCATGCTGATGGGCTTCTCGCTCGCCATTCTTGATCTTGCCGCCCTGCGTCAGGCGGTCATCTCCCTGGCGGCCGGCACCCTCGTGTCCCTGGTCACGGCTTTCCTCATCGTGTTCGTCTCTCCGCTGACGGAGATTACCACCGAGATACTCTCGCGGGCCCGTCCGAATTTCTTTGACCTCCTGGTGGCGGTGTTCTCCGGTCTTGCGGGCGGCTATGCAGTGATCCACCGCAAGGGGGAAACAATCGTCGGCGTGGCGATCGCCACCGCCTTGATGCCGCCGCTGGCCGTCACCGGCTACGGTCTCGCCACTGCCCAGTTCCAGATTGCCGGCGGGGCCTTCTTCCTGTTCATGACCAACCTGCTCGCGATTGCGCTGATGGTGACCGTGCTGTCGCGCTTCTACGGTTTCGGTGAACGCCACAGCCCCCGCCATGCAGCCTGGCAGAATGCGCTGGTGATCGGCGTTTTCGTTGCCCTGTCGATCCCGCTCGGTCTTTCCCTGCGCGATATCGCCTATGAGGCCCGCGTGCGCGATGTTTCCCGTGACATGGTGCTTGTGCCCTTCAATGAGGCCGAGGCAAGGGTGACCGACTTCGACGTGACCTTTCCGCGCGCCGGGCCAGACCGGATCAAGGTGCGCGCGACCGTGCTGACGCCGCTCCGGGTACCGGGCGCCGAGGCGCTGCTGGCCAGTCAGCTTTCGGAACGGTTTCGCCGGCAGGTCGCGGTCGTGGTCGACCAGGTGATCATCGATGATGACCTGTCTTCGGAAACCGCCCGCCTCGCGGCCGTGGCCGAATCGTCCTTCGGCGCGCCGATGCGGGCTCAGACAAGCCGTCTGGAAGCGCTCGCGGCAGAGCGGCGGACCGAGCGGGAAATGCGCGCGGCCTTTCCGTATGAACTCGCCGCAGCAGATATCGATCCTACTGCCCGCCAGGCGGTCTTCTCGGCGGCGCCGACGGCGGGTGTCAGCCTTCCGGCCTTCCGGCGGCTGGAAGAGGGGCTTTCCCGCAATTTCCCGGACTGGGGCATTCGGGTTGACCCGCCGAAGACGGACCTTCCGGCCGTCGAGTTTGCGGTGGAGACCGAAAGCATGGACGCGGTCCGCCTCCAGCTGGCGTCAGACCTTGCCTGGGGGCTGCAACGCTGGGGGATAACCGAAGTGGAAGTGGTCGCCTTCCTGCCTTCAGCTGCGGCGGCCCAGAAATTCAACCCGCAAAGCCTCGGCCACCGGCGCGCGTCGGCCGTGGCGGCAGAGCTCACGAAAGCCGGCATCGCAACCCGTATCGTCGGAGAATACCGGGCTGCAGCCAGTAAGCCGGCCGACCGGGCTGCGGCCGTCCTGCGCGAAAACCAGATACTGATACGCCCGCTGGGCTAGCGGATCATGCCGCCGGTCGGGGTGATGTCGGCTGGCTCATGCTGGATGATCACCTTAGCGCCCAGGGAGGCTGCTCGGGCCTCGAAGGCCGCCATCGAGGCGAGGGTCTGCTCTTCACTGGCGTTGAAGCGCGGCACACGGCTCAGCGCGCGGCTCTCGCGGCGGTGATAGAGATCACCGGTCAGCAGGAGCGGGCCGGATTCAGGCATCATCAGCTGCAACGAGGTATGGCCGGGCGTATGGCCGGGCGTTTCGAAAATGACGACCGAACCATCGCCGAACACGTCCTTGTCGCCGGTGAAGGCTTCGCGCTTCAGGTTCTTGAACGCGTTGAACAGGGCGATCTGGTCGGCGGAAGTTTGCGGAACCGAACCGTCCGCAGGGATCATCACATCGAGTTCGGCCTGATGGACGAGCCAGGTTGCGCCCTGCACCTGGTCGATCTGGCCGATATGATCGAAATGGCTGTGCGAGATGGCGACATAGTCTATGTCGGCCGGGGTCAGGCCATAGTCGGCCAGCTGGTCGGTGATCGTGGCATTGAGCGAGACGGTGAAGATGTCCTGCACCACCGGGCCGCCTTCTTTCAGGAGGCCCGGAACACCGAGATCCCACAGCAGGATGCCCTTCGGATGGTGGACGAGGTAGCAGGTGTCGGTGAACTCGTCGGCCTGGCCGGCATAGTCTCCGGCGGAGGAGAAGGCATCGAGGTTCGAGATGGCAATGGTGCCGCAATCGAGCACGGCGACATGCAGCGGCTTGGCTTCCGCCGGTGCTTCGGCTTCCGCCACGGCGTCTGCAGCAACGGGCTCTGCCGGGGCCGGCGTCTCAGCCGCGCAGCCGGCCAGCAGGGCAGCGCTGGAGGCCGCAGCGAAAAGGAGGGCGAGGCGCATGGCAGTTTCCTTCCGGGATTGTCTGGTTTGCCGGGAAGCTATCCTGCTTTGTTGTCTTCGGCCAGCATGAGGCCGCCGGTGTCCGCGATCCGGTAGAAGCAGCTCTCCCGGCCCGTATGGCAGGCGCCGCCTGTCTGGCGCACTCTCAGGAGAACCGCGTCCTGGTCGCAATCGACACGGACCTCGACAACCTCCTGTGTGTGGCCGGAGGTGTCGCCCTTCACCCAGATCTCGCCGCGCGAGCGCGACCAATAGGTGGCGCGCCGCGTTTCCAGCGTGAGGAGCAGCGCTTCGGCATTCATCCAGGCGAGCATCAGGACGTCGCCCGTTTCTGCATCCTGCGCGATGGCGGCGATGAGGCCGGCGGCATCAAACTTCGGACGCAGCTCGCGCGTTTCGTCCTGCGCGCTGCCGGAGAGGGGAGGGGGAAAATCGGTCATGGCCCGAGGCGTAGGAGGCGGCGCGGGGCTGAGTCAAGCGGACGCCGGGGCAGGCTGCCATTCTGCACGAAACGGCGCTAAACTCGCCGCAGACAATCGAGGGAGCGTTCAGATGACAGCCTACAGGGAAATTCTCACGCAGACGGCCGGCGGCGTGCTGACCATCACGCTCAACCGGCCGGAGCGGTTGAACGCCTGGACCGGGATCATGCAGACCGAAGTGGAAACCGCGATCCGCGCCGGCGGGGCCGATGACGCGGTGCGCGCCATCGTGATCACCGGCGCCGGGCGGGGCTTCTGCGCGGGCGCGGACATGAACAACCTGCAGACTATCCAGGCCAGCGGCGGGGAGTCCTATCAGACGAAGATTCCGGACCCGAAACCGAAAGCGGTCTCTCCCCTCGAGCAGACCTTTCCCGGCCGGTTCGGCCATATGTTTGCCTGCCCGAAACCGATCGTCGCGGCGATCAATGGTCCGTGTGCGGGCATTGGCCTGATCCTCACCCTGTTCGCAGACCTGCGCTATGCGGCGGAGGAGGCGAAGTTCACGACTGCGTTTGCCCAGCGGGGCCTGATCGCCGAGCATGGTATCGCCTGGCAATTGCCGCGGCTGGTGGGAGAGGCGAACGCGCTGGACCTTCTGTTCACCGCGCGCAAGTTCACCGGCGCCGAAGCCGAGCGCCTCGGCCTCGTCAACAAGGCGCTGCCGCAGGATGAGCTGATGCCGCATGTCGCGGCGCTGGCACAGCATCTTGCCACGCAGGTCTCGCCGCGATCGGTCGCAATCATGAAACGCCAGATCCGCGAAAGCTATTTCCAGACCTATGCCGCCTCGCTCGCGGCGGCGGACGCCGAGATGGAACGCAGCTTTGCCACACATGATTTCAAGGAAGGCGTGGCGAGCTTCGTCGAGCGGCGCGCGCCGGCCTTCACGGGAAACTAGTCAGTATGCGACAGATCCATATCGTCGAAGTCGGTCCGCGTGACGGGCTCCAGAATGATCCCGCCAATCTCACCGTCGATGAGAAGCTGGAATTCATCGCGCGGCTGGAAGCGGCCGGTGTAACCCGGATGGAATCGGGCAGCTTCGTCTCGCCCAAGGCGGTTCCGAAGATGGCCGACTCGCCCGCTGTATTTGCCCGTCTCGACCGCTCCGGCTCCGCGCGTCACATCGCGCTCGCCCTGAACGAGACTGGTGTGCGCCGGGCCATCGAGGCGAAGGCCGACGAGATCAACTTCGTGCTGGTGGCCGGCGAAGGCTTCGGCCGCCGCAACCAGGGCATGAGCCCGCAGGAAAGCGCCGACATGCTCGTCCGGTGCGCGCCGCTTGTCCACGAGGCGGGCATTCCGCTTTCGGCGACCATCTCGGTCGCCTTCGGCGATCCCTATGACGGGGATGTTGATATCGGCGTCGTTGGAAATCTTGCCGCGCAGGCCCAGCGCACGGGCATTGCCGAACTGGCGCTGGGCGACACAATCGGCGCGGCGACGCCTTGGGATGTACGCAGGCGGATAGACCGCGTACGGATGGAAGCGCCCGACGTATCGCTGCGCATGCACTTTCACGACACGCGCGGGGCGGGTCTCGCTAATGTGTTCGCCGCCGTAGAGGCCGGCATAGACGTGATCGACGCCAGCTGCGGCGGTATCGGCGGGTGTCCCTTCGCGCCTGGCGCGACCGGGAATGTTGCCACCGAGGATGTCGTCTGGATGCTGCACCGTGCGGGCTTCGACACCGGAATAGACCTGGCGCGGATGATCGACACCGCGCGCTGGCTCGAGCGGGTTCTCGGACATAGCATTTCGTCGTCGATCATCCGTGCCGGTGCTTTCCCGAAGCTGGATAACTTTTCCGGTACGCCGCGTTAGGTAGAATCCGCAATACCGGACGGACGCGGACTCCCCCAAAGTGCAGGCAGAAGCCCCACCTTGGAGGAGTGGTACCCATGTCTCATACCCCCCATGAACTCACTGAAGAGTTTCCTGAGGCCGCCGCGAAGATTCATGCGCTGAGGGCGACAGACACGCATTTCGCGCGCATTGCGGACGACTACCACGACGTGAACCGACAGGTTCACCGGATGGAGACGAATGTGGAGCCGGCCAGCGATGCGGCGCAAGCCGAGCTTCGCCTGAAACGGCTGATGCTGAAGGATGAAATCTATGCCCTGCTGAAAGCCGCAGGCTAGCAGAGGAGAAGACGCAATGCAGAACCTGACAGTCGATCCGCTCGCGATTGCCGGACTGGTCGGATTTGGCACCTTGATCCTGGTCATCACCGGGATCACGGTCTGGATTGCCCGCCAGTCGGGCAAGTCGTCCGGCGAGAAATAGCCGCCCGGCGGCCGAGGCCCGTCCGGGGCTGAACGACGTGCGGCGCGCGCGTTACACTTTCTGCGTTTCGATGGCGCCGTGGCAATGCTTGTATTTCTTGCCCGATCCGCAAGGGCAGGCCGAATTGCGCGGCGTGTTCGCCCAGTCATCTTCGGCCTGATACAGCGGCTGACCCGGCGGAGTTGCCGTGTCTTCCGGATCCATCTCGTTGACGCCGGTATCCGGGTCGAGCTTGGTTTCATGGGCTGGCGGGGCCTTGGGTGGGGCGGCGACCGGCACAGGCCGGCGGGCGGCGTCCGGCGCCGGGGCAGCCTGTACGCGGATGTGCATCAGCGAGCGGGTCACGGTGGCGCGCAACTCGCCAAGCAACGTGTCAAACAAGTTGAAGGCTTCGCTCTTGAACTCGTTCAGGGGATCGCGCTGGCCGTAGGAGCGCAGGTGGATCACTGAACGCAGCTGGTCGATATGCTGAAGGTGCTCGCGCCAGCGAAGGTCCAGAACCTGTAGCAGAAGCTGCTTCTCGATCCGGCGCATCTGTTGTTCGCCGACCTGCTTGGTGAGGGCATCATATTGCTGGGACACGGCCTGCAGGATGCGCGCGGCGATCTCCTCGTTGGCGACGCCTTCCTCGGCGGCCCACGCCTTGACCGGCAGGTCGAGCGCGAGATCGGACCGCAGGCCTTCGGTCAGACCTTCGATATTCCATTGCTCCGCATACGCCTTTTCCGGCATCGTGCGCGCTACGAGCGCGTCGATCACGGTTTCCCGCATTTCGGTGATCGTTTCGGAGACATCATCGGCGCGCAGGAAATCGAGGCGTTGCTCGAAGATCGCCTTGCGCTGGTCGTTGATCACGTCGTCATACTTGAGCACGTTCTTGCGGATCTCGAAGTTGCGCTCCTCGATCTTGCGCTGCGATGTTTCCATCGCCTTGTTCATCCATGGGTGGGTGATGCCTTCATCTTCCTTGATGCCGAGGCGGCGCATCACGGCGTCCATCCGGTCGGCGGCGAAGATGCGCATCAGGTCGTCTTCGATGGAGATGTAGAACTTCGACTTGCCGGGGTCGCCCTGGCGGCCCGTCCGCCCGCGCAGCTGGTTGTCGATCCGGCGGCTTTCGTGACGCTCCGTCCCCAGAACATAAAGGCCGCCGGCATCCAGGGCCTGCTTCTTCTTGACCTCGACGTCGGCCCGGATCTGCGCTGAAAGCAGCGAAACTTCGCCGTCCGAAAGGCCGCGCCCGAGGCCGGTTTCTTTTTCGGAGCGTTCCTGGGCGAGCCGCATGTCGGGGTTGCCGCCCAGCTGGATGTCGGTGCCCCGGCCTGCCATGTTGGTGGCCACGGTCACGGCGCCCGGTACGCCCGCGTTCGCCACGATGAAGGCTTCCTGCTCGTGATAGCGCGCGTTGAGCACCTTGTGCGGAATGCGCTGCGAGGTCAGCAGGTTCGACAGGAGTTCGGATTTCTCGATCGAGGCGGTGCCGAGGAGGATCGGTTGGCCCTTCGCGTGGGCTTCCTTCACCTCTTTGACGATCTCGGCATACTTCGCCTTGGCGGTGCGATAGACGACGTCGTCATCGTCCTTGCGCTGAACAGGTTTGTTCGTGGGCAGATCAACAACCGAGAGCTTGTAGATATCGAGAAACTCGTCAGCCTCGGTCAAGGCGGTGCCGGTCATGCCGGCGAGCTTCTTGTACAGGCGGAAATAGTTCTGGAAGGTGATCGATGCGAGCGTGACGTTTTCAGGCTTGATATCGACGCGTTCCTTCGCCTCGATGGCCTGGTGCAAGCCTTCCGACAGGCGGCGGCCTTCCATCATCCGGCCGTTGAACTCGTCGATGAGCATCACCTGGCCGTCTTTGACGATGTAGTCCTTGTCGCGCGAATAGAGCTTGTGGGCGCGCAGCGCCTGGTTCGAATGGTGGACGAGCGAGATATTGCCCGGCTCCCACAGCGAGCCTTCGAGCAGGCCGAGTTCGGCGAGCCAGGCCTCGATCTTCTCGACACCGGGTTCCGAGAAGACGACCGAACGCTGCTTTTCGTCCAGATCGAAGTCGGTGGGTTCGAGTTTCGGGATCAGGCTGTCGATCTTGATATAGAGATCCGAGCGGTCGTCGGTGGGACCGGAAATGATCAGCGGCGTGCGCGCCTCGTCGATCAGGATCGAGTCGACCTCATCGACGATCGCGAAATGGTGGCCGCGCTGGGCCATCTGGTCCAGCGCATACTTCATGTTGTCGCGCAGGTAGTCGAAGCCGAACTCGTTGTTCGTGCCGTAGGTGATGTCGGCGGCATAGGCCGCCTTGCGCTCGTCGTCGGTGACGCCGTGCACGACGACACCGGTAGACATGCCGAGGGCGCCGTAAATGCGGCCCATCCACTCGGAGTCGCGCCGGGCGAGGTAATCGTTGACGGTGATGACGTGGACGCCCTTGCCTTCGAGGGCATTCAGATAGGCGGCGAGGGTGGCGACGAGGGTTTTGCCCTCACCGGTGCGCATCTCGGCGATGGCGCCGGAGTGCAGCACCATGCCGCCCATCAGCTGGACGTCGAAGTGGCGCATGTTGTTGGCGCGCTTGGCCGCCTCGCGCACGACCGCGAAGGCTTCTTCAAGCAGGCTGTCGAGGGTGGCGCCATCGGCGAGGCGCTTGCGGAATTCCTGGGTCTTGCCCTTCAGCGACTGGTCCGACAGCGCGGCCATGATCGGCTCAAGCGCGTTGATCCGGTTCACCCGGGCAACCAGCGGCTTCAGTTTCCGTTCGTTTGCGGTTCCGAAAATCTTGCGGGCAACAGAGAGCATGTAAAGCAGCACCAACCAGTTTTGGGGACAGAGAGATCAATATCCTGAGGCAAACCCTACAGGATTTTGAGACCCACTCCCACCGCGCATCCCTGGCTGAAACCACTCGACCAGCACGCGGGGCAGACTTAAGAACGCCGCCAAAGGGTGTCAATGCGGCGCCCTCAGTCAATGAGGGGGCCCGTGATGCGTGCCAGACCTTTGATTCTTGGGGTGCATTTGCCGGTACTGGCCGCGCTGGCCGTGCTGGGCAGCGTGGCGGGCTGCGAACAGACCGAGACACATGAAGCTGCAATTGTCGCGCCCGACGAGACGGTGGCGGCGTATGTCAACGGCGAACCGGTGTTCACGGGCGACGTCGAACTGGAGGCGGTGGCGCGCGGGCTGATCAATGCCGGGCAGGCGTTCGGTTCTGAGGACGACGAGTTCCGGATCGTGCTCGATCAGCTGGTGGACCAGAAGCTGATGGCGCAGGAAGCCCGGCGCCGCGCGCTCGACCGCGACCCGGCCAGCCTGCGCCGCCTCGAAATGGCGCAGGAGCGGATTCTTGGCAATCTCCTGGTCGAAAGCCTCGTTTCCGAACAGGTGACCGAAGCGGCGATCGACCGGATGTACGGCGAACAGGTGCGGCTGCAGCAGGCCAACAACCAGGTCTCGGTCGCCCACATCCTGGTCGATACCAGGGACGAAGCCGACGCGCTCTACAAACGTATCGAGCAGGGCGACACGTTCGAGAGCCTGGTCTTCAATCACTCCAAGGATACGCGGACCCGGATGGAGAATGGCGATCTGGGCTTTGTCGCGCCAAACGATCTCGCCGAGCCATTCCCCGTGGTCATCGCCAATACGCCGGTTGGCGAAGTTTCTCCGCCCTTTCAGACCGCGCAGGGCTGGCACATCCTGAAGGTGAAGGACCGGCGCACCGAGCCGCCCAAATCGCGCGAGGAGATGCGGCCCGAGATCGCAACCTTCCTCACGCTCAACGAGGTGAGCCGCATTCTTCGCCGCTTGCGGACCGAGGCGACCATCGAGCAAGGCTCCGGCCAGAAATATGTTCCGACAACCGAGCCGGGTATCCCGGCGCCAGTCAGCCCCCCGGGAGACGATCTTTGAAACTCACACCTTCCCCTTTCGCGCCGAGGTCGTTCCCGGCGCTCCCCGACGTGAAGGGTCTGCGCGCGGCCGCCGGATCGCGCGGCTTCTATGCCCGGCGGGGGATCGAGCGCGATGACGTTTTCCTGTTCGTGTTCGACGAAGGCACCACCTGCGCCGGGGTCTACACCGTGTCCAACACCGCCTCGGCCGACGTGCGCTGGTGCCGCGAGGCGCTCAGCGCCGGCGGCGGCAAGGCCCGTGCGCTGGTCGCGCATTCCGGCAATTCGAACGCATTCACGGGCCCCAAAGGCGTCGAAAAGAACGAAGCCACGCTGAAAGCGCTGACGCAGACCCTGGGCGTGCCCAAGTCTGCCTGCTTCCTCGCGGCGACCGGCGTGATCGGCGAGCCGCTGGCGGATCCGAACTTTGTCGGCGCCTTTTTGCCCGGCCTTGCCGGCCGGCTGGGGCCGCCCGACTGGGAGGCCTGCGCCCGCGCGTTCATGACCACCGACACGTTTCCCAAGGCATCCGGCCGCACGGTTGATCTTGCGGGCGTGCCGACCGCCTTTGCCGGCATCGCCAAGGGCTCCGGCATGATCATGCCCAACATGGCGACCATGCTGTCCTATGTCTTCACCGACGCCGCCATCGCGCCCGCCTTGCTGCAGGACCTGCTCGCAGACATCACCCGGGTGACCTTCAACGCGATCACGGTGGACGGCGACACGTCCACGTCCGACACGCTGATGGTTTTCGCCACCGGCGCATCAGGCGCCCCTCCCATCGAAACGCGCGGCGATGCCCGCTTCGCCGGATTTGCGGCGGCGCTGCACGCCACCTGCCTCGACCTTGCCTTGCAGGTCGTGAAGGACGGGGAAGGGGCGAGCAAGTTCGTTACCGTGCGCGTCGAGGGCGCCGTCTCGGAACTTTCGGCGAAGACCGTCGCGTGCCACATCGCGAACTCGCCGCTCATCAAGACCGCGATGGCGGCCGGCGATGCCAATTGGGGCCGCGTGGTCATGGCCGTCGGCAAGTCGCTCGAGCCGATTGTCATGGATGAACTCGCGATCTGGTTCGACGATGTCCAGGTTGCCAAGGGCGGCGCCCGCGCTCCGGACTATGACGAAGCCGCCGCCAGCGCGGTTTTCGCGCGGCCGGAATTTACCATCCGCGTCCATCTCGGCGTCGATGCCCATGCTGCCACGGTCTGGACCTGCGATCTGACGCACGGCTATGTCGATATCAACGGCGCCTACCGGACATGACCCGGCCGGTGCTGCTGGTCGTGGCAGCGGCCCTGTTCGACCCCGAAGGTCGCATCCTGTTGGCGCAGCGCCCGGAAGGCAAAGCGCTCGCCGGCCTGTGGGAGTTTCCGGGCGGAAAGCTCGAGCCGGGTGAAACGCCAGAGGCCGCGCTCGTGCGGGAACTGCACGAGGAGCTGTCGTTGACGGTTAACGAAACCTCTCTCGAACCGTTGACGTTTGCGAGCTTCACCTACCCGGCATTTCACCTTTTGATGCCATTGTATGGTTGTCGAAGTTGGTCGGGACCTGTCCGCCCGCGCGAGGGCCAGGCCATCGCATGGGTCGAGAAGTCCAGACTGCGAGACTACCCCGCGCCACCGGCAGACTTGCCTCTGTTCGACTGGCTGGCCCTAAGGATTTGAAGCATTGAATACCCGCGCGCCTCTCCGGACTTTCAAGGACCTGCTTGCAGATGAGCAAGGCGCGTCCGCGATCGAGTACGGCATGATTGCCGGTCTCATCGTCATCGGTCTGCTTGTGGGGATCACCGCGTTTGCCGACGCGAACGACCGGAACTACGAGATTCTCGAAAACGAACTCACCACTTGATCTGGCGGACGGCGGCGTGGTCTGTCACCCGCCCTCCTTCTGCACCTTGCGCACGGCGTCAGCCAGGCTGACCCGGGCACTTCCCGGCCTCAGCGGCTGAGGCTGACCCGGCGCCGGCGCCCAACCCAGCACATGAACGATCTCGAACGTCGCCGCTACCTTGCCGTCGGCGTCGCTGTAGCGTTTGCGGTAGAGGTCCAGCGCGCGGTGCAGCACTCGCCGGGGCAACGGCCGGGCTGTACCGCGCGCGAACGCTGCCCGCTCGCCCATGCCTTTCAGGTCATGCAGGAGCCGCGCCGGATCCCCGTAGCGCACGGTGACCGTGTCCCGGTCTGCGACCGGCAAGGCGAAGCCCGCGCGCTGCAGCAACCCCGCCATATCGCGCAGCCCCGGCAAGGGAGACAGGCGCGGCGCGAGTCCGCCCATCAGCTCGCTTTCGGCTTCGGTCAGCACACTGCGTAATTCGCCCAGCGTGCCAGCGCCGAACAGGGCGCCGAGAAACAGGCCGTCCGGCTTGAGGATCCGCCGGATCTGGGCAAGTGCGCCCGGAAGGTCGTTGACCCAGTGCAGGCAGAGCGGCGCGGCGACCAGGTCAAAGCTGGCCGGCAGAAAGGGCAGGGCCTCGTCGTCGGCCGCGGCAGTCTCAAGCCCGCGGGCCGTCGCGGCGTCCCTGAAGCGCGGCGCCGTGTCGGCCGCCACCATCGCGCCCGCCTTGCCGCTGGCTATCAGCCGCGCCGACAATTCCCCGCCGGCGGCTGAAAGTTCGAGTCCGCGTTCAAACTTTCGCGATGTATCGTCGAGCCGGCTCTCCAGGTCCTCCAACACACGCTGGCGCAGGAAGTCATAGTCTGCGAAACTTTTCGCGATATGGTTGCGCCGGGCGGCAAGGCGTGCCCGGTCGAAGATCTGCGGCGGGGCAGGAGGGGTTGGCGGCATGGCAAGGGATATGCCGAAGGGACAGGCCCGGGCCAAGGCGTTTCTCCGCGCGGCGTCCGATTTCTTCTGGCCGCCGCGCTCGCTGATCAGCGGCGCACGGGGGGTGGGCAGCGGCCCGCTCTCGCCGGAGGACTTCACGCGATTGCGCTTCATTTCCGATCCGCTGTGCGACCGGTGCGGGGTGCCGCTCGACTACCGGACCGGCGACGAAACCTGGTGCGTGGCCTGTCTCGCCCGGCCCCCGCGCTGGGACCGGGCCCGCGCCGCACTGGTCTATGACGACACCTCGCGCCGTCCCGCGCTGGACCTGAAACGTGCCGGCCGGCGCGACGGCCTGCCCACCCTTGTCGGCTGGATGCGCCAGGCCGGCGGCGTTCTGATCGACGAGGCCGACGTGCTGGTGCCGGTGCCGCTGCATTATACCCGCCTCGTGGTTCGCGGCTTCAACCAGTCGGGATGACTGGCGCAGGGGATTGCGGCGGCGTCGGGCCGGACCGTGCTGGTGGACGGCCTGATGCGAACCCGGCGCACGCCCAGCCAGGCGGGCCTCGCCGGCCGGGCCCGGCGGCGGAATGTGTCGGGCGCCTTCAAGGTGCGGCCCGGCCGCGCGGGCGCGATTGCCGGAAAACGCGTGCTGCTCGTGGACGATGTGCTGACGACCGGCGCCACCCTGTCGGCGTGCACACGTGCCCTGAAACGTGCCGGGGCGCGGCAGGTTGACGTTCTTGTGCTCGCCCGCGTTGTCCGGGAGACGGACGTAACCATATAGTCAGCTCGTCAGGGCAACATACCGTTGCCAGCTGAGAGAGGATTGCCGGATGGCCAAAGTCACGATCTACACGCGTCAGTTTTGTCCCTATTGTTCGCGCGCGCTGGCGCTTTTGAAGGACAAGAAGGTCGACTTCACCGAAATTGATGCCGGCATGAGCGCCGCGCTCAAGGACGAGATGATCCGGCGTTCAGGCGGTGGGCGCACCTTTCCGCAGATCTTTGTCGGCGACCGGCATATCGGCGGCTGTGACGACATGGTGGCCCTCGACCATGCAGGCAAGCTCGATCCGATTCTGACCGGGACCTGAGGGGGGAGACAGGCGCATGATCCGCTACGCTCTGTCCTGCGGCGATTGTGAGCATGCGTTCGAGGCTTGGTTTGCCTCGTCCGATGCCTATGACACGCAGGCAAAGCGCCGGCTGCTGACCTGCCCGGACTGCGAGAGCCGCAACATCGACAAGCAGATCATGGCCCCGGCCGTGAAGACCACGAAGGGCAAGGCCGCTTCGGCCGATCCCGAGACGTTGCTGGCCGCGTTTGCGGCCAAGACACGCGAACACGTTGCCGAAAACTTCGACTATGTCGGCGGCGACTTCGCCGAAGAAGCCCGCGCGATGTATTACGGCGAGCAGGATGACCGGCCGATCTGGGGCGAAACGACCGCCGAGGAGCGCGAATCACTGGCGGAAGAGGGCGTACCGGCCCTGCCGCTGCCCGCGCCGTTTGCGCCCAAGCCGCCGAAACGCAAACCGCGCCAACCCGTCAATTGAAGCCGCCCCGCAAAAAGGGCGCTTTGCCGCGCTTGATGGCGCGTCCGGTGCCCGCTAGAAGGCAGCGTACGTGACTGCATCCGACCTGAGAGGGCAAACATGGCCACCCACGAATTTCACCATGGCGAGATGGACATCCAGGACCAGAAAGCAACCTGGGACGGCTTCCTGACCGGCAGCGTCTGGGGCGGCCTGATTATCGTTCTGATGATTGGTCACGCAGTCCTGTCGATTGCCATCGGTCTCGACTGGACGATTTCCCTGGGCATCATGGCTATCGTCGGCTTCGCCGCCGGCCTGTTGCTGAACCTCGGTGGACGCTGGATGGCGACGGTCGTGGTTCTGATCGGCCTCGCGCTGGTCGTTCAGGCCTTCATCTGGCTGTTTGGCGCCGTTCTCTAGGGCGCTTTTGTTCCAGAAACTGCGGGGCAGGCTTAACCCGCCCCTAAGCCCTTCAGCGGCATACCCCTTGAACTTTGGCGGGCAACGTTAAAGTCTCGGTATCAGCTGTTGAAGGAAGCCGCCCATGGGTGTTGCACCGCTCGTCATGTCCGGCGCCACCAAGCGCTTCGGCGCCTTCACAGCCGTCAGCAACCTCTCCTTCGACGTCCCCGCCGGGCAGATCGTCGGCTTTCTCGGGCCTAACGGCGCCGGTAAGTCCACCAGCCTGCGGATGGCACTCGGCGTGATGGCGCCGGACGAGGGCGAGGTGGCGCTGTTCGGCGTCAAGCCGGATATCCGCAACCTTCGCCGCGTCGGCTTCCTTCCCGAGGAGCGCGGCCTCTACAAGAAGATGACCGCGCGCGACACGATCACCTATTTCGCGCGCCTCAAGGGCATGACTGCGGCCGACGCGAAAGCGCGGGCCAACGAACTGCTGGACGCAACCGGTCTCGGGAAGTTCAAGGCAACGCGCATCTCCAAGCTCTCCAAGGGCATGGCGCAGAAGGTGCAGATCCTGTCGACGCTGGCGCACCGGCCGGATTTCCTCATTCTCGACGAGCCATTCTCGGGCCTCGATCCGATGAACCAGCAGACGCTGGAAGACCTGATCCGCGCCGAGCACCAGCGCGGCGCCACGATCCTGTTCTCCACCCATGTGATGGAACACGCCGAGCGCCTGTGCGACCGGATCGTGATGATGGCGCGCGGGCGCAAGGTGTTCGACGGCACGCTGGAAGCAGCCTACGAGACGCTGGGGCAGGGCGCCCGGATTGCGGTGGAGCATGGCTTTGACCTCGCCGGCGCGCTCGCCCCGAAAGGCTTCGAAGCGCACCGGGCGGCAGACAAGGGGCCGGGCGATTCCTGGCGCGTGGACATGCCGAAGGGACGCGGCGCGCAGGACGTGCTGCGGGCCGCGCTCGAAGCCGGCGCGCCGATCCTCGGCTTCCAGCCGGAGGAGGCCCGCCTGCGCGACGTGTTCGTCGCCCTCGTCGGCGAGGCGGAGGCCGCAGCGCTCGATGTGCCAGGTGCGGCAACGGAAGCGGAGGCGGCCTGATGCGCAACATCTACCTGATCTTCCGGCGCGACTTCCTCGGCTATGTCAAAGCCTGGGGTTTCTGGCTCAGCCTCGCGGCCGTGCCGCTGTTCCTGGTGATCGGCGCGGGCTTCGGTTATTTCGCCGCCTCGTCCTCGCCGGTGCGCTATTATGCAGTGGTTGAACCGTCCGGTGTGATTGCCGGCGCCATCGAGGCTGAGTTCGCGCGCAGCGAAGCCCGGGCCGCCGCAGAGACTGCGGCCCTGGCCGCCGACATGCAGGTGGAGGTGTCCAGCGACCAGGTCGCCGCTGCCACGCCGCGAAAGTTCATTCAGGTCGCTGCGCCCGCAACCACCATCGAAGACCTTCGCCCCTATCTGCTGGGCGAGAAGACGGTTGCGGGGCCGGATGGCGACAAGGCGCTGTTCGCCGCTTTCCTGCTCACCGAAGGTGGCGGCGCCCTCCAGTATTGGAGCACCGACGTCAACGTCACCACCCTTCAGTATGCGGCCGAAACCGCGATGCGAGATCTGGGCCGCCGGGACGCGCTGCTGGCTGCCGGTCTCAGCGCCGATTTCCTCAAACATGTCGACGGTGCCGCCTTGCCGGTGACAGCCTTCCGCCTGCGCAGCGAGGCTGAGCCTGCAGACGGCGGCTCCGAAGTGACGATGGCCGACAAGGCGCCCGCCATCGTGGCCGGCGCGCTCGCCTATTTCCTCTGGCTGATGGTGTTCTCGATCATTCAGTACCTGTTGATGGGCACCATCGAGGAACGCTCCAACAAGATCTTCGACACGCTGCTGACCTCGGTGAAGCTGCCGGAACTGCTCGCCGGAAAACTGCTGGCCGTGTTCGCCGTGACCTCCACCATGATGCTGTCCTGGGGCCTGTTCGCCGGGGCGGGCTCAGCCATCGCCGCGAGCCAGTCCCCGGCGATGATGGAGATGATCGATCCGTTCATTGCGGCGGCGACCAATCCCGGCCTGATCATCCCCGCGCTGGTCAGCTTCATGCTCGGCTATGTGCTCTACGGCGCGATCTTCATGGCGCTCGGCTCGCTGTGTGACACGATCCAGGAAGCGCAGACCCTGCTCAGCCCCATGATGATCCTCCTGATGCTGCCGATGTTCGCGATCTTCATCGCGTTCAACGATCCGGGCTCCCCTGTGATCGACTATGCGAGCTGGGTGCCGCTGTTCACGCCCTTCCTGCTGATCCTGCGCATCCCGCAGGACCCGCCGCTGTGGGAAATCCTGGCGCAGATGGGCCTGATGGCCGTCACCACGGCCCTGATCGTCTGGGGCGCCACGAAAGTCTACCGCGCCGGCGCGGTGCACGGCGCCGGCATTGGCGACCTTGTCGGCATGGTCAAATCCGCCATGGGGATGAAACCGAAGGCGGTGAAAGAGTAATTCCGGTCGGATTGCGCGCCTTTCAGCTCTGCGATGGCGGTATGGGGCGCGACAGTATGAAGGCGGCTACCGCCACCAGCACCAGAATTTGCAGCACGAACACTGGCCAAGGCACAGCGAGCACCGCCGAGATGCCGAGAACAGCTGCCATAGCCAGTGTGCTCGCGGCTTTTGTACGCCGGCTGATGGCGCCATAGGCTCGCCAATCCTCGATCATCGGCCCGAATGTCCTGTGACTGATCAGCCAGCGATGCCATCGCTCCGATGATCGTGAGAAGGCGAACGCAGCTAACAGGATGAAGGGTGTCGTCGGCAGCAAGGGAACGACGACCCCCAGGATACCCAGGCCAAGGGCGCTGACCCCGAGCACAAACCAGGCAGCGCGTTGGGGTGTCATCTTGTGTCCGCCCACATCATGCTCTGCTTTGGCGAATTTGGAGCGCCGGTTCAACCGGCATCAACGCCAGTTCAGAAGGAAAGCCCCGCAAGCCGGATGCGGCAGGCCTCGGCAGGCAGATCATCTGCGAGCTGGAGGCGGCGGACAGGTGTGGTCTCCCGCGTAGCGGGCAGCCAGGTCAGGGAGACGGTTTCGCCGGCGAGATTCACCTCGGCGGTTTTCTCGGTCGGGGCCTGAAAATCCTGGGATGTCTCTGACCAGCTGGTGATCATCATGCCGTTGCGCAGACCTGCCTCATGGGCGCGGGTGCCGGGGCGGACGCCCTGGATGATCCAGCCCGCAGCGGACGTGGCCTCGAAATCGAAGCCCCGTTTCCAGATGAGCGTATCGACCGGCGAGACGGTGCCGCACGGCGCGTAGAGGTCAGCGGGCAGGGGGACAGTGCCGCCGGCAAGGGTGAGGGCTTCGATGTCTGCGCGCGCGTCCCAACCGGCCCCGGTCTGGAGCGCGGCAAACAGCAGGTCGGTCGCCCGCGCGTCCGGCGCGGCGGCCGCGGCGGACTGCATGCCGAGCAGGATGTCGTCGAGATCCATGGCGCCGTTCGTCCGTAGACTTACTTCATGGTTGAGCCAGGCAGCGATCAGCATACCCTTGTCATAGGGCAGGTCCTGATAGTCGCGGCGCGCCCAGAAGCCGGCAGCGGCTTCCGCTGCGGATGCATTCTTCACGGAGGAGGTGTCGTAGGCATTCAAGGACTTGTTGAAGGCAGCGGCAAAGTCCTGCGATGTCCAGAGGCCGCCGCGCACCAGGTTGCGCCAGGTGGTCCAGTTGGTGAAGCCTTCGGACAGCCAGTAGTCGGTAGCTTCGTTCTCTTGCGGCATGCGCCCGATACGGGCCGGCACCCAGCTGTGCATCATCTCGTGCGCGACGATGGGCAGGGCCGTGTCGAGGCGCATGTTCGGGGAAACGAAGAGTGAGAAGGCGTCGCCAAGGCCGGTGCCGCCGATGGAGTAGGCGTCGGGTCCCTTGTCGATGGTCAGCAGGGTCACGAGAAACGCGTCATGGCCGGTCTGCCAATAGGCGCGCTGGTCCTCTGCGATCTGCTGGAAGGCGGCGCGCCAGTCCTCATCGCTGATATGCTCAAGTGTGCCCGTCAGCGCAAAGCGGCTGCCATTGCCGGCATCAATGATGCGGATGTTGCCGCCGAACAGCGTGCTTTCAGACAGCCGGTCGAGCGTCAGGCCGCCGTGCTCGAGGTCGGAGACGACCTCGATCCCCGCCTCGGCAAACGCCGTCAGGTTCGCCCCGGCGGGCGTGCTGCCGGGGATGTGGTCCGGCCGGATGAAGGCCGTGTGGCCGATGACGTAGAAAAAGTCCGGGGCGAAGACCGGGCGGTAGTCGTTGCCGCCGCCCTGTTTGCCGTCTGGCGGTCCGTCGCCGGCGGCGGGGATCTGCCAGGTGAGGGTGATGTCGGCGCCGGGCGCATGCGTCAGGCGCAGCTGGGCCGGGCTGTTGCCGGGCGCGAGGACGCCGCCTGAGGCTTCGATGGAGTCGAGGCCGAGATAGAGCCGGCTTTCGCCGCCCCACTCATCCGGCAGGGACAGCTCCGTTTCGCCGTCTGCGTCACCGGGGAAGGTGAGGGCGAACGAGAGCCCGGTGACGGCGCTGCCGGTAACCTGCGGCGCGATCTCCCACAAAACGGTTTCGCCGCGAGCCGCACCCCCGGACAGGAACGCGATCGCGGCGAACAACAGGACTCTGGCTGTCATGTACCTTCTCTCCGAACCTGCGCCATACAGAAGCGCGGGTCGCAGCAGGTCGCAAGCGTGATGTTTACACGATGCCTTCGCGCTGGGCGCGCTTGCGGGCCAGCTTGCGGGCCCGGCGCACGGCTTCTGCGCGCTGGCGGGCCTTCTTCTCGGACGGCTTTTCAAACGCCTGACGCGCTTTCATTTCCCGGAACAGGCCTTCGCGCTGCATCTTCTTCTTAAGCGCGCGGAGGGCTTGCTCGACGTTATTATCGCGGACGACGATCTGTACTATAGGACTTCTCCATCAGCTTTGGTTCGGACGCGCGCGCCCGTATAAGGGGTTAAACGGACCTGACAGCCCGGAAAGCGCGGCCTATATCACGGTGGAAGCGGACTCGCCAAGCCCCAGCCTGCGTGGAATTTACGATGACACAGCCACCTTCCGGAATCCTTCGCCGCCGCTGGCTCACCGAGTTGCTCCCCGACGTTGCGTTTGAAGGCTGGACAGACGCCGCCGCGCGCGCGGCTGCGGTGCGTGCCGGGCTGACCCAGGGCGAACGGGCGCTCGCTGCGCCGCAGGGCGTGATCGACCTGATCGACGGCTTCTTTGATGACGCACAGACGGCCGCGCAGGCGGCGCTGGCGGACACACGGATGGACACCCTGCGCGTTCCGGACCGGATCAAGGCGGGCGTTCTCGCCTGGCTGGCTGCGCTGGAGCCGAACCGCGAGGCCGTACGCCGGGCGGCCAGCCGGGGTTTTCTGCCTTGGAGCGCCGGCCCGGCGCTGCAGCGAAGCTGGAAAGTGGCCGACATGATCTGGACCGCCGCTGGTGATCAGTCCGAGGATTACAACCGGTACTCGAAGCGCGGCCTGCTGGCAGCGGTTCTCCCGGCCATCGTGTTCTATTGGGCTGACCATCCCGCACCCGAAGACCTCGACGCCTTCATTGCGCGCCGCCTCGCCAATGTGTCGAGCGTCGGGCAACGGGCCGGGCGTATTGTCAAACCGGTGCTGGAACGGTTCGGCAAGCGCTGACGCCTTGCGGCGTGATGCGTCTCTTGGGAAGGGAAGGTGTCGGACAGAAGCTGATCAAGCGCCCCAGGGGGCTGGGGGGGCTGATGGGTCTGGAGCACCTGCTAAACGCCTCCGCCCGACAATTCAAAGATGGCGGTGTGCTGAGGCGGCGGCAAGTCCGAAAAACGGCGATTTCGGGAAATACGGATTAATTCGCAGTTAGTTGTTTCGGGGACTGGACGCGGGCCCCAAGCTATGCGGAACTATCCGGGATGACGGAACATCTTTCGCGCAAGCCTGCCTCCGATCCGGTGGTCGCTTTCCAGAAGAGCGAACTCCAGCCCATCCTTGATGTCTATGGCCGGCTGGTGGTCGCCGGCGAGGCGCGTGACTATTCCATCGGCTTCGGCCGCGATGTGGCGACCTTCGCGATCTTTCGCCGGCATGCTGAAAGCCCGACCTGGCGCATCGAAAAGGAACCGGCGCTGGCCAATCGTCAGGGTCAGTACGCTGTTTACGGATGGGGCGGACAGGTCCTGCGGCGCGGACGCGAGCTGAAGCAGGTGCTCCGCGTGTTCGAGAGCCGCAAGTTCACGATCGTCCGGTAACGGATTTCCGAGCGAAATTAACCCCTTGTTTACCAAAAACTTCTTGCGAACCAAACTGGAACAGAGTAGGAACATTCCACAAGGAACGGAGCAAGAACATGAGCAACGCAGTGAGCTTTCGCGGACAATCCGGCAAGGCGTGGTCTTTCCAGCGGGCCGCAGCGGACGCGCCTTGGGCGCGGGCGCCGGGTGTCGCCATCTTCGCCGTGCCGGAGGCCTGCGGCTGGCGCATTTTCCGGGTGATGGAGCTCTCCGGCAAGCCGCATGACATCCAGCCGATCTGGGCCTTTGCCGAGGCCGAGCGCTACGGCGCCAGCACGGTGTTCGTCTCGCTCGAGTTCGAAGGTGACATGCGCAAGCAGATGATGGCGGACCTCGAAGCCGGTTTCCGGCCGATCCACCGCTCGGCCGACATCGTGCGTCTCGCCGCCTGAGACGCCCGGCGCCCTAACGCGCGGCTTCGGTGTACCAATGGGTCACGTCGGCCTCGACCATGTCGAGTGGACGTGGTCCGCCACCCAGGATCGCCGCATGGAACGCCTTCGGGTCAAATCGCGGCCCGAGGACGCGCTGGGCCCTTTCGCGCAGGTCGAGCAGTCGCTGGCGTCCGATCCAATAGGCCGCCGCCTGACCCGGCCAGACGCTGTAGCGGTCAACTTCGTCGCCGGCCGCTTCCAGGCTGAGGCCGGTGACCGAAACGATGTAGGAGACGGCGCGTTCGCGCGGCCACTTCTGCTGGTGGATGCCCGTATCCGCCACCAGCCGCGCGGCGCGCAGCAGCATGGATTGCAGGTAGCCGATGCGGCCCAGCGGATCGTCCGTATAAAGACCGCCCTCGTCGGCAAGGGTCTCGGCATACGACGCCCAGCCCTCCCCATAGCCGACATTCCAGATCAGCTGGCGCGCCAGCGGCAGGCCGCCTTTTTCCGACGCCATCGCGCTCTCGAGATGATGGCCAGGCAGGGTTTCATGGAACACCAGTGTCGGCAGGCTGTAGTCCGGCCAGTCGCCCATCCGGGTAAGGTTGATCTCCAACCGGGCCGGGTTGCGGCCATCGGCCGTGCGCGGCGTGTAGGCGGCTGACGGGGCAGATGCGGCAAAGGCGAGCGGCACCATGCTGACGGTGACCGAATTTGCCGGCACGGGGCCGACCTGGTCTTCGACGAGGCTGCCGGCCCGTGTGGTCAACTGCGACAGCCGTTCGATAAGCGCGGCCCGTCCGAGATCGGAATCTTCGTAGATCTGACCAGGTTGCAGGGCGAGGAAGGCGAGACGCTCGCCGACCGCGCCTTCGACCAGCCCGGCGGCCGAAAGGGCAGCGTCGAGCTCCGCCGTCAGGCGCGCTACATCCGCAAGACCCCGGGCGTGCAATTCGGCCGGTGTGTCGGTCGTGCCGGTATAGGCAGACAGGACGGCACGGTAATAGGCATCGCCCCCCTTGATCTGCCAGATGCCTGGTTCCGCCGGCGCCGAGGCCGCAAGCTCGCCGGCCGCGTCGGCAAACCGCGCATAAGCGGGGACAAGCGAATTCGTGAACAGGGTCCGGATCTGGCGGGAATGGCCGGCGCGGGCGTCCGGCGTCAGCCCATCGACGCCGTTCAGGAGATTGTCAAACGTCTGTACAAGGAAGGACGTCTCCGGCGACTCGGCCGCCCGGGCGCCGGCCAGTGCCTGCATGCGGGCAAGGATCGGCGCGGGCGGCACGACGCCGGCGCGCGAATCCGCGCCAAGCCGCCGGCGTTCGTCGTCGAGTGCGCCGGCCAGTTGAGATACGCGGGCGAGGAAGGCCTCGGCATCTTCAGCCGTTTCCATCGGCTGGAACCGCACCAGCAGTTCCGGCACTTCGAGATAGGCTCCACGCATGTGATCGGCGACGTAGGGATGGAACGTCGAGAGGTCGCCCGCGCCATGCCCGGCCACCAGCACGGCTTCGGCGGCTTCGTGGGCGGCGATGACCGTGTCGAGATTGCGGGCAAGGGCGCTGCCGGGGGCGGGACGGGCGGTGCGAACCAGGACGTCCAGCGTTTCCAGACGCTCGAGGCGCCCGCGTTCGAACGCGGCCTGGGAGCGGTCCGTCAGATAGCGGCCAAAGGGGAACCCGGCTGCGTCGGGTTGCAGGCCGAGCCGTGTGGCAAGCTCCGGATCGCGCACCAGTTCGTTCTGCGCCACCGTGGTCAGGGTGCGGTCCACCTCGCGCGCAATCCGGCGCGGCGTGCCTTCCGGATCGGCGCCGCCCGAACACGCCGCAAGGGCTGCAGCAAGCACCAGCGCGCCCGTGCGGGCAATCAATAAGCGGCGGCTGGCGGGAAGGTTCAGGCGCATGACGGATTTTTCACGGTGTTTACGCTGCAATTGAGCCCGGTTCGGGTGTTGTGGCCAGTGTATATTTCCGGTAACGGTCCCGCCAAATTCTAAGGAGTTCAGCCCCGTGACCATGCCCACCGCTACCGGCGGACAATCGCCTATCACCGGACAAGTCCTGTTCTACAAGCAACCGCAGCCGCTCTCGGCAGAAAATCACGGTGGTCTTGGTGTGAAACAGGTCGCGCAGCCCTTCGCGTTCCTGCGCGAAGCCCATGCCGTGCCGGTGACCGTCACCGAGTTCGGGGTCTGTGCGGCGTCCTACCCGATCATCTTCGTCGGCGACGAGCGCACGCCGGTCGCCGTGATGGGGGTCCGTCAGGGCCAGAACCTGTTCGTCGATGCCAACGGCTTCGTCTTCGAAGACTACTACATCCCGGCCTTCGTCCGCCGCTACCCGTTCGTGTTTGCCGCTGACGAATCCTCGGACCGTCTGCTGCTTTGCGTCGACCGCGCAGCGCCGATGGTTTCGAACCAGCCGGACGTGGCCTTCTTCGAGAATGGCCAGCCCAGCAAGTTCACCACCGACGCCATCGAGTTCTGCAAGGAATTCGAACGTCAGCGCCGGGCCACGCTCGATTTCGTCAAGATGATCTCGAGCATGGATCTGTTCGAACAGAAGACGGTTGTATTCCAGCCGCGCGATGCCCAGGGCAATGAAGTCGGCCCGCAGCAGAAAGTCGCCGACTACTGGGCGATCTCCGAAGAGCGGCTCAATGCCCTCCCGGCCGAGAAATACCTCGAGCTGCGTAATAACGGAGCGCTCGGCGCCTGCTACGCACACCTCGTCTCGCTGCTGAACTGGTCGAAAGTGATCCAGCGCGCCGTGCGGACACCAGCTTCGGGTCAAGCGGTGGCCTGACCGGCAGGGCCACGGCAAACGCCGTCTCCCGTCATTTCGAACGGCCCTCCCCACCGGAGGGCCGTTTGTCGTTTGGGGGCAGGTGCGGCATCACAATGAGGAGACCGGGGGTTTTTCCTGTGGCACGACCGGCGCATATGCTCGGGCGAGACTCCAATTTGGCAGGAATACCGACTTTGTTGAACCACATTTGCCGCGCTGCCGCCGGGGCTTTGGCAGGCCTTGTCCTGACCGCGCAGGCCGCATCGGCGCAATTCGAAGGTTCCGGGCGGCGCGCGGAAGCAGAACTTGTTTCTGACCGGGCGAGCGTCGCGCCGGGCGAAACGGTTTTCGTTGCCCTCAAGATGACCATGGAGCCGGGCTGGCACATCTACTGGCGCAATGCCGGGGATGCCGGCCTGCCGCCGCAGCTGATCCTCAAGGACACGACCAACCTGCCGGACGGCGCGCTCGGCGAGATGATGTGGCCGCTGCCCAAGCTGTTGCCCGTCGTTGAAGGCGAGATCATGGACTACGGCTATGATGACCAGGCGGTCTTCGCCATGCCGCTCACCATACCGGACACTGCGACCGGCGAAGTGCGCCTCGAAGGCGTGGCCGACTATCTCATCTGCGAATCCGTCTGCGTACCGGAAACGGCCGACGTCTCGCTCGTCCTGCCGGTCGGCGAACCGGTCGAGGACGTGGCGGGGGGTGACCTGATCGGCGCTTGGGTCTCCAAGGTGCCCGGCCCGTTCCCGGGCGAGGCGCGCATCGACGATACGGCGGCGCCCTGGACCCTCAGCCTGGCGCTGGACGGCGGGTTTCCCGAAGGCGCCCGGATCCGCTTCTTTCCTTACGGCCACCAGATCAGCCATCCGGCCGCGCAGCCGCAGCGCGAAGGCCCGGGAGGCGCCAGCCTCGCGCTGACGCCGGACCCGTCCGGCGAAGTGGGCGACGCCCTTGAGGGCATCGTCCGGGTGGATGTGCCCGGCGCGGACCCCATCGGCTACGAAATCCGTGCGGCGCGAGGCGATGTCTTCGCGGGCACCGCAGACACGGCGGCCGCAGCGACTGCGCCGGGCAATGGCGCAGCCCTCGATCTCGGCGGATTGCTGGGGCTCGCCGGACTTGCCTTGATCGGGGGGCTCATCCTGAACCTGATGCCTTGCGTCCTGCCGGTACTCTCCATGAAGGCGGTCGGAATGGTCTCGGCCGCGTCGAGCGGCCATGCCGGCGAGTTGAGATCGCACGGCCTCTGGTACACGGCCGGTGTGCTCGTCTCCTTTGCCGTCTTGGCGATCGCGATTCTGGCGGTCCGGCAGGCGACCGGCTTTGCGACGCTGGGCTTCCAGTTGCAGCACGCGCCCACGGTGGTCATCCTTGCACTGATCATGTTTTCGATTGGTCTCTGGCTGATGGGTTTCTTTGAACTCGGCGCCTCGATCCAGAACACCGGTTCAGGCCTCGCCAACCGTGGCGGCTCATTGGGCGCCTTCTTCACCGGCGTACTCGCGGCCGTTGTCGGCGCGCCGTGTGTCGGGCCCTTCCTCGGCGCAGCGCTGGGCGCCGTGATGAGTCAGCCTCCCGGCGCGGTGATCGCGGTTTTCCTCGCCATGGGGTTCGGCATGGCGCTGCCCTTCCTCATCCTCAGCTTCGTGCCGGGCCTGCACCGCATGCTGCCGAAACCGGGCAAGTGGATGGAGACGCTCAAGCAAGCCTTCGCGTTTCCGATGTTCCTCACCGCAGCCTGGCTGCTGTCGGTCGTGGCCGGTCTCGCCGGGGCAGGGGCCGTCGGCTGGACGTTGGCCGGTGCAACGGCCCTCGTCTTTGCCATCTGGCTCGCCCGTGGCGGCGGCATGATCCGCCGCGCCCTGGCGCTGGGCGTGCTGGCAGCGGGTTTCGTCCTGCCGGCGGTGCTCGCCAACGTGCCCCAAAACTATGTGGCGCGCGCGCCGGCGCTGCCATCCTACGCCGAAGGCGTGTGGTCGCCCGCCGAAGTTGACGCAATGCTGGACGCCGGCCGCCCGGTCTTCGTCGATTTCACCGCCAGCTGGTGTGCCAGTTGCCAGGTCAACAAGCTGACGACGCTATCGACGAAGCGCGTCAAGGCGGCGTTCGAGGCCGCCGATGCGGCCTTCCTCGTCGCAGACTTCACGCAGAAGGATCCGGTGATTGCCGGGGAGCTGAAGCGCCGCGGCCGCGCGGGCGTGCCCATGTACCTCTGGTATCCGGCAGGCAGCCGCGACCCGGTCATCCTGCCCGAACTGCTCTCGCCGGACCTTGTCATTGGATATGTGGAAAGCGGTCAGGGCTCCCAGCCCTGAACACCAAACCCGAAAGGACCGGACGATGCAGATCACCCGCCGCCACCTGTCGCTCGCCGCCGGCATGGCCGCCGCCGTCGCCCTGACGGCCGGCGCGCTGATCGCATCCACCGCCCGGCACGTTTCCGCCCCGGCTGCCCCGTCGTCAACGATCGGCGCACCCGTCCCGCCGGCGGACGCCCCGCAGCCCTGATGCGGTCGCCGGCCGACCGCCAGACGGCGACTTCACCGGAACTGACGCTGCGGCGGGGGTTGATCGAAGCAGGCGTGACAGCGCACACTCCCGCCCTGAGTACGAGGGAAGGCGCATGAGCCGGGAAAATGATCCGATTGTCCGCGACCAGCCGCCGGAGATGCCCTCCGAGGGCGGGCCGCTGGCGGAGTATGGCGGCGCCTTGCCGCCGGCGCCGGACTGGTTTCCGGAGGCAGTCGCCGCGCCCTACGAAACCAACCGGGTGGAGGTACTCGGCGCCGGGATCAGCTACCAGCGCTGGGGCAAGCGCGGCGCGCCGGGGCTATTGTTCGTACACGGAAACGGTGCGCACGCACATTGGTGGGACTTCATCGCGCCCTACTTCGCAGAGCACTACAATGTCGCCGCGCTGACCTTTTCCGGCATGGGCGAAAGCGCCTGGCGCGAAACCTATGACATGAAGACCTTTTCGGCCGAGCAGGTCGCCGTTGCGGAAGATGCTGGCCTGTTTGACGGGCCGCGCAAGCCGGTGATTGTTGCTCATTCATTTGGCGGGTTCGTCACGCTGGTCACCGGCGCCGAGCATGGCGAGCGGTTTGAGGGCATGGTGATCGTGGACAGTCCGGTGAACCCGCCGGAGCGCCCGCACCAGGGCCCGTCGCGCGCCGGACGTCCGCACCGGATCTATCCGGACCTGGCCACCGCGCTGGCCCGCTTCCGCCTTGCGCCGCCGCAGCTCTGCGAGAACCACTACGCCATGGATTATATCGCGCGCTGGAGCCTGAAGCGCGCCGAGGGCGGCTGGACCTGGAAGTTCGATCCCACGATCTGGACACGGTTCGAGCCGGGCAAGGATGGCGGCGAACTGCTGAAGGCCGCGAAATGCCGTGTGGCGATCATCCGGGGCGAGGAAAGCGCCCTCATGCCGGACGATGTGCGCGACTACATGCGCGCCTTGCTCGGTTACCAGGTGCCGTTCGTATCGATCCCGCACGCCCGCCACCATGTGATGCTCGATCAGCCGATCGCGTTCATCTCGGCGCTGCGCATGCTGCTGGCCGAATGGGACCATTCAGACCCGCACCGGCGCGTGTAAGGCAGCTCAGCCCGCGAAGGCTTTTTCGATCACGAATTCGGCCGGCGCCGCGTTCGAGCCTTCCGTCAAGCCGGCCTTCAGCATCAGGGCCTTCACGTCCTGGATCATTTCCATCGAGCCGCACATCATCGCCCGGTCGCAGGCCGGGTCGAGCGGCGGCACACCGAGATCCGCAAACAGCGTACCGCTCTCGATCAGCGAGGTGATCCGGCCCATCCGCCCGGAAAACTGGCGAGTCGTCGTCGCATAGAGCGTCAGCTTGCTTTCGGCCATTTCGCCGACCAGCGGATCGTCCTTCAGGCTGGCCACCAGGTTTTGCGAATAGGTCAGCTCGGCGACATCCCGGCAGGTATGGGTGACGATCACCTGTTCGTAGCGCTCATACGTTTCGGGGTCGCGCACAAGGCTGGCGAACGGCGCAAAGCCGGTGCCGGTGGAGAACATGTAGAGCCGCTTGCCGGGGGTCAGCGCGTCGAGCACCAGCGTGCCCGTCGGCTTGCGGCCGAGCAGCACCTTGTCGCCGGGCTGGATCTTCTCCAGGCGGGAAGTCAGCGGGCCGTCCGGCACCTTGATCGAGTAGAATTCCAGCTCCTCGTCCCAGGACGGGGAGGCCACCGAATAGGCGCGCAGCAACGGCTTACCGTCTTCCTTGGGCAGCCCGATCATCACGAACTCGCCGGAGCGGAAGCGGAAGCTGCGCGGCCGGGTGATGCGGAAGCGGAACAACCGGTCCGTATAATGCTCGACCGCGAGGACGGTTTCCTCGGTCGGCCCGTTGGGGTTCACTTGTGCGGCGGCCGTCTGGCCGGCGGGCGCATCAGCGCTCATCCTCAGCCCTCCTGGGAGTGTCTCGGGCCCAGTTGAGCCTGCGGCGTTCCAAAAGCAATGCGTCAGATGATAGCTTTAGTTTTCCTGATAGATCGGCTGGCGGGCCCACTGGATATCCGGGTCTTCGATGCTGTAGGCACCGTCCAGTTCGTAGATATTCTGATAGCCGTAGCCATAGAGATTGATGAAGGTCGGCACGTTCAGGGCGAGTGGCGCGGACTTCAGCATCACCGGGGCGACGTTATCGGTGAAGTTGTTGTTGCAGTAGATCAGGATCCGCCGGTTCTTGGCGCCGATCACTTCCGTCAGCATCCCGTCTGAAAAGTCCGAGAAGTTGAGGTTAACCGCGCCCCGGATGTGGCCCGTGAAGTAGGCTCCGGCGCTGCGGGAATCGAGAACCAGCGTGTTCGGGTCGGCTTTCATGGCGTTGAAGGTTTCAAGGTCGATCAGCCGGCTTTCGCGATAGTGTACGATTTCCGAGCCAAGCGCCATGAAGCCGGAATAGTCCACGAGTTCCGGCTCGGTCTGGGCCTGCGCGGGCGGAACGGCCAGAGCGCCGGCCGTGATGGCGATGAGACCCAGAAGGGCAACGAAGGCCACAACGGGCAGGCGCGTACGGACGGGTTCGTGGTTCATGGGCAGCCTCCTTGATGCGGCCTCGAGCCTCCAGAGTCACAGGACTCAGTGGCCGGAATGTGCGCGCACCATGGAATTGCTGCGAAATTCATGCCGAAACCACGGCAATCCGTTCAGACGGGCGGAAAGCGGCCCATGCGTTCTTCCCAATGGCGCCGGCAAAGGGACAAGTAGGTGGTCTTCTCGATCGAGATCTGATCGCCTTCGGTCAACGCTTTCCCGTCCGGTCCGAGGCGCACAACCATCGTGGCCTTGCGCCCGCACGCACAGATCGTGCGCACTTCGCGCAGGTTGTCGGCAATCGCGAGCAGGGCCGCAGAGCCTTCAAACAATTCGCCCCGGAAATCGGTGCGCAGGCCATAGGCCAGGACCGGCATGCCGAGATGGTCCGCCGCGCGGGCCAGCTGCCAGACCTGCGCTTTGGTCAGGAACTGGGCCTCGTCCACAAAGATCGCATCGAGCCGGCCCTGGCCTGTCCGGTCCTGGATCAGCGAGAACAGATCCGTATCCTGAGTGTACAGCGTCGCGTCGGCGCCGATCCCGATCCGCGAGCTGATCTGCCTGTCCCCGGCGTCGCGGTAGAGCGCCGAGGTCAGCAGCAACACCTCCATGCCGCGCTCGCGGTAGTTGTAGGCCGCTTGCAGGAGGAGTGTGGATTTGCCGGCATTCATCGCCGCGTAGGAAAAATACAGCTTGGCCATGGCGGCAGGTTGGTGTCAGCGGATCGGCGTGGCGGCGCCTTCGCGCCGCGGGTCTGCGCCGCCTTCAAGGCCGCGCTCGCGCACGACGATGAGGTGCAGGCCCGAATTCTCGCCGGTGCGTTCTTCCACCGTATAGCCGAAGTCGCGCAACGCCTGCGCCGTCTCCGGCCCGCCCGCGACATCCACTTCCACGCCCACGGTATCCCCGCGCGCGATGACGTTCGGCAGCGCGGCGGCTTCCTGGGCGGTCTTGCCCCATTCGAGCACGCCGACGAGGGTTTTGGCGACATAGGCGACGATCGAGTTTCCGCCCGGCGAGCCGGTGACCATGAACAGGTCTCCGCCCTCGTCGAACACGATGGTCGGCGACATGGATGAACGTGGACGTTTGTTCGGACCCGGAGCATTCGCCACCGGCTTGCCGCCCTTGGTCGGCTCGCGAGAGAAGTCCGTCAGTTCGTTGTTCAAGAGGAAGCCGCCCGCCATGCGCGAAGCGCCGAAGGCCGCTTCCACGGTGGCCGTCATTGAAACGGCGTTGCCGTCCAGGTCGATGATCGAAATGTGTGTCGTGCCATGGCCGGGTTCGGTCGGATCCTCGCCCCACATCGGACGCAGCGGTTCCTTTCCAAGCACCACACCCGGATCGCCGGGCGTTGCCTTTTCGCCGGGCGCAAAGGCCTCAAGCGCGCGCGCCTTGATGTAGACGGGGTCAATCAGGTCCGCCGTCGGCACCGGCACATGGTCGGCATCGGCCACATAATGGTCACGGTCGGCATAGCCGAGGCGTTGCGCGTCCACGAAGGCTTTCAGGTAGAGGCTTTCATCGACATCCTTCGCCTTGGGCTTGAGGTATTCGTAGAGGCCCATGATCAGGTTCTGGGCAACACCGCCCGAGCTCGGCGGCGGCGCCGAGCAGAGCTTGTATCCGGTCTGCAGTTCGCCGCAGACGGCGTCGCGCACCACCACCTTGTAGTTAGCGAGATCGTCCAGCGTCATCGAACCGCCGTCGGGGCCTTCGGCCACAGCGGCCACGATGTCGGCCGCGAGTGGGCCCTGGTAGAACGCCGCAGGCCCGTCCTGCGCGACCGCTGCCAGCGTTGCCGCATAGGCGGGGTTGGTGCGCACAAAGCCGGCCGGCAGCGGTTCGCCATCCGGATAGAAGTAGGCGGCCGTCACCGGATTGTCGTCGAGGCGGATGGCGCCGCGCAGGCGTGGTTCAGCCAAGGCCTCGGCGAGCTTCGGCGAGACTTCAAAGCCATCCTCGGCCAGATCAATGGCCGGCTGGAACAGCGACGCCCAGTCGGCGCGCCCTGCCGCCTCATGCGCCGCCTTGTAGAGCGCGATCTGCCCCGGCACGCCGACCGAACGGCCGGATTGCCAGGCCGGCACGAACTCCATCACCTTGCCGTCCTTGATGAACAGGTCGGCGGTCGCTGCAGCCGGCGCCGTCTCGCGTCCGTCGAACACGGTAAGGGCATCATTCGCGCGGTCATAATAGACCATGAACCCGCCGCCGCCGAGGCCGGAGCTCTGGGGCTCCACCAGGCCCAGCACCGCGTGCACGGCAATCGCGGCGTCCACGGCGTTGCCGCCGTCGCGCAGCACCTTGAGGCCGGCTTCAACTGCGCGCACATCGGCGGCCGCTACCATGCCGCCCTTGGTCCAGGACAGGTCGCCAAGCGCTTCCGGCGCGGTCGCCTGCGCCTCGGTTGTGGTGGCGGCCGGGGGCACCGTGTGCGGCGCGCAGGCCGAGATCAAAAGTGCGAAAGCGAAGCCGGTGAGAGGACGCATGAGAAAACCCTTTGCTTGGCGGGGCGCCCGCAGGCCCTTAAGACCGGGGCAGACAAATCAGATGACAAGGCTCTTAACATGGCAATGCCGGGTGCGCGCAACCTTATAACCGACGTGCCGGGAATCCGGGTCGGCCAGGCCGAGGACGCCGGCGTGCGAAGCGGGGTCACCGTCATCCTGCCTGATGATTTCTGTGTCGGTGCCGTGGCCGTGGCCGGCGGCGGTCCGGGTACGCGCGAGACCGACCTGCTCGGCGGCGGACGCCTCGTTGGCGGCGCCCATGCCATCTGCCTCGCCGGGGGCAGCGCCTTCGGGCTCGCCGCCGCTGACGGCGTCATGGCCGGGCTCAAGGCCGCCGGTCGCGGCTTCGCGCTGGTCCCGCGTCCCGGTGTGCCGCCCACCCCGATCGTGCCGGCGGCGATCCTCTATGATCTGGCCAATGGCGGCGACAAGGACTGGGGCGACACTGCCCCCTACGCCGCCCTCGGCCGGCGCGCCTATGATACCGCCAGCGAAACGTTCCGCCTCGGCCGGGCAGGGGCCGGCACCGGCGCCCGCGCAGGCCTCGCGCCCGGCGGCACCGGATCGGCCAGCATCGTCGCCTCGGACGGCCTGACCGTCGGGGCGCTCGCCGCCGTCAATTCTTTTGGCTCGGTGCGCGTTCCCGCCAGCGAGGCGTTCTGGGCCTGGCCGTACGAAATCGGCGGCGAGTTCGGCGGCAAGCGCCCCGATCCGTCCCGCAGCTTCGACCCCGAAGACTGGGGCGCCGCAAAGGCGAACCCGGCCCCCCGCGAGAACACCACGCTCGCCTGCATTGCCACCGACGCCGATCTCACCCGCGAGGAAGCCGAGCGCGTCGCCCAGATGGCTCTCGCCGGCATGGCCCGCGCGATCCGGCCCGTCTTCGCGCCCACCGACGGCGACGTGATCTTCGTGCTCGCCACCGCACGCCGCCCGCTTGTCGGCGCCCGGCCGTTGCAGGTTGCCCGTATCGGCGAGCTCGCCGCCTCGACGCTGGCGCGCAGCATTGCGCGGGGTGTATATGAAGCGGAACATCAGGAGCTCGGCGCATGAACCGTTTTCTGAAATACCTCGGCGCGGCCACGCTTGTTGCCGCCACGCTGACCGGCTGCATGGTTGCCGGACGCGATGCCGACCCGGCCGACTGGCCGGGCATGGTGTCGATCCAGACCGTCTCGGGCCGCGATGTCTTCCATGAGTGCGGCGGCACGCTGATCGCGCCGGGCTGGGTGCTGACGGCCGCCCATTGCGCCGAAAACATGCAGGTCGATGCATCCGGCCGGGCCGCCCAATATGTGCGCGGCGGCGACGGGCGCTGGATCCGGTCCGGCTCGGTCGCGGTTGCTATCGGCCTGCACGATCTGCGCACCATCCCGCCCGGCAGCGTGTTTCCGGTCCGCAAGGTTGTCGTGCACCCGGACTACAAGCCGGGCGCGCCCGAACGCGGCAACGACCTCGCGCTCCTGCAACTCTACGGACAACCCTCGGCAACGGTGATGCCGCTCGACGGCCTCGGGGCTTCCGGCGCCGGCCTTTATGATGCCTATGCCGACGTCCTGGCCGCCGGTTTTGGCCGCAAGGGCGAAGGCGCGCAGGGGGAGGGCGGGGTCACCCGCACGGGCCGCCAGGTCGCGGCCGGCTCGCTCATCCTGCAGGAAGGCAATGTCCCGCCGCTTCAGCCTCAGGTGTGCGCGCAAAAGATCCGGGACGGTCTGGACGCCGCCGGTCTCGCCAGCACCTATGCCGGCGTGACGGTCGATGAGGCCACCCAGATCTGCGCCGGTACCGGCGGGTCGGATGCCTGCCAGGGCGACAGCGGCGGCCCGCTCGTGCTGCGCACCGTCAACGGGCCGGTCCAGGTCGGCGTGGTCAGCTGGGGCCTCGGTTGCGCCCGTGCGGAAAATCCCGGTGTTTATGCGCGGGTCTCGGCCTATGCCGGCTGGATCAGCGCCGTGACCGGCCTTGACATTCCGGCCGCGCCCGAGCCCGTGCCAGAGTCGGCGCCAGAAGCGGAAGTCCCTGAAGACGCGGCGGATTTACCCCCCGCCAGTGAACCCGCCGCCCCTCCGGAATCGGTCCCGGCCGATGTCCCGCAACCCGGTTGACCGAACCCGTTTTTGTGGCTTGCAAGCCCGGGGGCGCGCCTGTATGTGTCCCCTCCTTGCCATGGCAATGCACCCGTAGCTCAGCTGGATAGAGCACCAGACTACGAATCTGGGGGTCGGGCGTTCGAATCGCTCCGGGTGCACCATTAAATCAAGGACTTACGAGCCTTGGGGGTCAGCAAAAAACACCAGAAATTGCACTGGGTCCCAGTGGGGTCCCAACTGACAAGGTGTTTCGCGGCGTTTCGCCGCGTAGTGTTGCGAGAACCGAATAATGCCGCCGTCAGGTGCCAGTTGGTTGACCGCTTCCGTTGACGTGAAGCTCTTCCGTTTCACGCGAGCGGAAAGCCGCTGAATTCTGCCGGCGATTGTCCCCCTTAAAGGATCCAGCGGATCATTCGAAGTCTGGTACAAACTTGAACCGTCGAGCGGCAGTTATCCGCCCGTGGGCAGACACAGAGCGGTTCTCGGCATCAGGCAGTTCATCGCCGATTTAGGACGCTGCGCACATCTACTCCGGTCGCCTGCACGGAGCGATAACTGCGGGTCAGCCCGCCAATCTGGCTAGCGTCAAATCAAGCAACGCGCGAAGTCGCGCCAAGCGGCCGAGGTCGCGATGGTAGCCGATCCACACGTCGCGCTTCGGTGGTTCGCCCCCAAGATGAAGGCGTTCAACGCCAGCCAGCGTGTCACCAATGTCGCAAGGCAGAATGGCGATGCCCGCGCCCTCGGCACACATTTTGGCCTGCACGCTACGGCTGTTGCTTCGGAACGCCGTGCGCGCGTTCGGCAACATCGTTTGCAGCCACGTGTCGTCAGGTGTTCCGGCAAAGGTAGCGTCGAGCGCCATCAAGGTGGCGCCGGTGCCGTCGCCAGCCTTGGGATGCTCAGATCCTTTGCGGATATAGGCGCCATACCGCAGCTGCAGGAGTTTGCGCGAAACGACATCGGGTTCATCGAACGGCCCGATGCGAAACGCCAGGTCTGCCTCCCGGCGCGATAGGCTGAGAAAGCGTTGATCTGTCAGTAGCTCAATGGTGACACGCGGATGCAGCGTCGTGAATTCGGTGAGCACCGGGCTGAGCACATATCCGCCAAACCAGTCTATCGAGGTGATGCGCAGCACACCCTCCAGATGATCGGCTTGCCCCGAGATTTGACGTTGGATCGCGAGCGCCTCTTCCTCCATGCGCTCAGCGCGCGGCAGCAGGGCGGCGCCTTCATCAGTCAGGGTGAAGCCACCCGTTGTTCGCTGGAACAGTGTGTTTCCCAGCGCCGCTTCGAGTGTGCGCAGACGCCGCCCGATGGTCGGCTGGGTCTGGCCAATCTTGCGAGCGGCAGCGCCGAGCGTGCCCTCACGGGCGACGGCCAGAAAGACCCGGATGTCGCTCCATTCCATCGGTCTTTGCCGTATCCTGAGGTGCCAAACAAATATGTATGGCGTTCGTGCCATATCTTAGGTTTTCATGCAATTTTTTTAGGGCCACCATTGCGCCTTTGTTGACGAGAGAATGCATCTCTCGCGGAAACTCGGGCAATCATCATGTTGAAATTACGTGTCGCGGCGTTGGCGATTGGAAAGATGTTGCTGGTCGCGGCGACAATCATCTGCGCGGTGCATTTGTTCCGTTTGCTGCTGTTGCCGCAGATCCAGTCCGCCTTTCATCTGGACGACCCGAGCACCAGTGCGGTCCGGCGCATCGGCATTCTGGTCGTCGCAATTCTAGCCTACTGGGCCACCAACCGGTTGATCGAGAAACGCGCGATCGTTGAGCTGCGGTTCGCGCCGCTCGGTATTGTGTTGGGCGCGATCACCGGCGCAGCGGTGATTTCCATCACAACACTCTCGCTGTTTGCCACCGGGATTTATCAGGTGACAGAGGTTCGAGGCTTGCAAAGCGGATTGCTCGGCGTTGCCGGGCTGATCCTGGTCGCGGCGATGTTGGAAGAGATCGCGTTTCGCGGCGTGCTGTTCCGCGTGCTTGAAAACACCTGGGGAACGGTTCCTGCGCTGTGGCTGTCATCGCTGCTGTTTGCATTGCAGCATATGGCCAACGTCGACGGCGCAAACCTTGTCGATTCGCTGACGACGATGACTTCTGTGACGGTGATCGGTGCATTCTGGGCGTTGGTCTACGTGCACACCCGCAATTTGTGGATCGTGGGCGCCAATCACGCCGCGTGGAATTTTGCGATCGCTCTTACTGGGTTGCCACTTTCGGGCTTGGACGATTGGCGAAAGTTGGCTCCAATTGAGAGCCGCTACAACGGCCCCGACTGGCTTACCGGCGGCGCGTTCGGACCGGAGAATTCAGCACTCACGATCGGCGTAATTGTCGTCTGTCTTGCAGTGTTGATTTATGTGGCGCGGAAACGCGGGCGCACAATTGAAGTTTGAATGTTTCGACCACCACGCGCGCTGCGCGATGCGGACTGAATCGCCAACGACCGGTTTGGGCCACGATAGTTCTGATCGTCATCACCGGCGACAGGCAGGATCGCTTCAGTCCGGTCATCGGGATGATGGGCCGCCACCAGCGTGAGTTCGCCGATCGCGGACACTCGTAGAGAAGGTTTGCGAGCCCAATGTATCGTCGAAACAATTGCCGGAAGGATCTCAACCTTATAGCCGCCTTTTCCCGTGGCGCGTTGCGAGCGCGAGCACCTTCACTGGAAGACGCGGTGAATTTCGAGACAGAGCTTTCTTACCTCCTTTGCCCATTGCTCGAGAGCAACGACGCCGAAGGAAACGTTTTCACCATGAGCGATCCTGTTTCGGTTCGACACGATGGACTTCACCGCCGACGTCATCGCGTTGTCATCCATGAACGCATTAATCTGGACCGCAAACGAGGGATCGAACCGTCCGAGCACCTCCGCGATGTAGTCTGGCTTTGGATTGCGACCACTAGAGAGAGTGCTCTCGATGAATTTCGCGATGCGATCGTTACCAATTCGCTTCCCATACCGAGAACCAGCCTCGATGACTGCCTGCTCTAAGGCGGCGCATGTTAGCACGCAGCCATGGCGTGTCAGTTGCGATGCGATGTATGTACTATCGCTGGTCGCAAGCGCGCTGCTCCTGGGCAGCTCCTTCGCGAGTCGTATTAGTTCGGCAACTTGGTCGAGGAGCCCGTGCGATCGAGTGGTCATGGGACCTGATCAAACGCCTCTGCAGCCAGTCTAATCCTGTTTTTGACACTTTCCTCGTCCGCCGTTGCCCTCTTGTAAGCTTTCTTGAAATCGTCGTTTTCCAGAAGGCTTTGGTAAGCCTCCGCAATTGCTGCGAGATCGCTAACTCCTCCCTTCGCGCATGTTGAAGACTCCAGTGGCGGGGGAGTTCATTGATCTTCGGCGTGTTGCGCAAAGTACTGGAAAAGAAGAACGCTGGGCAATTGGGGATCGTATTCCTGACACGGTTTCAGGGGTTATTTTTGCGCCTCCCGAACGTCCCAGCGCAATGTGTCTGGCGATACTGAGAGGAGATGTTTTGGGGCGTTCTCTTCAGACGTCGCATTACCGCTATTCATGGAATGGATCCGAGATCGCGTCCATTTATGCATTTGATAATGCTGGCCATGAGATAAACCCAAAGGAACTGGGCATAGAAGCGGAGGCGGTGGTCGCGTAGTTTCGATCGAGGTGCTGCGTTTTCTAGAAACATCGGCATCAAGATCGGCAACTTACATCGGCAATTTCATTCCAATTTTCCGATAAAATATAATTTTGCCAATCTATTAGGCGTAATGTATTATCGGCAACTATGACCGATAATTTGATCGAAACACCCGCCCGGATCGAGCCTTGCTTCCTTGAGAATGCGGGCGCTGAGCTGCTTGATCTGGTGGCGGAAATCTCGACCGCCTCTGCAGCGCTCGGGGCAAGGCTGCATCCCCGCACCGCTTCGTCGCTCGCTGGCTTGGTGCGGGTCATGAACTGTTACTACTCAAACCTGATCGAAGGTCACAACACGCGACCGAAAGACATCGAGCGCGCCCTTGCCAATGATTTCGACGCCGATGAGGGCCGCCGCAATCTGCAGCTCGAAGCGCTGGCGCATATCCGCATCCAGAAGCGGATCGATGAGGCAGCGGCCGCAGGCGCGTTAGACGACCCCGCGAGCGAGGCCTTCATTCTTGGGCTGCATGGCGAGTTTTACCGGGACGCCCCCGAAGCGATGCTACGGATAGAGGGCCCGAATGGCGCTATTGTAATGGAACCTGGGCGGTGGCGCCGCGACGCTGCCGAGGATGTGGCGGTGGGGCGGCATGAGCCCCCAAGCAGCGCAGTGGTCGCGCGCTTCATGGCCTACTTTGCAGACCGGTATGCGCTGCGGCGGATGGGGGCCGGGCGACGCATTATGGCCCTTCCGGCGGCGCACCATCGGCTCAACTTCATTCACCCCTTTCCGGATGGCAATGGCCGGGTGAGCCGGCTCATGAGCCATGCGATGGCGCATCATGCCGGGATTGGCGCGCATGGGCTCTGGTCCATCTCACGCGGTCTCGCGCGGGGGCTCGAAAATCGGGGCGAATACAAATCCATGATGGATTTTGCAGACTCTCCGCGTCAGGGCGATCTCGACGGACGCGGCAATCTGTCAGAGCGAGCGCTGACGGAGTTTTCCGTCTGGTTCCTGCGCATTTGTCTCGATCAAATCCGGTTCATGGCGGACTTGTTTGATTTGGACAATCTGACGAGTCGTCTCGCGCGCTATGGAGAACTGAAAGATTGGCGCCCGGAAGCAAGCAAGCTGCTTCAGGAAATCCTTCACCGTGGTGAAATCGCCAGAGGCGACGCCGAAGCCATTACGGGACTGAAGGAAAGGACCGCCCGCGATCTTCTGAAGCTTCTTCTCCAGGATGGCATCTTGGGCAGCCCGAGCGAGAAGGGGCCCGTGGCGTTGAAGTTCACAGTTGATGCCCGCGACGTCCTGTTTCCTCGTCTGTTTGGTGATGTCATTTAAGCCTGTTGATCTGCAGCTAACACGCAATTAGCACGCAAAAACGGAACAAAAAGGCATTCTGAGTACTTCTGTGATCACGAGCGATCTTTCAAGTAATTGAAAAATCATGATTTATTATCTCGTCTATCATCCGCATGCGGACTACGAATCTGGGGGTCGGGCGTTCGAATCGCTTCGGGTGCACCATTTTCCTCAGCCATTGCAAGACGTTGCTGATTTCCGTGAATGGGCTGCGTTGCTCGAGGCCATGGTCAGGCCATGTGATGTCGCTGCAATGGTAAATCTACGCTGGGGGCATTGCTGGTCGTCAAATATGGCCTGCTGGGCGTCGAGGCGCTGTGGACCTATGCGGGTCCGATATCCCTGTTGTCCGCCCTGGCCGTGGCCAGCTGGCGGCTGCGCGCCGGCGGTGAAACCTGGGCTGAGGTCGGTCTGAAATGGCCCGACTCCTGGTGGAAGACGATCCTGTGGACCCTGCTGGCCTTGGTCCTGACCGCGGCGGTCGGCATCGTTCTGGAAGGTGTCGTCCGTTCCGTGCTGGAGGGCCTCTGCGACCCAACCCGTGCGCAGCAATGCCGGTCGGTTTGCCGACGTGCCCGGAAACACGGTCGCCTTCGTATACTGGCTGGCTGTGGCGTGGATCGTCGGGGGGCTGGCCGAGGAAATGCTGTTCCGGGCCTTTTTGATCACGCGGTCCGAGCGACTGCTTTCGCGCCTTCCGTTGGGCCTGATTGTCGCGGTCGTTCTGCCGGCGGTCCTCTTCGGGCGGCAGCATTTCTATTGTCAGGGTATCGGCGGGGCCGTCGCGACCGGCGGTGTCGCCCTGGTGTCGGGGGTCCTGTATCTGCTGTGCAAACGCAATCTGTGGCCGCTCAGCCTGTCGCATGGCCTGATCAACAGCATCGGTCTGACCCTGAACTATACCGGCCTGCAGCCGCCCGGCTGACCTGTGGCTGGCGTGGCTGTGGCCGGAACCGGACGGGGCGCGGTCAGCCCGGCGCCCCTTGTGGACGACGCGCGTTTCAGAACTTCGGCCGCGGCAGCGTGAACCTGAGCATGATCCGAAGCAGGCGATTGAGGGCAAACCATCCACCGAGCACCAGACTGGTGCCGATGGGAATGATCCACCAACCCAGAACCTCGCGCGAGTTCGGCATGGCCTCGAATGACAGCGACCAGGCTCCGGTGTCGTGGAGCCACAGCCCGGACGCCGGGACAATCAGTTTGCCCACCGTTGCGATGGCGATGATCGTGAGCGCCAGATAGCCGAAGGAAAACACCAGACCGAGCGCGGTCATGCCCAGGCCGCCGCCCAGGGCGGTCATCAGCCCCATGGCAGTCAGGCCCGGCCGCAGGCCGTGGCTGGCGCGCTCAAGCAGGGATTCACTGAGGTAGGCCTGTCCCACGACCCGGGCACTGCCCAGCTTGCGGATGGCGCTGGCCGCCCGTTGCGTGTCGTCGCCAGCCTCGGCGGCAGCGCTGTCGGCCAGGTGGGCGCGGATCTCCTGAAGGATTTCCTGGCGTTCGCTGTCGCCCAGCGGCGCCAGGACCAGATCCAGCTGCGCGAGGTAGGCGTCGAGGGCGGGCAGGGTAACGTCGCTCATCGGGTACTCTCCATCAACAGCCGGCGAATGGACTCGTCCTGTTTCAGCCATCGGTCAGACATCTCCTTCAGCACCGCGATTCCGTCCGCGGTCAGGCGATAGTATTTGCGCGGTTGTGCCGTATCGTCGGTCGACCACCGGTGGGTGATCAGGCCGTCCCGGGCCAGCCGGGTCAGGATGGGATAGACCGTGCCCTCGATAATGGCGGACCCCAAAGCATCCCGGGTGGCGCGCACCAGCTCATAGCCGTAGCGCTCCCCCCGTTGCAGCAGCGTCAGCAGGACCAGCTCCAGCAGCCCCTTGCGGACCTGGGATTCCCAATTGCCGAGTTCAAAGGGCATGCGGGGCCTACCGGACGGGCTGTCGGGCGGCGTACTGGCCCGAAGCAAAACTTAGTCCGCCGTCGCTATCGACCATGGCGGCCACGTCCGGGCCGGCGTGGGCGTAACCATCGATCCAGAGCCCACCATCGGTGGTCACCCAGGCGCGCACACGGGTTGCAGGCATTTCGGTCTCCTGTCCCACAGGCTGCAATCCGTTGATACGACCCTCGGCGTCGTAAACAATGCCAATGTCCATTGCGCCGCGCGCAAAGTCGATGCGCACCTCGGCGAAGTCACCGCTGACGGCATAGACGTGGTGGCTCCGGTAGGCCCCGAACTGTTCGATGAACTGGCTCCAGGCACCATCCAGCGCTCCCGTCGGCAGGTTGGCGGCCATGTCCGGGCTGAAGTAGGGGGCGAGCCCGGGTTGGCCGTTTGTCGCCCAGCCGGTGATGGCCGCCTCGGCATCCGCCGCGAGCGGGCCCTCGGCGTGGACTAGTTTGGGCAGTTGCAGGGCCGACCAGTGTCCGTCCGTTTCCAGCCACAGCTGACCTTGAGCGTCGGTCTGGAGCGTAAAGCTGCGGTCTTCCGGCAAGTGGTAGGTGCCGGCTAGAGCCGGGGCCGCCATAGACGACGCGAGGGCCGGGACGGTCGCAGGGTCCCGACCGGCGGCCACGGATGAGACCACCCGGCGCAGATAGGTTTCGCTGTCCGAGAGGTTGTCGAGGTCCAGGGTGTGGTTGAGCTCGCCGAAGGTCGCGCGATGGTCTGCTGGGGTCAGGACCAGGTAACCGACCGCGCCGGGCATGGCCCCGTCGTGCGCGACTTGACGTATGCCGTCGACCTCCCGGACCAGCCAGCCGAGGGAGAAGGACTCTCCCGGTCTGCGGGTCGCGGCCACCGGGGTCCACATCCGCTCCAGGGTCTCCGGCCTGAGAATGCGACCTGACATCAGGGCCTCGCTCCATTGAAGCAGACCTTCCGGAGTCGCCCGGACGCCGCCGGCGCTGAACATCTGGCTTGGATGGATGACCGGGGCGGAGGCGAAGCTGTCGCCATGTCGCTCGAACGCCGTCGCGTCCGGATAGCCCGGCAGGTCACGGCACAGACAGAAGGCGTCCGAGACTCCGGCCGGGGCCAGAACCAGATCGTCCAGCGCTTGATAGTAGGGCGTGACGGTCACGACATTGATGATGCGTCCCAGCAGGATATAGCCGGAGTTCGAATAGCCGTAGCGGGCGCCGGGTTCGAACAGCAAGGGCGCGGCGGAAAACTGGTCAATCAGGTCCGCGGTGCCGGTCGGTCGTGACAGGGCGTCGAAGTCCGGCGGCCCGTCACCGAGCCCCTGGTCGTCTTTGAGCAGGCTGGGCACGCCGCCGGTGTGGCTGAGTAGCTGGGCGATGGTGACCCGGGCGAAGGGCCTGTCGGCATATTCCGGCAGGTAGGTCTCGACGGCGGCGGCCAGATCGATACGACCGTCCTCGACCAGTCTCATAACCGCCGTTGCGGTCAATACCTTCGTCACCGAAGCCAGCGGATAGGCGACTCGGGTGCCATTTGCGATTTCGCCATCGGCCGAAGCTAAGCCGCGGGCGTCCACGATGCGGAGGGCTCCGTATTCGGCAGCGGCCACAACGCCCGAGAACCGACCGACCCGCGCGTCATCTGAGAGACCGGCGACAGGGTCCGCGGCAGCCTGCCCCGCTGTGGCGGCGATCATCAAGCTGGCGGAAACAAGGAGGGAAATGGTTTGGCGGCAAGACATTCTGAGGGCCTCTCTATGACCTGCTATACGGTTATACATAGTAGTATGTAAAGAGGAGGCCCTGGTGATGTCGAGTTAACTCGTGGACAGGTTCTGTGGAGGGGTGCTGTCAATCGGCCATGGGATGATCTTGGCGAGGATTATCTCTATCCAGACCCCGCCTGCCAGACCACCATGCACGAATTCGACAATACAAGGGTGAGCGTATCCGTCCCGTGGAGATGACCCGCCGCTGGAACGCCGACCTCCGGCCAAGGCGCAAACGCGGTTTTTCGGGCGTGAAGATCGCCGACAAGGATCAGGAGACGCGCGTCGGGCCGGACAACGAGAGCGCGGCTCATCCCATATGCCATCTCCAACTCGCGCCACGCCTGCTCTCGACCGTGAATGATCGACATCAGCGACAGGAAGGGATGAAGGGCGAAGTCATGGCCCGCCGCTCGGAGCCGCCAGAAGCCAAGCAGCATATCCATCATCGCTTGATTGTGGCGTCCGTCATCCCGGTCGGGGCGACCGAAGTCGCCATCCCGGAGCACGCGTCTTGCTGTGGCCTCATCCGGCGGCGCCATGAACGCGTCGAACAGTGGGCTGTCAGTTTCAGACATCTCTAGGCCGACCGTGACTGGACCTCGTTAAGCGGCCTCGCACACGACGATGACTCTTTGCGGCTGATCCAGCAGGGCCGCCGTGCCATCGATTGAGGAACAGGCGGGCGAGGAACCAGCTATCAAAGCCGTGGCCAGCAGGTCGATCATTCACATACTATCCATGGGATTTCGACAGGGCCACGCCACAGCATCGCGCGAACGCCGCTATGGGTCGATTTGCGACCATGGCTTTCGACCGAAATGTAGACCTTCGGCCTCATCAGGCCGGCCAGCCGACCATGGCTGAATAGTTCTCGGCTTCATCCACGGCGGCGCACCATTCTTCCTGAATCGCAGGTCTTCGTCCGGGCGCGCCGTCTCGCCGCCGCCCCGTCTCCTGTTGCAGATACAACAGTTCTGGCCGTTTTAGGTTTTAGACCCTGGCTAAACGCCATCCTAGGATTCGTGGTGCAGAGCAGTGGCCTGAAACCCAACCCCGGCAAGGAGTCAGCCGATGAAGCTCGCATTGAGCGCACCCGGCGAGCCTCTTCCGCTTGCATCCAAGACCGTGATGATTGTTGAAAAAATACTTCGCAAGGTGCGTGCCTTTGCGCGCCTGGTCATTGGCAACCGGGCGGACGCGGACGAAGTGGTCGAGGATGCCCTCATCCTGTACCTGTCCACGGATCCCGACCCCGGCCAGGCCGAGGAGTCGTGCAGCTTTCTGATCCAGGCCGTCCGGCGCCTGATGCGCACGTCCGGCGCCCCGCAGCGGCGCGGCACGGACCTCGAGGCGGCGTTGACGCCGCTTCTGGCGATGCCGATCGAGACGCGGGAGATAGCGGCCTTGCATCTCGGCGCCGGTCTGACGGTCGATGCCGTCGCACGCCTGCTGGAAATCACGCCGGACGAAGCCGTCGCCGGGCTGAACATGGCGCGCGCGGCCATCGGCCCGCTGGCCTTCGACGAAGCGGCCCCGGCGGCTGACGCCGCGCCGGATGCGTTCTGCCCTCCGGCGTGCTAGGCAACGCCTCGGACACCGTTCCGGTCAGTGCCATCAGGTGTGCGCCCATGCAGGAACGCGAAATCTTCTACCAGCTCAGCCCGGACCCGATGTGGGCCCAGGACCGCGAAACCCTGCGCTTTCTGGACGTCAACGACGCGGCCATAGACGTTTATGGCTATTCCCGGGAGGAGTTCCTCTCGCGCACGTCGCTGTCCCTGCGGGCGGACGATGACACGCCGCGCCTGCTGGGAACACTTCACGCGTCCGGAGAAGGGCGCAGCGAACCGGTCATCTGCCGCCACCGCAAGAAGTCCGGCGACATCCTGGCCGTTCAGATCAGGGCGCGGGTCATCAGCTGGAAGGGCCGCCCCGCCGAACTGGTCTCGGTGCGCGACATCGGCCAGATCATTTCGGGCGAAGCCGCGCGCCTTGACCTGCATCTCCGGCAGCCGGCGCCGGACGAAGCGCGCGATCTGACGGCAACCCAGTTTGCCGAGCAGGCCAACAACCTGCGCACCGCGCAGCGCCTGATCCGGATCGGCACCTGGAAATACGAGTTCTGGTCCGGCCGGATCTTCGGCTCGCCGGAACTCCACGAAATGTACGCCGTCCCGGCAAACCCGTCGGGTGAGCCGTTCGCCACCTTCCGTGCCCGCATTCATCCGGACGACCGCGAATCGACCTCCGAAGCCTACCGGGCGTTTGTTGCCACGGGCGCGCCGGCTTTCGAGTTCGGACACCGCATCGTTCATCCGGATGGCCGCATCGTCCACATTCGCGGCGTCGGCGAATTTGCGGAAACACCCGAGGGCCGCCTCCTCACCGGCGTGGTGCAGGATGTCACCCGCCAGCTTGAGCAGGATAGCCGTCTCAGGCTGCTGGACCTGTCGGTCAGCCGCCTCAACGATGTCGTGCTGATCTTCAAGGCCGGCGGCGCGTCGGCGGACCTGCAGGCACCGATTGTCTATGTGAACCCGGCCTTCCAGCGGATCACCGGACTCGGGTTGAACGATGTTCTGGGCCAGCCCGTGTGCAGGGTGTTCCAGGAAACGGTTCCGGATGTGCCGGCCGGATTTCTGGAAGCGGCCCTGTCGCACGCCGTTTCGCTGCGGTCCGACATCCAGCTGAGGACACGCGACGGCCGCCGGGTGCCCGCCGAGATCGATCTCGTGCCGGTGCAGGGCGCGGAAAACGTATTGACCCACTGGGTCGCCATGATCCGAGACATGTCGGAAAAGCACGCCGCCGAGGCGCGGGCACGGTCCAACGAAGCGCGCTACGAAATGCTCTCCCGCTCGACCCAGGACGTGGTCTGGGACTGGGATTTCGAAACCGGTTTGATCAACTGGAACCAGAACTTCCGCAAGATGGCCGGCAATTCCGACGCGCCGCTGGAAGGCGCGCCGCCGTCCTCCTGGATCGACCGTCTGCACCCGGACGACCGCGAGCGGGTCGTCGAAGGCTTCTTTGCCGCCGCTGCGTGCGACGCGGATAACTGGTCGGCTGAGTACCGTTTCATGCCCGATGATGGCGGCGTCCGCTTCGTCTTCGACCGCGGCTTCGTCTCGCGCAACGCGCAGGGCGATGCCCTGCGCATGGTCGGCAGCATGGTTGACATCACCACCCAGAAGGTCGCCGAAATGCGGCTGGTGCAGGCCGAGAAACTCGAGGCGCTCGGCCAGATCACCGGCGGCGTGGCCCACGACTTCAACAACCTGCTGGCGATCATCATCGGCAATACCGAGTCCCTGCTGGACCGGATCGAGGACCACCGGTCGCGCCGCATGCTCGAACTGGTGTCGGTGGCGGCTGAGCGGGGACGCGATCTCACCGGCCGGCTGCTGGCCTTTGCACGCCGCATCCCGATGACACCCGTGCCGCTGGACCTCAACGCGTTCGTGGAGCGCAGCGCGGAACTGTTCCGCCGGACCTTCCGCTCGAATATCCGTATAGAGATCGAAACCAGCGCGTCACCGGCCAACATCGAAGCGGATTCCAGCCAGCTGGAACTGGTGCTGCTCAACCTGGCGGTCAACGCGCGCGACGCGATGCGGGAAGGGGGCACGCTGACCCTGTCGACCCATCTGTCAGAGGAGGAAGGGCGCCGCGAAGTGGTGCTGACCGTCGCCGATAGCGGCGACGGCATGGACGCCGAGTCGCTCCGGCGCTGCCTCGAACCGTTCTACACTACCAAGCCGGTCGGCAAGGGCGTCGGCCTGGGCCTCAGTATGGCATTCGGGTTCATGGCGCAGTCCGGGGGCCGGCTGGCGATTGAATCGGTGCCGGGCAGGGGAACCTGCGTCTCGCTACATTTTCCGCTTACGGACCTTGAAGTGCCGAAGACGCCGGCTGAGGCGGATGCGGGCATGCTGGTGGGCGGCGACGAGCACATCCTTCTGGTCGAGGATGATCCCGGTGTGCGTAGCCATACCACCCAGTTGCTGGCGGATCTCGGGTACGAAGTCACGGCCAAGGTCAACGCCGACGAGGCCATCGACTACCTGCGCGCCGGCGGCACGGCCGATCTCCTGCTGACCGATCTCGTCATGCCGGGAACGGCCGGCGTGGTGCATCTCGTGGCTGAAGCGCGGGCGCGCCTGCCCGGCATGGAAGTGCTGTATTCGTCAGGTTATCCGAAGGAACTCGTGGCCGAGGACGGGCGCCTGCCGCCGGATATCGAGTTCCTGCCGAAGCCGTACCGGCGGGCGGAACTCGCCGGCCGGCTCCGGGTGTTGCTGGACCGGCAGGGCGCCCGCGAAGCGGCCGCTCAGGAGCCGGATGTCTGAACGATCATCCGGTAGCCGGAGCCGCGCGCCGTCTGGATCGTGTCTTCCGCCTTGCGTTCCAGCTGGCCCAGCTTCGTCCGCAGGCGGCTGATATAGGTTTCGAGCACCTTCTCACCTTCCTTGTGCGGCCGGCCAAACGCCTTGAGATAGAGTTCATCGCGCGAGACGACCCGCCCTTGTGCGTCAATCAGTGTGCCGAGCAACTGGAATTCGGCGTGGGTGAGGTCCACCTGCGCGCCGCCGTGAAGCAAGGCCCGGCGCGAGCGGTCAAATGTCACGCCGTTGATCATCACCGGCGCGTCCGCGATCTGTGTGCCCGGTGCGCGGCGGCGAACAAGGCGCGCCACCCGCGCATGAAGTTCCTTCATGCTGAGCGGCTTCAGCACATAATCGTCGATCCCCTGATTGATCAGGTCGGCGCGGAATTCGGTGCCGCCCCATCCGGACAGGACAATGATCGGTACATCGCTGAGGCGCCGGATGTCGCTGATGATCTGCGTGCCGGAGGCGTCCGGCAACTGCATGTCGAGGATCACGCAGTCGGCCGCCGCCAGACCGCCGGAAAACAGTACGGGCCTGAAGTCAGCATACCGCATGTAGGCATCGATTCGATCCGTCTCATCCGGCCAGCCAAGCTGGATGGTTTCGATCAGGTCTGCGTCGTCTTCTACGAGTATGATCTGCAAGGACTGCCTCATCAGCAATTTTGCCGCGATGCTTCGCGGCTCCCCGGGGCGAGTCTACACGCGAATCGAAACGCAAATCAATTGAAGCACGCGCCCTCGTCCGGCCGCTCAGGCCGGCGGCGGTTTTCGCAGCAGGCTCGTGAGCGGAGCTGTTGCGGCCTGGTCGTCACTGGAGGCGACGAACCGGGCGCCCAGCTGGTCGCCGCGTTGCCAGCGCTTCTCGCACGACCGCCGCTCGGGCACACCGGAATTGGGATTGAGGATGAGCAGGTCGAACCGGTCAGGCACCACGAACGGCGTGTTCAGCTTCACCTTGACGCCGCCGCCGGACAGGTCCCGGATTGTGACATCGTAAGTCACCTGATTCTCGCAGACAATGCGCGCGCCTTTCAGCGCCCGTTGGCGCTGAAACTTCCGGGGAAACTGGGCGTCAGGCTCCGTCATCATGTTTCACTTGGTTTCAACCGCCGCGACACGCCGCGACCTGGATACTCAACCAAGCATTAATCGTACCACAGGTCTGGTTAAGACTTCGTCTCTTGATCCGCCGAAGCTGTAGGTCCGTCAACAGGATGGGCAGATTTCAGAAAATGAGCCGGTGCTTGGGCAAGCACCGGCTCGGAGTACAGATGGAGAAGCTCGTAGGCTTCAGGATGTCTATGCGCGGGGGCGCACAAGGGTTCCCACCGCCGCAAAAAAACCGCGCCTAGTCCTTGGCGCGTTCCATGTAACTGCCGTCCTCGGTGTTCACGATCACGCGTGTGCCGACGCCGATATGGGCGGGCACCATGATGCGTGCGCCATTGTCCAGCTTCGCCGGCTTGTAGGAGCCCGACGCCGTCTGGCCTTTGACGACCGGTTCGGTCTCCACGATCTCGGCCGTGATGCGCGCGGGCAGGGTGAGCGAGACGGCCTCGCCGTTGAACATCTGCAGGATGACCGTCATGTTTTCCTGCAGGTAATGGGCGCTGTCGCCGAGCATCGCCGCCGGAACCACAACCTGCTCGTAATTGGCCGAGTTCATGAAGACGTAGTTTTCGCCTTCCATGTACAGGTAGGAGTGATCGACTTCCTCGACATAGGCCCGCTCGACCTTGTCGGATGTCTTGTAAGTATTGGAAATCTTGATGCCGTCCGAGATGCGGCGCATGTCGATCGTGGTGGTCGGCGTGCCTTTGCCGGGGCGGAAGGATTCCGCCTTGAGCACGACGTAGAGCTGACCGTCGGTGTATTCGATGATGTTGCCTTTGCGGATATCCGCAGCGATTTCAACGGCCATGGGGCGTTCCTGAGTTGCGAGAGCGAAAGCGCCGCTATATACCGCCTCCGCGCCATTTGGCCAGCCATCGCGGCACTGGCCGGAGCTGGTATCGCCCTACGGGAGCCGCCCCTGACCGCCGACACGTCTTCCTGGTGGTCGCCCGAGGCCCATGCCCGCCGCCGTGGCTACTTGTTGGCGCGCGGCGCCATCAAGGCCGCGCTGCGCGCCTGGTACGCGTCCGAAGGCTTCACCGAGACCGAATGCGGCCAGCTGCAGGTCTCGCCGGGCAACGAGGCGCACCTGCACGGCTTTGAAACCGCCTTCGAGGCTGAAAACGGCGCCCGCACGCCGCTCTACCTGAACACCTCGCCCGAATTTGCCATGAAGAAGCTGCTCGCCGCCGGCGAGACGCGCATCTTCGATTTCGCCCGCGCCTTCCGCAACCGGGAAACCGGTGTGCGCCATGCGCCGGAGTTCACGATGCTGGAATGGTACCGGGCGAATGAGACCATCGAAGCGGTGATGGCCGACAGCGCCGCGCTCGCCCGCCTCGCCGCCGAGGCCGCCGGAACCCGCAGCCTCGCCTTCCGGGGCGCCGTCTGCGATCCCTTTGCCGAGCCGGAAGTTCTGACCCTCACCGGCGCCTTCGCCCGCCATGCCGGCATCGACCTCGAACCCGTCCTCACCGATGCCGCCGGCCTCGCCGCCGCCGCCCGCAAGGCCGGCATCGAAACCGCGCCGGGTGCCAGCTGGACCGACGTGTTCTCCGCCGTGCTCGTCACCCGGATCGAACCGAAACTGGGGCAGGGGCGTCTCACCTTCCTGCACCGCTATCCCGTCAGCGAAGCCGCCCTCTCCCGTCCGTATCCGGAAGATCCGCGCTTTGCCGAGCGTTTCGAGCTCTATGCCTGCGGCGTCGAACTAGCCAACGGCTACCGCGAGCTGACCGATGCTGCCGCCCTGCGCGCCCGTCAGGTGGCCGAGATGGACCTCAAGCAGCAGGTCTACGGCGCGCGCTATCCGCTCGACGAAGACTTCATTGCCGCCGTCGCCGCCATGCCGGAGGCGAGCGGGGTCGCTCTCGGCTTCGACCGTCTGGTGATGCTCGCCGCCCATGCGCCGCAGATATCCGATGTCATCTGGACGCCGCTGCCTGTAGGAGTGCGGCCATGATCGCCACCACGCTCCGCTCCGTTGCAGACCTCGTCGCCGCCGGTCTCGTCGCCGAGGGGCAGGCCGCGCGGCTTGCCGAGGTCGGCGCCGCCTATGCCATCGCGCTGCCCCGGCCGCTGGCGGCCCTGATTGATCCGGCCGACCCGGCTGATCCCATCCGCCGGCAATATGTTCCGTCGCCGGAAGAACTCGTCCGCCTGCCGGGCGAGTCCGATGACCCCATCGGGGACGCCCGCCATTCCCCCATCCCCGGCCTCGTCCACCGCTACCCGGACCGCGTACTGATCAAAGCCGCCTCGACCTGTCCGGTCTATTGCCGCTTCTGCTTCCGCCGCGAACGGGTCGGCCCGGACAAGGGCGAAGCCCTCACCAAAGGGGATTTCGACACACTCTTCGCCTATATCGCCGCGCATCCGGAGATTTTCGAAGTCATCCTCACCGGCGGCGACCCGCTGATGCTCTCGGCCGCCCGCGTGCGGGACATCACCCAGCGCCTCGAAGCCATCGATCATGTCAAGCTGATCCGCTGGCACACGCGCATGCCGGTCACCCGGCCGGACCGGATCACACCGGCCTATGCCGAAGCCCTGTCCAGCCCGGCAAAGGCGGTTTTCCTCGCCGTGCACGCCAACCATGCCAGCGAGTTTACCCCGGAGGCGGTTGCCGCCTGCCGTCGTCTTGCGGGGCAGGGCATCGCGCTCATCTCCCAATCGGTCCTGCTGCGCGGGGTCAATGACAGCGTTGAAGCGCTGGGCGACCTGATGCGCGCCTTCCTCGCCGTCGGCATCAAGCCCTATTACCTGCACCAGCTCGACGCCGCGCCCGGCACGGCGCATTTCCGTGTCCCGGTCGAAGAGGGCCAGCGCCTCGTGCGCGCCTTGCGCGATACCGCCTCGGGCCTCGCTGTGCCCCACTACGTGTTCGACATCCCGGGCGGCGTCTCGAAAGCCTCCCTCGCGCTCTCCGACATCGAGCGCAAGGATGATACCTGGTCGGTCCGCGGCCGCGACGGCGAGGCCTATCCGCTGGCGGATTGATCCGTCCCGCGCCGCGCCAGGATCAGCAGTGCCACCAGCCCGATCGACGTCGCCTGGCTCGAGAAGAGTTCCAGCAGCACCGCAAACAACCAGCTCGGCAGCGCCGCGCGTTGCTCCGCCTGCAGAAGAATGTTGCCGCTGCCTTGCCCCAGCAGTTCGGCGTTCGCAGCTTCGATCTTGGCGTTCAGCTCATCGCGCCGCTTCGCAAGGCCAAGCTCGTTCTGCGCGTCGCGGTAAGGCTTCTGCTCGGTGCGCCCCACGCGTTCGACTTCGGCGATATAGGCTTCCAGCCCCTCCACCGAGCGTGTCTCGGGCGGGATGCCGTCCAGCTGCCGCCGCCAGTCGGCCACCTGCGCCTGCAGCACGTCGCGGTTGGTCGCCGCGCTGGTCACCTCGGCGGCGGCCGACAGGTTGTTGGAATGGATGTAGATCTCGGTGCCGAGGATCGAGGCGCCAGCCCCGATCAGGGCAAACACCAGCGAGCGCAGGCTCTCCCCCCGCCGCCGGTTGGCCGCATGCCAGTAGACAAACGTGAACCCGCCGAACGAGACGATGGCCGCAATGATCCCCGCCGCGCCCCAGATGCGCCCCTGCGCCGGGTCCGCCACGGTCGAGGCAAAGGCCTGGTAGTTGGCAAAGCCCGACAATCCCGCCGCCATCAGTCCGGCGATCACGAACACCAGCGCCAGTCCAACCACGATCAGCTTCTCGCCCGCGCCCCGCCGCCGCTCAGCCTGCGCAGCGCGGATCTCCTCCAGCCGGATCTCGCGCGCGGCCTTGATCTCCTCGGGGGAGGGCAGCTTCTCGGTCAGCAGTGTCACCTGCGGTTCGGTCCTGAGCACCGGATTGGTCGCCCGGATCGCCACCGAATAGCTCGCGTCCATCACTTCGGACGGGGGCGCCTCGTCGTCCGCCGTCCGTACCGGCACAAGGCTGCGCCCCGCTTCGACCTGCCGGATCAGCTCGCCGAGCCGCCCGGCCTCGCCGGTTGCCACGCAGGCATAGCTCGCCGTCTGCAGGTTCAGGTGCAGGTTGTTGTCGCCGGAGGCAATACAGTCGGCATGCAGCGGGCAGGGCGTGCGCACATCGGATACGTCCTGGCTCACCTCTTCGTCGAGGTCGAGCAACCGGGCCACATCCCGGATTTCCTTCAGGCGGCGCTCATCACTCATCTTGGCCCCAACTCCTCGCGTCCCCATCTAGACGAAACGGGGCGCTCCCGTCACCACCCTCGCGGCCCGACATCACACTTGCAGGAGCAGTGCCCGGGCGCGGCCACTTGCCCCTTTAACCCCGGCGCGAGAGGTCTTAATCAAGTCTTAAGGGACCCGGCCCGAGACTGACCCCCTACAGGCACGGCCGTCCGCCATCCGGACGCCATCAAAGGACAGGACTGACATGACACCGCGCTCGCTCGCGATTCCGAAAAACTGGAAGACCTTCGACATTCCGAGCTTCTTCTCCGCCTTTGCCTATCCCGTGCTCGGGGTCGCCCTGTTCGTCACCATCGTCCTGCTCGGCATCTTCATTTCCTCGCTCACTTTCCATTGGTGGTACGTGCCGCTGGCCCTCGGCGTCATCGCCTTCACCGTCTTCTGGTGCAACATGGGCATCGGCCCGCTCCACCGCATCCTGCAGCACCGCGCCGGCGAGCTGGCGCCGCCTGCCCAGGTGCTCGCCATGATCAACCTGATGATCGCGATGCAGGGGCGCGTGCGCGACTGGGTGAACTATCACTCACAGCACCACCGCTTCGCCGATCAGCCGGGCGACCCGCACAACCCGTTCGAATCCAAGCGCTGGGCCTGGGTCGGCTGGATCCTGTTCCGCGACAAGAACGACACCGCGCGGCCCATGCCGATGTGGCTGAAGAAGCATCCGATCGTCGTCTGGATGGACCGGTTCTACAATGAGCTGAGCCTCGTCATCCACTTCGTCATCCCCGCGATCATCTACCTGGTCGTCTGGGCGGCCGGCGGCTCGCTCGTGCTGACGGCGCTCCTGCATGCCAGCGTCATCATCGGCCGCGCCATCCAGTTCCACGCCACCGTCTACGGCATCAATGTGCTCGGCCATCTGAAGACGCCTGCCTGGGCGGACCACATGATGGCCCTGCTGACCGGCGGCGAAGCCTTTCACGATCACCACCATGCCGAGCCGGTCAGCGCGCTGCATCGGCCCCGCAAAGGAGTCTGGAACCGGATCGTCGATTATAACGGCACGGTGCTTCTCTTCCTCGAGAAGATCGGCTGGGTGCGAAACCTCAAGATCGCCCCGCAATTCGCTTGAGGGGCCTTGCGCCCTTCGCACGTGCAGCAACGAATTATGGGAAGCGCCCCCTTTAACCGGGTGGGCGCTTTCCCATTTCGGTTGTCCGGGGCGTGGGGGCGCATCGACGGAGGACCACCCATGACCGATCCACATCCGGGCGCCGGCGCACCGGCACAAACCCACGCCTATATCCTCCTCGACCGCACGGGATCGATGGGGTCCATCTGGACCGAGGCCCTCGGCTCGGTGAATGCCTATGCCGAGGCGCTGACCCAGCCTGCCGGCGGCGCCAGGCCCTCCGGGAATGACAAGATCACCCTCGCTGTGTTCGATCACCATGACGGCCTCAAGTTCGACGTGCTGCGGCGCGGCGTGACGGCCGCCACCTGGAACAAGGTCACCGATGCCGAGGCGAGCCCGCGCGGCATGACCCCGCTGTTCGACTCCATCGCCCGCATCGTGGCACTCGCCGAAGGCGACGCCCCGCAGCGCGCCGTGATCGTCATCATGACCGACGGCGAGGAGAATGCCTCGAAGGAAGTGACGAAGGACGGCGCCAGGGCGGCGCTCGACCGGGCCCGCGCCAAGGGCTGGGAAGTCGTGTTCCTCGGCGCCGAGTTCGGCAAGTTTGCCGATGCCGACGCGGTCGGCGTTATCCGGTCTAAGTCGATGGCCGTCAGCGCCGGCAGCATGGAACTCTCGATGCGCAAGCTCGCGTCGAAGAGCCGGAAGTATTTCGAAGCGGCCGAAACGATGGAGTTCAACGAGGAAGACCGCAAGGAATCCGGCGAAGACGACGTCAAGCGGCGCAAAGGCAAGTGATCCGTCCCCGGACCTCTGCAGTCTGAACAGCTGTTCACCAAAAAGGAGGGCCGCCACGCAAATGGCGGCCCTTTTCCTTTGACCTGACGGATTCGCGACACAGACGCGCCGCATTCACGGCGCAGCTTTCCTCCACCGCACACAAGGGAAGGGACGCACCCCATGAAGATCTCCAGGACGCTCATCGCCATCGCCGCGGGCTTCGCGCTCGCCGCCACGTCGCAGGCCAAGATCCTGCCGAAACCCAGCAAGACCGACACGGTCCAATCCTACATCCTGCTCGACCGTACGGGCTCGATGGCCGACATCTGGGGCGAAGCGCTCACCTCCGTGAACGCCTATGCCGACAGCTTCGCCGCCGACACGCCCGGCGCCGAAATCGCCGGCGCCGACATCCGGACCGCCGTGACCCTCGCGGTCTTCGACCACCAGGACGGCATGCAGTTCGACGTGCTGCGCGACAAGGTCGATCCGGCGCACTGGAACAAGGTCACCGACGACGAGGCGAGCCCGCGCGGCATGACCCCGCTCTATGACGCCATCGGCCGCATCGTCAGCCGCGCCGAAGCCGACGCGCCGGAAAAAGCCGTCATCGTCATCATGACCGATGGTCTCGAAAACTCGTCCAGCGAGCTCACCAGGCAGGGCGCCAAGGCGGCGCTCGACCGGGCCCGTGCCCGGGGCTGGGAAGTCGTCTTCCTCGGCGCCGAATTCGCCAGCTTCTCGGACGCCGAAGCCGTCGGCATGGCCGCCTCGAAAACCATGGCCGTCGGTCAGGGCCAGATGCGCGAGTCGATGGACAACCTCGCCCAGAAAGCCCGCGCCTATGGCAAGGGCGCCGCGCCGGAAATCGAGTTCAATGCCGAAGACCGTGCCCTCGCCGACGAGGAAGCCGTCAAGGAACGTAAAGGCCAGTAACGGCCCGCCTCTGCGGGGCCGGCTTATCCGGCCTTTCCCCGCAGCGCGGCCCACTCCGGACCAGGAAGCCCGTTCCACAAAAGGAACGGGCTTCATTTTTGCCGGGTGCTGCAGCGTGGGCATACAGGAATAGTTAATCCAGGCGCGCGATGATGATCCGGTCTGGGGGGGGCGCATGTGCGTCGTTCCGCCCGGCTGGGGTTACACAATGCAATACGATCCGGCGCCCGCATCCGAAGAGTCGCCTTTCGGGTTTGATGAACTCTTCTTCTCGCGGACGGATGAGGCCGGTATTATCCGGGCCGGCAACGCCGTGTTCCAGCGCGTCAGCCGCTACAGCTGGGATGAACTGCTCAACAAGCCGCACAAGATCATCCGGCATCCGGACGTGCCGCGCGCGGTTTTCCGGCTCCTGTGGAACACGATCAAGGCCGGTTCGCCGATCGGCGCCTATGTCAAGAACCGGTCCAAGGACGGCCGCCATTACTGGGTCTTCGCCATCGTCACGCCCATAGAGGGCGGCTATCTGTCGGTGCGCCTGCGTCCGTCGAGCGATTTCTTCCAGATCATCCAGAAGGTCTATCCGGCCCTGGCGGCGGACGAGCGGCGTGAAAATCTGGATCCGGATGCGAGCCTCGCTCTGCTCAGCGGCCAGATCCAGGGTCTCGGATTTGCATCCTATCCTGCCTTCATGGCGGCGGCGCTCGGCCGGGAACTGGCCGCGCGCGATATCGTCCTTGGCCGCCCGGTTGACCAATCCCTGCGCCATCTCGACGAACTCCGGGGCCTGGCGGACGGACTCCTGCAGAACGCGCACCGCATGAAAGCGGCCTACAAGCAGAACGAGATCGTCCCGATGAATTTCCGGATCCTGGCCTCGCAGCTCGGGCAGGACGGGGACGCCATCGGCGTCATCTCGAACAATTATGTGCTTCTGTCGGACGACATGCGCAACGTCCTCGATCTGCTCATGCGGGCTGCGTACGAAGTTCAGCGGGCCATCAATGACAGCTATTTCCTCCTCGCCGTCGCGCGTGTGCAGTGTGAAGCGGCGAACGTGTTCCGGAATGAAGGAGACAGTACTTCCAGCTCGGAAGAGATGCAGCGGCTCGACCGTCAGGCGGCAGACTATCTCTCGCGCGCAAAGCTCAGCCTGACGGATATCGCGGTGAAGACGAAGTTCCGCGACTATTGCCTGGAGATGAACCGCCTTTCCACCGGGCTTGAAGTCATGCGTGTGGTCGGAAAAGTTGAATGCTCGCGCCACGTGTCCGTCAAGGAGCGGGTCGACAAGCTGCTGAGCGATCTGCAGACCTTCCAGATGGAAATAGCGAGTGCGCTGCAGGAGATCGACCGGATAAACCTGTCGATCGAGGCAGAGACCGCGGCCCTGATCAAAGAAGAGAAAATGGCGGCCTGACCGGGCCGGAATTTTTGCGGCCAACCCATCGCCGCTTGTCCGGATTCCCCGGCACCCAGACAAATGAAAGCCCGCTCTCTCGAGCGGGCTTTCTGTTCTCTGGGGCTTGCTGCCTTCCGCCTACCTCACATCCTGTCCCGGCTCGCCCAGCGGGGGCAGGGGGCGGGGGGAGAAGCGGGGGATGGGCTCGGCCGCGATCTTGCCGTCCAGGTAGGCCAAGGCCCGGGCGATCTGGGCATCCTCGCCGAGATAGGCCGCGCGCGGCGGTGTATCCACCGCGATGTCCGGCGACACCCCGTTGCCTTCCAGCAGCCAGCGCCCGTCCGCGCCGTACTGGGCAAACTCGGCTACGCGCGCCTGTCCGCCGTCCACCAGCGGGTTGCGGTCCGACAGCCAGATGCCCGCACCGGCCGTCCGTGTGCCGATCAACGGCGCCAGGTCCAGCGCCTTGACGCCGGCCGCAAAGGTCTCGCCGTCCGAATAGGTGCCCTCATTGATCAGTACGGCCAGGTGGCCCCGGAAGGTCTGCTGCATGTTGGAGTTTCCGCCCTTGCCCTCCGGCCCCGGCCAGTAGGCCCAGACCTTGCGCAGCAGCGTGCCGATGATCCAGCTGTCGATATTGCCGCCGCGGTTGCCGCGCACGTCGATGATCAGCCCGTCCTTGTCATGGTGCTCGTAGAAGTCGCGCGCGAAGCTCGCGACATCGCCCGCCCCCATGGCCCGCAGGTGGAGATAGCCGATACGCCCGCCCGATGCGGCAGCAACCGTGTCGCGGTTGGCCTGCACCCAGTCGAGGTAAAGCAGCTGGCCCTCGGCGCGCCGCGAGCCCGGCACCACGATCTCGCTCCGCTTCGCCGTGCCGCGCAAGAGGTCAAGGCGCACCTGCTGGTCCGCCTTCATCGTCAGCGCGTCCGCCAGCGCGTCCGGTGTTGTCACCGCCGCGCCGTCCACAGCGGTGATCAGGTCGCCCGGTTTCACATCGACGCCCGGCCGCTGCAGCGGTCCCAGCGTGTCCGGCCGGTCAGCCTCGCCCGACAGGATCGACACGATCTTCACGCCGCCCGCGGCCGCTTCATACGTCGCCCCGAGGAATCCCGGCTGGCCGCCTTCAGCGTCCTTCGGCGTCTCGCCGGGCCGGATCTGGCTGTGCAGGATGCCCAGCTCGGCGGACATCTGCCCCAGCAGGTCATCGAGTTCGCTGCGATGCCCGACCCGTTCGGCCAGCGGCACGAACCGGTCGCGCACGCTGTCCCAGTTCACGCCGCGCAGGGCGGGGTCATAGGCAAAGTCGCGGTGCAGGCGCCAGGCGTCCAGCGCCATCTGCCGCCACTCGTCCTGCGGGTCGATGGCGGGGCGCCAGTCGGCGAGGCGGACAAGATTGGCCGACGGGTCTTCCGGGAAATCCGCACCCGGATCAAGGATCAGGAATTTCGCCTCGGCGCCTTCGCCGGCCATCACGAACAGCTTGCTGCCATCCGCCGACAGCGCGAAGACGGACGCGGCTTCCGCAAAGTCGGCGACCTTCGGCTTCTCCGCCGTGATCTCCAGCCGCTTCAGCGAAGGCGGGGTCTCCGCGCCCGTGCTTTCCAGCAGGAAGATGTGCGTCGCATTGGCGGCAAGGCTGATGTAATCGCCGGCCCGGACCGGAACTTCCCAGAGCCGCGCCTGAACGCCGTCCAGCACGATCTTCGCCGGCTTCGGCGTCTCCTCTTCGGGCGGCTGGGTCTCTTTTTTCTTGTCCTTCTTACCGGCCTTGGCGTCTTCAACGGCTTTCTTCGCCTCGTCCGCTTCGGCGGTCAGCTCGTCCGGCGCTTCGAACGGAAAGGCCGCCGACGGATCAAGTTGCAGCGCATAGAGCTTGCCGCGCGCATTGAAGGCCGGCCCCATGTTGCGGTCGCCCCAAGGCGCGCCGGGCGTGGCTTCGAAATTGCGGTTGGACAGGAAATAGAGCCAGGCGCCATCGGCCGAGAAGGCCGGCGCGGAGGATTCAAACTTGCCGGTCGTCAGCACTGTCCGCGTGCGCGTCTTCGTGTCGAACAGGATGACCTGCGGCATGTCGCGCGCATCAAAGCCGGTATAGGCAAGGTATCGTCCGTCAGCGGACCAGGTGAATTCCTGGAAGGCATCGTCCGCGCTGCTCGGCGTCTTGTCGATCTCGGTGCGCTTGCCGGTGGCGGTGTCGAGTTCGAACAGCCTGCCGCGCTTGGTCGTGTACAGCAGCGTCGTTCCCTTCGGGGCCGGAAAAAGCCGCCAGACATAGTCCTGAGAGCCGGACGTCACGGACTTGCCGCTGCCGCGTCCGTCCGCCGGGAACTGCCAGATCTCGCCATACTTGCCGCTGTCGATGATCGCGAACACGCTCTTGCCATCCCCGCTCATCGCGGCCGAGCGAGCCCGGCTGCCGGCCGGAACGGCATATTCCACCCGCCGGCGCTGCCCGGTGAAGGCGGTCACGAACCGGCCGCGCGCCGTCACTGAAACCGCATCGCCCAGCGGCGCCAGGCGCACATCGGACAGGAAGTCGAGCGGCGATTCCAGCCAGCGTTCGCGCTTGAAATCGCCATCGCTGGTCAGCGTCACATGAAGCGCCCCGGTGACGCCGGAAGCGATATCGTACGTGTAAAGATCAGCACCGCTCTGATAGGCGATCTTTCCGTCTTTCAGGTAAGGCGTGCGCATCTGCCAGGCGGCGGACTGCGTGTGCTGCACCGGATCGTTGCCCATCTCGTCGACCGACCAGATATTGTCCGTACCCGACTTGTCGCTGACGAAATAGATGCGCCCGTTCCACGCCATCGGGCTGCGGATCGGTGCGCCGAAATCAGCCGCCAGGCGCACCGCCTCGGCGTCGCTGCCTAGCGTATAGCGCCACAGCTGCGCCATCCGCCCACCCCGGTACTGCACGGCATTGTCGGAAAACATCGAGAGGCCATAGCGCGTGAACACCAGCGTCCTGCCATCGGCCAGCAGCGCCGCCTGGTCGGCCCCGTCCAGCGGAATGTCGGTGATCTTTCGGGTTTCCCGGTCGATGCTGCGCAGCCGGCGCGGGATCGGGCCGGGCAGGTTGGTCGTGCGGTAGAGCACACGTCCATTGTCCAGCCATCCGCGCACGCTCACCCCGCCGCCTTCATGAGTCAGGCGCACCGGCGCGCCGCCCGCCACCGGCATGACGTAGATTTCCTCCGGGCCATCATAGGCCGCGTCGAAGGCAATCCATTTTCCGTCCGGCGAGATCACCGGGCGCGATTCGGTTTCCGGGTGCGTGGTCAGGCGCACCGCCGCGCCCCCGCCAGCCGGCGCGCGCCAGAGGTCGCCCTCGCTCGCAAACACCAGCGCCTCGCTGCCGAGCGCCGGGGTCTGGTAATAGCCGGAGGTCTGCGCCGAGGCCCCCGCCGCCGCCAGTCCCGAAACCGCCATCATCAGCGCCAATGCCGAAATACGCATGTCAGACCCCTGTAATCACTGCAGATACACCTTATCGCCGCGCCCCGCAGAGGCAACCCGGTGCCCGTCGGGGGCGTTCCGGAGAGGAGTGGACAGCCGCCGCCGGCGTCAGCCGTGATCGACGCAGTCGCCGGAATTGGGTGCTGACAGGGACCAGGTTGCGGTCAGATCGCTACCGGCCGCCGGCGCCGTGAAGGCGGCGAGCGCCGTCAGCAGCGATGCGTCCCGGCCATACACGTCCGGGGCGTAGGTGACACTGCCATCGGCTGCCGGAAACGCAGTCAGGTAGACGACATGCACCGATATCGGCGCCGCCAGCGTCGCACGCGTCTCGGCGCCGGAGGCGAGCGCGGCGTCAATCCGCGCCTGATCCCAGCCGGGCGTACCCTCCAGCACCCATCCGGCCAGCGCGACCGGGTTCTCCACGCGGATACAGCCCGAGGAAAAGGTGCGCTGCGTCTGCGCAAACAGGCTCCGGTCCGGCGTGTCGTGCAAGTAGACATTGTGCGGATTGGGGAAGATCAGTTTCACCTGCCCGAGCGCATTGGCAGGCCCCGGTGCCTGGCGGATATGGTAGGGGAAGTTCGACCCGGACACTGAGGCCCAGTCGATTGCTGCCGCGTCCAGCACGTTGCCGCTCCGGTCGAGAACCTGGTAGCCGAGCCTCGGGATCGCGCCGGGTTCGCGCCGGAACTGGGGCAGCTTGTCACGCCGCGCGATGCTTTCCGGAACATCCCACCACGGATTAAACACGATGAACTCCATGGCGTCCGAAAACTCCGGCGTCTGACGGTTCAGCTGGCCGAAGATCGCTGCCCGGCGAGAGGCTTCCGTGTCACCGGAATAAGCGACCACCTCGAAGGTCGGGATATTGGCGAACACCTGGCGCGGCGTGGTCTCGCGCGGCAGCCAGCGCAGTCGTTCGAGACCGGCGCGCAGGCTGTCGATCCGCACCTGCGCGGCGGCGAGGTCGCTTTCCGCCGCAGGCAAGGACAACACGACCTCCTGCCGGGCGAGCTCTGCCTTCAGCGCCGCATAGACGGGCGAGGCCGGCGCCATCGCCTCCAGCGCCGCGCGGTAATCGGCTGCGCCGCTTTCGGGCGGCAGGCTGGCAGTCCCCTCCGCCAGTGTGGGGTCGGCCTCCCGGCGCGGGGCCATCGTCTTCGGATCAACGGCGCCGAAGCGAAGATGCGTGGCCGCCAGCCTCCAGGCCGCCTCCGGGTCGGCGGTGCTGGCCACATAGGCGGCGGGGTCGAGCCCGTGCGCCTTCAGCGCGGCGAGCGCGTCCCGCATCGCCCCGGGCCTGCGGTCAACAGCGGCCGCCTCGGGGCAGCTGGCAATATCGGCCTCGGCATGGGCCGCCACCGGACACGCTTTCACCAGCGTCATCTCCGGTCCCGCCGCTGCGCAGCCGGTCAGGACGGCCGCCAGCACGGCCGCGCTCAGGCGCGCCGCGCAGCTGCGGGTAAGGGAAAGCCTGCCGGTGAGCCGGTGGGTCAAGATCATGGGCGTACTCCGAGCGTCCAACCCATCTATGCCACCCTTGCGCCTAGTCCTCAAACCCCCGGAATACCGCAGCTTCGTCCACGGATTTCCGTTTCGAGACGACCGCATTGGCGGGGAAGGTGTCGTCCGGCCAGCCCATGGCGATACAGGTCTGGATGACCTGGTCGTCCGGGATGCCGGCTTCGGCGCGTACCACCGGGCTCTGCATGATGCCTTGCGAGTTGATCACGCAGCCGAGCCCCCGGTTCCAGGCGGTGTTGACGATACAGTTGACCACGCCGCCGCAGTCGAACGGGGCGACGTCGCTGCCCTGGATGGACTTGTCATAGGTGATGACGATGGAAACCGGCGCGTCGAACTGGCGGAAGCCGCGCAGGATCCAGTCCATCCGCTTTTCCTTGTTGTCGCGCTCGATGCCCATCGCCTCGAACAGCTGGATGGCGATCTCGATCTGGCGCTTGCGGTGCTCGCCGGCATAGTCGGGGCCGAGGCGGAACTCGCGGCTGTGCGGAATGCCCGCCAGGTTGCGCTCCACATTCCCGGCGCGGATCCGGTCGAGCACGTCGCCCGCCACGACGTAGAAGTTCCACGGCTGGGTGTTCAGCGAGGTCGGCGCGCGCATCGCGATTTCCAGGATTTCCCGGATCAGCGCCTTGGGCACCGGCTTCTTCAGGAAGCCCCGGATGCTCCGGCGGCCCTTCACGACATCATCAAATTCCACTCGTATCTCTCCCCCGTCTGGCAGCCTGTTCCGGAGGGACTTTAGCGGTTTCCCGCCGCCGCGCAGCCCCTGCCGCTGGGAAAAGGCCTATGCCGATCTGATTGCGATCCTGTAAGGGAGGGGTGTTCGAAGGGGACCCTGCCATGAACCAGCATATGGAAGGCGGCTGCGCCTGCGAGACGGTTCGTTACCGGCTGACCCGCGCGCCGATGATCACGCACTGCTGCCACTGCACCTGGTGCCAGCGGGAGACCGGCTCGGCCTTCGTGATCAATGCGGTGATCGAGTCCTCGGCGGTCGATCTGCTGGGGGCGGCGCCCGAAGTGATCCTCACGCCCAGCCATAGCGGCAAGGGTCAGATGGTCGCGCGCTGCCCGGAGTGCCAGGTGGCCGTCTGGAGCCATTATCCCACGGCCCGCGAGGCGGCGGCATTCATCCGTACCGGGACATTGGACAACCGGCGTGCCATCACGCCGGACGTCCACATCTTCACCTCGACCAAGGTGGACTGGGTCACGATCACCGATGGCAAGCCGGCGTTCCCGGAATTCTATCCTGACCCTGCACGGGTCTGGCGCCCCGAATCCCGCGCCCGCTGGGAAAAGGTCCTCGCCTCCCGCACGTAAAAAAACCCGCCCCCAGAGGGAGCGGGTTTCTGACGCCTGAAGGAAGTTCCCCCACGAGCAAGGCGAAGGCACAGGCGCGGCGAGCGTCAGCACGCCAACTGCGCCGAGCACCAACCCTAGCGCGGCGCCATGCGGATGGCGCCGTCGAGGCGGACGTCTTCGCCGTTGAAATAGGCGTTGCGGCACATTTCCACGGCCAGCGAGGCATACTCGTCGGGATTGCCGAGGCGGGCGGGGTGGGGCACCTGCGCGCCGAGGGCGGCTTTCACGGCTTCCGGCGCGGCGGCCAGCAGCGGGGTGTTGAAGATGCCCGGCAGGATCGTGTTGACACGGATGAAATCACGGCTGAGGTCGCGGGCGATCGGCAGGGTCATGCCAACCACGCCGCCCTTGGAGGCGGAATAGGCGGCCTGGCCGATCTGGCCATCTTCAGCCGCCACCGAGGCGGTGTTGACGATCGCGCCGCGCTCGCCGTCCACCGGGTCCAGCGTCAGCATGCCGGCCGCCGACTTGGCGATGCAGCGGAAGGTGCCGACGAGGTTGATCTGGATGATCAGGTTGAATTTATCGAGCGGGAAGTGGCTGATCTCGCCGGTCGCCTTGTCGCGGCTGGCGGTCTTGATGGCGTTGCCGGTGCCGGCGCAGTTGATCAGGATCCGTTCCTGGCCGATGGCGGCGCGCGACTTGGCAAAGCCGGCATCCACCGAGGCGTCGTCGGTCACGTTGACGTTACAGAACACGCCGCCGAGTTCCTTGGCGAGCGCTTCGCCCTTTTCCGCGTTGAGGTCGAACAGGGTGACCTTGACGCCGTAGCTGGCCAGTTTGCGGGCGGTGGCCGCGCCGAGGCCCGACGCGCCACCGGTGATGACAGCTGAGACGTTTGAATTCAGTTCCATGGGCGAGGCCCTCCTTAAATGTGGGTATTGCTTTCAGCGGTGACTGCAGTGAACTATAATGCCCTTAGGAGAGCGCAATGTCTGACGCAGCGGAAATCATCAATACGGTGAAAGGCGAGGGCGGGGTTTACCTGCCCAAGTCGATCCAGCGCAACGAACGCACCGCGCGGGGCGTCGTCCCCAAGCTGCTGCGCTTTGCGGGCAAGATCCCGTTTGCCGACGATCTGGCCAGTGCCTATTTCTGCGCCCGCGATCCCCTGACGCCGGCGAAGGCCAAGGCGGTCCTCTTCGCGGCGGCGGCGTATTTCGTCATGCCGGTCGACATGCTGCCGGACGTGATCGCCGGGCTCGGCTTCACCGATGATGCCACCGTGCTGGCTACGGCGCTCAGCGTGGTGGGGATGCATGTGAAGGACCGCCACCGGGCGATGGCGCGCCGCGTGCTGCGCCTGCCCGAACCTGTCAAGGATCCCGCCTGAGCCCGTCTGCCCTCTCGGCTGCCTTCGCGACCGCCAGCCTGGCGGCGCTGGCTTATGGATTCCTCTACAGTTTCCGGGGGGAAGGGGCCGCGCGGGCGGTCCTGAAAGTCTCCGGTGTCGCCATCCTCGCCTTGGTCGCCTTTGCGGCAGGCGGGCCCTGGCTGCTCTGGGCGGCGCTTGCCGCTTCGGCGGTGGGCGACCTGTTCCTCGCCGGCAAGCCGGACCGCTGGCTGCTGCCGGGCATGGGCGCCTTCTTCCTGGCGCATGTGTTCTACGTGATCCTGTTCTGGCAGCTCGGCGAGGGCGCGGTTGCGGGCTGGCCGGTCAAGGCCGGACAGTTCGTGCTGGTGCTCGGCGGCGCGGCCTATATCCGCTGGCTCGCGCCCTGGCTCGGCCAGATGCGCTGGCCGGTCTTCGCCTATGGCGCCGTGATCCTGCTGATGGGCGCCGCCGCGATTGCCCTGCCGGGCGAGTGGCGCCTTGTCACGCTGGGCGCGCTGATGTTCATCGCCTCGGACGCCATCCTCGCCAACCAGCTCTTCCGCCGCCCGGCCGACGCCCCGCCGAACAAGGCCGCTTCCTATGCCGTCTGGTTCCTCTACTTCTTCGGCCAGGCTGCTATCACCTGGGGCCTGCTGAACCCGGCCGCCTAGACCGGCCTGTCCCCATTGATCGTGGCCCGCCGCATGTGGCGGCGGTGGCCGGGATAGTCGTTCAGCGCATAATGCCAGGTGCACCGGTTGTCCCACATCGTCACGTCGCCGGCCTGCCAGCGCACGCGGCAGGTGAAGCGCTCCTCGCGGGAATGGTTGAACAGGTAGTCGAGCAGCGGCTTGCTGTCGCGCCTTGACCAGCCGGCAAACCGCAGCGTGAAGGCGGGGTTGACGTAGAGGCCCTTGCGGCCGGTTTCCGGATGGGTGCGCACCACGGGATGCTCATACTCCGGCGCGTCCGGCGCTTCGGACGTGTCCATGGACTTGCGCTTCAGGGCGGAGGCTCCGTGTACGCCGTATTCCCGCGCTGCTGAATGCACGGCTTTGAGGCCGGCGAGCGTGTCCCTCAGGCCGGGGGAGAGCGCGTCATAGGCGGCCTGCTGGTCGGCAAACAGCGTGTCCCCGCCATAGGGCGGCAGCTCGATGGCATGCAGGACGGAGCCGAGGGCGGGGGTCTCCTCGAAGCTCATGTCGGTGTGCCAGCCGCCGCCGAAATTCACCTTGTCCTCTTTCTCCTTGATGATCTCGATGAGTTCGGGATGGCCGGCCATGCCCTTCACGTAGGGGTGCACGTTCAGCGTGCCGAAGCGCCGGGCGAAGGCCTTGTGCTGGTCCGGCTGAAGCGCCTTCTGGCCGCGCATCACGATCACCTTGTGATCGAGGAAGGCCTGGTGGACCTGGTCAAACTCGGCGTTCGACAGGCCGGACTGCAGGTCCAGCCCGAAGATTTCAGCGCCCAGCGTACCGGACAGGGGAAGGATTTGGAGGCTCATGCCGGGATAGAAGCACCCGCCCGGGGCAAGCGCAAGAAATTCGCGACTGAGCCTGGAAACTGCTGGAGGTCAGCCCGCCTTGAGGGGGATGGCTTGGTTCCTGTGGTAAATCAAATCCCAAACGCCCTTGGGCATGAAGCCGTCCCGCCGATGTGGGTCTGAAACTTCGGACACAAAAAATTGGAGCTGACCGAAATGCGAATTGATGTGCGCGGAAAGCGCAGGCGCATCAGCAAATGCAGAAACGAAAATCGTATTCGGAAAAACCTGCGCCCAGTACGTTACCATTGTGCTGGACTGGATGAAATTCCGGAATGCCGCATCTGACACTTGGTCAGCATTGAAAATGACGAGGTGCGGGCGTTCAATCATGCTCATCACTGTCACCGACTTTCTTAGGATCCGGAATGGCCTTCAACTCGCTGGTCGGGATTGCGGTACCCGACGAATGTGCATCACGATACATGGATATCCTGCGTTCCTCCAGCAAGTATTCTTCTGATCGAAGGTCATCGGGTCGCTTCCAGACCATGAAAATGAAGATACCCAAGGTTACCACGACGGTGACCGCAAACACAGCCATGAGTACGATCAGCGCCCACGTCGGCGGCTTGGTAAACATGGCTGCCGTGGTAACGGCGCAAATCGTTCCAACCATCCAAAGAATGGGATTTGCGGCGCTTCGGACCTTCAGCGATCCGTTGGTCGAAAGACGATCAATGATTTCCTGAATCCGGTGCACCATGAGCCCCCCCTCGCGATGCAATGTTCTCTAAATGTTCCGACCATTTTCGTCAACCAAAAATGACGACTGGCCGGAACCCGGACCCGCCGGCTTCGACCACGATGCACCTTTCCCCTCTAGCATTTGGATGAGTTGTATGCGACACCGCCGGCGGGCCAGGCGCCCCCAACGGCGCCCAGCCTATCTGTGAGGATAGGAGTAAAACAGATGAACGTGACTACCGCCAAGCCGGTCGTGCGCCCGGCGTGCCCGCATTTTTCCTCGGGCCCCACTGCTAAGTATCCCGGATTTTCGCTGCAGAACCTGGTGACCGCCGCCCTCGGCCGGTCGCACCGTTCCGGCGACGCCAAGAAAAAACTCAAAGCCGCCATCGACCGCACCAAGCTGATCCTCGGCCTGCCGGAAGGCTACCGGGTTGCCATCGTGCCGGCGTCTGACACCGGCGCGGTCGAGATGTGCATGTGGTCGATGCTGGGCGCGCGCCCCGTCGATGTGTTCGCCTGGGAGAGCTTCGGCTCCGACTGGGTGACGGACGCGACCAAGCAGCTGAAGCTCGAGAACTGCAAGACCTACACGGCCGATTACGGCGCGCTGCCGGACTTCTCGAAAGCCCGCGACGACGCGGACATCATCTTCACCTGGAACGGCACCACGTCGGGCGTGCGCGTGCGCGATGCCGACTGGATCAAGCCGAATCCGGATCGGGTGGTGATCTGCGACGCCACCTCGGCGGCCTTCAGCCAGGACATCGACTGGGAAAAGCTCGATGTGATCACCTATAGCTGGCAGAAATGCCTCGGCGGGGAAGCGGCCCATGGCATGCTGATCCTCAGCCCGAATGCCGTGAAGCGCCTTGAGAGCTACACACCGGACCGCGCCCTGCCGAAACTCTTCCGCATGACCAAGGGCGGCAAGCTCGACGAGGATCTGTTCCAAGGCGCCACCATCAACACGCCTTCGATGCTGTGCGTCGAGGACTACCTGCAGGCGCTCGACTGGGTCGAACGGCTCGGCGGCTGGAAAAAGCTGAAGGCGCGCTCGGATGACAGCCTCCGTACCCTGACGGAATGGGAAGGCAGGACGGACTGGGTCCAGTTCCTCTGCGCCGACAAGGCCATCCGCTCGAACACCGGCGTGACGTTCAAGATCGTTGACCCCCGCGTCACCGGTCTGGACGAGGCCGGCCAGCGCGACTTCATCAAGAAGATGATGAAACGCCTCGAAACGGAGAACGCCTGCTTCGACGCCGCTGGCTATGCCAAAGCCCCTCCGGGCCTGCGCATCTGGTGCGGCGGATCGGTGGAGCCGTCCGACGTCACGAAACTGCTGCCTTGGCTCGACTGGGCCTTCCACGAGGAAGCCGCAAAGCTCGCCTGACGCATCAAATGATACCGCGCGCCCCCGCGAAGGCGGGGGCCGCGTGCCCCAATCACATCCTTGACCCGATCCCCGCCTTCGCGGGGATGAGCGGTTACAGAAGCAGGAAACGAACATGCCCAAAGTCCTCATCGGAGATACGCTCTCCCCCGCCGCCGTGGAAATCTTTAAGGCGCGCGGCATTGAAACCGACATCAAGGTTGGTCTGTCCAAGGAAGACCTGATCAAGATCATTGGCGACTATGACGGCCTCGCCGTGCGCTCGGCCTGCAAGCCGGACGCCGACGTGATCGCCGCCGCATCCAACCTCAAGGTCATCGGCCGCGCCGGGATCGGCGTCGACAATATCGACATCAAGGCGGCGACCGCCAAGGGTGTCGTGGTGATGAACACGCCGTTCGGAAACGCCATCACCACCGCCGAACATGCCATCGCCATGATGTTCGCCGTCGCCCGCCAGATCCCGGCGGCCAACAATGACACCCAGGCCGGCAAGTGGCCGAAATCGGGCTATATGGGCCTTGAAGTCTCCTACAAGACGCTGGGCCTGATAGGTTGCGGAAACATTGGCAGCCGCGTCGCCGAGCGCGCCATCGGCCTGAAGATGAAGGTCGTCGCCTATGACCCCTTCCTCACCGAAGAACGCGCTGTCGAACTCGGCGTCGAGAAGGTGGAACTGGACGACCTGCTGAAGCGCGCCGACGTGATCACGCTGCACGTTCCGCTTACGGACCAGACAAGGAACGTCCTCTCCCGCGAAGCGCTGGAAAAGACCAAGAAGGGCCTGATCCTCGTCAACTGCGCGCGCGGCGGGCTGGTTGATGAAGCGGCCGTGCGCGACCTGCTCGAAAGCGGCCACCTTGCGGGCGCCGCGTTCGACGTGTTCGCGGTCGAACCGGCCAAGGAAAACGTGCTGTTCGGCGCCAAGAACTTTGTCGCCACGCCCCACCTCGGCGCCGCCACGGTCGAAGCGCAGGAAAACGTCGCCCTGCAAGTGGCCGAACAGATGGCGGACTATATCCTCACCGGCGCGGTGACCAACGCGCTCAACATGCCGTCGGTGACGGCCGAGGAAGCCCCCCGCCTGAAGCCCTTCGCGGCGCTCGCCGAAAAGCTCGGCAGCTTCGCCGGCCAGATCTCCGACTACGGATATGACGAGGTGGTCATCGAGTATGAGGGCGAGGTGTCCGACCTCAACCGCAAGCCGCTGACCGCCGCGCTGCTGTCCGGCCTGCTGCGCGCCTCGCGCGGCGATGTGAACATGGTGTCGGCCCCGGCGATCCTCGCCGAAAGCGGCGTCAAGCTGACCGAGACCAAGACCGAAACCAGCCCGATCTATGACAGCCTGATCCGCATCAAGGTGAAGACCAAGGCGACGAAGAATTCGCCTGAAGGTGGCTGGCGCACGCTGGCCGGCGCGCTGATCGGGGGCAAGCCCCGCATCGTCGAGGTGAAAGGCATGGCGCTGGAAGGCGATTTCTCGCCCTTCACGCTCTACGTCAACAATATCGACAAGCCCGGTTTCATCGGCGCCCTCGGCCAGATGCTGGGCGAGGCGAAGGTCAATATCGCCACCTTCCACCTCGGCCGCCAGGCCGCCGGCGGCGAGGCGATCGCGCTGGTGGGCATCGATTCGATGCCGCCGGCCGCCGTGCTGGAGAAGCTCGATGCCTTGCCGCAGGTTCGCTATGCGAAAGTGCTGAACTTCTGATCCGGTTTCCGGGGAGCGCGTGCTCCCCGGGCCACACTTGACGGCGGGCGGGCCGGGCGCGATGTCCCTGTGACAGAAAAGTCATGAAGGATTGCCCATGCGCCGTTTCGTCCTCTCCCTGACCCTCGCCGCCACTCCCGCCTTCGCCGCCTCGGCCGAGTTGGTCGAGGAAGTGCGCTTCGGCGTGACCGAGCATAACGTCTGCATCGCCAACTGCGACAATGCCAACAAGGAAGACGGCCCGAACGTCAATGGCGAGATCGTCTTCGCCTCGCCGGAACTCCTCAACATCCTGTGGAGCCCGCGCCCCTATGTGATGGCGAGCGTCAACACCGCCGGCGACACCAGCTTTGGCGGGGCCGGACTGCACTGGAACTGGGATTTTGCGGATGGCTGGTCGCTGGAGCCCGGCGTCGGATATGTCATCCATGACGGCGAGCTGACCTTCCCGTTCCCGCAGGGCGATCCGCGCAATGACCCGATCTCGGAAGAGACCGTGTTCTTCGGGTCGCGCGACCTGTTCCGCACCAGCCTGGCGCTGAACCGCGACCTCGGGGACAAGTGGGGCGCGCAGGTGATGTACGAACACCTCAGCCATGGCCAGATCCTCGGGTCGGGCCGCAATCAGGGCATCGACAATGTCGGCGTCCGGGTGATCTACCGCCTCGGCGAGTAAGCCCCCGCGCGCATCTGCCCCTTGCAATTGGCCGCCAATTCCTGCCCTTGTCGCGGCGTTTGTGAACGGAGTGTGTCATGGCAGGAGTCGTCGTCGTAGGCGCCCAGTGGGGCGACGAAGGCAAGGGCAAGATCGTGGACTGGCTGTCGGCGCGCGCCGATGTCGTCGTGCGCTTCCAGGGTGGGCACAATGCCGGCCATACGCTGGTGATCGACGGCAAGGTGTTCAAGCTGGCCCTGCTGCCATCGGGCCTCGTGCGGGGCGGCAAGCTGTCGGTGATCGGCAATGGCGTGGTGGTTGATCCCTGGCACCTCCTCGCCGAGATCGAAGGCATCCGCGCGCTGGGCGTGGAGGTCTCGCCGGAAAGCCTGATCCTCGCCGACAATGCCTCGCTGATCCTGCCCTGGCACAAGGATATCGACGCGGCGCGGGAAGGGGCCCTCGGCGCCGCCCAGATCGGCACCACCAAGCGCGGCATCGGCCCGGCCTACGAGGACCGGGTTGGCCGCCGCGCCATCCGCGTCGCTGACCTCGCTGACCCTGCCGCGCTCGACATGAAGATCGAGCGCCTGCTCGCACATCACCGCCCGCTGCGCATCGGCCTCGACCTGCCCGAGCCCGACGGCGCGGCGCTGAAGGCCGAGCTCCTGAAGATTGCGCCGCAGGTGCTCGCCTATGCCCAGCCGGTCTGGAAACGGCTCGACGAGCAGGTGCGCAAGGGCCGGCGCATCCTGTTCGAAGGCGCGCAGGGCGTGATGCTGGATGTCGACCACGGCACCTATCCCTTCGTGACCTCATCGTCCGTGGTCGCCGGAAATGCCAGCGCCGGATCGGGCGTCGGGCCGGGCGCGATTTCCTATGTGCTGGGGCTCGCCAAGGCCTACACCACCCGGGTCGGCTCCGGCCCGTTCCCGACCGAGCAGGACAACGCGACCGGTCAGCGCCTCGGCACGGTCGGCCACGAGTTCGGCACCAATACCGGGCGCCCGCGCCGCTGCGGCTGGTTTGATGCGGTGATGGTGCGCCAGGCGTGTGCGACCTCGGGCGTCAACGGCCTCGCGCTGACCAAGCTCGACGTGCTCGACGGGTTTGACGAGATCAAGGTCTGCGTCGCCTACAGGCTGAACGGCCAGACGATTGACCATTTCCCGGCCGGCCTGACGGACCAGGCGGCGGTGGAGCCGGTGTATGAAACGCTGAAAGGCTGGACCGGCTCGACGCGCGGCGCGCGCAGCTGGGCGGACCTGCCGGCGGAAGCGGTGGTATATGTGCGGCGGCTGGAAGAACTCGTCGGCAAGCCGTGTGCGCTCGTCTCCACCTCGCCGGAACGCGAGGACGTGATCCTGATGCGGGACCCGTTCGAGGGCTGATCATTCTCACTCTGGAACCCCTCTCCCTTGGGAGAGGGGCAGGGGTGAGGGGGTGCTACGCTTCAGGCGAAATACCCGGTTTGAATGCTGCGCCCCCTCACCCCCGCGCTCAGGAAATCGTATACGATTTCCTGTCTTCGCGCGCCCCTCTCCCTTGGGAGAGGGAGAGGGAGCTTGAGCGCGCAAGCGCCAGCGGCCGGCGCGGCGGGCGCCGTCCGGTCGGGAAGATCAAGTTCGAAAACCCCTCAGGACGAATCCGTCGCGGCGGGTTCGAGTTGGCGGGCGATATCGTTCAGCTGACGGAACACAGCCTCGCCGTCGGCGCCGAGGGGCTTTGCCTTCAGGCCCGGTGAGCGGTCATAGGCGAGCGCCGGGCGCGGGGCGGGAGATTTCATCCGCTGGCGGAGGAGACGGCGCGCGAGCGGCACGGGATCGGCGAGCGCGGCTTTCAGTGCTTCAAGGCGGCGGCGCAGCCGAGCCTCCAGGGCGCCGGCATCGGCCGGGGCGCGCGGGGGCGGCGGCGGAGGCGCGAGGCCGGCCACCGAGAGGCGCGGACGCTGGTTGACGGGAAGCCAGGACCGCCGGGCGCCGGGCCGTGGCTCGTTGAGGCGAAACACCGGGCGGCGGGGCGCTGGGGGCAGCGGCGCAGCGGCGCGCGGCGGGGCCTTTGCTGTCGCTTGCGGCCGGGAGGCGGGCGCGGGCAGTTCATCGGCGAGCAGGCGCAGGGCGCGGGCGCATCAGCGCTTCGGCGGGGGTGAGGAGATGGCGCAGGGTCCAGCGCAGGATCTTCACGCCGCCGCCGAGGGCGAGGAGGCGGGCCGTCTCGCCGATCAGCCAGCCGATCAGGTCCTGCGCCGCGATCAGCAGGTCGTCATATCGATCATCCGGGGGCGGAGGGCTCTGGTCCATGACTCCGGAGTATAACCCCGGCGCAGAGGTGTTGTGTTCGCGCGGCCGAGGTATTTTACAAGGGCTTGATGGGGCGGGATATTTTGTTTCGCGCGGGGGCGGATTTTGGTGCGTAAGGCGGGGCGGGCGCGGCGGTGCATGACGGCCTTCGGCCTGATGCACCCTATGCTGGCCTATTCAGCCGGCGCTTCCCGTGGATAGGGCCCGTGATCGTAGCTGACGATGCGGGCGATGCGCCAGGCGCCGGCGTCCTCATGCCAGACGTGGAGGAAGCGGGCGATGCCGTGGGGCGCGGTGGCGCCGACATTGGTGAACGTGTGCAGGCCGGTTTCGACTGCGCCATAGCCGGGGATGGGCCAGACCTCCAGCGTGCCGGGCACCAGCTGGCGCGTGAAGTTGTTGCAGACATTGTTGTTCACCGCCTCGACCGTGGCGGCGCGGCCGACCGACAGGCCGGCCTGGTCGTGGTAGAATTCAAGGCCGTCTTCGAGATACGCGCCGAAGGTCTCGCCGTCACAGGAATTGAACGCGGCGAACATGGCGGCGTCCTTCTCCGCGATCAGCGCGGTGAGGGCGGGATCGACCGCTTCGGGCGCGGGGGGCGGCGCGGCGGGCGTGGCACACGCGGCGAGCGCCAGCAGGGCGACGGCGGCGGGGGGGCGGAAGGGCATGGCGGGGTCCTCGGCAGGGGGTTGCGTTCGCCTCTCGGGTAGACGTTAGGCGGAGTGGGGCGGGGGTGTCGATGGGGCGAGCGCGAAAGCGGTGCATTGCGGCCTCCGGCCTAATGCACCCTACGTTTACTCATACTTTTCCAGCTCAGCCTTGTAAGGTTTGATTCCGGGTAAATTGTCTTTCGCCCAGCGTGCCAGACGTTTCGAAACCGCATTCCTCACAGGACTGGGAGACTGGGAGTTCTCTACAACATTGTTGTATAGGGCTGAGTTGGCGGCGCTTCGGCCAAATACTCCGACGGCAAGCATTTTCGATGTATCCGGCTCCGGAACCAAAAAATAGTTGCATCTAGCTAGAATCGAGCGAAGCGGATGCTCGTTCTTGGAAAATATTTGCTCCAATAGACTGTATCTACACGGACAAACTTCTGGGTTTGTAAGAAGCTCATTCTTACTGTCTTGGATGTCTAAGTCCTGAGCTAGACGTCGAACCAGAAAAACTGTGAGATCAAAGCAGTACAAATCGGTTGTATTTAGTACGTGGCTGCTCATCGCATATCGCGCTTCAGCTCCACCATGTGCTTTAAGATTTTCGATATAACTCTTGGCTCCGGCGTACCTCAATCTTCGACGTGCATTACCAGACGTGATCTGCTTTATGCGATCGGTTAGGGCTGCAGGCCATACGTTGGGTAGCAACGCCTCTCCAAATTTCAATTGAGCGCGATCAAATGCCCTGACTATATCGTGATTGATATCGTCCGCTTTCGTGCGGTTTAGAAGCAGAGTCGCTTTCAAGTATTTTTCCAAAGCGTGTAGTGCGTTCCAGTAGAATTCGAAAGGGAGCCCATTCAAGAACTGCCATCGGGCCGTAATGTAAGTTGCATCTGCTGTTTCAAGAAAAGTGCGACGAATTATGTCACGCCGACTGGCTTCAAAGAGCCAATCTTCATCTTGGTGCTTCTTCTCTTGATCCTGACTGACCTTTGATAAATCTGCTGAAATCGTTTTGGGCAACGACAACATAACTGCTTCTTGTCCTCCCGGCTAATCAATCGCCTCGCGCTTCCGTCCGTCTGCGGACAGATAAATCTCCCCGCCTCTTTCCATGAACTCGGCGCTTTTGGCGCGCATGCCGTCTTCAGCTTCGCGGGATTGGCGTTCGAGGTCGGTGCGTTCGTTTTCGGAGAGGCCGGCGGCGTAGGCGCGCACTTCGGCGGTGATCTTCATGCTGCAGAATTTCGGGCCGCACATGGAGCAGAAGTGGGCGACCTTGTGGGCGTCTTTCGGCAGGGTCTGGTCGTGGAAGTCGCGCGCGGTTTCGGGGTCGAGGGCGAGGTTGAACTGGTCTTCCCACCTAAATTCAAACCGTGCGCGGGAGAGCGCGTCGTCGCGCAGCTGGGCGGCGGGGTGGCCCTTGGCGAGATCGGCGGCGTGGGCGGCGATGCGGTAGGTGATGACGCCGACTTTCACGTCATTGCGGTCCGGCAGGCCGAGGTGTTCCTTGGGCGTCACGTAGCAGAGCATGGACGTGCCGAACCAGCCGATCATCGCGGCGCCGATGCCGGAGGTGATGTGGTCATAGCCGGGGGCGATGTCGGTGACGAGGGGGCCGAGCGTGTAGAACGGGGCCTCGCCGCAGAGGGCGAGCTGCTTGTCCATGTTGATCTTGATCTTGTGCATCGGCACATGGCCGGGGCCTTCGATCATCACCTGGCAGCCTTTGGCGTGGGCCACTTTCGTCAGCTCACCGAGCGTCTCGAGTTCCGCGAACTGGGCCGCGTCATTGGCGTCGGCGATGGCGCCGGGGCGGAGGCCATCCCCGAGGGAGAAGGAGACATCATACCGGCGCATGATGTCGCAGATTTCTCCGAAATGTTCGTACAGGAACGATTCCCGGTGGTGCGCGAGCATCCATTTCGCCATGATCGAGCCGCCGCGCGAGACGATGCCGCACACGCGTTTGGCCGTGAGGTGGATAAAGGCGAGGCGGACGCCGGCGTGGATGGTGAAATAGTCGACGCCCTGTTCGGCCTGCTCGATCAGCGTGTCGCGGAAGACCTCCCAGGTCAGGTCCTCGGCGACGCCGTTCACCTTTTCCAGCGCCTGGTAGATCGGCACGGTGCCGATGGGGACGGGGCTGTTGCGGATGATCCATTCGCGGGTGTTGTGGATGTTGCGCCCCGTGGAGAGGTCCATCACATTGTCGGCGCCCCAGCGGATCGCCCAGACCATTTTCTCGACCTCTTCCTCGATGGAGGAGGCGACGGCGGAGTTGCCGATATTGGCGTTGATCTTGACGAGGAAGTTGCGGCCGATGATCTGCGGCTCAAGCTCGGCATGGTTGATGTTGGCCGGGATGATGGCGCGGCCGCGGGCGATCTCTGAACGGACGAATTCCGGCGTGATGTGCTCGGGGATGTCGGCGCCGAAGGAATTGCCCTGGTCGATCTGGGCGGCGGCGCCTTCGAGGGCGGCGCGGCGGCCGAGATTCTCGCGCTCGGCGACGTAGATCATTTCCTTGGTGATGATCCCGGCCTTGGCATACTCATACTGGGTAACGAGCGGGTGGGCCGCTCCCCCCTCCGACCCCTTCGGGGCCTCGCTCGGGCGATCGCGGTGCGATCGTTGTTCCTCGCGAGCCCCCGCGCGCGGGGGAGGAGAAGAAGCACTGAGGCCGCGCAGGGGGCGGTGGCGGACGGGGAATTCGCGGGTGAGGTGTTTGCCGGCGGCAAAGCCGTTATCCTCGGGGCGCACATCGCGGCCTTCGTATTCCTCGACATTGCCGCGTTCGAGAATCCAGGCGCGGCGGCCGCGGGGAAGGCCGGCTTCGACATCGATGGCGACGCCAGCGTCCGAGTAGGGGCCGGAGGTGTCGTAGACGCGCACGGCGGGTTCGTTCGCGGACGGATGAAGATCGATCTCGCGGTGGGGCACGGCGAGCGTGGGGTCCGCCTCCGGCGCGGTGTAGACCTTGCGGCTGGCGGGCAGGGGGCCGATGGTGACAGCGCGGGGGGCGAAGTCGCCGGGCTTGGTGGGGGTGTTCATTGTGGGTCTCCCTGTCCCAGAAGGACTTGCTTGAGAAGTTGTTCGACGTGATCCCCGTTCCGGACGCCCGACAAGAACGTCATCTCGGCAGGTTTCTCGGGGTCGTTGTGGATGGTGAGGTTGAAGTCGCTGAATGCGCCGCGTTTGCGGTGGGTGATCCAGGTGATGGAACGCGGCTCCAGCGCCACGATTTCGCTCTGGGCGCCGTCGAACTCGCAGAGGAGCCGCAAATTTGTAAGCGCGTAGGCGGCCTCACGCAGTTTGCGCGATTCCGATAGCAACTTCCATGTCTCGCCGATGCCGCCGAACAAGGATCCGATTCCGACTCCCAAGGCGATCAGCGACAGCCAGATGCTCCTGTCGTTCATGGCCAGCCAGAGGCCAATTCCGGTGAACGAGACGCCGACGAGCAGGCTTCCGCTTCCAAACAGGAACAGCCGCACGGTACGGGCGCGCACAGCCGCCTTGTCAGGCTGGTTGGCCCAAAGGAACCGTTCGCCATTTTTCAGCAAGCTTCCGAAGCGCCCGCTGACGACGGGTGACACGAGCAGTTCGTCGGGAAGAAGCCCCATCGTTTTCTCCGTCCCTCGCGCCGGCATGACCCGGATCAGGTTCAAAGGGTAACTCTCAGCCCGGCCCCATGCCGGACACCCCTCGGATGGATGTTTCATGCCCTAAAAGGCGGCGCGGCTCAATCCCGGCCTCAGCAGGGGCCCTGCCAGTTGGCGCTGCCGCGCAGCCGGACGATCTCGCGGCCGCCCATGCCGTCGGTGTCGATGGTGGCGCTGCCATTCCAGCTAAGGGATGTGGCGCTCTGGTTGATGAAGAAGGCGCCCTCGATCAGCTGCGAGGTGCAGGTGAAGCTGAAAGCGCCGGTGCCGGACGGGCTGCCGAAGCAGGCGGCGCCCTCGGCGGTCATCTCGGCGGCGATGACGCCGGCGGGCTCGTCGCCGTCGCGCGGATCGAGGCAATAGCTGGAGGTGAAAGAATTGCCGTCCGGATTGCCATAGGAGGTCGTGTAACGCCCGGGGTACAGGCCGTTGGCCAGAACCTTCGGGCGGTTGACCTCAAGGCCGCGCTCGAGTTCGTCCACCTCGAATTCGAAGGCGGCGATGTTGGCGAGCAGGTTCTCACGGGTGATGCCACCGGCCACATGGACCGTGTGACGCAGCCAGAGGTTTGGCGGCGAGAATTGCGTATCGGCGTACGCGCGTACGAAGAAGGTTTCCCGGTTCAGCCCGTGCGAAATCGACACCGCGTTCGGTTGCTGGGTTTCGTATTCCAGGATGATGGCCTGGCAGTCTTCCGGCTTGCCATCCGGCGCACACATCGAGCCGGAAAACCGGTATGAGCGATCGTCGGGCCGGCGAAGCGTGACGACGGGCGACTCGCCGGAATAGACGTTGAGCCAGGTCCAGCCGAGATCTTCGATGATTTCCCGCATGACCGGCAAGTCGAAGCTCGTGACGAGGCGGTTGCTTTCGGGAGAGGCGGTAAGGGTGCCCAGACAAAGTGCGCTGCAGAAGAGAGCGGCAGTGCGTTTCAGGTTCATGGTGCAAGCAGCCAGCGCAGGGAGTTGGTGTTGGAGTCGATTTGGTCCAGCAAGGCGGACAGGTTCGCGCGCGTGATGCCGCCCGTGAAAATGATATGATAATTGAGCGTGTAGTCCTTGCCGGTCCAGGCGGCGCTGACCGGGCCTGAATTGGAATTCCAGTAGTCCGCCATTTCATGCGGCGCATCCGGCGGCGTATCCGTGACGATGTGGGCCCGCACCAGCGCCTGGCGGCAGGTCCCGGTTTCGCACGCATGGCCCTGCAGCAGAAAGGATATGCCGCTGGATCCGGTCAGCCGCACGCGGATGGGGTCGGATGCGCCGTCAAGTGTCTCGGCGGTCCAGCCTTTTTCGGAGGCGATGGCGGTGAGGACCGCCGGGTCGAACCGGTCGATGAGCGCCGCGCCGGGATCTGCCGAAGCGGTCCCGCAGGTGAGGAGCATGGCGGCTGCAAGCAAGCCGGATGACTTCCAAACGATTGGCATAATGGTGTCCTGAATATCCCCTGAAGCGGAAGAGCTAGAAAAAATTCTGGGCGGATTCAAGGCGGCTGCGGGCGATCAGGAATGCGCCAAACTGCCTCAGAGCTGGCTGTCGAAGAAGGCGAGGAGGGCGGCTTCGATGCGGTAATCCGCCTTGGGGCGGGCGGGCCATTCGTGGCTGCCGGTTTCGGCCGAGGTGGCGAGAATGACCGAGCCGCCGGCGCAGGTCCGGGTCGTAGCGGTCAGGCCGACGGGGTCAGGCGCGGCGGCGGGGGCGCCGCAGGATTTGAGCTTGGCGAGTTTCGCTTCGGCCTTGGTGAAGCCGACATGCGGCGCGGTGCGCCAGCGCTCGGCCTTGTCGTCCGGGTGGCCGTCATAGCTCAGCACCTCGTCGTCCACGGCGTGGTACATGAAGATCGAGGTGCGGCCTGGCAGGGCGGTCTGGTCGGCGAAGATGGCGCCGCTGACCGGGGCGATGGCGCGGGGGGCGACTTTCATCTGGCCGGCGAGGCGGTAGGTCAGCATGGCGCCGTTGGAGTGGCCCATCAGGAAGATCCGGGTACGGTCGATATCGAGGCGGGCGTCGAGGGCTTCGACGGCGGCGTCGGCATAGGCGGCTTCGTTGATCCTCGCCTTGGCCGCATAGGCGCAGCAGTGGACGGCGTTCCAGGTGCGCAGTTTTTCCCCGTCCCGGCGGGAGGAGCCGTTCATGTAGGCGACGGCGTAGCCGGCTTCGGTGAGCGTCCGGGTGAGTTCGCGGGACTTGTTCGCCATCCACTCGGCGCCGCCGCCGCCGCCATGGAAGACCATGACGACGGGGACGGGGCCCTCGGACGGCGCGGGGGCGTAGAGGATCAGCTCGCGGCTGGTCTTGCCGGCCCTGACGGTGAGGGTCTCGGGCGCGGCCAGGGCGAGGGGCGCGAGCGAGACGAGGGCGGCGAGAGCGAGGAGAATGCGGCGCATGGGGACAACTCCGGTGCGGATGTTCCCGGCTTGAACGCGCTTCGATTGCGATTCCGTTGCGGCCGCGCCCCGAAAGTTCAGGCCGCCGGGGCGAAGGCGAGGCCGTGGGCGCCGCCGATGGCCATGACGGCATCGGGGGTGAGGTGGCCAGAGCGCCCGGCGGCGTCGATCTCGGTGAAGAAAGCCAGCGCGTCCGTGCCCGGCGTGATGACGGCGAGGAACCGGACATCGCCCGGGCCTTCATTCCGGAAGGCATGCTCGCTGCCGGCCGGCAGGAAACACATGTCGCCCGGATGCAGGCGGCGGGTCTGGCCGTCCAGATCCACCGTGAGCGCGCCTTCGAGGATGTAGAAGGCTTCGCTGTCGGCGTCGTGACGGTGCGGCGGCGCGCCGAGGCCCGGCGCGGCAGTCACCTCCGTCACGAGGCCGAGGCCGGCGTCCGGCAGGAACTTGTTGACGTGCTGCATCCCGAGAATGGTCTGGGTCTGGCCAGCAGCGGCGGGGACGATTGTGTTGGTCATGGTTGGGCTCCTTTGTTCATGGGACTGGCATACCAGACCGAAGTCGCGCCAGTTATTGGCCGATTGCCGGAAAGATTGTTCGGTATTATGAACAATCGCCATGAGGTTGTTGAACGAGCTTGCGGTGTTTTCGGAGGTTGTGGAGGCGGGCTCCTTCACCCAGGCGGCGGCTGCGCTCGGGCTTTCAAAGGCGTCGGTGAGTGAACAGGTGAGCCGTCTGGAGGCGCAGCTCGGCGTGCAATTGCTGCAGCGCACGACGCGGCGCCTCTCGCTGACGGAGGCGGGCGAGGCCTGCTACCGGCATACGCGGCGGATGCGGGAGGAAGCCGAAGCCGCCGCGCAGGCTGCAGCGGAGTATCATGCCGAGCCGGTGGGCGTGCTGAGGGTTGCCTGCCCGGAGGCGTTTTCAGCGCGCTATATCGTTCCGTTTGCAGCCCGTTTCCTTCCCCTTTATCCGCGCCTCAGCCTGGAGCTCAGCGAGGCGCCGGTGCATATCGACCTCATCGGCGAGCGTTTCGATCTGGCCATCCGGATCGGCGAGCTTCCGGACTCCCGGCTTGTGGCGCGCCGGCTTGGCCTCTCGCGCAGTTTGCTGGTGGCCGCGCCCGCCTACCTCCAGCAGCTGGCCGGCATGGCCAAGCCGTCCGATCTTGAAGCCGCCGGTTCACTTCGCTTCCTGCCCCTTCAGGGTACGGATGGGTTGCGGATCCTGGGGCCTGATGGGCAGGTGGAAACAGTGCGTATACCGGTGCGTCTCGCGGCGGATTCAGGCTCTGCAGTGGCCGCCGCGGCCCGGGCCGGGATCGGCATTGCGATGCTGCCCGGCTGGGCCGTCGCCGGCGATCTGGCGGCGGGCACGCTTGTTGAAGTGTTGCCGGGCTGGGGCGGGGCGCCGATTCCGATCCAGGTGGTCTATCCGGCGCAGGCGCGGCTCAGCCCGAAAGTGCGCGCTTTCGTTGATGCGTTTGCGGAGGCGTTTCGCAGCTAGACAAGCGGCGTGTCCGGACTTCGTTAGCGCTCAGCCGATCCGGGCCTTTGTTTCGGCGGTCCAGCCGATGAGGATGTCCCCGCCGGTTTCGATGACCGGGCGTTTGATCAGGGTGGGGTGGCCGAGGAGGAGGCCTTCGAGGCTGGCGCCGGTGGCGCGGGCCTTGTCAGCGTCGGAGAGGGCGCGCCAGGTGGCGGAGCTGCGGTTGATGAGCTTCTCGCCGGCCGCCGCGATCCAGCGGGGCAGGAGGGTTTTCAGGTCGGCCTCGGCGCGGATGTCGACGAATTCGGGCGCGGCGCCGCTGGCTTCGAGGTCCTTGAGGGCCTTCTTGCAGGTGTCGCAGTTTTTCAGGCCGAAGAGTTTCGTGGACATGGCGCGGGTCTCCCTGACATCGTGAGCGGCAAATGGGGGCTTCGGGCCGGGCTACAACGGCCTGAAGCGACTGTTGAGGTCAGCTGCAGGATCAGGCGGGATCGTCCACGAAAACTTCGCCGTTCAGATCGTCCAGCCGCGTCTGCAGGTGGGCGCGCACGTCCTCGACGGCCTGATTGTAGACGCCGGGGCCGATCAGGGCGGTCATACGGTCGACGATCTCGCCGGCGCGGAACGGGCTCAGCGTTTCGTCGAAGTCGCGGGCGAACAGGGTCTGGACCTGTTCGATCAGACGCTGGCGGCGCTCGGGCGAAAGGCTCAGCGGTTTCATCGGCTCACTTCTTCGTCTGGCGCACGACGCCGACGATCGGGCCCATGTCGAGGCCGGCTTCGTCGCGCTCCAGCGCGGGGGCGTAGACCTTGGACACGGCGCCGTCGAGGTAGAGCGCGTTGGGCACGCCGATCCCGTCACGGAACAGGCGGGCGAAGGAATGGAAGTTCACCGGCGCGTCCGAAATGACGAAATACACGCGCCGGCCATCGGCGCTGACGCCGACGCCGTTGCGGCGCCGGATGCTGGTGCCGTCCGGGTTGAGCACCGGGTGCAACTCGCCGTCGATCACCAGCATCGGCCCGGACTGGGTGGCAAAGCGCGGCGCATCATCCGTGAACTGCTGGCCGTAGGTGAGGGTTTCGGTGACGCCCGCCTTGCCGCCGTCGATCCAGAAGACGCCGTTGGGCAGCATGCCGAAGTTTCCGGGGCCGGCATTCCGGACGAGGCCCATCTCGGACTGTTCTTCCTCGACATACAGGCCGACCGGGCGGCGGTCTTCGTGGTACATGCCGGCGTTCATGGCGAAGACGAGACTACCACCCCTGGCGGCGACGTGGTTGGCCAGCCGGTCGAACTGGCCGAAGGGCGCGCCGGTGTCGTCGTACAGGAACAGGCGGATGTCGTCCTCGGCCGAATCGAAGGTGCACACGAGATAGGGCACCGATTCGAAGGTCAACGTCTCGCACGGCCCCTCGGTCTTGCCGGAGCAGGCCGCCGGAAGTGCCGCAAGGACCGCCAGGAGGAGCGCGCGTATCATCTGCACATACCTAGCGGTGATGCCGGGATTCGCAAACAGACGGGGTGCGCGCCGGTGTGGAAAGCGGGCCGGGCTGCGACAAGGCGCGCACCCGGCCGGGGGCGATTCGGAGAAATTGAAACTATCGATTTAAGCCGTTTTTTCCCTTGAGCTGATACCGCTGGACAGACAGCACACCCGTGGCGTTCACGCGGCAGGCTGATCGGGAGCCGGCCAGGTGAGCACGCAGCAGGGGGTAAAACCGGATCGGCTCGGCGTGACGGCCGAGCACGCAGCCTACATCCGCGGTATGCAGCTTCACACCTTCCGGCAGTTGCTGCCGTTCGGCCTGACCGCAAGTTCCTGCAATGCGGCGGTGCTGATCACTTATCTGGCCCATCACCAGCCGTCTCCGGCCCTGTGGCTGTGGGCCGGCCTGATGGGGCTCATGGCGCTGCTGGGTCTGCTTGCGAGCGTGCGCGTGCTGCGCTTTCCGTCACCGGCGCGGCCGCGCAGTGCCGGCGACTTGCGCCGCCCGATTGCCGAGTCCGCCTTGCTGGGCCTCGCCTGGTCGATCTGCCCGGTCCTCTTCCTGCCGATGACGCACGGGTTTGACCTCGCCATCGTGCTATGGGTCTGTGCCGGCATGATGACCGGCGCGGCGTATGTGTTGTCAACGCTCCCGGCGGCCGCGATTCCGTTTGTCGCCTCGCTGTCCTTCGGCATGGCCATCGGGCTGCTGCGGTCGGGCCATGGCAGCGAACAGCTGTCGCTGCTGACGCTGCTCGGCATTCTCACGGTGGTGATGATCCGGACCACGTCGTGGAACTATTCAAACCATGTCCGCTCCTGGCTGCAACAGGCGTTATTGAAGGACCAGACCGACCAGCTCGAGAAGAAGCGCGGCGTCATCAGCCTGCTGCTCAACGAGTTCGAGGAGGCCGCGTCCGACTGCCTGTGGGAACTGGACGACCAGCTGCGGATCGTCCGGCCTTCTATACATCTCTCCGAACGGTCCGGCCTGCCGGTCGACGCGCTCGACCAGATGCCGCTGCTCAGCTTCTTTGACGCGGAAAACCCCGAGGCGGCCGGGGATCTGCAGCGGCTGCGCGAGGCGCTGGCCGGCCACATTCCGTTCCATGACATCTGCGTGCCGGTGCGCCGGGACGGAGTGGCCCGCTGGTGGCAGCTGTCTGCCAAGCCGGCCTTCAACGAGGCCGGCCTGTTCGACGGCTATCGCGGGGTCGGCGCCGACATTACACAGAAACGGCTGGACGATCAGAAGATTGCCTACCTGGCACACTTTGATTCCCTGACCGGGGTGCCCAAGCAGGACAAGCTGCGCGAGGCGCTGCAGGCGGCCGCGAGTGCCTTCGGCCAGACGACGCAGGGCTTTGCCGTGCATTGCCTCGATTTCGATCGGTTCAAGACCATCAATGACGTGTACGGACATATTGCCGGCGACGCGGTGCTTAAATCAGCGGCCGAACGGATCCAGGCCTTGCTGGGCCCGGACGATGTCATCGCCCGGTTCGGCGGCGACGAATTCGTGATCCTCCAGCAGAATATCTCCGGTCCGGGCGAGGCAATGGCGCTGGCGCTGACGATCCAGGACCGGATGTCGGTGCCGGTCGAGACCGACACAGACAGCGTGCAGGCAACCGTCAGTATCGGGATTGCCCTGTTCCCGGACCACTCCGGGGACGCGGCCGACCTGATGCGGTTTGCCGATCTCGCGCTGATCGCGGCGAAGGAGGGCGGCAGGGATGCGGCCCGCCTGTTCGAACCGGAAATGAACGACGCCGTGCGCCGCCGCACGTCGATGGAGGCCGATCTGCGCAGCGCGCTGGCCAACAACGAGTTCAGCCTCAACTACCAGCCGATTGTCGATGCCCGCACCGGGCGGGTCGGCTCGTACGAAACGCTGATCCGCTGGACCCATCCGAAGCGCGGCCCAGTGGGCCCTGCCGAATTCGTGCCGCTGCTCGAGCAGACGGGCCTGATCTGGCCGGTCGGCAACTGGATCATCCGCGAGGCCTTGCGCGAGGCGGCGACCTGGGACCCATCCTTGCGGATCTCGATCAACCTGTCGCCCCTGCAGGTGAAGAACCGGTCGCTGCTGACCACGATCACGCACACGCTGGCGCAGACGGGGGTTGACCCCCGTCGCGTCGATTTCGAGATAACCGAGACCGCTCTGTTTGACGGCGGGGAAGACAGCCTAGACACGATGCACGCCCTGCACGCTCTCGGGGCCACCATTTCGCTGGATGATTTCGGCACCGGCTATTCCTCGCTCAGCTACCTGCGCGCCTTTCCGTTCGACAAGATCAAGATCGACAAGTCCTTCGTGGACCAGATGGAGACGAGCGACGAATGCGCGGCGATCATCCACGCGGTTATGGGGCTGGCCGCCAAGCTCGGCATGCGGACGACGGCGGAAGGCGTGGAGACGGCGCAGCAGGCACGCCAGCTGGCCGATGAGGGCTGCACCGAACTTCAGGGCTATTTCTTCAGCCAGCCCGGCCTGCCGGGCGATCTGGCCCGGGCGGGTCTGCTCAGCCTGGCCCGGACGCCCGCGCAGGATGCCTCCGCCGCTGCGCTGGCGCCCAGGCTGCGGCGGGTGGCTGCGTCCTGACCCTCCGGAAGCGGACATTTGCCTTTTGACGCCTCAAGGGTGTTAAGGGTGGGGGTCAGCAAGGAGGGCCCCGCCCATGGCCGAAAAGTTCGAACGCCACCGTCAGGCCTGGACGACCGACGAGGTGCAGAAGCTGCACCTCCTGGCGACCAAGGGCATGAGCCTGAAAGCCATCAGCAAGGCGCTGACCCGCAGCGAGGAGTCCGTGCAGGCGCGCGCGAAGATCGACAAGCTGAAGATTTCGAAGATGCGGTAGGGGTGTGGGCGGCACGAAATCGCCGGAGGACGACTTGCGGTTTTTTTTCTTTGCAGCATCTGATGTGCAATCAAGAGCATCTGCCAAATATGAGAAGATGCAGGGATGGGACCACCACCAACAGACCAACAGCCGTCCAGACCTCGCATTCCCAAAACGGTCTGGGCCCTGGGCCTCGTCAGCTTCTTCATGGATGTTTCGTCTGAAACAATTCATGCGCTGCTGCCGGTTTTTCTGACGGTGACCCTCGGCGTCAGTGTCACTTTGGTGGGATTGATTGATGGCGTGGCCGAATCGACAGCCGCCGTTACAAAGGTGTTTTCCGGATATTTGTCTGATCGCTGGGGCAGACGCAAACCGCTGATCCTGTTCGGATACGGGCTCGGCGCACTTACAAAACCTCTGTTTGCAGTCGCTGGAGGGCCGATTGTGGTGCTCGGAGCCCGGTTTGCCGACCGAATTGGAAAGGGTATGCGCGGGGCACCGCGAGACGCTCTGATGGCTGACGTCACCCCGCCTGAAATACGTGGCCGCGCCTTTGGACTGCGCCAGGCTCTCGATACCGCCGGCGCCTTCACGGGTCCGCTGCTCGCCATCGCGCTCATGATACTTTTTGCGGGTGATATCCGCGCTGTCTTCTGGGTAGCGGTCATTCCAGCGGTGCTTGCGGTGGCGTGCGTTGTTCTGGGCGTCGAAGAAAGAGACCCATCGTCTGCCAAATCCAGTGCGCGCCCACCCGTCCGCGTGCGTGACCTTGGCGAGTTCAGCCGTGCCTTCTGGGTGGTTGTCGCCATCGGCATAACCTTTACGCTCGCCCGCTTCAGCGAAGCTTTCCTGATCCTGAAAGCAGATGCGGAAGGACTACCGCTCGTCCTTGCGCCGCTGGTGCTCGTCGTGCTGAACATTGTTTACGCAACTGGCGCGTATCCAGCGGGGGCGTTGTCAGATCATGTTCCAGCAGGACCACTGCTAATCGCCGGACTGCTTGCGCTTCTGTTTGCAGATCTGTCGCTCGCACTGCTGCCGGGATTGTTCGGGGTGTTTCTGGGCATCGCACTCTGGGGCATGCACATGGCGTTGACCCAAGGCCTGCTCGCCAAGCTCGTCGCTGACAACGCACCAGAGCATCTTCGCGGTTCGGCATTTGGACTGTTCAATCTGGCGACGGGGCTTTCGCTCCTCTTTGCAAGCGTTATTGCAGGCCTTGCCTGGGACATGATTGGCCCTGAATCGACGTTCCTGATCGGAGGCGGGTTTGCCTTTGTTGCGGCGATGCTTGTCGGATCAACGCAGGCTTTTCGAACCCGTGCTAAGGTCTAGGGTTCGGACCTCAGAACTCCCGCTTCGCCCTCTGCCAATGCTTCACGCCGCTTTTCGGCGGCGGATTTCTTGACGCTTTCGGAGCGCAGCTGGCCGCAGGCGGCGAGGATGTCGCGGCCGCGCGGCGTGCGGATGGGGGAGGCGTAGCCAGACCGGTTGAGGATTTCGGCGAAGGCTTCGATGGCGTCCCAGCCGGAGCATTCATACGGGCTGCCCGGCCAGGGGTTGAACGGGATCAGGTTGATCTTGGCGGGCACACCGTTCAGCAGGCGGACGAGGTCGTGCGCCTCGGCGATGGTGTCGTTGACGCCCTTGAGCATCACGTACTCGAAGGTGACGCGGCGCGAATTGCCGAGGCCGGGATAGGCGCGGATGGCATCGAACAGCTCGGCCAGATTGTACTTGCGGTTGATCGGCACGAGTTCGTTGCGCAGGTCGTCATTCGTGGCGTGCAGCGATATGGCGAGCATGGCGTTGGTGCGGGCGCCGAGTTCGGGGATTTTGGGGGCGACGCCGGCGGTGGAGACCGTGATGCGGCGGCGGCCGATGGCGATGCCGTCGCCGTCAGAGATGGTGTCGATGGCCTCGGCGATATTGTCGAGATTGTAGAGCGGCTCGCCCATGCCCATGAAGACGATGTTCGTCAGCAGGCGGTCTTCCTCGGCGCTCGGCCATTCGCCGAGGGTGTCGCGGGTGATCAGCACCTGCTGGACGATTTCGGCGGCGGTCAGGTTGCGCACGAGGGCCTGCGTGCCGGTGTGGCAGAAGGTGCAGTTGAGGGTGCAGCCGACCTGGCTGGAGACGCAGAGGGCGCCGGCTTTGCCGACGTCCGGGATGTAGACGCTTTCGCCCTCGACGCCGGGGGCGAAGCGGGTGAGCCATTTCTGGGTGCCGTCTTTGGAGACCTGGTGATCGGCGATTTCGGGGCGGTCGAGGACGTAAGTGTCGGCGAGGCGGGCGCGCAGATCCTTGGCGATGTCGGTCATCACCGCGAAATCACGGGCTCCGAAATGGTGAATCCAGCGGCGCAGCTGCTTGGCGCGCATGCCGGCCTGTTTACCGTCCAGCCCCAGCGATTCCATCTCGGCCCTGAGAGCCGGAATCGACAGGCCGGCCAGCGTGCGGGGGCCGGGCAGGGGCGCGGGGCGCCGGGACAGATCGAGGGTCGTGCTCATCGGCGGGCCTATATCATGGGCGGCCGATTAAGGAAAACCCGGCCAACATGGACGGATTTTAAGACGAGCCGGATGCGTAAAGGCCTTATTCTGAACGAGTTTCGGGACGATTCCCCGCCTTGTTGGGCAGGGTTCAGGCTGGAAGCGGCACAAGCCCCGTCAACACATTCATGCAAGGGAGTCCACGCCATGAAGAAATACGCACTTATCGCCGTCGCCCTCGTCCTTCCGCTGGTCCAAGCCTGCCAGACCGGTCCGAGCCAGCGCGTTCTCACCGGCGCTGCCGCTGGTGCCATCCTCGGCGCCGGCGTCGGCATGGCGGCCGGCGGTGACGACAAACGCAACGCTGCCATCGGCGCCGCTGTCGGTGCCATCGCCGGCGCCTCGGTCGGCGGCTACATGGACGAGCAGGAGCGCAAGCTGAAGGAAGCGACCGCCGGCACGGGTATCGAAGTGACCCGCCAGGGCGACCAGCTTCAGCTGACCATGCCGTCCAACGTGACCTTCACGGTCAACAGCGCGACGATCCAGCCGGGCTTCTACGGCCCGCTGAACGATGTGGCGAAAACGCTGATCGAGTATCCCTCGACCGCTGTGGACATCATCGGCCATGCCAGCTCTGACGGCGCCGACGACTACAACATGACGCTGTCGCAGCAGCGCGCCGCCTCTGTGCGCGCCTACCTGATCAACCAGGGCACGCAAGCGGTGCGTATCAACGCCATCGGCATGGGCGAGACCCAGCCGATTGCCGACAACTCGACCGCTGAAGGCCGCGCTGCCAACCGCCGCGTGGAAATCATCCTGACGCCGATTACCCAGTAATCGCGTCCGGCCTTCGCAGGCTGACAGACGGGCGGCAGTCTCCGGACTGCCGCCCGTTGCATGTCCGGGGCAGGGACTGTAATCCCTCGGCTTTCTGCAGGAATTCGCGCATCGGTATATGGTAATCGGGCGCAAAGCACGGATCGTGCGGGCATGACTGATACCGGACCCAAAAAGCGGCCCAAGGGGCCATTCGGGCGCAGCGCGCCCTATCGCGGCGCCTTTTCCGAATTCATCCGCGGCCTCTCCTGGCTGTACCTGAAGGCAACCGGCTGGCGGGTCGGCTCGGACTGGCCGGTGGACGTTCCCAAATCGGTGATCGTGGCGGCGCCGCATACGTCGAACTGGGACGGGCTGACGATGGTGGCGGTGGCCGGCTGGTACCGGGTGAAGCTGAACTGGATGGGCAAGGCATCGCTGGTGCGCGGGCCGCTCGGCTGGCTGGTCAGGCGGTCCGGCTGCGTGCCGGTGGAACGCTCCGGCGCGAATGCGGTCGTCGTGCAGATGAAGAGCGCCTTTGCGGAGCGGCCGAAGATGCACCTGGCGGTCGCGCCAGAAGGTACGCGCACGGCCAATCCGGTCTGGAAGACCGGATTCTATCATATCGCCCGTTCGGCCGGGGTGCCGTTGCTGATCGCGGTGCTCGACTATCGCTCCAAGGTGGTGCGCATCGAGGGGCCGCTGGAGACGACCAGCGACATGGCGGGCGACCTGAAACGGGTGCTCGCCTATTATGCCGAAGCGGACGGCAAGTTTCCGGAACGCTTCGTACGGCCGGATTGGTAACCGCTCTAGCGGCAGGCCTCGGCGGCCTTGTCGATGGCGGTGGCCGATCCGTTCAGCGAGAACTTGTAGGTCACCTTGGTGCCGCGCGCGGAGGTGCCTTCGACGACGAGGCTGGCGCCCTTGCGCAGTGCCTCGACGATGGCCGGATCATCGGCGTCCTCGGCGAAGGCTTCGGCACCGGCCGGAAACAGGGTCCAGGACGAGCGGCCGACCTTGGCTTTCGGGCTGGAGCCGTCCTTGAAGTCGAAGCCGACCTTGATGCTGGGCTGAGCCTTGGCCTTGCCGGATTTCCAGCTGGTCACGTAGTACCAGACGGCGCCATGATTGGCCTTGCCGGGCGATTTGGAGGCCGCCTCGGTGGCCGCGTAGCAGATGAGGTCGCCTTCCACCGTTTCCGTGAAGACCGCCCAGTCCTTGAAACGGCCGACAGCGGCCGGTTCGGCAAAGGCGGGCGCGGCGAAAAGCATCGGCGCGATCACCAGGGCGGATCGCAGGATACGGCGCATGGGGCTGGGTTGCGTGCTCAATGGTCTCTTCCCATAGTCTGCTGACGGCATAACTGTAGTGGCAATCGCGGGCGGGCGCGACCTCCGGAATCACTTATAGCGCGTGTCGTACGGATGGGTTAACCGCCGTGATCGGTTTACGCCAGCGCACAGTGGAAACGCGGCGCCTGGCCTGGGGAAAGAGCGCGCGTGCACGATAAGATGGTCCGCACAGCCGACCTGGCCCAACGCGAGCGGCATGCGGACTGCATGAACGCGATTGCCGGGGCGCGCTCGCGCGCCGCCTTTGCGGAACTGTTCGATTTCTACGCCCCCCGTCTGAAGAGCTACATGCTGCGCCTCGGCGCGGGCGACGGCGAGGCCGAGGAACTCGCCCAGGACGTGATGGTCACGGTCTGGCAGAAAGCGGGCCAGTATGACCGCCAGCAGGCGTCGGTTTCGACCTGGCTGTTCCGGATCGCCCGCAATCGCCGGATCGATGCGCAGCGCCGCCAGCGCCGGCCGGAACTGAACGGCGACGACCCGATGCTGCGTCCGCCCGAGATCGAACGGCCCGACGATCTGCTGGCGCAGGACCAGCGCGAGGTGCTGGTGCGCGCGGAGCTGGAGAAACTGCCGCAGGACCAGCGGATGCTGGTGCAGGCGGCCTTCTATGACGGTCTCTCGCATTCCGAGATCGCGGCGGCGTTCAACCTGCCGCTTGGCACCGTGAAATCCCGCATCCGGCTGGCTTTCCTGAGGCTCCGGGGCGGCCTCGACGACACTGTTTGACCCCCCGGCCTTGACGACTAAGACTTCTGGACAATGTTTCTCACACCCTACCGGATTGCTGCGCCCGAATGACCGAGACCCCTACCAACCTCTTCAGTGAGCTCTACGCCGCCTACGCGGCGGGCTGCCTTGACCCCGCCTTCGCGCTGATGGTGGAAACGCAAAGCGCGCTGCGACCGGGGATCCGCCAGTCGGTGGCGGTCAGCGAAATGATCGCGGGCGCCGTGCTGGAGACCGCGCCGGCCGCGCCGCTGAGCGAGGGCGCGCTTGACCGGGCGCTCGCCGCGATTGACGCACTGGACACCGGCGCAGAGGCATCGGTCGCGGCCGGGCGCGCCGCCGGCGAGGCGACGCAGGAAGTGCTGGCACTGCCGGAGCCGCTGCGCGGGGCCGCGCTGGAGGCCATCGGCAGGGCGGGATGGAAGAGGATGGGACGCGGATTGAAACGTCTCAGCTTGCTGAGCGACGCCGGTCTCGAAACCGAGCTTTACAGGATATCGCCCGGCGCCCGGATTCCCCACCACACCCATGCCGGCACCGAGTACACACTGGTCGTGGCGGGTGGGTTTTCCGATGAGCGCGGCAGCTATGGGCCGGGCGAGGTGATGATCAACGGCCCGGACGACTTGCACCAGCCGGTCGGGGATGAGGGCGAGGTCTGCTACGCCCTTGCGGTGCGCGATGGCGGACTGCGGTTCACCGGCATGCTGGGCTTGCTGCAGCGCCTGACGGGCGCGTGATCAGGCCCCGCTGCCCGGCTTCCGGCGATCCGGGCCAGGAACGTGTTTGCGGCGCGGGCCGTCGGGCCCGCCCGGCATGATGGGGCGCGGGGCGTGGCTGCCCATCAAGAGGTGGCGATCATACATGACGAGCGCGCCGGCGAGGCTGACATTGATGCAGAACTTGGTCGGGATCTTCACGACATGCGCGCAGCGCTCGAGGATTTCGGGCGAGAGGTTTCCCTTCTCCGGGCCGAGGATGTAAGCGGCCTGCGGCGGATGCCGGAAGGTGGGCAGCATCACAGCATCATCGGTCAGCTCGATGCCGACCAGCTGGCAACCGCGCGGAAGCTGCATCTCGTCGATGGAGTCCCACTGGTAGAAGGGAATCTGTCCGTCGCTCTTGGATGTGTCCGCCGAGTGGGCGGCCTTGATGTCCCGGGCGGCGTTGATGGAGAATACGAAGCTCGCCCCGAACGCATGACCCGTGCGCATCAGGGCGCCGAGATTGCGCGGCTTGGAGATGCGTTCGGCGCCGATGGCAAAAAAGCCGCGCATGTCAGATCACCCCGAAGGCAAAGCGTCCGGCGAGGATGACCAGCAGCAGGAGGGCAGGGGCCGCCAGCGCAACCCGGCGCGCCAACGTGAGATGCGCCAGCGGCTGCGGGTACCGGGCGGACAGGAAACCTGTTTCCTCCGTGTCCGGACCGGTTCGTCCCGCGTCGTAGATGGCCGTGCGGTAGCGCGCATCGGTATGCTTGCCGCCGAATTTGTCGGCGAGCGCGCGGCGCAGCACGATCGACAGGAGGATCCGCATCTGCGCCGCGAGGAGCACGGCAAAGCTGAGCCCGGCGACGAGTATCCAGAACAGGGTGCTCACAGGAAGGTCGCCACGTCGAACCGGCCGCGCGAGTCGGCGAGGCCGCGTTTCAGGCCGGAGGAGTTGAAGCCCCAGGCGAGCTCGCCGGCTGCGGAGACCGCGATCATGCCGCCATTGCCGCCGAGGCGTTTGACGTCGTCCAGCGCCCCCTGGACCGATGCGCCGAAAGGTTGGTTGCCATAGCGGATGCGGGCCGAGACATCGGCGGCGGCGTTGGCGCGGATGAAATACTCGCCGAGGCCGGTGCAGGAGACCGCGCAGCGTTCGTCCGCCCAGGTGCCGGCGCCAATGATCGGCGTGTCACCGATGCGGCCGGGCGTCTTGGAGAGGACGCCGCCTGTGGACGTGGCGGCGGCGAGGTCGCCGTAATGATCAAGCGCGACGGCGCCGACGGTGCCCATGTTCGCGCCGGGGGGCGGGACGTCTTCCTGGACGGTGTCCTCGTCGACCGCGCCGTAATAGCTGGCGGGATCCGTCACGCGGGCGAGGCCTGCGGCGGCGGCCAGGTGGGCCGCGCCCTGGCCGACGAGCATCACGTTGGGGGTGCGCTCCATCACGGCGCGGGCGGCCTGAACGGGGCTCTCGAAGCCCTGCAGCGCGCCGACGGCGCCGGCGCGGCGGGTGCGCCCGTCCATGATGGCGGCGTCAAGCTCCCAGTGACCGGCAGTGTTCGGGCTGGCGCCGCGCCCGGCGACGTAGAGCCCGGAGGCTTCAAGCTCCATCACCATCGCTTCCACCACGTCGAGCGCCGCCTCGCCGGCCGCCAGACGGTCTGCGCCGTCCCGCAACAGGCCGCGGATGTGGGCCTCTTCCGGGGAATAGTCGCGCCCGAAGATCGGTCCCGCGCCGCCATGCAGGGCCAGTGCCCAGATCTTTGCCATCTCTTTTGCCTCTTTCCCCTCGCGTCAGGCTTGGCGTGGGTGTGGCGCATGGCTACCGTCAGGGCGGACAAACAACAAGCCGTGAAGGGAGTGGCGCATGAAAGCCGTGCTGTCGAAAACCGTGGGCGGGCCGGAGGCCCTCGTGATCGAAGATGTGGCCGTGCCCACGCCGGGCAAGGGCCAGGTGCTGATCGAGGTGAAGGCCTGCGGGGTGAACTTCCCTGATTCGCTGATGATCCAGGACCTCTACCAGTTCAAGCCGCCGCGTCCGTTTTCGCCGGGCGGCGAAGTGGCCGGCCTCGTCTCGGCGCTGGGCGAGGGCGTCAGCCATGTGAAACCGGGCGACCGGGTGCTGGCCTCGGTGGGCAGCGGCGGGATGGCGGAATATGCCGTCGCGGGCGGTCACGGCGTGATGCCGATCCCGGACAGCATGCCGTTCGACGAGGCGGCGGCGTTCATGATGACCTATGGCACGTCCTATTACGCGCTGAAGGACCGGGCCGATCCGAAGCCGGGCGAGACGTTGCTGGTGCTCGGCGCGGCCGGCGGGGTCGGCATTGCGGCAGTCGAACTTGGCAAGGCGATGGGCCTGAAGGTGATCGCGGCCGCCTCGACCCAGGCGAAGGTCGATTTCTGCCTCTCGAAAGGCGCAGACCTCGGCCTCGTCTATGCGGCAGAGCTCGACCGCGACGGGCAGAAGAAGTTCGCCGACGACATCAAGGCGATTTCCGGCGGCGGGGTGGACATCGTGTATGACGGGGTCGGCGGCAACTATGCCGAACCGGCCGTGCGCGCGCTGAACTGGGAAGGTCGCTTCTTGGTGATCGGCTTCCCGGCCGGCATACCGAAGCTGCCGCTGAACCTGACCTTGCTGAAAAGCTGCGACGTGCGCGGCGTGTTCTGGGGCGCCGCCGTGGCGCGAGACCCGAAGGCGCATGCGCAGAACGTCAAGGAACTGTTCGCGCTCTACGGCGCTGGCAAGATCCGCCCGCATGTTTCCAACACCTATCCGCTGGAACGCGGCGGCGAAGCCATCCGTGAGCTGATGGACCGCAAGGCGACGGGGAAGGTGGTTGTGATCATTTGAGATGGCGAAGGCGGCCCAGTCGGCGGTGGGTGAGCGAAGTGGTGGAAGCCTGATACCGCTCATCCCCGCCTGCGCGGGGATGAGCGGAAGTCAAAAGAAAAACCCCGCCGGATTGCTCCAGCGGGGTTTTGTCTGTGTCAGGACGAGAGCCGCTTACGCGCTCTTGGCGTCGTCGACTTCCTCGAAGTCCGCGTCCACCACGCCGTCATCCTTGGCGCCGTCGGCTTCGGCAGCGGCGGTGCCGGCGGCGGCATAGATGGCCTCGCCGAGTTTCATTGCGGCGGTCATCAGGGCCTGGTGCTTGGCCTGGATGTCGGCGGCGTTGTCACCGGCAGCGGCGGTCTTCAGATCGGCAATGGCCGATTCGATTTCGCCTTTCACCGCGTCCGACACCTTGTCGGCGTGCTCGATGACCTGCTTCTCGGTCTGATGGATCAGCGCCTCGGCATGGTTCTTGGCTTCGACCAGTTCGCGGCGCGCCTTGTCGGCGCCGGCATTGGCTTCGGCTTCGGCCATCATCTTCTTGATGTCGGCTTCGGAGAGACCGCCATCCGCCTGGATGGTGATCTGCTGTTCCTTGCCGGTGGCCTTGTCCTTCGCCGAGACCGACACGATGCCGTTGGCGTCGATGTCGAACGTCACCTCGATTTGCGGCAGGCCGCGCGGGGCCGGGGCGATGCCTTCAAGGTTGAACTGGCCGAGCTGCTTGTTGTCCGCAGACATTTCGCGCTCGCCCTGGGCGACCTTGATGGTCACCGCTGGCTGGTTGTCATCAGCCGTCGAGAAGACTTGCGACTTCTTCGTCGGGATCGTGGTGTTGCGTTCGATCAGGCGCGTGAACACGCCGCCGAGCGTTTCGATGCCGAGCGAGAGCGGGGTGACGTCGAGCAGGACCACGTCCTTGACGTCGCCTTGCAGCACGCCGCCCTGGATCGCGGCGCCGATGGCGACGACTTCATCCGGGTTGACGCCCTTGTGGGGCTCCTTGCCGAAGAATTTCTTCACCGCTTCCTGAACGGCCGGCATGCGGGTCATGCCGCCGACGAGGACGACTTCGTCAATGTCGGCCGGGGTCTTGCCGGCGTCCTTGAGCGCCTTCTGGCAGGGATCGATCGTGCGCTTGACGAGGTCTTCAACCAGGCTTTCGAACTTGGCGCGCGTCAGCTTGATGTTGAGGTGTTTCGGGCCGGTCGCATCCGCCGTGATGAAGGGCAGGTTCACTTCATACTGGGTGGTGGACGACAGCTCTTTCTTCGCCTTCTCGGCCTCTTCCTTGAGGCGCTGCAGGGCGAGCTTGTCGGTCTTCAGGTCGATGCCCTGTTCCTTCTTGAACTCGGTTGCCAGGAAATCGACGATACGGATGTCGAAGTCCTCGCCGCCGAGGAAGGTGTCGCCGTTGGTGGACAGCACTTCGAACACGCCGTCGCCGATCTCGAGCAGCGAGACGTCGAACGTGCCGCCGCCGAGGTCATAGACCGCGATGGTCTTGTTGCCGCTCTTGTCGAGGCCGTAGGCGAGGGCGGCCGCCGTCGGCTCGTTGATGATGCGCAGCACTTCGAGGCCGGCGATCTTGCCAGCGTCCTTGGTGGCCTGACGCTGGGCGTCGTTGAAGTAGGCGGGGACGGTGATGACGGCCTGCGTCACTTTCGAGCCGAGATAGGCCTCGGCCGTCTCTTTCATCTTGGTGAGAATGAAGGCCGAGATTTCCTGTGGGGAGTAGTCCTTGTCGCGGCCCTTGACCCAGGCGTCGCCGTTCGGCGCCTTGACGATGCCGAAGGGGCTCATCGCCTTGTCCTTCTGGGCCGTCGGGTCATCAAAGGTGCGCCCGATCAGGCGCTTGATGGCGTAGAAGGTGAAATCCGGGTTGGTCACACCCTGCCGGCGGGCAGGCTGGCCGATGAGGCGCTCGCCGCCTTCGGTAAAGGCGACCACCGACGGGGTGGTGCGA